>CAWBNB010000014.1:0-222207 GCA_963789885.1 uncultured beta proteobacterium | reverse complement strand
AACAGCGGTCCGTAGTGGCCAAAGTCGGCCGGCCACCAATCCTGCGAGTCCGTCATCAGGGCGTGCAGGTCCTTGATTACGGCATTCAGGTCGAGGCTCTTGAATTCCTTGGCATAGTCGAACGCCTCGCCCATCGGATCGGACAGGGCCGAGTGTTGGTGGAGAACCTGAAGGTCCAGCTGATTCGGCCACCAGTCGCGGTTCGACCTGGCTGCCGTGTGCACGACCGGGCACTTGCCCGCGCTCTTCTCATCAGTCTTTGCGTCCATGGCGCTCTCCAATCGTTGTCTATTCAAATCCAGCGATCCGGGATGCTGTTCTGACCGTCGGGGACAGGCTGGCCGAAGCTGGTGGTGGGGGTCGGGCAGTCGGACATCGGCTTCTCCTTCGTGTCGGGGTCGGGTGGAGCAGAGTGTCGGGCGGGCGGCTGATCGGGTCCAACGGATCTTTCCGCTGAGATCGATCGAGGCGGTCGATCAGGGCCAACCGCCACCCGAGGCCGACCGGCTGGATCCTACGCCGCTTGAGCACCCGCGCCGAGATACGCCCGCTCGAGCGCGCCGTCGGCCGCAATCTCGGCGGCAGTGCCCGAGGCGACGATCTGCCCGCCCTCGATCACGTATGCGCGGTCCGCGAGCGTCAGCGCCAGCCCCGCCATCTGATCGACGAGCAGGATGGTCGCGCGCTCGCCCCGCAGCCGGTCGAGCGCGGCGAAGAGGTCGTTGATGACCGCCGGCGCGAGGCCGAGCGAGGGCTCGTCGAGGAGCAGCAGGCGCGGCTTCGCCATCAGACCGCGGGCGAGCGCGAGCATCTGCTGCTCGCCGCCGGAGAGGAGGCCGGCGCGCTGGTGCAGGCGCTCGCGCAATCGCGGGAACCGCTCGAGCATCGCCTCGACCTCGGCGTCGGTCGCATCGCGCCGCAGGAACGCGCCGAGGCGGATGTTGTCGAGCACGGAGAGCTCAGGGAACACCTGCCGCCCTTCCGGAACGAGCGCGACGCCGCGCGCGACGACCTTGTGCGCCGGTAGCCGCTGCAACGCCTCGCCGTCGAGGCTGATCCCGCCCTCGACCGGCCGATGCAGGCCGGCGAGCGCGCGCATCAGGGTGGATTTCCCGGCACCGTTCGCGCCGAGAACGGCGACCATCTCGCGGTCGCGCACCCGCAGCTCGACGCCGCGCAGCACCGGCTCCGCACCGTAGCCCGCGGAGAGTTTCCCGACCTCGAGCAGCGTGTCGCCGAGCGCGGCTTCGGCGGTACGGTGCGCCGACGGCCGGCCCGCCTCCTCGCCGAGATAGGCCTTCTTGACGGCGGGGTCCTGCTGCACCGCCTCCGGCAACCCGGCCGCGATGCGCACGCCGGCGTCGATGACGACGACGTGGTCCGAGATCCCCATGACGAGCGACATGTCGTGCTCGACGAGCACGACCGCGATGCCCCGGTCGGCGATGCGGCGCAGCAGCGCCGCGAGCGTGCGCTTGTCGTCGCGCGACAAGCCCGCCGCGGGCTCGTCGAGCAGCAGCACGCGCGGGCCGGTCGCGAGCGCGCGCGCGATCTCGACCAGCCTTCGGTCGACGTGCGGCAGGTCCGCAGCGCGGCGCGCGAGGTCGCCGCGGTAACCGACGTAAGCCGCGAGCGCTCGGGCCCGCGCGAGCGCCGCTTCGCCCGGCGCGGCGAACGGTGACCCGAGCCGTCCGCGCGCGTGCGCGATCGTCAGGTTCTCGAGGACCGACATGCTCCCGAAGAGCTGCGAGGTCTGGTAGGTGCGTGCGACGCCGGCCCGCGCGATCGCATGGGCCGGACGGCCCTGGAGCTCGTCGGCACCGAGGCGAATGGCGCCGGCGTCGGGGCGATAAAAGCCGCCCAGCATGTTGAGCACCGTGGTCTTGCCCGCGCCGTTCGGCCCGATCAGGCTGGTGATTGCGCGCGGCTGCGCCTCGAGTGCGAAGCCGGTCACCGCCCGCACGCCGCCGAACGCGATCGTGAGACCCTCGACCGCGAGCGCGGCGCTGGCCGGAGCGGGTTCGTCCGCGGCCGCGGCGCCGATCGCCGGAAGCGCCGCGCGACGGCGCCCGAACCAGCGTGCGGCTTCGCCGACGATCCCTTCGGGCGCGATCAGGAGCACGACGAGCAGCAGCGCGCCGAAGAAGAGCAGGCGGTACTCGGCGAGCCCGGCGAGCACCTCGGGCAGCAGCACGACCGCTGCCGCGCCGGCGAGCGGCCCGGTCACCGTCCCCGCGCCGCCGATGATCACCACCAGCACGAACAGGATGGACTGCGAGAACGCGAACGTCGACGGCGTGACGAAACCGGAGAGCGAGGCGAACATGCCGCCCGCCAGCCCGGCGCACGCGGCCGACACGGCGAACGCGAAGGTCTTCACCGCGACCGGGTTCAGGCCGATCGACTCGGCCGCGGTTTCCGAGTCCTTCACCGCGCGCATCGCCGCGCCCCAGTCGCTCCGCGCGAGCCGCCGGAAACCGTAGACGAGCAGCGCCGCGATCGCGATCGCCATCAGCGCGACCCCGCGCTCGCCGAACGCGAACCCGAACGGCGCTGGATGCGGGATGCCCATGATCCCGTTCTGACCGCCGGTGAGCCCGCTCCACTCCACCGCGACCTGCTCGACGATGAAGCCGAACGCGATCGTGACCATCGCGAGGTACGGCCCGCGCACGCGCAGCGCCGGCAGCGCGAGGAGCGCGCCGGTCAGGCCGGCGAGCGCCACGGCGACCGGCAGCGCGACCCAGAAGCTCAGCTTCGCCGCCGTGGTGAGGATCGCGACGGCATACGCGCCGATCGCGTAGAACCCGACGTGGCCGAACGAGACCTGCCCGGTGAGTCCGAGCAGGACGTTGAGACCGATACCGACGATCGCGGTCAGCGCCATCGTCGCCATCACGAACACGTAGTAGCTGTTCGCGACCGCAGTGAACGCGAACGCGGCGGCGAAGACGGCGGCGATCCCGGCGAACGGGAGGAGCCTCATACCTTCTTCACCTCGGCGCGCCCGAAGAGCCCGTTCGGCATCACCGCGAGCGCGACGATCACCAGCGTGAACGTCACGATCTGCGTGTACGCCGACCCGGCGAGCGCGGTGATCAGCGCCTCGACCACGCCGAACAGCAGCCCGGCGAGCATCACGCCCCACGCGCTCGTGATGCCGCCGAGGATCGCGACTGCGAACGCCTTCAGGCCGAAGAGCGTCCCCATGTCCGAGTGGACGTTGAAGAGGGGCGCGATCAGGATTCCCGCCACGCCGGCGAACACGGTCGAGACCGCGTACGCCGCCATCACCGCGGCGGTCACGTTGATCCCCATCAGGCGCGCCGCGTCGCGGTTCTGCACCACCGCGAGCAGCGCCTTCCCGAGCCGCGTGCGGCGCGAGAAGAAGTGCAGCCCCGCCGCCGCGGCGAGCCCGGCGACCGGGATCGCGAGCTGCAGCGGCGACACGCCGACGCCGAAGAGCTGGACGAGGCCTTCGGCGCCGGTGAGCGACGCGGGCATCGGGAAGCCGCGCGGCTCCTTGCCGAAGGTGAAGAGCACGGCGTTGTCGGCGATGATGCCGAGCGCGACCGTGGCCATCAGCCACGCATTCGAGCCGCGTCGCGCGAACGGTCGGACCGCGACCAGCTCGACGACGAGGCCGTAGACGGCGCAGAGCGCGAGCGCCGCGAGCACCGCCGCCCACAGCGGAAGCCCGAGCCGCACCGTGCAGACGTAGGCGAACACTGCGCCGAGCATCATCGAGCTGCCCTGCGCGAAGTTCACCGTGCTCGACACCGAGTAGGTGATGTAGAAGCCGAGCGCGAGCAGCCCGTACATGCTGCCGAGGCCGAGGCCGGAGACGAGCGCGGAAGCGATCAGCATAAAGTGGCGCGCAAAAGAAGACGGCCGCCCTGGGCGGCCGTCATGGGCAACGGAATTCTAACCGTCGGCGCTACTTCTTCATTCCGACCGGGATGATCTGGTTGTCGATGAACTGCGTCCAGACGTAGTCGTTCTCGTTGATCGCGTCGTGGTTCTCGGCGGTGAACGGGTTCGAGTACTTCTTGATCAGCCCGTCGTAGGCTGCGATCTTGTAGAAGCCCTGCCGGATGGCTTCGCCGTTCGTCGAGCCCGCGTTCTGGATCGCCAGCGCGACCAGCATCATCGCGTCGTACGCGTTCGCCACCCCGACGGCGGGCGTGATGTCGCCGGGACCCTTGTACTCCGGGTACTTCGCCATCAGCGCCTTCAGGACCTTCTGGCCGTTCGGCGACTGCGGGCCGAAGAAGCTGTAGGTCTGGATGAAGTGCACGTCCTTCGCGTTCGGCCCCGCGAGCTCGGTGAAGCGGCCGCCGGCCGGTCCCCAGTGCGACACGATCGGCACCTTCCAGCCCATGCGGTCGAGCGACTTCACCACCTGCGCCGACGGACCGACGTTGCCCACCAGGTAGAGGCAATCCGCTCCGGCAGCCTTCAGCCGCGTGAGCTGCGGCACGACGTCGACGTCGTTCTGCTCGAATTTCTCGACACCGGCAGGCTTGAGGCCCTTCGCCGCGAGCGCGGCGAGCAGCCCCTTCTGGTTCGACTCGCCCCACGGGTTGTTGACGAGGATCATCCCGCAGTTCTTGGCGTTGAAGGTCTTCTGCGCGTACTGGACCATCGCCTTGTCGACGATCTCGTCCACCGCCGAGACCCGGAACACGAAGTTCGGATTCGCCCCGTTCTTCGTGATCGGCGTGCCGGCCGCCCACGGCCCCATGAACGGCACCTTCGCCTCGTTCATGATCGGCACGATCGCGATCGACACCGGCGTGTCGAGCCCGCCGAAGAGCACCGCGACCTTCTCCTTGAAGACGAGCTCGCGGGCGGCGATGACGCCCTTCGCCGGCGTCGCCTCGTCGTCGCGGCGGACGAGCTCGAACTTGCGACCATTCAGCACGCCACCCTTCGCGTTCAGCTCGTCGATCGCGATGGTGAGGCCGCGGGTGATCGCCTCGCCGGCCTGCGCCGACTGGCCGGACAGCGCGGTCACCAGGCCGATCTTGATCGGTTCCTGCGCCGCGGCGGGCAGCGCGGCCGCGCCGAGTGCGACGGCGGCCGCGACCTTGAGAAACGAGCGTCTTTGGGACATGGACCCCTCCTTGTGGAAGAAACGCGTATCACGAGTCGTAACTACGCAAGCGACGTGCCAACCGGCTGCGGCAGCGTCGCGCGCCGTCATCGGCAAAACACGCGAAGGAGCCGGATTATGCCCGTCGCCGCCGTACCCGGCCCGGGCGCGCCAGGATGGCGCGCCGCGCACCAGGACGGCGCATTCGTTTCGGTCTGTAACCATCCCGCTGCCCGCAACATCCGCTCACAAAACGCCGGCGCCCTTCCATGCGCTTCGCGCGTTGAGGCAGTCAGACTCCGAGGACACGAGGAGCTTCCGCGTGCAGCGGCGGATTTGAGGAGCGTCAAATGGCTTCCCGGCCGCCGCGGCATGCTCCACGCAGCATCGACCAGAATTGGAGCAACGCATGTTCAGACAGACCCTGATCGCCGTCGCAACGATCGCCCTCCTCGGAGGGGCGACGGCGCCCGCCCTGGCGCAAGGCACGACGCCGCCCCCGGCCCAAGCCGGCACGCCGCGCATGTACGGCTACGAGCTCATGACGCCGGAGGAACGGCAGGCGTACATCGACAAGATGCGCGCTGCCAAGACGCCCGAAGAGCGCACGAAGCTCCGCGACGAGCATCGCGCCGAGATGCAGAAGCGCGCGAAGGAAAAGGGCGTGACGCTGTCCGAGCCCGGCGGCCGGGGCGGGCCGGGTGGCCCTCGCGGTCCCGGCGGTCCCGGCGGCGGCCGGATGTACGGCGAGCAGCTCTTCACCCAGCAGGAGCGCGACGACTACCGCAAGCGCATGCAGGAAGCGAAGACGCAGGAAGAGCGCGACAAGATCCGCGGCGAGGCCCGTGCACAGGCCGAGGCGCGCGCCAAGGAGAAGGGCATCACGCTACCGCCGCCGCGCGGGCCGGGCGGACGTGGCGGTCCCGGTGGCGGCCGGATGTACGGCGAGCAGCTCTTCAGCCAGCAGGAGCGCGACGACTACCGCAAGCGCATGCAGGAGGCGAAGACGCAGGAAGAGCGTGACAAGATCCGCGGCGAGGCCCGCGCACAGGCCGAAGCGCGCGCCAAGGAGAAGGGCATCACGTTGCCGCCGCCGCGCGGCCCGCGTGGGCCGGGCGGCCCGGGTGGGCGTGGTGGTCCCGGCGGCCAGATGTACGGCGAGCAGCTGTTCACCCAGCAGGAGCGCGACGACTACCGCAAGCGCATGCAGGAAGCGAAGACGCCCGAGGAACGCGCCAAGATCCGCGATGAAGTCCACGCGCAGGCGCAGGCACGCGCGAAGGAGAAGGGCATCACGCTGCCCGAGCCGCGCGGACCGGGCGCGGGTCCGGGACCCGGGCCGGGCGGACCGGGTGGGCCGGGGCCGGCACCGAAGGCTCAGTAGCGCCCCGTGGACCTGTCCCCTCATCCGACGGCGCGATACGACTCGTTCGCGCGGGCCCTCCACTGGCTCATGGCGGGGGCGATCGTCCTCGCCTGGGCCGTCATCGAGGCGAAGGACCTCTTTCCGAAGGGATCGAGCGGCAGGGCGCTCGTGACGTCGCTGCACGTCCAGCTCGGCCTCGCGGTGGCCGTGCTCCTCGCCGTACGGATCCCGTGGCGCGTGACGCACCCGGTCGCCCCCGCTTCGACCCCCGCCCCCGCGTGGACCGGGAAGATCGCCGCGGGCACGAAGCTCGCGCTCTACCTGCTGATGCTGCTAATGCCGGTGCTCGGCGTAGCGACCGCCCAGGCCCAGGGCGATACCGTGTCGCTCCTGGGCTTCGCGCTGCCGGACTTCTTCGGCTGGCTGGACGCGCAGAAACGCACGCTCAAAGAGATCCACGAAACGCTCGGCAACGCGCTCATTGCTCTCGCGGGCGTGCACGGCGTCGCGGCGCTCTGGCATCACTTCGTGCTGCGCGACGCGACGCTCAAGCGCATGCTGGGCGCGACCCAGCGCTAGCATTCGCGCCGCCACCGCGCCCCGCGCGCGGTGGGGCGCTCCCGCAGTGCGGACGACGAGATTGACGGGACTCGCGCGCTCGGCCCATCATCGCCACGTGAGCGAACCCACCGAACTCCGCCGCCTGGTCCTGGAGCGGTTTCCCGCGCTCGCCAGCCTCTCGCGCGAGCGGCTGGAGGCGCTGCTCGCGCAGTCGAGGGTGCGGCGGATGCCCGCAGGCGGCGTGCTCTTCGAAGCCGATCAGCCGTGCGCCGGGTTCCCGCTCGTGCTCGAGGGCAGCGTCCGCGTCGCCAAGACCGCGCCGAACGGGCGCGAGATCCTGCTCTATCGCGTGGACCCGGGCGAGAGCTGCATCCTCTCCGGGAGCTGCCTCCTCGGGCACGCGAGCTACTCCGCCTCGGGCATCGCCGAGACGGACGTCACCGTCTTCGTCATCCCGCCGGCGCTCTTCCACGAGCTGATGGTGCAGCACGCGCCGTTCCGCGAGTACGTGTTCGGCCTCTATGGCGCACGGCTCGGGGAGGTGATGGAGCTGATCGAGGAGGTGGCGTTCCGCCGGCTCGACACGCGGCTCGCGCAGGTCCTCGTCCATCGCGGCCCGGTGCTGGAAGCGACCCACCAGAAGCTCGCCGACGAGCTCGGCAGCGTGCGCGAGATCGTGAGCCGGCTCCTGCGCAGCTTCGAGCAGCGCGGGTGGGTGAAGCTCGAGCGCGAGCGCGTGACGGTGCTCGACCCGAAGGCGCTCGCCGCGCTCGCGCGCGCCTGAGCTGCTTTAGTGAACCGCCTCGGGCGGCGAGCGCGAGAGCGCGCCGTCGTTCAGGTAGTACACCGCATCGAACCCCTCGATCATGCGCCGGTCGTGGGTGACCACGATCACCGCCGACTGGCGCTCGCGCGCGATCCGGCGCAGCAGCGCCATCACCTTCGCGCCACGGTCGGTGTCGAGCGCGGCGGTCGGCTCGTCGGCGAAGATGAGCGGCGGCTCGTTCGCGAGCGCGCGGCCGATCGCGACCCGCTGGCGTTCCCCGCCCGACAGGTTCTCCGGCAGCGCGCCCGCGCGATGGGCGAGCTCGAGGTAGCCGAGCAGATCCCGCGCGCGCTGCGCCGCCGCGCGGCGGCCCACGCCCGAGAGCTGCGTGGCGAACGCGATGTTCTCCTGCGCGGTGAGGAACGGGATGAGGTTGTTCCCCTGGAACACGAAGCCGATGTTCTCGCGGCGAAACTGCCGCGCGTCGACGCCGCTCGAGCCGTCGCGGTAGATCTCGCGTCCCTTCATCATGATCCGCCCCGCGGTCGGCTCGACGATCAGGCTCATGCAGAGGAGCAGCGTGCTCTTGCCCGAGCCGCTCGGGCCGAGCAGCGCGACGAGCTCGCCCGGCTCGACGCTGAACGAGGCGTCTCTCAGCGCGTGCACGGCGAGCTCTCCGGTGCCGAACGTCTTGGAGAGGTTCTGCACCTCGACGATGGCCACGGTCAGCCGCCCAGCGCGAGCGAGGGCGGCGCGCGCAGCGCGTGCCAGATCGCCATGAAGCTCGCGACGACGCCGCCGGCGAGCATCACCAGGAACGTCGTCGTGGTCTCGGCGGGCAGGAAGACCAGGGTCCGCGGGAACCGCGGCCCGATCGCGCCGGCGAGGAGCCAGGCGACGACGAAGCTGCCGAGGGTCAGGGTGAGCGACTGCTCGAGGATCATGCGCACGATGACCCAGTTTGGTGCACCGATCAGCTTCAGCGTGGCGATCGAGCGGATCTTCTCGATCGTGAGCACGTACACGATCAGCGCGATGATCACGATCGAGACGAGCACGAGCAGGCTGCGGAAGAGACCGAGGACCGCCGACATGCGGCGCAGTCGCCCCTCGAGCATCAGCTCGCGCTGCTCGTCGGTGGTGAACACGTTGAAGTACAGCCAGTCGCGGATCTGCCGGCGTACCGCCTGGCGATCGGCGCCCGGCTCGAGCCTTGCCAGCACGGCGTTCACCTGGTCGGTCGACGTGGCGAGGAGCGGCAGGAGCTTCTCCGCCTGCTCCGGGCTGTACCCGGCGCGCTCGAGGCGCTTCAGGTTCGCCGCGCGCGCCGCCGCGATCGCCCGGTTGTCCTGCTCGTACTGCACCTCCTTCGCGTCCGGCAACGAGAGGTAGACGAGCGGGTTGCCGGCGGCGTCGACCGCCCCGCGGGTGATCCCGACCACCGTGTAGTCGTGCACGCCGAGACGCGTGACCGCGCCGAGCTCGAGCCCGAGCTGCGCGTCGGCGACCATCTCGTAGTGCGGCGCGCGAATCGCGCGCCCGCGCACGATCCGGCCGGGGCCGCCCAGCCCGCCGAACACGTCGTAGCCGATGATCGTGAACTGCTGGCTCCCGCCGCCGATGAGGCGCTGCGCCGAGTAGACGATGAACGGACTCGCCTGCGCGACGCCGGGCGTCGCGGCGACGCTCTTGTACGCGTCGCCCGGGATCCGCGACGACTCGTTGAACGGCCCGCCGCGCCCGCGCTCGACCACCCACAGGTCGGTCGCGGTGTTCTCGATCAGCCAGACGCCGTCCGCGATGTTCCCCTGGTAGATCCCGTTCATGACGAGCACGATCGTGAGCAGCAGCCCGACGCCGACGATCGTGGCGACGAACTTGCCGACGTGACGCCGGATGTCGCGGACCGCGAGATCCATCATGACTCAGGTGCCGGTGGGGCGAACGCGGCTGCCGGCTTTGACGCGCTGCGGGTCGGCGATGACGAGATCACCCGCCGCGAGCCCCTGGCGCACGACGATGCGCTTACCATCGGCCGCGCCGGTCACGAGCGGCCGGAAGCGCGCGCGGCCGTCCTCGATCACGAGCGCGCCCTGCTTCCCCGCGTTCTCGACGAGCGCCGCGACCGGCACCACGAGGCCACGCTCCTCGCCCGCCGCGATCGCGACCTCGGCCTCCTGGTCGATCGCGAACCGCGACAGCGGTGCGTCGAATGCGACGTTCACCTCGAGCTCCCGCGTCGCGGCGTCGCCCTGGCGCGAGATGCGCGCGACCTTGCCGCTCACCGTCTCGCCGGTCCGGAGGCGGATCGCCGCCGGCATGCCGACGCTCACGCGCCCCACGACCGACTCGTCGATCCGCGCCGCGACCCACAGCGTCGCCGGGTCCACCATCCGGAAGATCGGCGTACCGGCCACGACCGTGCTGCCGGTCTCGACCAGGCGCTCGATGATGATCCCGTCTATCGGGGCGGCCAGGCGCGTGTGCGACAGCACGGCCGTGGCGTACGCGGCCTCCTGTGCGATCGTCCCCGTCTCCGCCTCGCGGGCGGCGAGCAGCGCTTTGGCGTTCTCGAGATTCGCCTCGGCCGAACGCAGGGTCGCGGCCGAGCTGTCCATCACGGACTGCGAGACGTAACCCGCCCGCAGGAGGTCCTGGTCCCGGCGATGTTTGGTGCGCGCGAGATCCAGCTCCGCCTCGGCCTTTGCGACCGCCGCCTGCGCGGCCGTCACGTTCCGGCGGGCGGTCTCCTGCGTCTGGACCGACCCCGCGCGCTTGGCGGCGAGATCGCGATCGTCGAGCGTCGCGACCAGCTGTCCGCGCGTGACCGCGTCGCCCTGGTCCACGTGCAGCTTCGTGATGGTCGCGGTGATCCGCGCGCTCAGCGTGACGGGGATGCGCGCCTCGACGGTGCCCGGCCCCTTGATCGTCACCGGCACCGCGCCCTCGGCCACCGGGACGGTCTCGACCGCCGCCGCGTATCCGAGCGTGCGGTAGAGCGCAGCCGCGGCGAGGATCGCCACGACGATCCCCGCCGCCGTGATCCGGATCGCTTTGCGCGTCATCGGCGGTAGTCTGACTGGGTGATTGCGCAATGAGATCACCCGCGTCCGGCTACCCGGTTGACTTCCGTCAAACGGCCGGCGGCGGGGCGGGGAGCTCGCGCCCGGGAGGGGTCTTCAGACGTTGGCCCGCACCCATTCGACGAACCGGGCGAGATTCATCGCGCCCGAAATCCGCGCGACCTCCTCGCCGCGCTCGAGGATCGCGAACGTCGGGATCCCGCGGATGTCGAACCGCGCCGCGAGCGCCTGCGCCTCGTCGGTGTTCACTTTCACCAGCCGCACCTGCGGCTCCAGCTCGCGCGCCGCGCGCTCGAACACCGGTGCCATCGCACGGCACGGGCCGCACCACGGCGCCCAGAAATCCACGACGATCGGAAGATCGCAGCGCGCGACGTGACGCTCGAAATCGGCCTCGGCGAGCTCGACCGGGTGCCCCTCGAACAGCGCCCGGCTGCACGCGCCGCACTTGGGCGCGTCGCCGAGCCGGTGCGCGGGCACCCGGTTCGCCGTATGGCAGTGCGGGCACGCGACGTTGAGGGTCCGGTCCTCGTCCATCCCGCCTCTCCGAGCGCGTCGGCTTAGGCGGCCGCGCGCCTCATGCCGAGCCGCATAAGGATCTTCTCCAGCGGGCAGAAGCCGGTGAACCCGCTCTGGAAGAGATTCGCGCCGACGAACGCGGTGAGCCAGAGCCAGTTCGCCGAGTGGAACGCCGGGCTCGCGGAAGCGCCGAGGGCGAGCGAAGCGAGGACGACGGCGCCGGCGAAGATGCGGATCGTGTTTTCGATAGTCATTGCAGTCTCCTTGAGTAGCCTACGTATACAGATTAGCCGCCGCCCCGCGCCAAGTCGGGGACCGCGGTCACAGAGCCTCCGGCCGGCTTCTCGACCGTGCGGTAGCGATACGCGTAGTACAGGACCGGGATCACGACGAGTGTCAGCACGGTCGAAACGAGGATCCCGAAGACGAGCGACACGGCGAGCCCGTTGAAGATCGGGTCGTCGAGGATGAACATCGCGCCGAGCATCGCCGCGAGCCCGGTCAGCACGATCGGCTTCGCGCGCGTCGCGGCGGCGTCGATCACCGCCCGTTGGAGGCCGGCGCCCTCCTCGACCCTCAGATTGATGAAGTCGACGAGCAGGATGGAGTTGCGCACGATGATCCCCGCCAGCGCGATCATGCCGATCATCGAGGTGGCGGTGAACTGCGCGCCGAGGAGCGCGTGCCCCGGCATCACGCCGATGATCGTGAGCGGGATCGGCGCCATGATGACGAGCGGCACCACGTACGAGCGGAACTGCGCGACGACCAGCACGTAGATGAGCATCAGCCCCACTGCGTACGCGATTCCCATGTCGCGGAAGGTCTCGTAGGTCACCTGCCACTCGCCGTCCCACTTGATCGCGTACTCGGCGTAGGGGTCCAACGGCTGACGGATGAAGTACTCGCCGAGCTTCGCCCCGGCCGGCAGCGCGAGCTTCGCGAGGTCGTCGCGCATCTCGAACATCCCGTAGAGCGGGCTGTCGAGCCTCCCTGCCATGTCGCCGACGACGTACACGACCGGCAGCAGGTCCTTGTGATAGATCGTCTGCTCGCGCGACATGCGCGCGACCGTCACGAGATCCGAAAGCGGAACGAGCGTCCCGTCCGCCGCCCGCACCCGCAGCCGGAGGATCGACTCGATCCGCCCCGCCTGCTCGGGCGGGATCTGCAGCCGCACCGGGATCTCGTATTTCGCGGTGCCGGTGTGGAGCGGCGTCACGTCGTCGCCGGCGAGCGCCGTGCGTACGGTATAGACGATGTCGCGCTGGGCGACGCCTTTCAGCGCCGCCTTCTGGTGATCGACGCGCAGCACGAGCCGCGGCGCGGCCTCCTCGACGCTCGAGTCCACGTCGACGATGTCGGGCGCCGCGGCGAACGTCCCGCGAATCGATTGCGCGAGCTGCTGCTGTCCGGCGTAGTCGGGCCCGTAAACCTCGGCGACGATCGGGGCGAGCACCGGGGGGCCGGGCGGGACCTCGATCACCTTCGCCGTGGCGCCGTGCCGCTGCGCGATCCGCTCGATCTCCGGGCGCACGGCGAGCGCGATCTCGTGCGACTTGCGGCTGCGCGCGTGCTTGTCGACGAGGTTCACCTGCAGGTCGCCGAGCTCCGGCAGCGCGCGCAGGTAGTACTGCCGAACGAGGCCGTTGAAGTTGATCGGCGCCGAGGTGCCCGCGTAGGCCTGGTAATCGGTCACCTCCGGCACGGTGGCGAGGTACTCGCCGATCTCGTGGAGGACGCGCGTCGTGTCCTCGAGCGCCGTGCCGGTCGGCATGTCGACGACGACCTGGAACTCCGACTTGTTGTCGAAGGGCAGCATCTTCAGCACGACGAGCTTCATCGCGGCGAGCGACACGCTGGCGAGGATCAGCGCCCCGACCACGCCGGCGAGCTGCCAGCGTTTGCGCGCACCGTCGCGGCCGCGGAGGAACGGGGTCATCACGCGCTCGAAGAGGCGCGTGAGCTTCGGGTTCGCGGCCGCCGCGTGCTCCGCCGCGGGGGCGTGATGCCGGCCGAGCAGCCTCGCCGCGAGCCAGGGCGTGACCACGAACGCGACGGCAAGCGAGATCAGCATGCCGATGGAGGCGTTGATCGGGATCGGGCTCATGTACGGGCCCATCAGCCCGCTCACGAACGCCATCGGCAGCAGCGCCGCGATCACGGTGAACGTCGCGAGGATGGTCGGCCCGCCCACCTCGTCGACCGCGACCGGGATCAGCTGCGCGAGCGGCGTCCCGGGCGCGAGCGCGCGGTGGCGGTGGATGTTCTCGACCACCACGATCGCGTCGTCGACCAGGATCCCGATCGAGAAGATGAGCGCGAAGAGCGACACCCGGTTCAGGGTGAAGCCCCATGCCCACGACGCGAAGAGCGTTGCGGCAAGCGTGAGGAGCACGGCGACGCCGACGATCACCGATTCCCGCCGGCCGAGCGCGAGCCAGACGAGCGCGACGACCGAGAGCGTCGCGAAGATGAGCTTCTGGATGAGCTTCTGCGCCTTGTCGTTCGCCGTCTCGCCGTAGTTGCGCGTGAGCGCGACGTTCACGCCCTCGGGGATGATCGAGCCCTTGAGCGCCTCGACTCGCTCGACGACGCGGGCGGCGACGTCGACCGCGTTCTCGCCGGGCTTCTTGGCGATCGCGATCGTCACCGCCGGAAACTCGCCCTTGTCCTTCACCCCGTGCCAGACATAGCGCTTCGCGAGCTCCGGCCCGTCGACGACGCGCGCGACGTCCTCCACGAACACCGGGCGGTTCTGGTAGCTGCCGACGACGAGCTTCGCGACCTCGCGCGCGGAAGCGAGGAACGTTCCGGCCTCCACCAGCGTCTCGCGGTTGCCGCCGACGAGCGCGCCCGCGGGCATCGAGGCGTTCGCCGCGATCAGCGCCTGGCGGACGTCCTGCGCGGTGATGCGATACGCCTGCATCCGTTCGGCGTCGAGCAGGACGCGCACGCTGCGGCTCGGCCCGCCGACGGTCTGCACGGTGCGCGTGCCGGGCACGCGTTTGATCTCGACCTCGGCGGCGTGCGCCACGCGCTCGAGCTCGTAGGCGCCGCGCTCCGGGTCTGCGGTCCACAGCGTGAGCGTCACGATCGGGACGTCGTCGATCCCCATCGGTTTGATGATCGGCTCGCCGGTGCCCAGGTTGGGGCTCACCCAGTCGCGGTTCGACATGATCGTGTCGTAGAGGCGCACCAGCGCGTCGGTGCGGTTCTCGCCCACCTTGAACTGCACCGTGAGCACCGCGAGCCCCGGCTTCGACACCGAGAAGATGTGCTCGACGCCGGTGATCTGCCCGAGCACCTGCTCGGCCGGCGTCGCCACCAGCGACTCGACGTCCTTCGCGGAAGCGCCCGGGAACGGGATCAGGACGTTCGCCATCGTCACGTTGATCTGTGGCTCCTCCTCGCGCGGCGTGACGAGCACGGCGAAGACGCCGAGCAGCGCCGCGACCAGCGCCACCAGCGGCGTGAGCTGCGATCGAACGAAAAACCCGGCGATGCGTCCCGAGATGCCCATTGCCCGTTCAGGCGCTCTTCTTGAGCTTCACGATCCCGAGCATCTTCATGACGTACTTCTCGTAGAACGGCTCGGAGGTGCCGCGCTTCATCTTGCGGATGAAGTACTTCTCGAACGCGATCTTGGCGAGGTGCACCCACTTCCCCTCGCTGAACCAGTTGACGTTTCGCGGCGGGATCTGCGGCAGCGCGACGAACGCGATGCCGGTATCGCCGAGGTCCGCGAGGCAGACCGCGTTCCAGGTCGCCTTCTCCGTCGGCGCTTTCCCGTCGATCGCGGCGCGGATGTTCTGCGCGGCGGCGGTCACCATCGACTCGATCATGTAGCCGGTCTTCGGCGCACCGGTGGCAACCGGGGTCGCCTCCACCGGCGGAATCGCCACGGCCACGCCGACCGCGTAGACGTTCGGGTACTTCGGGTTGCGCTGGAACGGGTCGATCAGGATGAACCCGCGCGGGTTCGTGAGGCCCTCGATCCCGAACACCGCGTCGATGCCCTTGAACGCCGGCAGCATCATGGAGTACTTGAACGGCAGCACGTGCTCCTTCTTCGGCTTGCCCTCCTCGTCGTGCTCGGTGACGTGCATCTGCCCCGCCTCGACCTTCGTCACCTTGGCGTTGGTGATCCACTTGATGTGCTTGTCGCGCATCGCCGACTCGAGCATGCCCTTCGAGTCGCCGACGCCGCCCAAGCCCAGGTGACCGATGTAGGGCTCGGCCGTGACGAATGTCATCGGCACCTTGTCGCGGATCTTCCGCCGGCGGAGATCCGTCTCCATGATGAATGCGAACTCGTAGGCCGGGCCGAAGCAGGAGGCGCCCTGCACCGCGCCGACAACGATCGGGCCCGGATCCTTCACGAACGCCGCCCACGCGTCCGCCGCCTGTGCGGCATGGTCGACGTTGCAGACCGACTGCGTGTGGCCCTTCGGCCCGAGGCCCTCGACCTCCTCGAAAGCGAGCTTCGGGCCGGTGGCGATCACCAGGTAGTCGTAGTCGAGCATCGTGCCGTCGCCGAGCTCGACCTGATTGCGCTCCGGGTGCACCCGCTTCGCTCCGCGGGGGTCGAACGCGATCCCGCGCTTCTCGAGGTACAGCGCGGCCGGGAACTCGATGTCCTTGCGCGCGCGCCAGCTCACCGCGAGCCACGGGTTGGAAGGCACGAAGTGGAAGTTCGGTCCGTTGCCGACCACCGTCACCCGGTCGTCCTTGCGCAGCAGATCCTTCATCTCGTAGGCCATCGGCATGCCGCCGAGGCCCGCACCGATCACCACTACGTGTGTCATGTCCATCTCCTCCGTCGAAATTCGTGGCGGGCCGGCTACTTGAGGGCAGCCTGCTTCATCGCCGACAGCGCCGCGACCGGATCGAGTGCGACACGCTCGCCCGCGCTCAAACCCGCGAGCACCTCGATCGTGCCGTCGGCGCTCTTCTCGCCGAGACGCAGCTGCCGGAACCGGATCTCGCCCGCCGGCGTGACGACGTACGCGCCGGCAACCTCGCTGCGGTACGCGACCGCGCGCTCAGGGATCAGGAGCTTCTTCGCGGCGCCGGTTGCGAACAGCGCGCGGGCGAACATGCCGGGATAGACTCCCTTCGTCGCATCGCCGTCGGGCAGGTCGAGCCGCACGAGCTTGCTGTGCGTGCGGGCATCGGCGGACGGCAGCACGGTCACCGACTTCGCCGGCACCGTGCGCGCGAGCGCGGGGAGCTCGGCCGCGGCGCCCTTCGCACCCGTACCCACCCGCGCGATCACGTCCTCGGGCACGCTCGCGAGCACGCGCAGGTCACCCGGGTCGAACATCGTGAAGAGGGGCCGACCCGGCTGCGCCATCTCGCCGAGCTGGACCGACCGCTCGGCGATGACGCCGGAGAACGGCGCGGTAATGACCGCGTAGCTTCGCGCCGCGGTCGCAGCGCCGGTGCCGGCCTTCGCCGCGGCGAGCGCCGCGGCCGCGGCGTCGTGCTCGGCCTGCGCGCGGTCGACGGCGGCCTGGCTCACGTACTGCTTCTCGAAGAGCTTCCGGTTGCGCTCGAGAGTCGCCCGCGCGTTCGCGAGATCGGCGGTCGCGCGCGCGATCTGCGCCTCGTTCGACGCGACGACCTGCGCGGCTTCGCGCTCATCGATTCGCGCGAGGACCTGGCCCTTCGCCACCCGGTCGCCGACGTCCGCGCGGAGCTCCACGATCCGCCCGGCGATCTGCGCCGCGACCGTCGACTGGCGAACCGCTTCGACGACCCCGTCGGCTGCGTAGACCTCCGCCACGTCGCGGAACTCGACCGGCGTCGTCGCCGGCGGTGCGGTCGGCGGTTGTGCGGCGGCCGCTAATGGCGCCGCCGCGAGTGCGATGAGGAAAATAATGCGCTTCATGCGGACGAATCCTGCCGTTCCGGACACCGCCGATCTGTAACCGCAGTCACATTGCGCCCGGCGGGGGGCGGGCCGGTTGACCCCCGTCAAACGCGGTCGCCAGTCCGGCCGGGGTTGATTTCGCGCCGCGCGGATCGCATCTAGCCGGGGGAAAATAACCACAACCATGAAATACAAGGACTACTACGCGACCCTGGGCGTGCCTCGCACCGCCACTGCGGACGAGATCAAGAAGGCGTACCGCAAGCTCGCGAAGCGGTACCACCCCGACGTGTCGAAGGAGAAGAACGCCGAGGAGCGCTTCAAGGAGATCAACGAGGCCCACCAGACGCTCTCCGACCCGGAGAAGCGCACGGCCTACGACCGGCTCGGGCAGTACCGGCCCGGCGAGGAGATCCGCCCCCCGCCGGGCTGGGGGCGCGAGTTCCGGTTCGAGGAGGGCAACTTCGACGGGTTCATGGACCTCTCGGATCTCTTCGAGCACCTGGGCGCCGCGGGCTTCGGCCGCAGTGCCGGGCGGGGCGGCCGCGCCGGAGGCCGTGGCTTCGCGATGCGGGGGCAGGACTACGAAGTCACCGCGCACCTGACGCTGGAAGAGGTCTTCCGCGGCGCGGAGGTGGACCTCGATCTGTCGGCGCCGGAGATATCGCCCGACGGCGAGATCCGCCGCGCCCCGAAGACGATCCACATCCGCGTGCCGAAGGGCGCGACCGACGGCCAGCGCCTGCGCGTCCCGGGCAAAGGCGGCCCCGGCGCGGGCGGTGGTCCGGCGGGGGATCTCTATTTGAATATCGTCCTGCGGCCGCACCCGCTCTACAAGGGGCAGGAGCACGACCTCTACCTCGAGCTTCCGGTGACCCCTTGGGAGGCGGTGCTGGGGGCGGCGATCGAGGTGCCGACGCTCGACGGCCGCGTCAAAGTGTCGGTGCGCCCGGGCTCGCGCGCCGGCCAGAAGCTGCGCCTTGCCGGCAAGGGGCTGCCCAAGCCGAAAGGCGGGAGCGGCGACCTCTACTGCGTGCTCCAGATCGTGATGCCGACGGTCGTCTCGGAGCGCGAGAAGCAGCTCTACGAGGAGCTGGGGCAGCTCGCCAGCTTCAATCCGCGCGGGCACCTCGCCTGAGCCGGGCCCCGGCCCGGGAAGGTGGACAATCCCAAAATCCGTGAAAAGCGTCACACAGACTGCCCCGGCGCCGGGGGCACGATTGACGGTTAAGACCCAAGGCGGCGATCAGTGCAAAGGGACTATTACAGGCTTCTCGGCGTGAGCCGTTCGGCGAGTGCGGACGAGATCAAGCTCGCCTATCGCCGGCTCGCCCAGCGCCTCCACCCGGACGTCACCCCGAACGCCCAGGACGGGGAGCGGTTCAAGGAGATCACCGTCGCCTACCATGTCCTCCGGGACGCGGAACGGCGCGTGCGCTACGACATCGAGTCGATGGAGGCCGATCTCGACGCGAGTGAGCGCGAGCTCAACGCGGCGAAGGAGATCCTCGCGAACGGCTATCCCGCGGCGGGCGCGACCAGCGTCCCCCCGGTGGCATCCGATCCGCCGGCGACTTGGGAAGCCGACTTCGTCGAGGACGACAGCACCCCGCCCGAACACGCTGGCGGCCTGTTCAACCGACTCGCTAGGCGCCGAGCGGGGCCAGCCGCGCCGGTCGGCTATCGCGTCGCGGGCGACGACTACGAGGTAGTCGGAGAGATCACGTTCGAAGAAGCCGTGCGCGGCGGCGCGGTGACCCTCACCTTCGCGGTACCCGAGCGGACCGGCAACGGCGGCGTCCGCGAAATCGAACGGACCGTCGAGGTCCGGCTGCCGAAAAACGCCTTTCCGGGCCAGCGGCTACGACTCAAGGGCAAGGGCGGCCCCGGCGACCATGGCGGCCCGGACGGCGACCTTCACGTCGAGATCGCCTACAAGCGCCACCGCCTGTTCCGCGTCCGCAGCGATCTGGATATCTGGTTCTATCTCCCGATCGCCCCGTGGGAGGCCGTCCTCGGCGCGGTCGTCGAGATCCCGACCCTGGAGAAGCCGTTCCGTGTACGCATTCCGGCCGGCGCTAAGTCGGGTCAGACATTCCGTCTGCCCGGGCGCGGATTGCCGAAACCGGATGGTCGACGCACCGACCTCCTCGCCTGCCTGCGCGTCATCACCCCCGAGCACCCGACCGAAACCGAGAAGCAGCTCTACCTGCAGCTCGCGCGCCAGTCGCGGTTCAACGCGCGGCGCGGGTTCGGCTGACGCGGCACGCTCGGGCGAGCGGGACGTCCCGAGCGGGCGGCGCAGGATGGCGGGCCTATACTCGAGCGCGATGATCCGCGCCGCGCCCGCCCTCGCCTTCGCGCTCGTCGCCGGCGCCGTGCTCGTACCCGGCGCTGCGCGCGCCGACGCGCTGCCCGCTCCGGTCGCGCAAGCGCTTGCGCGCGCGGGCGTGCCGCAGGCGGCGGTCGGTCTCTACGTCCAGCAGGTCGACGCGGCGCATCCCACCGCGGTCTTCAACGCGTCGAAGCCGATGAACCCCGCGTCGGCGATGAAGCTCGTCACGACGTTCGCTGCGCTCGATCTGCTCGGGCCCGCGTACACGTGGAAGACCGAGGCCTACCTCCTCGGCCGGATGCAGGGCGAGGTCCTCGACGGCGATCTCCTGCTGAAGGGCTACGGCGACCCGAAGCTCACGATCGAGAACTTCTGGCTCTTCCTCCGGGCCTTGCGCGCGCGCGGCCTGCGCGAGATCCGCGGCGACCTCGTCCTCGACCGCAGCTTCTTCGACCCCGGCGAGCACGATCCGGCCGGGTTCGACGGCGAGGGCCTGCGGCCGTACAACGTCGGCGCCGACGCGCTGCTCGTCAACTTCAAGGCGGTGCGCTTCTTCTTCCTGCCGAACGCGGCGGCGCAGGCCGTGAGCGTCGTGCCGGAACCGAAGCTCGCGCAGCTCGAGGTCGCCGCGAGCGTCGCGCTCCGCGACGGGCCCTGCGGCGACTGGCGCGCCGGTCTCAAGTACGACCTGCAGCAGAGCGGTGCGGGCGCGCGCGCGAGCTTCTCCGGCGCGATGCCGGCGAGCTGCGGCGAGCGCGTGTGGAACCTCGCGCCGCTCCCGCACGACCAGTACGTCCTCGGCCTCTTCAAGTCGCTGTGGCAGGAGCTCGGCGGCGCGTTCGCGGGCGGCGTGCGCGACGGACGTGCGCCGGCGGGCGCGAAGCCGTTCGCGCAGTTCGAATCGCCGGCCGCGGCGGAGGTGCTGCGCGACATGAACAAGTTCAGCAACAACGTCATGGCGCGGCAGGTCTTCCTGACGCTCTCCGCCGAGACGCTCAAGCTCCCGGGGCGCTACGACCGGTCGGCGCGGGCGGTGAAGGCCTGGCTCGAGGCGCGCAAGCTCGACCTCCCCGATCTGGTGATCGAGAACGGCTCCGGCCTGTCGCGCACCGACCGCATCAGCCCCGAGGGCATGGGGCGCCTCCTGATCGCCGCGTATCACAGCGCGGTGATGCCGGAGTTCGTCGCGACGATGCCGCTCGTCGCGTACGACGGCACGATGCGCAAGCGCATGCGGCTGGAGGAAGTCGCCGGCCACGCCCACGTCAAGACCGGCTCGCTCAACGACGTCCGCGCCGTCGCGGGCTACGTCCTCGACCGCAACGGCCGCCGCCACGCGGTCGTCATGTTCGTCAACCATCCGGCGGCGAACGCTTCGCAGCCCGCGCAGGATGCACTGCTGAAGTGGGTGCACGACGTGGCCCGGTAAGCGCTTGCATCGTCTGCAGGCGCAGTGCCCGGGCATGAACGCGCTTCTCGCAGATGCGTGCAAGCCGATCCGCGCGACTCGCTCGGGGCCGCGCGATCCTGCGGCAGCGCAGGAGGACCGCTTGCGTCGCTGGGCGTATCGGGATAGGTTCGAGGACTACGATCCTCTCCCCCCGCCCGCCCAGGATGTCGACCGGACGCCGCTCCGCCGCCCGAGTACTCCAGCCAGCGCCGTCGCCCGGCGGCAGTACCAGAGCTGGCATGACTCGACCCCGCGCGCGCCGCTTCGCGCCCGCCCTGATCGCGACGCTGCTTGCCGCCGGCCTGACCGGGTGCGGTCGCGATGACGGCAAGAAACCCGCCACCCAGGTCGCGGCAGGGTGAACAAGGAGGAGATCACCGTTCACCAGCTCAACAACGCGATGGCGCAGTTCCGCAATCTCACCGAGGCGCAGCAGAAGGCGGCCGCCAAGCAGGTACTCGAGCGCATGGTCGACCAGGAGCTCCTCGTCCAGAAGGCGGTCGAGAAGAAGCTCGACCGCGACCCGCGCGTCATGCAGGCGATCGAGGCCTCCAAGCGCCAGATCCTGTCGCAGGCCTATCTCGACCAGCTCGCCCAGCAGTCCCACAAGCCGAGCGCGGACGAGGTGAAGAAGTTCTACGACTCGCGGCCGGAGCTCTTCGCCGAGCGCAAGATCTACCGCCTCCAGGAACTCGCGATTCCCCAACGCGCGGAGCTGTCCGCGCAGGCGCTCGAAGAGGAGATCAGGAAGGCAAAGTCGCTGAACGACGTCGTCGCCTGGTTGAAGTCGAAGAACGTTCCGTTCAACGCTAACTCGACCGCGAAGGCGGCCGAGCAGCTGCCGCTGGAGATCCTCCCCAGGCTCGCCCAGCTCCAGAACGGTCAGGCGATGCTGATGCCGACCCAGCAGGGGTTTCTGCTGATTCAGGTCGCCGCCACCGAGAAGCAGCCGCTCGACGAGAAGCAGGCGACACCATTCATCGAACAGTTCCTCGCCAACCAGAGGCGGCTCGAGCTGACGCGAAACGAGGTGAAGCAGCTGCGGGAAGCCGCGAAGATCGAGTACGTCGGGAGTTTCGCCGAAGGCGGCGACGCGGCGAAGGCTGCCGCGACACAGGAGGCGCCGAAGGCTGCCCCCGCGGCCGAGAAGAGCGCCATCGACAAGGGCGTTGCGGGCTTGCGGTGATCCCATGGCCCGGGTCTCGCGATTTCTCCGGGTGCTGGCCGCGCTCCCCGTGCTCGGTGCCGGCGTTGCGGCGCCTTCGATTTTCACTAGGACCGTCTACAGCGAGCTTCGGGGTGGCTGCAGGCGCTCGGGCTGGAATCGCTGCACCGAGTGTTCATGCGGCCGCATCGGCCGTGGTATCTGACCACGAATGCCGTGTTCGTGGTGAAGTTCGGCCGCCAACTCATGCGGGAACACGCGGCCCGCGCGGCGTCCGATCGCTCCATGCCGTAGCCGGTCGCCATGATCTCGACCCGACGCTTCATCATCCTCCCGCCGCTCGGCGTCCGCCTCGCCTCGTCCGGCGTCCGCCTCGCGCGCCGCACGTTGCCGCTCGAACACTTTCTCGCCTCGCTCGTCCGGCCCCGCACGCTCGCCAGGCGGACGGTCGAGGGCGCAGCCGTGAAGATCCTCGACTCGGTGCACGAGGACGGCGCCAAGCTGGTGGAAATGCGGCCCGCGGACGTGATGAAGCTCCGCGCCGCGCAGCCGGGCGTACGCGTCGTGCCTGAAGTGTTCTTCCGTCCCGCGCGGGCGCCGCGGCCGCAGGTGCGTTCGGTGACGGCCACCGCCGTGCGGCGGACGGTGACCGTGACGCTGCGGGTCGTGTCGCGCGCCGACGGCAAGCCGGTCGCAGCCGCCGACGTCGTTGCGTTCACCGATTACGACGCGCGCGAGGGCGGACAGGGTCGCACCGATGCCGCCGGCAAGGTCCGGCTCCGCCTGCGGGCGACGGCACGGAAGGTCGAGCGGCTATATGTGTTTCCGGCGCTCGGCTTCTGGGGCGCGCTCGACCGGAACGTCGCGGTAAAGGCGGAAATGGAAATCGCGTTGCGGCCGCTCGACCTCGGCGCGCCCGACGCGCTGCGCCACTTCTACGGCTTCACCCCGCTTGCAATGGGGCGGGCGGTAAGCGTGGGCATCATCGACACCGGCGTCGGGGATCACCCCGATCTCGACGTGGAGGGCGGCGCGAACACCGTGCAGGGCGAGAGGGAAGGCGACTGGCGCGACAACGGCGCGGGGCACGGCACGCACGTCGCCGGGATAGTGGCGGCGCGCGGGACCAACGGACGCGGCGTGCGCGGGCTCGCGCCGGGCGTGCACCTGCGGAGCTACCGCGTGTTCGGCAAGGGCGCCGATGGCGCGTCGAACTACGCGATCCTCAAAGCGCTCGACCGCGCGGTCGCGGACGGCTGCGATCTCGTGAACATGAGCCTCGGCGGGCCGGATCAGGACGAAGCGACGCGCTCGGCGATCGTCGATGCGCGCGCGCAAGGCACGCTCGTGATCTGCGCGGCGGGCAACGACGGGCGCGGCGCGGTGAGCTATCCCGGCGCGGAACAGCCCGCAATCGCAGTGAGCGCGATGGGCCGCAAAGGCACCTTTCCGGCCGATTCGACGCACGCGGGGGAAATCATGGCGCCCTACGGCAGGGACCAGGCAAACTTCATTGCCGCGTTCTCGAACGTCGGTCCCGAGATCGACCTCACCGCGCCGGGCGTCGCGATCGTGTCGACGGTGCCCGGCGGGTACGCGGCGTGGGACGGGACCTCGATGGCGTGTCCCGCGGTCACCGGCGCGGCGGCGGCGCTGCTCGCGCGCGAGCGGCTTGCGCTGCGCATGGTGCGGAGCCAGGCGCGCTCGGACGAGATGGCCCGGCTCGCGTTCGCCGCGGCGCGCGCGCTCGGCTTCGGAGCGAAGTTCGAGGGTCGCGGGATGCTATGATGGCCGCGTCGATGTCGAAGAAATTCATCCTCCGCTATTGCGGCAAGGGCGCGAAACCCGCCAACGCGGTGGCGCGCGTGAAGGCGTCCGATGCCGTGAAGGTGCTGGACGACTCCAGCCCGCGGATGCTCCTCGTCGCGGGACCGAAGCAGGCAGTCGAAGCGCTCGCCGGGACGCTTCCCGACTGGGTGATGAGCGCGGAGCGAACGGTGAAGCTGCCGAACCCGCGGCCGCAGCTGCGATCGAAGCGGGCGGCCTAGCCCGCCCCGTATCCCTCCGGATTCAGGCGCTGCCAGTTCCAGGCGTCGCGGCACATCTCGTCGATGCCGCGCGTCGCAACCCACCCGAGCGCGCGCGCAGCGAGCGATGCGTCGGCGTACACCTCGGCCACGTCGCCGGGCCGGCGTGCCGCGAGCCGGTACGCGATCGGCCGGCCGCTCGCTCTCTCGAACGCCGTCACGACCTCGAGGACGCTATAACCGCGGCCGGTGCCGAGGTTCGCGGTGAGGAGCCCGCCCGCCCCGGCGCGCTCGAGTGCACGCACGTGGCCGACGGCGAGGTCGACGACGTGCAGGTAGTCGCGGACGCCCGTGCCGTCGCGCGTCGGGTAGTCGCCGCCGAAGACGCGAAGCTCGGGCAGCCGCCCCACCGCGACCTGCGAGACGTACGGCATGAGGTTGTTCGGGATTCCGCGCGGATCCTCGCCGATCAGGCCGCTCGGGTGCGCGCCGACCGGGTTGAAGTAGCGGAGCAGCGTGAGCTTCCACGACCGGTCGGCGGCGGCGAGATCGCGCAGCATCTGCTCGCCGAGGAGCTTCGTCCAGCCGTAGGGGCTCGCGGGCGCGAGCCGCGCCGACTCGGGGATCGGCACCCGCTCCGGCGCGCCGTAGACCGTCGCCGAGGAGCTGAAGACCACGTGCTTCGCGCCCGCTTCGCCGACGAGGCGCACCAGGCTCGCGAGGCTCGCGAGGTTGTTCTCGTAGTAGCGCAGCGGCTGCTCGACCGATTCGCCCACCGCCTTGAACGCGGCGAAGTGGATCGCGGCGTCGACCCCGGCGCGGACGGCCGCGCGCACGCTGTCCTCGTCCTGCACGCGCGCGTGCACGAACCCGACGCGCCGGCCGGCGATGCGTTCGATGCGCCCGATGACCGCGGGGCTCGCGTTCGACAGGTCGTCGACGACGATGACATCGTGGCCGGCCGCAAGGAGCTCGACGCAGGTGTGCGAGCCGATGTAACCGGCGCCGCCGGTGACGAGGACCTTCATTGCCGCTTGGCTAGCAGGCGATCAGGTGCCGGGCAGGCGGAGCTGGTCGTAGACGCGGAGCACGCGCGGCACGTAGGCCTGCGTCTCGGCGTAGGGCGGAACCTTGCGGCCGTAGCGGAGGACGACGTTCTCGCCGGCGTTGTAGCCCGCGAGCGCGAGCTTGAGGTCGCCGTCGAACATCCGGATGAGGTCGGCGAGGTACTGCGCGCCGGCCTTGATGTTCTTCTCCGGTTGCTTGATCTCCTTGCCCTTCACCCCGTAGCGGCGCGCGGTGTCGGGCATGAGCTGCATCAGGCCGACGGCGCCCTTCTCGCTCACGGCGTTCGGGTTGTAGTTCGACTCGGCGGTGATCACGGCGTGGATCAGCGCGGGGTCGAGCTGCGTGTCCTTCGCGGCCCCGATGACGTGCTCCTGGAACGGCTTGCCTTCGAGCGCCGGATTCTCCAGCAGGTCGGGCCGCTTTCCCCACGGCGCCCGCAGGCGAAAGTCCCCGGGGTTGCGGAGGTTGCGGAACTCCTTCGTGTCCCGCAGCTTGTATTCGGCCGGCTCGCGCAGGTAGAGCTTGTAGCGCGGATCGTCGGGCTGGTTGGAGAAGCGGACGGTGCCGTCCTCCTCGACGAACGAGTAGACGTCGGCGCACGCGGGCGCCGCGGCCAGGATGAGCGCCGCGAGGGCCGCTGCCTGGCCCAGGGTGCGAAGCGAAATGTGCCGTCGGTCGATCATCGGACGGTGGATGGTAACAGGACGGATCAAGCAGCCCCTGTGCCGGAGCGGGGAGTTTCCCGTGCCGGGGCACGGCCGCGACGCCAATTATTGCGCATAGCGCACACTTCGGGTTGGAGGGTTGGGAGGGGAGAAGCCGTGTTTCGAGCCGGGTTCGCCGCAGCGGCGCTCGCTGCCGCGCTCGCCTGCAACGCTGCGGCCGCGCAGCAGCATCTGTACGTCTGGACGGCCGGCGTCGACGGCCAGGGCGACGGCGCCGATAAGCTCGTGACGGTCGATGTCACGCGCCGATCGGACCGCTATGGGAAGGTCGTGCACACGCTATCGGTCGGGGGGCGGGGCGAGCTCGCTTCGTTCGGTCCGACCCGCGACGGCCGCGCCCTGCGCGCCGCGCGCGCAACCGACGGCAGGGTGTTCGAGATCGACGTCGGATCGGACCCGTCGCGGCCGCGCCTGCGGCGCGTGACCGAGGGCACGGCGGCGGGCGCGGTCGCGAGCGGCGCCCCGCGCGAGGCGCGCGACGACCGGCGGGTATTCGTGGCCGGCGTGCAACTGCGCGACGATCCCGATCCCGCGCACTTCGTGCGCGCCTACGTGCGCGAGGGCGAAGCGCTCACGATCGCGTTCGAGATCGACTTCCGCGCATCGCGCCTCGGGCTGCCGCGCGCGGTGGTGCTGCTCAGCCCCTAGACCGGGCTAGACGTACATCGGCTGCTTGTCGCGCAGGCGGAGCCAGCCCCGCGCGATGCGATAGATCAGCCACAGCGTCAGCACGATCAGGATCGGGACGCCGATGACGGCCCCGAGGATCGTGATGATCATGAGCCACGCGATCCCGAACCACAGCACCGCGAACCAGAACGTGCGGATCTGCCACCGGTAGTGCGACTCGGCCCAGGTGCCGCGCGCGTCGCCGCGCTTCACGTAGTTGAGGATCACCGCGACGATCGACGGGACGCTGCCGATGAAGCTGCCGATGACGGTGGCGCTGCCGGCGATGCCGACGACGATCGCGAACGTGTGGAGCGCGTAGACGATGTGCGCCACCGTCACTACCGACGGCAGCGGCTCGACGCCGGCCGGACTCTGCGGGGCGGCCATCGCGACGCCCGGCTAGACGAGCCCGGTGCCGGCCGGCTTGCCGTCGCTCAGCGCGAGCCAGCCCTTCACCACGCGGTAGATGCCCCAGACCGTCACGGCGAGGAGGATCAGCCAGCCGATCAGGATCCACACGGTGATCACCCCCACGATCCAGCCCGCGAGCCCGATCCAGAACGTCTTGATCTGCCAGTCGAAGTGCGACTCGATCCAGGTGCCGCGGACGTCGTCGCGCTTCACGTAGTTGATGATCACGCCCACGATCCAGGTGAGGCCGATGACGAACCCGACCGCCTGCAGAACGTACACGAGCAGCGCCAGCTCCTTCCCTTTCTTCTCGTCGGCTTCGGCCATTCTCGATTCTCCCGTTTGGATTGTCACCTCATGTCACGGCGTGCCCCGGGGCGCGGCGGGAGCCGCACCTCACAACGACCTGCTCACAATCCGAGACCTCCCCACAACTCGTCGACGCGCTTCTTCACCGCCGCGTCCATCGCGATCGGCCGGCCCCACGCGCGCGCGGTCTCGCCCGGCCACTTGTTCGTCGCGTCGATGCCCATCTTCGATCCGAGTCCCGACACCGGGCTCGCGAAATCGAGATAGTCGATCGGCGTATTGTCGACGATCGTGACGTCGCGTGCCGCGTCGACCCGCGTCGTCAGCGCCCAGATCACTTCCTTCCAGTCGCGGACGTTCGACGTCGTCGTCCACGACCACGACGATCTTCGTGTACATGAACTGCCGCAGGAAGCTCCAGATGCCGAACATCACGCGCTTCGCGTGCCCGGGGTACTGCTTCTTCATGCTCGCCACCGCCAGCCGGTACGAGCAGCCCTCCGGGGGCAGGTAGAAGTCGGTGATCTCCGGAAACTGCTTCCGCAGGATCGGGACGAACACCTCGTTCAGCGCCACGCCGAGGACGGCGGGCTCGTCGGGCGGCTTGCCGGTGTAGGTGGAGTGGTAGATCGGGTCGCGGCGCATCGTGATCCGCTCGATCGAGAAAACAGGAAACCACTCGCGCTCGTTGTAGTAGCCGGTGTGATCGCCAAACGGCCCTTCGAGGGCCATTTCGTGACCTGGCCGCGGACGCGGCGGCGCGTCCGCGCCGTCGCGGCCCTCGAGCGCCGTTTCGCCCGGGCGGATCGCGCCCTCGAGCACGATCTCCGCCGACGCCGGCACCTCGAGGTCCGAGCCGATGCACTTCACGACCTCTGTCCGCGCGCCGCGCAGCAGCCCGGCGAACTGGTACTCGGACAGCGTGTCGGGCACCGGCGTGACCGCGCCGAGGATCGTCGCCGGATCGGCGCCGAGCGCGACCGCCACCGGGAACGGCGTGCCCGGATTGGCCTCGCAGTGATCGCGGAAGTCGAGCGCGCCGCCGCGGTGCGCAAGCCAGCGCATGATGACCTTGTCGCGCGCGATCACCTGCTGGCGGTAGATGCCGAGGTTCTGGCGCTTCTTGTGCGGCCCGCGCGTGACCACGAGCCCCCAGGTGATCAGCGGACCCGCGTCCTCCGGCCAGCAGGTCTGGATCGGCAGCCGGCCGAGGTCGACGCCGGCCCCCTCCCAGACGATCTCCTGACAGGGCGCGGTCGAGAGCGTTTTCGGCGCCATGTGCAGCACCTCGCGGCCGATCGGGATCCAGCGCTCGATCACGTCGCGGAACCCCTGCGGCGGCTCGGGCTCCTTGAGGAACGCGAGCAGCGTGCCGACGTCGCGGAGCGCTGCCACCGAGTCCGCGCCCATGCCGAGCGCGACGCGCTTCGCGGTGCCGAAGAGATTGCCGAGCACCGGGATCGCGTGTCCCTTCGGGCGCTCGAAGAGCACCGCCGGCCCGCCCGCCTTCAGTACGCGGTCGCAGATCTCGGTCATTTCGAGCCGGGGGTCGATCTCCGCCGCGATGCGCTTCAGCTCGCCCATCCGCTCGAGCTGAGCGACGAAGTCGCGGAGGTCGCGGTACTTCACGCGGGCGGTCTTCCCGCCCCCGGCAGCGCTCGCCCGACCTCGGCGATGAACTCGTGCAGCGCCCGGTCGTGGCCGCGCTTCGCGAACTCGACCTCGCCGCCGCTCGCCGCGAGCGTGACGACGGTGCGGCCGATGACGCCGAGCGCGATCTTCGCCGCCGCGACGAGCAGCAGGAGCCAGCCGAGCACGGGCAGCGCGCGGGCGATCGCTGCGGCCGCGCCGACGAGCCGCTGCATGCCCCGGGCAATCTCGTGCCCTTCGGCGTTGTCGCGTTCGGCCTGCACCGCAGGCTCGAGCGCGGTAGCCTGGGTGAGGAGAAACGACCGCGCAGGCGAAGCCACCGCGAAGAGGATCGTCGCGATGACGATGGCGATGACGGCGAACACGAGGTCGCTCACGATGTACTCGAAGCGCACCCGCACGAGCGAGATGTGCGCGAGCGGGAGGCTCTGCTCGAAGTTGTGACCGGTCACGACGACCCGCCGATCGGTGAGGACCGCGGTGTCGGCGCCGAGCCGGACGTCGGCGATGGCGCGCTCCCCGGCGCCGAGCTGCGGATAGACCGGTGCGGCGAACCGGGCGAGCAGGGGCGCGAGCGCGCTCACCCCGCGCCCTTCACACCACGATGGGGACCGCAGCCCCGTCCATCGCGATCACCGCGCCGCTGACGTAGCTCGCCCGGTCGGACGCGAGGAACAGGACGACGTTCGCGATCTCGTCGGGCTCGGCGAGCCGCCCGAGCGCCACGCGCGCGGTGGCCCGCTTGAGCGCCTCGTCGGTCGTGATGCCCGCGGCCTTGGCGTCCGCCTCCAGGCCCTGCTTCAGCCGGTCGGTGAGCGTCGCGCCGGGGTTCACCGCGTTCACGCGGATGCCGTGGCCGCCGTACGCGTTCGCGAGGCCCGCGGTCGCGAGCATGAGCGCAGCGTTCGCCGCGCCGCCCGGCAGGTGCGTCGGGCTTGCGACCTTGCCGCCCGAGCCGATGACGTTCACGATCGCGCCGCGCTTGCGGGCGGCCATACCCTTGATCACGGCGTCGATCGCGTGCACGTAGGTGAAGTACTTCGCGTCCATCGCGGCGCGCCAGGCCTCGGGCGTCAGGTCGTCCGGCGGCGTGCGCTTCGCCGCGCCGGCGCAGTTGACGAGGACGTCGATCGGCCCGAGCGCCTGCTCGACTTCCGCCGCCATGCGCCGCGCGTTCGCGGGGTCGATCAGGTCGGCGGCCACCTTGACCACCTCGCCCGCCTGGCCGGCGGCCTTCAGCTGACGGTCGGCCGCGACGAGGTTTACCTTGCTGCGCGAGACGATCGCGACCTTCGCGCCTTCGGCGAGGAACGCTTTCGCGCAGGCGAGTCCGATGCCCTTGCTGCCGCCGGTGATGAGCACCACCCTGCCGTTCAATCCCAGATCCATGCTCCCTACCCTGCTCCCGTTGCGAAACCCCAGCGCGGCCACGCCCCGTCGAGCGCGTACGCTGCCACGATGCCGGCGAAGATCGCCGCCCCGACCCAGTTGTTGTGCAGGAACGCCTTGAAGCAGCCCTCGCGCGTGCGGCCGCGGATCAGGGTGTAGTGGTAAGCCATCATGGCGGCGGCCACCGCGAGCCCGGCATAGTAAGCGAGCCCGAGCTTCTCGTACATCCCGACCCAGGCCAGGATCGCGAGCATCGCCGCGTAGCAGACCATCACCGCCGCCACGTCGTGGCGCCCGAACAGGATGGCCGCGGTCCGGATCCCGAGTTTCACGTCGTCGTCCCGGTCGACCATCGCGTACTCGGTGTCGTAGGCGATCGCCCAGAAGACGTTGGCGGCGAGGAGCCACCACGCGGTCGCCGGCAGTTCGTTCAGCTGCGCCGCGAACGCCATCGGGATGCCGAACCCGAACGCGATGCCGAGATACGCCTGGGGCAGCACGAAGAAGCGCTTGGTGAGCGGATAGGTCACCGCAAGCGCGAGCGCGGCCACCGACAGCGCGATCGTGAGCCGGTTGAAGATGAGCACGAGCCCGAACGCGAGCAAGGCAAGCGCCGCGGCGAGCATGAGCGCCTCGCGCCGGCTCACCTCGCCGGTGGCGATCGGCCGGTCGCGCGTGCGCTTCACCTGCGCGTCGAACCCCGCGTCCCAGAGGTCGTTCACCACGCACCCCGCGGAGCGCATGAGGAGCGTACCCAGCGCGAAGATCCACACGGTGACCCAGTGGGGCCTTCCCCACGGGGCGATCCACACCGCCCACAGCGTGGGCCAGAGGAGGAGCAGCGTCCCGATCGGCTTGTCGAGCCGCATCAGGCGCTCGTAGAGGACGATGCGGCTGCGGAATGCGGCGGCAGGCATGGCGCGCATTATCCCGCCCGGCCGGGCCATCGGGTCCCGGAGGCGGCGTCCGAGCGGGCGATTTTCTCGTCCCGGCGTTTGCGGAGCGGCTACACGGCCATGAGCTCGGTCCGCCCGCCGAGCCAGCGCGCGACGTGGCGCGCCGCCTCGGCCGGGTGGCGGTCGAGCATCAGGTCCGCGGCCGCGCGCGCCGCCTGCACCAGATCGTCGTCGCGCACCAGGTCGGCGAAGCGCAGGAGTGCCACGCCGCTCTGGCGCGCGCCGAGGTACTCGCCGGGGCCGCGCAGCAGCATGTCTTCGTGCGCGATCCGGAACCCGTCCGTGTGCTCGTAGATCACCTTGAGCCGCGTGCGCGCCCCCTCGGAGAGCGGATGCTCGTAGAGCAGGATGCACACGCTCTCGTCGGCGCCGCGGCCGACGCGCCCGCGCAGCTGATGGAGCTGCGACAGCCCGAACCGCTCGGCGTGCTCGATTACCATCAGCGAGGCGTTGGGGACGTCGACCCCGACCTCGATCACCGTCGTCGCGACGAGAAGCTGGATGCGCCCGGCCTTGAACGCCTCCATCACCGCGGCTTTCTCGCCCTGCGGCAGCCTGCCGTGCACGAGTCCGACCGCGAGGCCCGGCAGCTCGGCGGCGAGCCGCGCGTGCGTCTCGATCGCGGTCTTGAGCTCGAGCGCCTCCGACTCCTCGATCAGCGGACACACCCAGTACGCCTGGCGCCCGCCGGCACAGGCTTCGTGGATCCGCCGCACCACCTCGTCGCGCCGGTTGCCGGCGACGAGCTTGGTGACGACGGGCTTGCGGCCGGGCGGCAGCTCGTCGATCACCGACACGTCGAGGTCGGCGTAGTAGCTCATCGACAGCGTGCGCGGGATCGGCGTCGCGCTCATCATGAGCTGGTGCGGCACGAGCGGCGGGGCCTCCTCCGCCTGGCCGCGCTTCGCCGCCGACCGTTTGCCTTTCTCCCGCAGCGCGAGCCGCTGCCGGACGCCGAAGCGATGCTGCTCGTCGACGATCGCGAGACCGAGCCGGGCGAACTCGACCTTCTCCTGGAAGAGCGCGTGCGTCCCGATGGCGACCTGGATCTCGCCGTCGGCGACCGCGGCGATCGCCGCGCGCCGCTCCCGCGCCGGCAGTGCGCCGGCGAGCCACGCCACTTTGAGGCCGAGCGGCCCCAGCCACTCCGCGAACTTGCGGTGGTGCTGCTCGGCGAGGATCTCGGTCGGCGCCATCACCGCCGCCTGCCAGCCGCGCTCGACGGCGCGCACCGCCGCGGCCGCGGCAACGATCGTCTTGCCGCTGCCGACGTCGCCCTGAAGGAGACGGTTCATCGGATGGGCGGCGGCGAGGTCGCGCTCGATCTCGCTCCACGCGCGGGCCTGGGCACGCGTCAGCTTGAACGGCAGCCGCGCGAGGAGCCGGGCCACGAGCTCGCCGCCGGGCGCGAGCGGGGGCGCGCCTTGCGCGCGCCGCGCCCGATAGTGCATGCGCATCGACAGCTGCTGGGCGAGCAGCTCATCGAACTTCATGCGCCGCCACGCCGGGTGGCTGCGGAGCTCGAGCGCGGTCGCGTCGACCTCCGGCGGCGGCCGATGCAGGAGGAGCACGGACGGCGCGAAAGGTTCGAGGTGCTGCCGGGCGCGAATCTCCTCGGGCAGCGTGTCGGCGAGGTCCGCGCGCCCGAGCGCTTCGTCGATCAGCTTGCGGAGCAGCCCCTGCCCGAGCCCCGCGGTCGTGGGGTACACCGGCGTCAGCGACCGGGGGAGCGGCTCCGGACCGCGCAGCACGCGGTAGCGCGGGTGGACCATCTCGTCGCCGAAGAAACCCGGGCGGACTTCGCCGAAGAGCCGCACCCGCGCGCCCGGGGCGAGCGCGTTCGCCTGGCTCTGATAGAAGTTGAGGAAGCGCGCGAAGAGAACGCCGCTCGCGTCGCGCACCCGGACCACGAGTTGCCGCCGCGGCCGGAACGCGATGTCGCTCGAGACGACGTCGCCTTCGACGAGCGCTGGCACTCCGTGACCGACCTCGCCGATCGGCGTGAGCACGGTCTCGTCCTCGTAGCGGAGCGGCAGGTGGAGGACGAGGTCGAAGTCGGTCCGGAGCCCGAGCTTCGCAAGCTTCGATCGGACCGAGGACTGCGCAGGCCGAGCCAGCGCGGTGTCCTTGCCGGCGGAGCCGGCGCGCGCGGCGCGCAACGCGCGCACCTAGGCGGCCTCAGCCGAGCACGAGGGTCGCATCCGCTTCCACGAGCGCTCCGCGCGGGAGCGCGGCGACGCCGACCGCGGCACGGCTCGGGAACGGCTGCGGGAAGTATTGCGCCATGATCTCGTTCACCTTGGCGAAGTGCGCGAGGTCGACGAGATAGATCGTGACCTTCACCGCGTCGGCGAGCGAGCCCCCGGCGGCCTCGGCGACCGCCTGGAGGTTCCGGAAGACGCGGTGGATCTGGGCATCGATGCCCTCGGCGAGCTGCATCGTCGCCGGGTCGAGGCCGATCTGGCCGGAGCAGTACACGGTGTCGCCGCAGCGCACCGCCTGCGAGTAGGTGCCGATGGCGGACGGCGCGCCGCCGGTCGAGACGATCGTCTTGGCCATGCCAAAATCTTACCGCATGGCCGCTCCCGCGCTCGAACGCCTCCTCAAGCTCGTCGGCACGCCGCGCGACGGCGCGCTCTTGCGCTTCTCGCTCGGGAGCGAGTATCTGAAAGCCGGCGATCCGGCGAGTGCGATTCCGCACTTGCGCGAAGCGGTGGCGCGCGACCCGGCGTATTCGGCGGCCTGGAAGCTGCTCGGCAAGGCGCTGGCCGAGAGCGGCGGCGCCGAGGCCGCCCTCGAGGCCTACGAGCGGGGGATCGCCGTCGCCGAAGCGCGCGGCGACAAGCAGGCCGCGAGGGAGATGAGCGTGTTCGCGCGGCGGCTGCGGAAGCAGCTCGGGCGAGCGACCTGAGGCGTCGGTCGCGCCGTCAGTGGCGCATCATGCGCGGCGCGTAGGCCCACTCCTCGGTGATCCGCCCGGAGAGGTCGACGAGCCGGACGCGGCTCGGCGCGAGCGCCTGCGCGAAGAGCTTGGCAAGCGCGAGCGCGATGCTGCGCCCGACGAAGAAGTGCGCCCGCGGCGACCCCTCCAGGTACACGACCCAGCCGTAGGGCTCGGCGGACTCGACTCTGAAGCATTTCCACTGATGCGGCATCGAACCGGGGCTCCCCCTCGTTGCGGCCGGTACTTTGTGCCCGCTAGTTTCGGCGACCTTCCGCGCGCCTGGTGTAAACGATTGTGAACTCGTGCGGCATCGGCACGGAAGTTCACAGGGGTTGACCGGCGGGCTGGAATAGGGGCCCGCGGTGCGGTCGCGCCCATTGCGCGTAGACTTCCCTCCAGGTTCCTGATCCGCGCATGGTCCAGCTCGCCGCCAGGATTTCACTCGCCGGTCTCATCGCCGCGTTGCCCGGGGTTGTGCCCGCGCAGGTGGCGATCGGTCTCGGCGCAGGTGTGATGTACGGACCCGTCCTCGCGCCCCCGCCGGTGTACGGCCTGTACGCGCCGGTCGTCGTCGTTCCGTATCCGCTCTACGGTTACGGCGGCGCTGGCTTCATCTATCCCCCGCCGCGCACCGACGGCCTGCCGTCCTGCTATCGTGCCGGGCGCTGCACGCTCGCCGATCTGTACGCGCTGGGTGGGCGTCCCGACCGGCTCGACCGCCTCGCGCCGACCGCGCCGGATCTGCCGCCGGCCGGGCGTCCGCTCGATCGGCCGTCGAACGTGCCACCGACCGCGGCCGACGAGATCCAGCCCGCGTACCGCGGCGCGAGCGTGCCGCGGGAGGAGTTCAAGGAGAGCGGTGCGCCGCGCTAGCGGCGGGGAGCGTCGAAGAACCAGGACGCCTCGACGACGCCGTACGGGCTCTCGACCTTGAGTGCACTCGGGCGGTTCACGTCGGCGAGGGAACGGCCGTAGCCGATCGCCTGGTTGCGATCGGCGAAGTGCAGCGTGTCCGGATCGCCTTCGCGGAGCAGCTCCCAGCCCGCGCGCGGGCTCGGATACACGACGTACACGCTCATCTCGATCGACTCGTATCGCGGCGGACCGCACGGTCCGCCGCAGCGGAATTGGTGTGCGCTGTCCGCTGTCCGCCGGAGACTGCCGCGAACCGCACGGACGTCACGAAGGAGCGCACGATCGAAGTGTGCGCGATCGCCGCGGGAACGGGTGTGAACGATTGTGAAATTGCGCGGGCGACCGGAACTGCGCCCGGATGCGACCGCCGGTCAGCGCGCGCGCGCGAGGCGTGCGCTGGGAGCGGGCGCTGCCTCCCGCGCCACCGCGAACTTGTGCAAGGTGATCTTGCGCACTTCGCCGCGGGCCAGCTCGATGTGCGTGCGGAGCAGCATCGCCGCCTGGTCGAGCTTCCTGCGCACGATCGCGCGCAGGATCTGCGCGTGCTCGGCGTAGGTCTTCGCCATGCGATCGGGCACGGTGAACTCCAGCCGGCGCACGATCCGGATCCGGTCGGCGATGTCGCGGTGGATGCGCGCGAGCTCCGGGTTGCCGGCCGCGATCACCAGCGTCTGGTGGAACGCCTCGTCGAGGCGCCCGACCTCGCGGCCGTCGGCAACGCGTTCGGTATGCGGGACGAGCCAGACCTCCTTCAGCTCGTCGAGCGCCGGTGCCGGCACCATTTCGCAGAGCCGCCGCACCGCGGCGAGCTCGAGCAGCGCGCGCACCTCGTACAGATGCTCGAAGGTCTCGAACTCGAACGGCCGCACCGTCCAGCCGCTCTTCGACGCGACGTCGATGTAGCCCTCGTCGCGCAGTCGGTAGAGCGCCTCGCGCACCGGCGTGCGTGACACGCCGAGCCGCGCGGCGATCTCGTTCTCCGAGAACCGCTGCCCGGGCCCGAGCCGGAAGTCGTAGAGATCGTTCCTGACGGCGTAGTAGACGGAGCCAGCCAGGCTCCCGGATCGGTCGCTGCCCATCGTTCGCATCCTTCCTGCCCGCGCGCGCTCGGCGCCGCGCGGACCGAGACGCCGTAGTATGCCACCTTGTATCCAAGGCGACATACAAGTCGTGTAGGGAGCGGGATCTGGGGCCTTAGCGGCGCGGGCGAAAGCGCCGGCGTGCTACGCCGGCATGTGCGTGGTGGTGACGTCGAGGAGCAGCGTGCCGTCCTCGTCCTTCACCTCGGTCCGTACGACGATCAGCCGCTTGCCGCGCCGGACCGGCCGCGCTTCCGCGATCAGGTCGCCCGAGCGGCGGTTGCCGAGGAGTTGGGCGTTCAGGGTCACCGCGAGCGGGAAGCCCTTGCCGTCGGGACCGACCGTCGCATCGCCGATCGCGAGCACGGTCGCGACGACGTCGGCGAACCAGAGCAGCGCACCGGCGTGCACCGTCCCGAACGGGTTGAGCATCCCGTCGGCGATCGGCATGCGCCCGCGGGCGAGCGCCGCCGAGCGCGTCTCGATCTGGAACCGGAGTTGATGCGAGTACTCCCGGGTCTGCAATTTCGTCGGGACGTCGGCCATCGGCGGGCTCAGGCCGGCACGGCCGCGGCGTGCAGCGGGCGCTCCCGGATCGGCAGGTGGATGAGCGCTGCGGCGAGCGCGAGCGCGATGTCGGCGTACCACATCCAGTCGTACGAGCCGGTCGTCGCGAAGGCGACGCCGCCGAGGTATGCGCCGAGGAATCCGCCGATCTGGTGCGAGAGCAGCACGATTCCGAACAGCGTCGCCATGTAGCGCGGGCCGTAGAACTTGGCGACCAGCCCGCCGGTCGGCGGGATCGTCGAGAGCCAGGTGACGCCGAGCACCGCCGCGAACACGAGGAAGGTCAGCTCGGTCTTCGGCGCCACCAGGAACAGCGTGATGGCGACCGCACGCGCCGCGTACACGATGGCGAGCAACGACTTGGAGCGCCAGCGCCCCATCGCCCAGCCGGCGCCCAGGCTGCCGAGGATGTTGAAGAGCCCGATCACCGCGAGCGACCACGCGCCCACGGCAGGCGGCAGCGAACAGTACGCGACCACGCCGGGCAGGTGCGTCATGATGAACGCGACGTGGAAGCCGCAGGTGAAGAAGCCGAGGTTGAGCAGGATGTAGCTCCGATCGCCAAGCGCGCGCTTGATCGCATCGCCGAGCCGCTCCTCGCGGGCCGCACCCGGCGCCGGGCCGGCCTTGCCGCGCAACACCCAGGCGAGCGGGGCCATCGCCGCGGTGAGCGCCGCCAGCCACCAGAGCGCCCCCATCCAGCCGACCCAGCCGATCAGGCCCTGCGCGACCGGCACCAGCGTGAACTGACCGACCGACCCGCCGGCACTGACGATCCCGGTCGCCATCGATCGCTTCTCGACCGGGATGAGGCGGGCGACCGCCGCGAGCACGATCGACAGCCCGCCCGCGCCCGCTCCCACGGCGATCAGGATGCCGATGAAGAACACGAGCGCCGCTGTGGACCCGGCGAGCGGAATCAGCGCGTTCCCGAGCCCGATCATCACGAGGCCCCCGGCGATCACCTTGGCCGCGCCGTAGCGGTCGGCGATCGCGCCGGCGATCGGCTGCGATACGCCCCACATCAGCTGCGACACGGCGAACGCCAGGCTGATCGCGACCAGTCCGACGCCGGTATGCGTGTTGATCGCGCTGATGAAGAGCGACAGCGCCATGCGCATGCCGAACGTCAAAGCCATCAGCGCGGCCGCCGCGGCGACGACCAGGAGGACGTGGTCGCGCTTCATCGAGCGCTCCTCGTGGAGGCGGGTTTCGCCTTCAGCCGCGCGAGCGACTCGTCGAGCGTTACGTGCAGCGCGGCGACCTGCTCGCCCCCCAGCGCGCGGTTGACCTCGTCCTGGGCCTGGCGCCAGGGCTCGCGAGCGTTCGACCACGCGCCGCGGCCGCGGGCAGTCGCGCTGACGACGCGGCTCCGCGCGTCGGCCCCCGGGACGATCTCGACCAGCCCGGCGTCGGCGAGCGGCTTCAGGTTGCGCGTCAGCGTCGTGCGGTCCATCTCCACCAGGCGGGCAAGGGCGGACATGGTCGTCGGACCGACGCGCACCAGATGAGCGAGGAGCGAGTACTGCGTCACGCGCAGCCCCGTGGGTGCAAGGCGCGTGTCGTAGTGCTGCGTGATCCGCCGCGTCAGCTTGCGCAGGCGGTCGCAGGTGCAGCCGGAGGTCGGCTTCGGGACGGACATCGGGGCAGGCGAACCGTGTATATGCACGCATATTAGTGCATATGCACCCATTTTGGCAAGAGCCCACCCGGACGCAGGTCTCGTCGGGCCGGTTCAGGTCAAAACGCCGGTGCTGTCCGCGAGCGCCGTCAGCGCCTGGGTAAAGCAAGCCATCGGGACGCGCACGATCCCGGCCCCGATCTGGCCGACACCGGCCTGCTTGTGCGCGATCCCGGTCGTGACGACCGGGCGGATGCCGGTGTCGACCACCTTGCGCACGTCGATGCCCGCCGGGGCGCCGGCGAACTCGAGATTGGGCAACGACATCACCGGGTTGCGCGTCCAGGTGATGTGGAACATCTCGCGCGAGTAGGCGATCGCCTCGGCGACGCTGCCGCCGACGAGCTGCACCAGCGCCGGCGACGCCGCGAGCGCCTGTCCGCCGTACCCTGCGGTTTCGCAGATCGCGCTGTCGCCGAGATCGGCGTTCGCGTCTGCCTGCTTGAAGCCTGGGAAGTAGAGGCCTACGGGCGTGTCGGACGGTGCTTCGAACCAGCGGCTCCCGAGGCCGCTCACCCGGATCGCCGTGGTCACCCCGTTGCGCGCGATCGCCGTCACGATCGACGAGCCGGGCACGCCATGGGTCGCGTCCATGATCGCCTTCGAAGCGACCATCGAGAGGTTGAGGAAGAACTGGGAGGTCGCGGCGACGAAGTCGAGCGCTTCGCGCGCGCGTGCGCGATCGAGGCCGCTGCCGGCGAGCGCGCCGCCGATCGCCATGTGAAAGAGCGCCGTCGCCGCCGCGTTCCGGCTGTGCACCTCGTCGCCCATCAGGAGCGCCTGCGACTGGATCGCCTTCAGGTCCACGCCGTCGGGGAGCGCGGCGAGCGCGGTCTTGATCGCCGGCGCGAGCGTGCCCGCGAGCCACTTCAGGCGCTCGATGACGTCGGGCCCGTACGCGCCGAAGCGCAGCACGCGGCCGATGCCTTCGCTGAAGTTCGTGTATGCCGCGTTGCCGTGCACCGGGTTCTTCACCACGAAGAGCGGCATCGACGGCGAGATCGTCCCCGACATCGGCCCGACCGCGGCGAGGTCGTGGTTCGGCAGGAATGCGACCTCGCCGCGCGCCAGGCGTGCGGCGGCGTCCTCCGCATCCCTGGCCCATCCCTCATACAGCATCGCGCCGATCATCGTGCCCTTCATCGGGTCGCACATCCGCGCCCACGGGATCGGCGCGCCGGCGTGCGTGAGCGTCTTCTTCCCGTTCGCCCACAGCTCCGGCCAGACCGCGTCCGCGCGCAGGCTCACGTCGACGAGCACGGCGCGCGCCGCGAGCATGCGCTCGACCGCCGTCCGGTTCGCGGCATCGATGCGCGACCCCGGCGCATCCGGGTCGGCCGCGTCGCCGCTGAGCTGAGCGAGCGCCCACGCGAGCCGCGGCTCCCCGTCGCCGGCGGGCCGCCAGTCGAGGTTCACGATCGGCGCCCCGCCCCGCTCGACGCTCGCGACGAACATCTCCAGCCCGACGTTCACCACGCCGAGCCGGTCGTGCAGCAGATCACTCATCGTTCGCACTTTCCGGTTACGCCCACCACCAGGCCTGCCAGCATGTCCCACCCGGACGAGTGGCCGAGCGCCGCCAGCACGCCCGCGGCGTCGAGCCCCAGCGCCTCGTCGCCGCGCGCCAGCGCCTCGACGGTTGCGTGCAGAGGCGCGAAGCTTGCCCCGGCGGCGAGATCGGCGAGGAGCGCCGCACTGATCGCGTGACTCGCGCGCTGGGCCTCGATCGCAAGCTCGGCGCCGACCTTGCGCCAGGGCGACGGATCCGGAGCGACGATGAGGCGACCGAACAGCGCGCCGCCGACGAGATCGTCGCCCGATGGCGTGAGGCCGCCGCCCAATCCGAGCAGCGCGCGGGAGGCGTGCCGCACCGCTTCGTGATCGTCCTCGTGATACGCCGCCGCGAGCGCGCGCACGCGCGGGACCGCGAGATCGAGCGGGAACGCCGGCGTCGCGCCCGTGAGCAACGCGCCAAAGCCGCGCGGCTGCGCCGAGCGCCGCGATCCGTGCGGCAAGGCGCCGCGTCGACTCGACGATCGTGCGTGACGGTTCCGGAAGACGCGGCGACCATGCCTCGCGCGGCAGCGCCGCGAACCGTGCGACTTCGCCGCGCGCGACCGGCGCCGCCGTCACCACCGCGCGCGGATGCATGGCCGGCAGCCGTGAGCCGATCCAGACGATCTCGCCCGCGGCGTCGTAGTACGGCGCGTCCGGAAACGCGGCGAGCGGTGCGGCCGCACCGCCGCTCCGTTCGAGGGCCGCGCGGGCCTTCGCGCCGATCGACAGGACTCTGTTCACGGCACGATCTCCGTGCCGGCTTTGCCCGCGAGCGCGAGGTCGAGCTTGTCGAGCGCGGTGATCAGGGCGCGCGGGCCGCCGCGCTCGAGGAAGCGCAGCGCCGCGGTGATCTTCGGCCCCATGCTGCCCGGCGGAAACTGGCCGTCGGCGTGGTGCTTCGCCGCTTCCGCCGCGGTCATCCGCGCGACCGACCGCTGCGTCGGCTGGCCGAAGTCGAGCGCGACCCGATCGACGCCGGTGAGCATCACCAGCGTCCCCGCGCCGACGTCGGCCGCGAGCAGCGAGCTCGTCAGGTCCTTGTCGATCACCGCCGCGACGCCGCGGTAGGTGCCGTCCGGCTCGCGCACGACCGGGATCCCGCCGCCGCCGGCCGCGATCGGGATCACCCCCGCCCCGAGGAGCGCATTGATCGCCGGGGCATCGAGGATCCTCAGCGGCATCGGCGATGGCACGACGCGCCGCCAGCCGCGCCCGGAGTCCTCGATGAAATCCCAGCCGGTCTCCGCGCCGATCCGCTTCGCGTCCTCTTCGCTGAAGAAGCGTCCGACCGGCTTGGTCGGATTGGTGAAGGCCGGATCGTCGGCGGCGACCTCGACTTCGGTGACGATGGAGGACACGCCGAGCCGCAAGCCGCGCCGCGCAAGGACGTTCGCGAGGCTCTGCTGCAGCATGTACCCGATGCCGCCCTGCGAGTGCGCGACGCACACGTCCATCGGCATCGGCACCAGCTGCTTCGACGTGAGCGCCATGCGAAAGAGGATGTTCCCCACCACCGGGCCGTTGCCGTGGGTGATCACGACGCGGTAGCCCGCGCGGAACATCGGGACGAGGTGCTCGCACGCGTCCGCCATGATGTCGAGCTGTTCCTGGGCGGTGCCCTTGATCGTCGGCGGATAAACGGCGTTGCCGCCGAACGCCACCACGATCAGCTTGGGATCGGTCATTTGCGGACGGCCGCGCGCGCGGCGAGCGCGGCGGTGGCGGTCGAGCCGGCCGCGAGGATCATGCCGCTCTCGGCGAGCTGCGCGGTCTGCGACGAGAGCGGCTGCGGGTCCTCCTCGGTGCCGCAGAGGAAGCCGAGCACGAGAAGCTCCCTGCCTTCCTTCGCGGCGGCCGCGCGCGCCGCGCGCACCGCCGGGGCGAGCGCGCCGGCCGGATCCGCGTGCGCGCCGTACCCGAGCACGACATCGAGCACGATCGCAGCGACCGCGGGGTCACGCGCTTCCGCCGCGAGGCGTCTCGAGCCGCGCGGCGAAGTCGATCATCGGATGCGGCCGCCCGACGGTGAACTCGTCGGCGCCGAGGTCGATCGCGGTGTGCTCGCGGCTCGCCGCGTCGTGCGGCAGCGCGAGACGCTTGTCGAGCGGCGCGTTGGACCACGCCGCGAGGCCGGCACCACGCCAGACGAGCTGCGCTTCGGTGCAATACGTCCCGCCGGAGTAGAGGCCGCGTAGGAACTTCTGCGACGGCGCGAGCTTCGCGACCGCGGCGTCGAAGCCCGCGGGTGCGGAATCGACCGCCCGCGCGATCGGCATGCCGCGGGCGAGCGCGACTGCGGTCGCCGCCGCCTGCTCGAGTGTCGCGACCGGATGGACGTTGCCGCCGCCGGGGAGGTCCGCGCCGAGGAAGAGCACTACCGCGGGCTTGCCCCACTTGCGCACGGCGGCGAGCGCGCGCTCCGCGACGCTCGCGGCGGGCGGCTTCGAGACGATAACGATCACGCGCGTCGCCGGATCGCGCGCGAGGAGCTCGAGCCCCGCGAGCAGCGTCGTGCCGCCGATTTCCTCGTAGACGTCGCGGCTTCCGGTGCCGATCGCGTGCGACACGCCCTCGCCGAGCTGGTGAATGCGGCAGGTCACTTCCTGCATGCCGGTGCCCGACGCGCCGACGACGCCGATGGCGCCGCGCCGGACGGCGTTCGCGAAGCCGAGCGGCACGCCGGCGATGATCGCGGTGCCGCAGTCCGGCCCCATGACGAGGAGGCCCTTCTTCGCCGCCAGGCGCTTCACCGCTTGCTCCTCGGCGAGCGGGACGTTGTCGCTAAAGAGGAACACGTGCAGACCGCGCTTCAGCGCCTTCAGCGCCTCCGCCGCCGCGTACGGGCCCGGCACGGACACCTGCGCGAGCGTCGCGCCGGCGAGGCGCTCTTGCCCCATCGCGATCGAGCGCGGCGCGATCTCGACCGTGCCGGAGGACGGCGTCGCATCGCCGCCGGCGAGCGCCGCTTCGATCGCCTCGAGCGCGGATGGAAGCGCGCCCTGCTCGCCTTCGACGAGGATCATGAGGTCGGCCGGTGCTGCGCCCGCGAGCTCGGCGACCAGGAGACCGGCCTGGCCGAGGATGTCCTTGTTCGCCGGGGTACCCATCAGGAGCGATACGCGCGCGAGGCCCTCGCGGCCGCCCACCGTCTGCGAGATCCGCATCAGCGCGACCGAGTCCTTGTAGAAGTTCTTCTTCGTGAGGGCTGCGGTCGGCACGGGGACGTCGGGATGCGGCAACAGGGAAGGGGCGAGTCTAATGCGTTGATGCGAAAGGGGCTACAGTCCCCGGCTTGCGAAGGGGCCGCGCCGCCCCCATGTCGCAGCATCAACCAGGAGATCCGCCATGACCAAGAACGCAACGCGGCCGGTGACCAAAGTGGTGCGCGGCCAGCGCTCGAGCGACGGCGCGGGCGTGCGGCTCACGCGGGTGATCGGCGGCCGTTCGCTGCCCGATCTCGACCCGTTCCTGCTGTTCGACGAGTTCGGCTCGGAAGAAGCGTCCGACTACATCGGCGGCTTCCCGGATCACCCGCATCGCGGCTTCGAGACGGTGACCTACATGCTCGCGGGGCGCATGCGCCACGGCGACAACAAGGGCAACACTGGCCTGCTCGGACCGGGCAGCGTGCAGTGGATGACCGCCGGCCGCGGCATCGTGCATTCGGAGATGCCCGAGCAGGAGCAAGGCCTGATGCACGGGTTCCAGCTCTGGGTGAACCTGCCGGCGAAGGACAAGATGACCGCGCCGCGCTACCAGGACATTCCGCCGGACGACATCCCCGAAGTCGACGCCGGCAACGGCGTCCGCGTGCGCGTGATCGCTGGCCGGTTCGGAAACGTAAGCGGGCCGGTGAGCGCGGTCGCGACCGATCCGATGTATCTCGACGTCGCGCTACCGGCGGGCGCGTCCCTGGAGGTGCCGCTGCCCGAGGACGACAACGCGTTCGCGTACGTGTTTGAGGGCGCGGCGAAGATCGGCGGCGAGCAGGTCGCGCGCGGCGAGCTCGCGGTGCTCGGGCGGGGCGAGCGCTTCGAGGTCGAGGCGGACGCGCACGGCGCGCGGCTCGTCCTGATCGCGGGTCGGCCCCTCAACGAGCCGGTCGCGAAGTACGGGCCGTTCGTCATGAACACTGCCGACGAGATCCGGCAGGCGGTGTACGACTACCAGAGCGGGAAGTTCTAGGCGCGCCCGGGCGGCGACGGTCGAGTTCGCGCTACGCTGCCGCATCCCGTCGCGGCGGGTAGACGCCGGCCAGGCGCGCGATGAGGATTGCGAGGAACAGCGCGCCCGTGAGCTGCTCCAAAACGCACAGCCCGCGCGCGTATCGCAGGAGCGGCACCATGTCGCCGAAGCCGGTGCTGGTCAGCACGGTGAAGCTGAAGTAGATCAGGTCGCCGAACGGCGGTGCGCCCACGGTACCGCCCATCGCGAACGAGCCCGGCTGGAGGTGCCCGGCGATCGCGTAAAGGTAACCCCAGAGGACGCCGAGCATGAGGTACGCGGCCGCGGCGCCGTAAAGCTTGTCGGTCGTCATCACCTCGCGCTGGAAGACGTAATGCAGTTGGTAGCCGATCGTCGCCGCGTAGAGCATGGCGCCGAAGGCCCACGATCGGAGCAGCAACCGCGGGTCTGCCTCGTCGATCGCGAGCATCTGGAAGACGAACGCCGGCGCGGCGAGGAGGAGCGCGATCACGAACGACAGCCGGGTGCGACCGACCGCGGCAACGGCGGCGACCAGGACGAGCAGGTTGACGGCGTTGATCACGAGTCGTCCCCGCGGCGTCGGCTCGAGGAGTAGCACCGCCATGACGAGCGCCAGCACTGCGGCGAAGAGGTAGAAGCAGCGCTGGAAGAAAACCTGCCCGACGGTCGCGCGAACCCGATCGATCGTCACGATCAGCCCTCCCGAAAACCCCCCGTGATGTTAGAGCGTGGGACACGTGCCCGCACGGCCGTCGCCCGGAGCGCCCCGCGCGGCGGCGCCGGGCGGTTCGGCGAGGTCCCGGGGGCCGGCGATTGCGTGCCTGGTCGCTGACCGGTAATAGTTGCACAGGTGGTGGACGCTTTGCGCGACTTTCCCGATCGGAGCCCTCGCTACGCTGGGAACGGGCGTTGCAGCACCTCGGGTACGGATCACTTCAACGAGGTGCACTTCATGAAACGCGCTCTTGCTGTTCTCGCCGCCGGGCTCATCGGCGCACCGCTCGTCGCTTCCGCGCAGATGGCTCCGCGTGGTCGTGACCTACCCGGCGCCGGCTCCTCAGGCGGGTTCCGCGTACTACTGTTCGAATCCCAAGGGTTGGTATCCGGCCGTGCGGAATTGCGCGGCGGAATGGGTGACTTACGTGCAGCAACCCACCGTCTACGCGACTCAGGTGCCGGCGCCCGCAGCAACGGCCTACGCCGTGCCGGCGCCGCAAGCCGGTATCGCCTACTACTGCGGCACGCCGGAGGGGTGGTATCCGGCGGTGCGCACCTGCTCGACGTCGTGGGTGGCCTACGCGCAGCAGCCGGCACTCGCCTATGCGCAGCAACCAGCGGTTGCCTACGTCGTCCCGGCGCCCGCGCCTGGCGCCGTGATCCTGGTCGAGAGGCCGACGACGCGCACGGGTCCCGATGCGGCGTCCGATTCGACCCGGAGCCACGTGAATCCCTAGGCCGCGCCCGAACGAAAAGGGCCCTCTCGCGAGGGCCCTTTTTCTGTCCGGTGGTGGAGTGGAAGGGGATCGAACCCTCGACCTCGGCATTGCGAACGCCGCGCTCTCCCAGCTGAGCTACCACCCCACGGAAGAGGCGGGATTCTACCCGCGCCGGGGAACCGGAACAACCCGCGCGCTTTGCGCGCGGGCCGCGGGCCCCTCGCGCGCATTTCCGCACGCCCGGCGCCGCGTCCGGCGCGCCAAATCCCAACTCCGTCGCGCGTAGACCGCCCGGCCGGTTGCTCCAAAGGCGCGGCGCTCGCTATGATCGCCGCTCCCGCCAACCGGACGCCCGCCATGGCCATGCAGATCACCCCGCCTTTCGGCTACCGCGAGATCGTTCCGCTGCACAAGTCGAGCGGCGTGATGCTGCCCGCGCCGGGCTTCCTCCCCGAGTTCATCGCGACCACCAACGCGATGCCGGTGAGCTACACCGAGTTCGGCGTCGCCTCCCGCGACTTCCCGATCGTGTTCACCTCGAACGACCAGGGCAAGAGCTACGCCGCGGTCGCGGTGCTCGGGCTCGCGCAGAACGAGAACCTCTTCGTCCGCGGGGGCGCGTGGGAGGCGGGCAGCTACGTGCCGGCTTATGTGCGCCGCTACCCGTTCTGCATGGCGCGGGTCACGATGAACAACAGCGAGCAACAGAACCGCCTCATCTGCATCGAGAAGACGTTCCTCGCCGACGACGGCGAGAAGCTGTTCGACGCCGAGGGCAAGCCGGTCGAGAAATGGGCGCCGATCGAACGGCTGCTCCGCGAGTACGAGGCCGACCTCGACCGCACGCGCGAGATGTGCGCGATCGTCGCCGACTACGCGCTGCTCGAGCCGTTCACGATGCAGGCGACGCCGACGAACGGGCAGGCGCTCAACCTCGCCGGCATGTTCCGCGTCAAGGAAGAGAAGCTCGAGCACCTCAACGCCGCCCAGCACAAGAACCTCTTCAAGAAGGGGATCGTGGGGCGGATCTATGCCCACCTCCTGTCGCTCGAGAACTTCGGGCGCCTCCTCTCGCGCAAGGCGAAGCCGGCGAGCCAGCCGGCGGCGATGCCGCGCGGCGAGGTCTGAAGCCCTAGGTCGTCTCGCCTTCGGCGGCGTGGCGCGCGGCGCGCGCGAGGCGGTCGTTGATCGCCTGCCACGCCGGCGATTTCGGCGGCGCTTCCACCAGGATCACGTCCACGTTCTGCGCGTCGAGCGCGCGCAGCGCGCCGTACAGCTCGTGCGCGTACTGCGCCGCCACGACCGGCACCACCCGCTGCAGCGCCTGATTGAGCCTCGGGACCGAAACCTCGAGGGCGAGCGCGCCGATGCGCCGGCCCTTGTGGGAGGAGAGCGTCTCCAGCATCTCGACCCGGCGCACGAGCTTCAGCTGTGCGCGCGGGGCATAGTGCAGTTCGTGGGAGCCGGGCGCCCGCGGTGCCGCGGCGTCGGCCGGCGCAAGCGCCGCGCCGAGCGCCTCCTCGATCGCGCTTGCCGGCACGCCCCCCGGGCGCAGCAGCCGCGGATGTTCGCCCGAGAAATCGACGATCGTCGACTCGATGCCGACTGCGGAGGCGCCGCCATCGAGTACCAGCGGCACCGCGTGCACGAAGTCGCTGAAGACGTGCATCGCGGTCGTCGGGCTCACCCGGCCGAACTTGTTCGCGGAGGGTGCCGCGATCCCGCCCCCGAACGCAGCAAGCAGCTCCTTCGCAACCGGGTGCGAGGGAATCCTGATGCCCACGGTGTCCTGCCCCCCCGTGACCGCGTCGAGCACGCCGTCGGCGCGCTTGAGGATCAGCGTCAGCGGCCCCGGCCAGAACGTCGCGGCGAGCTTGCGCGCGCCGGGCGGGATCTCCCGCGCCCAGGCGTCCAGCGCCCCGGCGTCGGCGAGGTGAACGATCACCGGATGCGTCTCCGGCCGGCCCTTCAGCGCGAAGATCTTCCTGACCGCGTCCGCATTCGACGCGTCCGCGCCGAGCCCGTACACCGTCTCGGTCGGAAACGCGACGATCTCGCCGGCGCGAAGCAACTCGACCGCGCGCGCGATCGCCGCCTCGTCGGCATCGACGACGTTGGTCGGCTGCGGCGGCGGGGGCGGGGCGGTCGGGGCGGCCGCGGCCGGGATAGCCGCCTCGGCGGCCTCGGGCGGGACTGCGCTCACGCTTTGCCCGTCAGCAGGCGCAGCGCCTCGCGATACTTCTCGGTGGTCTTCGCGAGCACCTCGGCGGGCAGCGCCGGCGCCGGCGGCTGCTTGTTCCACTTCCGCGCCTCGAGCCAGTCGCGCACGAACTGCTTGTCGAACGATGGCGGGCTCATGCCGACGCGGTACTGGTCCGCGGGCCAGAAGCGCGACGAGTCGGGGGTCAGCACCTCGTCGATGAGATAGAGCTTGCCCGCCGCGTCGACGCCGAACTCGAACTTGGTGTCGGCGACGATGATGCCGCGCGACCGCGCGTACTCGGCGCCTTCGGTGTAGAGCCGCAGCGTCGCTTCCCGCACCGCGTTGGCGCGCTCGGCGCCGAGCAGTTTCACCGCCTCCTCGAACGGGATGTTCTCGTCGTGTTTCCCGACCGGCGCTTTGGTCGACGGCGTGAAGATGGACTGCGGGAGCTGCTCCGCTTCGCGCAGACCCGCGGGAAGCTTGATGCCGCAGATCGCTCCGGTCTTCTGGTAGTCCTTCCAGCCCGAGCCGATGACGTAGCCGCGGGCGATCGCCTCGATCGGTAGCGGCTTGAAGCGGTACACGACCATCGCCCGGCCGGCGACCTGGTCGCGCTCGCCGGGCGCGACGACCGACTCCGGTTCGATCCCGGTGAGGTGGTTCGGGATGACGTCCTTCAGCTTCTCGAACCAGAAGTACGAGAGCGCCGTCAGCACCCGGCCCTTGCCGGGCACCGGGGTCGGCAGCACGACGTCGAACGCCGAGAGCCGGTCGGACTGGATGACGAGCAGCTTGTCGTCGCCGACGGCGTAGAGGTCGCGGACCTTTCCGCGATGGAGGAACGGCAGGCTCTTGATGCTGGATTCGAACAGCGCGCTATCGGCCATCGTGTCGGTTGGTTGTCAGTCGGGGAGCTTCGCGGCGAGCACCGCGTCGGCCTGCTTCTTCCGGAACGCCGCGAGCTTCTCGCCGAGCGCTGCGTCGCCGAGCGCGAGCATCGCGATCGCGAACAGCGCGGCGTTGGCCGCGCCCGCTTCGCCGATCGCGAACGTGGCGACCGGGATGCCCTTCGGCATCTGCACCATCGAGAGCAGCGAGTCGAGGCCCTGGAGGTGCTTCGAAGGGATCGGGACGCCGAGCACCGGCAGTCTCGTCTTCGCCGCGACGACGCCCGCGAGATGCGCCGCGCCGCCGGCCGCAGCGATGAAGCACGCCGCGCCCCTGCCCTCCAGCTCGGCGATCCAGCGTTCGAGCGCTTCCGGCGTGCGGTGCGCCGAGAGCGCCCGCGCCTCGTAGGGAACCCCGAAGCTCTTCAGCTGCTCGGCCGCCGCCTTCATCACGTCCCAGTCGGACGCGCTGCCCATCACCACGCCGACGAGCATCGTTCAGGCGGCCTTCTTTTCGAGGTCGGGTCGGTATTCGCCGGTAGCTGCGAGCCCGTTCATGCGCGCGCGGTGCGCGAGCAGCGCCTGCGCCTGCGCGACATTCCCCGGCGCGCCTTTCCACGCCTTGAGCGAGGGTTGCTGGAGCGCGCGCCCGTACGAGAACGTCAGCGGCCACGGCAGGTTCGGAAACATGCGGTTCATCGTCCCGAGATTCACTGTGGCCTCCTCGTCGGCCTGCCCGCCGGAGAGGAACGCGATGCCGGCGACCGCCGCCGGCACGGTGCGCTTCAGCACGCGGACGGTGCGCGCCGCGATCTCGTCCGCCCCCGCCTGCTTCCGGCAGTCCTTGCCCGAGATCACCATCGACGGCTTGAGCACGCTCTCCTCGAGCACCACGCGATTGACGTAGAGCGCCTGGTACAGCGCGCTCAGCGTCCACTCGGTGACCTCTTCGCAGCGCTCGATCGTGTGGTCGCCATCCATCAGCACCTCCGGCTCGACGATCGGCACCAGGCCGGTCGCCTGGCAGATCGCCGCGTAGCGGCCGAGCGCGTGCGCGTTGGCGGCGATGCACGTGGTAGACGGAATGTTCGGCCCGATAGTGATGACCGCGCGCCATTTCGCGAACTTCGCGCCGAGCTTCACGTACTCCTGGCAGCGCTTCGCGAGCTTGTCGAGGCCCTCGGTGACCTTCTCGCCGGGGCAGAACGCGAGGTCGGCGGTGCCGGCATCGACCTTGATGCCCGGCAGCACGCCCTGCCGCGACAGGACCGTTGTGAACGGGGTGCCGTCGGCCGCCTTCTGGCGCAGGGTTTCGTCGTACAGGATCACGCCGCTCACGTGATCGCCCAGCCCGCGGGTGGTGAACAGGAGCTCGCGGTAGGCGCGGCGGTTCTCCTCGGTGTTCTCGACGTTGATGGACGTGAAGCGCTTCTCGATCGTGCCGGTCGATTCGTCGGCGGCGAGAATGCCGCGGCCGCGGGCGACCATGGCCTTGGCGATTTTCGCGAGCTCGCTCATGACTGGACTCCTTTGCGGACTTGCAGGGGTTCGGGAGAACTGCGATTCTACCGCGCCGCCGCGGCGCGTCGCGCGCCGAACCCGGGCTGCGGCCGGGGCGCGGGAGGCCGACGTGGCCAGGTTCGACCTTCCCGGAGTGCGAACATGTCCGAATCACTTCAGCGTCTGATGGAGAACAACCGCCGGTGGGCGCGGCTCGAGACCGAGCGCGATCCGGCCTATTTCGAGCGGCTGTTGCAGCAGCAGACGCCCGAGTACCTGTGGATCGGGTGCTCGGACAGCCGGGTGCCGGCCAACCAGATCACCGGTCTCGCGCCGGGGGAGGTGTTCGTCCACCGCAACGTCGGTAACGTCGTCGTGCACACTGACCTCAACTGCCTGACCGTCATCGACTTCGCGGTCGACCTGCTGCGGGTGAAGCACATCATCGTGGTCGGCCACTACGGCTGCAGCGGCGTGAGACACGCGCTCCACCGGCGCAGCGTCGGTGTGGCGGACAACTGGCTGCGCCACATCCAGGACGTTCACCGGAAGCACGAGGCGCTGATCGACTCGGCCCCCGACGACGATGACCAGCTCGCCGTGCTGTGCGAGCTGAATGTCATCGAGCAGGCCGTGAACGTGTGCCGGACGTCGATTGTCCAGGACAGCTGGCGGAAGGGGCTGCCGGTGAGCGTCCACGGCTGGATCTACTCCCTGCGCGACGGACTGCTGGTCGATCTCGGGTTCTCGTCGACGCGCGACGAGGAGATCCCGGCGGCGTACGCGGCCGCGCTCGGGCTCGTGAAGGAGCGGTGCCGGCTGCGTCCCGGCGCGCCCGCGCGCGAGCCCGCGGGAGGCCCGTAGCCCGACGAGTCGGGCTCGAGGGTCGCGGCGGCTCAGCGTTCCCCGACGGTCACCGGCCGTCGCTCGCGCGCCGAAGCGAGCAGCGCATCGATCAGCCGCTGGACGTGCAGGGCCGACCGGCCGGAGTTCATCGGCTCCCGCCTCTGGTCGATCGCGTCGAGGAATTCGGCGAGCACGCGCCGATGGTGCTCGTGCGAGAAGGCCATCGGGTCCGCGCCGCCGCCGCCCGCCGACGCGCCGCCGCGAACGACCGACTCCCCGCTCATGTAGTTGACCGTCAGGCTTTCCACCTCGAGCACGGCCGACCCCAGGGTCCCGCCGATCTCGATGCGCTCGGGGTAGCCGGGATAGGTCACGGTGGTCGCGTCGATCACGCCCGACGCCCCGTTCGCGTAGCGGACAGCGCCGGCGACGACGTCTTCGGTGTCGATCTTCCGCAGCGGGCTCGTGTCGGCGTAGGCCGCGACCTCGGCCGCCGGCCCGACGAGATGCAGCAGGAGATCGAGCGTGTGAATCGCTTGCGTGAGCAGCACGCCTCCGCCGTCGCGGGCGAAGGTGCCGCGCCCCGGCTGCGCAAAGTACTCCGGCGGCCGCCACCACCGGATGGTGGCCGACGCGGAGAGGATCTTCCCCAGCGCCCCGGCGCGCAGCAGCCTCGGCGAGCTCGAGCGCGGCCGGACGGAACCGGTGCTGGAAGACGATCGCGAGCGTTCGCCCCGCACGCTCGCAGGCTTCGACGAGGGCGGCCGCCCGCTCCGCGTTCGACTTCGAGCGGCTTCTCGAGCAGCACGTGCTTGCCGGCGGTGGCGGCCTGGGCGACGAGCTCGGTGTGCGTCCACGGCGGGGCAAGGACGAGCACCGTGTCGATCGACTTGTCGCCGAGTACCGCGGCGAGCGAATCGACCACCGGAAAGCCCCAGGCTTTCGCCGCCTGCTCGCGCCGCTCGCGCGAGGGCGCGAACGCCGCCGCCACCTCGACGCGGTCCGCCAGGTCCGTGAGGCTCAGCGCATGGGGCTTCAGCGCCATGCCGAGGCCGACGATGCCGATGCGGTGCTGCGCCATTTCAGTCCACGACACGAGGGGGCAATGCCGCTCGCGCGGCGCCCCCTCGTGCTCCCCGAACGCACGAAAGCGCCGCCTGCGGCGTCGGTTTCATCCTAGCAAACCGTCTGATGCCGCACGCGGCAGACGCCGAGCACCTCGTTCGGATCGCGCTTCCACCAGTTCTGCTTCGAGAAGATCTCCACCTCGTGCATGCCGCGGTAGCCGGCCGCTTCCATCCACGAGCGGATGAGCGGAATGTCGATCACGCCGTCGCCCATCATGCCGCGGTCGTAGAGGAGGTCGGTCGTCGGCACCAGCCAGTCGCAGAGGTGGAACGCGAGCAGGCGCTTCTCGCCGGCGCGCTCGATCTGCCGCTGGAGGTCCGGGTCCCACCACACGTGGTAGACGTCGACCGCGACGCCCATGTCGCCGCTCGACTTCCCCGCGAGCTCGTCGCAGAGGTCGAGCGCGTGGGCGAGCGTGTTCACGCAGCCGCGGTCGGCGCAGTACATCGGGTGCATCGGCTCGATCGCGAGCGGGACGCCGCTCGAGCGCGCGTGGTCGAGCAGCTTTCCGAGGCCGTCGCGCACCATCTCGCGCGCGCCACCCAGGTCCTTCGACTCCTTCGGCAGGCCGCCGGCCACGATGACGAGGCACTTCGCCCCGATGGTCGCCGCGTCGTCGATCGCGCGCCGGTTGTCGTCGATCGCAGCCTGTCGCTCCCTGCGCTCGGCCGCCGGGAAGAAGCCGCCACGGATGAGCCCGGTGACCGCGAGTCCGTTGTCGCGGATCATCCGCGCCGCCTCCTTGACGCCGGCCTCGGCGACGCGATCGCGCCACGGCGCGATGCCGCGGATGTCGTGCCGGCGCAGCGCGTCGACCGCCTGCCGCAGGTTGCACGACTCCCAGAGCGTCGCGGTGTTGATCGACAGGAAACCGGGATCCGGCGGGCTCATGTCAGCGGATCCACCTCAAAGCCGAAGAACCGGAAGAGCGCGCCGAGCTGACCCTCGACCATGTCGCGCCCGCTGACGGCCGCGCACCCGCGCTCGCGCGCCGCGGCGAGGAACGGCGTGATCTCGGGCTTGGTCGTGACGTCGCCGACGATCGTCCCCGCGGCGAGCCCCGCGACCGGCCACGGCAGCGGGTCGTCGGGCTTCATTCCGGTCGGCGTGGCGTTGACGAGCAGGTCGAACTCGCCGGGCCGCGGCGGGCCCGCCCGCGGCCCGAGCGCGGGATACGCGCGCGAGAGATCGGCGGCGAGCACGACCGCCTTCGCGGGCTCGAGGTCGTGGACCGAGATCGCCGCCACGCCCGCTTCCGCCAGCGCGAACGCGATCGCGCGGCCGGCACCGCCCGCGCCGAGCAGCGCGGCGCGGCGGCCGCTCGGTTCCTGGCCTTGCCGGCGCAGGCCCCGGACGAAGCCCTGCCCGTCGAACATGTCGCCCCGCCAGTCGCCACCGGCGTCGCGGCGCGCGGCATTGATCGCGCCGACGAGCCGCCCGGTCTCGCTCGCCCGGTCCACCAGCGTGAGCGCGCCGGCCTTGTGCGGCATGGTGAAGATCAACCCGTCGAGGTTGCGGACGCGCTTGAGGCTCGCGACAGTCGCCGCGAGGTCGCCCGGCGCGCATTCGACCGGGACGAGCACCGCGTCGATGCCGTGCCGCTCGAACGCCCCGTTGAAGGCTTCGGGCGAGCGCACCTTGGCGATCGGGTCGCCGAGGATGACGTAGAGGCGGGTGTGGCCGGTGATCGTCACTTCAGGAACTCGGGCGAGATCTGCCGCGGCAGCCAGAGCGCGACGTCCGGCCACACGATCAGCAGTGCGAGCACGCCGAGCATCGGCAGCAGCATGATGATCACATCCTTCAGGACGTCGAACAGGCGCATCTTCCCGATCGCGCACGATATCATCAGGCACAGGCCATAGGGCGGCGTCACCAGTCCGAACGCGAGCGACACGATGCCGACCATCGCGAAGTGCACCGGGTCCATGTGCACCGCTTTCGCGAGCGGTTCGAGGATGGTGCCGACGATGATGATCGCCGGTATCGCGTCGAGAAAGCAACCGACCACCAGGAACGCGCCGGCGATGAAGAACCCGGTGGCGACCAACCCCATGCCCCAGGACTGGACGCCCGCGAGCAGCACCTTGGGGATCTCGTAGTAGGCGAGCATCCAGCCGAACGCCGAGGCGGTGCCGACGCAGAAGAGGGCGATCCCGGAGAACTTCCCGGTGTCGAGAAGCGCCTGGTGCAGTCCCTTGAGATCTATCTCCCGGTAGATGAGTAGCGAAAGAAACCCGGCGTAGAGCACCGCGATGCACGCCGACTCGGTCGCGGTGAACCAGCCGAAGATCTTGCCGCCGATGATGATGAACGGCGTCATCAGCGCCGGCACCGACACCACCGCCGCCTTCAGGAACTCGCGGAAGGTGGAGCGGGGATAGGTCGGGTAGTTCCTCAGCTTGGCGTAGATGTGCACCGTGGCCATCTGCACCAGCCCGATCAGGAGGCCGGGGATGACGCCGGCGAGGAACAGCGCGCCGATCGACACGGTGAGCACGCCGCCCCAGACGATCATCAGGATCGACGGCGGGATGATCACCGCCAGCACCGCCGACACGGCGGTGATCGCGATCGAGAAGCTGCGGTCGTAGCCTTCCTTGACCTGCGCCTCGATGAAGATCTTGCCCTGGCTCGCGGCGTCTGCGGTCGAAGACCCCGAGATGCCGGCGAAGAAGATCGACAGCACCACGTTCATCTGCGCGAGCGAGCCCGGGAAGTGCCCGACCATGGTGCGCGACAGGAGCACGAGGCGGTCGGTGATGCCGCCGACGTTCATCAGGTTCGCGGTCAGCAGGAAGAACGGCACCGCGAGCAGGATGAACGAGTTGTAGGCGTTGAAGGTCTCCTGCACGAGCGTCATCGGCGAGAGATGCTCCTCGACGACGAGCATCGGCAGGCAGGCGAGGCCGAGTGCGAACGCGACCGGCACCCGCAGCGCGATCAGCCCGAAGAACACGCCGAACAGGATGAGGCTCGCCTCTCCGGGCGAGAACGACGCGGCGCCGATCACGCGGTCCGTCCGCCGGCGAGCACGCCGAAGTCGTCGACCATCCGCTCGCCCTGGAAGACGAGCCAGGTCGCGCCGGCGAGCGGCCAGGCGATGTGGATGAGCCACAGCGGCAGTTCGGCGAGCTCCGAGATGCGGTTCCAGGCGAACCGGGTGAACTCGATGCCGAACCAGAGGAAGACCAGCGCAAGCGCGAGCACCGCGAACCCGCTGACGATGCGCAGCGTCGCCGCGCCGCGCGGGCCGAGCTGCGGCCAGATGTCGACGTCGAAGTGCGTGCCCTCGCGAATGCCGAGCATCGCGCCGATCATGATCGACCAGATGAAGAGAAAACGGGCCATCTCCTCGGTCCAGATGTAGGACGGGATCAGCTCGGTGTAGCGCGAGAAGATCTGCAGGCTGACCGGAATGATCAGGATCGCGACCGAGACGACGAGCAGCCACGAGAGCGCCCAGGCGTACCAGGCGGTGAAGCGGCGCCAGCGGCTCCGCGCGGCGGACGTTGCGTCGGACATGCTCCTCCCTGCAGAAAACGTGCGGGCCGGCGGGTGTTCCGCCCGCCGGCCCGCAAGACGCTTCGGCTACTTGATGCTGTTGATCTTCACCAGGAGCTCCGCGGCGCCGATCTCCTTCGCGTACTCCACCATCACCGGATCCACGAGCTTCTTCATCTGCGCCCGGTCGGCGAACGGGATGCGCTTCAGCTTGCCGGCCTTCTCGAGCGCGTCGAGCTTCTGCGCGTCCTCGCTCGACTCGACCTGGCGGCCGTAGGCGCCGGCCTCCTTGCCCGCCTTGACGATCGCGGCCTGGAGATCTTTCGGCAGCTTGTTGAGCGTCTTGGTCGAGAAGCAGAGCGGCCGGATGGTGATCGCGTGCTCGGTCATGTTCAGGTTCGGCCCGACCTCGTAGAACTTCATCGCCTCGACGCCGGCGGCCTCGTTCTCGCCCGCCTGGATGACGCCGTTCTGGATCGCGTTGTAGACCTCGTTGTAGGCGATGACCGTCGGCGCCATGCCCGCAGCCTGGAAGGTCTTGCTCCAGATCGGCGCGCCCTGGACGCGGACCTTGAGGCCCTTCATCTCCTGGAGGTTGCGCACCGGCTTGTTGGCGAAGATGTTGCGCACGCCGCCGCCGGCGTAGCCGATCAGCATCACCTCGGCCTTCTGGTTGATCTCGTCGGCGACCGGCTTGAGGACGTCCGCGTCGAGCACCTTGTTCCAGTGGTTGAGGTCGCGGAACAGGAACGGCGCGTCGATGAACGGCGCGGCCTTGGAGAAGGTCGACATGTGCGCCGGCGAGACGATCGCGTAGTCGACCGCCTTGCCCTGCGCCATGTACTCGAAGTACTGCTTCTCGAGGCCGAGGGAGCTGTTCTTGTGCAACGTGAAGTTGATCGGCTTGCCGTAGTACTTCTTGACCAGCTCCTCGAACCGCACCAGCGCCTTGGTGAAAGCGTGATCGTCGTTGAACTGCACCGCACCGTTCAGCGTGATCGCCTGCCCCTGGGCGGCGGCCGGCAGCGCCGCCGCGGCGGCGCCCGCGGCGACGGTCGAAAGGAACTCTCTGCGTTTCATGTCTCCTCCTTGGTGATAACTCCGGTCATTTCCCGGTGTAGTCCGGCTTCCGCTTGCCGCGGAACGCCGCGATTCCTTCGCGGGCATCCTCGGTCGAGGCGGCGAGCCCCGCCGCGAGCGCTTCTAGCGCGGTGGCGAGCCCCTCGCCCGCGGCCGCGTCGACGAGCTGCTTCGACGCCTGGACCGCGGTCGGCGCATTCTCGGCGATGCGGCGCGCCAACTCAAGCGCCCGGATCGCCAGGCGATCGGCCGACACGACCTCGTTGACGAGACCCCAGCTCGCCGCCGTGGCGGCGTCGATCGGCTCGCCCGCGAGGATCATCTGCTTGGCACGGCCGGCGCCGATCACGCGCGGCAGACGCTGCGATCCCGCCCAGCCGGGCACGGCGCCGATGGTGACCTCGGGAAACGCGAATCGCGCGCCCGCGGCGGCGATCCGGAGATCGCAGGCGAGCGCGAGCTCGAGCCCGCCGCCGTAGGCGATGCCGCCGATCGCGGCGATCGTCGGCTGGCGCAGCCGCGCGAGCCGGTCGAACGCGCGATGCCCGTCGCGGATCCAGCGTTGCCACATGCCAACACCGCCGAGCGGGGACCATTCGAGGATGTCGGCGCCTGCACAGAACGCCTTTTCGGAGCCCGAGGCGACGATCACGGCGCGCACCGTCGTATTGCGATCGATCGTCGCGCATGCCGCCTCGAGCGCCTCGAGCATTGCCATCGTGAGCGCGTTCAGCTTGTCGGCGCGCTCGAGCGTGATGGTCGCGATCGCGCCGTCGACGGTCAGGCGGAGGTTGGCGCTCATGACGACGCGGGTCGCCGCAGCACCATCAGTTCGTTCGTGCCTTGCTGCACGACCTCACCGCGTTGATTCTTCACCTCGAATGCGAGCGTGAGGATGCCGCGGTCGGGACGCTTCGTCTCCCGCCTCGCCTGGACGCTCACCACCGCCCGGATCCGGTCGCCGACGAGGATCGCGCCGGTGAACTTCCAGTTCCAGCCGAGCGAGGCGACGGCGCGAAACCGGTACTCGGCGCGGTTCTTCAAGCCGTCGGTGAGCGCGAGGCCGAGGATGCCGTGCGCGACGCGCCCGGTGAAGCCGAGGCCGCGCGCGAACTCGTCGTCGACGTGCAGATCGAAATGGTCGCCGGAGATGCCGGCGAAGCCCTGGATCAGGCTCTCGGTCACGACGATGCCGCCGGTCGTGAACGAGTCGCCGACCGCGCAGTCTTCGTACCAGTTGAGGCCGGGATTCATCGGCGCGATGGAGCGAGCGCGAGGTTCATCGGCTCGGGCCGGAAGAGGCGAACGTCCATCGTCTTCGTCACCGGCGCAACCTTCAGCTCGATCCCGGCCTGCGCGAGCACGTCGCGCTGGAGGTCGACGCCGGGCGCGATCTCCGTCACCGTCAGCCCGGCGTCGAGCAGACGGATCACGCACCGCTCGGTGACGTATGTGATGTCCTGCTTCTGCTCGCGCGCGCGGCGGCCGGAGAAGGTGACGTGCTCGACCTCGGGCACGAACTTGGCGAACTTCCCTTCCTTCCGGATCGTCAGCCTGCCGCCCGCCAGATCGAGCTCGAGGCCGGCCGCGCGGAAGAAGCCGGAGAAGACGAGCTTCCGCGCGTGCGCGGTGATGTCGACGAAGCCGCCGCAGCCGGCGGTGACGTGCGGCTTCGACGAGAGCCGCGACACGTTCACGCTGCCGTCGCGTCCGACCTCCATGAACGAGAGGAGCCCGACGTCCTCGCCCGCCCCCTGGTAGTAGATGAACTGGTAGGGGGAAGGCAGGATCGACTCGGCGTTCGCCGAGCAGCCGAAGACGAAACCGGTGAGCGGCACGCCGCCGACCGGCCCCTGCTCCACCGTCCAGGTGACCGCGTCCGCGAGCCCTTCCTCGAGCAGGATCCCGGGTACGAGCGGCGAGATGCCGAAACCGAGATTCACCGCGTCGCCCTGGGCGAGCTCCATCGCCGCCCGCCGCGCGATCACCTTCTCCGCGCTCCACGCCACGCGCTCGAACTCGGCGAGCGGCCGCCGCGCCTCGCCCGAGATCGCCGGATCGTATGGCGTCTGCGTGGCCTGCATCTGGTCCGGGTCGACGACGACGTAGTCGACGAGCGTCGACGGCACGTACGCGCGTTGCGCCGGGATCGCGCCGCGCGCGACGGTGCGCTTCACCTGCGCAATCACGATGCCGCCCGAGTTCCTAGCCGCGAGCGCGACGTCGAGCACGCCGAGGTAGGCGCCCTCGTGCTCCATCGACAGGTTGCCCGCCTCGTCGGCCGTCGTCCCTCGGACGATCGCGACCTGCGGGTAGACGTTCGGGAAGTGGAGCCATTCGCTGCCGTCGAACGCGACGAGCTTGACGATATCCGCGCGCGCGGCGTCGTTCATCTTGCAGCCGTTGCGCCGCGGGTCGACGAACGTGTCCAGCCCGACGCGCGTCATCACGCCGGCGCGCCGCGCGGCCGCTTCGCGGCACATGTCGAAGAGAATGCCCGACGGCACGTTGTACGCGGCGACCTCGTTCGCCGCGATCATCTGCCAGATCGCGGGCGACTCCATCGACGACGGCCCGCTCGGATAGGAGCCGGCGATTACCGTCTTCAGCAGGCCCCTGCGAGCGACGTGGTCGATCCCCTTGATGCCGTACATGTCGCCGGCGGCGATCGGGAGGAAGAACGTGAGGTCGCGCGGCCGGCCCTCGCGCGCGAAGCGCTCGCCGATCGCGGCCAGCATCCGGTCCGGGCAGGCGAGCCCCGATGACGAGCTCCCCGCGACGACCGCGCCGTCGGGGATCAGGCGCGCGGCTTCTTCGAAGGAAACGACCTTCGATCGCATCACGCAGTCACCGTCTCGTGCGCCGCCCAACCTTCGCCCCGATGACCGAAGTCCAAAACGCGGGGATGCAGGATCTCGGCGAGGATCTCGGCGGATTCGACGAGCCGCGGGCCGGGGCGGTTGAAGTACTGATGGCCGTCGACGACCGCGACGCGCCCCGTGCGGACCGCGCGCAAGGCGTCCCAGCCCGGTAGCCGCTCGAGCGAGGCCATCTCGCCGCGGGCGCGGGCGATGTCGAAGCCGCAGGGCATCGCGACGATCACGTCCGGGTCGGCGGCGCGCACGGCGTCCCATTCGAGGCAGGGCGAGTGCTCGCCGGCGGCGCCGAAGAGGTTGCGGCCGCCGGCGAGCGCCACGAGCTCCGGCACCCAGTTGCCCGCCGCCATCAGCGGATCGAGCCATTCGATGCACGCGATCGTCGGCCGCGGAAGGTCGCGGGTGCGCGCCGCGAGCGCCGCAAGTCGGGCACGCAGGGTCGCGACGACGGCGCTGCCGCGCTCGGAAACACCGAGCGCGGCAGCGACGCGTTCGATGTCCGCGAGCACGTCATCGAGGCGCGCGGGAGCGAGCGAGATGATGCGCACGCCGCTCCCTGCCCAGTCGCAGGTCGCCGCGACGACGTCCGCCTCGCTCACCGCGCAGACCTCGCACTGCGTCTGCGTGACGATCACGTCGGGCGCAAGCGCGCGCAGCCGCTCCGCGTCCACGCGGTAGACCGAGAGCCCGTCGGCAACGAGCTTGCGCACTTCGCGGTCGATCGCGCCGCTCGCGCCGTGGATGTGCACCTTCGGCTCGCACAACGCCGGCAATCGCTCGACCCCGGGCGGAAAGTCGCACTCGTGCGAGCGCCCGACGAGAGCATCGCGCAGGCCCACCGCGCAGACGATCTCGGTCGCGCTCGGCAGGAGCGAAACGATGCGCATCAGCCCGGCCTTTCAGCCTTCTACGCCGTGGACCGCGAGCAGCTCGCGCATGCGGCGCACGGCATGCTCGGGATCCCGCAGGAGACCGGCGCGATCGGCGAGCCGGAACGCATCGGCGAGATGCAGGATGCCGCGCGTGCTCTGCTGGCCGCCGACCATCACGAAGTGGTCCTGGTGCCCGTTCAGCCAGGCGAGGAACACGACGCCCGTTTTGTAGAACCGCGTCGGCGCACCGAAAATGTGGCGCGACAGCGGCACCGTCGGCGCGAGGATCTCGTGGAAGCGCCCGCGATCGCCGGCCGCGAGCGACGAAAGCGCAGCGGACGCCGCCGGCGCGATCGCATCGAAGATCCCGAGCAGCGCGTCCGAGTAGCCTTTCTCGTCGCCCTCGATCAGCTCGGCGTAGTTGAAGTCGTCGCCGGTGTACATGCGCACGCCCGCCGGGAGCCTGCGCCGCATGTCGATCTCCTTCTGCTTGTCGAGGAGCGAGACCTTGACGCCGTCCACCTTCGCGGCGTTGGCCTTGATCACCATCTGCGCGACCTCCATCGCCTTGTAGTGATCGGCATAGCCCCAGTAGCCGGCGAGCGCCGGGTCGAACATCTCGCCGAGCCAGTGGATGATCACCGGCTCCTTCGCCTGCCGCAGCAGCTTCGTGTACACCCGGTAGTAGTCGTCGGGTGAGTTGGTGCACGCGGCGAGCGCGCGGCTCGCCATCATGATGATCCGCCCGCCGGCGGCCTCGACCGCCGCGAACTGCTGCTCGTAGGCGGCGATCACGTCGTTGACCGTGACCTTCGGCCCGGGGGCGAGATGGTCCGTGCCGGCGCCGCTCGCGAGGAACGCGCCCGGGAAGTCGCGGGCGGCATCGATCGAGCGGCGGATCAGCTCGAGGGAAGTGGCCCAGTCGAGCCCCATGCCGCGCTGCGCGGTGTCCATCGCCTCGGCGACGCCGAAGCCGAGCGCCCAGAGGTGCCGGCGGAATGCGATGGTCGCATCCCAGTCGACCGCCGGCTCTAGCCACGGGTCCTTCGCCGACAGCGGATCGGCCACGACGTGCGCGGCGGCGTACGCAACGCGGTTGAAGGCCTGGGCCCGCTTCGTCGGGAAGTCGCGCGGAGCGGAGAGTGCGTAGGTCTCGAGGCGCCGGTCGGCGGTCGGGAGCTTGATCGAGAGCGAGAGCTTCTGCGGTGCGTTCATGTGCGTTCTCCTAACCCTCCAGCTTCGGTACGTCGATCCACCGCCGCTCGGCCCAGCTCTTCAGTGCGCAGTCGACAAGCTGCACGCCCTTGGCGCCCTCGCGCAGGTCCCAGCGGAACGGCGCGTCCTCGCACAGGTGACGGATGAAGAGCTCCCACTCGGCCTTGAACGCGTTGTCGTACGCGACGTTGGTCGGCACTTCCTGCCACGTGTCGAAGAAGTCGATCGCCTGCGGCACGTCCGGGTTCCAGACCGGCTTCGGCGTCGCGCCCCGCGGCTGGACGTAGCACCTCTGCAGGCCGGCCACCGCGGAGCCGAGCGTGCCGTCGACCTGCAGCGTAAGGAGATCGTCGCGGCGCACGCGCACGGTCCACGAGCTGTTCATGTGCGCGATCACGCCGCCGGCGAGCTGCAGGGTCGCGTAGGCCGCGTCGTCGGCCGTCGCCTTGTACGCCCTGCCGTCCTCGCCCCACCGTTCGGGGATGTGCGTCGCGCCGAGGCAGCTCACGCTCTGCACCTCGCCGAACAGGTTGTCGAGCACGTAGCGCCAGTGGCACAGCATGTCGAGGATGATCCCGCCGCCGTCCTCCTTGCGGTAGTTCCACGACGGCCGCTGCGCCGGCTGCCAGTCGCCCTCGAACACCCAGTAGCCGAACTCCCCGCGCACCGAGAGGAGGCGTCCGAAGAACCCGGAGTCGATCAACATCTTCAGCTTGAGAAGCCCCGGCAGCCAGAGCTTGTCCTGCACGACGCCCTGCTTCACGCCCGCGCTCTTCGCGGCGCGGTAGATCTCGAGCGCCTCGGCGAGATTGGTCGCGGTCGGCTTCTCGCAGTAGACGTGCTTCCCGGCGGCGATCGCCCGCTTGAGCAGTGTCGGCCGCAGCTGGGTCGAGGCGGCGTCGAAGAAGACGGTGTCCGCCTTGTTCGCGAGCGCCTGGTCGAGGTCGGTGCTCACGCGCTCGACGCCGTGCGTCTTCGCAAGCGCCTGTAGCGCATCGAGCCGCCGCCCGACCAAGATCGGGTCGGGCATGACGCGCGTGCCGTCCTTGAGCACGACGCCGCCCTGCGCGCGGATCGCCGCGATCGAGCGCGCAAGATGCTGGTTCGCGCCCATCCGGCCGGTGACGCCGTGCATGATGATGCCGAGCCGTTGCTCTGCCATTCGCGTTGCTCCTAAGCCCCGGATCGGGGGGCGACGTGGGTGCGGTAGCGGCGGATCTGCGCGATCACCGCCGAGTTGTCGAGGTCGCCGTCGCCCGCGGCGATCGCGTCCGCGAGCAGCCGGGCGTGCGCTTCGGTCATCGGCAGTGCCTGTCCCAAGGCGGCAGCGTGCTCGATCATCAGGCCGACGTCCCGCGCATGCTGCTGGAGCCGCGCCTGGGGCGCGAAGTCGCCGGCGAGCATCTTGGCCGCCTTGGCATCGACCGCGCGCGAATAGGCCGGCGAGTCGCGCAGCAGCTCGATAAATGTCTTGCCGGGCAGCCCCAGCGCCTCGGCGAAGACCAGCCCCTCTGCGAGCGCGGCGCGGTTCAGGCCGAGGACGAGGTTCGTGGCGAGCTTCGCCCGCGCCGCCATGCCGACGGCGCCGACGTGGTGCCGGCGCGCTGCTATCGCGTCGAGAAGGTCCGCCGCGCGCTCGACGGCGGCGGGCTCGCCGCCTACGAAGCAGAGCGCCTCGCCGGCGGCGATCTGTGCGCTCGACCCGGAGAGCGGTGCTTCGACCAGCGTCGCGCCGCGCGCAACGAGTCGTTGCGCGAGCGCAGCGCGGCGGTCGGGGTCGCCGGTACCGCAGTCGACGATGAGGGTCGCCCGGTGCTGCGCCCCTAGCATGCCGTCCGACCCTTCGAGAACCCGCTCAACCGTGGCAGTGTCGTAGAGCGCGAGCAGGACACGCTCGCACCGGGCGCCGATCTCGGCAAGCGATGCCGCCGCGCGGCCGCCGCCGGCGGCAAACGCCTCGCGCCGCGCATCGTCGATGTCGTAGCCGAGAACATCGAATCCCGCCGCGAGCAACCGCCGCCCGAGCGCGCTCCCGACCAGCCCGAGCCCGACGAGACCGACCACCCTGGAGGAATCGTTCACGATCCCCTACTCCGCCTTGATCCCGACTTCCTTGATGATGCGGGCCGAGAGCGCCGAGTCGTCGCGCACGAACTTCGCGAACGCCTCGGGCGTACCGGTCTGGGTCTCGAACCCCTGTTGCTCGAAACGCTCGCGCATCGCCGGCGACGTCAGCACCTTGTTGACCTCGGCATTGAGCCGGTCGAGCACGTCCTTCGGCAGTCCGGCCGGCCCCCACAACCCGTACCAGACGTAGAACTCGAAGCCGGGCAACCCCGTCTCCGCGACCGTCCGGACGCCCGGCAATGCCCCGAGCGGCTTCGAGGAAGTAACCGCGAGCGCCCTGATGCGGCCGCTCTTGATGAGCGGCAGCGCCCCGAGCACCGGCTCGATGAAGCCCTGGATCTGCCCGCTCATCAGGTCCGCGTAGGCCGGCGTCGAGCCCTTGTAGGGGACGATCAGCAGATCGAGCCCCGCCTGCCGCTTGAAGAGCTCGGTACTGAGGTGCCCGGCCGACCCGTTCGATCCGATCGCGAACGCGAGCTTCCCAGGGTTCGCCTTCCCGTACGCGATCAACGCCTCGACGTCTTTCGCCTCCAGCCCCGGCGTGACGGTGATCACCAAGGGACCTTTCGCGAGCAGGGCGACGGGCGTGAAATCCTTCTGGATGTCGTAGGGCACCTTCACGAGGTGCGGATTGATCGCGAAGATCGACGCGTTGATGAGCAGCGTGTAGCCGTCGGCCGCGGACTTGGCCACGGCGTCGCTGCCGATCGCGCTGTTGCCGCCGGCGCGATTCTCGACCAGGAAGTTCTGGCCGGTGTTCTCCGCGAGCCGCTGGGCGACCTGGCGCGCGACCCCGTCGACCGGCCCGCCGGGCGGGAACGGCACGATGATTCGCACCGGCTTCGTCGGGTATTGCGCCTGCACTGGCGCAACCGCGCCAGAAGTGAGCAGGAGCGCCAGAACGACGAACGCGAGGAATCTCCGCATGGCCGATCCCCTACGACTGACGCGCCTCGATGAACTCGATCGTGATCCCGTCCGGATCGCGGGTGTAGACGACGCGTCGGCCCTTGTTCGGCCCCTGGTCGATCGTCACTGGCGGCGAGATCGGCTTGACGCCGTACGGCCTCACCGCGTCCAGCGCCCCGTCGACGTCGTCGACGTTGAACGCGATGTGCGAGAACCCGGTATCGCAGGGCCGCGACACCACGCGCCCCTTGTCCGCCGGCGCCCGGTACTCGATCAGCTCGATCATGTGGCCGGGCGCACGCACGAAGGCGATCAGGAGGTCGGCACCGGGGACGCCGGTGATCCGCTCGGTGAGCTTGGGGTCGCGCGGCGCCTTCGAGGTGACCTCGAAGCCGAGGCCGTCGCGAAAGAGGCCGAGCGTCCGCTCGAGATCCGAAACGGTGAAGCTCGTGTGGTTCGTGCCCACTACCTTGAAGCCCATGTCAGCGTACCTCCTGGAGTTTCGGTTCGGGCATGGCGCCGAGCGCGCGCCAGTCGGGCTCGGCACCGCTCGCAAAGCCGATGCAGGCGAGCGAGCCGATCGCAAGCCCGCCGTTCGTGATCCGCAGGCGCACCGCCCCGTGCGACCGCTCGTAGAGGTCCGGATGGGCGGTGAGGAACGCCGCCTGCTCGTGCACCGGCAGGTTCGCCATCCCGTTGACGTAATGATGGCCGTTCCGCTCGACGTGGGTCATGCCGAGCAGATTCACCAGCGCCAGATCCTGCTGCACCGCGAGCCCGGCCTGGGTGGTGAGATCCTCGCCGGTCATGAAGTAGCGGCGCTCCGGCGTGGTCCATACGACGCAGCGCGCAGCGTTGATGATCGACTTGTAGAGCCCCTTGCACATCTTGGAGGAGACGCCGGCGTAACCGAGCGCCTTCGCCCTGGCGAAAGCGTCGAGATCCGAGTCCGATTCGTCGACGATCACCGGCGTCGCGCGCGCGACGGACGACACGTCGCGTTCGAGCGCGTGCTTGCGGTTGATCGGCTGCTCGATGAAGGCGATCGCGCCGACGAGCCTTGCGAGCCGCGGCAGCGCGCTCATCCGCGCGAGGAGCTGCTGCAGGCTGTCGAGATCGTCGTATTGTTCGTTGCCGTCGAGCGAAGCGCGATACGGCTTCCCGCTCGCGTCCAGCACTGCCGCAATCTCGCTCAGGCGTGCGACGTCCTCATCGACCTTCCCGCCGACCTTCAGCTTGAACCAGGTGTGGCCGTAGGTCGCGACCACCTCTTCGAGCGACTCGGGGAGGCCGTCGTTCACCTGCTGCGGATGACCGGCGATGGCGTCGACGAGCCCCACCGTGTGCCGTGCCGCAATCGATTCCGCCGGGTGAAGCCGCGCGAGGAAGGCGTCGATGTCGAAGCCCGCCAGGTCCGGCGCCAGCTCGGCCGGGGCGATCCCGGCGAAGTTGCCCTGGATCGCCTCCTGGAACGACATCCGCTGGAGCCGGCACAGCCCGTCGAGGATCGCGCGGTCGAGCTGCGCCGGGCCGAAGCACGCGACCAGCGGGTTGAGATCGCGCCGCGCGCCCGCGTCGATCACCTCGCGGTAGTGCGCGGCGAAGTGCGCGAACGCGGTGCGCGTACCGCCGTCGAGATAGGCGTCCCGCGCGAGCGCGAGCGCGAGCCGCAGCTGGTCGAAGTTGTCCTCGTTCGAGAGCGCGAGGTTCTTGTCGAACCACTTCGGTGCGAGGAGCTCTGCGCCCCCGCCCCATCCCTCGCGGCCGTCTTCGAGCCGGATGCGCGCGCGCACGAACGCCTGCGGCGCCGCGGTCAGCGTGACGACGCCGAACCGGAACGGCATCCGGAGCTTCACCGGCCGCTCGTACAGCTCGACCGCAACGACCTGGAATCTGGGTGCGTTCATTCCCGCATCAATCCATCGCCAGGACACCCTTCGACTTGAAGATGTCGCGGATGCGTCCGGCGTACTCGTTGAACGCGGGCGGCAGCTTGTCGAGGCGGCGCGGCCGCGGCAGGTCGATCTCGATGATCTCCACGATCCGTCCCGGCCGCGGCCCCATGACCACCACGCGATCGGCGAGCAGCACCGCCTCGGGGATGCTGTGGGTGATGTGGAGCGCGGTCTTCCGCTTCTCCATCCAGATCCGCTGGATGTCCATCGAGATCTGCTCGCGGGTGAGCGCGTCGAGCGCGCCGAACGGCTCGTCCATGAGGAGCAGCGGCGGATCGTGGACGAGCGCGCGGCAGATCGACACCCGCTGCCGCATCCCGCCGGAGAGCTCGTACGGCTTCTTGCGTTCGAAGCCCTCGAGCCCGGTCTGGCGGAGCAGATGCGCCGCGACCGGCTCGTACTTCGTCCGGTCCATGCGCCGGATGTCGATCTGGAGCATGACGTTCGAGATCACGTCGCGCCAGTCGAGCATGATCGCGTCCTGGAACACGATGCCGACGTCGGTCTGCGGCCGGTCGACGACGTTGCCGCCGACGGTGATCGTGCCGGAGCTGTAGGGCACCAGGCCCGCCACCATCTTGAGGATCGTGGTCTTGCCGCAGCCGCTCGGTCCGACGATCGCGACGAACTCCGATTGCCGGATGTCGAGGTTGACGTCGACGCAGGCTTCGACCGCGCCGCCCTTGGTGTCGTACACCTTGGCGACGTTCTGGAGGCGGATGTAAGGCGGTGCCATCGCGGCTTCGCGCAGGCGCCCCGCGGCCTCGACGGAGGCCGCGACCGCGGGACGGGCTGCGGGCATCACTTGCCCGGCATGTAGGGCGCTTCGGACAGGAAGCTGTTCGTGTAGTACTGGTTCAAATCCGGCTGCGGCTTCAGCTTCGCGTAGGTCTCGAGCAGCGTCTGCGTGTCCTTCCAGTCCTCGGCCGCGGTCCAGCCGATCGCCTTGCCCTTGGTGCGCTCGGTATGGATGATCGTCATCGAGCCGTCGATCTCGAGCAGCGCGATCTCCTGCGTGAACACCGGCGCCGCCTTGCGGAAGATCTCGGCCGCCTCGGCGCGGTGGTCGAAGCTGTACTGCCAGCCGCGCTGCGAGGCGCGGAGGAACCGCTTCAGCAGGTCCTGGTTCTTCGGTTCCTTCATCCAGTCGTTGTTGGCGACGATCGCGCTCGACAGGGTGGTGACACCCGCCATGTCGTAGAGGCGCGTCCAGCCCATCTTGACGCCGGTCTGGAGCTGCATGCGCGGGCCCTGGTCCATGAAGTAGCCGAGCAGCGCGTCGGCCTGCTTGTTGAGCACCGCCTGCTCCTTCGCCGCCGGGTTGGCGACGGTGATCATCTGCACGTCCTCGACCTTCATGCCGAGCTTGCCCATGAACGCGGTGAAGATCGCGAGGCTCGCGTCGCCGGCGGTGATCGCGATCCGGCTGCCCTTGATCTCGGAGACCTTGGTCGGGCGCGCCGCGTCGGCGCGGTAGATGAACGCCATCGGGCTCTGCTGCAGGGTCACGCCGACCGCCTTGATCGGCATGCCGGCGCCGATGCCGCGCATCATCGTGGCGGCGTCGACGTAGGCGACCGGGCTGGTGGCGTTGGCCACGAGCTGCGCCACGGTGGTCGAGCCGCTGCCTTCCTGGATCTCGACGTCCAGTCCCTCCTCCTTGTAGAACCCCTTGTCGCGCGCGACGAAGAACGGCGCGTGCTCGCCGTACAGCGTCCAGTTCAGGCGGAACGGGAACTTGGTCTGGGCGGCCGCGGGCGCGACGAGCGCCGCAGCCATCACGGCCCCGCCAAGGGCGGTGAGAAAGGTCTTCAACGTTCTCATTTTGCTTCCTCCTTCGGTGAAAGTGGTTTTTGCGCTTGCAGCTACATCGTGGCCGCGTCCTCGCGCACGCGATGGCTCACGTGCCACGGGATCGCGAGCTTCTCCAGGAACTCGACGGCGTAGAAGAACACGAGGCCGATGATCGTCAGCGCGAGAATGGTCGCGAACATCAGCGCCGTCTCGAGGTTCGAGTTGGTGACGAGCAGCAGGTAGCCGAGCCCCTTGTCGGCGCCGACGAACTCGCCGACGACCGCGCCGGCGATCGCGAGCGTCGCCGCGACCTTCAGGCCGCTGAAGAGGTACGGCAGGCTGGTGGGAAGGCGAAACCGCAGGAAGACCTGCATCCGCGTCGCGCCCATCGAGCGCGCCAGATCGTTCATCTCGGACGACATCGACCGCAGGCCGACCGCCGCGTCGATCACGATCGGGAAGAACGAGATCAGGAACGCGACCAGCACCTTGGGCAGGACGCCGACACCGAACCACACCAGGAAGAGCGGTGCGATCGCGATCTTCGGCACCACCTGGAAGAAGAGCATCGTCGGCATTACGAAGCGGTCGAACCGCTGCGACGAGGTGATCGCGATCGCGAGCGGGATCGCGATGCCGACTGCGAGGCCGTAGCCGACGAGCATCTCGTAGGTCGTGACCCAGCCGTGGTACATGAGCTTCGGCAGCTCGTCGAAGAAGGTGCGGAAGATCGTCGTCGGCGGCGGCAGCAGGTAAGCCGGCGCCTTGAAGACCGCGACGCCCACCTCCCAGATCACGAGGAAGACGAGGATCCCGGCGAGCGGGACGAGCTTCCGGACGACGGCGGCGAAGAGGTTGCGGTCCTCGCGGGTCGGTGCGTTGGCGGCGACACTCGACATCGGGTCTCGTCTCTCAGCTTTCCGCCACGATCCGCAGCGCGCTCGCCGCCCGCTCGTCAATGGCGACGCCGAGCCCCGGTCCGGCGGGGACCCTGATGACGTCGCGCACTGCCCGGAACGCCGGATCGGTCGGTCCCGCGGCCGGCGAGGTACTGGGGCCCGTTAAGCGCCGCCGGGCGCGCCAGGCCGGCCGCGGCGAAGAGATGAATCGACGCCGCCAGCGACCACTCGGGATCCGTCAGCCCGGAGGCGAAAAGCGCGAGCCCGTTCTCCTCGAGCTGGCGCACTATCCGCGACGAGTGCCACAGCCCGCCGCACCGGGCGACCTTCATCGCGATCCCGTCCATCATCCCGAGCGCGATGAACTCGGCGGTCTCCACCGGCGAGACGATGCCCTCGTCCATCAGCACCGGCACGGCCCCCTGGCGCTTGAGCGCTCGATAGTCGCGGATTCGCGCCGGCGGCAGCGGCGACTCGATCGCGGCGAAGCCCGCTTCCGCGAGCTTCGGCGTCATCGCGAGCGCGGTGTCCAGATCGTAGCTCGTGTTCGCGTCGGCCCAGTGGAATCCGTCGGGCGCGAAGCGGCGGACCATGCGGATCAGCTCGGCGTCATACGTCGGCGTCTGCGGGTAGCCGAGCTTCACGTTATAGCTTGAATATCCGAGCGCCTTCCCTTGCGCGAGCAGGACCTCGGCGCCGTCGAGCGTCGGCGACTGGACCGTCCAGCTGAGCTTCACCTCCTGCGTGCGTGCGCCACCGAGAAGCTGTGACACAGCCCGGCCGGTCTGCTTGCCCCACAGGTCGTAGCAGGCGAGGTCGATCGCCGCCTTCGCGAGCGGCTGGCCGACCGAGAACGACGGCCGGATCGCGCGCTCCATGCGCTCGTGGACGCCCGCGAGATCGGCCGGATCGGCGCCGAGGATCGCCGGCGCGAGGTAGTGACGAAGGGTCGTCTCGACCGACTCGACCGTCTCGTAGGTCCAGGTCTCGACCGGCACCGACTGCCCCCAGCCCTGCCGGCCGGCGTCGTCGGTGAGCCGCACCACGACCGATGGCCGCGCCCCGCCCTTGAAGAACTTGAACTCCCCGACCAGCGGGTAGTCGAGGCGGGCGGTTTCGATGCGGACGATCGTGCTCACGACGGCGCTGCCAGGTTTTAACTATCCGGTTAACGAGCCTAGCGTCCGGCGCCGCGCGCTGTCAATGCCGGACCGCGCGCCGCGCGCGGCACCCGGCCGGGGCTGCGAGACCGGTGCGGCGCGGTTGGTCAGGAACCCGGTGACGAGCGCCGTCATGTGCGCGAGACGCTCCTGGCGCGCCTGCGCCGAGGCGAGATCGCGGTCGAACACCCGCGAGAGCGTATGGTTGTTCGACAGGAAGAAGTATGCGAGCCCGGCGATCGAGACGTAGAGCTGGAGCGGGTCGACGCCGGTCCGGAACACCCCCTGCGCCACTCCGCGGCGCAGGATCTCGCGCAGCGTCGCGATCAGCGGCGAGTTCGTCGCCCGGATGTCCTTCGAGTGCTTCAGGTGCCGCGCACGGTGGAGATTCTCGCTGTTGAGCAGGGTCAGGAACTCCGGGTGCTGGAGGTAGTAGCGCCAGGTGAACTCGACCAGCCGCGCGATCGCCTCGACCGGCGGGGCGTCGAGGAGGCGCAGCTTCTGCTCCGCGGCGCGGATGCCGGCGTACGTGTGCTCGAGCACGGCGAGGAAGAGGCCCTCCTTGTCGCCGAAGTAGTAGTAGAGCATCCGCTTGTTCGCATCGGCGCGGATGGCGATCCGGTCGACGCGCGCGCCGCCGAGCCCGAAGCGCGCGAACTCCTTCGTCGCCGCGTCGAGGATACGACTGCGCGTCCCCTCGGGGTCGCGCGTGCCGGCGTGTCGCGATGCGCGCCGGCGCGCGCGGGAAGCGCCGCCGCCGTTCGCCGTGGCTCTCGCTTCCAGCGCACCGTTCCGACCCATCAGAGCGCCTCCAGGATGCCGCGCACGTAACCGAGCGAGCGCGCCGCACAGGTTGCCCCGTCGGGGAGGTACTTGAACGGCTCGATCGCGACGACGCCGTCGTATCCGGCGCGCTTCAGCGCCGCGAACACCGGGGCGAACCGGTCTTCGCCCTCGCCGGGGCCGCGGCGGTTCCGGTCGTTCACTTGTACGTGCGCGATGCGGCCGGTCGGGAGCCATCGGTCGAGGACCGCGGCCACGGGTTCGGTCTCGCTCTGCGCGGCGGCGCACGTGTCCACCATCGTCCGCAACCCCGGGCTGCCGACCGAATCCACGATCGCCGCAGCCTCGGCGACGGTGTTGATGAGCGACGTCTCGCTCGCCGCGAGCGGCTCGATGCAATAGACGACGCCGGCGCGCGCGGCCTCCTCCCCGGCGGCGGCGAAGCACTCTCGCGCCCGCGCGAGCGCGGTCTCGCGCGACTCGCCGGGCGGAATCTGCCGCTGGCCAGGCGAACCGTGCACCAGCACCTTGCCGCCGAGGTCGGCGCAGAGGCCGACGAGTCGCCGCATCACGTCGACCGTACGCGCGCGAACGGCGTTGTCGGCGCTCGTGATCGAGAGCCCTTTCGGCGCGAGCAGCAGCCAGTGCAGCCCCGTGATCGCGAGCCCTGCCGCTTCCGCCGCCTGGCGGATTGCCGCCCGCTCCTGCGGAATCATCAGATGCGGCTCGTCGCCGAACGTGAACGGCGCGAGCTCGAGCCCGTCGTAGCCGACGCTCGCCGCGAACTCGCATTGCCGCGTGAACGGCATCGGGACGAGCACCTCGTTGCAGAGCGCGATCTTCATGGCTGGAACGCGCTCATCGCGACCAGGCCTTCGGCATCGCCGCCGCCCAGACACGCCCTGCAGCCCGCCGCACTGCGCCGAAATTCATGAGGATCGTCGCGATGCAGATGGCGGCAAGCACCGCGCTGATCGGCCGGATGAAGAACGGCGTGAGGTCGCCGTCGGAAAGAACGAGCCCGCGCCGCAGATTCTTGTCCAGGAGATCGCCGAGCACGATCCCGAGCACGAACGGTGCCATCGGGTAGTTGTAGCGGCGGAGGATGAAGCCGGCAATGCCGAAGCCGAGCATCGTCCAGACGTCGAACAGGCGCTGCGAGATCGCGTAGGAGCCGATCACGCACAGCACGAACACGATCGGCATGATGATCTCGCGCGGGATCTGCAGCACCTTGAGAAGCGGGCGAACGAGCAGCAGGCCGAACACGAGAATTCCGAGCGTCGCGTAGAGCATCATCGCGACGACGTCGTACACGAACTGCGGGCTGTTCACCATGATGAGCGGCCCCGGCTGGACGCCGTGGATGATCATCGCGGCCATCAGCACCGCGGCTGGCGCCGAGCCCGGTACTGCGAGCGCGAGCACCGGGATGATCGCGCCCGGCACGCAGGCGTTGTCGCCGGTCTCGGCCGCCATTAGGCCCTCGACCGAGCCCTTGCCGAACTGATCGCGCTCCTTGCTCACGCGCTTGGCCGCGGCGTACGAGGACCACGCTGCCACGTCCTCCCCGACCCCGGGCACGACGCCGATGAACGTGCCGATCACGCCGGAGCGGAGGATCGTGCGCCAGTACTTCAGCACGTCGCCGGGCCGCGGCAGGTGCGAGCCGAACTCGCGGATCTTCGCCCGCGACTGCTTCTCGGCGAGCACCGTGAGCACCTCGGCGAAGCCGAACGCGCCGACCAGCGCCGGAATCAGCTGGAAGCCGCCGGCGAGGTCGCGGTTGCCGAACGAGAACCGCTCGTAGGCGTGGATCGGATCCTGGCCGACCGCGGCAAGCGTTAGGCCGAGAAAACCGACGAGCCAGCCTTTCAGCGGGTCGTCGCCGGTGAGGTTCCCCGAGATGATGACGCCGAAGAGGGCGAGCCAGAAGAACTCGAACGCGCCGAACTTGAGCGCGACCTCGCCGAGCGCCGGCGTGGCGAGCGCGAGGAAGAACATGCCGATCAGCGTGCCGAGCACCGAGCCGGTGGTCGAGATGCCGATCGCGCGGCCCGCTTCGCCGCGTTGCGCGAGGGCGAACCCGTCGAGGCACGCCGCGGCGTTCGCCGGCGTGCCGGGAATGTTGAGCAGGATCGCCGAGCGCGAGCCGCCGTAGATCGCGCCGACGTAGGTGCAGACGAGCACGACGAGCGCGGTGCTCGGCTGCATCTTGAGCGTGAGCGTGGTCATCAGCGCCACGCCCATCGTCGCCGTGAGACCCGGCAGGGCGCCGATGACGATCCCGACGAAGCTCGCGAGCGCGATGATCCCGATCGTCGCCGGGTCGGCGAAGGTCGCGATCGAGCGGGCGAAGAGGGCGAGGCCGTCGAGCATCGTTCACGGCAGGCGCACTAGGAAAAGCTCCTGGAACACGAGCGTCACGCTTGCCGCGGTGCCGATCGCGCACGCCGCGGCGACCGCCGCGCCCTTCGCGAGCCTGCCCCCGGCTGTGAGCTCCGCCCACCGAAACGCGAGGATCGCGACGAACACGAACACCGCGGTGGCGAGCCAGAACGGCGGCCCGCGGCCGACCAGCCCGGCGGCGTAGGCGACGCAGAGCGCCGCGGCCAGCAGAAAGCGGCGCACGCTCGCGCCGCCGCTCGCCGCCACCGCCGCGCCGGCGCGACTGCGGATCGACCGCGCGAGCAGGAACGCGCCGAGCACGAAGATGCCCGCCCCGAGCGCAGCGGGAACCAGGCCGGGCGCGGTGTACGGGTTGATGTGCTGGGTCTCCAGCCGGTCCATCCCGTAGCCGCCGGCGAAGAGCGCAGCGCCGCCGGCGATCCACACGAGCGACCATACGAGGTCGGCCGTTGCCGACGGCCGATCGCCGTTCATGCGCCCCCCTTCCGCTACGGACGCGGGATGCCGACGGTGTCGGGCGAAACCTTCGCTTTCCCGGAATCGAACATCAGCCAGGCGTTCGCCTGCACCGCGGGCATCGCCGCCTTCTGCGCCGCGTCTCCCGCCACCGGCGCGAAGACCGCACCGCGCTCGGTGGCGTACTTGCGGAGCGCCGCGTTGTTGGCGATCGTGTCCGCCCACGCCTTGTCGAGCGTCGCGACGACCTCCGGCGGCACGCCTTTCGGCACGAAGATGCCGAAGTAGTTGGTCGCGGCCTTGAAGCCGGGGATCCATTTCGTGATCGGCTCGATGGTGCCGTAGCCCTCGATCACCACCGGCTTGTCGCTCACCGACGCAAGCGGCCGGAGCCGCTTCGCGCGGATCATCTCGGCCTGCTCCACGGCGAGCTGCGTGGTCACCTCGGTCTCGCCGGCGACGGTCGCGACCACCGCCGGGTTGCCGCCGTCGTAGGTGACGTGCCGGTACTTGGCGCCGGTCGCGCGCGAGATCGCCTCCATCGCATTGTGGCCGCCGGAGGTGACGCCGGCGGTCGCGACCGTGATCTGGCCCGGCTTCGCCTTCATCGCGTCGAGGAGCTCGGGCAGCGTCTTGTAGGGCGAGTTCGCGTTGACCGCGATCACCGGGACGTTGGCGACGTGCAGATAGAGGTTCCAGTCGCCGATGTTGGTGTCGAGCATGCCGAGCGTCCGGTAGGCGCCCAGGTCCTGCGCGGCGCCGGCGGTCCACGTGTAACCGTCCTTCGCCGCCTCGAGCGCGTTCTTGGTGCCGATCGAGCCCGCGGCACCCGGCTGGTTCACGATCACGACCTTCTGCCCGAGCACCTTCTCGAGCTCGCCCGCGGCGATGCGCGTCACCTGGTCGGTCGAGCCCCCGGCTGCCCACGGGACGATGATCGTGACCGGCTTGGTCGGCTTCCATTGCGCCGCAGCGCCGAACGAAGCGAGCGTGAGCGCGGCGGCCGCCGCGACGCGTGCGAACCGGCTGCTGGCCATGCGGGCGAGATCCATTTTCCTCCTCCTCCTCGAGGGGCGTTTTTCGCGGGCGTACCTTTTAACCGATTCGTTAAAAGATTGCAACGCGCCGCCCGCCTTGACTACACTCCGCCGCAACCAGGAGGTCATCGCCAATGAGCACCCCGCGCATCAAGACCACCGTCGTCGGCTCGTACCCGGTCCCCGACTGGCTCGCCGCCCTCCCCTCCGAGCAGGCGCTCCTCGACGCCACGCGCGTCGTCATCGCGACCCAGGAGGAGGCCGGGATCGACGTCGTCTGCGACGGCGAGCTGTACCGGTTCGACGTGAACCATCCCGAGACGAACGGCATGATCGAGTACTTCGTGCGCCCGCTCGACGGCGTGCGCACCCGCATGAGCTTCGACGAGCTCTTCGCCTATCGCGCCGGGAAGATGGGCTTCCGCGGCCGTCCGCCCGGCGTCGTCGAGGGACCGATCGGCGCCGGAACGCTCGCGCTGCCCGACGCCTGCGCGCGCGCGAAGCGGCTCGCGACCCGAGCGTTCAAGTTCACCCTGACCGGGCCGCACATGCTTGCAAAGACGCTCGTCGACCGGCACTACAAGTCGACCGCGGAGCTCGCGCTGGCGATCGCCGACGTGCTCGCCGCTCAGGTGAAGCACCTCGACGCCGAGGTCGTGCAGGTGGACGAGGCGAACCTCCCGGGCGCGCCGGACGAATGGCAGTGGGCCGCGGCCGCCGTCAACCGCGTGCTCGACGCGGTGAAGACGACCCCCGCGGTGCACCTCTGCTTCGGCAACTACGGCGGCCAGTCGCCGCAGCGCGGCACCTGGGCGAAGCTGATGAGCTATCTGAACGCGCTGCACGTGGACCACGTGGTGCTGGAGTGCGCGCACCGGCCGCCCGAGGAGCTGGCGGTGTTCAAGGAGCTGCGCCCCGAGATCGGCATGGGCCTCGGCGTCGTCGACATCAAGCGCACCGAGATCGAGTCCGCGGAGACGATCGCGCGCGCGATCGAGGCCGCCGAACGGGCGATCGGTCCCGGCCGCGTGAGGTATATCCATCCCGACTGCGGGTTCTGGATGCTCAAGCGCTCGATCGCTGACGGGAAGATCCGGGCCCTCGCCGCCGGCCGGGACCTCTACGAAGGACGGGGGGCGCGCCAGGCGGCCTGAAGCTTAGGGCGCCCGCGCCGGGCCGTGAAACCCGGCACGATTTCACGAAAGTTCACACATCAACCTTGTTTAGCGGTTGAAGTTCCGCTGGTAAACCGTTGTCCGATGGGTATACTGCGCGCGTCCACAACTCAACACCCCGTCCCGGACCGAAGAATGTCCTGGCTCGACATCTACCTGATCGCTCTCTTCCTCGCCCTTGTCGGCCTTCTGGTCGCGAAGTTCCGCGGCTAGCGCCGCACGCCGCTCAAGGGCGGCCTTCCCCCTCAAGCCAGCCAGCGCTCGAGGTTCGCACGCACGAAGGTCGTGTCGTCGAATTCGGGGTAGGCGGCCATCACGCGCGTGATCTCCTCGGCCTGACCCGGCGAGAGATCTTCCTCCGGATCCAGGCACCACCGGCCGGCAAACAATCCCTGGCGCCGCAGCACCTCGTGGCAGCCGGCGATGCAGCCCCGGAAGCCGTTCGCGACGTCGAAGAACGCGCCGTTCGCGTCGGTGACCTTGGCGTCGAGCGCGAGGATCGCCTCGTCCAGCGTGCCCTGCGCGACGGCGGCATGCAGCGTCGCCAGCAGCTGCACCGCGCTCGTCGTCCAGACGCTCCAGTGGCCGAGGAGGCCGCCCCGGATCCGCACCGTCACCGCTTTGCCGCCCCGCTGCGCGACGAACGGCGTCACGAGATCGCCGACGATGTGGTCGTCGTTCCCCGTATAGAGCGTCACGCGATCCTCGGCGCCCGCCGCCACCACGCCCTTCACGACGTCGAGCGTGCGGTAGCGGTTGAACGGCGCGACCTTCACCGCCACCACGTTCTCGATCTCCGCGAACCGGCGCCAGAAACCCGCCCCGAGCTCGATCCCGCCGACCGCCGGCTGGAGATAGAACCCGACGAGCGGCATCACCCGCGACACCGCGAGGCAGTGCGTGACCAGCTCGTCCTCCGCAGCACCCCGCATCGCGCCGAGCGAGAGCATCCCGGCGTGGTAGCCGAGCTCGCGCGCGATCTCGGCCTCGCGCCGCGCCTGGGCCGTGCCGCCCGCGAGGCCGGCGACGAGCACCATCGGGCGCGCGGCCCATTCGCCGACCGCGTCGACGGCGAGCTTCAGGACCGGCTCGTAGAGGCCGGCGTCGCGGATCGCGAATTGAGTGGCGTGCACGCCGACCGCGATGCCGCCCGCACCGGCGTCGACGTAGTAGCGCGTGAGCGCGCGCTGCCGCCGCGCGTCGAGGCGGCGGTGCGCATCGAGCGCGAGCAGGTGCGCAGGGATCACCGTGCCGTGGCGCAAGACCGCGAGGACTTCCGCGGGAATGTCGTCGAGGTGTCTTACGAGCGTCATCTCAGCCGAGCTCCGGCCCGGCGATCGCGAACGCAAGCCGCGCATCGCCGGCCGGCTCGTCGCGACGATACAGCATGCGCGTGAAGCGCCGTTGCGGCGCGAAGCCGTGCGTCGCGAGCCAGCCGCGCAGATCCTGGTGTCGGTCGAGGAGATCGAGGTAAGCGGCCTCGGACAGGCCGGCGACGGCATGCGCGACGAGCGCCGCCGGCGCTGCCGCGTCGGTGGCGACGAGCGGGCCGAGCTGCAGCGCTTCGCGCCCGTCGCGCGCGAGCAGGAAACCGCACGGCTCGCCCCGCCGCAGCGCGAGCGCCGCAAGGCGGGGCGCGCGCTCGAGCAGCCGCGCGAGCACGCTCCGGCGCTCGTAGCCGAACGCGCGCCGGTCGAGCGCGGCGATCAGGTCGAGATCGGCAGCCGTCGCCGTACGTACCTCGACCGCCGGTTCGGGCAGCGCCGGCGGCGCCGCTGCGCGCTCGCGCCGCCACCGGGTGATCGCCCAGGCGTCGTGAAACTCGTAGCGCTGGTAGAGCTCGCGGCCGGCGGCGGTTGCGTCGAGTCCAGGCGTGAGCCCCTGCGCGGCGAGGTCGAGGATGCACTGCCCGAGCAGCTGGCGTCCGAGCCCCTGGTGCCGGAACGGCGTCCGGACGAGCATCATGCCGATCCAGCCGAGCTCGGGCCCGAGCGGCAGCGTCGCCGCGGTCGCGACGACCCCGCGCCCCGGAACGTCGACGCCCATGACGTGGCCGAGCTCGAGGAAGATCCGCCAGTCCGCTTCCACCTGGTTCCAGCCGGCCTCGAGCGCGAGCGCCGCCGCGGCGCGGAGATCGGTCGGCCCGAGCACCCGCACCGGCCAGGCGGCGTCAGTAATTGCCATCGCGGACGTCGTAGTGCGTGTCCTTGCCGAGGCTGGGCGCCCCGCGCGCGACCCAGTCGGCGGTCCAGCCGATCATCGTCGCGAGCGAGATCTCCGGGCGCCCGAAGAGCGCCTGCGCCACGCCGGTGTTCACCAGCCACGCCGTCTCCGACTCGCTGCCGGTGAACACCGGCGCGACCCCGAAGCGCTCGCCGAACCCGCTCGCGAGCGCGCGGATGCTCGTCGCCTCGGCACCGCTGACGTTGAGCCCGCTCGACGGCGTCGTGCAGTGGGCGAGCGCGCGGAGCGCCTGGCTGTTGGCGTCGCCCTGCCAGATCACGTTGACGTGGCCGGTGGCGAGGTCGATCGGCTCGCGCCGGAACACCTTGCGCGCCACGTCGTGCAGCACGCCGTAGCGCATGTCGATCGCGTACGAGAGCCGGATCAGCCGCCCGGGCGTGCCGTGCCGCTGCGAGAAGTGCTGGAACATCCGTTCGCGGCCGACGCAGGAGTTCGCGTACTCGCCGGACGGCGGGGCGGTCGGGGTGTCCTCGGTCGCACCGCCGCTCGCGAGCGGAACGAACGGATACACGCAGGCAGTCGAGAAGGCGACGATCCGCGAGCCGGCGAACGATTCGGCGACGAGCGCGGGGACATGGACGTTCATCGCCCAGGTGAGGTGCTCGGCGCCGGTCGATCCGAACTTGCGCCCGGCCATGAACACGACGTTCGGAAGCCTGGGCAGGCGCGCGAGCGCATCGCGATCGAGCAGGTCGGCCTGGATGCACTCGACGCCGTGGCGCTCGAGAATGCCACGCAGGCCCGGCTCCGAGAACCGCGCGACGGCGACGACGCGCTTCGCCGGTGCCGCTCGCTTCGCGAGCCGCGCGAGCGTCGGGCCCATCTTGCCGCCCGCACCGAGCACGACGAGGTCGCCGGGAACGCGCCCGAGGTCCGCCACGAGCGCGGCGGAGGGCGTGGTCATCACGTCCTCCAGGTGCTCGACGCTCTCGAATCGCTCGGGCAGCTCCACCCGGAAGGAACCGTCCGGTTCAGGCCTGCCGGTGCTCGCCCACGCGGACGATCTTCATCGTGTTCGTGCCGCCCGACTTTCCGATCGGCTCGCCGAACGAGATCACGATCAGCTCCCCGGCCTGCACGACGCCGTTCTCCACCAGCACCCGCTCGGCCTCCTCGAGCAGCGCCTCGCGGTCGTGCCCGTGATAGGCGATCGTGAGCGGGAAGGTGTCGCGGAAGAGGCTCACGCGATAGCGGGTCGCCGTCTGTGAGGTAAGCGCGTAGATCGGCACCCCGCAGTTGAGGCGCGACATCCAGAGCGCGGTCGAGCCCGATTCGGTCAGCGAGGCGATCGCCTTCACCTTGAGATGGTAGGCGGTGAAGAGCGCCGCCATCGCGATCGACTGGTCGACGCGGGTGAAGACGCGGTCGAGGAACTCCCGGTCGAGCGTGACCGGGGCCGACTTTTCGGCCTCGACGCAGACTCGGCTCATCGCCTCGACCGTCTCGACCGGGTACTTGCCCGCAGCCGTTTCGGCCGAGAGCATCACCGCGTCGGTGCCGTCGAGCACCGCGTTCGCGACGTCGGACACCTCGGCGCGCGTCGGCACCGGGCTCGCGATCATCGACTCCATCATCTGCGTGGCGGTGATCGTCAGCTTGTTGTGCTCGCGGGCGAGACGGATCATCCGCTTCTGCAACGCCGGGACTGCGGCGTCGCCGACCTCGACCGCGAGGTCGCCCCGCGCGACCATGATCCCGTCGCTCGCCGCCAGGATGTCCTCGAGCGCCGCCCGCTCGACCGCCTCCGCGCGCTCGATCTTCGCGATCAGGAGCGCCTTGCCCCCGGCGGCGCGCGAGAGCTCGCGCGCCATGTACATGTCGCGGCCGCCCTTCGGAAACGACACCGCCAGGTAGTCGGCGTTGAGCTTCGCCGCGGTCCGGATGTCCTCCATGTCCTTGGCGGTGAGCGCGGGCGCGGTGAGCCCGCCGCCGAGCCGATTGATGCCCTTGTTGTTCGAGAGCACGCCGCCGTGGCGGACGGTCGAATGGACCTGGGTGGCGGTGACCTGCTCGACGTCGAAGACGATCTTGCCGTCGTCGAGCAGGAGCACGTCGCCCGGCTTCACGTCCTGCGGCAGCTCCTTGTAGTCGAGCCCGGCGCGCGTCTCGTCGCCGAGCTCGCACTCGGCGTCGAGGACGAAGCGCGTCGCCGGTCTTGAGCGTGATGCGGCCATCCTTGAACTTGCCGACGCGGATCTTCGGGCCCTGGAGGTCGGCCATGATGCCGACGGTGCGCCGGGTCTTGCGGCACAGCTCGCGCACCAGCTCCGCGCGCGCGAGATGGTCGTCGGCCGTGCCGTGGGAGAAGTTCATCCGCACGACGTCGACGCCGGCGCGGAACATGCGCTCGAGGACCGCCGCGTCGCTCGACGCAGGGCCGAGGGTGGCGACGATCTTGGTGCTGCGGTTGCGTTCCGCGGGCTTGTTCTTCGGCGGCATGGCGGTCCTGGCGGTTGTTTGTCGCGCTCTCAGGGTGCCACGTTACGGCACCCGCCGCCCGGCGGGCAAGCGGGGGTCACGAGCCGCGCGCTGCCAGCACCGCGATCGCCGGCAGCGCTTTCCCCTCGAGAAACTCGAGAAAGGCACCGCCACCGGTGGAGATGTACGAGATGCGGTCGCCGACGCCGTACTTCGCGATCGCGGCGAGCGTGTCGCCGCCGCCGGCGAGCGAGAACGCTTTCGAATCGGCGATCGCGTGCGCGAGCGTCTTCGTGCCGGCGGCGAACTGGTCGAACTCGAACACCCCGACCGGCCCGTTCCAGACGATCGTCCCCGCCGCCTTCACAAAATGCTCCAGCGCCCGCGCCGACTGCGGGCCGATGTCGAGGATGAGGTCGTCGTCGGCCACGTCCTCGGTCGCCTTCGGCTGCGCTCGCGCGCTCGCCGAGAGCTCTTTCGCGCAAACGACGTCGATCGGAATCGGCACCGAGCCGCCCTTCCCCTCCATGCGCTCCACGATCTTGCGCGCCTCGTCGACGAGGTCCGGCTCGGCGAGCGACTTCCCGATCTTCCCCCCGACGGCGAGGATGAAGGTGTTCGCGATGCCGCCGCCCACGATCAGCTGGTCCACCTTTTCGGCCAGCGCGCCGAGGACCGTGAGCTTGGTCGACACCTTCGACCCGCCGACGATCGCGACCAGCGGCCGCGTCGGATTGACGAGCGCCTTCGAGAGCGCCTCGATCTCCGCTGCCATCAGCGGGCCGGCGCAGGCGACCGGAGCGAATCGCGCGATGCCGTGCGTCGTGGCCTCGGCGCGGTGCGCGGTGCCGAAAGCATCGTTCACGTAGACGTCGCAGAGGGCGGCCATCTTGCGCGCGAGCGCCTCGTCGTTGGCCTTCTCGCCCTTGTTCACCCGGCAGTTTTCGAGCATCACGACCTGGCCGGGCCCGGGTGCGACCTCGCCGCCGTCGACCCAGTTCGCTTTCAGCGGCACCGGCGCCCCGAGCAGCTCCGCGAGACGCTTCGCCACCGGCGCGAGCGAGTCTGCGGGTTTGAGCTCGCCTTCCTTGGGCCGGCCGAGGTGCGAGGTCACCATCACGCGCGCGCCGGCGTCGAGCGCGCGCCGGATCCCCGGCACGGACGCGCGGATGCGCGTGTCGTCGGTGATTTGGCCGGCGTCGTCCTGCGGGACGTTGAGATCGGCGCGGATGAATACGCGCTTTCCCCGCAGATCGAGGTCGCTCATCCTCCGGATCGCCATGACCCGACCCCGCGACCGGAACTAGGCGGCCGCCTTCGCCGACGCGGTGGCGGCCTTCACGAATGCGACGGTGGTGTCGAGCATCCGGTTCGAGAAGCCCCACTCGTTGTCGTACCACGAGCAGACTTTCACCAGCGACCCCTCCGACACCTTGGTCAGTGTCGCGTCGAAGATCGACGACGACGGGTTGTGGTTGAAGTCGACGGAGACCAGCGGACCGTTGCTGTATTCGAGGATGCCCTTGAGATCGGTTTCGGCGGACTGCTTCGCCGCAGCGTTCACCTCGTCGACGGTCGTCGGGCGCTTCGCGACGAACGCGAGGTCGACGATCGAGACGTTGATCGTCGGCACGCGGATCGCGAAGCCGTCGAGCTTGCCGTTCAGCTCCGGCAGGACGAGTCCGACCGCCGAAGCCGCGCCGGTCTTGGTCGGGATCATCGACATCGTCGCCGAGCGCGCCCGGCGCAGGTCCTTGTGATAGACGTCGGTGAGCACCTGGTCGTTCGTGTAGGCGTGAATCGTCGTCATCAGGCCGTTCACGACGCCGATGCGGTCGTTCAGCGCCTTCACGAGCGGGGCGAGGCAGTTCGTCGTGCACGAGGCGTTGGAGATGACCGTATGCGACGGTTTGAGGACGTTGTGGTTCACGCCGTAGACGACGGTCGCGTCCACGTCCTTCTCGCCCGGCGCCGAGATGATCACCCGCTTCGCCCCTGCGGCGACGTGCGCCGAGGCCTTCGCCTTGCTGGTGAAGAGCCCGGTGCATTCCAGCACGACGTCGATGCCGAGCTCCTTCCACGGCAGCTGCGACGGGTCCTTCTGCGCGCAGACGCGGATCCGGTCACCGTTGACAACCAGATTCTCGCCCTCGACCTCGACCGTTCCCGGGAAGCGACCGTGCGCGGTGTCGTACTTCGTCAGGTGAGCGTTGGTCGCCGCGTCGCCGAGATCGTTGATCGCGACGATCGCGAGGTCGTGCTTCTTTGCCGCTCTCGTAGTGCGCGCGGAGGATCATGCGGCCGATGCGCCCGTAGCCGTTGATGGCGACTCGAATGGTCATGTGCTGCTCCTAAGAAGACCCGTTACGAGAGGACGCGCTTGACCGCTGCGACGACGTTCTCGACGGTGAACCCGAAATGCTTGAAGAGCTCCGGCCCCGGCGCCGACTCGCCGAACCGGTCGATGCCGACGACGGCCCCGTGCGTGCTGTCCACCGCGCCCACGTACTTGCGCCAATAGTCGGTGACGCCCGCCTCGACGGCGACCCGCGGCAGCCCGCGCGGCAGCACGCGCTCGCGGTACGCGGCGTCCTGCCGGTCGAAGACGCTGGTGCAGGGCATCGATACGACCCGCACCGGCACGCCCTCCTCCGCCAGCTTCGCGCGCGCGCCGAGCGCGAGCGGCACTTCCGACCCGGTGGCGATGATGACCGCGCGCGGATGCGCGTTGTCGGCTATCACGTAGCCGCCCCGGCGGATACAGGCGATGGCTTCGGCATCGCGGCTCTGGAACTGCACGTTCTGCCGGCTGAAGAGAAGCGAGCTCGGCCCGTCGCGGCGCTCGATCGCCGCCGCCCACGCGACCGCCGTCTCGACGCTGTCGCTCGGCCGCCACACGTCCATGTTGGGAATGAGCCGCAGGCTCGCCGCGTGCTCGACCGACTGGTGCGTCGGGCCGTCCTCGCCGAGCCCGATCGAGTCGTGCGTGAACACGAAGATCGTGCGCAGCTTCATGAGCGCGGCCATGCGCAGCGCGTTGCGCGCGTAGTCGGAGAAAGTGAGGAACGTCCCGACGTACGGGATCAGGCCGCCGTGCAGCGCGATCCCGTTCGCGATCGCGCTCATGCCGAACTCGCGCACGCCGAACGAGAGATAGTTGCCGTCCTCCGCGCCGTTCACGAGCCGCGACCCCGACCACATCGTGAGGTTCGACCACGTCAGGTCGGCCGAGCCGCCGAACAGCTCGGGCAGCATCGGCGCCAGCCCCTCGAGCACGTTCTGCGAGCTCTTGCGCGTGGCGACCGTCTCGGCCTTGGCGTTCAACGTCTCGACCAGGCCGCGCACGTGCTCCGGCCAGCCGCCAGGCAGCTCGCCGGCCGTGCGGCGCTGAAACTGCGCGGCGAGCTCGGAGAACTTGCGCTGGTAGAGCGCGAATCGTTCGTTCCATGCCGACTCGGCCGCCGCGCCCTTTGCGCGCGCGTCCCACGCCTCGTAGATGCTGCGCGGCACGTCGAACGCCGGATGCGCCCAGCCGATCGCGGCGCGCGTCGCCGCGATCTCCTCCTTGCCAAGCGGCGCACCGTGCGCTTCGTGGGTGTTCACCTTCGTCGGCGCGCCCTTGGCGATGAGCGTCCTGCAGCAGACGAGGCTCGGCCGGCTGCGCTCGAGCTGCGCCGCCTGGATCGCGGCGTCGACCGCCTCGACGTCGTGCCCGTCGACGTCCGCCACGACGTGCCACCCGTACGCCTCGAAGCGCTTGGGCGTGTCGTCGCTGAACCAGTTCTTGACATGGCCGTCGATCGAGATGCCGTTGTCGTCGTAGAGGACGATGAGCTTGCCGAGGGCGAGCGTTCCCGCGAGCGAGCAGGCCTCGTGCGAGATGCCCTCCATGAGGCAGCCGTCGCCGACGAACGCATAAGTGTAATGGTCGACGATCTCGAAGCCCGGCCGGTTGAACGCCTTCGCGAGGAGGCGCTCGGCGAGCGCCATGCCGACCGCGTTCGCGAGCCCCTGCCCGAGCGGTCCGGTCGTCGTCTCGACGCCCGGCGCGACCCCGTGCTCCGGGTGCCCGGGCGTCATCGAGCCGAGCTGGCGGAACCGCTTCAGCTCCGCGAGCGGCAGGTCGTAGCCGGTGAGGTGGAGCAGCGCGTAGAGCAGCATCGAGCCGTGGCCGTTCGAAAGCACGAACCGGTCGCGGTCGGGCCACTTCGGGTTGGCCGGGCTGTGGCGGAGGTGCCGGTGCCAGAGCGCGATCGCGATCTCGGCCATCCCCATCGGCATGCCCGGATGTCCGGAGTTCGCCGCCTGCACCGCATCCATCGCGAGCGCGCGGATGGCATTCGCCATCTCGCGCTCGGTGCGGGCGTCGGCTCTGGTCTTGACGGCGGAGCTGGGCATCGGGGGGCGGTTCTGGCGGGGGTAGCGGACGAGGGGGCAATTATAATCGGCGCAGTGGGTCGAACCGCTGGTTTTCTCGATCGCGGAGGAGCATGGCGAAGGTTGCTTTCATCGGACTTGGCGTGATGGGGTTCCCGATGGCCGGACATCTCGCGCAGGCGGGTCACGAGGTGACGGTCTACAACCGCACGCGCGCGAAGGCGGAAGCTTGGTCGGCGAAGCATGGCGGCCGTATCGCCGAAACGCCGGCGCAAGCGGCCGCGGGCGCCGAGTTCGTCTTCTCCTGCGTCGGCGACGATCCCGACCTGCGCGCAGTCGCGCTCGGGCCCGCTGGTTCTTTTGACTCGACGGCGAAGGGCGCGATCCACGTCGATCACACCACCGCCTCGGCGGGCATCGCGCGGGAGCTCGCGGCCGAAGCGGCGAAGCGCGGCTTCGCCTTCCTTGACGCCCCGGTGTCGGGCGGGGAGTCCGGAGCCGAGAACGGCACCCTTACCGTGATGGTCGGCGGCGATGCCCGGGCCTTCGAGCGCGCCCGCCCCGCGATCGCACATTTCGCGCGCGCCGTGACCCTGATGGGGCCATCGGGCGCCGGTCAGCTCACCAAAATGGTGAACCAGATCTGCATCGTCGGCGTAGTGCAGGGCCTCGCCGAAGGCATCGACTTCGGCCTGCGCGCCGGCCTCGACATGAAGCTCGTCCTGGAGGTGATCTCGAAGGGCGCGGCGAACTCGTGGCAGATGGAGAACCGCGGCAAGACGATGATCGACGACAAGTTCGACTTTGGCTTCGCGACCGACTGGATGCGCAAGGACCTGGGGATCTGCCTCGCCGAAGGGGCGAAGCACGGGGCCGCGCTGCCAGGGACACGGATGATCGAGGGCTTCTACCGCGAGATCCAGGTGATGGGTGGCGGGCGCTGGGACAGCTCCGCGCTCATCCGGCGGCTGAGAAAGGCGTAGCCGATGATCGAGATGCCGTTTTCGTCGCCGCCGGACTACACCGGCGCGGTCCCCCCGCCCCCCGAGGCCGGGGACGCATTGTGGTTCGTCTTCCGGGGCGAGCGGCTGCTCGTCGAGGCCGGCGAGCTCGTCGCGGCCAGACCGGGCGACGATCCGCGGATCTACCCGCGCCCGAGCACGGCGCGCGTCCCGGTGGCTTCAGCGCCCGCGGCGCTCGCGCTCGAGCCGCTGCGGGCGCTCTATCTGGGCTCGCTCGGCGGCGCCCACTGTTTCGCCGCCGAGGTCGCCACGGATGCGCCGCCGCCGCAGGGCTTCGGCTGGCACGGACTGCGGGCGCTCTTCAGCGTGCTCGAGGACGCGCACTTCGCGCTCGCCGGCCGCGCGCTCCAACTCCTCGAGTGGGACCGCACGCACCAGTTCTGCGGCCGCTGCGGAACGCCGACCGTGGCCAAGACGACCGAGCGGTCGCGCGAGTGTCCCGGCTGCGGGCTCGGCGCGTACCCGCGGGTCGCGCCGGCGATCATGGTGATGATCCGACGCGGGCCCGAGGAGGTGCTGCTCGCGCGCTCGCCGCGCTTTCCGCCGGGGATGTACAGCGCGCTGGCGGGCTTCGTGGAGCCCGGCGAGACGCTCGAGCAGTGCCTCGAGCGCGAGGTGCTGGAGGAGGTCGGCGTGCGGGTGGAGAACGTGCGCTACTTCGCGAGCCAGCCCTGGCCGTTCCCGCATTCGCTGATGATCGCCTTCGTCGCCGACTGGAAAAGTGGCGAAATTAGCGTCGATCCTCTTGAAATCGAGGCCGCCCAGTGGTTTAAAATCCGTGACTTGCCGCAACTTCCGAATCCGATCAGCATTTCACGACGGCTGATCGACGCGGTGGTGGCGGAGATGCAGGACAGGATCCGATGACGCGAGCGGTTCGCAGGGGATGCGCGAGGGGGGCTTCGGCCCCCTTGGCGTCCCTGGTTCCGGTGCGCGTTGTTGGTGGGGGAGATGCTCGCATGCCCTTCGCGCGGCGGTACACGGCATCTCGGGTTGTTTCACGACGACTTGGGATATATGCCAATTGGACGGATTGCACATCGTTGCGAATCTGTACCGCTGCAAGGGGGACGCGCGGTACCTGACTGACGGGCCTTCGCTCCGTCGTTTCTGCTTCGACTCGATCGAGAAAGCGGGCCTGACGGCCCTGGGGGACCTGTTCCATCAGTTCGATGGCGGCGGGACCACCGGCTGCGTCGTGCTCGCCGAGTCGCACGTCGCGATTCACACCTGGCCGGAGCTCCGGAGCGTGACGCTCGACGTGTACGTCTGCAACTACACGCGCGACAACTCCGCCCGCGCGCGCGAGGTGGTGGACGACCTGGTGGCGCTCTTCCAGCCGGAGGACGTCGTGCGCCACGAAGTCCCGCGCGACCGCCAGCACATGTACGAGCACCTGAACGGCGACTTCGGGTTCTTCATCCGGTCATCCAAGGTTCTCGGCGCGTGGAAGACGCGGTTCCAGGATCTCGAGATCCACGAGACGCCGCAGTTCGGCAAGCTCTTCCGGCTCGACGGCTGCTTCATGACCTCCGAGAAGGAGGAGTTCGTCTACCACGAGAGCATGATCCATCCGGCCGCGATCGCCCACCCGGCGCCGAAGAAGGCGCTGATCGTCGGCGGCGGCGACGGCGGCGCGGCGGAGGAGCTGTTGAAGCACCCCTCGATCGAGACCGTGACGCTGGTCGAGCTCGACGGCGACGTCATCGACGTCGCGAAGGAGCACTTCGGCGCGATCCACCGCGGGGTGTTCGACAACCCGAAGCTGAAGGTCGTGGTCGACGACGGGATGAAGTTCGTCGCCGAGACCGAGGAGCGCTTCGACCTGATCGTACTCGACCTGCCCGACCCGATCGGGCCGGCCACGGCGCTCTACGAGGAGCCGTTCTTCCGCGACTGCCGCCGGGCGCTCGCGCCGGGCGGGGCGGTGACGCTCCACATCGGCCCGCCGTGGTCGAAGCCGGAGCGGGTGCGCACCCACGCCGAGCGGCTGGCGAACGTGTTCCCGGTCGTACGGCCCTTCGCCGTCTACATCCCGCTCTACGGGACCCTGTACACGATGGCGGTCTGCTCCGACTCCCTCGACCCGCTGGCGGTGTCGGCAGCCGAGGTGGAGAAGCGGCTCGCGAAGCGCGGCGTGAAGCACCTGCAGTACTACAACGGCGCGGTCCACCACGGGCTTTTCGCGCTGCCCAACTTCGTGCGCGATTTGACCGCTGCGACGGAGCGCACGCGCATCGTGCCGAAGCGGCGGGCTGCCGGAGGGAAATGAGCGCCGTCGGCGCGCGCAGCGCCGGTCCGTCTTTTTCTGCGCACCGCGCCGCGATCAGCTCGCCGGTTTCGCGACCAGGACGCCCGGCCGGCGCCCCGGCACTCCGGCGAAGCGGAAGTCCGGCTCCGGTCGGCGGCCGCTGACGATATCGGCGAGCGCGCGACCCGAACCGCACGCCATCGTCCACCCGAGCGTGCCGTGGCCGGTGTTCACGAACAGGTTGTCAAGCTTGGTGCGTCCGATGATCGGCACGTTCGAAGGCGTCGCGGGCCGCAGGCCGGTCCAGAACTCGGCGCGCTCCGCCCGGCCGGCGCGCGGGAAGATCTCGAAGGCGCGCCGCACGATCGCCTGGCAGCGGACGTCGTTCACGTCGGTGTTGTAGCCGGCGACCTCCGCCGTGCCCGCCACGCGCAGCCGGTCGCCGAGCCGCGAGTAGACGAGCTTGTGGCTGTCGTCGGTGAGGCTCACCGTCGGCGCTTCGTCGCCCGGCTCGAGCGGGACGGTGATCGAGTAGCCCTTGAGCGGATAGACCGGGATCGAGATCCCGAGCGGCCGCAGGAGGAGCGGGCTGTAGCTCCCGAGCGCGACGACGTAGGCATCCGCTGCGATCCGGTCGTCACGGCCTTCGGCGTCCGCGAGTACCACGCTGATGATCCGGCCGTCGTGCGCTTCGAGCCGCTTGATCGAGCGGCCGTAGTGGAAGCGGACGCCCTGTGCGGCGGCGAGCGCCGCCAGCGCCTGGGTGAACTTGCGCGCGTCGCCCGACTCGTCGGAGGCGGTGTACGTCCCGCCGACGATCTGGTCGGCGGCGTGCGCGAGCGCCGGCTCGATCGCGAGGCACTCCTCGGCGGTTTTCACGTCCCGCTCGCAGCCATACTGGCGCATCAGCTCGGCCTGCGGCACCGCGTGCTCGAACTCTTCCTCGTCGGTGTAGAAGTGCAGGATGCCGCGCGTCAGCTGGTCGTACTCGATGCCGGTGTCGCGGCGGAGCTCGCGCAGCTGCGCCCGGCTGTAGAGGGCGAGCGCGAGGATCTGGCGGATGTTGTCGCGCGTCCGGAACGGCAGGCACTCGGCGAGGAACTGCAGGGCCCAGGTCCACTGGCGCCAGTCGGCGCGCAGGCGAAAGAGGAGCGGTGCGTCCTCGCGGCCGAGCCACTCGACGATCTTCGCCGGCGTCCCCGGGTTCGCCCAGGGCTCGGCATGGCTCACCGAGATCTGGCCGCCGTTCGCGAAGCTCGTCTCGAGCCCGGCGGCGCCCTGCCGCTCGACGACGGTCACCTCGTGGCCGGCGCGCGCGAGGTACCACGCGGCCGAAGTGCCGACGACCCCTGCACCCAGCACGATCACTCTCATGACGACCCCCATAAACGGGAAAAGGGGCAAGGCTCCCGCCTTACCCCTCTGTCCATTTACCTGAGAGATTGCGGCGCGCGCTCTTTCCGCGCGCGTCGCGTGCCCCTTCGGTGGGCGGACCCACGCGTGTGCGTGGCCCGCCGCTCTCCAGAGTGCCCCGGGGCCGCAATTGGCCCCTGCGGACGGTTCGTGTGCCTGAGCGATTCCGGGTGGTTACGCCTTCGGCGGCGGCCATCGTGCCGCGCAGTACTGCCGCGCAGTACTGCCCCACTGCACTGCCGCGCTCTCCCGTCCGACTGGACCCAATCTACGCGAGGGGTCGGACAGCGGTCAAGTCGTCCCGTTCGGGGATTCGTGTCCCTTGCCGCAGCGGGCGAAGTGAATAGTGCCGTGGCACCGACCGGGGGTGCGAGCGGCAAAGCCCCTCGCGCAGCGGCGCCGGGGCGGGGAGAACCAGCTAACGCCGGCGGAACTGCGGCCGTTGCGCCGGTGGTGCCGCCCGCTCGTCCTTGTGCCGGAAGTTGATGCGCGCCTTCGTGAGGTCGTAGGGCGACATCTCGAGCGTCACCTTGTCCCCGGCGAGGATGCGGATGCGGTGCTTGCGCATCTTGCCGGAGGCGTAGGCGAGCACGTCCGCGCCGTTGTCCAGCAGCACGCGGAACTGCGTGTTCGGCAGCACCTCGGTGACGACACCCTCCATCTCGATGAGTTCTTCCTTCGGCACGGGCGATCCGGTCAGAGGGCCTTGAGGTTGACGGCCGAGGACTTCCCGTTCTGCCCCTGCTGGATCTCGAACGAGACCTTCTGCTTCTCGACCAGGGTGGCGAGGCCGGAACGCTCTACGGCCGAGATGTGAACGAACACGTCCTTCGAACCGTCGTCGGGCCGGATGAAGCCGAATCCCTTGGTGGTGTTGAAGAACTTGACGGTGCCAGTGGGCATGGAACTCCTCCAGGTCTGGCGTCGCCACGCACGACAGTGTGCGCGGCATCAAATCACCTATGGCAGAAGACCAGGAGTGCGCCCGGGGGCGCCGGTGGGCGTGCCTATAGCGAGTTCGACCCCGAGACTATGGCGGCGGGGGCGCGTTTTGGCAAGAGGCGGGCGGATCGCACGGGCCGCGCTGCGCGCGGGCCGCGGGTGCAGCGGGCGTGTCCGCGCAGGCCCGCGTCGCGCCCGCCCCCGCGAGTCACTTGCCGGCGTACGCGACGACCCGCTGGCGCTGCTCGCCCAAGCCCTGGATCCCGAGCGTCACCACGTCGCCGGGCTTGAGCCAGATCGGCTCGGGCTTCTTGCCCATGCCCACGCCCGGCGGCGTGCCGGTGGTGATGATGTCGCCCGGCAGCAAGGTCATGTACTGCGACACGTGCGACACGATCTTCGCGACCGAGAACACCATGGTGCGCGTGTTCCCGGTCTGCATGCGCTCGCCGTTCACGTCGAGCCACATCTCGAGCGTCTGCGGGTTGGGGATCTCGTCGGTGGTGACGAGCCACGGCCCGATCGGCCCGGACGTGTCGAAGCCCTTGCCCTTGTCCCACTGGCTGGTCGCCATCTGGAAGCTGCGCTCCGACACGTCGTTGACGATCGCGTACCCGGCGACGTGCTCGAGCGCCTTCTCTTCGGTGACGTACTGCGCCCTGGTGCCGATCACCACGCCGAGCTCGACCTCCCAGTCGAGCTTGGTCGAGCCCTTCGGCTGCACGACATCGTCGTTCGGCCCGCTGATGCAGGTGGTCGCCTTCATGAACACGACCGGCTCGGTCGGCACCGGCAGACCCGACTCCGCGGCGTGGTCGGAATAGTTGAGGCCGATAGCGACGAACTTGCTGATGCCGATGTACGGCACGCCGAGGCGCGGCTCGGTCTTGATGAGCGGCAGCGACTCCGGCCTGATCTTGCGCAGCTTGGCGAGCCCCTTCGGCGAGATCGTGTCCTGGTCGATCTGCTGCACCACGCTGGACGCGTCGCGCAGCATGCCTTGGGAGTCGATGATTCCGGGCTTCTCGTACCCGTTCTTGCCAAAGCGACACAGCTTCATCTTGTTTTCTCCAGGTTCTGGGGCTCTTTCCGTCCGGGTGCTAGATGGTCATGCCGCCATCCACCGAAAAGGCGACGCCGGTCGCGAACGAGGATTCGTCGGAGGCGAGGTAGATGAGCAGCGGAACGATGTCGTCGGTCGTGCCCAGCCGGCCCATCGGCTGGCGGGCGATGAACTGTTTGCGCGCCTCGACCGGGTCGGGGAGCGCGTTGATGCGGTCCTGGAGCGACGGCGTGTCGACTGTCCCCGGGCACACGGCGTTGCAGCGGATGCCCTGCTTCACGTAGTCGGCAGCGATCGCTTTCGTCAGGCCGAGCACCGCGGCCTTGGTGGCGCCGTAGACGAAGCGGTTGGGAATGCCGCGCAGGCTCGATGCGATCGAGGCCATGTTGATGATGCTGCCCTTCCCCTGTCTCAGCATTCCCGGCAGCAATGCGCGCGTCACGCGGTACATCGACTTCACGTTGATGTCGAAGCTCGTGTCCCAGTCCTTCTCCGAGCACTCCATGATCGTGCCGTGATGCACGAAGCCGGCGCAGTTGAAGAGCACGTCGACGTCGCCGGCCTCGCGCGCCACGCGCTCGACCGCCGCCGGATCGGTGACGTCGAGCACGCGTGCCGTAATGCCGCGCGCACCCTCGAGCGTCTTGAGTGAACTCGCGTTCACGTCCGTCGCCCACACGGCGGCGCCTTCCTGCGCGAACGCGACCGCGGCCGCGCGACCCATCCCCTGACCCGCAGCGGTGATGAAGGCGCGCTTGCCTTTGAGGCGGTCGGCCACCGTGTTCCTCCTTGTCGAGCGGTGTTGTTGTGGAGCGATCGCGGAACGGCGAATTATAGCAGCGGCGCTCGCAGAAAAACCCAATTTCCGAGAGTTTCCCATTAAAAACAGCGCCCTACGGGCGCGGCGGCGGCGCGAAACCCGGCCGGCGGCGGTTTGACACCCGTAGAGGTTGGGGGTAGCCTCGCCGCGGAACCTGTCTAACAGGTCTGTCCCCGGCGCTTACGGCGCGCCGGTGCGACGACAACAACACGCCGCCGCAAAATCCGAAGGAGGAGATTCATGTCCCGGTTCGTCAGCCGCGTGCTCGCGTTCGCGTTCGCGTTCGCCGCCGGCAGCGCAGCAGCGCAGCAGACCCTCACCGTCTGGTTCACCAAGGCGTTCTATCCCGCCGAGGAGCAGGCGCTGAACGACGTGATCAAGAAGTATGAGGCGAAGAGCGGCGTCAAAGTCGACCTCTCGCTCTACTCGCCGGAGGACGTGGTGACGAAATCGGTCGCGGCGGTCGAGGCGGGCAACCCGCCCGATGTCGGTTTCGGCTTCACTTACGACTTTCGCGTCACCGGCAAGTGGGCCTACGAGGGCAAGCTCGAGAACCTCGACGACATCATCAAGCCGATCGCGTCGCAGTTCCTGCCCGGGCCGCTGTCGACGACCTGGCTCATGAACGGCAAGACCGGCAAGAAAGCCTACTACGCCGCGCCGGTCGAGATGCAGCTGATGCACATCGAGTACTGGATCGACATGCTCCAGGACGCGGGCTACAAGGAGTCCGACATCCCCAACGACTGGAAGGGATTCTGGAGCTTCTGGTGCGACAAGGTTCAGCCGGCGCTCCGCGCAAAGGGCCAGCGCGTCTATGCGATCGGCCACCCGGCGAGCGTGCAGGCGTCCGACACGTTCTACAGCTTCCACATGTTCATGAACGCCTACGACGTCCAGGTCGTCGACGAGGACGGCAAGCTCACCCTCGACCAGCCCAAGAACAGGGCCGGGCTCGTCAAGGCGCTCGCGGACTACGCCGCGATCGTGAAGAAGGGCTGCTCGCCAGCGTCGTCGGTGAACTGGACCGACGTCGACAACAACCTGAACTTCGCAAACAAGACCACGGTGATGACGCACAACGCCACCATCTCGATCCCGGCGGCGCAGTTCGATGCGATGAATCGCGCAACCTCGACCCCGGAGCAAAAAGCGACGGCGCGCACCAACTACTACGAGAAGATCCGCACCCGCGGTTTTCCGGACAAGGCGACCGGCGGCAGCCTGCCGCAGCTCGCCGCAGTGAAGACCGCAGTCGTGTTCGCCGATGCGAAAAACAAGGCACGCGGGAAGGAGTTCCTGGCGTTCCTGCTGGAGGAAGACAACCTGCAGCCGTTCGTCGAGGGCTCGCTCGGCCGCTGGGTGCCGGTCACGAAGCGCGCCTCGGTTGCGCCGTTCTGGACCGACGGCAAGGACCCGCACCGCAAGGCCGTCCAGCAGCAGGTCTCGCAGGGGCTCGTGTTCTTCCCGTTCGTCTACAACTGGAAGTTCACCGTGGTGAACGCCGAGAATGTCTGGGGCCGAGCAACGGCGCGCATCGCCAAGGACGGCGTCCCGCCCGAGAAGGCGGCCGACGAGCTGATCGCGAGGATCAAGCAGATACTCGCGCAGTAGGAGTGCTTCGCACGGAAGTTCCCCGGAGCTGACGCGTAGCCGCGTCAGCTCCGAAAGGGGGTGGTGGTCATGAGCGCCGTCGTCATTCCTGCGCCTACGCCGGCCAAGGCGCCAAAGCAGGGTCTCTCTGAGGAGACCTTCTGGGGGATCGTGCTACTCGTCCCCTATTTCGCAGTCTTCGCGCTATTCGTCGTCTTCCCGGTTCTCTACGGCATCTGGCTCGGTTCGAGCCCGTCCGCCTACCGGAAGCTGTTCCAGGACCCGGTCTTCTTCACGACGATCGTCAACACGGTCATCTTCCTGCTGGTCGCGGTGAACGTGAAGATGCTGATGGCGCTCGGCCTCTCGGGGTTCTTCCTGCACGAGGCGCGGTGGGTGCGGTGGCTCTCGGTGCTGTTCCTGCTCGCGTGGGCGGCGCCGTCGATCCCGACGATCCTCTCCTTCCGCTGGATGCTGAACCCCGAATGGGGAATGGTGAACGCGCTCATCTTCAAGTGGTTCGGCGTCGAGGGTCCGGGCTGGCTCACCGAGCGTCACTATGGCCTCGGGGCGGCGATCGTGGTGCACATCTGGAAGTCGCTGCCCTTCTGGACGCTGATCCTGCTCGCCGGCCGCATGGCGATCTCGAAGGAGCTGTACGAGTCGGCCGGTGTGGACGGCGCAACCAGCTGGCAGGCGTTCCGCTACGTCACCTGGCCGTCGATGCGCGGCCTCTATCTCACGTGCGTGCTGCTATCGACGATCTGGAGCCTCGGCGACTTCAACAGCGTTTACCTCCTCACCGGCGGCGGCCCGATCGACTCGACGCAGGTGCTCGCCACGCTCGGCATCCGCTACCTCCGAATGGACCAGGTCGACGTTTCGCTCGCGGCGATCATCATCGCGATGCCGGCGGTGATCCCGATCGTCTGGTTCATGATGAAACGGCTGTCGGGCGAGCACGTCCAGGACTAGGGCGCGCGCGATGACGCTCAAGAACCTGCCGCTCTACGTGATCGGCGCGCTCGTGTTCCTGTGGACGATGATCCCGATCTACCACCTGTTCGTCATCGCCCTATCGCCGGCCCAGGAAGCGGTGGCGAGTGGTCTCTTCCCCAAGCATCCCACGCTGCAGAACTTCGAGCTCGTGCTCGGCGCGAAGCACAACCTGGTCCAGTACTTCTGGCAGCAGCTCGGCAACAGTGTCTTCATCGCCGTCATGGTGTCGGTGATCACGCTCGCCATCGGCGCCACGGCGAACTTCGCGATCACGCGGATCCGCATTCGCGGCGGGCGCCTCATCACCAACGTCGCGCTGCTCACCTACCTCATCCCGGCGGCGTTCCTCGCGATCCCGATGTACAAGATCATGGGGAGTTACGGCCTGGTCGACAGTCCGTGGTCGCTCATCTTCGCCATGGTTGCGCTCGCCTCGCCGTACGCGATCTGGGTGATGAACCAGGCGGCGCGGAAGATCCCGCGCGAGCTCGACGAGGCGGCGAAGATCGACGGCGCGAAGACGATGCAGATCTTCTGGTACGTGTACCTGCCGCTCATGGCGCCGACGATGGTCGCCATCGGCACCTACGCGCTGCTGCTCGCCTGGAACGAGTACCTCTACGCGTTCCTGATGCTCGCCACCGAGAGCAAGCTCACGCTCGCGGTCGCGCTCGGCAACTTCCTCGCCTTCGACGACGCGCCCTGGGCGCTGCTGATGGCGACCGGGGTCATCTACGCGCTGCCGCCGACGGCGATCTACTACGCGTTCCGCCGTTACATGGTGTCCGGGCTGACCGCCGGTGCCGTCAAGAGCTGAGGGCGCGGGACGATCGTGGCCACCACCGCCCAGACGCTCGCCGAACGGGTCGCCGCGGATCTCCGCGCCGAGATCGTCGCGCGGCGGCTCAAGCCGGGTGACCGGCTGCCCGGCGAGATCGAGCACGCGCGGCGGCTCGGCGTGTCGCGCGGCATCGTGCGCGAGGGACGTCGGCAGCTCGTCGCCGACGGTCTGATCGAGGTCGCGAACGGCCGGCGGGCGGTGGTGAGCAAGCTCCGCGCCGCCCCGCTCGACGGGTTCCTCGCCAACGCGGTCGCCACCCGTCAGCTCGCGGTCAGCGAGGTCCTCGAGCTGCGCCGCGCGCTCGAGATCGCCGTCGCCGGGCTCGCGGCACGCCGCCGCACCGCGGCCGACGTAACGGTGCTCGCTCGCCTCGTCGAGCAGATGCGCGCGACCATCGGACGGATGGTCTACCTCAAGCACGATCTCGCGTTCCACGTCGCGCTCGCCCGCGCCACGCAGAACCCGCTGTTCGTGATGCTGATCGAATCGATGCGCGATCCGCTCGCCACGTCGATGCGGGCGAGCCACGTGCGGCGCCGCGGCGCGCGCGACTTCGCGCACGCTCACGCCGCGCACGAGGCGATCCTCGCGGCGGTGAGCGCGGGCGACGGCGCGGCCGCCGAGCGCGCGATGCGGGCGCATTTCGTCGACGTCGCCGCCGCCCTCGAGAGCTGAGGGTCATGGACGCGCTGACGAAACGCCTCGCGCAGTGCTACACCGGCGCGATCCACGACGTCCTGCGCGCGATGGGCCACGAGCGGGTCGTGCTGCCCCCCGCAATCCGCCCGCTCGATCCCGCGCTGAAGGTTGCCGGCCCGGTCTGGACGGTCTCGGGCCACATCGATCGCACGCAGAGTCCGCATGCGACGCTGCTCGGCTGGACGCAGCTCCTCTCGAAATCGCCGCCCGGCCGCGTCGTGGTCTGCCAGCCGCAGAACCAGGAGGTCGCGCTGATGGGCGAGCTCTCGGCCGAGACGCTCAAGAACAAGGGCGTCCTCGGCTACGTCGTCGACGGCGGCTGCCGCGACGTCGAGTTCATCCTGAGGATCGGCTTCCCGGTGTTCGCGAGCTTCTACACGCCGAGCGACATCGTCGGCCGCTGGATCCCCGACCGCTACGGCGAGCCGATCACGATCGGCGACGTCACGATCGCCGACGGCGACTACCTCCTCGGGGACCTCGACGGCGTCGTGGTGATTCCGAGGGCGGTGGCCGAAGAGGCGATCGCGAAGACCGAAGCCGTGGCGCAGACCGAGAACAAGATTCGCTCCGCGATCCTCGGCGGCATGGACCCGGTGGACGCGTACCTCAAGTATGGAAAATTCTGACCGCCGGCTGGTGCTCCTCTCGCCGGACGACAACTGTCTCGTCGTGGCGAGCGGCTTGCGCGAAGGCGACACGGTGACGATCGAAGGCGAACCGATCCGCGTGGCGCGCACGATCGGCGTCGGACACAAGCTCGCGCGGCGCACGATCCGTGCCGGCGAGAAGGTACTGAAGTACGGTGCGGTCATCGGCACCGCCACGACCGACATCGGCCGCGGCGAGCATGTCCACACCCACAACCTCGAGAGCGACTACCTGCCGACCTATACGCACGACGCGGGCAAGTCTTTCGTCACTCAGCACTGATCATGAAAACGCTTCGAGGTTACCCCCGCTCCGACGGCCGCAAAGGCATCCGCAACGTCGTCGCGGTCGCCTATCTCGTCGAGTGCGCACACCACGTCGCGCGCGAGGTCGTGGCGCGCTTCCGCGACCGCGAGGTGCACCTCATCGGCTTCCCCGGCTGCTACCCGAACGCGTACGCCGACCGCATGATGAAGCGGCTCTGCATGCATCCGAACGTCGGCGCGGTGCTGCTCGTGTCGCTCGGCTGCGAGAGCTTCAACCGCCGCAGCCTCGAGGAGACGATCGCGGCATCGGGCCGGCCGGTCGGCACGCTCGTGATCCAGGAAAGCGGCGGTACCCGCAAGACGATCGCGCGCGGCGCAGCGTGGGTCGACGAAGCTCTGCGCGAGCTCGCGGCGCAGGAAACGGTGCCGATGGCCGTGAACGAGCTCGTGGTGGGAACGGTCTGCGGCGGGTCCGACGGTACGAGCGGCATCACCGCGAACCCGGCGATGGGACGCGCCTTCGACCTGCTGATCCCCCAGGGCGCGGCGTGCATCTTCGAGGAGACCGGCGAGCTCGTCGGCTGCGAGCGGCACATGGCGAACCGCGCGGCGACCCCGGCGCTCGCGCGCGAGATCGTGGCCTGCGTCGAGAAGGCGGCGCGTTACTACTCGACCCTCGGGCACGGCAGCTTCGCGGTCGGCAACGCGGACGGCGGGCTGACCACGCAGGAGGAGAAGTCGCTCGGCGCCTACGCGAAGAGCGGCGCCTCGCCGATCGTCGGGCTGATCAAGCCGGGCGACGTTCCGCCCGCCGGCGGCCTCTATCTCCTCGACGTCGTTCCCGACGGCGAGGTGCGGTTCGGCTTTCCGAACATCAACGACAACGCCGAGATCGCCGAGCTCATCGCCTGCGGCTCGCACGTCGTGCTCTTCTCGACCGGGCGCGGCTCGGTCGTCGGTTCGGCGATCGCGCCGGTCGTCAAGGTCTGCGCCAACCCCGAGACCTACCGCAAGCTCGAGGACGACATGGACGTCGACGCCGGCCGCATCCTCGAGGGTCGCGCGACGCTCGACGAAGTCGGGCGCGAGGTGTACGAGCTCACGCTCGCCGTCGCGCGCGGAGCGCCCACGAAGTCGGAGGCGCTCGGCCACCAGGAATTCATCCTCACGTACAAGGCCTTCGAGCCGATCGGGCCCGCCTGTCTACCCGTCGCCGCATAAACAGCAACACCCACGAGAACCCCTATGGCATCCGTCACCCTGTCCCGCGTCAAGAAATCCTTCGGCAACACCGAGGTCGTGCACGGCGTCGACATCAAGATCGACGACGGCGAGTTCTGCGTGCTGGTCGGACCGTCGGGCTGCGGCAAGTCGACACTGCTGCGCATGATCGCGGGGCTGGAAGAAATCTCCGACGGCGAGATCGCGATCGGCAGCCGCGTGGTGAACCACGTCGCGCCGAAGGAGCGCGACATCGCCATGGTGTTCCAGAACTACGCGCTCTATCCGCACATGACCGTGTTCGAGAACATGGCCTTCAGCCTGAAGCTCGCCAGCCGGCCGCGCGAGGAGATGAAGCAGCGGGTTGACGCGGCGGCGAAGATCCTGGGTCTGACCGACTACCTCGAGCGCTATCCCCGCCAGCTCTCCGGCGGCCAGCGCCAGCGGGTCGCGATGGGGCGCGCGATCGTGCGCCAGCCGCAGGTGTTCCTGTTCGACGAGCCGCTGTCGAACCTCGATGCGAAGCTCAGGGTGCAGATGCGCACCGAGATCAAGGAGCTCCACCAGCGGCTGAAGACGACCGCCGTTTACGTCACGCACGACCAGATCGAGGCGATGACGATGGCCGACAAGATCGTCGTCATGCACGCCGGCAACGTCGAGCAGATCGGCGCGCCGCTCGATCTCTACGACAACCCGACGAACCTCTTCGTCGCCGGCTTCATCGGTTCGCCGGCGATGAACTTCCTCGGGGGCAAGCTCGCCAAGAACGGCAGCGGGCTCGACGTCGTGCTCGGCGACGGCGTGCGCGTCCCCGCGCCGCGGAGCCTCCGCCCCGACGTCGAGGGCCGGCCGGTGACGCTCGGCGTGCGCCCGGAGCACCTCGCGGTGCGCGAATCCGGCGTCCCGGCCGAGGTGATCGTGGTCGAACCGACCGGCGCCGACACCCAGATCTTCTGCAACCTCGCCGGCACCGAGGTGACCGCGGTCGTGCGCGAGCGCCACAACTTCCGCCCGGGCGAGAAGATCCGGCTCGCGCCGGAGCTCACGTTCCTGTTCGATCCGGCCACCGGCGCGCGGATCCAGTAGCCCCGTTTTCTCGCGTCATGCCCCTGCCCCTCATCCCGACCACGACGATCGGCAGCCTGCCGAAGCCGCAGTGGCTCACCGGCACGTGGTACAGCGTGGTCGAGCGCTGGAACCTCGCCGGCGCGGCGCTGAAGGAAGCGATGGACGACGCGACGCGGCTCGCGCTCGCCGACCAGGAAGCCGCGGGCATCGACATCGTCTGCGACGGCGAGCAGCGCCGCTCGACGCATTACACGCATTTCATCCATCAGCTCGGCGGCGTCGACTGCGAGCGGCTGAAGGCGAAGTCGATGCGCGGCGGCAAGTTCACGCAGGAAGTGCCGCGCGTCACCGGTCCGCTCACGCTCGCCAGCCACCAGGCGGTGGACGACTACCGGTTCCTGCGCCGCTTCACGAACCGCGCGATCAAGATGACGCTGCCCGGGCCGTCGACGATGGTCGATGGCATGGCCGACGACTACTACGGCGACGAGCGTGCGCTCGCGCACGCCTGCGCCGACGTGCTCAACCAGGAGATCCGCGCGCTCGAGGCCGCCGGCTGCGACATGGTGCAGCTCGACGAGCCGGCGTTCACGCGCCTGCCCGAGAAGCTCCATGCCTGGGGCGTCGAGGCGATGGACCGCGCGTTCGCCGGTACGAAGGTGGCGCGCTGCGTGCACGTCTGCTACGGGTACCGCGCGCGGCTCGGCAACAAGGAATGGAAGCACGGCTACGAGGAGATCTTCCCGGCGCTGGCGCGGGCGCAGGAGGTCGATCAGTACTCGCTCGAGTTCGCCGAGCCGAAGCTAGCGCCGAAGCTCCTCGAGGGCCTCCCGGGGAAGATCATCCAGCTCGGCGTGATCGACGTCGGCACCGACGAGGTGGAGCGGCCCGAAACGGTTGCGGCGCGACTGCGCGCCGCGCTCGAGGTGCTCCCCCCGGAGCGGCTGATCGCCGCGCCCGACTGCGGCTGCACCGCGCGCGACCGTGCGGCCACGCGCGCCAAGCTGCGCGCGCTCGTGCTCGGCGCGGAATCGATCCGGCTCGAGCTCGCCGCGCGTTCCTGACCGCCCTCAACCGCCGTTGAGCGACGCGCGCGAGCGCGCCTCCCGGGAGCCTTGCGCATGCAACTCTTCACCCCCTTCGTCCTCGCCGGCAGGCGTCTGCGGAACCGCATCGTCTTTCCCGCGGTGCTCTCCAACTTCGCGCGCGAGAACCGGGTCACGCCTCGCCTCGTCGACTACTACGCGGAGCGCGCCGCCGGCGGGGCCGCGATGCTGATCACCGAAGGCCTCTCGATCCACGCCTCGAGCGTGCCGCAACCGAACGTCGCGACCGTGTTCGACCCGGCGAACTTCGAGGGCTTCCAGCGCCTCGCCGCGGCGGTGGAGCAGCGCGATTGCCGGCTGCTCGGCCAGCTCTGGCACGTCGGCCGCCAGCAGCTGTGGAGCCCGGTCGACGCGCCGGTCGGCGTCTCGGCGCTGCCGGACGCGTACAGCTGGTCGGTGCCGCACGTGATGACCGAGGAGGAAATCGGCATCGTCGCACGCGCCTTTGTGGACGCCGCGCGGACGCTCCAGCGCGCGGGCTTCTCCGGCGTCGAGCTGCACGGCGGGCACGGCTACCTGATCACGCAGTTCCTCTCGCCGTGGTCGAACACCCGCGCCGACGGCTACGGCGGCGACGTCGAGGGCCGCACGCGCTTCGTGCGCGAGATCATCGGCGGCATCCGCGCCGAGTGCGGGACGGGCTTCATCGTCGGGCTGAAGATGCCGGGCGACGAGCGCGTGCCCGGCGGTATCGACGGCGACGAGGCGGGCCATATCGCCGCCCGCCTCGCGCAGGCCGGCGGACTCGACTACGTCGCGTTCGCCCAGGGCAACTTCAGCCCGAGCCTAGAGGACCACACGCCCGACATGCACTACCCGCCGGGACCGTTCATGGCGCTGCAGCGGCGGCTCCGCGAGCACGCGCGGCCGATTCCGGTGCTCGCCCTCGGGCGCGTCCTCGACGCGGCGCATGCGGAGCGCCTCCTCGGCGAAGGCGTCGGCGATCTCATCGGCATGGGGCGCGCGCTCGTCGCCGACGCCGCGCTGCCCGCGAAGGCGCTCGCCGGCAAGGCGGCGACCACCCGGCCGTGCATCTTCTGCAACGTCTGCTGGGCGGAGATCCACGTCGGGAAGCCGATCGCGTGCATCCACAATCCGCAGCTCGGGACGCCCGGCGAAGCGGGCTGGCAACCGACGCCGGCCGCCCGGAGGCGCCGCGTGGTCGTCGTCGGCAGCGGCGTCGCCGGCCTCGAGGCCGCGTGGGTCGCCGCGAGCCGCGGTCACGACGTGACGCTGCTCGGCTCGCGCCAAGTGGGCGGCAAGGCGCGGCTCGAATCGCTCCTCCCGGGCCGCGCCGAGGTCGCCAAGGTGTTCGACTTCCAGCTCGCACGCGCCCGCGAGGCCGGCGTCGCGCTCGAATCCGGCCCACCCGTAACCGTCGCGCAGGTCGCGGCGCTGCGCCCCGATGCAACAGTGCTCGCGACCGGCTCGAGCATGCGCCGTCCGGCAACGCTCGCAGCGGACAGCGACGCCGGCGTCGACGCCTGGACGCTCGCAGCGGATCTCGGTGCCGCGCCCAACAAGCGCGCCGGCACTGCAGTCCTCTTCGACCACGACCACGGCCCCGGCGTCTACGCGCTCGCGGACCTGCTTGCGTCGATCTACGACCGCCTCGTGATCATCACGCCCCGCACGCAGCTCGGTCGCAACGTCGCCTACGTCGGGCTGCTCGGCGTGTACCGGCGCCTGTATCGCGCCAAGGTCGAGATCGTCGTCGCGGCGGTACCCAGGCACTTCGCGGCGCGGCGGGTCGTGCACGCGAACGCGTTCACCGGCGAAGAGCGCGCGATCGAGGACGTCGCACTGTTTGCGTACGCGACCCCGCGCCTCGCCGACGACCGGCTGGCCGCACCGCTGCGGGCGCAAGGGCTCGAGGTCCGGCTCGCGGGTGACGCGTTTGCGCCGCGGGCGATGCTCGCCGCCGTGCACGAAGGTCATCGCATCGGCAGCGAGCTCTAGGCACGCGCAATGGCCGAGCGCGCGCTCAACGTCTTCTGGATCCTGCTCGGTGCGGGCGCCGCGGCGCATGCATGGACGATCGGGCTCACCGGCCCGTCGGGTCCGGAGAGCGGCCTCTTTCCGCTCCTCGCCGGGCTGATCGTCGCGGGCGCCGGCGTCGCCCTCCTCCTCCTGCCGTCGCACCGCGCAACCGCGCCGGCGTGGCCGCACGGCGCTGCGCGCGGCCGCGTGCTCGGCGTGGTGGCCGGGCTCGCGCTGATGGCCTTCGCAATTCCGTACCTGGGGTTCGCCGCCGCGGCCGCGATCACGATGATCGTGCTGCTCCGGACCGTCGAGCGATCGAGCTGGCTCGGGTCGATCGCGCTCACGATCGGCGCGGTCGTCGGCGTGGTGTGGCTCTTCGGGCACGCGCTCGGAATGCCGCTGCCGCGCGGGCCCTGGGGCTGGTAAGCCGATGGGCGCGCTCGAGGGCCTCGCCACGGGCTTCGCCGTCATCCTGACGCCGGCGAACCTCTACTACTGCTTCGTCGGCAGCCTCATCGGCACGCTGGTCGGCGTACTGCCGGGAATCGGGCCGCTGGCGGCGCTCGCGCTTCTGCTGCCGGTGACGTTCACCCTCACGCCGGTCGCCGGGCTGGCGATGCTGGCGGCGATCTTCTACGGCGCGATGTACGGCGGCTCGACCACCTCGGTGCTGGTGAACATCCCCGGCGAAGCCGCCTCGGTGGTGACGACGCTCGACGGCCACCAGCTCGCGCGGCAGGGGCGCGCCGGCGCGGCGCTCGGCATTGCCGCGCTCGGATCGTTCATCGCCGGCACGGCGAGCATCGTGCTCCTGACCTTCTTCGCGCCGGCGCTCGCGGCGATCGCGATCCGCTTCGGCCCGCCGGAGAACTTCGGGCTGATGGTGCTCGGCCTGGTGTGCACGCTTTACATGATCACCGGCTCGGCGGTGAAGGGCGTGCTCACGATCGCGCTCGGGTTCCTCGCCGCGGCCATCGGCATCGACGTGGTGAACGGCCGCGACCGGTTCACCTTCGGGTCGGTCAACCTGACCGCGGGGATCGAGCTGCTCGCGGTCGTCATCGGGCTCTTCGGCGTCGCCGAGATCCTCGCCAACGTCGAGACGATCGCGCGCAACACGCTCGTCGCCGAGCGGATCCGCGGCCTGTGGCCGACCGCGGCCGACTGGCGGGCGTCGTGGAAGCCGATCCTGCGCGGCAGCGGGCTCGGCTTCCTGCTCGGGCTGGTGCCCGGCGGCGGCCCGGTGACCGCAGCTTTCATGTCGTATGCGGTCGAGCGGCGCATGGCGCGCGATCCGACGCGCTTCGGCAAGGGCGCGATCGAAGGCGTCGCCGGCCCGGAGTCGGCCAACAACGCCGCAGTCGGCGGCAGCATGATCCCGCTGCTTTCGCTCGGCATCCCGGGCAACGCGGTGACCGCGCTCCTGCTGGGTGCGCTGGTCATTCAGGGCATCCAGCCGGGCCCGCTCTTCATGACGCAGCGGCCGGACCTCTTCTGGGGCGTCGTCGCGAGCATGTACGTGGGCAACGTCTTCCTGCTGCTCCTCAATCTCCCGCTCGTCGGGCTGTGGGTGCAGCTCCTGCGCGTGCCGTACCGCGTGCTGTTCCCGATCGTGCTGCTCCTCGCCATCGTGGGCACGTACTCGGCGAACAAGAACGTGTTCGACCTCTGGGTCATGCTCGGCTTCGGCGTCGCGGGCTACGCGCTCCGCAAGCTCGAGTACGACCTCGCGCCGTTCGTGATCGCATTCGTGCTCGCGCCGCTCCTCGAGCAGTCGCTGCGCCAGTCGCTCGTCATGTCGCCCGATGGCGCTATGATCCTCGTCCAGAGACCGGTGACCGCGGGGCTGCTCGTCGCGAGCGCCATCCTGGTCGGCTTGATGCTCCGCCGCAAACAACGATCCGAAGGAGGAAGAACGTGAAGAGGTTCGCCGTTGCTGTCGCCCTCGCCGCCGCCGTCGCGGCGCCCGCCGCCGCGCAGGATCCCAAGGCGGTCAAGCCGAAGGATTTCCCGACGCAGCCGATCGAGTATGTCGTCGTCTACCCGGCCGGCGGCGGCATGGACGTCACCGCGCGCCTGCTCGCGAAGTACGTCGAGAAGGCGACCGGCGACAAGATCCTCGTCAACAACCGCACCGGCGGCGCCGGCATGGTCGGCCACACCTACCTCGCCACCCAGGCGAAGCCGGACGGCTACACGGTGGGCGTGCTCGCCAACCTCGTGTGGGGCGACGCGATGCTCCGCGCCCAGGGCAAGTGGGCCTACACCGATCTCGAGCCGATCGGCTACCTCAACACCGACGCGCTCACCTGGGTCGGCCCGACCGAGGGCCCGCTCAAGGGCAAGACCCTGAAGGAGATCGTGCAGATCGCGAAGGAGAAGCCGGGGACGATCCGCATCGCGACGGTGCCCGGCAGCATGTGGGAGTACCTCGTCGAGCAGGTCGAGGCCGCCACCGGCGCGAAGTTCCTCCGCGTGCCCTTCCAGGGCGGCGGCGCCGGCATCAACGCGCTCGCGGGCGGCAACGTCGACATCGCTCAAGGGTTCTTCGCCGAGTTCCGCGGCCTCCTCGACGCGGGCAAGGTCGCCCCGCTCGCGGTCGCCTCCGGCGAACGCATGCCCTATCTCAAGGACATGCCGACCTTCAACGAGGCGCTCGGCGGCAAGGACTACATCTGGGCCGTGATCCGGTTCGTCGTGGTGCCGAAGGGAACGCCGGCGGACCGGAAGGCCTACCTCGCGGCCGGCGTCAAGGCAGCGATGAGCGATCCGGAGCTCGTCGCCGAGTACCGCAAGGCCGGCGTCTTCTTCGATCCGGCGCTCATGAGCTCCGCGCGTCTCGCCGAGGACCTCAACCGGTACGCCGAGCGCGAGCGCGCGTTCTATCAGCAGACCGGCCGGCTGAAGTAGCCTGCCCCGCGCGCCCCTTCGCGCGCGGCGGGCGCCCCGCTGTTGCGTCGCAGCTTGCCCGCGCGGCCAACGACGTATACGTTACTGCATCCGCTGACAATCGCCGTGCCGATCCCCGCGATCCCGCTCGAGTCGCTGCGCTTCATCGGCCGCGGCCTGAACCGCCCCGAGTGCGTGCTCGCGACCGCGCGCGGCGATCTCTACGCCGCCGACTGGCGGGGCGGCGTCGCCCGGATCGCGCCCGATGGCTCGCACGAGCTGTACGCCGGCGGGTTGCCCGGCGGCCGGCCGCTGCGCCCGAACGGCATCGCGCTCCGCCGGAATGGCTCGTTCCTGCTCGCCGATCTCGGCGAGACGCAGGGCGGCGTGTTCGAGCTCTTCCGCGACGGGCGCGTGCAGCCGTTCCTGGTCGAAGCGGACGGCATCGAGCTGCCGCCGACGAACTTCGTCGCCGAGGACGCCGCCGGGCGGGTCTGGGTCACGGTGAGCACCCGCAAGCGCCCGCGTTCGCTCGATTACCGTCCCGACTGCGCGAGCGGCTTCGTCGTGCTCGCGGACGCAAAGGGCGCGCGGATCGTCGCCGACGGCATCGGCTACACCAACGAGGCGATCGTGAGCCCCGACGGCGTGTGGCTGTACGTGAACGAGACCTTCGGCCGGCGCCTCTCGCGCTTCGCGATCCGCCCCGACGGTTCTCTCGGTGCGAAGGAAGTGGTGACGAGCTTCGGCACCGGCACCTATCCCGACGGGCTCACCTTCGACGCGGAAGGCCACGTCTGGATCACGAGCATCGTCTCGAACCGGGTCATCCGGGTAGCGCCGAACGGTGCCCAGCAGCTCGTGCTCGAGGACGCCGACCCGGCGCACGTCGAGGAGTGCGAGGCCGCGTACGCTTCCGGGACGCTCGGCCGGCCGCATCTCGACAAGGTCACCGGGCGGATGCTGCGGAACGTCTCGAGCCTCGCCTTCGGCGGCAGGGACCTGCGCACCGCGTATCTCGGGTGCCTCCTCGGCGACTCGATCGCCGTGTTCGATTCGCCGGTCGCCGGCCATCCGCCTGCCCACTGGCGGTATTAGGACCGCGTGATGCCGGCTACCGCCGCCGTATCTGCCGTCGCGCGCCGGCGCACCCCGGCCCCCGCGCCGCGCGGCTCGCGCGTCGACGAGGCTTACGGAGCGATCCGCAGGCGCATCCTCGACAACGTGTATCCGCCCGGCTACCAGGCGCTCGAGCAATCGCTCGCGACCGAGCTCGGCATTAGCCGCACGCCGGTGCGGGAAGCGCTGATCCGGCTGCAGAAGGAAGGTCTCGTCGACGTGATTCCGCGTCACGGGATGCGCGTGCTACCGATCTCGCCGACCGACATGAAGGAGATCTACGAGATCCTGTCGGCGCTCGAGTCGATGGCGGCCGAGCTCCTCGCGAAGCGCAGGCCGTCGGACGCGGAGCTTGCCCCGCTCGAGCGCGCCTCGCGGGACATGGCCCGGGCGCTCCGCGCCGACGACCTCGAGGCCTGGGCCGAAGCCGACGAGCGCTTCCACCGCCAGCTGATCGAGCTTGCCGGCAACCGCCTCCTCGCGCAGGCGGTGCTCAACTTCTGGGACCGCGCGCACCGGGTGCGCCGCCTCACGCTGCGCCTGCGGCCGAAGCCGGTGAACTCGACGAAGGAGCACATGGCGGTGCTCGATCGCATCCGCGCCGGCGATCCGCACGGCGCCCACGAGGTCAACCGGGCGCACCGCGAGCGCGCCAGCCGCGAGCTGCTCGCGATCCTGGAGCGCTACCGGCTGCAGCATCTCTGAGGACGCGGCGAAGGCCGCCAACGTCAGGCTGGATCATCAATAGGAGCGAGCCCGATGGGCAGCAAGAGCGAATTCCGGATCGTCGTGCTCCCTGGCGACGGAATCGGCGTGGAAGTGATGGACGCGTGTCTCGCGGTGCTCGCGCCGCTCCAGCGCAAGGTGGGCGGCTTCGCGCTCGCTTACGAGCCTCACCCCGGCGGCGCCGGCGCATACCGCGACACCGGCATCGCGTTCTCGGACGCCGCGATGAAAGCGTGCGAGCGCGCTGACGCGATCCTCTTCGGCGCGATGGGGCTGCCCGACGTGCGCTATCCCGACGGCACCGAGATCGCGCCGCAGCTCGACCTGCGCGATCACCTCGTGCTCTACGCCGGCGTGCGGCCGATCCGCGCGATCCCCGGCACGCCGCTCCCGCTCTCCGACCCGCGTGCGCGGGAGATCGACTTCGTGCTGGTGCGCGAGCAGACCGAGGGCTGGTTCTACGGCCGCTACAACGCCTCGGCGACGCCGCCGGCGACCGACGAGGAGGCGTTCGACATCGGCCGCGTCACGCGCAAGGCGTCCGAGCGCGTGTTCGAGTTCTCGTTCCGGCTCGCCGGGCGCAACGGCGCGCGCGCAATCCGAAGAAGGGCCGCGTGACCTGCGTCGACAAGTCGAACGTCCATCGCGGCATGGCGCTCTTCAACAAGGTGTTCTGGGAGACGGCGAAGCGCCATCCGCAGATCGCAGCCGACCATTGCTACGTCGACGCGATGGCGCTCAACCTCGTCCGCAAGCCGTGGGAGTACGACGTCGTGCCGACCGAGAACCAGTTCGGCGACATCCTCTCCGACCTCGCCGCCGGCCTCATCGGCGGGATGGGGATGGCGCCGTCGGGCGACATCGGCGACGACCACGCGCTCTTCCAGCCGTCGCACGGCACCGCCCCCGACATCGCGGGCCAAGGCCTCGCCAACCCGACCGCGATGCTGCTCTCGGCGGCGATGATGCTCGACTGGCTGGGCGAGCGGCACGGCGTGGCGAAGTGCCTCGACGCCGCGCGCCTGCTCGAAGCGTCGGTCGACCGCGTGTTCGCGGAGCGCAAGGTCCTCACGCCCGAGTTCGGCGGCAAGGACGGTACCGCCGCGGTGACGAAGGCGGTCATCGCCGCGATCGCGTGATGACGAGACTGCGGGTCGCCGGCGTCGGCGCGGGCTACTTCAGCCAGTTCCATCTCATGGGCTGGAAGGCGATCCCGGAGGTGGAGTACGTGGCGCTCTGCGACCGCGACGAGGCGAAAGCTCGCGCGTACGCCGAGCGCTTCGGCATCCCGCGCGTGTTCACCGACGCCGCACAGATGCTCGACGCGGTCGAGCCGGATCTCTTCGATATCGTCACGCCGGCGCCGACCCACGCCGAGCTCGTCGCAGCGGCGGCCGCCCGCAGGCTTCCCGCGATCTGCCAGAAGGCGCTCGCGCCGACCTACGCCGAGGCAGTGGCGATCGTGGAGAGCGCCGAGCGCGCGGCGAGCCTCCTCGTCGTGCACGAGAACATCCGGTGGTCGCCCTGGTACCGCGAGGCTCGGCGGCTGATCGACGGGGGACACCTCGGCACCCTGCACACCGTCGCTTTCCGGCTGCGGCCCGGCGACGGCCAGGGACCGCGCGCCTACCTCGACCGGCAGCCGTACTTCCAGCAGATGCCGCGGCTCCTCGTCTACGAGACCGCGATCCATTGGATCGACACCTTCCGCTTCCTAATCGGCGAGGTCGCGGCGGTCTACGCGCGGCTGCGCCGGATGAACCCGGTGATCGCGGGCGAGGACGCCGGCTACATCGTGTTCGAGTTCGCGGGCGGTGCGGCCGGCCTCTTCGACGGCAACCGCCTCAACGATCACGTCGCCGCGAATCCGCGCCGCACGATGGGCGAGATGTGGCTGGAAGGCTCCGCCGGCGTACTCCGCCTCGACGGCGAGGCGCGGCTGTGGTGGAAGCCGCACCACGGCGCGGAAGCCGAGCACCGCTACGACTCGGGCGGCACCGAAGGCTTCAGCGGCGGCGCCTGCGAACATCTGCAGCGACACGTCGTCCGCCATCTGCGCGACGGCGCGCCGCTCGAGAACGCCGGGCGCCAGTACCTCGTCAACCTGCGCGTGCAGGAAGCGGTCTACCGCTCGCACGCCGAGGGCAGGCGGATCGCCCTCGACGCTTTCGATCCGTTGCAACCAGCCAAGGAGGAGAAACGGCAATGAAACGCAGACACTTCGTCACGCAGCTCGCCTGCGTCGCCGCGCTTGCGCTTGCCAGCGCGTCCGCGCCCGCGCAGACCGTGCTCAAGTTCAGCCACACCGACCAGCCGGGCGCCGCGCGCCAGGCCGCCGCCCTCATCTTCGCCAAGAGCGTGGAGAACTACAGCGCGGGCCGCGTCAAGGTGCAGGTGTTTCCGGCGGGGCAGCTCGCCACCGACCCGAAGGCGGTCGAGCAGCTCCAGCTCGGCGGCATCGACCTCACCGTCACCGGCACCGGCACCTACGCCACGCATATCCCGACGCTGAACCTCATGCTGATGCCGTACCTCGTCGACACCTACGACCAGGGTTGGCGGCTCTACGACAACTCGGCGTGGCTGAAGAAGCAGTTCGACCAGGGCCCGTCGAAGGGCTTCCGCATCCTCGCCATCTGGGAGGCGGGATTCCGCTCGATGACCACCAAGGGCCCGCTCAATTCGCCCGAGGACGCGAAGGGCAAGAAGCTGCGCACCTACCCGAACGAGATGCAGCGCTGGCTGCTCGAGGCGATGGGCTTTTCGATCCAGATCCTGCCGATGACCGAGGTGTACCTCGCGATCCAGCAGAACGTGGTGTGGGGGCAGGAGAACCCGATCGACACGATCTACGCCAACAAGCTCTACGAGGTCGCGCCGAACGTGACGCTCACGCAGCACGTCTACAGCCCGATTCCGCTCGCGATCTCCGAGAAGACCTGGCAGAAGCTCTCGCCCGCCGACCGCGAGGCCGTGACGAAGGCGGCGCGCGAAACCGCCGACTGGATCCGCAAGGAGATCCGCGCGAACGATGACCGCCAGCTCGCCGACATGACCGCGAAAGGCGCGAAGGTCGCGCGGCCGCCGCTCGAGCCGTTCCGCAAGTCGGTGCAGCCCGCGTACGCGAAGGCGAAGGAAAAGTACGGCGCCGACGTCGACACGGTGCTCGCCGAGGCGGCCTCGGTCCGCAAGGCGCTGCCGGCGAAGTGACGCCGGACACGGAGGCTGCGGCCGCAGCGGCGACGCTCGCGGCCGGAGCGGAGCGGCCGGCGGCGCGGCGGCCGCTGCTCCCGCCCGGCCCGGCCGCGCCGCTGCCGATCCTGCTGCTCGGCGCAGCCGTCGACTGGGCGGTGGTCGCGCTGGGCGCAGGGATGGTCGTGCTCGTCTTCGCCAACGTCGTGTCCCACGTCTTCGGCGGCGACGTCGCCTGGACCACCGAGCTCGCCGAGCTCATCATGGTCTGGGTGACGTTCCTCGGCGGCGCGGCGGCGACGCGCCGCGGCGTGCACATGCGCATCACCGAATTCCTCGACAAGCTCGACGGGATGCCACGCCGCTGGGCGGACGCGGCGATCCAGCTCGTCGCGCTCGCGGTGCTCGGGCTCCTCGTCTGGTTCGGCGCCGGCATCGTGGCGGCGAGCCGGAACAACATCCTCACCGTGCTCGACTGGTCGATGGCGTGGCAGTACCTGTCGCTGCCGGTCGGATCGGCCTTGACGTTCGTCTTCGTCGCCTGGGACCTCGTGCAGATCGCGCGCGGCAGGTCGGCCGCCGAGCGATACGGCGCGTAGCCGATGTTCGCGGTCCACGTCTTCCTCGCGTTCTTCGTGATCGCGCTCGCGGGCGTGCCGCTCGTGTACGCGCTGCTCGTGACCACGATCGGCATGATCTGGGCGAAGGGGCTCTCGCACCCGCTCGAGACGATCTTCCTCACCTACATCGGCGGGGTCGAGCCGTTCATCCTGATCGCCGTTCCGCTCTTTATCTTCGCCGGCGAGCTCCTGTCGCAGGGCGGCGTCGGCAAGCGCATCGTGGAGCTCGCGCGAGTGCTGTTCGGATTCCTCCCCGGCGGGCTCGGCGTCGTCACCGTCGCCTCGTGCCTGATGTTCGGCGGCGTGTCGGGGTCGGCGATCGCCGACACCGCCGCGATCGGCTCGCTCATCATTCCGACGATGATCCAGCGCGGCTACTCGCGCGCGTTCGCCGCGGCGCTGCTCGCGGTCGCAGGGACGCTCGCGCTCCTGATGCCGCTCTCGATCCCGTTCCTCCTCTACGCCTTCATCTCGGGTGTCTCGATGCGGACGCTCTCGATGTCGGGCGTCATCCCGGCGTTCATCTCCGCGCTGGCGCTCGTCGGCGTCTGCATCTGGTACGGGAAGAAGACCGGCTGCGACTCGGGCTCCGAGCGCGCCTCGCGCGCCGAGATCTGGCGCGCGTTCAAATCCGCCGGGCCGGCGCTCGTGATGCCGGTGATCATCGTCGGCGGGATCTGGTCGGGGTTTTTCACGCCGACCGAGTCGGCCTCGGTCGCGGTCGTCTACGGCATCGCCGTGTCGCTCTTCCTGTACGGCGACATCACCTGGCGCGATCTGCCGCGGCTCCTTCTAAGCGCGTTCCAGACGAGTGCGGTGGTGATGCTCGTGCTCGGCGCGACGGCCGCGATGGCGTGGCTGCTGACCGCCGAGCAGGTGGCGATGCAGCTCGCCGAGTGGGTCAAGGCGGTCGCGCATCAGCAGTGGATGTTCCTGCTGCTCGTGAACCTGTCGCTGCTCCTGCTCGGCATCTTCATCGAGCCGCTGCCGGCGTTGCTGCTCACCGCGCCGCTCTTCCTGCCGCTCGCGAAGGCGTTCAACGTCGACCTCGTCCACCTCGGCGTCGTGATGACCGCGAACCTCGCGATCGCCCTCTACACGCCGCCGGTGGGCGGGACGCTCTTCGTCGCCGCCAAGCTCGCGAACGCCGGCATCGGCGCGATCACGCGCGCGCTGATACCGCTGATGACGGCGACGGTGCTCGTGCTGCTGCTGATCACCTACGTGCCGGCGCTGTCCACCACGCTGGTGCGGCTGATCCTCAACTAGCGGCCCCGAGGTCCTCGCCGAGGAGAGGAAACGCGCTGAGCGCGGACGGCTCGCAGACCGGCGGCGCGGCGGCAAGATGCGCGGGCGTGAGCTCGGCGAGCGAGGTCACACCGAGGAGCATCAGGCAGATCCGGATCTCCTCCTCCAGCAGCTCGAGCGCGCGCACCAGCCCGGGCACTCCGGCCGCCGCGAGACCGAGGCAGGTGAGCCGTCCCAGGCCGACGCAACGTGCGCCGAGCGCGATCGCCTTGACCACGTCCGTGCCGCGCATGAAGCCGCCGTCCACCCAGACCTCGGCCCGCCCGCCGACCGCAGCGACGATCTCCGGCAGCACCGCTGCGCTGCCGAGCCCGTGGTCGAGCTGGCGCCCGCCGTGATTGGAGATATAGATCACCTGCACGCCGTGGCGCACCGCGATCTCCGCGTCCTCGACGGTAGCGATCCCCTTCAGGATCAGCGGCAGGTCATGGCGATCCTTGAAGCGCTTCACCTGGTCCCACGACAGCGCGGCCTGGTATTTCATCCCCGCCGCCGCGTTCGCCCGCCAGGGCTTGACGAAGCGCCCGACGAGATCGCGCTCGCGCCGGCTGTAGCTCGCGCTGTCCACCGTGAAGCAGAACGCGCTGAAGCCGTGCTCGCGCGCGCGTCGGCCCCAGTCGTCCACCCAGGCGTCGTCGCCGCGGACATAGAGCTGGAACACGCGCAGCGTATCGGCCGCCGCCGCGGTGGCTTCCAGCCCGGGCTGGCAGACCGAGGAAAGCATTTGCGGCACGCCGAACTGCGCCGCGGCGCGGGCGGCGGCCGCCGCGCCCTCCGGGGCGAAGGACTCCATTCCGCCCACCGGCGCGAGCATCACCGGCAGGCGGACCTTGCGTCCGAGGAACGTCGCCGTTGTGTCCACCCCGCTGACGTCGCGCAGCACGCGCGGCCGGAACGCGATGGAGTCGAGCGCGAGGCGGTTGCGCCGCTGCGTCGTTTCGGTCTCGGCGCCGCCGATCAGGTAGCCCCAGGGACCGGGCGCGAGGTTCGCCCGCGCCGCGGCGACGATTTCCTGCAGGGTGAGGTACTGCTCCGACGATTGAGTCGTTCATGGTTGCCCCCAGGGACCGGGCGCGAGGTTCGCTCGCGCTGCGGCGACGATCTCCTGGAGGGTGAGGAACTGCTCCGTCGTCTGCTCGTTCATGGATCGCGCCCTGCTCGAACGGCCGGCAAGGCTAACATTGCCGGCACCCGGGAGCGCATGTCCGGAGGAGCCCTGTCCGCCGAGGCCGGTCCGGGATCCCCCGGGTCTGTCCCACGTGGTCTATCGACTCGTGCCTCGATCGTCGCAGCCCGCTCGCCGGAAACGCCACGGCCTTCGGATCCAGGTCCAGCGCGACCGGCCGTTGCCCGACCGAACCGGCCCAGACCGGCGACCGCAGGGCATCGATGCCCTTGAGCATCTCCTGCGCGTCCTCGAACGCGACCGCGAGCTCGCCGCCTCAGGTCGATAACAGCGCGTCGGGCGTATTACCGAGATCCGGCAGCGCTTCGGCGCCGGGTTTGGGCGAGGCGAGAACGATCGCCTGGCCGTCAACGTCAAGTCGAACGAACAGCCGTCCGAATTGCTGTACGTGATCAAGGATCCCTTCAGCCACCCGATCCTGCCGCGGCTGGCCGACATGCATGGGTTCGCGCCCTTGCCCTCGCAGCCGGGCGGGGTGGCACTCGATTTCATTCGCGGCAACCTGTTCGACCGCAGCGAAATGCGACTCCTGCCGTACAACGTCCCGGGGCCCGACAACGACCTGGGCGACCGCATCGACTACTACATCAAGCGCGCCATCAGCGATTCCCGCGCCCGCGTGTTCGCGTTTGGCCAGCGCTGGGGTCCGGAGCAGGGCCAGCGAGGCGTCTGGCAGGACGGCGGCCTGATCCTGCAGTTCCCCGCCAGCAACCAGTGGCGTCGCGCTTTTTCTCGGCTTCCAGTCCCAGGCGTGGCATACCGACGATGCATACCGGACATGCCATCGAACTGGCGGAGCAGCCGGGCAGAGCCGTGCGGCCTGATCGCGGCGATGGTGAATCCGGTCGCAGGCGGAAACAGCGGGACGACGGTGATCCTCGCTTCAAGCCCGACGCCGCGTGGCATATCGACCTTGCCGGCTGGAGCATCGCCGACCAGCAGAAACGCAAGTGCCCTCTCGGGCGGACGTCTCCCCGCGGGTCGTCGCGTGCGCATCGCGAATCTCAAGGACTGGCTCCCGATTCAACGCACGGAAGACTATATCCGGTGGTCGGACGGACTGCGCAAGGCGGGGTTGCCGGAAGTGAGGCTGCGAGAGGCGATGGAGCGCTACGCCGGCGTCTTCGACCCGTCGTAGACGTCGAAGTAGCGATGAGCGAGCTTCTTCTGCGCCTGGTAGAGCGAGGTCGCATCGGCCGGCTTCGGCAACGGGATCCTGACCGGCACCGCAACCATGCGCGGCTGGATCGTGGGCTCGCCGCAGAGGAGGCGCGAGTTGAACTCCTCGAGGTCGACGAAGGCGGCTGAGCTGCCGACGAGGGGCCAAGCATCGCCCGCGGCCGCCTCGTACAGCAGGAAGTTGCGCGAGCGCCCCGAGCGGTTGAGCGCCGAGCCGTGGATCGTGCGGACGTGATGCAGGGTTATCGAGCCCGCCGGTGCGTAGAGCGGCACCGCCGACGCGAAATCGATGCCCGGCGTCGTCGGATCGATGCCGCCGCAGAACACACCGTTCGCGTGATGGTCGTGGATCGGACCCTTGTGGCTGCGCGGGATGACCATCATCGCGCCGTTGTCTTCGGCAAACTCATCGAGGAGGACGCCTACCGCGAGCACGTCGTCGTTGGTGTAGGGGTAGTAGGCCCAGTCCTGGTGCCACTCGACCGCGGCGCCGTAGCCGGCCGACTTCAGGTTGAGCTTGCTGTTCTGCAGCTGGATGCTCGCCCCCAGCAGCGGCCGCATCAGGTCGAGCAGCTTGGGCGACCGAATGAGATCGTGGAACGCCGGGTCGAGCCTGTGCGGGGCCTTGATGCGGCGCACACGCGGAGTCGCGCGGGTGTGGCTGTCTTCGAGGTCGTACACATCGTCGTTGCGGTCGACCTCGCCGGCGCCGTCGAGGAAGCGCGCGAGGCCGCTGCGCAAGCGCTCGAGCTCTACGGGGGTGAGCACGTCGCGCACCACCACGTAGCCCTCCGACTTGTAGAACTCGACGTCCTTGGCGGTCAGCATGTACGTGTACGCTCCCGGTCCGTGCCGGAGATGATAGCGCGGCACCGGCGTGCGTATGCTCCGGCGCCGTGCCCGTGCGTTCGATCCTGAGCTAGGCTTGCGGCAAGCGCGCGACACGGCGTGCACTGAGGAGACCGGCCATGATCCGCTCGACGATGCAGCGCGTGCCGCTGTCGCTCAACAACCTGCTCGAGCGGGCCGGCCGCCTCTACCCCGATTCCGAGATCGTCAGCCGCCTGCCCGACAAGTCGCTCGTCCGGCACCGCTTCGCCGACTTCTACCGGCGCTCCCGCGCTCTCGCCGCGGCGCTGCTTGCGGCCGGTCTGAATAAGGGCGACCGCGTCGCGACGCTCTGCTGGAATCACTACGCGCACCTCGAGTGCTACTTCGGGATCCCCGCGGCGGGCGGCGTGATGCACACGCTGAATCTCCGCCTCGCGCCCGGCGAGATCGCGTGGATCGCGAACCACGCGCGCGACCGCTTCCTCGTCGTCGACGACGTTCTGCTGCCGCTCCTCGAGCAGTTCCGGGCCGAGGTGCCGCTCGAGAAGGTGATCGTGGTGCCGCTCACCGGCGCGGCGGTGGCAGCACCGTTCGTGGACTACGAGGCTTTCCTCGCCGCCGCACCGCCGGATTTCGAGTACGCGCCGCACGAGGAAGACGACCCGATTTCGATGTGCTACACGTCCGGCACCACCGGCCGGCCGAAGGGCGTCGTCTACTCGCACCGCTCCACGGTGATCCACACGCTGATGGCGAACCAGCCCGACCACTGGTGCCTGTCGGCGAGGGATGCGGTGCTGCCGGCGACGCCGATGTTCCATGCCAACTGCTGGGGCGTGCCGTACGTCTGCACGATGATGGGCATCAAGATGGTCCTGCCCGGCCCGCATCTCGCGCCCGCCGACCTCCTCGATCTCTTCGCGGCGGAGCGCCCCACCTACGCGCTCGGCGTGCCGACGATCTGGCTCGGGATGCTGCAGCTGCTCGATTCAAACCCGGCTCGCTACACGCTCCCGGCGGGCATCCGCATGCTGGTCGGCGGTGCGCCGGTGCCCGAGTCGCTGATCCGCGCGTACGCCCGCCACGGCGCGTCGATCTGCCACGGCTGGGGCATGACCGAGATGAGCCCGCTCGGCACGATCTCGTTCATCAAACCCGAGCTGCAGGGGCTCGACGAGGACGCGCGGTTCGCGCGGTACGCGATGGCCGGCGTGCCGGTCCCGGTCATGGACATTCGCATCGTCGGTGTCGACGGCGGCGAGCTGCCGTGGGACGGCAAGGCCGTCGGCGAGATCCAGGTGCGCGCGCCATTCATCGCCGGCGGCTATCACGAGACGCCGTCCGACCCCGAGCGGTTCACCGCCGACGGCTATCTGCGCACCGGCGACGTCGCGTCGATCGATCCGCACGGCTACGTGCGCATCGCCGATCGCATGAAGGACCTCGTCAAGTCGGGCGGCGAATGGATCAGCTCGGTCGACATGGAGAACCTGCTGATGGCGCATCCGTCGGTGCAGGAGGCCGCGGTCATCGCCATCCCCGACGCGAAATGGGGCGAGCGGCCGCTCGCCTGCGTCGTCCTCAAGCAGGGCGGCCGCGCGACGCCCGAAGAGCTGCGCGCGCACCTCGGTTCGAAGTTCGCGAAATGGCAGCTCCCCGACCGGTTCGAGTTCCTCGACGCGATCCCGCGCACCTCGACCGGAAAGTTCTGGAAGGTGAAGCTCCGCGAGCGCTATCGCTGAGCGAGGACGCGCGCCTCGGTGGAGGCGATCCAGATCCCGGTGGCGATCGCGACCAGCCCGGCCAGCAGGTTGAGCCCGATCGGCTCGCCGACGAGGACGGCGGCGAGGAGCGACGCAGCGACCGGGTTCACGGTCATCGTGTTCGCCACGCGAGTCGGGGTGGTGCGCTGCAGGGCGAACACCCACAGATAGAACGCCGCCGCGCCGCCGAACACGCCGAGCAAGATCACCGCGATCCATTGCGCCGGGCCGAAGGCGTGCGCCACCGCGTGGAAACCGCCGTTCGACCACGCGATGAGCGTGCTGCACCCGCCGCCGAAGCCCATCCCGGCCGCCAGGAATCCGAGCAGGCTCGAGCGCGCCATGAACGGCCGCGACCACACGTTGTAGAAGGCCATGCAGAGCGTGCCGCCCGCCATGGCGAGGTCGCCGCGCCACGCGCCGGCCGGCGCGCCCGCGAGGCCGGTCGCGAGCGCGATCGCCACGCCCCCGACGGCGATGACCACGCCGAGCGTCTTGCGGGCGGTGAGTGCTTCGCGGCCGAGGAGCGAGGCCACGACCATCGTCACCAGCGGCAACGTGCAGAGCGCGAGCGACCCGCGGGCCGCGGTGGTGAAGCTCATCGCGACGTTGTAGATCACGAAGAAGAGCGAGAAAAAGAAGACACCGAGCAGCCCGACGCCGATCCAGTCCCTCCCCTGCGGCCAGCGGCTGCGCACGGCGAGCGCGATCGGCAGGATCAGGACGAAGCCGATGCCGAAGCGGAACGCGGCCAGGGTGACCGGGTCGGTCGCGCCGATGACGTAGCGCGTGATCGCCGCCGCCGTGCCGCCGAGCGCGCTCGACACGATCGCGGCGATGACGCCCACGCGCTCGCCCGTCGTCGCCATGCCGTATGGTCCGCCACCGGGTCCGCCGCGGCAATTACCTCGCAGGTAATCGCCACCGTCGTCCGCCTGCGTATACTGCCGCGCGATATGAAGGCACGGCCGCAAACGTCGGTGGGACCGCTGCTCAAGCAGTGGCGCGAGCGGCGGAAAATGAGCCAGCTCGGGCTCGCCACCGAAGCCGACCTGTCGGCGCGCCACCTCAGCTTCGTCGAGACCGGACGCGCGCAGCCGAGCCGCGAGCTCGTGCTCCACCTCTCGCGCGTGCTCGAAGTCCCGCTCCGTGCCCGCAACGAGCTGCTCACGGCCGCCGGCTTCGCGCCGATCTACCGCGAAACGGCGCTCGACGCACCCGAGCTCGCCCAGGTCCGCCGTGCGGTGGACTTCATCCTTCGCCAGCAGGAGCCGTATCCGGCGCTCGTGCTCGACCGGCACTGGAACATCCTCATGGCGAACGCGGCGATGGGCCGCGTGATCGGCCTCTTCCTCAGCCCCGAAGAGGCGACCGCCGCGGGCGCGCCCAACGTCATGCGGCTCACGTATCACCCACAGGGATTGCGCTCTTGGATCGTCAACTGGGAGGAGACGGCCTCGGCGTACATCCAGTGGCTGCACCGTGACCTGCTGCGGACCGGCGACGGGAAGACGCGGGCACTCCTCGACGAGCTCCTCGCCTTCCCCGGGATCCCGCGCGCGTGGCTGGCGATCGATCTCGACGCGTCGACCGAGCCGTTCCTCGCGATGGAGTTCCGGAGGGCCGACGTTGCCTTGAGCTTCTTCACCACCATCGCCAGCCTGGGAACGCCGTACGACGTCACCCTGCACGAGCTGCGCGTCGAGAGCTTCTTTCCGGCCGACGACGCGACCGACCGCGCGCTGCGCCGGCTCGCGTCGGCGTAAGCCGGCGCGCTAGGAACCCCCCGCGGGTGGCCCGCTCTCGAGCACCTTCACCGCGTTCGAACGGAACTCGAGCACGTAGAGGATCCCGACGACGACGACCGTCGCGACGATGAAGATCGTCGGATTCACGAACCAGCCGATCGCGGCGAACGCGAAGTAGTAGGCCCGCAGTCCCTGGTTGAAGTCCTCCGCCGCGAGCACCGCCATTGCGCCGGCGCGCTGCCACACGTCGTCCTCCGGTGCGGCTTCTCGCGGCGGCGCGGCACCGATGAGGATCCCGACGAAATTGAACTGCCGCAGCGACCAGGTGAACTTGAAAAACGCGTAGACGAAGATCGAGACGAGGAGGAGCAGCTTCAACTCCCAGAGCTGCTCGCTGGTCGGCACCGCGCCGGGCAGCTTGCCGAGCGCGGCCTGCATCGTCTCCGAGGTGCCGACCAGCGCCAGCAGACCGCCGAGGATCAGCACCGTCGTCGACGAGAAGAAGACCGAGCTCTGCGTAAGCGTGGTGATGAGCGCGGTGTCGACCATTCGCAGGTCGCGCGCGAGCATCTGGCGCATCCACTCGTAGCGGTAGCGGTTGGTGAGCTGCACCAGCCCCGGGTTGTGCTGCTCGCGCCGCTCGGCGTACCACGGATAGCCCCACCAGCAGACCGCGAAGACGGCGAGCCCGACGAGGTCGAGCAGCGAGAGGATTTTCATCATCCGGCAACGGTTCGGCGGCGCGCCGTAGTCTCGCATCAAATCGGCCGCGCTGCGCGTCTCCTCCGCGTCCGCAGCCTCTCAGTTGTCGCGCCCGGGCCCGGCGCTATACTGCCCGCCTTCGCCGCAAGGGACTACGCAAATGAACCAGCTCGACCTCAAAGGCCGCACGGCCATCGTCACCGGCGGCGCCGCCGGCATCGGCCTCGCGATCACGAAGCGTCTGCTCGACTCGGGGGCGACCGTGCGGATCTGGGACCGCGACCGCAAGACGCTCGACCAGGCGGTGTCATCGCTTCCCGGGCCGGTGAGCGGCGCGGCGGTCGACGTCACCGAGGCGCCGGTGGTGACCAAAGCGGTCGACGACGCAATCAAGGATCTCGGCAGGATCGACGTGCTGGTCAACAACGCCGGGATCGCGGGAATGACCGTGCCGACCGTCGACTATCCGGTCGAGGAATGGGAGCGGGTCCTGAAGGTCAACCTCACCGGCCCCTTCCTCTGCGCACGTGCGGTCGCGCCGCACATGGCGAAGCAGAAGTACGGGCGGATCGTGAGCGTCGCGTCGATCGCCGGGAAGGAAGGCAACCCGAACGCGTGCGCATACTCGGCGTCGAAGGCGGGCGTGATCGCGCTCACGAAGTCCCTCGGGAAGGAGCTCGCGCAAACCGGCGTGACCGTGAACTGCGTGACGCCGGCGGCGGCGAAGACGGCGATCTTCGACCAGATCAGCCAGCAGCACATCGACTACATGCTGTCGAAGATCCCGATGAACCGCTTCGTGCTCGTCGAGGAGGTCGCATCGCTGGTGTGCTGGCTCGCGTCCGAGGACTGCTCGTTCTCGACCGGTGGCGTGTTCGACATCTCCGGCGGGCGCGCGACGTACTGAGTCCCTCATGACCCGCCTCTACGTCCACGAGGTCGTCACGCGCGACGGTTTCCAGATCGAACCGCGCTTCATCCCGACGGAGCAGAAGATCGCGGTCGTCGACGCGCTGTCCGAGACCGGCCTGCACAAGATCGAGGTCACCTCCTTCGTCTCGCCCAAGGCGGTGCCGGCGCTCGCCGACGCCGAGGCGGTGATGGCCGGGATCCGGCGCAATCCGAAGGTGAAGTACGTCGCGCTGGTCGCGAACCCCCGTGGCGCCGAGCGCGCGCTCGCCGCGAAGGTCGACGAGATCGTGATGGTCGATGTCGATCTCCGAAAGTCACAACCGCGCCAACGTACGCCGCTCGACCGACGAATCGTTCGCGGGTTTCGCCGAGATCATGCACGCCATCCGCGGCACCGGCATCGGCACCGCGTGCGGCATGGCCACGACCTTCGGCTGTCCGTTCGAAGGCTTCCAGAAGCCGGAGCGCATCTACGCGTTCGCGCAGCGCCTCGCCGACCTCGGTGTCGGCGGGATCGCGCTCGCCGACACGGTCGGCATGGGCAATCCGAAGCAGGTGCTCGACATCTCGCGCGAAGTCGCGAAGCGCCTGCCGCACATCGAGCTGGCGCTCCACCTGCACAACACCCGGGGAATGGGGCTCGCGAACGTCGTCGCCGGCCTCGAGGCAGGGATCACGCACTACGAATCGTCGCTCGGCGGCCTCGGCGGCTGCCCGTTCGCGCCCGGCGCGACCGGCAACATCTGCACCGAAGATCTCGTGCACATGCTGGAGAGCATGGGCCACGACACCGGCATCGACCTCGACCGCCTCATCCGCGCCGCGCGCGGCCTGCCGGCGCTCGTCGGCCACGACGTGCCCGGCCAAGTGATGAAGGCCGGCAAGAGCACCGACCTCCATCCGCTGCCGGCGGATCCGCGCTGAGCACCTGGCTACGAACCAGCGCGTCGCCCCTTGCGCGTTAGGCCTGTGATCCGTCGGCAATGCGCGCGCCACTATGACGTCAAAATTATCATTTGACATCTCCTTAGGCATCCGCCAAAATGGCGTCAAAATGTCACTTTGCCATCAGACTTCAGGAGGCTCAATGAAACGACAGAGCGCGCAATCTGTGCGCAAACCAACCACCTTCCGCCTCGAACCGGATGTCCAGGAGGGGCTGTTGCTCCTTGCGAGGTTGGTCGAGGCGCCCTTGAACCGCCTAGTAAACGAAGCGGTTCGGATGTTCGTGCGCAAACGAACCACTGAGATCGCGACAAATATGGAAGAGACGCTAAAGCTTCTGAAGGCCAGAAGGGCCAAGGACCCCAACTTCGAACGTGCCATCTCTGAATTTGCGGACAGCGAAGCGAGCTATGCCAAGGAGGATCCTGCAGAGGGGGAGGTCGAGCAAAAACATGGGCCCATGCAAACCAGGGTGCACGACCTGCTAAACAGAGCGTCTTAAATAACGCCGCATACCTCTCTCAGAACCACGCGGCATCGGACAGTCGATGCGGCGTTATTTATGTCGCCGTGTCTAAATGGCTAACTGGGACGACGATAGCCCGACGCTGCGGGAGAACCTCGAGCAAGTTCTGCGTGGTATCAGAGACAAAGCGCGACGGAGGGATACGCCCTCGGTCGAAGACGCTCGTGGATGGCATAAGGCTACGATGAGAGGCTTGGATCTCCCGCACAGGGACTACGTCGGCGGGTTCCGCGGCGAAGGAGGCGAGCTTGCGCATTGCGAAGTGAAGATCGGTAGTGCCCGCGGAGTTCCGTCGGCGCGCGTCGCCGAAGAGCTCCGGACGTTCGAAACGCGCTTGCAGCAAGTCATTGAGACGCTCGACAAATCCTACAAGCATGAAGAGGATCTTGATGCCGATGGCGTGAACGCAGTTCTAGAGTTAGCTGCATGGACTCACGCTGAATGGGTGCGTATCCATCCGTTCGCCAATGGCAACGGCCGTACGGCACGTCTATGGGCTAATTTCATCTTGTTGCGCTACGGGCTACCTCCCGTGGTGACGTTGCGCCCGCGGCCTGATGATGGCTACGCGGAGGCATGTGCGAGAGCCATGAACCGCGAGTGGGAGCCGACGTTCGTAGTGTTTCGCGAAATGCTGGTGAACTACCTGCGCAGCGTCGGGCCGACGCCTAAGAAACCGCGCACCAAGTAGAGATCGTGTCTCGCGCCAGCTTGAGTGGCGCTAGGGTGTGACTGAGATAGATTGGTTTCGAAGTTGGCAAGCGCTGCAAGTGCCTGATCAACAAGCTGCTTGATTGGGACCTGGACCGCCTACGAATCAGGGGGTCGTGGGTTCAAATCCTTTCTATGAGGGCGATTTTGTCAAGCCCTCTCGACATCAGTGCTGCAGCTGGTCCAAGGGGGCAGGGCGTTCACTTTGGATTCCAAGTGATCCACCTTCTATCCGTGCATGACCGCATCGGTCAGCACCTCATCTTGCATGCGCCGCTTGGCTCAAGTTCTGCTTCCCCACGGCGCCCCATCTGCGCGGACGGTCGGATCGAGTCCGACCCAGGATTTGAACGGGCGCCGGATTGGACCAGTGTGCTGCGTTTCGGTTGCTCCTTCGTGGTTCGATTCAGTTCTACGCTTTGAGCTTGGCCCCTTCGGGAATCACGCCGTCCTCGACGAAGCGCCACAGCGCGATCAGCAGGCGCCTCGCCAAGGCCACGATGCCGATGCGTCGCGAGCGAGAGCCGCCTTGGGCGAACTGTCGTACATACCACTTCGACAGCGCGCTGTCGGGCTGAAAGCGCAACCATCCCCAAGCCAGTTGAATCATCAGCGTGCGCACCCTGCGATTGCCCGCCTTGCTGATCCCTTGGTCGTGGTTGAGATTGCCCGAGCGATAGGGACTCGATCCCAAGCCGAGCCTGCCTGCGAGCTCCCGGCGGTTTCATAACAGCTCACCACCGGCGCGTCCTTGCTGAGCCCGAAGCGGTTGCGCGCACGCTCGATCACTGCCAACAACCCAGGCCCATCACCCGCGTTCACCGTGTACTCGCTCACCCGCGTCCCGCCATCGCCTGCCGCCACATGCCACTTCGCATTACCTAACTCCACGCTCACAAACAGCCTGTCCCTCCGCGCTACACTGTCCAGCTGCGAGGCTGCCAGTTTGGTGTTCATCTCCGTCTCCTAAAAAAGGTTGCTTTGGAACTTCCCTTTTTAGTCGCAGAGATCCCGACTGACCAGCCCTGCATAGGATCTGCCGGGCGCGCGAGGTTTCCGCTTCGAGATCAGAGGGCAGCATCAACCCCTGCCCAATCGAGCCGTCTTCCGGAATGAATGCTCGAAAATGCCCGGGCAGGTCATGGGCGTTCGGACTGGTATCGTTCGGCCACCGGGCCCCAGCATCGCCAAATCGAAGCGATAGCGAGAGAGGCAGTTACGAGTAGCTTTGCGACCCTAGGGGCGCAGCGCGTGGCAAGCAATTGAGCACATCGCGGGACGAGGAAGACAGATCCGTGGACATGACGGACGACTGCAGTTCCCCGAAGCACCTGCGTGCAGCGCTAGCCACCGCGCTGTTTCCGCGCGGGGTCGTGGCGGTTGAAGCGTATGTAGTTACCTCAGCAACGGAATTGTTCGCTGCCGAAGCCGAATCCGTTACCGGAGCGGTTTACAAGCGCAAGCAGGAGTTTGCGGCGGGACGTTCGTGTGCACGGCTTGCACTATCGGCGTTCGGCTGCTCCCCGGCACCCCTGCTTTCTGGTCCCGATCGAGCCCCAGTTTGGCCAAAAGGTGTGACCGGTAGCATCAGTCATACAACTGGCTACTGCATCGCTGCTGTAGCTCGCAGGAGCAGCTACCAGGCAATTGGCGTGGATGCCGAGTGTATTGGACGCGCCACCGAGGATTTGTGGCACTCACTGTTCGTTGACGACGAGCTGCTCTGGCTATACAGACAGCCCGAATCCGAACGCGCAGAATCGGCAACCATACTTTTTGGCGCCAAGGAGTCGTTCTATAAGTTGCAGTACTCCCTGACCCAGGCATGGCTGGACTTCAAGGACGTTTGTGTTTCCGTTGATGCGGGAAGATTTGTCGTAGTAGTGCGCAAGCAGATGGTCATCGAGCGCGAGATGCGGATAGACACGATCGGCCGTTACGTGCGAGATGGGAATCGGATTTTGTGCGGTATGGTCGCGACGTCCAGCATTTATGAGGTGAGGTAACTGTCTGCGCTTCAGTGCAGACCGCGAGAAGCGCAAAGAAATGGTCGATGTGTGACAACTCGCCCCGGCAGTTATCAGTGACAGCTGTCGAGCATGGTGCTCAGCGCGACTTGGACCCGCGCCGATGCGTTTGTTCCGCCGCAGCTTCGACGTGCGCCGGGCCATCCTCGACCGCGCCGGCGCGCGCGCCTACGTCGAGGCGGGCCCGCTGTTCCTCTATCCACCGCCCTGGCTGCGCGACAACCTCGAGGCGAGCGCGGCGGGCGTGGCAGCGGCCGCGGCCGACATGACGTCGCTCGAGATCGTGCACTCGCGCATCGAGGCCATTCGCGCCTTCGACCTGTCGACCCGGCTGCACACGGTGACCGCCCGGACCTCTGGTCACGTGCAGAGCATCGTTGGGTTGCTCCTGTGACGATGGCTTGGCCGATGAGGCGGTCGAGCCAGGGCCGCAGGTTGTCTTTTTGGCCCAACCCGAAGCCGGGTGTGTCCGTTCGCCGAATCACGTGTCTTTCGCGACGATGGCTTGTCCCGCGTTGACGCGGGACGTGGCGTGAGTTTTCCTGCCGTGCCGATGAGGAGGTTACGCAAATGGTCAAGACGCTCGAACGGCCCCTGCTACTCGCGCTCGAGGGCATGAAGAAGGTGGCCAAGTTGAGCCCGAAAGCCAGCGCGTACGTCTACGATCTCATCAATCGGCAGGTGTTCACCGACCTCTCCTGGCATGAGCGGATGCTGGCGGACAGGGTCCGGGTGGAGGCGTACCGCCGGGGAATTCAGGGAGCGGTCAAGTCCGGCGACGTCGTCATCGACCTGGGCACGGGAACCGGGATACTGGCTTTCATGGCGTCTCAGGCGGGGGCGAAGCACGTCTACGCGATCGATCACTCGGACTTCATCGACGTCGCGCGCGAGATCGGCGCGCGGAACGGCTTCAAGAACATCACCTTCGTCGCGCAGAACAGCCGCGAGTTCTCGCCGCCGGAGAAGGTGGATATCGTGCTGCAAGAGCAGTTCGGCAACGTCGCGTTCGGTGAGAACATGGTGATGAACCTGCTCGACCTGAAACGGCGCTGCCTCAAGCCCACGGGGCGCATCGTGCCCGCGCTGTTCGATATCTACGTCGAGCCCGTGTCGCTCAAGGACGAGTACCGCATCCCGGCGATCTGGGAAATCGAAGGCCTTGGCATCGATGTTTCGTTCTTGGAAACTTATCAAGGACTAAAGAAGTACATCGGCAAGTTCCACGGGCTGCGACATCTGAAGAACTTCGAGGTGGAGCACTCGCTTTGCGAGCCTTCCCCGATCTTATCGGTCGACATGAACGCGATCAGCGGCGAACAGGACATTTCCAAGCGGTACGAGGTTTCGAAGCCCGTGCTGCGCGGCGGAAACCTCGACGGGTACTGTCTCTACTTCCGCGGGCGATTCGACAACGGGACCAGCTTCGACAACGGGCCGGCGAGCCCGCAGACGAGTTGGGACTGCATCGTCATCCGGAAGCGTCGGCGGACGATCACGGCAGGCGCCCGGCTCACGTACTCGGTGGACCTGGAGGAAATCGAGAAGCCGCGGACATGGAAGGTCGAGGACGCCCTGGACTGAAAGCGCCTGCACGCGTGCCATGAGCACCGCAGATCCGGAAGCGTGGTGGTCACGGCTCGGATGCGTCACGAGCCGGCTACAACGCAGCTCACTCTTGACGGTGCCCTGCGGCGGGAGGACAATTTCATAGTGAGCGTGTTCCTCGGGTGTTTCTGCATGACCCGGTGTTTCCATTCGCTGTTTCGATTCCGATGCTAGGTAGGCCAGAAGTGGATACTGCTTCAGGCGGAGAGAATCCCTATTACGGTCAGTCGGCCCTTCGCAAGAAGGCATTGCAGTTTCGCCTTAAGCGGCTGTTCCAGGCGAGCCTGGTCATCTGGCATTTCCGTGGCCGTTCCAAGCTTTCGAAGAGCCTTGCGATTTCATGTTTCCGCGACGCGGTGAAGGATCAACCCGGCATTCCTTATAAATTCGTCGGGAGTTATCTCGCCAGATTCTTTTCGACCGAGGACCGTCTCAGAATCCTCACCAACCATTTCCAGTTCTTCCAGGACCGTTTCGGCGATTCCTCGAATCGGATTTTCCCCTTACATGGCCTGACGGTCTGGTCCAAGACCGTGGGAACGGACCTGTTTTCCATCAGCATGTCCCTCCCCGGTCGAGCGTTCATGGAAGGGGACATGTGCCTGGTGTTCAGCATGAATGAAAGCGTTCTCCACACGATGTCGTTTTCATTCGTGCCGGGTGAGATGCTGGGCGTGGATTCGCATCAAGCGATTTTCATCGGCGGATCGCAAGGCAGTCGCGCCGAACCGGGCATGCACCGCCACGCGGCGAAATCCAATGGCGAGATTTGCCCCGCGACCATGCTTTTACTGGCCCTCCAAGCCCTGGCACGCGCCCTGGGGATCGGCGATCTTGTCGGCGTTTCCTCCAAAGATCACAGCACCCGATACATCACTGATGCGCCTTCGGATTACCAGTCCGCGTACGATGATTTCTGGCAAACGAACGGGGGCGAACGCGGCGAACGCGGGTATCGGATGTCTGCCGCGATTTCCGACAAACCGATCACCCTGGCAGCCTCGAGCCATCGCTCCCGCGCCCGGCGCAAGCGCGCCCGGAAACAGGAGCTCATCGACGAGATATGCGGCGCCCTGAAGTCCCACTTCCATATTCCCGACGGGACGCCGATGGTCCAGGCTGCGGAGCGCGAACGTCGCGCCGGGAAAGTTGATGGCCATGGCCCGCTCGAACCCGGTGGACCGGAAGGGCCTGCCTCGAGCGGCGTTGTGGATGGACACGACGCTGGCCAGCACGTTCCGCAGCACTTCGAATCGGGGGAACGTGTGGACCCAGTTCTCCGGCAGGTGATGGTGCTGTTGATCCTCCCCGTCTATCTAGGGCTCAGCGACTTAACCGGATGACATCGGGCCCTGGTGGCAGTCCGGGGTGGGATCGGGCCGTCTGACGCCGGGTCGCGCGGGGCGCCGGCGGGGTTCGTGAAGTAGGGCTTGTCGGTCCGGGCTGCTTTGACCCCGCTGATCAGGCGCGGAGACGATTTCCGGCCGATCGCAGCGCGGTAGTTATGCCCGTGGTATGTTGTCGAGAATCCAACGGTCGCTACCTTCGCGACCAGCAACGCGCCTCGGTTCTGTCAAGGAGCGGCGCATGCACCCAGGTAATCTCGCGCGACGGGGCCAAGAAGGGCCTCGATACGATCTCGCCGATGGCGGCCCCCCCAAGACCGAACGTGCGGTCGGTGCGGGCGACCGCGGAGCCGCGGCCGGCGATGTCGTCGATGCGTACCCCCTGACGCCTCTCCAGCAGGGGATGCTGTTTCAATGGCAGCTCGCGCCCCACGCAGGGGTCAACATCGAGCAGCTCGTCTGCGCGCTGCCCCAGGAAGTCTCTGCGCACGCGCTGCGCGCGGACTGGTGTCGGGTCATCGCACGACACCCCGCGCTGAGGACCAGCTTTCGCTGGAACACCGAGTCGGATCCCCGCCAGGAGGTGCATCGGGAAGGGATCCTCGATCTCAAAGTTCACGACCTGTCGCCGCTGTCCGCCGCGGCCAGGGACGAGCGGCTGCGATCATTTCTTGACGAGGATCGCCGCCTCGGGTTCGCCCTCGATCGCTTGCCGTTGATGCGCGTGAGCGTGTTTCGCTTCGGGCCCGCGGACTATCGCATGGTGTGGAGCGTGCACCACATCATCCTCGACGCCCGTTCGTTTCCCGAGCTGCTGTCGGAACTCTTCGATCCCGCGAGTGCCGTGGACGCGCCGCCGTTCGCGCACTTCGTGCGGGCGATGACGGCCCGTGAGCTCGACGACGCGGAGAGGTTCTGGCGAGCGCAGCTCTCGGGCGTGGAGACGCCGGCCCTTCCTGCGCAGCTGGCCCGCCCGGCGTACGCGCCCGGACCCCGTCATCCGGCTTCCTCGGAGATCGAGCACGTATTGGGACCGCACCTCGAGCGGGAGATCACCATCGACGCGGCGGGTTGTGACCGCCTGCGACAGTTCGCTGCCTCGTGTGGGGTCACCCCGAACACCCTGGTACAAGCGGCGTGGGCGCTCGCATTGTCCGCGCACACGGGCAGCTTCGACGTCGTTTTCGGCACCGTTCGCGCCTGCCGGACGGGACACGAGCATACGCAGGGCATGCTGATCAACACAGTGCCCTTTCGCGTCCGGATCCCGCGCGCCACCGCGCTTGTGGACTGGCTGAAGGCGTTGCGCGCCCAGCAGATTGCCATCCGCGAGCACGAGACGACGCCCCTCCCCAAGGTCCGTGAATGGAGCGGACTCCCCCCCGGAGCGCCCCTGATCCCGACCCTGCTCTTCTTCGACGATCGCACGATCGAGGGCGCGATGCGCGCGCGGGGCGTGTGGCAAACGCGCGGGATCACTCTCCTGGAAAAGACGCCGTTTGCGCTGTCGCTGTCCGCCTACTTCGAGCAAGCGCTCCTGCTCAAGCTGGAGTACGCGACCGAGATGTTCGAGACGTCGCAGATCGAGGAGCTGTTGGGCCTGGTGCGACTGCTGCTCGAGGTGATGCCGCGGGACGCGGCCGCCGAACTCTGCTCGCTTCCGACGGTGACACCGGAGGCCCGAGAGAGGCTTCGGGGGTGGGGCCGCGCGCCGCTCGGGCTCACCGAGGATCGCGCCCTTCCAGCGCTCATAGAAGCCCAGGCCGAGCGTCGGCCGGACGAGATCGCGCTCGTCCGCGAAGAGCAGGGTGAGACGACCTATCGCGAGCTCAATGAGCGCGCGAATCGGCTGGCGCACCTGCTCATCTCGCGTGGGCTCCGAAGCGAGGCTTGCGTCGGCATCGCCATGCCGCCATCGGCGGAGATGGTGACCGCGGCGCTCGCCGCGATGAAGGCGGGCGCGGCTTACGTCCCGCTCGATCCGAGCTACCCCGAGGCGCGCTTGGCCACGATGATCGAGGACGCGCGGCCGATGCTGATCCTCAGCACCGGCGACCACGCGAAGGACCTTCCCCTCGGTCTTGCGCCGTTGCTGCGGCTCGAGGACCTGGACCAGTGTTTGCTCGGGCAGCCACGCAGGAATCCGGGGGTCAAGGTCAGTTCGCGATCGACTGCGGTCGTCATCTTCACCTCGGGGTCCACGGGCCGCCCGAAGGGGGTGGCGCTCACCGCAGGCGGCATCGCGAACCACAGTGCCAGCATCGTTCGGCAATGGGGGATCGGGCCGGGCGATCGGGTCCTGCAGATGTCGTCCGTCAACTTCGATGCGTCGATCGAGGAGATGTTCGTGCCTCTCACCTCGGGCGCAACCTTGGTGATCCCGCGCGAAGCGACGCTCGCGGCCACCAGCCGCCTGGTCCGCTGCCTCGAGCGCGAGAGGGTTACGATCCTCGCTGCCACAACCTTGTTGTGGCACGAGATCGTGCACTACCTCGCGGAACACGACGCGCGGGTGCCGGAGAGCGTTCGTCTCTGCCACGTGGGTGGCGAGCGCGCGACGCTTGCGACTTACAACAAGTGGCTGGGTGTGGGCGGCGACCATATCCGGTGGATCAACGCCTATGGCCCCACGGAAACGACGATCGAATCGACGCTGTACGAAGTGCCGGCCGCGGAGCTCGGTCGGCAGATGACGACCGACCCGCCGATTGGACGGCCTCTCGCAAACACGTTCACGTACGTGCTCGACGAGGAGCGGAGGCTCGTTCCGCCCGAAGTCGCGGGCGAGCTCTACATCGGCGGTGCGGGCGTGGCCCGCGGCTACCTCAATCAGGCGGAGTTGACGAAGGAGTGCTTTCTCCCCGATCCGTTTGGTTGCGACGCGGCCACCATGTACCGGACGGGTGACCGCGTGCGCTACCGCTCGGACGGCGAGCTCCTGTATCTCGACCGCGTCGACGGTCAGATCAAGCTCCGCGGGCATCGAATCGAGCTCGGCGAGGTCGAAGCGCACCTCCTGGCCGATGTCCGGGTGCGCGATGCTGCCGTGGTGGTGCGCAAGGCGCCCTCGGGCGGCGAGGCGCTGATCGCCTACGTGGTGCTCGGCGCAGAGCGGAGCGCGCCGGCGCCGGAAGAGCTGCTCGGTCGCCTGCGAGAGCGGCTACCCGGCTTCATGGTCCCCGCCCTGTGCATGATCGTGCCGGCCTTTCCGCACACCCCGAGCGGCAAGGTGGACCGGAACGCCCTTCCCGCCCCGGCGTGGTCGCGCGTCCGCACGGATCGAGAGCCGTTGCCGCGCGAGGGCTTGCTGGCGACGGTGATCGAGCTTTGGGAGGAGCTGCTCGGAGTCTCCAACCTTCGTCCGAGCGACGAGTGGTTCGCGCTCGGGGGAGATTCGCTCCTGGCCATGCGCCTGGCGAGCAAGATCGAGTCGAGGCTGGGCCACGCGGTTCCCGTCGCGTTGCTGGTGACGCACGCAACCCTGGAAGAGTATGCGCGAGCACTACAGAAAGCGCTCGACAGCGATGAGCTGTCGCATCTGCTCCTCATCCGCGACGGCGCGCGAAAGAAGCCGTGTTTCCTGATCCACCCCGTGACGGGAGACGCGTTGTGCTACCGCGCCCTGGCGAACACGCTCGACTATGACCAGGCGATCTATGGCGTGCAGATGCGCGGGCTGGAGGGAGGGGCAGGTGCGTGGCAGTCGATCGAGGCGCTGGCCGCGGACCACGTGTCTGCGATCCAGTCGGTGCAGCGACACGGACCCTACGCGATCGCCGGCTACTCGTCGGGGGGGCTGGTGGCGTACGCGATGGCCTGCCAGCTCGCGAGCCTCGGGGAGGAGGTCGAGTTCCTCGGGTTGATCGACAGCGACGTTCCGCCTCGACTGGCGGTGCCCCTCGACTGGAAGAATCCGCGGCACATCGCCCGGTTTGGGTGGAACTTCGTGTTGGCCGTTTGGTCCCTGCGGTACTTCACCCCACGCAAGGCGCTGAAGATCGTGATGAACAAGGCAGAAACCCTTGTGCCGGGCCTGCGGCCGCGCGCAGTCGCGCCCGTCGACCGACTCGAACAAGCCCGTGCCGATCTGCAACGGCTCTTCGTGTTCGACGTGGGGATCCTGAGCGAGCAGCGCATCGCGCTCATTCATGAGCATTTGCGGGCGGTCGAGAGTTACCTGCCGCGGGCTTACTCGGGGCGGGTGACCCTGTTTGCTTCGGAGCGACAGCCGATCTTTGCACCCCGGGGCCGAACCATGGGCTGGGAAGCGGTGGCGGCCGGGCCGATCGTGGTCAAGAAAGTCAAGGGCAATCACGCCAACATGCTCGATGCGGCGTTCGTGGGGGAACTGGCGAAGCTGATGAGCGAAGTGCTGCACCCCCCTCTGCGCTCCTTGAGAGAGGGGGTCGCGGTCAGGATGGCAGGGGCCCTCTATTGGCTCGGATCCACGGGACTGCCCATAGTCGCGCTCTTGTAAAAAGCGCCCGCAGCGTATCGCACGGATCTTCCGGCGATGGAAGCGTTCTACAGCGACGTGTTCGGTATTGCACTGGCTATGGTTTGGGAGACATGGAATTGGGCTGCAAGCCGTGTGTCTATTGCGGTCGGCGGGGAATGCGAGGTGCTGACACTTCTGAAGGAGCGCGCTGATTCATGAGCAGCACTGCGAGGACGTAGGCGAAATGCGCGAGCTTGTCCCACGGCGCCGGAAGCCCCGCCATCTCGGGCCGGCCGCCGGTGATGAACAGATTTGCGATCAGCGCAGCCGCGACCAGCCGGCTCGCCAGGCGCATCCCGCGAGAAGCCGGAAAGCTCAAAAGGCGTGCCGGTCGCCCTTCACGACGATCAGCACGGTGCGCACGATGATCGCCAGGTCGAGTCGCAGGCTCCAGTGGCGCAGGTACTCGATGTCGTACTCGACGCGCTTTTCCATCTTCTCGAGATTGTCGATCTCACCGCGGTAGCCGTTCACCTGCGCAAGCCCGGTGATGCCCGGCTTCACCTTGTGCCGCACCATGTAGCCCTTGATGACCTTGCGATAGGTCTCGTTATGCGCCACCGCGTGCGGCCGCGGACCGACGATGCTCATGCGCCCCTGCAGCACGTTGACGAACTGAGGCAACTCGTCGATGGAGGTCCGGCGCAGAAACGCCCCGAACGGCGTGACGCGCGGATCCCGACGGGTTGCCTGCGCGACGGTGGCGTCATCCTCCATCACCCGCATAGTGCGGAACTTGTAGACCAGGATCTCCCTACCGTCCAGGCCGTAGCGCCGCTGCTTGAAGATGATCGGCCCGGGCGAGGTCAGCTTCAACCCGATCGCGGTCATGACCAGGAGCGGCGAGACGAGGACGAGGATGAGCACGCCGAGCACCAGGTCTTCGAGCCGCTTCACGAGGCCGCTCACGCCGTAGAACGGCGATTCGCACACCGCGACCACCGGGATGCCGTTGACGTCGTCGATCCGGGCCTGGACGAGATCGGTCATGAACATGTCGGGTACGAAGTAGATCGACGTCGTCGTGTCGCGAAGCTCGTCCAGCAGCTTCAGGATCCGCGGCTGCGAGGCCATCGGCAGCGCGATGAAGATCTCCTCGACGCCGTGCTCCTTCGCGAACCCAGGGAGGTCGGCGAGCCGGCCTTTCAGTCCCGCCTCGGGGATCGCGCCGAGGCGCTGCACCGATCGGTCGTCGAAGAAGCCCAGCACGTTCACTCCCAGAAAGCGGCTGCGCCCGAACTGCTCGGCGAGGTTGCGCCCGGGCTCGGATATGCCGACGATCACCGCCGAGCGATAGCCCTCGATCTCGAGCAGCTTGGGGAGGACGAGCGGCAGCGTGCGGTGCGCAACGTACAGCACCACCGGAACGAACGCGATCCAGGTGGCGATCACGGTCGGGTTGAACTCGTCGAGGTATTTCGTCGCGTAACCGAAGAAGAGCAGGATCAGCACGATCACCGCCCACGACAGCAGGATCTCCTTCAGATGCGTCCACGGGTTGGCAACCAGCGACAGGCTGCCGGGGAAGGTGAGCGAGAACGCAATCAGCGCGAGCACCAGGTCCGGCCCGTCAAAGCCCTCGCCGCAGGCGATGGTGATGACGATCAGCGACGCGACGATCAGCACCGGATCGAGCGACATGCGGATGACGGCGACGAGCGAGAGCGATCCGCGGACGAGAGAGGGCTGGTTGCCTACGCCTGCAAACATGATCGGCAGAACTGCCTCGGAAAAACCGCTTCAGAAGGGAACTGGAAGTGTAGCATCACCGAGCGCCGAAATACCGGGATAAGGCATTGACTCCTTGGTGTATTCGCGCGTTCGCGGTCGCGGCACACGGAGCAGCCTCCTTGACCGCGCGGCGTTCTACAATCGCATCGGGATGAATCGTGCGCCAAAATCTCACCTGATTCGCCATTCTTCAGCAGGGCGGGTCGTTCCCCGCCAAGTGATGTACGAGTCGTGGTTCTCGTAAGGCCAGGATTTCTGCTCAGCTCACCAGGGCGGAGAGCCTCGCAGATTGATTGTCGCCGAGTGCGTGCAAGCCTTCAAGAGTCGTTAAGCTGGTTGACGGCGGGCCACAAGAACAACTGGGCGCACATGTCGGGCGTAGGAGACACAAGCAAGGTGCGAAGGCCGTTGCTTGAAACTGGTTCCGCCGCCGTTAACGCCAGTGCACCCCGAAGGTGCAGTCGCGGCAAATGATGGTCCCCGCGCGAGGGCGCACGCAATCGGCTCTTGGTGCAGAGGCCGGATAGGCCTTTGGTGCTAGTGGGCGGACGTCCCGGCGTCGCTAGTCAGGAAATCTCATGGTAAAAGAACCGCACTTACGACTCGCTCGAGGGGAAGGTCCTCCGATGAAAATCGGCGCTTCCCACAGCGACCTCACACACGGGTAGCGTGAAGCCCTTCCTCCGACCGGACACCCGAACGTGATTCCTCGTCTGGCACGCATTGCATATGTCCTCGGCGCGGTGCTCGCCTTGGCCGCCGGGCAGACCGTCGCCCTCGCCCAAGCGACTGCCCAACCAGGGGTCGCCGAGGAGAAGCCGGCCGCGGTCTCGTCGCAGGTGCCCGGCCTGGACCTTCTCACCTACAAGGTCGGACCGGAGGACGTTCTCGAAGTCACGGTCTGGAAGGAAGAGGGGCTGAAGAAAGAGTCGCTCGTCCGGCCGGACGGCGGAATCTCATACCCGCTCGTGGGGGAAGTGCAGGCGGCCGGCAAGACGGTCCTGGAAATCCGCGAAGAGCTCACCCGGCGGCTCGAGAAGTTCATCGCGGATCCGGTCGTCTCGGTCGCGATCCTCAAAGTGGGCAGCCAGCGCGTGTACGTGATCGGCCGCGTGACCAGGCCCGGCGACTTTCCCGTCGGACGCTACATCGACGTCCTGCAAGCGCTCAGCATGGCCGGCGGTCTCACGCCCTTCGCGGACGCCAACGCAATCCGGGTCATGCGGCGCGAGGGCGACAAGCAGGTCGTGCTGCCGTTCGAGTACAACCGCGTCGTGCGCGGCGAGAAGCTCGAGCAGAACATCCAGCTCAAGCCCGGCGACGTGGTGGTCGTGCCCTGAAGCACGAGCGCAGGCGCGTTGCCGCGATGCGCCGCATCGGCTTCGTGCTGGTCGCTACCTTCGCATGCGTCACGGCCCCGGCTGCGATTGCCCAGGAGTGGGTCGTGAACAGCGGCTTCACGACCGGCGCGTCATACACCGACAACTACTTCTTCACGACCACCGGCAAGCAGTCCGGCACAACGCTGACGATCGCGCCGTTCGTGAGCGCTGCGCGGAACACCGAGATCTCGTCGGTCAGCGCATTCCTCGGCGTCGGCGCGAACAAAGTGTTCGGCGTCACGCCGAAGACCGAGTACCTGAGCGGGCGCCTCGGCCTGAACGGCACACTGACCGAGGAGCGCTCGACCTACGGCGCGTTTTTCAATGCCGCGCGGACCTCGACCCTGCAGAGTCAGCAATTGTCGAGCGGCGGCGGACTCGCCAGAACATACCAGGACACCTTGTCCACGGGCGCGACGTACTCGTACGCGCTCAGTGAGCGCTGGACCGCGGGTGCGAACGCGAGCTGGTACGCGAACAACTACCAGGCCGTGCAGTCGGACTTGGGCTCGCTGCCCGACAATCACGGCTACACCGCCGGCGGGTCGCTGACGTACCTCTACTCACCCCGCACCCAGCTCACCGGCTCCGCCAGCTATTCGCACTTCCAGAGCGACGTCAGCCGCAGCAACTACGTCACCGCAGCTCTCGGCGTAACGCACCAGTTCTCAGAACGTCTGACCCTCTTCGCCTCCGTCGGTTACTTCTGGAGCAAGAACGAAGCGCTTACCAATGCCACCGTTTGCCCGACCACGCCTATCCTTTGCGAGCTCGGGCTCGAACGCCCGATCGTCATCGTCTCGGGAGCCACCGGCAACGACAATGGGCCGCTCTACAACGGCAACTTGAGCTGGCAGCTCACCGAGCGCACTTCGTTCGTCGCGACGCTGGCGCAGCAGCTGGGCCCTAGTGCGACTGGGGGTGCGACTGGGGCTGCGACTGGGGTGCTCACCAAGACGGAAACGGTCGGGGCCTCGCTCTTCCATCAGTTTTCCGAGCGGCTGACCGGGCGCGTCGGCGCGGGTTACATCAAGACCGTATACCCGACTGTCCAGAACGTCTCGATCAGCAACACTTACTACAACGGCACGGTGGGCGCGTCCTACCGCCTCGCCGAGCGCTGGACGCTCGATCTCGGATACACCTACTCGCGCGCGGAGTATTCGCAGAACGACGAGCGGCCGCAATCCAACACCGTGTTCCTGACGCTCGGCTATGGCTGGCCCGCCACGACGCTGGAGGGCGGCTGGTTCGGCACTTATCCCGAGTTCGGCGGCTACCCCGGATCGGGCGGGATCTTCGACAGCCTCCCGCCACAGCCCATACCCCGGGGAGCGCCCGGAAGCACTGGGAACACGCCCGAGGCTCCTTCTTCCGCCGGGGAAAGCAAGAATCCGTAACCTGCGGCAGTCAGCCTGCCGGGCTGTCCGGGTGCTGAACCGAGGCGGGTGACGCCCCGATTTTACGTTTTTTTGCATGTGCAGCAAAACGCCAACGGGGCACGTCCTGTAACATTCCTGTCTGCAAGATCATCGCCGACGGATCCGGGACCGCCCGGAGTCCTTTGAGCGCCGAGATGGAGTGTCGTGTACGAAGCCTTTTACGGGTTTCGCATCAAGCCTTTCGGACTTCTTCCGCAGGAGGAATTCCTTTTCCTCTCCAAGCAGCATCGTATGGCGCTTGACATGCTCGTTTACGGCCTGCGCAACGAGGCGATGTTCTGCGTCGTCGCAGGCGACATCGGCACCGGCAAGACAACGCTGATGCGCTACCTGCTCAGCCGCAACAGCCCCGACGTCTCCGTCGCCATGATCACCGGCATGCACGGGACGTTCGAGGAGCTTCTGCAGTGGATCCTCTCCGGATTCCAGCTCGACTACAGGGACAGCGACAAGATCGGCATGCAGCACGCGCTGATCGATTACCTGCGGCGCCAGGAGGCGCGCGGCAAGCGCATAGGTCTCGTGATCGACGAGGCGCAGGCGCTTTCGTCCGACGTCCTGGAGGAGCTGCGCCTCTTCTCGAATATCAATGCCGGCCGCACCACGCTCCTGCAAACCATTCTGGTCGGCCAGCTCGGCCTGCGGGACATGCTGCGGCGTCCCGAGATGCGCCAGTTCGCGCAGCGCGTCGGCGTCGACTATACGCTCACGCCGCTCGATCGCGAGCAAACGCAGGCCTATATCCGGCACCGGCTGCAAAGAGCCCACGGGCGCGAGAATCTCTTCACCCCCGAGGCGTGCGACGCCGTCTTCGCCGCGAGCCGCGGCGTGCCACGCGTCATCAACCTACTCTGCGACACGGCGCTCGTCTACGGCTATGCGGATCAGAAGCCGTCCATCGACGCGCTCACCGTCAACGAGATGGTAGCGGACAAGGCGCGCGAGGGCGGCTGGCTCTTCCAGGCTGCGCAGCCGGCGAGCGTCACACCGATCGCTGCCGGATCGTGAGGACTTCCATGCAGGATCAGAATCCCGGTTTTGCAGAGCTCGTCGGATTCGTCCGACGCCGGGCGTTGCCCATGGTCATCGTGAGCGCGCTGGTCGCATTGGTCACGCTGCCGCTGGTGTTCGTGCTGCCGCCCGTCTATCGGTCGACGGCGAAGATCCTCGTCGAAGATCAGGATATTCCCCGCGATCTCGTCCGCTCTATGATCACGAGCTTCGCCGAAGAGCGCATCCAGGTGATCAGCCAACGGTTGATGACTATCGGGACGTTGCTGCCGATCGTGGAGAAGTACGACCTCTATGCGCGGGAGCGGCGGTATGTGTCGACCGAAGAGATCCTCGATCGGATGCGCAACGACATCCGCATCGAGACGGTCAGCACGGAACGGGGCGGGGGCCAGGTAGCTGCGACCATCGCGTTCAAACTCTCCTACAGCAACGCGGCCCCGGACAAGGCGCAGAAGGTTGCGAGTGAGCTCGTCTCGCTCTATCTGAACGAGAACGTCCGCAGCCGGACGCAGCGCGCCGGGGAAACGACCGAATTCCTGTCCGAGGAGGCGGCACGCGTCGGCAAGGACATCGCCGAGCTCGAGGCGAAGCTTGCCACCTTCAAGCGGGAGAACGCGGGGCGCCTCCCCGAGCTGCTGCAGTTCAACATGCAGTTGCGAGACCGCGCCGAGAGCGAGCTGGACGAGATCGAGCGCCGTATCCAGATGCTCGAGGACCGCAAGATCTATCTCGCATCGCAGCTGACCGTGCTCAGGGAATCGACACCCGTGCCCGCCGCGGGCGATCTGACGCTGCGGATCCCGAGGAGCGGCTCCGCGCTCTGCGGAACCGGTATGCGAGCGCGGCGAGCATTTACAGCGCGACCCATCCTGACGTCGTGCGGATGCGCCGCGAGATCGAGGCGCTCGAGAAGTCCACCGGATCAAAAGGGCAGGAGGTCGACGCTGAGCGGCTCGAGGAGGCCCGCGACGAGTTGAAGCGCCTGTCCGGCCGCTATGCGCCGAACCACCCCGATGTCGTTCGGCAGAGAAAGCTCGTTGCGTCCCTGGAAGCAGCCCAGTCGGGCGCGAAGTCGCCTTCGTCGAAAAAGTCTTCCAGTGGCTCCTATATCTCCCTTGCGGCCCAGATCGAATCGGCCACCCAGGAAGTACAAGCGCTGCGCGCCCGGAGTACCGAAGTGAGGAATCGGCTGGCGACGTCCAACGCGAACCTTCGGGCCACACCGGGCGTCGAACAGACCTATCGCGACCTCGTGCGCGACCACGAAAACGCGACAACAAAGTACAACGAGCTCCGCGCGAAACAGATGGAGGCGCGGGTCGCGCTCGCGCTGGAAAAGGACCGCAAGGCGGAGCGCTTTTCGCTCATCGAACCGCCGCAGTACCCCGAGAAACCGGCCGAGCCGAATCGCAAGAAGCTTCTTGCCATGGCCGTCATCGGCTCGGTTGGTGGCGGGGTCGGCGCCGGCGTGCTCGCGGAGAGTCTCAACCATTCCGTCACCGGTCCGCGGGCCCTTGGCGCTTTGCTCGACGTGCCGGTCATGGGCGTGGTCCCCCGGGTGACGAACGAAATGCAGCGGGCGCGGCGTCGACGCTGGCTGTTGATCGCAGCCGCCGGGCTCGTCCTCGCGCTGATCGCGGCGCTGATCGTCACTCACTTCTTCATCATGCCGCTCGACACGTTGGGGTACGTGTTGTTGCGGCGACTTCAGCTGTAGCCGACGTGGAACGGATCGCGAAAGCAGTCGAGTTGGCCCGACAGGCGTCGGGACTTCACGGTGAAGAGCCCTTCCGCGTGCCCGAACGCTCGTCTCATGTCGCCGCGGCGGAGGTGCAGTACACCCGGACCCGCCGCGTTTCGGCATCGCCCGAAGCCCTTCGTGCGTACCACGTCACCGGCGGGCAGGAGCGAACGCCGGTGGCGGAGTCATTCAAGCGCATTCGCACGCAGGTGCTCCAACGCCTGCGTGAGGGCGGGTGCAATGCGCTCGGAATCGCCAGCCCGAGGACTGGCGAAGGAAAGACGACCGTCGCTCTCAACCTCGCGGTGCACACGGCAGTGCAGCCGGATTGGACCGTGCTCGTGGTGGAAGCGGACCTTCATCATCCCGGGGTGAGCCAGGCCCTGGGCCTCGGTGCGCTGCCCGGGCTCACCGATTACCTCGTCAACGACGTTCCTCTGGAGAAACTGCTCGTCCATGCCGGTCTCGGCCGTTGCGTGCTCCTTCCGGCCGGCGCACCGGTTCCGGGCTCGTCCGAAGTGCTGGGATCGGCACGGATGCGCGAGCTCGCGCTGGAGGTCAAGCACCGGTACCCGGACCGCCTCGTGATTTTCGACCTGCCGCCGCTGCTGGAAGCCGCAGACGGCCTTGCCGTGCTGCCCTGGGTCGAAGCCCTGCTTCTCGTCGTCGAGGAAGGCCGCACCGCGACCGACGATGTCCTGCGCTGCGCGCAGCTGGTCGGGGACGATCGGCTCCTCGGGACTGTCCTCAACAAGTCGCAAGTCGCGGTGTCCGCACCCGGACAGAAGCCGGGATTCCTGCGGCGGCTCCTCACCGGTGCGCAGTGAAATGCATGTTGTGTGGGTCCGCAGCCTCCGGCGGGGTCTATTTCTCCGTACTCGCTGAGCGCTCCGGGGGCCCCGGATCGCGTGCGGGAGCTGTTCGAGCGGCGGGTCGTGTGTGTACTCGGCTTGCCCATCGACGTGATCGCCATGCCCGCGACGGTGGAGCGCGTCCGTGCGGCGGTCCGTCGGCGTACGCCGCTCTTCCTGTCGACGCCGAACCTCAACTTCGCCATCAACGGGCTGCGCGACCCAGCCTTCCGCGATTCGGTCATCAACAGCGACCTGAGCGTTGCGGACGGCATGCCGCTCGTGTGGGTCGCGCGGCTGCTCGGGCTGCCGATTCGCGAGCGCGTGCCGGGTTCGGGCCTGCTCGAGTGCCTGCGGGACGCGGGGCCGCTCGATCAGGTCTCGGTGTATTTCTTCGGCGGCCCCGAGGGCGTCGCGCAGGCCGCCGCCGAGAGGCTCGCTGCGCAGCCGTCCGGGCTCGTCTGCAAAGGATGGGAATCGCCTGGCTTCGGCACCGTCGAGGCGTTGAGCCGGCCGGAGAGCCTCGCGCGCATCAATTCGAGTGGTGCGGACTTCCTGGTGGTCGCCCTGGGCGCGCAGAAAGGCCAAGCCTGGATCGAACGCAATCGCGCGCAGATCGCGGTTCCCGTGGTGAGTCACCTCGGTGCCACTCTCAACTTCGTCGCCGGGTCCATGCGGCGAGCGCCCGGGTGGGTACAGCGCATCGGCCTGGAGTGGGTCTGGCGCATCAAGGAGGAGCCGGTCCTCTGGCGACGGTACTTCCGCGACGGCGTCACGTTTCTCAGGGTGCTCCTGGGTCGCACACTGCCGCTCGCGTGGGCGCTGCGCTCGCAACGGCCGAGCCAGCCGGCGCTCGCCGCGGCGACCGTCGAGGTCGAGGAGTCACGCGATGAGGTCGTGGTCCGGCTCCAGGGACCCTGGACCGGTGATAACGTCGGTCCGGTTCGGGACGCCTTTGTCCGGGCTGCAAGCGCGGACCGGGACATCCGCGTGGACCTCGCCAGCGCCGCGTCCGCCGATCCTGAGCTTCTCGGGCTGCTCGTGCTTCTGTACGGCCATCAACGCCAGCAGCGCCGGGGATTTCGTTGCAATCCGGTCAGCCCTGCGGTCCTTCGGATCGTCCGCCGCAGCTGCGTCGAATTTCTCCTCGATGACTCTTCGGCTCGCTAGCCTGGACGCTACGAGGGGGCAGGCCCCCTCGGGCTCCCCGATTCCAGGAGAACCGCCACGCACCGGCGCTTCTCTCTTGAGAAGCCTCGCGGCGCTTGCGGGGTCGGCAACGCTTTTGCTTTTCGCGGCCACGGGCTTCGCGTACGCCCTCGACGATCCGAAGACCTGGCCGGCGGACATCCTCGACTGGCGCACGTCGCCCGTCGATCTCTCCTTCCTCAACGCGAACGACCGACCCGCGGGCAAGCGTGGCTTCGTCAAGGTCGTGGGAGACAGGCTCGAATTCGAGGACGGCACGCCGGCGCGCTTCTGGGGAACCAACCTTACCGCATGGGCGCTCTTCGACACGTCGAGCGCGGGGATCAAACAGCAGGCGCGGCGCCTGTCGCAGCTCGGCTTCAACCTGGTCCGCCTGCATCATCACGACTCCGTCTGGGTCGCTCCGAACGTCTTCGGCGACCAGAATATCCCGAGCACGCAGAGACTCGACCCGGCCATGCTCGAGAAGCTCGACGCGTGGATCAGCGCGCTGAAGGGCGAAGGCATCTACGTCTGGCTCGACCTCCACGTCGGCCGGCATCTGCGGCGGGGCGACGACATTTCCGCCTTCGACGAGATCAGGAAGGGCCAGCCCACCGCCGACCTCCGGGGCTACAACTACGTCAACCCTAGCATCCAGGCGGCGATGAAGCGGTTCAACGAGGCCTACGTCAACCGAGTGAACCGCGACACCGGCGTGGCCTACAAGGACGAGCCGGCGATCATGGGCATGCTCGTCACGAATGAGAACGATCTGACGCACCACTTCGGCAACGCGCTCCTGCCCGACAAGAACGTCGCCTGGCACAACGCCATCTACATGCGCGAGGCGTCCGAGTTCGCCGCCGCGAAGGGCCTCTCCAGCCAGGCCACCTGGCGCTCCTGGGAGCACGGGCCGTCGAAGATTTTCCTGAACGACCTGGAGCATCGCTTTCAGGCCGAGATGGTCCGTCATCTGCGCGCGCAGGGCGTGAAGGTGCCGATTGCGACGACGAACCAGTGGGGCGGGAATCCGATCAGCTCGCTGCCCGCGCTCACTGCCGGGAGCGTGATCGACGGCCACGCCTACGGCGGCCTGGGTGAGCTCGAGAAAAACCCGCTCCAGGCCGCGACCTTCGTGCACTGGCTTGCGGCGGGTCAGGTCGCGGGCAAGCCTTACACCGTGACCGAGTGGAACGTCGATGCGTTTCCCGCGCCCGATCGTCACGCGGCACCGCTGTACATGGCCGCTTCGGCGGCCCACCAGGGCTGGGCCGCCGTGATGCAATACGCCTACGCGCAAGTGCCCCTCGACGCCGTGCACGGTCCGTCGCCGTGGCACGCGTTCAACGATCCGTCCATGATTGCGACGCTCCCCGCTGCCGCGCTTCTCTTCAGGCGCGACGACGTCCGGCAGGCAACGACGACCTACGTGTTCGCCCCCACCCCGGACATGCTGTTCAACAGGGCGCTCTCGCCGCACAACGCCGTCGCGCTGCGCACGGCCGTCGAGAAGGGCAGGCTGGCGATCGCCCTCCCGACCACGCCGGAGCTGCCGTGGCTGTCGGCCAGCGCGATCCCGGCAGGCGCGATCGTGATGTCGGACCCCGATCGACCTGTCATCGCCCGGGACGCGGTGGGAAGCGTGTCGGACACGGGCGAGCTGCGTCGCGACTGGAAAGTGGGCGTCTACACGATCAATACGCCACGCACGCAGGCTGCGACCGGCCGGGTAGGCGGCAGGGTGGTGGCGCTTTTCGACGTCGAGATCCGCATGAAGACGAACAACGCGAGCGTCGCCGTGCAGAGCCTTACCGGCAAGCGCCTGGGCGACTCTTCCGCGGTGCTCATCTCGCTCGGCGCAAGGTCCGAGCCCGTGAGCGTGGGCCGGCTGCCTTATCGCTCCGAGCCGGTCGAGGGCGAGCTCTCGATACGCGCCCCGGCGGGCCTGAAGCTCTACGCCAATGTCAACGGGCGGGGCGAGCGGCGGGAGATCCCGACGAGCTACCGTGACGGGCGATACCAGGTCCGGCTGGACGCCTCACTCGGCACCTACTGGCTGTTGCTCGGATAGGCGCCGCAACGTGAACGAAATGGCCGAACCGTCCGCCAGCCTCCGCATCGCGATCGTGGCCGACCCTTCGTCTCTCAAGTTCGGCGGTGAGGCGGCGCTGCCGCTGCACTACTTTCGCGTGCTGCGGAAGCGCGGCAGCGAAGCATGGCTCGTCACGCACGCCCGCACCCGGGACGAGCTGCTCGAGCTCTTCAAGGAGGATGCGGATCGCATCTTGTTCGTGCCGGACACCTGGCTTCACCGGGCGGTCGCGCGCGCAGGCACCCGGCTGCCGCGGCAGATCCAGGGCATGTCTACGGGTTTCCTGCTGCGCCTCCTCACGCAGACCATGCAGAAGCGGATCGTCCGCCGGCTCGTGCGCGAGCAGGGCATCACCGTCGTGCACCAGCCGATCCCGGTGTCTCCAAAGGAGCCGTCGCTGATGTTCGGGCTGGGCGTGCCGGTCGTCATCGGGCCGATGAACGGCGGCATGCAGTACCCGCCCGCCTTCCGGCACCTCGAAAGCCGATGGATCCGGGCCTCGGTGACCCTCGGGCGGGCGGTCTCGCACCTCGTGCACGTCCTCCTCCGAGGCAAGCGCGAGGCGGCGGCGCTGCTCGTCGCGAACCAGCGGACGCGCGCGGCCCTGCCCCGTGGCGCCTCCCCGAACGTCATCGAGTTCATCGAGAACGGAGTCGACCTGTCCGTCTGGTCCAGCAGGCACGACGTCGCGCCGTATCCCTCCGACATCACCCGATTCATCTTCGTCGGTCGGCTGGTCGACTGGAAAGCCGTCGACCTCCTGCTTGCCGCCTTTCACCGCGCGGCCTCGTCTGCCCCCATGACTTTGACCATCGTCGGGGACGGGCCCGAGCGCGAGAGGCTCGAGGGGATGGCGAGGTCCATGGGCCTGCTCGGCGCGGACGGGGCCGCTCCGGGCAAGGTCTCGTTCCTCGGCTGGCGGTCCCAGGCCGAGTGCGCGGAACTGCTGCAACGTTCCGACGCGATGGTCCTCCCCAGCGTGTGGGAGTGCGGCGGGGCGGTCGTGCTGGAGGCCATGGCGATGGCCGTTCCGGTCATCGCCACCGACTGGGGCGGCCCCGCGGACTACCTCGATCCGGAATGCGGCGTGCTCGTCCCGCCAACGTCGCGTGACCAGTTCATCGAGGGTCTGACAACAGCCATTATCCAGCTTGCCCGGTCACCCGAGCAGCGTGCCGCAATGGGTGCGGCGGGGCGCAGGAAAGTCCTCGCGGAGTTCGATTGGGACGTGAAGGTGGAGCGGATGCTGGCCGTTTATCAGTCGGTAACGAGGGGGCCAGTGGCAGTTCAGGCGCGTCTCGCTGTGGCCGATGCCGGCGCTCGGATCGGAGAGGTCTGACGCGGAATGCCCGAGCACCTGAGAGCGCTCATCTACATCCTCGTTCTTGCGACGGTCGTGTTCGCGTTCGCGAGGGCGCCCGCAACGGCCTCCGCGATCACGCCGTCCGATTTCAAGCGGCGTCGCAACCTGTGGTTCGCGATCACCCTGATTGCTTTCCTGTCCGGGAATTTCTGGATCTACATCCTGCTCTCGGCGGTGATTCTGTTGATCGCCCTTCCTGCGGAGGAGAACAGGGTCGCGCTCTTTCTGGCCCTTCTGTTCGCCGTTCCGCCGGTCACCGAAAGCATCGGCGGACTGGGGGTTCTGGAGCAGCTCTTTCCGATCAATCACGTGAGACTGCTGTGCCTCACCGTACTTTTCCCCACTTTCCTCTACCTCGTGTCGCGGCCGGACCGCCTCCGCTTCGGCCGCATCTGGCCGGACAAGTTCCTGCTCGGCTTTCTTGCGGTGAATCTCGGCGTCGCGCTATATGTCACGACGTTCACGAACGTGCTTCGCCACAACCTGTTCCTTGCCTTCCTGGAGATCTTTCTACCCTATTATGTAGCGAGCAGGGGCCTGAGAGAGCTTCAGGCCTTCAGGGACACGCTGACGAGCCTGGTCGTGGCCGCGCTCGTGCTGAGCGCCATCGCGATCTTCGAGGCGATCCGCAGCTGGCTCCTGTACTCCGCGCTGATCGGGGCGCTGGACGTTTCCTGGGGACTTAGCGCCTATCTCGGCCGGGTCGGCCTGGGGCTTCGTGCCCAGGCATCGACCGGCCACGCCCATTGCCCTCGGTTTCGTGATCGCCGTGGCCCTGGGTGTCATGCTGTACGTCCGCACGCTCGTGCCCAACGCCAGGGCGCGGCGCCTCGGCATCGCACTCCTCGCAGGTGGGCTGTTCGCCGCCTTGTCCCGGGGGCCATGGGTCGGCGCAGTCGCCACGCTACTGGCGTTCATCGCCACCGGGCGCGGCGCCGGGCGACAGATCGCGAAGTACGCCGTGGCCGCGCTCGTGGCGATCCCGCTGCTCAGGACGATCCCGGGCGTTCAGGCAGTGATTGAAGTCCTACCGTTCATCGGGTCGGTCGAATCCGAGAACGTCGACTATCGCCGTACCCTCATCGACGTGGCCTTCGACGCGATCTGGGCGAGCCCGTGGTTCGGGGGCATCGACATCTACACGGTGGAGGGAAGTGCGAGCCTCAAGGGGGGCGGGGGATTCATCGATGTCGTCAATTCCTACGTGGGCATCCTTCTCGCCAGCGGCTTTGTCGGACTGTTCTTCTTCCTCGGATTCTTCGCAACGGTGTGTTGGGGCGTCTATTGGGCGACCAAGCAAACCCGCGACGACACCGACGAGCGGCGCCTCCTTGGACGCGCGCTGCTTGCGACGCTGATCGGCATCCTGGTGTCGATCCTGACGGTCAGCAGTATTTCAGTCATCCCGACGGTGTACTGGTGTATCGCCGGTGTAGCGGTCGCTTACGCACGGTTGGCCTCGGTCGAGGTGCGGCCCGTGGTGAGCGCACTGCGTGAGACGAAGGCTGAGTCTCCCGGGAAATTCGGGCGCCCCACGGGGGCCTCGGCGGGCCGATGACGACCGCACATCGCGCAGCCGCCCGCGGGCGAGGTCCGGACCCTGCGCCAGCGCGTTCTTCGCGCCGGTGGTTGGAGCGTTGCCGGGTTTGCGCTGACCCAGGTGATCCGGTTCGGGACCAATCTGGTGATGACTCGCCTGCTGGCCCCGGAGATGTTCGGCGTCATGACGATTGCGCAGATGGTGATGATCGGCCTCACGCTATTCTCCGATCTCGGCCTGCGACTGAATGTCATCCAGAGCCGTCGCGGCAGCGATCCGGTGTTCCTGAACACCGCGTGGGTGACGCAGATCCTGGTCGGGTCCCTGCTTGCTCTGGGTGCGATCATCGTTGCGTCATCGCTTGCCCTGGCCAATCACCTCGGCCTGTTTCCACCCGAAAGCACCTACGCTGCGCCGGTACTCCCGTACGTGCTCGCCGCGTTAGGGTTCGGCGGGCTGATGGCCGGGTTCGAGTCGACCAAGGCGGCGGAGTCGAGCCGCCGCCTGGCGTTGGGCCGCCTCGTCCGGATTCAGATCACTGCGCAGGTCGCCGGGGTCGTCTCGATGCTTGCGCTTGCCGCCGTAAGTCGCTCTATCTGGGCGCTGGTCATCGGCAGCCTCGTCAGCGTTGCGATGGAGACGTTGCTCAGTCACCTTTGGCTCCCAGGCACACGGAACCGCGTGCAGTGGGACCGCAAGGCTTTCCGGGAGATTCTCGGCTTCGGCAGGTGGATTCTCGCTTCGTCGGTGATTGGCTTCCTCGCGAACGCGGGCGACAAGGTTCTCCTCGGGTGGATGGTCTCCGCGAGCCAGCTTGGCGTGTACTCGATTGCGGGGCTTTTGCTGAACGCCGTTGAATATGTCCTGAGCAAGATCATCGGCGACGTTGCCTTTCCTGCGCTCAGCGAGGTGGCTCGCGAGCGCCGGGCGGACTTGAAGAGGACGGTGTACAAGTTCCACCGTCCCTTGGCAGCCCTCGCTTACGCGGCCGCCGGGCTTGCTCGCCGCGGCGGGCGGTGCGATCGTGAGCTTGCTCTACGACGTGCGGTATCAGGACGCGGGGTGGATGCTGCAGATCTTCGCGGGGATGCTGCTCGCTGTGCCGTGCCAGGTTCACGGCCAATGCTTCCTGGCCCTCGGAATTTCGCGCTGGCAGTCGAATCTCGCAACCGTCCGCCTGCTCGTGCTTGCTGCGGCCCTCCCGATAGGGTTTCACCTCTTCGGGATTGCCGGTGCAATCTGGGGCGTTGTCCTGAGCCACCTTTCCACTATACCCACCACACTTTACTATGCGGCAAAATGCAATACCTTGGACGTGAGAAAGGAGCTCGTGCCGATATTCGCGGTCATTCCTGGCGTTGTGATAGGTGTTGGCATCGTGCTCGTGCTCTCACGCTGATGTCGCCACCTGGAATCTTGAGGGCGATGACGTGCATGACGCATCTGCCACTCTCATGAAGATCAATTTCGTCCTTCCGACAGCAGATCTTTCCGGTGGCATTCGGGTGGTTGCGATGCTCGCCAGGCAGCTCGAGCGCTTGGGCCATCAAGTCACGCTGGTTTCTCCACCGCCGCCGGCTCCTTCGCTACGTGAAAAACTCAGATCGCTCGCGCGGAGGGAGGGCTGGCCGACCGAGGCGCCGCGCGCCTCACATTTCGATGGTGCCGGACTCGATCATCGGGTGCTCGAGCGCCATCGTGCGGTGACCGACGAGGATGTCCCGGACGGCGACGTGGTCATCGGGACGTGGTGGCAGGCGGTCGAGTGGGTCGAAGCCCTCGACGCGCGTAAGGGTGCGAAAGTCAATTTCATCCAAGGCTACGAGCCGATGTTCTACGTTCCCCTCGACCGCTGCGAGGCGACCTATCGGTTTCGGATGCACAAGATCGTCGTGTCCAGTTACCTCGGGAGAATGATCGCCGAGAAGTTCGGTAATGAACCGATTGACGTGGTGCCGAACAGCGTGGACCGGGCGCAGTTCTTCGCCCCCGAACGAGGCAAGCAGTCCGTTCCGACAATCGGTTTCGTTTATGCGTCGGGCGGGCTGAAGGGTGTGGACGTTGCGCTGGCAGCGATCGAGGTCATCCGTCAGCGTCTGGGCAGTGTACGGGTAATCGCGTTTGGAGCGGAGAGACCGAGTCCCGCGCTGCCCCTACCCGACTACGTCGAGATGACCGTATCGCCGCCCCAGGCGCGGCTGAGGGAGCTCTATTCCCAGTGCGACGTCTGGCTCTCGGCAAGCCGCCACGAAGGTTTCAATATGCCGGCTATCGAGGCCATGGCTTGCAGGACCCCGGTGGTGGCCACGCGAACTGGCTGGCCCGTTGATGCATTCGAGACCGGCATGAACGGCGTCCTGGCAAATATCGACGACGTCCAAGCACTCGCCGACGGACTGGGGTGGGTCCTTTCTCGCTCGGATACTGAGTGGCGGCAGCTCTCCCGCAACGCGTACGAGACAGCGACGGCGGGCTCATGGGACCAGTCAGCGCGTCTCTTCGAGGCAGCGCTCGAGCGAGCTCGGGCGCGCGCCGCGATCGGTGAGATAGCGGGTGGCGGCGGTTCACCAATTCGCATCAAGACAAGTTCGTGAGTCTGCAGGCCATTAAGGCATCCACACCTTGGATTCAGAGAATATCTCCCGAGCGCAAAAGGGCACTGCGACCGGTACAGCACGCACTGGGTGTCGCCGCGTGCCGCGGCGATCTGACCAAACTCGCCCGCTTCTTCGGCAGCGACAAGGCTCTCGGGCATCACTATGCCCAGCACTACGAGATGCATTTCCGGGCGTGGCGGTACCGAACCACTCACCGTTCGTCGACAACGACACTACGTTAGGAACGCAGGCAAGTTACGAGACGGCAGGCAAGAGTCGGTTACAGAGCGAATATGTATTCTCGCCGTGTTGAGTCCGCGTCGGGCCTCTTCTCAGCCAGCTCGGCCAGTGCCATATTGGTGGCCGCACCTCAACCTGGGCGCTCGAGGCGAGCCAGCGGAGCCCGCCCGTGCAAGCGTCTCCCTGGCCTGCGAATACCGCTGTCCCCCTCCCCCTCAGTTACCACCTAGTGCCCGACATCGCGTAGCGAATCGCGCGAGACACGGGTGCGGCCGCGCCCATGCCTCGCGCGATTCCCCGGCTGTCAAGGACAGCCCAAATTTCCCCAGTTGTGGCAATCGAATTTTCCCCACCTGGTTCAAGAATCGGTCGTTTCTTCGGCGCGCACCAGGCCGGCCTTCAGTTTCTCTTTGAGCCGGTACGAATTACCGCGGATGTTTAGGGTCACGGCGTGATGCAGAAGCCGGTCGAGGATCGCAGTGGCGATCACGCGATCGCCGAACACCTCACCCCATGCGCCGAAGCTTTGGTTACTGGTCAGGATCATGGGCCCGCGCTCGTAGCGCCGACTCACCAGCTGGAAGAACAGGTTCGCCCCCAGCCGCTCGATCGGCAGGTAGCCGATCTCGTCGATGATCAACAGGCGCGGCGTGGTGTAGAGCTTCAGTTTCTCCTCGAGCCGCCCCTCGCCGTGCGCTTTGGTCAACACGGCGATCAGATTGGCCGCCGTGGTGAAGAACACTCGGTAGCCGGCCTCGATTGCCTTGAGCCCGAGCCCGACACTGAGGTGGGTCTTGCCCACCCCGGGTGGGCCGAGGATGACGACGTTGTCGCCGTGTTCGATGAAGTGGCAGCTCGCCAGGATCTGGACCTGTTTCCTGTCGATCGAGGGCTGGTAGCCGAAGTCGAACGTCTCCAGGGGCTTCACGAACGGGAAGCGCGCCATGCTCGTTCGCATGGTGACGTTCTTGCTCGTCTTGGCCGCCACCTCTTCGCCCAGCACCTGTTCGAGGAAGTCCGAGTAGGCGAGTTCGTTCTCCGCGGCGTGCTGCAGCAGGGCTTCGAGCCGCTCCCGGCTCTTGAACAGGCGCAGCTTCACCAGGTGCTCGCAGAGCCGCTCCAGTTGCGCCGGGTTCATGCGGCCTCCAGGATTTGCTCGTAGATCGCCAGATCGCGCTGCTCGACGAGATTGGAGCGCTCGCCGAGCACCTCCGGCTCGAGGGATACGAGCTTCGCGGTCTGGGCGTAGCGGGTGCGGGCGTTGCGCGCCACCGCGCCGGGGCCGTGCTCGGGTTTGACGCTCAGCTCGTAGCGGCCTTCGCGCACCGGGTGCTCCGCCACCACGGCTCCGCGGTGACGGATCTGCCAGTGCCCACCGACCCGGAACACCTCGACCGTGGCCCCGATCAGCCGCCAGGGCACTGAGTAACGGTTGGTATCGATCGCCACCAGCCAATCACTGGCCACCACCCGAGGCCTCGGCATCGCCGCGAGGAAGCCCGCGCGGCCCGCCAGGGGCGTCAGGGCGTCGGCCTCGCGCGCAAAGCGCTCGATTGGCGGCTGGTGCGTCGTGCCGTGGATGCGCAGGTCCGCGATGTCGGTCTGCCACGCGGCGAGCTGCTCGTTGAAGTCCTCCAGGTCGCGGAACACGCGCCCCGGCAGGAAGTTGCGCTTGACGTACTTCACGCCGGACTCCACCTTGCCCTTGGTTTGCGCGCGATAGGGCCGGCACACCCGCGGCTCAAACCCCCAGTGCCGGGCGAACGCCGCGAAGGTCGGATTCCAGCGCTTGCGTCCCTCGCGCTCGCCCTGGATGACGGTGCGCATGCGGTCGTACAGAATCTCGCGGGTCACGCCGCCGAAGTGCTCGAACCCATGCTCGTGCGCCGCCAAGAGCGATTCCATGCGCTCATGCTCGTAGCCCTCGGCCCAGCCGCGGCGCGAGTAGCCCAGCGTCATGACGAAGATGTGCACCTCGACGACCTGCGAGCCCAGGAGCACGCGTACTTCGCCCCAGTCCGCCTGCGCCTGCTCGCCCGGCCCCGTCTCGAAACGGCACTGCGTGAGCGAGGCCGCAGCCGTTTCGAGCCGCAGCGGTCGCACGGCGTCCCGCACCGTCCCATAACCGCCCTCAAAGCCGCGCTGCGTGCACAGTTCCTGATAGAGGATTCGCGCCGAGTACCCGACCTGCACCGCGCGCTCCACGAGCCACGCCCGGTGCGCGTCGAGCAAGGCCTCCCGCCTCGCCGGCCGCCGGTACGCCTGCCAGCGCACCTGCCGCAGACAGCGACGCACGGTCTTCCTGTCCAGCCCGGTCGCGCGCGCAACCCCCGACACCGTCATCCCGGCCGCCTTCAGGCGGTGCATCTCCTCCCAACGCTCTTGACCAACCACCGGCTCCTCCCCGCCCACCCCGGGCAAGGACACCCTAACCGGCGCGCTGCTCTCGCCGCCCTGCAGGGCGGCGAGAGCAGCCACTTCAGCTTCGATCCTTTCCTGCACTGTCCACCTCCGTCGTTAAGGGGTGGGGAGATTTCAATTGTCCTAAGTGGGGAGTTTCGGATTGACCGTGACACCGGCCTCACAGCGGGCCGAAACGACACCCCTTGCCGCAGCAGGCATAGCCTATCGCGAAGCAAAATGCCGCAGCCATGGCTCGCGCCAACCCGGGCAAGGCTGAGGTCGGCACGACTACGGTAACCGTCCGGTGACCTCCAGACCGGACGCTTACCGACTACGGGAGAGGACCGGGATTGAATTTCCTATCCCCCCCCCTCCGGGAGGGGGCGTTTGCGCACGATTGCGCGGCATCTCTCGATGAGCGGGGTGAGCCGCTGCCTCCGCGTCAGAGGCTCATACTGCGAGTTGTACCAGACCCGAGTCTGGCCAACTTTTTTCCATTCCAACTCGTCCGGGATGGTGTCGTGACATAAGATCATCGACTGTTGGATGGCCGATAGCGCATTTTCGCGAGCTTTGTCCGACAAAGTCGGATCGATGAACGGGTGGTAAAACGAATACAGCGACGCAGCTTCAGGGATCCTCACCATCTCGTAATTCATCTTGGTGGCGAACTCTACGACGGCACTCAAGAACCGCTTTTGCCAGTTGCCTAATCCGTCTTTCATCTGGACGCCTTGCACGCCCTGCAGCTGGCAGACGGTGAGTGTGCGGCGCTTTACGCTCATCGACATGTACCGCACCGCTTTGGGTATGAGCGTGTACGGCCCCGTTTTCTTTGCGTCGATAGCCACGAGCACCGTGATAGGCGCGGCCCAATCGCAAAAGCAATTTTGGAGCCGCCACGGGAAGCAGCGCAGCATGAACCAATACATGTCGCCTTTCCACAGCACTCTCAATACCGCGTCCTCAGACCCTTGCAAGGCTCTGAGCCTCGCTTGAACGTAGCTTATCCACTGTTTTTCGCCCTCTTTGAGCTCGAGTTTGAAGTGCTCCCTTACGATAGGTTCGAGCTTCTTCAGTTTATGCCAGTGTAAAACGGCTCGACAGTACCGCAGAAAGAACTGCGTCCGCCTGAGCACTTTGCCTAGCAGAGATTTCTCGGTCATCGCCAGAGGGGCGCGAACCAAGAAGAACTTAGGTATGTACATACGATCATCCCCTGACATCATGGGTATGTACATTTACGATCCTTACGATCTCCTGACATCAGCGTGCCTATTCGGTCATCTACCGCTCCAAGATGCACCTGGGCTGAAACGCAAGGTGATGCCCGGGGCCAAGTGGCTGGAGCTGGACGAACTGTAAGCGTCCGGTAACCACCGGTAACCGCCGGTAACCGCCGGTAACCACCGTCTTGACCATCAGAGCTTGATGCGCTTGAGCTGTTGGTTGACGGTCTCGATGTCGAAGACGAAGGGGTCGAAGCGCCCCGCGCACCAGTCCAGCATTTCGTCGTGCTCCGGGTGGTGAGGATCGAGGATCGCTTCGACGAACGCGCAATAACCGTCCGGCCCACCCACGTCTTCAGGCGGACAGGCGTTTTTGCCTTCGATGCAGACGGGATGCGCCGGGAGATCGCCGGCCGGGTGGCGCTTCTCCACCCGCACGCTATGTTTCCAGCCGTCCCCGAAGTCGTAGGCGTAATTCAGGCGCTTAACCGATGCGTCGAGCGCCTGAGCGAGGGTCACACGCTTCTCGTTGATCGCCGGGTTGTCGTGCGGCCATTCGCGATCGGGAATCCCGTAGCGGGTGTTGCCGATGGTGAACTCATGCAGAGGTGCGCTACCGGTGCCGCCCCTCGCCCCACGATCTCCAGGGAGTGGCGGGAGTGGCAGCATCGCGGTCTCGGGCACCAGCCCCGCCTACTGGGCTTCCTGGGACGCCCCGGCTCCCCTCGACGTACGAGTTTGCGAGTTAACCGGGGCGAAATAACCAGCGCGGGCGTTGGCGTTCCATCTCTCGGAGCGGACCTCCTCTTCTGCGCGTACCAACCCTCCGCGATGGCCTTGACCGTGTCGCCTGCGATCTCGCGCTTTGCACTTTGCCTGACCCGCCTCACGCGGGCGGCTGCCCAAAGTGGCGAACACGCGCCCCGGCATCATCCGCCGGGATGATTGCGCCATGCCGACCATGCGACATAGCGTCTTCCGAGGAGGGGCGACCGAACTCCCTGCTACGGCGACGCCTCGATCCTCGGGGGCACGCTGGCGATTACGGATCACGCAAGAGAATCGACAGCCCCCCGTAGCTCTTGATCGGTCGATAGTGTTGGCGAATATAGTCGTCGAGAACGCGAACCCCGCTGCTCTTGGCACTGTCGTTCGGTTCCATGACATCTTCCCACTCCAGCAAGACGATGTAGCGCACTTCCCGCGCTTGAAGCTCCGCAACGATCTCGCTTTGCACATCAGCTCTTGTCTGCAAACCGGGATCGAAGTGATGCCACCTCGTCGCGGGCAGCCGCGCAGCCGCGAAGTAAGTAAGAGTGTCGTTGGCGAAGATCTTGTCGTGCCGCGTCAATCCGACGAATATGCGTTCCCCGGGGGTCGTGTTCTGGATCAGAAAGCGCGTGACCTCTACGCGGTCCGGCTCCATTGAAAGGCACGCAATACTCGGAATTTCCGGATTCGTAGCGCATGGTCGAGGAGTTGCCGGAGACATGATTCTGTCCAGGATCGAGGCAGCCTCCCGATGCCGCTGTTTTGCCTCATTCACTGACCCATAAAGGCTCGCTGCCAGCGCGAATACGAAGACGGAGCCGGCCAGCGCTTGCATCGTTCGACCTTGGCGAAGGGATCGCTCAAGCAGCACTGCCACGAGAATAGTGGAGGGGATCAGCGACGCCAGCACGTGCTCTACGCTCAAGCGCACCAAGCCTTTCAGATAGAGCGCACCGACAATCAAGCTCAATAAGAGCACAAACCGACTGCTGCTCCGCCAACGGGAGAAGGTTCCAAGCGAGTTCGATCCGTCGCCATGCTGTGAGTTTGTGTGGCCGTGAGCAAGGCTGTATGCAGCGACGCTGCATGCCGCGATGGGCAGGTAAACCGGCGTGACCGCACGCGGGAACGGCAGGCCGCGCATGCGCGCATAGTATTGAAGCGGGTAGGAAAAGACGTCGTGGATGAAGGTCCCGACGGGAGCGACTGCCAGGTAACATGCCGCAGCCGGCAGGAACACGATAGAAGTTCCGAGGACATACGGAACCAGCATCTTCATCGAGCGGCGCAGCCGCTCGCGGCGGTTCGCATGGACGAGCACAACCGAGACGATGAGTGCGCATGCTATAGCGACGAATATGAAAAAGCCGGCGTCATAACGGAACAGTGCGATGACGCCCACTGTTGCGCCAGCCCCCGCCAGCCGCCGGGTATTCAGGACGCCCGACAATGCAGGCATGACCAACGCGCAGCTCACAAGCGAGATAAATACGACTGGGAAGATGGGATAGCCGTAAAGCGGCACGCGGAACAGCCACAGGCCGGAAATCAGGGCCGTTGCGAGTGCGATGGATGTTCTCGCTTGAGTTGCGCACAATGCGTAACAGAGGGTGACAATTCCGGCGCGCGTAAGCGTGTCGAGCACGCGCTCGATCAATGCGTATTGGCCAAAAATCTTGAACAACGCAGCAGGCAGAAAGAATGCTGCCGGACCGTAATTGGCGTAGAAATCCCTGTGAGGTACTTCCCCTGCCGCAACCCGCATCGCGCCGGTCAGAATCACCCCTTCATCGTAGACGTTGAGTCGCACGTCCATGCCGAGCGCAAAGAACAGCGCAGAGGACACGAGCACGAGTCCCACAATGAATGGCGCGGGTGCCGGCGAGTGATCAACGCGGGCGGTCATGAGTCCCGGAACCGCTGTAGGACGGGCACGTCGGCGGCAAGCCTGCTGTAGCGCTCAATTGTCAAGAATTCGCATGTTATTCTTTGAATGCAATGCTGCCGGCAAACGCCGAACCCGCAGTTCTGCGCCAATCGCGTTTCGTCACGTTCGATGGGCGAGTGTCAATTTCGACTAGCCACCAACGTCCGGACCGTTATCGACATCTCGAGACGGCATTTGGCAGGCAGAAGCGCATCGCGCGAGGCGCCGGCCTTTCTTATGCCGCGGCCAGCTTCGGCGAAGGCGTGATCGTCCAGGAGATGTCCGCATTCAATCGCCTGCTTGAATTTCAACCCGAAACCAACACCGTCAAGGTGGAGGCCGGCACCACCCTCGAGCGCCTGCTTGGATGGGCCGCCCGGAGGAACCTCTATCTGGCAGTTCTCCCAGGTCATCCTTTGATCACGGTCGGCGGCTGCATTGCGGCCGATGTTCATGGCAAGAATCCGCTGAGGGATGGAACATTCTGCGACTGGGTCGACGCAATCACAATTTACCATCCGGGGCGAGGCTTTGAGGAAATCAGGCGCGCAAGCCATCCGGATCTGTTTGCGGCCACGTGTGGCGGCTTTGGTCTTACCGGCCTGATCGTCGATGCGACATTGCGACTGGTTCCGTTACCTGCACACAACGTTATGGTTCGGCGAGTCATGACGCGCTCTCTGCTGGAATCTATCGAGAAGCTTCGCAGGGACGTGGACTCCGATTTTGCCTATAGTTGGCATAACGGTGTCGCCCGTAAGGATAGATTCGGACAGGGTGTATTGTTCTTCGGCAGATGGACGGACGAGCCTGCACCGAATAGAGATGATTGCTATTCGCGAATGACGGCAGCACAGCGCGCCCGCTTTCCCGTCGCGCTTTGGAACAGGGTAACCATGCGCATGGCGAATGCGCTATTCCAGCGGATGGCCGGGCACCGGCCCATACAGGTCAAGAGCGTCTTGGTTTGTTGGCGCGGCGGAAGTTGCCCGCGGCTATCCGCAAGCCATAACGAATCTCGTCGGTTGGCACGGCTCTGCGGTAACGACGTTCATGGCGTCGGTATCAGTCGCGCTGGCTGCCTTGGGCGTAACCTCCGTGGCCGCGGGCAGGTCCTTCGCCGATGGAGAAACGTGGACCGTACGGCTCGCGTGGGTTGTGTTCATTGCAGCGGTGCTGTTGGTGTCCGTACGGCTCGCGACGGTGGGCGCCGATCATCACCATCTCTTGCCGGGGTTCAGCTCCGTCGGCGCGTTGGCTCTGCTGATGCTCCCGTTGTCGGCGCGATGGGGACGTTGGCTGGTCGGCGCGATCGCCTGTTTTTGCGCGGTTATAGCGTTATTTGCGCTGGGCATGCGATGGATGATTGAGCCCCGCGCGCTGGGAATGGTCCGAGGCGTCGCGGCACTTGCACATGCACGCTTGCCACCGCCCGATTTGGACCGCGCGCTCAATGAGTGGAAGGCGACACTGCCCAGGCCGCCGCTGATCCTAGAACAAGAGGGCGGAACGTTCGACATCATTGGCAACGATCAGTATCTCTTGGGCTCGTTCCCGCGTGATCGTTGGCGTCCCCGACCCGTCCTGCAAAGTTACTCTGCATATACAGCCGATCTTGCTGCGCGCAACGTTGAAGCGCTCACATCAGCGAATGGTCCGCGCTGGCTTCTCGTTCGGGTGCAAATCGTCGATCGCCGCTGGCCAACGCAGGATGACGCTGCGGTATGGCCAATCCTGAGAACACACTATCGTCTGAAAGGCCGCTTTGAGTCCCACCTCCTGCTTGAACGCCGGGCAGCGCCAGTGCAGCTCACCTCGGAGCGCGAGGTAGTTGCCATTGTTGAGACGGATGGCTGGGCGAACGTGCCGAACCCGGGCCAGCAGCCCGCCTACGTCCGTATCGTCACACGCGATTCGTGGTTAGATCGGCTGCGCGCCGTCGTATGGAAGCCGCCGATCCGCCAACTGGAGGTCACTTTCTCTGGCTCACCGGAACCTCAGCCCTTTCGCCTTGTGCCGGAGATTGCAGCGGCCGGTTTTCTTCTCAATCCAGATCTGCGCAGCCTCGCGGATCTCGAGGCCTGGGTAGATGGTTCGTGGCCTGAGTCTCCCATGGCCGTCCGGATTCGCGTGGCAGATGAGGGTGGCATACCACTGCGGGGCCACTTTGAATTCAGTACTTCACCATTCCCGTATCCATGAGTTCGCCGACTTCTGGTTGTCGTATCGCTCAGCAGCGCCGCCGCGTAGTTTTCAAAGTCCCGTCCAGTCACGCTATCCGGGCTGCCATCTGCTTCGCTAGCCGAACGCTCTCTGACACACCCCGATCTTCCGGATAATAAAAGCTCGTATCAGCAATCTGCAATCCGCGGATTGATGTCTGAATTGGTGGGAGCCTGTCAGCGAACCCGGGCTCGCACACGGGTTGGGCATAACGCAGCCTACCCAAGGCTGCATCGAGGAAGTCATCGTCGCGAATGTACGGGTTCACGATTTTGACCACGTTCTTGCTTTCCTCGATAAACGCGTGGTCATCGCGCGAGAACTTGGGGTTGCCCTGCGGCATGTAGAACGGCACATAAACAATATGCTCGCGCGTTGGCCTGAGGTTCGAAAACTCGACAATGCCCGGCACCTCGACCCGTGGATCGTTGATGTTCACCCAGAAATGAGGTGTGACCGACTTCCTGAGCTTAAGCACGACGCAGACGACACCAATATTACGGATCGCTTCGAGCTTGGTACGGTGCTCCTCGGGGAGACCTGGGATGAGCTTGGTGACGTACGGGATCGCCATGGTCGAGATGACATGGTCTGCATCGTGCCAGCCGTTTGGCGTGCGCACCCCGACGACCTTTCCATCTCGGATCTCCACCTGCTGGGCCGGCTCTCGGCAGAGTACCTTGCCCCCGTTGGCCTCGATGCCCTTGACAAGGGCTTCCACCAGCACCTCGGTGCCGCCGTCGACATAGCCGAGCTCTTCCTGGAAAATCGACCGGCGGGAGGCGGCCAATCGCTTGATCCGAGCACCGAGCCAGGGGGCCGACACCGAGTTCGCAAGCTCGTAGAACTTGAGATCGAAGCTGCGCTTCCACAACAGGTTCCAGATCTTCTCGCCCGCTTGCGCGACGATCCAGTCGCGTACATTCGAATACTCGAGCTCGGACCAATCATGGCGCTTGGAGGCCATGAACACGTGCCGCGCATAACGGAACTTGTCGATCGGCCCGAGAAGCGGGAAGGATAGGAGCGCAAGCGGATCCCCCCACCTGTAGAGCTTACCGGCGATGTAATAGCCCATCGACGTTGAGCGCCAGCGAAGGCGATCCGCGATACCGAGTTCCGCCATCAGGTCGAACGTCGCCTGATCCGGCTTGCAGATGAAGTGATAAAACCTCTCGATCGAGAGGCCACCGAAATCAAAGTGCGCAGCCATACCCCCGGGAACGCGGTCGGCTTCGAGCACGACGACTTTGTGCCCGGCCTTGGACGCGTGCCATGCGGCCGCCAACCCCATCGGCCCCGCACCCATGACGACAACCCGACTCACCGGCTTATTTCTCCCGCCGGCAGCTCAAAACTCGAGAACGACCTTGGAGTAGGTCGGGTCCCGAAAGGTCTGCTCGATCGCCTTCCTGAAGGGAGTCGGCGAGCATCCGAAAATGGCTGGCCAGTCGATGATCGGAAAGGACTCCGGAATGACCAGCGCCTCGAGCTGCCGGGTCGTGAACGGAGGATCCAAGTCGAAGACGGCGTACGTGCGCAACAGCCACCAGAACACGCGGAAGGGTATCCGGACGATGACCGTCCGCGAGCCGACGACTTCCTTGATCTCTTGAATGATGTCGTAATACATGATTCGCTCAAGGCCCGAGATGTCGAAGGTGTCACCGGCGAACTTTCCGCCCAGACACGCAATGATGACATTGCAGAAGTCGCCGACGTAGAGCGGCTGACGAATGTAGTCCCCCCGATCGGGTACCGGGAATACCGGCACCTTCCGCATGAACCGGGCGAGCCATCCGAGGTGTTTGCGGTCGAACCATCCGAACATCAGCGTCGGGCGCAGTACCGTGCACGGTAGGCCGCTCGCTAGGAGGAGCTTCTCCTGTGCCTTCTTCGTCTCGGTATAGAAATCGACCGCACGGGAATTGACCACCGAAGACGAGATGTGAACGATGAACGGTGGTTTCGGCTGACGACAGATGACGTCGAGAATTCGTTGCGACGCGACGACGTTGTTGCGCTGAAAGTCCGCAAGCGACAAACCGCCGATCTGCGCCTGGTTGAGGACCACGGTGCTCGCACCGCCGAAGGTTTTCTCCCACACGCCAGGCTCGGCGAGGTCGGCTTCGACCACGATTATGTCCGGATGGAGGCGACGCAGCGTCGACGTGTTCGTGGGATGCTTGTCGATCGCAACGATCCCAGTAAAGCCTCTCTGCTTCAACTGAACGATGAGGTTCTGGCCGACAAGTCCGGCGCCGCCCGTGATGACGATCTTGTCGCTTGGGTTCACTTCAAAGACGGGTCCTCTTGAAAATCGATTCGGGCACGACCTTGATGATTGCCATGATCCAGCGCCAGAACCACGGCGTGTAGACGACATCCTCGCCTTTCGCCATCGCCCGATGGATCCGCCTTGCGACCGCTTCGGGCGTTGCCCACAAGGCGCCCTTCTTGAACGCCGCGGTCATTGGAGTGTCGACAAACCCCGGCTTGATGGTCACGACCATCACGCCCGCACGTGCGAGCCGGTTTCGAAGCCCTTGCGTAAAGGTGCTTACCGCGCCCTTTGCGGCTCCGTACACGTAGTTGCTCTGCCGTCCGCGATCTCCCGCAACCGACGAGATCACCGCGATCGTGCCGGAGCCTTGCTGCTCGAAACGATTTGCGACCAGGGTCAGCAGTGCGATGACGCTGAGTGCGTTCGTGGTGAAGGCTTCGAGTGTCGCGTCGACGGAAGCCTGGCATGCCTGCTGATCCGGCAGCGTGCCGTGGGCGATCAGCACCGCGTCCAGTCCACCCATAGCCTGCACCACCTGCGATAGGACGGGCTCGTGCTGGCTGAAATCGTTGGCATCGAGTGCAACTGTCTCGACCTGTGTTGCGCCGCGGATCCGGAGGTCCTCAGCGATCGCCGTCAGTCGCGGTACCTTGCGCCCGGCCAGACAGAGCCGGTTGCCATCCGCGGCGAACAGGCGCGCGGTGGCCTCGGCGATGGCCGAGGTCGCACCGACGATCAGTATTCTTCTCACCGAAACCGCCCGCCAACCGTTAGGGTCATCCTGGTCGGGACTCGCCGCCCACGCGGCGCCAGAAGCTAGACGAGAATCGAGAGTCGATAAACGGTTCGAGCTGCTGCCAGTTCGGGAAAGACCGTCGAAAGGTGTCGGGGCTCATTCGCGCATCCTTGGCCGGGTACAGTGCCCCCTCGGCCGCCACGGTGATCGCGTCGAGGCGATCGAGCAGGTCGAATGTTCGCCTTCCCTGGTTCGGAAAGTCGAGTGCGAGGGTCGCTCCGGGGCGCGGGAACGACAGCAATCCGGGAGAAGGCAGGTCCCCGAACACCTTGAGCACCGCGAGAAAGGATCCGGTGCGAGCGCCGGCGATCTGGCCGAGGATCTCCGGTATCGCCGCTTCCGCGTGCCGATGTGGAATAACGCACTGATATTGCAGCAGTCCGTTGGACCCGTAGATCCGATTCCACGCGCCTATGGCGTCGAGCGGGTAAAAAAAAGTTGAGTAGTGCACAGTCGAGCGCGCGTATTCGTGCAACTGCTTTCGGTAGTACAGCGCATTGAAGCAGCGAAGGCTCAGGCCGTTGATCAGCGCGAACGGCGGGTCGAACGGGACGCTGAATCGCGCATACGGCGCTCTCGCTCGTCGATCTTGCCCCCCCTTGGCGTCGTTGCCACGGATAAACAAGCCCCGGCCAAGGGATGCGCCCGTCGCCGCGCAATCGACCCATGCGACGGTGTACTCGTAGGCGGTCTCCGACTCGCGAGACAATCGAAAGAATTCATCGAGCCGGCCATAGCGGACGATCTCCTGATCGATGTGCGGGCCCGATATGGCCTTGAGCTGAAGTTCAACCCAGGTGATTAGGCCAGTTAACCCCAACCCGCCGACAGTCGCGCGAAACCAATCTGGGTTTTCGGTTGACGAGCATCGGAGCCTGGTCCCATCCGAGCGCAACAGCTCGAAGCAATTGATGTGTCGCCCAAAGGTCCCCGCTTGGTGGTGATTCTTGCCGTGTAGATCGTTGGCGACCGCTCCCCCGAGAGTGACGAACTGTGTTCCTGGAGTGACCGGCAGGAACCACCCGCGCGGAACGACCAGCTCCAGGATCTCGGAGAGCAATACGCCGGCCTCACAGCGCAACCTTCCCGTTCGTGCGTCGAAAGCCATGAAACGGTCAAGGCCACGGGCATCGAGCAAAATGCCATGGTCATTCAGACAGCAGTCCCCGTAGCTGCGACCGTTTCCGAAGGGAAGCATGCTTTTTCCCGAGTCCGCGGGCAGCGTTATGTCGCGCCAGTTCATTTGCACGACGTCGTGTGTGGCCTTCGGGAATCGGCCCCACGACTCGTAGCGCGTCATAGGGTCGCGCCAATGACGATCGCACCGGCCAATACGCCGATGACGAGGCTCGGACCGTCGGTGAGGGCGAAAACGATTGGATCGTCATGCATGTCCCCGCGGTGAGTGATCATCCACATGCGACTGACCCAGTAGAGCAGGAGAAAGCAGAGCAGCCAGATAGCCTCCGGAGTACGGTAGAGGCGAAGGACTTCGGGACTGTTAACGTAGAGCGCGAGAACCAATACCGCGAGGTAGCCGCTCGCGATTCCGGCAGCGGACAGTATTGTGAGATCGCCGACCTGGTAGCCGCGGCCGCGTGCCTCCTGTTTTCCCTCACGCTGCATCACCCTCAGCTCGGAATAGCGTTTGACCAAGGCGAGGCTCAAGAAAATGAAAACCGAAAAAGCCAGCAGCCAGAACGTCGGGGCCGCGGAAGCGGCGACAACCCCGGCGATCATTCGTAAGGTATACAGGCCTGCCAATGTCATCACGTCCAGCATTACGTGATGCTTCAGCTGGAAGGAGTACGCCAAGGTTCCCGCAAAGTAAACGATGAGTACCAAGCTGAATGCCGCGGGCAGCAGCATGGCGAGAACGCCCGCCCCAACCAACAGCGATGGCACGAGCCAGAAGCCGGCCGAAGGGGCTAGATCGCCCGACGCAAATGGCCGGTGTCGCTTTCGGGGATGGTGACGGTCGGCCGTGAGGTCCAGCAGATCGTTCAGCACATAGGCGCTCGAGGCCGTCATGCCGAAGGCTAGGAAAGCAATCGCGCCGTTGAAGAGGAGCGGCATTTCATGAACGCGATGCGCCAGCAGCAAAGGGACGAAGATCAGCACGTTCTTCACCCACTGCTGAAGCCGAATGGCTCTCAAGTAAGTGGACCAACGCGTCTTCTCTCGCGGGAAAACGCGTTCGACGGTGAAGCGGCGGGTAGCGGCCGTTTCTACGCCTCGCTCGGGATTAACGACCAGCGCGCGCCGGGCTTGAGGCCAGATCCGGATATCCACGAGCGAATTGCCCGCGTAGTCGAACCCATTTGCCCCTAGCTGGGAGACCAGCGCATCCAGTTTGGCCCTTCCAGAAAGGTTGCGTCCGTTCTCGGTCGCCAAGACGCGATCGAAAATGCCCAGATGGGCGGCCACCTGCTCGGCGAGTTTGCGGTGGGAAGCGGTCGCCAGCCAGATCTTGCGCCCCGCTGCATGCTCTGCGCGGAGGAAGTCCAAGAATTCCCTGTTGTAGGGAAGGGACACGGCATCTATCTCTGCTCGCTTCGCGATCTGTTCCTTCAGATTCGCCTTCCCGCGTGCCAACCAGACCGCTAACAAGGGGAGTGAAGAAGGGTCCTGCTTCAGAAGAGCTAAGCTTGTCTCGACCAACAGATCGGTCTTGATGAGCGTTCCGTCCAAGTCGACGACGAGCACTGGCTCGCGCGGCGGAACCAACGCCTCCTTAGCGCGCTGCATATCCAACCATTTGATCGGCGTCGAAACCTGGCACGAGCTGTTCGAGGTATCCGACTAGCTCCGGCGGGCAATCAAGGAAACGTTGAATTCGCCGCGGGGGACCATGGCCGCGATTGTAGGTTCCGGCTACCGCGCCGTCGACTTTGGTCGACCCGGTGAGCCACAATATCCGAGACTCACCTCAAGAGATCCTCAAGGACGAACATCCGGACGCGTATCGGCTCGATACCCTATAGGATGCCAAATCTCAGCACAACACGTGCCAGTCAGGTCACATTGGGGCTCCGGCGAGGGGGCCTTTTCGCGCCGATCCCCCTGTCTCAACTCGCGCGTGCAGCTCGCGCGGTTTCCGAACTTGCGCTAAAGGAGCCCGATGAGTACCTCGAACCTACTGCAGTCATCGGTGGCGCCCAAGGGCACATCTTGAATCGCGATACGGCCTGACCGGTCCAGTCAGACTGACCTTTCCCGCATTGATTTGAATGCCGTCCGATTCCAGCGGGCGCGTAACACCGCCGTTACCGGCCCTTAACATCGGCGATGCCCGTGGACGCAAGAGCGCATACCACTGAATTCATGCGGTTCCTTGCCGCTGGTGGATTCGCCGCCGCGGCCAACATTCTGTCCCGGATCGGCTTGAGCCTCTGGGTCGCCCTACCTGTTGCGGTGGTACTTGCCTATCTCGTTGGCATGGCAGTCGCGTTTGTCCTGATGCGGAGCTATGTTTTTCCCCCTGGGCGAGCCGGTTTTCATCGGCAGATAGTGGTTTTTGCCCTCGTGAATATTGCCGCTGTTGTCCAGACGTTGGTTGTCACGCTGCTTCTCGCTGACATCATCCTGCCCTGGGCTGGCGTTCGAACTCATGTCGATCTTATTGCGCACGTCGCGGGAGTCTGCGTGCCGATTATCACCAGTTTCATCGGACACAAACGGTGGTCGTTCCGATAACCCTCCGGAGCATATTGCCGTGGCGACCGAGGCACCTAATGCGCAGCCGCGCAGGACCAGCCAGCAAGCGCTGTTGCTTCGCGTTCATCGGGGCGTTCGTTTCGTCGTTGTCGCTGCGGTCGTCTGGGTGGTCATACTAGTTATCGCTGGGATTCTCGTTACTGACCGGGCTGAGGTCGCCCGACTCGAGCGGGGCGGATCGCATATCGCGGCAATGATTCTTGTCGCCTTTGGGGCGAATCACTTGCTCAGGTTTGTGCGGTGGCAGTGGATGCTGGGCTGTCTCGGCGCACGCGTCCCTAAAATGGCCAGCTTTGGCATATTCATGGCAGGGCTCGGATTACTTCCTACTCCGGGGAAGATCGGTGTGGCGGCCCGCAGCTTGCTGCTGGTGCGCCATGGGGTGCCGATTCGCACGAGCCTTACCGCCTATTTCGCCGAGCGCCTCTTCGATCTTGCGGGGCTGCTGCTACTTGGTGCTGTCTTCTATCGGGGACCACTTTCAGACGGTCTCACCATCATCGCCGTAGCGGGCTTGGGGTGCATCGCGTTCGTCGCTCGTTACCCTGACCCGGTCGTTCACGGGCTGCGACGGTTGGTCAGCGAGTGGCCGAAACTCCTTGTGGCGGTCAACGCGACCGCCGGCCTATTGCACGCAGCTAGGCGCCTGTTGGCGCTTCCCCGAGCGCTGATGTTTGTCCTGTTGGGCGTGCTCGCCAACGCTGTCGTTGGCCTATTTCTTTGGGGTGTCCTTGCGTATCTTTCTACGACCATTTCCGTCGGAACTGGAATCGGCGCGGTCGCGTTCGCTCGTCTGACCGGATCCGCTAGCATGTCGCCAGGTGGCCTCGGCGGCTTCGAAGTGGCGCTCTTACTCGATCTCGAGCATATTGGTGTTCAGCTGGATCACGCGCTGATGGTTGTCACTTGCGTTCGGATTGTGACGCTCTGGGGAGGCGTCGTTGTCGGCCTTCCGCTGATGTTGTCAGGCCTGCGTCGATATCGCCTCGAGCGGAAAGCGAACAAGGTTTCTCTTGATTCGAAGAACCTCAGCGCGAGCGACGAACCTCAGCAGCGAGCAGGAGCCGCCCCGGCTGAGGCGGGGTGAGCGCGGCGGCGCGCAGCAGGCGAGCCAGGATGGAGGCCAGGTCGAAGCGACGGTTGAATCGGTACTGGGCCTCAGCGAGGTAGCGATGGGCGTACTTGGCGAAATCGAACGCGTGGTAGGTGCCCGTCGAGTGCGGTCTTCAGGTTGCCCAGCAGCGTGTTGACGGCCTTGAACTGCGGCAGCTTGGCGCTGGCCTTGCCGCTGCCGGTGACGATGGGTTCGTGGTCGGCGCCGATGATCTTGACGCCGCGAAAGCACCACAGCCCGTCGGAGACCACCGCTGGCCGAGGTGGCCAGCGACTTGGCGGCCCAGATCGCCACCGCCTCGGTGGTGAACGGCTGCTTGGCAGAAGCAGGCGTACTGCGGGTGACCCTCAGCGGTGGTTTGCACCGCGGCGATGAAGGGCACCTTGTTCTCCGAGCCGCGTCCGCGTCTTGCCGCCCGGAGCGCTCGCCGCCGAGGTAGGCGTCGTCGATCTCCACGCGCCCGTCGAGCACGCGCGAGTCCTCGCGCTGGCGCATGACCTCCATGAGCTTGTGCTTCATGAGCCAGGCGCGTCTTGTAGCAAACGCCCAGGTGGCGCTTGAGCTCCAGCGCCGAGACGTTGTTCTTGGACTGGGTGAGCAGGTGCATGGCCAGGAACCAGCGCGTCAGCGGCAGCTTGGTGGACTCGAAGATCGTGCCGCTGATGAGCGCTGCACTGGTGGCGGCACGCGCGCACTGCCAGTAGCGGCGCCCTGCGCGAACGAACGCGCTGTGCCACGGCCGCAGCCGCAGGCCGGGCAGGCAAAGCCCTTGGGCCAGCGCGCGGCAACCAGCGCCGCCTCGCACTTGTCCTCGCTGCCGTATCGGTCCAGGAACTCGGCCATCGAAAGTCCGGGTTGAAACTGCACTCGGTTCATCGCCATGGCTCACCTCCTGTGTCGGTGAGCCCATCTTCGCCCCCTCACCGGCTCACCACGTGAGCCTGCTGAGGATTGTCGCTAATCAAGTGGTCTCTTGAAGTTGGGGTTGATTTCCACGACGTCTCTGAATTGGGAAACCTGGGCAAGTCCTGCTGTGTAAAAAGAGTAGACGGACCAGGAGAAACAAAGCAGCAGGAACACGTTGACAGGCAAAGGGTGCAGCAGGCGTTTGCTCCGGGCAAGTGCGACGGCGAGGATTGCAAGGACACCGAAAAGGTAGCGTCCCTGAGGCTGAAAGTCTCCGGTCCACGAGTGGTAAATGGAGAGACCGATGATGAGCAAGGAAAACACGAAGCCGCCAAAGAGAATCGCCCTGTCGTTCGCGTTGCCGCGAACTGCCACGGCGATGCCCAGATAGACCAGAAAGAGGGCGTACGCGCCGAATATGAGGTAGTAATAAGCGCGCGGCACGCGGATAGCTGTGTAGTTGTACGCTCCGAATGCGGTAACCGCGGAAAGCCCGGCCCAGTTGTAGGGGGGCTTCATCATCTGAACGAGGGTCACTCCTTTGCTCCTTACATTCAGCTCGGCTCGCAAGTTTGTCGACTGCTTGAAATAGGGGAGCGCCAAGGCATCCTGGGTTTGCGCCATGCGCGCGGCTTTCTGAGCGGGCAGGCCGTTGACAACGAGGTCGTAGCCGACGCGCGGAAACGCGGTCAGGAGGATGACGGAACCGAGCAGGCCCGCGCTCTTGAGAAAACCGCCGATCGTGCGGGCGTGCTGGCGCTCCGCAAATTCGAGCCACAGGGCACAGCAGATTGCGAACAAGCCGAAAGGCCAAAAGGTCTTCTTGGACAGCAGGATCAAGCCGATGCAGATACCCAATGGCAAATAACGAACGAGGGTCGACCGGGCGTGCGCATTGAAGAGGCTACGAGAGGAGGTGAGGGCGATGACCGCCAGGAACGACAGGAACATCGGAAACGCATCGCCGTTGACATAGCTGAACACGTACCAGATCTGCGGTGACGTCAACAACAGGGCAAGCGCCAGAATGTCGTCGCGCCGAACAAGCGCGATGCACGCGAGCACCAGAAGCAGCCCAACATTGAACAATCGCAGCGCAATGATTTCATTCGTCACCATCGGACTGATCAGTTTCGCGAACTTTCCCGCCAGTGGGTAAACGACGTCCCACTCGTCGAGGTAAGACGCACCGAACAGCGAGTACGCTTCGAGGGCGCGCGGATCGCCGACGCCGGGCGGGAGCCAGTGGTCGAAATAGAACCGTGCCGCGTTGACGTGATCGAATTCATCGTGATGGACTTGCTTGTTTGTCGTGCTGAGAAGCGCCATCGCCAGAGCCAGGCCCACGGCAACGAACATCAGGCCGCGGTACAGGCCATACTTCGATAGCAGCGGCATATGGTCCGCCCGTGGTAAGAACTGCAATGGTCGGTTCATGCGATGTGATATGGTACGAAAGTTGCTGATGTTGCCCCCGTATCTCCGGATACGGACTCTCACTCCACCAAGGCCTGCTCGCCGCCGGAACATCCGAGGCGAACGCATCCTGAGTGAAGAGTGCGGATGATGCTCATTGTAGTGCTCGATCCAGGACGGCAGGCTCGCACAGCCCCATTTGTCTAGGCTTTCGGGGAGCAGACCGGCACGCGGCTGTGCGGCGCTACGGTTGAACGGGCGAGCCCACGACCGGAAGGCCGGGGCTCGACACGTCAGGCGCGTCGCCTCCGACGCATCTGAACGCTGACGATCAGCACGATGCCTCCCGCGAGAAGGAACAACGTCGCGGGTTCCGGCATGACCTGAAAGCCCCCATTCGAACGGAATGGCGGAGGCGTTTGTGAACACGCTCAAGCGTGACTACGTGTCGGTGAATCCGACGCCGGACGCGCGGACGATCTTGGGGGCGGCGATGCGGCAGAGCTCGCCGAGCCATGCTCGGTGCCGGCCGAAGCCCGGGCGCAAGAGCCGCGGGACGGTGAAGACGTACTGCCGGTGCGGCACGGGCGCGAGCACGTTCTGCTCGACCCACTCGCCGTAGAGCAGCACGCTTCTGGTGGCAGCTCGGACAGAAGTAGCGCGTCTTGCAGGAGTAGGCGAGCAGGTAGTCGTGTCCGCAGGCATCGCAGTAGATGCGGGCAAAGCCGTAGTGTGGGTCGCCGCAGGCGAGGAAAGCGCTCAGGCGCCTGCTCTTCGACCGCGCGCCGCAGCCCACCGGCCGCCCGCAGCTCGCCTGCGTGCCGGCTCGCGCACTGCCACAGCGGGCTTGCGCGCGGATTGCGCGGGCGGTAGAGGCCGCCGGGCGCCCGGGCGGTGTCGGCTCGCGCATCGCCTCGATTTCGCGGCGTCTCGCAACACGTTCCCATCCGGACGAGAACGCGCCGAAGGCACGACGGGCAGCGCCGACAAGCGTCCTAGATTGATCAGGGAATTTCCTGCGCGTTCAACGCCTTCTTCTCCGCCAGCGACCGCACGTCGCGAGAGCACCAACGGTTGCGTCAGGTCTCACATCGCGTGCACTGGGCGAATCATCGTTCCCAACGATCACGTCGAGCCGAAAGATAGTCACCGCGTTCGAATGGCCTCGAGATAGAGGGTCTCGACGCGCTCCGCAATGTTCTCGCACGAATATTCGACCGCCGCGAGCCGCGCTGCGGCACGCAGCCGCACCAAAAGGTCGGGCGTGAGTCGCGATATGCGATCAGCGAGGGCATCCACGTCTTCTATCGGAATTACGTAACCCGACACCGAATCGTTTACGACGTCGGCAGCGCCGAACACATCGGAGGTCACGATCGTACAGCCGCACGCCATCGCTTGAAGCATTACGCTCGCCATGCCCTCGAATCTCGACGGCATGATGAGTGCGTGATGCTGCCGATAGAGTTCGGGGAGAGTGTCCAGAGGAACCCAGCCACGCCACGAAAAGTCGATCTGATCCCTTAAGCCAACGGTCAGTGGTTCCAACTTGGCTCGATCAGGACCGTCGCCGACTATCGTCATCTCGAGCTGGCGACCTCGCAACGAGACCTTACGCAACGCTTCGATGAGGATGTCCAGTCCTTTCTGATGAACCAATCGACCAACGAACAGCAGACGAAGCGGATCCGTAGACGAGATCGCACCGGCTTCGACGAATTGCTGAAGACTGACACCGTTCGTCACGACGTCGTACCGGCGCTCGACGGTATGGCGCGCGAGTTCGGCCAGACCTTTGCTGTTCGGCAACACGAACGCGGCCTGCTTCCAGATCGCTCGTGTCGCAGGCTTCGTCACTGCGTGCATCATCGCCGTCTCCGACGGCAAGAAACCCGGAACGTCGCCTCCCAGTAGGGACACGACATAGGGTTTGTTGTGCGCGAGGCCATCGAGAAGCATTGCGGCACCGGTCGGCATGCCGAAGAAACAGTGCACGATGTCGGGGTCGAAACTCGTCCGCAGCGCCGGAAGGCGTCGTGCCGCAGCGATTACGTATCGAAGCATTTCAAAGGGAGTGCAGACGTCGGCGCGCTTTCTCCCCGTCTCGATTCGCTCGACCGTCAATTGCGGAAGAGACCGGTCGGTTCCTAACATTTCCTTCGTGCCGCTCGTCAGCACGTAGATCATGTGTCCACGACCCGCGAGGGCTTCAGCTAAGCATCGACTGGTGGCTCCACCCCCACCACCAGCAGGTGGATACTCGTAATTCAAAAACAAGACGCGCATTCGTCTAGCGAGAAATGATTCGCCGGATGCCTTCCGCGAGCGCGACAGTGGGCGCCCAACCGAGTGTCTTGCGCGCGGCACTTATGTCCAGCACGTTCCGCGGCACGTCGATGGATCGCCCGGGTAGGCGGTCTACACGGTTCGCCAAATCGAAGTGGCATGCCAACAGATCGATGATTTCGTTGATCGAGGAACCGACGCCAGAACCGATGTTCAACGTAAAGCTGCGCTCGTGCTTCAGCGTCACTTCGAAGGCCGACAGAAGATCGGCTATGTACAAGTAGTCGCGGACGACGGAACCATCCCCCCAAACGCTCAGGTTTCCGCCGGATTTCAATGTCTGGATCGCGACATCGATGAATCCTTGACGGCGCGGACTGCTCATGAGGCCGTAGGGGTTCGATATTCGCAGTATTTGGAGAACCATGTCGGCGCCGTAAGCCGCTGCGCGCAGATACGTTTCCGTCGCAGACTTCATTGCGCCGTGCATGGAGATGGGTTCGAGCGGCGCGTCTTCGGGTATGGATGCTCTACCGGTGGCGGGCCCGTAGACCGTACCGCCCGACGACGCGAAAACGAACCTCCTCGCACCTCTAGCCATGCTTTCTCGCAGCACGGCGAGCGCGCCCAACAGATTCGTTTTGACGTCTGCCGAAGGATCCGCCTGCGAAATCGTCGGGTCCGACGAGCACGCAAGGTGGATCACCGTGTCCCCTTCTTGGATATGTCGGCCGAACAACTCGGGCGATTCGAAAATATCGAGATGCAGCACCGTGCGTCCGGCGGTGTCGCTCATCGAACCGGACGTGCCAAAACGATCAGTGACGAAGACCGAATACCCCAGGGATTGCAAATGAGGCGCAAGGGCCCGGGCAATCCGTCCCGTACCGCCGGTGATGAGTACACGCATTTTCGACGCGAAGAGTACCGCGATCCGTCTGCGGACAAAAGCATGCCCACACTCACGCTCTCGATGGATACCGTGCGGATTTTCGAAGGCGTGATCTCAGCGGATCAGATGAAGCGTCGACGATTCTCTAAGGGCGAGGAAGCAATTAGCAACGGGCTCAGGACTCCACGCTACAATCGCGCAGCCATCGAACGAGCCCGGCTCATGTGCGATCCAGGATCGCGAAGTTGCCCGTACTGACTGGCTCACTCGGAGTCTCGGCAGAACGACGAGCACTGCGATCTGCAGCGATCACCGATGTGAGTCGGTTCGAACTGACGGACGTAGACAGGAGTTCGAACCGAGGCGGCTCACGAAGGTGCTTGGCCGGATAGGGCTCATTCAGCCAGCGAAGGCGCAAACACCACAAATGTTCCAGCTCCTACTCAGTAACCTCGAATACATCTCACTTCGTCTCGTGCGCAGGTTTCTCTTCCCGGCCGACTTGCAACGCATTGGGCGCTATCTTCCCTTCTATCGCACGAATGTAGCCGAGGTTCGACCGGATCATGTCTGCGAGCTCTATCGCACGTCGTTGGCACAGGACGGCTGGACGGTCGAAGGAAAACGAATCGTGGAAGTGGGGAGCGGTTCTACCAATGGCGTCGGGTATGCCCTTGTGTGCACTGGAGCTTCACAGGTTTGGTGCGTCGAGCCATTTGCAGCTTTTGATCCTCGGCTAGACACGACTCTGCTGGCGACGGTTGCCCACCGACACGACCTGACAGCCGAATCGGTCAGCGGGGCGGTGCGCCGTTGTACATCGTTCGCAAGCGTTGGCACCCGGCAAGCGGATCTGATTTTGTCGCATTCCGTCTTGGAGCATCTGGCCGAACCGGCGGATGTCTTCTCTCAGATGAAGCTCTGCCTGTCGACGCAGGGAGCGATGTTACACGTAGTCGACTACCGAGATCACTTCTTCAAATACCCCCTGCACTTTCTTCAGTTTTCGCAGAAGACGTGGCAGCGGTATCTGAACCCGGGAGATCTGCCGCGGTGGCGACTCACGGATCACGTGAACGCATTGGAGCAGGCTGGATTCAGCGTTCGGGTTTTGCACCGAGAGGAAGACCCTCGCGCATTCGAGCGCATACGCTCTCACATATCGGATGACTTCGACGCGGATGATCCAAACCTTGGTGTGCTCAATGCGGTGTTGTTGTGTGAGCACAAAGTATCCGATACACGCACGGAGACGATTTCCTCGGGTGGTCGGTAGCGATTAACGTCGATGACGTCAGATGGCGCTCCTCGACCAGAAAAGAAATACAACCAGAGCGATGGACAATGCGAGCGACACACTGATCCGCATTCCGCAGGACGTGTACGACGCCGTCGTCGAGACACAGGGTGTCTTCTTCGAGCGACTCTCCGGAGTGGATCGACACAAACAAGCAGCAGATTTGTTGAGCGAAGCAAAGGCGCATCAGCAAGCCGGCATCCTTCAACGCTTTGCGAGTCTCGGAGATGCGCGACTCCTGGAAGTAGGCGCAGGCCTTGCGACGAACCTCATCGTGTGGAGCAAGCACTACGGCAGCGATGTGCACGGCATCGAACCCGATGCGGTCGGCTTCGACGCATCGTTCAAGCTGGGGCGTAGGCTGATGGAAGAGAATGGGCTGGAACCAGATCGGATCCTCAATGCAGTGGGCGAACAGTTGCCCTTTGCGGACTGCACCTTCGACATCGTCTTCTCGGCGAACGTGCTGGAGCACACGGAGCGGCCGTTCGATGTGCTCTCAGAGTCACTACGCGTACTCCGACCCGGTGGAACCTTGCAGTTCGTGTTTCCCAACTATCGCTCGTACTACGACGGTCACTATGGAGTATTCCATCCGCCGGTAATGTGGTCGGGGTTCTTTCCATGGTATGTGCGTTGGATCTGGCGACGAGATCCCGCGTTCGCACGGACTTTACGCACGGAGTTGAACGTCGGCTGGACCGTTCGTGCTCTGCGGCAGTTGTCTGGGTTTCACAAGTTCGAGTTGCTCGGGCTGGGTGAGGACATCTTCCGTCAGCGAATGGTCTCGCTCGATTTTGGCACCTGGGCAAGTTTGGGCCGCATCAAGCGGCCGCTCCTGCTGATAGCAAATCGACGCGCACGCGCGCTGCTCGCTCGACTGATCATCGGCATACACGGTTGGACTCCGGTCATTTTGACGCTGCGCAAGTTGGCCGGATGACAAGATCCGTCGCCTTGAAGCTCTTGGTGTCGGCGTGTTTGATCACGTGGCTATTCTGGCGAACGCCGCTCACAGAGATAGCTGCCACTCTAGGTTCGCTGGAGCCCGTTAGCGCAATTGGCGCCTTAATTCTGACGTTGGTCGCTTGGTGGATTTCGGCATTACGTCTCTGGTGCATCGCCCCCGAGTTCCGGATTCGCGATGTAGTGCAGATAACGTTCGTCGCGCTCTACTACGGTACGGTCCTACCGGGGCAGGTTGCAGGCGATGTCGTCAAGGCGCACCGATTGAGCAAAATAGAGACCGAGCCCGGCCAGGCGGTCGCGGCAACGCTGGTGGATCGAGCCGTCGCGACCTTTGCGCTGTTTTTCTTGGGCGCCTGCGCAGCACCATGGGTGGAACGAGCACCGAGCGAGCTGACGTTGCTGTTCATCGTAGCGGCAGCGCTGTTCCTGCTTGTCGTAGCGATACTAGCTCAGACGCGTGCCCATGCTTTTCTTATGAATTGGATCCAGCCAAGTCAGTCGGGGCGACTGCGCACGCTCCTAAGCCGCTTCGTCGATGGTCTGCATCGCTTGCTACAGCACCCACTGCGCATGTTCGTATGTTTTCTGCTTGCGCTGATCTTCCATGGACTTTGCACTGCAATCCAAATCCAATTGGCACACGCTATCGGCTTCGAACTGACCGTTGCAGTCTGGTTTTTGGTTTACGCGGGCGTCGCGCTGTTGCTGCTGCTACCCGTCAGCATCGCAGGGCTCGGGTTGCGGGAGGGTGGCTACGTAGGTCTGCTCGGGATGTTCGGGGTCCCGGCGCCTCAAGCGCTCGCGCTGTCCTTGATGTTGTTTGCGTACACGTTGTTCGGCGCATTGCTGGGGTGGCTAGCCGAACTGAGCGACCACGCCAAGCGCTGAATGGGCACGGAGTGGGACCGAGAGCCCACCGTTTTAGGTATCACAGCGCGCTCGCCCCTCTCTTAGAGGTTCTTGCCGGTGATGAGCAGCTTCGCGACCCAGATGATCGGATACAGCGCGCAGATCAGGAGCCGCTGGAGCCACCGCGGCGACTTGCAGTACATCCATTTAATCCAGCGCCATGGGCGGCTCGACCAGTGGCGGTTGTAGATCGCGATTACGAAGTGGCCGTCTGGTCGCACGAGGCTCGCGGCATTGCCGATCGCCGTGCGCATGTCGCCGGTGTGGTGAAGCACGCCCCACGAGTGCACGATGTCGAACCCCGATTCACCGTGAAGCGGGTGCCGACGCAGCTGGGCGACCACCGCGTCGTCGAGGATCGAGCCGATGATGACATCGATCGTCCTCCCGTGCAGCTCCGGGAACCGCGACTGGTTGCGCGCCACTACCTCGGCGCACCGGGGATTGATGTCGCAACCAAGGACTCGCGCACCCATCGCCGCCGCGCTGAGCAGCGCGAATCCCTGGCCGAAGCCGATATCGAGAAACGCTCGGCCGTTAAGCTCGACGCCGGAGAGCAACTTCGCGAAGTCGCGCCGAGCCTGGGCCACGCGCTCGTCGCTTGCGGCGTTGGCTGAGTAATCCGCCCAGTTCTGCCCGAAGTCGAACTGCATCACATGCTTCCACCCGGTTCGGCGACGAACAGACGGACGTATCGCTCCGCGACCGACACCCAGGAGAAATCGGCGACGACCCTTGTGCGACCCGCGGCTCCCAACCGCGCGCCCAGCGCTCCATCGCCGATCAGTGCCGCGAGCGGCTGCTCCAACGGGTTGGGATCAGTCAGCTCCACGAGGAAGCCGGTCTTTCCGTGCCGCACGAGCGCGTCGTTGCCGCCGACGTTGCTGGCGATGACGGGGAGGCCCGATGCCATCGCCTCGAGGACGGTGTTCGGCATTCCCTCGTAGAGCGACGGGTTCACGAAACAACTGGCACGACGGTACAGGGTCGCAACCCGCTCTTTCGGGAGCCACCCGTGCCAGGAGATCGCACGGGCAAGGCCCAGCCCACGCGACATCTCGTCCCACTCTCTCCGCAGCGGCCCGTCTCCGACGATGTCTAGGACGACCTCCCGAACGAGGTCGCGCCGGAGCCGGGCAAGCGCCTCGAGGACCGGCGGGAGATTCTTCTGCGCCGTCAATCGACCGACGAACAGGATGCGGAACACGTCACCGTCCGGCCGTTCGCCGAGGGCGCGTGCGTGAAAGTAGTCGGTATCGACTCCGTTCGGGATCACGCCGACCGGGAACGGGTCTGTCTTCTCCGACAGCCGGGCGAGGCTGTCGGAGTTCGCGATGATGGCCCGCGCGCGCCGCAGGACGGCACGCCGGATCGGTTTGATCAGGCGATGCACGCGGTCGAGTTCCGGTACGAGACCGGGCACGTCGCCGCCCCGCAGCGAAACGACGTACGGTAGCCCGAGCGCCCAGTCGAGGAACCATCCGACAGGACCGGAGGGGATGCTGAAGAACACGATCACCGCTTCAATGGCGCATTCTCGCGCGATGTGCCTCGCGGGCCTGAGCGATGCGCGCACGAAGCTCGCCATCTCGCGCGGGTTGGAGCGGTCGGCTGCCGCGCGGCGTGCGCGCACCCGATGGACGCGGACGCCGTCCTCGACGCGCGGACCCGCCAGATCGCCGAACGCGGTCGTGAGCACGCTCACCTGGTGGCCGAGATGCGTCAGCGCTCTTGCGATGAACATCGTGGCGTTCGCCGCGCCTCCGCCGAGCGGCGGAAACTCGTAGTTGACGAGCAGTATTCTCACCGGACCCGGCCACCGAACTTCCACGAATTGCCGTTGCGCATGATCACGTACCCGCTGTCCGGCTCGATGCGCGCATCGCCGTCGAGCCAACCCTGAATGGTGCCGCGGTCGAGGTAGACGGTTTGCGGGGTCACGAGCTGGTCGAAAGCAACGTGCCGGAAGAACGCAAACTCGCGCTTCGCGATCCACAGACTGTACTCGTAGAGCGGCAGCCGGCCGAGGAAGGCCCATCGCGGCAGTGCAGCGAGCAGCTTTGCGTAGACGAAGTAGGGCACCACAAGCGGTGTGGCGAGCAGGTGTTTCGTGAACCACCACGGTAGCCGCGACGCGATGCGCCGGATTGGATCAACGAGCCAGATGATGAGAGCGTTGCCCTCTTTCGCGTACACCCAACAATGGAACTGCCCGCCCGGTTTGACGTTGCGCACGACTGCGTCGAATCCGAGCTTCGGCACCTTGAGGTGGTGCAGCACGCCGATGCTGTATACAAGGTCGAACCCACCTGCGGCATAGGTCGTGAGGTCGGCTTGGCGCACAACCCAGTTCCCGCGCCCGCCCGCTTCGAGATTCGCCCGCGCCGACACTACCGAGGCGCCGAGATCGACCCCTTCTAGCATCGCGGGCGCCCATCGAAGCACGTGCACCATCAGGCTGCCATTGCCGCACCCCATCTCGAGAACCCGTCGACCGCGCACGTCGCCGGCCGTAACCGGGGCGAACCAGTCTTCGACCTCCTCGGTCGTGTACACCGATCCGCGGGGGAGGTTGTTCCAGGAGGTGGCGAACGCGTCGGCGGTCTGCTGGTCTGGAGGAGGCGGGGCAGGCGATGTTCTTGAAGGTCCCACGGAATCAGCGGAGTCTGTCAGGAGTTGGCGGCGTTGTCGGCGGCTCGGTAAGCAAAACCGGAGAGGATACCCGCGCTGTCCGCAAGAAACGCACAATCCTCAATGGGTTCCGCGCGGCAGCCTTAGCTTGCCAATGCAGGGCTCAGCTAGCGGGCGCGCCGGCTGTGCTGGTGTGCCTTCGCGAGAACACCTGCAGTAGCCAACTGCTCCACAGAAAAGCGCGCTCGTCGCTGCGGTTACGCTGATGCAGGGTCAACCGGCGGCGGACGAACGCCGGGTCGAGCGGTCCGCGGCCGTCTTGGTCGAACTTTAGCACCCCTTCCTTGAGCCACCCGCCGATCGGCACGCCGAAGCCCTTCTTCGGCCGGTACAGCACGCTCGCCGGAAGGACCGGCTCGAGGGCCTTCTTCAGGATGTACTTGGTCTGCCCGTTGCGGAACTTGTACCTGTGGGGAAGACGGCGCACGAAGTCGACGAGCTCGATATCGAGGTAAGGGGCGCGTACCTCGAGCGAGTGCATCATGCTCGCCCGGTCGACCTTCACCAGGATGTCGTCCTGCAGGTAGAGCTTGGTGTAGAACTGCAGGACCTTGTCGACGAGGTCGGCCTGCTCGCAAACATCCCACTGCTCGATTGCTTCGGAGTAAAGATCCTCCAGGCGCACAGGCTCGTCGAACAACTCGCCGATCTCGGCCGGATCGAGCGGTCCCATCCATACCGGGCACCACAGCTTTGGTGAGTAGCTGAGGCCGCGAAGCGTCCGCTTGATCTTGAAATCAAGGCTCATGTTCGCGTGCGAGACCGGCAGCCAGCTCATCGCGAGGCGGATCGCTTGGTGGACGGGTTGCGGCATCCAGCGTCCGTACAGCTCCGCCGCGCGCAGCGCACGGAACGGATCGTAGCCAGCAAAAAGCTCGTCGGCGCCGTCGCCGCCAAGCGCAACCGTGACCTTCGCGCGTGTATGCTTACAGAGCAGATAGGTGGGCAGCAGCGAACTGTCGCCCATCGGCTCGTCCAGTTTGGTCACGATGTCTGGTAGCAAGGCGTGAGCCTTCTCCAGCGACAGGACATCGAGATTGTGGTTCGTGCCGAGCGCCTGGGCCACCTCGCTCGAGTATTGCGACTCGTCGAAGGTGGGCTCCTCGAATCCGATGCTGAACGTGTTGATGCGCGATCGGTCGACATGTCGCGTGGCAAGCGCGACGACTGAAGAGGAATCGATGCCACCGCTCAGGAAGAAGCCGAGCGGCACGTCGGACATCAGCCGCCGTTGCACCGCACGGCTCAGCAGCTCGACGAGCTGTTCGCCCCACTCGCGCTCGGGATCCGCGGGAATGCGCTCAAACGGCTCGATCACAAACTCCCAGTACTTGGCGATGCTGAAGCGACCACTCGATACCTCGAGAGTGAGCGAATGCCCCCCGGGAAGCTTGTGGATACCTTCGTAAACGGAACTGGGCGACGGGATGTAACCGTAGGCGAAGTACTTCTGCAGGCTGCGTGTGGACAGCCGTGCGCGGACCGCAGGGTGCCTGGTGACGGCCGAGAGCTCGGAGGCGAAGACGAATGTGCCACCCTGGAGCGTGTAGTACAGGGGTTTCTTGCCGAATCGGTCGCGGCTGCAGAACAGGGTATGCGTTTTCCTGTCGTACAGGACGAACGCCCACATCCCGTTCAGGCGCGCGGTGAACTCGGGACCCCAGTGGCGGTATCCGTGCAGGAGCACCTCGGTATCCGAGTGATCGGTCTGGAAGACGCACCCGTGCGCGATCAACTCCTTGCGGAGATCCAGGTGGTTGTAGATCTCGCCGTTGAAGACCACGCCCAGGTCTCCGTCGGCGGTCCACATCGGCTGGTGTCCGCCGCCGAGATCGACGATCGACAGCCGGCGATGTCCGAGGAAGACGCCGCGTCGCTCGTCTACCCAGACGCCTGCATCATCGGGGCCGCGGTGTGCGAGCGAGTCGTTCATGCGCCGCAGGTCTTCGATGGTTCCCTGACCGACAAATCCGGCGATCCCGCACATGGTCTGGTTAGCTCGTCGTCTCAGCAGTGCAGACGCGCAACTGCGTGCCTTCAAGCACAGGCTGCGCTATAAACCCGTCGAGATCCGGGCGTTGACGTAGCCGGCAACTTGCCAGCCGTGCGCGTCGGCGATCGACGTCGCTCCAGCGGACCGGCGATCGCGCACAGCGAGACTCACTCGATGTTTCGCGTTTCAGCGACGAGGTAGGTCGCCTTACCCTGTGACTCGTAGTAGGTTCTCATGATCAACTCTGCAAGCAGACCCATCAGTAGGCACATGAGCCCCGTTATCACGCTCAGTACCACCAGCAGGGGAAGCGGCGTCTGAATGAAGCTCGTGCCCTCGAAGAACTTAAGGTAAACGGCCCAGACACCCGCGAGTAGCGCGACCACGAAACTAAGCACCGCGACGCTGCCGAAGACATACATCGGCTTGTCGGCGTACCGTGCGAGAAACTTCACGACAATCAAGTCAAACACCACTTTCAGGACTCGCCCCATACCGTATTTCGAGATTCCGAAGCGCCTCGGGTGATGGGTGACGGGTATTTCCGTTATGCGGGCGCCGAGCCAGCTTGCGTAAATGGGGATGAAGCGATGCATTTCTCCGTACAGCTTGACGCCCTTGATGACACTCCGATGGTACGCCTTGAGCGAACAGCCGTAGTCGTGGAGGTGGACGCCGGAGATCCTCGAGATGAGTCGGTTCGCGACTCGGCTCAGCAGGTTGCGCCTGATGGCGTGATCCTGCCTATCCTTCCGCCAACCTGATACGACATCGAATCCTTCATCGAGCTTCGTCAGCAGTCGCGGGATATCGGCTGGATCGTTCTGGAGGTCGGCATCCATCGGAATGATGATGTCCCCGGACGCGAAATCCACGCCCGCCATCATGGCGGCCGTCTGGCCGAAGTTGCGACGGAAATGCACAACCTTCACACGGGGGTCCTGGGCAGCGAGTTGATCGAGGATCTTCGCGCTTCGATCCCGGCTGCCGTCATTCACGAAGACAACCTCCCACGGGCGCTCTAGGTTGGTCAGCGCAGTAGTCAGCGCCTCATAGAGAACAGGAAGATTCTCGGATTCGTTGTAGACCGGTATCGTTATGGTGATCGAGGGGGAGGTTACGCTCGGTACGTGCGATTGTCCCGACGCACGCCCGATGTGTTCGCTTCGGAGCGATTGCCCGTTTTGGAGGCGACGTGTCTCGTTTGGCATTCGTAAGCTCTAGTGTAGTGTTCCGTAAGTAACTTTCCATGCCGAACGGGGTCCCACGGGTATGACGTTGGAGTGTTCGGCGATGGCAAGACCGGCGAAGGAACTGGTGGTGAGCGCTAATGATCGCGCGCAACTGGAGTCGATCGCGCGCTCGCAAAGCATGCCCGCGGGACTGTGCGGCGTGCGCAGATGGTGCTGATGATGACCGAGGGCGTATCGAACAGTGAGGTCGCGCGGCGCTTTCGGGTCAGCCGCCCGACGGTGACGATGTGGCGTACCCGGTACCGCGAACGCGGCATCTCGGGTCTGCACAACGAGTTGGAACGCGGTCGACCGCGCAGCATGAGTGAGGAGCGCGTCGCGCGGGAGTACAGGTCGAGCACGCAGGCGAGGTACAGCCACCCCTCGTCGGTCCACAGGTAAGTCACGTCGGCAAGCCACACCTGATCGGGCCGCTCGGCGACAAACTCCTGCCCGACCGGCGTTCTTCTTCATCAACCTCCGGGTGGCGCACGTTCTCGACATCGATGATCTTTTCCCAGATCCACCGGCCGTCCCGCTTGTACCAATGAATGATGTTGGACGAGAGGGCGGCGCCGACGAAGCCATGGCTCGAATCCGGGTTGTGATGGAAACGGACTTCCAGCGGCACCAGTCCGTCCTCGCCCAGGTGCATCGTCCTCTCGACGCGCTTCCCCTTGAAATCCCAGAAGTGGATTTCGCGGCCGTACTTGAGCTGGCCGACCTCCTCGAGGTCGAAGCCCGGCATGAAGGTGTTCGGCGCCGCCCATTCGGACGAGACCATCACGTTGTGGCGCGGCTGGTACCAGAAGTCGTAGTTGAACTTCATGCCGCCCACGTCGTTCTCCCATCGCCCGACGATGTCGAAGTTCTCGTTCAAGTGCAGGAAGCCGCCGGGCGCGTTTCCCCGCGCGTCGCCGAGCATCGAGATGATGATGTCGGAGCCGAGGCAGTGCACGGTGTGCGGGGCCGACAGATTGGTCCTGGACTTGATCTCGGCGCCCGCGATCACCTTGTGCAGGCGCGGGGCCCTCGGGTCGATGCCACAGTCGACGGATCGTGATGGCACGACGAGCAGGCGTTCCAGCCCATGTGATGCAACTCGTCGCCGATGCCCGGCATCTCGAGCCGGCTGATGACCTGGCTGTAGGTGGGGCTCTCCGGGTCCGCGTCGATGGTCGCCAGGCAGTCCGGCTTTTGGATGCCGGTGCCGATATAGAGTGCGACTGTGTAGAGGATCTTCTCGCGCGGGGCTTTCATCGCCTCGGCCGGCGAGGCATAACCTGGCCCGCAGCAGTGCGATCCGCCGTTCTCAGCCATGCTGATGCTCCGGTCGCGTCATCGGCTCCGCGCGCGTCATGCACAGCGCGGTTGATCCTGCAGATCAGCTTAGCAGATTGTTCTTTAGGACATCAGAGGGGAAGGCGCTTTCACGATACCGGTGCACCTGGGCCTCCAGGCATCGGCAGGCGGCGACGTCGACCGATGAGCTGAAGGAGTCGGGGGCTGGAAGTCGCCGTGTCCCGTGACGTGGTGTACGAGTCGTGGTTCTCGTAAGGCCGAGATCCGTGCTCAGCTCATCACAGCAGAGAGCCTCGCGGGCTGATTGTCGCCGAGTGCCTGCAAGCCTTCAAGCTGCAGGTAACGACGCTGCAACTGCCACTCGTCGTTCTGCTCGAGCAGCAGCGCGCCGACCAGACGCACGATCGCCGCTTCGTTCGGGAAGATGCCCACGACGTCGGTCCTGCGCTTGATCTCGGCGTTGAGCCGCTCGAGCGGGTTGGTGCTGTGAATCTGCAGCCGATGCGCCTTGGGGAAGCTCATGTGCGCCAGCACGTCGGCCTCGGACTTGTCCATGAGCGCGCCGATCTTCGGGAAGCGCTCTCGCAGCTGATCGGCGACCGCACGCCACTGTCGACGCGCCTCGGCTTCGCTCTCCTGGGCGAAGACGGTGCGGATGAGCGCGGCGACCATCTGGCGCTGGCCCTTGGGGACGTGGACGAGCGACGTTTCGCATGAAGTGCACCCGGCAGCGCTGCCAGGTCGCCTTCAGGACCTTCGCCACCGCGGCCTTCAGCCCCTCGTGGTCGTCGGAGATGACGAGCTTCACCCCGCGCAAGCCTCGACGCGTCAGCGAGCGCAGGAAGTTCGTCCAGAAGGGCTCGGCCTCCGACGCCCCGACCGCCATCCCGAGGACCTCGCGCTGGCCGTCGGTGCTCACCGCGACGGCGATTATCACGGCCACCGAGACGATCCTCCCGGCCTCGCGCGTCTTCACGTAGGTCGCATCGATCCACAGATACGGCCAGTCGCCCTCGATCGGGCGATTCAAGAACGCCCCGACCCGCTCGTCGATCTCGGCGCACAGCCGCGAGACCTGGCTCTTGGTGATCCCGCTCATGCCCATCGCCTTGACGAGCTCGTCGACCGAGCGGGTCGACACGCCGTGGACGTACGCCTCCTGGATCACCGCCGCCAAGGCCTTCTCGGCCGTCCTGCGCGGCTCCAGGAACCCGGGGAAGTAACTCCCCGATCGAAGCTTCGGGATCTTCAGGTCGACGGTGCCGGCACGCGTCTCCCAGAGTCGGTCGCGGTAGCCGTTGCGGCTGTGTTGATGGTTGCGCAAATCCGCGGGTTTTTGGCGCGGCTCTGGCGTCGCCGTGATCTGGCGGCGGGGCCGGTAACCGGATCAGAACGGCAGATCGGCATCGAGGTCGAGGTGCAGTTGGCGCGGATCTTGGTCATGCTGGTCGTTGCGAAGGGCGTCCTGGATGTCGGATCCGTAGACGAGCCAGATTTGGTCGCGCAGCAGATCGATGATCTCGAAGACGGCCAGCGCCTCTCGGGGTGTCCAGTGGTCGGGTAGCTGCAGCGGTTGGATAGGGCGCGGTGTCATTTTGTCTTCCGGCGGCGCCGCTGCGCGCGCTGCTCAGCGCGTTCCTGCGCTTCCTTGAGCCGGTAGGACTCGCCTTCGAGCGCGATCACCTCGGCGTTGTGGGTCAGACGGTCGATCAGCGAGACGACGCAGGCTGCGTTGGGGAACACCTCCTGCCATTCGGCGAACGCGCGATTGGTCGTGATCAGCGTACTTTTCTTCTCATAGCGACGGTTGGTGAGCTCGAAGAGCAGATCGGCGTGGCGGTTGGAGTAGGAGTAGCCCCTTCGTCGATACAGATGAGGTCGAAGCGGCGTAGTGACGCAGGCGGCGGCTCAGGGCCGAGGCGCTATCGATGGCGGCCAGATCACCGAGCTGGGAACGTGTTGCGAGACGCCGCGAAATCGAGGCGATGCGCGAGCCGACACCGCCCGGGCGCCCGGCGGCCTCTACCGCCCGCGCAATCCGCGCGCAAGCCCGCTGTGGCAGTGCGCGAGCCGTCACGCAGGCGAGCTGCGGGCGGCCGGCGCGCTGCGGCGCGCGGTCGAAGAGCAGGCGCTTGAGCGCTTCCTCGCCTGCGGCGACCCACACTACGGCTTTGCCCGGATCTACTGCAATGCCTGCGGACACGACGACTGCTAACGCCGGGTTAGCGCTTGAAGCCCAATTCGCAACGAAAGGGCTCGCCCGTTGCTCACCGATTACGGTTACCGACTACCGGTTCTTTAGGGAAGCGGACGGAAATCTCGTGCGCCCGGCACGCTCGGGCGCCTTGGAAGGAGCTCTGACCGTCGCCAGCATGCGCACATACGCAACGCCCAGACCGGCCAGGGACCAGTAAAGCGTCGAAATGAGCAGAATGAAGCTCACTGTATTCATGATCACTACAATTCCTAACATCGCCGCAAGCAACGCACGGCCCAGAAGGTAAACCTCGTCGTTCTTGTCGGCCAGACGCCTCATGCGCTTGAAAATTCCCGCACCAACGGTGATGAAGAGGCCTGCAAAGAGAGCCAGGCCAATCAGGCCGCTGCCCATGGCGACCGTCAGAAACGCATTGAGCAAATCGAGGTAGGTATAACTGGTAGCGGACCCGGTCAATTCTTGCAGTGCCCGTGCAGTGGCAAAATCGCTCGAACCGAAAAAAGGGTTCTCGATGATTGTCTGGATGCTTGCTTCGGTAAAGTCCTCCCTGTACTTCACGTTTCCTGCCTCGACTTTTCCCACAAATGGCATGAGGTCGATGATCCCTTGTCCTGCTGGGGACATGAGCAACACTGCCAGAACGAGTGCGCCAAGCAGTGCAAGTCTCGTGAGGCCGCGTACAGGCGACGGGCCAAGCGCGACGAATATCACCAGCATTGCAGCGGCGCCCACCCAAGGCCCACGTGACACCGGGGCGATCAATCCCGCCATCAGCAATACCAGCCCGAGGGCCCAAGGGCGCGGGCTGGGAACTAACTTCCTGAGATACAGATAGAAGCCCGTGGCCACAGTGATGATGCAACCGAGGACAATGGGTTGCCCGGAAGTCGCAACAGCGCGCAGACTGCCCTCCCGGCCCAAGTAATTTCCGTAACCCCACTGCAGCGCCCCCAGCACGTCTTCCAGCGCTTTGAACAGCAACCAGTCTTTTCCGAATTCGAAGGCGCTGATGGCACTCAGGACCAGCGCAGCCACCACAAACGCCATCAGGGCATCCCTGAAGCCCTGGAGGTCTCTCACAGCACGGCTGGCCACGTAATAGGGCAGGAAAATATCGATGAATCCGTAAAAGGCGCCAAACCGCAGAGCATTGGTGAAGGTGGTAGCCGGCAGCATCAGTACGAATTGAAGAATGATGTATCCCGCGACAAGCTTGTCGGCAAGAAAGTGACCGAATCGTTCGGTGTCCGGCTGCCGCCGCAGGTAGAGGAATGCCGGCAATAGAACCGCCAGGGTAAGCAGGCGGACATAATCGATGACGAAGAAGTAATTGATGAGGCCGAGCCCGGTAACTTCGCCTGGAAGTGCTGGCACGGCGAACAGGAGGAAGTAGAACATCGCAAGCTTGTTCGGCTCGCGAGGAAGCACGGAAAGGAGCAGCACTGACGCGAGGATGATGTAGATCCAGAAATCATGGGCGAGAAAGGCCGCGAGTACGATCCCGAACCACAGGTTGCGCCGCCGTTCGAAATCGCCCGAGGTGGATGCCAAAGCGCAAGCAGGTGCCTTCGCGACCGCAAATACCGCGGTCGCCAGAAAGAGGATGACGACCAGCGCTCTCAGATGTTCTGGCATGATCTACTTATAGTGTGAGTGATGAGTCCCGAGACGGTACCCTCGCGACGTCGTCACACGTGAGATGATTTTGCGCGACTTGTGACTGGTGACGCCTGTGATTGTACAAAGCCGGTAAATCCCCGACACCCGGTCTCCTGCCCCGAATGAATTCCCAAGTGGACTCCCGTCGTTACGCCCACCTCGTCCTCGGCCTGTGCACCGCCGCCGTTGGAATCCGAGTCGCGGCGATAGTAGCGCTACGTGCCTGGGAGGAGCCGAACGCGATCGAGCACGCGACAATCGCCATGAATGTCGTCGAAGGCCACGGCTTCGCTTTCGGCGACTTCGAATACTTTGGACCGACCTCGGTTCAGTCCCCCACCTACCCCTTGGTGCTGGCCGCGCTCTTCGCGATCTTCGGCGTCGGGTCGGCGGCGGCCTACACCGGAGCGATGCTGCTGAATGCGGTGCTGGGCGGCGTCGCCACGGCCGGCGTGGCGCGCATGACGCGAGAGATGGGAGGGCGCCAGTCGGAGGCGCTCGCCGCAGCGGGGCTCTTTGCCTTCTGGCCCACGCAGGTATACGCGACGACCCACGCCCAGGCCGTGGCGTTGATCACGGCATGCGTTGCCTGGATGGTCGCGCTCTTTCTCCGTTCCCTTCGCGACGGCGACGCCCGAACCTGGATCGCGTTCTCCGCGGTCGCCTCCGTCGCCTCGCTCACCGAGCCGGCGATGCTCCCGATCACGGCGCTCTCGGGCCTCTGGATGCTGCTGGCCCGCGGCCTCCCGGCCCGGGTGCGCCTGCGAAATGCAGCAATCCTGACAGTCACGGGAGTCCTCGTGCTCGGACCTTGGGTCGTGCGCAACGCAATGGTGCACGGCGCCTTTGTTCCGGGGAAGAGCACCTTCTGGGTGAACGTGTGGAAGGGTGCCAACCCCTACGCGACCGGGACGGACCGTATCCAGATGTCCCAGGAACGTCGTCGCGAGATTAGCCAACACCAGTACGCACTCGGCGATCGGGACCTGCGGGGTCAGGACGCCGACCATGCCCACCAGTACGATGCTTTGAGCGAGGAGCAGCGCAAGGAACTCAGCGGCAAGAGCGAGATGCAACGGGAGAAGATCTTCCGCCGCTACGCCCTCGAGTGGATCCGCGCGAACCCGCGGCGCGTCGTGGAACTCTCCGTGGCACGACTGAGAATGACCGTCTGGGTCGACTGGGACAACCCGAAGTCTCATAACATCGTCTACCTCGGGTCGCGAGCCGCGATTCTGGCGCTCGCCGTCCCGGGTCTACTACTGGCCGCTCTGCTAGGCTGGCGGCTGCTCTACCCCCTCGCACTGGTGGGCTCGTGTCTTGCACTCTACACCTTGACCCTGACGGCGGCCCGCTTCGCGATCCCGCTCGAGACCGTCCAGTTTGCCGTCGGCTCGGCGACGCTCACGTGGCTTGCCTCGCGGCTCCTTCCCCCCTCGGCGCGGGCCCATGCCGGCGGGCGCAATTAGCAATCTGGAACGGGAGCCGCCGCCCGGGCGAAGGCCGAGCTTCCACAGGGCGGATCACGGCCAGCGGAGACTGGGGTCGCGATGATGTCACCCGCCGTCGTAATGGACCACTCGGTTTGCGGCTGAAGTTGACGCGGTTTCGTGGACACCCGATCCTTTGACCTGAAGGTGTTACGATGCCCAAGAGCAGACCGCCGTACCCGGCGGCATTTCGCAACGAGATCGTCGAGCTTGCACGGGCCGTGCGACCCGATCCCGGAAATCGCCGAGCAGTTCGAGCCCTCGGAGCAGACGATCAGTAACTGCATCGCGCAGGCCGATCGCGACGACGGGAAGCCCACCGACGGCCTGACCACGGTCGAACGCGAGGAACTCGCGCGGCTTCGCGGGGAGAACCGGGAGCTGAAGCTCGAGCGTGAGATCCTGGCAAAGGCCGCGGCCTGGTTCTCTTTGTGGGGTCTTCAGGAAGTCGTGTGGGTAGGTTCGAGGGTCAAGCGTCGCCGAGGGAAGTATCCGGATTTTTGTGTGCTGAGGCAGGTCGAAGAACTACTCGTTTGTCGCCGTTGACGTTTCCTGTTCGATATCTCTCGATCGCTTTTCGGGGGGCAGGGGGCGAAGCCCCCGCCCCTGCAGTCTATGCCACCCGCGCCGTGAATCGGTCGGGGTACATCAGCGCGAACTGGTTCATCGCGCTGATCCACTCGCGAACGCTGCGGCTGCGGTTCTTCATCACGTTGCGCAGCGCGAGCCAGATCAGATCCTCTTGCTCAACCTCGTGCCGGTGGTCGTGTTCGCGATCGGGTTCGCGCAGGGACGGCGCTTCGCGCCGATCGAGCTCGCCGGCACCAACCCTTGCCGGCATGCGACGCGCGTCAATGCTACCAGACGCGCGTCATCATCTTTACAATAAGCCGATTAAGTAGGGTCGGCTCGAGACGGGAGATCCGTCCGTCGTCGAGTCTTATTCTCGAGAAGAGCGAGAACCCGCTGTCCATATACACCAGGCCGTCGCATCGGCGCATGAGTTCCAACTCCACGAACATCTCGCGGGTAATGTCGGCGGCAATTCCCTGATTGCGAATGCCACCGTGATCGCTATGTTGGATTCGATTGGCGTCGAGTTGATGCAAGGGACCTTCACCGGGGCCCAAGAGTCGCTTGGATTGAACAACGAGATTCGGTAGAACTTGCCGCATGCCCTGGACGACTTGCGCCGCATCGCAAAAGAGCAACGGCACCCCGTTCTTCAGGCCGGCAGATCGCGCAAGGGCAAAAACCTCCGCGGCAACACGCTTGTAGAACCGCCGCTCAGTCCCCGCTTGCGCGGGCGTTCCGACCAGCGACTCCGGCATGTTGTCCGAGAATCGCCCAAACAAGCGAGGACCGTGGACGTTGTTGCGAGCATTCATCGCAAGCTGGCGCACCAGCGCGATCGGCCCCAACCAGTAAGCGGCGCGCAAACCGACATTCTCACCATTTCCGTGACGGACGTGGATAGCCACCGCCGGGGCCAAGCCGATGTGCTCAGTCCAGAACCGCTGCGCCTCTGAACGGATTGGCACAACGGCTTGGAGTTCGTCCAGCAGGATCCGGACCGCCGCCCGGGGCGGCGAAGGTTCGACCCACTGATTCAGGGCGACAGTAGGCTCGATCGGGTCTGCTTCAGAAGTCACGAGCCGGTTTACCGCGACTATCTCGGCGGCGGTGTGCTTCATGTGGTCAGGAGTCGCAAGGATGGCGGGGGTCCACTTGTCCGGGAAGATAGGTGTCGGGTAGTCAAGGACACCTACCCGGTCATCGGCGATGATCTCAACGCCTCCGATTTTGTCGCGAGGCTCGAAGAAATCTGCAAAACAATTGCGCCTACCCGTAGGGTCGGCGTTGAAGCGCGAGCCCCTCCAATCGACGACGAGGGTCCGATTCGTTCGCCGGGCCAGCCACCATGCGCCCACGAGGCACGACAGGTGGTCCCCGATGCCTCCGAAGCAGTGACGGGCAATCACGTAGCGAATGCTCATTCGGCAACCTCAGATCGAAAATAACCCCGACTTTTTTGAACCCACTATTTGCGGCCGCGCCCACGACGTCATAGCGTTTGATGAGTATAGTCAATCCAGACCCCATCCTCGTGCCGGGACAAGGAGCGGTCGTGTCCCGTGACGTGGTGTACGAGTCGTGGTTCTCGTAAGGCCGAGATCCGTGCTCAGCTCATCACAGCAGAGAGCCCCAATTCGCTGCTTGTCAGACTATCGCACCGCAAAGTGCGGGAAGTCGTGAAACTCGGTAGCGCCGAGGCGCCACCTAAAGCGCTCAGGCGAAGTGCTCAGGCTAGGCTTGACTTCTGAATGCGATTGTGGGAAACGGCGATCGCGGCATTTTCGAGAGATCGACTCATGCAACTGACGGACGTCCGGATCGATAAGCTCGGCCTCGACCACTACATGCGGAACTATGATGAGTTCCTCGGTCCCTTGCGCCAGAAGGATCTGGTGTTGCTCGAATTGGGTATCGCAAATGGTGATTCCTTGCGACACTGGGCGGAGTACTTCCCGAGTGCGAAGATAGTTGGCCTTGACATCAACCCACCGCCTCCGGGCTTGGCTTCGGCGCGCATAGCGCTCTATCAGGGCGAACAGCAGGATCCGGAGATTTTGGATCGCATAGCCCGCGAGCAAGCTCCTGGTGGCTTTGACGTTATCATTGACGACGCTTCGCACGTGGGGCAATTCACGCGGCTCAGTTTCTGGCACCTCTTCACCCGCCACCTCAAGCCTGGGGGCCTATATTTCATCGAAGATTGGGGCACGGGCTATTGGGCGAAATATGTCGACGGAAAGAAATATCGTCCGGAAGTTGCCGCCTTTTCGTACCATGAGCGCCTTCTGAAGCGTCTCTCGCAGTTACCACTGGTCCGTCGCAGTCACTTCGCCCGCAAAGCTGTCGGTTGGAGCCGCTGGCATCTTGTGCGCAAGAGTTTTCCCAGCCACCTGCGCGGAATGGTGGGGTTTGTGAAGGAGTTGGTTGATGAGTGCGGGATGCCTGACATCACCAACAAGAATTTTGGGACCGGCGAAGACCGGCCATCGCGCATCGAGTGGATGAGGACTTCGGTCGGACATGTGATAGTGAAGAAGCCGGCTGTCACAGCTGTCGGTTGATGTCTTAGGACCTGTTCCATTAGCAACGTCTCGTCCAACGCTGAGGAGCGAGGTGCGTGCAGCGCCCAACACCCTGGGTGCCGCTCAACACATTGGTTGCCAGCCGCTGGAACAGGGCAGTGAAGCGAGAGCGGAGGCTCCGCAGTGCGTCACGACATTCTGCACTTTCACGCGCGGTAGTTCGTTTGGCGGACTTTCCCGTCCTTTCCGCCTCCGCTTTCCGTTGCTCACGGTCTCTGGCCGGATCCAGCGTCGCCAGCTGGCGGCGATCGAGTACCTGCGCGCCGAGAACCAAGTGCTGCGCGAGTAGCTCGGCGCCCGGGGCCTGCGACTGACCGACGCCCAGCGACGCAGGCTTGCTGTCAAAGGCCGGGCGCTTGGTCGAAAGTGGACTTCGCCCGAAAAAGTGGACACCAACATTTGAGGTTTTTACGATCGCAAATGGAGGTGTCAGATGCAAAGGATTCCGAGACGGCGGTACACGGCTGAGTTCCGAGCCGAGGCGGTGAAGCTGGTGGTCGAGCAGAAGGTCGGTCTAAGGGAGGCGGCGCGGCGGCTGGACTTGCCGGCGAAGAGTCTGGCGAACTGGGTACGCGCAGCGCGCGCGGGCAAGCCCCTGCAGGGGCAGAGCGCGCATCCGGTGACGGACCTGGAGGCCGAGAACGCGCGGCTGCGGGCGGAGAATGCGCGGCTGAAGATGGAGCGCGAGATTCTGCGAAAGGCGGCGGCGTACTTCGCGAAGGATGCGCTATGAAGTACGCCTTTATCGAAGCGCATCGCGCGCGCTATCCGGTCCCGGCGATGTGCGAGCTGCTGGAGGTGTCGTGCAGCGGCTATCACGCCTGGCGCGGCCGTGGACCCTCGCCGCGGGAGCAGGAGAACAACCGCTTGCTCATGCAGATCCGCGCCATTCACAGCGCCAGCCACGGCAGCTATGGCAGCCCGCGGGTGCACGAGGAGTTGCGCGATCAGGGCAAGGTGGTGAGCCTGAACCGGGTCCGGCGGCTGATGAAGAAGAACGGCATCGCGACGCGGCACAAGCGGAAGTTTCGCGCCACCACCGATTCGCGGCACAACCTGCCGGTGGCGCCGAATCTGCTCGGGCAGGAGTTTGTCACCGAGCGGCCCGACCAAGTGTGGCTCGCCGACGTGACCTACCTCTGGACCGACGAGGGGTGGCTGTACCTGGCCTGCGTGCTCGACCTGTACTCCCGGCTGGTCGTGGGCTGGGCGATGAGCGAGCACAACGACCGGCAGCTTGTGATCGCGGCCCTGGGGATGGCCTACTTCCAGCGTCGTCCGGCGCGCGGCCTCGTTCACCACAGCGACCGCGGCTCGGTGTATTGCAGTCACGACTACCAGAAGCTGCTCAAGCAGTACGGCATGGTCTGCTCGATGAGTCGCAAGGCAAACTGCTACGACAACGCGCCGATAGAGAGCTGGTTCAAGAGCCTGAAGGTCGAGTGGGTGCATCTGCGGCGCTTTGCGACGCGCGCGCAGGCGCGCTCGGACGCCTTCTCCTACATCGAGACCTTTTACAATCCGCGCCGGCGTCACTCCTCGCTGGGATACCTGTCGCCGCGCGAGTTCGAGCGCCGCTTCGCGGCGAAGGAGGCCGCCTGACAATGTTCCGAGTTTCCCACCGCCGGGCGCGCTCGCGTGCGTGTGAAGCGCCGCACGCGCCCGGCCGTGGAAAACTCTACGCCCTCACTGTTGGCCTCCACTGAAACGGGCTAAGTTCACTGTGGGCGCCCGAGACGAGCGCGCCGGGGCCGCCAGCAGGTGCTTGCGACTGGCCGGTGAACGCGCTCATCCCCTTGACCGATCACCCGGTGCCCGACATCGCGTAGCAGGCGCGCGAGGGGCAAGGACGGCCGTCCTCGCCCCTCGCGCGCTACCGCCTAGATCCAATCCGTGCGCACCACCCGGCCGCGGTTGCGCGCCCGGCAAGTGCGCATGCACAATGCCCGCGTGCGCCGCCCGTTGACGCTCCGGAATCGGCCGGCAAGCGATCCGACCGATGCCGCCCCGTTCACGCGCGGCATTGATTCGCTTATCCGTTGCGGAGATCTCGCTCGACCTTATCCGCAAAGCCCGTGGCTGGGTGCCAGGCTACCTCAACTACATGGAGGAGTTGCGCCAGGGCCAGGGCATCATCGACATCGTCAACTCCTACGTGGGGATCATGCTGAACACCGGCGTGATCGGGCTCGCGGCCTATCTCGGCATCTTCGCGAGCATGCTGTGGCCGCTGTGGCGCCTGCGTGGCATGGCGGCACAGGCACCCGAGGGGGCGCGCTTCGCCGCGAGCCTGGCGGCGACGACGCTGGGGCTGTCGTTCGTGATCCTCACCACCAGCAGCATCGTCGTGATCCCCCAGCTGCTGTACATGCTCGCCGGCCTGGGTGTCAGCTGTGCGCGCCTGTACCTGCCGCGCCCGACGGGGCTGCCACAGGCACAGGCCCTGGCCCCGCGGCGACTATGATCCGGCACCATGCGCTTGCAGCTTTCACCCACTCGAAAAAGCCCACCGGCCGGATGGTGCACGCGGACCGAATGGCCATTGGGGCGATGGCCGTGACGGGGGCCGGCGCGGCGAGGCCCAGCGCGGGCATCGTCGTGATCGGCCGCAACGAGGGCGAGCGGCTGATGGCCTGCCTGGGCGCGCTCCGGTCGCAGCCGCGGCCGGTCGTCTACGTCGATTCCGGCTCCAGCGACGGCAGCGCCGCCAAGGCGCGCGCGCTGGGGGTTCACGTGCTGGAGCTCGATCCGGCGCGGCCTTTTTCCGCTGCCCGCGGGCGCAACGAGGGGGCGCAGGCGCTGCGCGCCCTGGTGCCTGAGATTGCCCATGTGCAGTTCCTCGACGGCGACTGCGTGCTCAGCCCCGGCTGGCTGGATGCGGCCGAAGCGGCGCTCGCCGCCGAGCCCGGCTGCGCCGTGGTGATCGGGCATGTGCACGAGCGCCATCCCGAGGCTTCGACCTACAACCTCTTGTGTGACATGGAATGGCGCTTGCCTGCCGGCGTGCTCGCCAGGAGCGGCGACATCGGCGGCCGGATGATGGTCAGGCTCGCGGTGTTCGAAGCCCTGGGAGGGTTCCGGCCCGAGGTCATCGCCGGGGAGGATTCGGAGTTCGGCGTGCGCGTGGGCCTGGCCGGGCATCGCCTGCGCAAGCTCGACGTGCCGATGGCCACGCACGATGCCGACATGCACCGCTTTGGCCAGTGGTGGCAGCGTACGGTGCGCGCGGGCCATGCGATCGGGCAGCGCGCCTTCCTGCACGCGGCCGATGCGTCGCGCGATTGTGCGCGGGAGCGGCGCAGCACCTGGGCCTGGGGCGTGGCGCTGCCCTTGCTGGTGCTGCTGGCGCTGTGGCCCACCCGCGGCTGGTCGCTGTTGCTGTTCGGCGGCTATGTCCTGCTGGGATGGCGCATTTTTCGCTACCGCCTGCGCTGCGGCGACAGCCAGGCCGAGGCCTGGCTCTACACCCGATTCACCCTGCTCGGCAAGTTTGCCAACGCCTGGGGGCTGCTGCGCTTCGAGCGCAACCGCTTGCAGGGCCGGTTTCGAATCATCGAATACAAGTAAATGGACTCGTCGGTACCTCTTCGCGTCGGCCTGCTGGGCGCCGGCTACATCCTGCAGGCCCATGCCAAGGCGGTGCAGGCGCTGCCCGGCGCCGAACTGGTGGCGGTGTGCGACGTCTCGCGCAGCCGGGCCGAGGCCGCCGCCGCGGCCTTCGGCATCCCGAAGGCCCACACCTCGCTCGACGAGATGCTGGCCGCGGGTGTCGATGCGGTGCACGTGCTGGTGCCGCCGCAGCTGCATGTGGACCTGACGCGCCGCATCCTCGAAGCCGGCGTGCACGCCTTCGTCGAAAAGCCGATGGGCCTGGGCGCCGATGCCTGCGCTGCGCTGGCCGACCTGGCCGATGCGCGCGGCGTCAAGCTGGGCGTGAACCACAACTTCCTGTTCCTGCCGGCCTACGAGCGGCTGCGCGCGATGCTGCGCGACGGCACGATCGGGCGGCTGGATCATGTCTCGCTGCGCTGGCTGTACCCGCTGGGTTTGATCCAGTTCGGGCCCTACAACAACTGGATGCTGCGCGCCGAGTCGAACCTGTTGTTCGAGCTGGGCCCGCACCTGGTGGCCTTCATGCACGACCTGGTGGGTCCGTTGGACACGCTGCAGGCCCAGGCCTCGCGGGCCATCGAGCTGCCCGGCGCGCAGCGCGTGTGGCGTCACTGGAGCCTGACCGGCCAGAAGGGCCCGACCAGCGTCAGCCTGGAGCTGTCGGTCGAGCCGGGCCAGGCCGACCGCAGCCTGCGCGTGCGCGGCTACGCCGCCAGCGCCGAGCTCGATTTCGAGCGTGGCCTGCTGCATGTCAGCGAGGCGCGCAGCAACAGCGCGCTGTTCGATGGCCTGGGCCATGCGCGCCGCGGCGCAGCAGCGTGGCGCGCGCAGGGCTGGGCCAACTTCCGCCGGCAGTTCGGCGCGACGCTGCGCAAGGGCCCTGAAGCCAACGTCTTCCTCGACAGCATCGCGCGCAGCGTCGCGGCCTTCTACGCCGGCCTGGCGGGCACGCTCGACCCGCGCCTGGCCGGCCGCTTCGGCGCCGAGGTGATCCGCAGCTGCGAGCGCATCGCCGCCAGCGCCGGCGTGGCCAGCGCGCCGCGGCCGCAGCCGGCGCCGGCGTTGCCCGAGCGGCCCGCCACCGTGCTGGTCATTGGCGGCACCGGCTTCATCGGCAAGCGCCTGGTGCGCGCGCTGCTCGCGGCCGGGCACGGTGTGCGCGTGCTGTCGCGCAGCAAGGCGGGCGCGCAGTTCGAGCTCGAAGGCCTGGCCGTCGAGGTGGCCGAAGGCGCGCTCGACGATGCGGCCGCGGTGGGCCGTGCGCTGCAGGGCATCGAGGTCGTCTACCACCTCGCCAAGGCGGTGGGCCAGCGCTGGCAGGACTATGTCGACAACGACCAGCGGCCGACGCGCGTGCTGGCCGAGGCCGCGCTGGCCGCCGGCGTGAAGCGCTTCATCTACACCGGCACGATCGACTCCTACGACGCGGCCAGCCCGGCCGGCGTGATCGACGGCCACACCCCGCTCGACCCGGCGATCGCCAGCCGCAACCTCTACGCGCGCTCGAAGGCCGCCTGCGAGGCGCTGCTGCTGGAAATGCACCGCACGCGCGGCCTGCCGCTGGTCATCTTCCGCCCCGCGGTGGTGATCGGCGAAGGCTGCCCGCCGGCGCACTGGGGGGTGGGCATGTTCCACTCCGACACGCGGGTGCAGTACTGGGGCGATGGCCAGAACAAGCTGCCGCTGGTGCTGGTCGACGACGTGGCCGACGCGCTGGTGCTCGGTCTCGACAAGCCGGGCCTCGAAGGCCAGGCCTTCCTGCTCACCGACGGGCCGCTGCTGAGCGCGCGCGAGTATGTCGACGAGGTGTCGCGCCTGTGCGAAACGCGGCTGCGCGCGACGCCCACGCCGATCTGGAAATTCTTCCTGCTCGACCTGGCCAAGGAAGCGGTCAAGAACGCGATCCGCCACCCGAACCGCAAGCGGCCGAGCTACCACGACTGGGCCTGCCGCCAGCTCGCCTCGCGCTTCGACAACCGGGCCAGTCGCGAAGCGCTGGGCTGGAACCCGGCCGGCACGCGCGAGGCGATGATCGAGCGCGGCATCGCGGCGGCCGTGCGCCACTACCTGCGCTGAAAATGGTACCCCCACGCTCCCTGCCGGTCGGCGCCTTGCAGGCCGCGCCGGTCCAGTGGCCCGGCTCCTCGCCAGGCACGAACAGTCCACTGGACTGTTCATGTCCGGGCTCGGCCCCCCGAGGGGGCCCTTGCAGCGGACCGGCAGAGCCGGATCCGCGCAAGCCCTTGATGGGCGGCGGTGCGAGTTCGCCGAACAGGCCTTTGGGCCCGGGCGCACTACTCGATCTCGGTGGCATCGACCGAGCGCGCGGACTTCGGCTGATCGGCGAAGCGAAGCAGGCCTGGACGCCTACGTTCTTGACGTTCCTGTGAACAACTATCGCGAGGCGCTCGCCCACCTGGACTGGCGCTGGCGCTTCAAGCAGGCCGTCGAGCACTTCGGGCTGTCGGCGCCCAAGTTGGATAGCGATCTGGGCGAGATCCAACGCAGGATTGCAGCGCCCACTGAAACAGCCAGGGCTTTCTCTTTGGCTCGGGTATCCGCCGATGTCACCGAATCCCGGTTTCCGAGCGTATCCGCTCAGGGCACTCAGACCCCTGCGATTCCGCCGGGGATCTGGCACTCGCGCAGAGCAGCGGCAAGGACCAGGGCAATGCCGGTGAGTTCCAGAAACCGGTTCATCGTGACGCCGGCGAGCTGCCAGCCGAGGAATTGGTCGACGTGGTGAAATGAGATCGCGCGCACCACGATGAACGTGAGCAGAAAGGCGAGGCCCGTTCCCAGCAACCAGTGACGTCTCCAGAAGGCACGGTACCGGAGCGCAAGTACGCCGGTCGCTACGGCAGCGGTGACGGGCACGAGTATCACGAACCACAGCTGCACCTCTCGATGGCGTTCGTACCAGCCCTGCTTGCGGGCCACGGATCGACCGATATCGGTGAACAGCGACTGCAGGTCAAGCTGCTTGTTGATGCAGAGCATGCCCATGAGGACCGTCACGAGGACCCACGTGCGATGTTCCCTGGTTTGGGCTTCGGCGCTCTCGGCGGTCCGCCACGCGGCGAATGCGGCGAGCGCGTAGGCCGCGACGGTGACCCATCCCAGGACGGTCGGATCCCCGATCCCGGGCCGCCAGGCGATCTGCTGAAGGAAGTCCATCACGGATGGCTGCTCCGGGACTGTGTCAGCTAAAGCGGAATGATCTTATCTATACTGGCAAGTCGGCGTGTCCGGGGAAGCGCTCGAACGGCGCTCTCAAGGCCTCGACGTGACGGTCGGCATGGTCAATCCGTGAGGGTATTCGATGGACGTCTCTAGCGCTGTCCTGGACTCCGAGGAGTCGACCGAATCGGTAGATTGCAACATCTGCGGCAGCGCGGAGTACGAGGTGCTGTTTCCGCCCGGCGTGGCGCAGAGAAACCAGGTGGTACGTTACCGTAGTTGCGGCCTCATGTATGCCTCCCCGCGCCACAAGCTCGTCGATAGCAAGGACTACGAGCGGTACGAGCTCGAAGGCCTGCTGCTCGGGGTGGATACCAATCGCGATCATCCGTATCGCTGGCGCTACGACAAGGAGCGGTTCCAGCGCCAAGATTACGACCAGACCAAGCGCTTCCTGAACGAGCAATACCGCAGAGAGGGCGGCTTCTCGAGGTCGGCTTGCGCTGATGACGAAGAGCAGGCCCTTTCAGGAGGGCATCGAGAAGGTGAGCCATACGTTGAGGCTCGACCAGCTGCGCCTTTACTTGAACCTGCGGGACATCCAGCGCGTGATCATCCGAAAGCCGCTGTCTAATCGCTTGGGTGCTCCGGATTGAATACCCCGGGAGCTCACGCCAATAGCCGAGTCATTGTAAGACATCCATTTCATACACTCGGGATATCGGTGCAGTCGCGACTCTTCGGGCAGATGTTCCGCTTCGGACTCTCCGGAGGTCTCCTCGCCGTCTTGGTCGCAGGCGGGTACTGGGTCACGGCGACGTTCCTGCATGTGGATCCCAACGTGGCGATTCAACGGGCGCACTTTCGCAGGCCTCACGTCAGGTCCGCGGCCTTCGCCTCAAACCCCGAAGCACGGCAGCCAGTGGGCGGAGCACGGTGCTCTTATCGTACCAGGGCAAATCATGAATGTCCGTGCGGGACGGTCTCTGAAACGCGATCGGAGGTACGGCAGCGAGCGTCACCGTGTCTGGATGCTCGCGGCGAAACCAGGTGTACGCCCCGTCCACGTGCATCGGGCCTCCGGCAGGATCGCCGGGCGGGCGTATCAGCATGGCCTCCAGGTACGGAACCACAGCGTCTATCGCGGTCGCGCGAAACGCTACGCAGTGGGTTGTCGAGACCGGGCAATCGCTGGGAAGCCGTACCCAGCGGCCGCCACTCGTCAGGGCGCCACTGGTGACCCGATAGCCCCCATAGGAGATATCCCACGAACCAGCTTCGTTCAAGGCGGTCACGGCCTCCTCGAGTGCATCCCGCGGGCCGGACGCAAGGTCGCAATCGTCTTCCAGGATGAGGAGCCGCTGAACCTTGTCGGCGCGGGCGGCACGCAGCACGCCCAGATGGCTGAGAAAGCAGCCCCGCGCGCCGATGGAAGGAAAGCCGCCCGCGTCGGTTGGCCGCACCGCTTCGAACAGCTGGACCGGCGGCTCCCCGAGCTTCAATCCGACCCGAGCGAGCTGCGCCGCGATCTCGACGCGGCGGTCTTGGCGGTAGGGAAGATTGATGACGGCTATTCGTTCGAATGCGCGAATGAAGGCGTTCATCGAAATCCTTGACTGCGGAGCGCGCGCCCCGAAAGGCCCCACGCGGGCGGTTCGGCACGAGGTTGGCAGCGACACTCGCCCTCTTGCGAGTCGCTTTTTGGTAACTTGGGCCGTTGGGGACCGTATCCGACCGGCCGGTCGGGCCCCTTTGGATGCTCGGGACGCGACTCCACGATCGAGCGATTCTCTCATGGCCTTCGGCATTCTGACCCTGGCGACACCGGACGACTACCGCAAGGCGATCGGGCTGGCGCTTTCCCTGCGCGTCTCCAACCCCGGCGTCCCGACGGCCGTGGCGTGCTCCCCAAAACTCCACGCCACGCTTGCACCGTACTTCGACCGGGTGATCGACGAGGATCCGACGCTGCGCGGGTTCGTCCACAAGGTCCATTTGGACCGCTACTCGCCGTTCGACGACACGTTCTTCTTCGACTCCGACGTGCTCGTCTTCCGGGACCTGAAGCCCAAGGTCGAGGAGTGGAACGATCAGGTGTACAACGCGACCGGCGGTTACATGCGCGACGGCTCGTCCTACCTTCGGGCTCGACCGGGCGAAGGTCAGGACGCAGCTCGGGAAGGATCAGATGGTGGAAATCGGTGGCGCGGGTCACGCATACTTCCGCAAGCCCGGCTGTGGCGCCGTATTCGAGCTCGCCCGCGAAGTGACCAGAGACTATCGCAGCTACGCCGGCGACATCGCCTACGCGGACGAGGACGTTATGAACATCGTGATGACCATGCTCGACATCCGCCCGAGGGACCGATGGGGGTTCCTGTCTCGTCATATGAGCGCCGTCCCCGGGACCTTGTCCATGGACGCTTCGATCGGCCGCTGCGAGATGATCGAGCGCTCCACGGGCAAGCCGCTGCGGCCCTACATGATGCACTTCGCGGCCAGGGAGGCGCCCTTCTCGTACACGCGCCAGCTCCGGCGGCTGTTCAAGATGTACGGCGCAGATCCCTCTGGTTTGTACCGGATCGCGATCGAGGATTTTTGGGAGCTCGAGGTCAAGTGGCGCTCGAAGGGATTCGTCAAGCGTCTTCTCGGAATGGATGCGTCACGGTCAAGATCCGTATGAACGCGGGGGCGTGAGATGATTTCCGCGACCGAACCGGATTGGTCTCGTGAGCGGAAGCGAGCATTGCAGTGGGACCCTGGGCGCTCGCTGTTGGCCAGCGTTCGCGCATACCAGAACGGCGGGTGGCTCACGCGCAAGATCGCGATCCTGCGGCATCGCTTCTGGAGTGTCGTGACCGGCGCCGAGATCCCCCTGACCGGCAAGATCGGCGGGGGCCTCCTGATCCCTCATCCGAACGGGATCGTCATCCACCCCGATGCAGTCATTGGCCCGAACTGCCTGATCTTCCACCAGGTGACGCTTGGCACTCGGGAGGGCAGCGGTGCGCCTGTCATAGGCGGTCACGTCGACATCGGCGCAGGTGCAAAGATCCTCGGCGATGTGCGCATCGGCGATCACGCCCGAATCGGGGCGAACGCTGTCGTACTGTGCGACGTGCCTGAGGGCGCAGCCGCTATAGGGATACCGGCCAAGTTGCATGGGCGATCGCCGAGTGAAAGAGCGTCTGTGAAAACTATTTCTTCGGACGAAGAACGTATTGCACCTCCGCCGCTTTGACTAGGTAACACATCCGCCGTTCCCACCGCGCTGCCCAACGGAAGCTCTTGTTGACGACGAGATTCATTAGCCTCCCACCGATTCGATCGATAATTCCGCCGTCGGTTTGGAAGTAGATCCGGACGCGCTCAATCGTGAAGCGCGTCGAAGTGTAAAAGTTGGGCCGGCTATCTCCCGGCTGGTCTTCGGGGTCCGCAAAGTAGTGCATGGAGTAAAGTCCAAAGAAACGCACATGAGTGGGATCGGAATACCCGTGCGGATTTGTGAAGTGGGGTACTACGATGTCCAGAACACCCCCCGACGACAGAATGCGATGTAGTTCGGCCATCAGCGGAAGGAACTCCCGGATGTGCTCCAGCGTGTGGCTCGTCGTTATGTACTCGCAACAGTTGTCTGGAAGCAGTCCCAGCGGATCGTTAAGATCGGCCACAATGTCGACCCCCGGCAACGGCAAATGATCAACCGAGAAGAAGCCGGGTTGTGGGTGGCCACCCGTCCCGAGGTCGAGCCTGAGTGGTCTACCCTCGGCGATACTCTCCAACACCTTCGCATTGACGATCTTCATCGTCGGGGAACTCAAGACGCGTTCGAACAACCGCGGAACCGGACGAAAACGCGAAAACTAATTTTACGTCCTGGGAATCGCATTCGGCCAATTGCCGCCCCGGCGCCGCGGCACGAGGCGATTGATTGCGGACGGCAAGTAGAGGTGCATGGCCCTTGAGACGCGCCAGCGCCAGGTGCCCGACAGCGTTCGGATCTCAGCCCACTGCGGGTGCTCGATGTATTCGAACGGACGCCACGCGACCTGCAGGTTCCGGAAGCCGAGCGCGCGCGCCCGCACAGACGTCAGAACCTCGCCGGCTATCGCGCTGATTTTGTCATGACCTTCGACGAATCCCCCGGTATCCTTCAGAACCTCGCGGCGGGCGCCCACCACAACGGTCTGGATGTAGTCTGGTTTTGGGCCCAATGGAATGCCATGGATTGCCGCAACCTTCTGGCATTCCGCGGTGAAAGCAGGCCAGCACCGCGTGTACGTCTCCCAGGATCCATAGCAGTCGGCGCTCTCACCGGCGTACCCTGCCCGTGGCTTCCTTGCAGCGTTCGCGAATGCAGCCAGCCACCCCGGACGACGAATGACGCACTCATCCTGAAGGAACAGGTAGAAGGCGTAGTCGGGCTTTGCCTGCCACCCGTGCTGCCAGGCCCCGACGTTGAAGCCACGGTTCTCGCGGTGGAGTACCTCGATCCCGTGGTGTCTGTCGGGCAATCGCGTCGGCGTCGATTTCTCGGCGTTCACGACCACGCAGACATCGAAAGGGGCGCCCGGGTCGACACTCCTGATCTGATCGAGTAAGGCGAACAACGTGTCTATCGGGCGTTGGTCGTAGTACGAGATAACTACAAGATTCTCTTTGCAAACGCTGCGATTCACTGGAGCCTCTCACGAACACCCGCTATGTGGCTACGCTAAATGAAGGGTGACGACGCCGAGGTTCGCGCCGACGTCGATGACCTGATCCCCGACCTGACAATCCTTTGGATGAGCGCTGAGATCTTTCGGTCGAGATCTCCCACAAAGTACGCAGCCCTTCCGACGTAGTCGTCCAACGGAACGAGGATCTCCGAACCGCAACCGAGGCGCGTCCACGCCAAGTGCGCGCCCAAGCGCTGCGCCTGCTCGCACGATCCGTCGGTGGAGCTCGAGTCCACATACACGAGCGGTGCGCGAGACTGCGAGAGCGACTGGAGACAGCGGACGAGCCGCTCGCCCTCATTGCGGCCGATGACGACCACGCCGAAGGCTGCGCCGTCGCTCACCGCGCGTCCCGCTGTCGCGGCCGGATCACCGGCTTGGGCACGGTGACGATGCTGCCGGGTGGCACATCCTCGGCGACGACGACGTTCGCGCCGATCACGCTGTCGTCGCCGACGGTGATGCCGCCGACGATGACCGCACCGGCGCCGATGTCGCAGCGGTTGCCGATGGTGGGCCTGAGCCAGCGGTGATCGCCGCGCCGACGTACGCCCATCGTGATGTTCTGGCGAAGATGCGTGTCATCCCCGATGCGGATGGCGCTGATCGTGATGCCGCCGCGATGCCAGATCCGGACCCGCCTGCCCACGTGCACCGTGTAGGGAAGGTCGATGCCGCAGAGCAACTCGATCAGCTTTTCGAGCGTGCAGTAGAGAAGGGTCAGCGGCGCGCGAAGGAGCCTGGTGCGAATCGACATCCGCCAGTTGCCGAACCGGTGGACGGCCAGCGCGAGGAAGCCTTCGCTCAGCCAGTCGCCCTCGTGTGTCGCCAAGTCTTCGCGGATAAGCTCGAGGAGCCCGCAGCCCGGCGGATTGGTGTCGTACCGGCCGAGATCGATGTCCGATTGCGGCCGGGATTCCTCGCTGACGGTCGTGCTCATCACCGATGGCCCAGATAACCGTACCGGAAGAGGTCCCACCACAGGTAGGGCGGATCCAGGCGGCGTTTGCCGCGCAGCCAGCGCAGCAGGGTGCCGACCGGGTAGAACGCACCCCAGACAAGGTTCACGAAATGCCAGTAGGCGGCGCCGTAGTTCTTGCGATAGTAGCGCTCCCGCGAAGCGAACCAGTACTGCGGCCGGCGGCGGACGTGCGCCTCGGCGCCGGTCACGCCGGAGCTCCTCCCGAGGAGATGCACGACCCGGCTCGCAGGCACTTGCCAGCATTCGATGCCGGCCCTGGATGCCGCGAGGCAGAAATCGGTCTCCTCGTAATACATGAAGTAGCCTTCATCCAGGAAGCCGAGCTGCCGCATGACGCGGTAGCGGACGAGGAAACTGGCGCCGCTGACCCAGTCGACTTGCCTTGGCTCGCTCGCAGGCGGATACAGGGCGGTGTAGTTCCGCGATCAGCCGCGTGAACGGGCCGAATGCGAGCGCATGGTCGAGCTCGGACCACACCGTCGGGAAGTGAAAGGCGCTCAGCCAGACCGATTCATCCTCGTTCTCCACCCCCGTGCCTGCAATGCCTGCCTCGGGGTGCGCCTCGAGGAAGCGCATCGCCTCGTCGACGGCGCCCGGCCGCACGTACGTGTCGGGGTTCAGCAGCCAGACGACCGCCGGGGTGAGCGGCCCCCACGGGGTCCTGCCTTCGATGGCTGCCGAGATCCCGTAGTTGTTGCCGTACGCGAACCCGCCGTTGCGCGGCGACCGCAACAGCGTGCTCCACGCATCGATCCGCTCAGACGCAATCCCACGCTCGATGAGGTCTGCCGAGCCGTCCCGGGAGTCGTTGTCCACGACCACCACCTTCATGGCGGGATGATGCACGACCTCGGCACGCAGCGAGCGCAGGCACCCCAGCGCCAGTTCCGGCGTTCGATAGTTGACGATGATGACGAGCAGCATGCGGCAGGTGGCCCGGCTTGCCATGGGGCTCGCGCCCGCAGCCCGGACGCCTCGACCATGAAATTATATGGGCCGAAGGCGGCGGGTTCCATGATGGCCGTTGTTCCGATACGAATTCTTGATAATCTTGAAACCCTGTCTTGACGATTCATCCCCTTTGATCCGCGTTGCCTACCTCGTCAATCAGTACCCCAAGGTGAGCCACAGCTTCATCCGGCGCGAGATCCAGGCGCTGGAGCGACGGGGCGTCGAGGTGCTGAGAATCGCGCTGCGCGGGTGGGATGCCGAGGTTGCGGATGCGGAGGATGCGCAGGAGCGCGAACGGACACGCTACGTCCTGCAGGACGGTATCGTCCCGCTGGCTGCCGCGTCGCTCGGGACGATGGTCACCGCGCCGGTTCGATTCGCCCGGGCGCTGGGCCTCGTGATGCGCATGGCGCGCCGCTCCCGGCGGCCGCTGCCGTATCACCTCGCCTACCTGGCCGAAGCTTGCCGGCTGCTGCCGTGGCTGCGCGAGTACGGGGCCACCCATGTCCATGCCCACTTCGGCACCAACGCGGCCGAGATCGCCATGCTCACCGGCGTCCTCGGAGGGCCAGGATACAGCTTCACGGTCCACGGGCCGGAGGAGTTCGACGCGCCCGAGGCGCTCGAGCTCGGCGAGAAGGTGCGGCGTGCCCGGTTCGTCGTGGCGATCAGCTCGTATGGGCGCGCGCAACTCATGCGCTGGTCTGCGCACGCGGACTGGCCGAAGATCAACGTCGTCCATTGCGGCGTGGATGCGGCGTTCTATTCGGTGCCGGCGGCACCGCTGCCCGAGGCACCGCGGTGCGTGTGCGTCGGGCGTCTGTGCGAGCAAAAGGGACAGGTCCTGCTGGTCGAGGCGGTCGCGCGGCTCGCCGCCAGGGGCGTGGCCTGCGAGCTCGTCCTCGCCGGCGACGGCGAGATGCGGCGCGACGTGGAGGCCGCCATCGCGAGGCACCATCTCGAATCGAGCGTGCGGATCACCGGCTGGATCGACGGCGAGCAGGTGCGCAAGGAGATCCTGGACGCTCGATTGCTGGTGCTTCCCAGCTTCGCCGAAGGGTTGCCGGTGGTGATCATGGAGGCCCTGGCGCTGCGGCGCCCGGTGGTCACGACCTACGTCGCCGGCATTCCGGAGCTCGTTCGGCACGGCGAGAACGGGTGGCTGGTGCCGGCGGGGGATGTCGCGGCGCTGGCGGGCGCGCTCGAAGAGGCGATCTCGGAGTCGCCCCTCACGCTGGCGCGCATGGGCGAGGCCGGAAGGGCGCGCGTCCTGGAGCGGCACGCGATCGATACCGAGGTGGCGAAGCTGGCGGAGCACTTCCTGGCGGCAGCGGGTTCGGATGCTGCGAGCCGCGCGTTGAAGGCGCGACGGCTGGGGCGCAACGGCATGAGCCCGCCGGGCCGCCCCAAGGGCGAATTCCTGGCGCGGAGCGCGAGGGTAGTCCGATGAGCGTGCTCGAGGGGCTGCTCATCGGCGCGGCGGTCGTGCTCGCCATCCCGACCTGTGTTCTTCTCGGGCAGGTGTTGCTGGCAATGCCGGCCCATCGCAAGCGCGAAATTCCGGACGGGCGTCATCCGCGTGTCGCAGTCCTCGTTCCCGCGCATGACGAGGCGCTCGTCATCGGCGAGACCCTGCGGAGGGTGCGGGAGCAGCTCGCTTCTGGTGATCGGCTGCTCGTCGTCGCGGACAATTGCAGCGACGACACTGCGAAGCTGGCCGCCGAGGCGGGTGCGGAGGTGGTCGAGCGCTTCGACGCGCGCCGCCGCGGCAAGGGCTACGCGCTCGACTTCGGGGTGAATGCGTTGCAAGCGGATCCGCCGGAAGTCCTCGTCATCGTGGACGCAGATTGCGACGTGGGACCAGGGGCGATCGAGCGCATCGCCCGCGTGTCCCACGACTCCGGCCGCCCGGTGCAGGCGCTGTACCTGATGCGCGCGCCATCGAGCGCGGGAATCGGACGCAAGGTGTCGGAGCTCGCCTGGCTCGTCAAGAACTACGTGCGGCCGTTGGGAGGCCACCGGATCGGCATGCCCTGCCAGTTGATGGGCACGGGCATGGCGTTTCCCTGGGAGAGCGTTCACGCGGCGTCGCTCGCGACCGGTCACCTCGCCGAAGACGTGCTTTTCGGCATCAACCTGGCGCGGGCGGGTACGCCACCGCTGTTCTGCCCGGACGCCCTCGTGACCAGCGAGTTCGCCGCCTCGGAAACTGGCGCGCGATCGCAGCGCCAGCGGTGGGAGCACGGCAATCTCGGCTTGATTGTCTCCCATGCGCCGCGGCTCTTCGCGTTGGGCGTGTCGCGCAGGGATGCGCAGCTCATAGGGCTGGCACTTGATCTCGCGGTACCCCCGCTTGCGCTACTCACCCTGGCCGTGGCGGTGGTAGTGCTGGCGTCGGCGGTGGTCGCCTATCTGTCAATGGGTGCAAAGCCTCTCGTAGTATCGGCTGCCGTTATGGCATCGCTCGTGACCGCGGTGCTATTGTCCTGGGCCCGGTACGGGCGGGGTATCGTGTCCCTTGGGCAGCTTGCCTTTGCTCCCATCTATGCGCTCCGGAAGATCCCTGTGTACGTCGGTTTCCTGACCCGGCGGCAGGTCGAATGGGTGCGCACCCGTCGGGGCCGGTAACCGAACCCGCGATGCAGCGGACGCACGGTAACCAATGGAAGGACGAGCGGAAGGACGAGCCCAGGGAATGTGGGCTGCGATAAGAAGGATCGACCAGAAGCTGTTCGAACCGTTCGGTCAGTATCCACGGCTGCTGTCCGAGGCGATCGGCGACGCCGCGACGCTCCTCGACGTCGGCTGCGGGTCCAGCTCGCCGATTCAATACCTGCCCCGGCGCTTCGACCGCGTCGTCGGTGTGGACGGATTCCAGCCCTCGCTCGATCGCGCACGAACGCTTGGCTGTCACCACGAGCTGATCCGCATGGAACTGCTGGACATCGGCTCACGATTCCCCGCGAAGTCGTTCGACTGTGTCGTCGCGCTCGACGTCATCGAGCACTTCGAGAAGCAGGATGGCCTGCGCCTGCTGGACATGATGGAGGGCATTGCCCGGCGGCGCGTCGCCATCTTCACACCGAATGGCTTCCTTCCCCAGGGCGAGTTCGATAACAATCCCTATCAGCTGCATCGCTCGGGCTGGAGCGTGTCCGAGATGCAGGATCGCGGGTACCGCACGATCGGCGTGAGCGGCTGGAAGCCGCTCTTCGGGGACTACGCGACCGTCCGCTTTCGGCCTACCTGGCTTTGGACGCGCGTTGCGCTGATCACGCGGCCCGTGTTCGAGCGGTGGCCGAGTCAGGCGTTCCAGATCTTGTGTGTGAAAGAACTGCGGTAACGTGCGTTGGCAGGTGGTGACCGGCGTTACCGCCGGGATTCGGCGGACCCGAAGAAATGCTCGACGCGGACGCGGACGAGTGTCGGCTCCAGATCGCTGGCCTTCGCAGGCAGCGCAGCGCCGTGCTTCACCGGCGTCCCCCGGTGATCGAAATGTCACAGGATAGTCAAAAGTCAAAGGGTCAGGCCCAAGGGGCCTTCTACCGCAGCGTTGTTTGCCGCACCCCTGTAATATCATTCGACTACGCCCGCTAGGTCCGAGTCGGGGGCCCTTCGGCCGCTGGGGACCTCGGGGCTCGGTGCCCGGACCAAAGGACGGTCCCCTGATGCAACGCGACGCTACGCTGACCGCACCCGTCGTCTGGAGTTGCCCCAACGTAATGTGGGGCCTGCTTGCGGGTGCGGCGTTCTGCGTGGGCACGTTCTTCCATCCGGTGCTCGTTCGTCTATACGGCATCTGGATGAGCTCGGACGAGTACAGCTTCGGGATCTTCATCCCGTTCATCTCGCTGTTCATGCTGTGGCAGCAGCGCGACCGGCTGGCGCTCATCCGCTTCGAGGCGAGCTGGCTCGGTGTCGTGGTATTGGTGGTCGGGCTGGCCCTAGGCGCACTGGCGCAACTCGCGTCTTCGGTAACGATCGCCCTGTATGCCTTCCTGATCTCGCTTGCGGGGCTGGCGCTTGCCTTTGTCGGGCGGCGCGGCTTTGCGGCTGTCGCAGCGCCGCTCGCGATGCTCATCCTCATGCTGCCGTTGCCCGACGTCCTGTTCCGGGAGCTTTCACAAGCGCTGCAGTTGGTGTCCTCGCGCTTCGGGGTGGCGATGCTCCGTGCCGCCGGCGTGAGCGTGTTCCTCGAGGGGAACATCATCGACCTCGGATCCATGAAGCTCCAGGTGGCGGAGGCGTGCAGCGGCCTGCGTTACCTGTTCTCGCTGGTGGCGCTGGGTGTCGTCGCGGCCTATTTTTTTCGGGCGGCGATGTGGCAACGGCTGCTGCTCGTCGTGTCCACCCTGCCCATCACGGTGCTCATGAACAGCGTCCGGATCGCGCTCGTCGGGATCACCGTGGAGCACTTCGGCCTGGAAGCGGCGGAAGGCGTGCTGCACGCGTTCGAGGGGCTCGTCGTGTTCATGGGCTGCATGGTCATTCTCATCGGTCTGATGTGGCTCATGGCCCGTTTGTCGGGCAGGAAGCTGCAAGACTCTTTCGTGCTTACGTTGCCGGCGCCGAAGCATGCGGCCGCCGAGTCTCGGATCCGTGCCGTACCCGCGACACTCGGCGTCGCAGCAGCGTTGCTTGCCGGGGCTGCCGCCGCGCACCTCGCGATCCCGCCGCCGGAGTCGGTCACTCCGGCACGACGAGACTTCACGTATTTCCCGCAGGAGCTCGGCGACTGGCGGGGCCGGCCGGAGCCCATGGAAAAGCAGTTCCTGGACGCCCTCCAGCTGGACGACTACCTGTTGGCCAACTACGTCGATCGGAGCGGGCGCGCGGTCAATGCCTATGTCGCCTACTACGCGTCACAGACCCAGCGGCTGCATGATCACTCGCCCCGGGAATGCATGCCATTCGGTGGTTGGGAGATCGTCACACTCGAACGCCATGTCGTCCCGGGCGTGACGGTGGCCTCCCAGCCCCTCGAGGTGAATCGGGTAATCATTCAGAAGCTCGAGGCGCGACAGCTGGTGTACTACTGGTTCAAGCAGCGGGAGCGTTCGCTCACCCGCGAGTCCTCGCTCAAGTTCTACATGCTTTGGGACATGATCTTCCGTCAGCGGAGCGACGGCGCCCTCGTCCGGCTGGTCACGCCGATGGTCCCCGGGGAGCCGGACGCGGTCGCGGACGAGCGTCTGGCGGCGTTCGCGTCCGAGCTGGTGCCTCGCCTCCCCGATTACGTGCCGAACTAGTTCGCGTCCCGCCACTGTTACGGAGCCTCACGTGAAATTCCATGGCCTGCTTTCCCTTGCCATCGTCATGCTCGTGCTCGGATGCGGCAGCAAGGAAGATCGCGTCCAGTCCCATCTTGCAAAGAGCAAGTCGTTGCTTGAGAGAGGCGAGCTGGACAAGGCGAGCGTGGAGATCCGCAACGTCCTGCAGCTCGATCCGCAGCGTGCCGACGCCTATCTGATCACCGGAAGGATCGACGAGGAACGCCACGGACATACGCAAGGCGTTCGGCAGCTATCTCAAGACCGTCGAGCTGGACCCCTCGAACGTCGACGCCAAGCGCCGCCTCGCCCGGATCTACCTGTTCAGCGGGGCGAACGACAAGGCGGAAGAGTCCGCCGATGCCGTCCTGGCCGTTGCACCGGACGATCCCGAGGCTCGCTCGGTGAAGGCCGCGCTGCGCGCGGTCAAGGGCGACGTCGACGGCGCGATCGCCGACGCGACCAAAGTGCTGAGAAGCAAGCCGGGGCAAGCGGACGCCGCGACGCTGCTCGCCGGGCTCTATGCCAGGCAGCAAGACGACCGGAAGGCGGAGGAAGTCCTGGCGAAGGCCATCGCGGCCGACCCGAAGAATGTCCCCCTGCGCACGGTCCGGGCGGCAGTCGCGATCAGGCTCGGCGACCGCGATCAGGCCGAACTTGACCTGCGTGAGATCGTGAAGCTCGAGCCGGAGAGCCTTGCGCATCGCACCACACTGGCAAGGTTCTACGCGAGCGGCGATAAGGGGGACCAGGCCGAGAGCGTGCTCCGCGAGGCGATCGCTGCGTCGCCTGACGACGACCAACGGTACCTCGCACTGGTCGAGTTTCTCGTCGCCCGTCGCGGGATGGACGCAGCGGAGGCCGAGCTGCGCAAGATGGTCGAACAGCGCCCCAAAGCCTATCGCCTCCGATTCGGCCTCGCCTCGATGCTGGTCGCGGCCGGCAAGAGGGACCAGGCCGAGCAGGTGTGCGAGGAAATCGTCGCGCTCGACAAGACGGGTCCCAACGCACTGGCGGCCCGGCTCCAGCTTGCAGGGTTTGCCTTCGCGCGCGAGGCGAACGATGACGGAGACCGGCTGGTCGCCGAGATCCTGCAGGCCAACCCCAAGGACAGCGGCGCGCTCGTGCTGCGCGCGCAACGCTCGCTTGCGAAGAACGACCCCGGCGGTGCGATCATCGACCTCCGCTCGGCGCTCAGGAACCAGCCAGGTTCGCTCCAGGTGAACGCGCTGCTCGCTGCCGCGCATCGGGCGAACAAGGAGGTCGAGCTGGGGCGCCAGGCTATCGCGACCGCGGTTGCGCACTACCCGGATCAAGCCGATCTTCGGATCCTCCTCGCCGAGTACGACCTGTCCAACGACGCGCCCGATCAGGCGCTGAAGGTACTCAACGAAGCCATCAAGCGCCAGCCGCGCGACCCGCGCGGATACGAGGCCAAGGCGCGGGTGCAGATCGCGCAGAAGGACTTCGCCGGGGCGGAGCGCACCTTGGGAGCGCTCAAGCAGGCGCTTCCCGAGTCCGCAGTGGGGTACTACCAGAGCGGACTGCTGCAGGCGGCGCAGAACAAGAACGATGCGGCGGTCAAGGAGCTGGAAACTGCGATCGCAAAGGCGCCGACCGCCGCCGAGCCTCGTGTCGCCTTGATCGGCCTTCAGGTCCAGCAGAATCGGCTTGACCAGGCCCTCGCGGCGGCAAAGGAGTTCGTAAGCGCCAATCCGCAGGCGCCGATAGCGTACATGGCGCTCGGGGAGGTTCAGGCGGCGCGGCGCGAGCCCGACGCAGCCGAGGCCTCGTACAGAAAGTGGATCGAGCTGAATCCGAGAGCGCCGCTCGGATACCTCCGGCTTGCGCGGCTGCACATCACCGCGCGCAACGACCCGGCGAGGGCCGTGACGGCGCTCGAGGAAGGGCGGAAAGCGATCCCGGGGAATCGCGAGCTCACGTTGCAGCTGGCGGAGCTGTACGAGCAGACCGGGCAGGTCGACCAGGCAATCCGGGAATACGAGCGCGTTCTAAGCGCGAATCCGCGGGACGACCTCGCCGCCAATAACCTTGCCATGGTGCTCATTACCTACAAGGCCGATCCGGCGAATCTCGACCGCGCGCTGACTTTGGCCCAGCGCTTCGAGCATTCGAACAACGCTGCGTTCGTAGACACTCTGGGCTGGGCGCATTACGTTCGCGGAGACTACGCCAAGGCGCTTCCGGTGCTGCAGAAGGCGGTGGAGCTGGCGCCCAAGGAGCCGCTGCTGCAGTATCACCTCGGCATGGCCTACTATCGGGGCGGCAACGCCGATCTGGCCAAGCGGCACCTGCAGGAGGCGATTGCGGCGAAGGTAAATTTTCCCGGTCTGGACGAGGCGAAAAAGATCGTCTCGCGGGGTTAGAACGCGAAGCTCCGCGCGCAGTTACCGCCGCACTTCTTGTCGGGATGTCAACCATATTTGACAAGAGTTTGCAATTGCCAGATTGCGTTATCGGGTCGCCCGTGTGTACTATGTCACAGATGGTGCGCGGCAGCAGGCACGGGGATGACGCGTCTGTCCATCTTGGTTTCAGTTTCAGAAAGTCTATTTTTTGGTTTGGCTGGAAAACGCTATGAGTCTGCGACAAGACCAAGAAGAAACTGGGTGCTCCAGCGCCAGCGAGAGCACACGCGGCCTGATGCGAGTGGGGGGAGGGGACACTCTGTGCGATTATCACACCCCTGACTAACTCCCACTTGGAGCCTAGAATGATCTCGCGCTTGTGCATCACCCTCGTTGTTGTCCTTTGTGCCCTGGGCGTGAGCGTGCCGGCGCACGCCGCCTTCGTCGCCCGGATATGCAACGACATCCAGTGCATGGGCGGTGACGACATCATCGTCCAGGACAACGCCGCCGGCGACACGGTCCCGATGCAGGGAGTGATCAGCTTCGCGGCGGCGTCGGCGTTCGGCTACACGGTCCTAGTCAATACGTCGCAGAGCAAGCCGGTGATCGGCAGCGCAACCTCACCGCAACTCGACCTGTCGTTCGTGGTGACCAGCGGGGCGGCCGGCGGAAACAACCTCTTCCTCTACGCCTCGGACACCAATTTCACCAGCAGCAGCCCGTTCTTCTCGCTCGCCGTCGGGGGCACGAACTCCGGCGCCAGCGGGACCGTCACGAGTCGCGCCTGGGGCGGCACGAGCAACACGGAGTTCCAGTTCTCGTCTGCGAACCTGCTCGGCGCCCTCGGTCCCCTCACGGGCAACATGTACTCGGCGGCCACGTTGGGCTCGTTCGCGGCCACGGCGAACCCGTTCTCGCTGACGATCGGCACGCAAGTTTCACGCGCGACGGCCGGAACGAGCACCGGTGACCTGAACCTGCAGATTTCCGTGGTTCCCGAACCCGGCACCTGGATGATGATGGCCGCCGGCCTCTTGCTCATGGGCTTCGTGGCAACTCGCCGCGCGCGAAAGCACTGACGCCAAATACGCTTCATCGCAAAGGGCGGGAGCCGCAAGGCTTCCCGCCCTTTGCGTTTGTCGTGCCCGGCGGAGTCACATGTAGGGGGTAGAACTATCCCGGATCCTACCCCTGAGCCATTGCCCAGATTGATCCCGCAGGCCTCGCCAAAGTCGGGCCTGCAACTCGTCACTACGGACCTCAGTCTGTTCGTACACGATGGTGATCTCGACGCCCTGCGCCGCGTTCGGTGCCCGTGCGATGAACGCGCCGCCGAGATGAGTGTTGGAGCGGCACGGTGACGCGACCGGAACGTTCGTGACGCCTGCGGTCAGCGGGCACCCGTCTACGGGTCTACCCAGGATGTTCTGGACCTTGCGGGCGATGAACGTCCCCATGTCGCTCGTCATCACGATCGCCGCGTTCTTCGCCGCGGCGATCTCCGCGGTCGTGGAATTCGGCCCGGCCGGGACCCGCTCCGAGTTCGCGCACTCGCCCGCGCCCAGCGCTTTCAGCTTCTGATCGCCGATGTGGTCCCCGTGTGCGTGGCTGAGCAGCACGACGTGGATCGTGCCGAGCCGCGGATCGTCGGCCCCGGTCACAGTCTGACCCGCATCGTAGAGCAGCCGCACGCCGGTCGGATCCTCGAAGATGGTGGCGCGATCGTTCGCGCACAGCTCGCCGGGGTGCGAGCCGACCGGAGTGATTTTCACGTTCTGGGCGACCGCCGGACTTGCCGCCAGGACCAGCGCGAGGGTTGCGCCTGCGATTGCCGATTTCATGCTCTCCTCCCTTCGTTGATAAGTGCACGCGCCAGGCGCCGCATCCCGTTCGCTGCACTTTCCGCGCCCAGCGGACGCGGCTCGGCGCCGAGAGCGCGAAGCCCGAGCGCGTAGCGGCCCACGAGACTCGACGCACCGAGCAGGAACACCGGCGGATCGGGTACCGCGGCGAGCGCGTTGCGCAGCTCGTGACCGATCAGCAGGCCGGACAGGTACTCGCTCGCGCCCTCGGCGGAAAGCTCGCCGAACAGCCCGCGCGAGCGCACTCCGAACAGATGATGCAGGAGGCCTTCCGCCTCGCCCGAGCGCGCCACCCCGGCTAGGAACGCGGCCTCGTCCGGCGGCCCCTCGCGCAGCATGCGGCCGAGCAGGCTATGACTCTTGAGAACCGCGAACATCTCGCCCGTGAAATGCGTGCTGAAGCCGACGATGCGCGCCTGCCGCACCCGCACCCATTTGCTGTGCGTTCCGGGGAGACAGACCACCGCTTCCCCGGGGAGGTCCGCCATCGCGCCGAGGACCTGCGTCTCCTCGCCGCGCATCACTTCGCGCACGCCGGCGGTATCGAAGCCGCTTACGCCGGGGACGATGAACGCCGGGGCCCGCTCGAACTCGACCCGGTGGAGGCGTGCCGCGATCTCCTGCTCGCCCGCCGGGCATTCGCAGTACGGAACCTCGACCCAGCCTTGACGGCTGCCCACCATCCCGGAGAGCACGACAGTCTCGCCGCCGCCGGTCAGCCAGCTCCCGATTTCTTCGGTGAGCACCTGCGGAAACCTTCCCGGGGCCACCTGGGAAATGCCGCGCGGGGATTCGCGGCGCGCGAGGATCGCGCCGTCCTCGTCGAGGCGGTAGGCGCGAAAGCTGGATGTCCCCCAGTCGACGGCGATCATCGGCCCGGCCGGCGCGAAGCGAGCGGTGGCGTTTGGTGCGGTTCCCGAAGTAGCGCACTATACTCGGCGGCCTATCCTGGAGGCCGATGATGTCCGACGAGAAGAAACCGAAGTTCCGCTCCGGCCAGTGGTTCGGGCGCGAAGATCGCGACGGCTTCATCTACCGCAGCTGGATCAAGAACCGCGGCATCCCGCACGACCAGTTCGACGGCCGGCCGGTGATCGGGATCTGCAACACGTTCTCCGAGCTGACGCCGTGCAACTCGCACTTCCGCACCATCGCGGAGTACGTGAAGCAGGGCGTGCTCGACGCCGGCGGCTTCCCGCTCGAGTTCCCGGTGATGTCGCTCGGCGAGACGATGCTGCGTCCGACGGCGATGCTGTTCCGCAACCTCGCGTCGATGGACGTCGAGGAGTCGATTCGCGCCAATCCGATCGACGGCGTCGTGCTGCTGTTCGGCTGCGACAAGACGACACCCGCGCTGCTGATGGGCGCGGCGAGCGCCGACGTGCCGGCGATCGGCGTGTCCGGCGGGCCGATGCTGTCGGGCAAGTTCCGGGGCCAGGACACCGGCTCGGGCACCGGCGTGTGGCAGATGTCGGAGGACGTCCGCGCCGGCAAGATGTCGCTCGACGATTTCTTCGAGGCCGAGTCGTGCATGCACCGCTCGCACGGCCACTGCATGACGATGGGGACGGCCTCGACGATGGCGTCGATGGTGGAATCGCTCGGCATGGGCCTGCCGGGCAACGCCGCTTACCCGGCGGTCGACGCCCGGCGCAACGTCCTCGCGCGCATGGCCGGTCGCCGGATCGTCGAGATGGTCAAGGAGGATCTGCGGATGTCGAAGATCCTCACGCGCGAGGCGTTCGAGAACGCGATCATGACCCTCGCCGCGATCGGCGGCTCGACCAACGCGGTGATCCACCTCACCGCGATCGCCGGCCGCATCGGCGTCAGGCTCGAGCTCGAGGACTTCGACCGCATCGGCAGCCGGCTCCCCTGTCTCGTCAACCTGCAGCCCTCCGGCCACTACCTGATGGAGGACTTCTGCTACGCGGGCGGGCTGCCGGCGGTCCTGCGCGAGCTCGGCGCCGCGGGCGTGCTGCACAAGAACGCGATCACCGCCAACGGAAAGACGATCTGGGAGAACAACAAGGACGCGCCCTGCTACAACCGCGAAGTGATCCACCCGTACGAGAAGCCGTTCAAGCCGGCGGCCGGCATCGCGGTGCTGAAGGGCAACCTCGCTCCCGACGGCGCCGTGATCAAGCCCTCGGCCGCGACGCCGGCGCTGCTCAAGCACCGCGGTCGCGCGGTCGTGTTCGAGGACATCACGGACTTCCACAAGCGCATCGACGACGAGAGCCTCGACATCGACGAGAACTGCATCATGGTGCTCAAGAACTGCGGGCCGAAGGGCTATCCCGGCATGGCGGAGGCCGGCAACATGCCGCTGCCGCCGAAGGTGCTGCGCAAGGGGATCACCGACATGGTCCGCATCTCCGACGCGCGCATGAGCGGGACCGCCTACGGCACCGTCGTCCTGCACAGCGCACCGGAGGCGGCGGCGGGCGGCCCCCTCGCCTTCATCCGGAACGGCGACATGATCGAGCTCGACGTCGAACAGCGCCGGCTGCACGTCGAGATCTCGGACACGGAGCTCGCCCGCCGCAAGGCCGAGTGGAAGGGTCCGCCGCAGCACCTTGCGCGCGGCTACTACCGGCTCTACGTCGACCACGTGCTGCAGGCGAACCGGGGCGCCGATCTCGATTTCCTGGTCGGCAGGAGCGGCGCCGCCGTGCCGAAAGACAATCACTGAGGTAGGCGCCGATGGCCGAATACACCCTCTACTGCTTCGCCCAGTCCGGCAACGCCTACAAGGCGGCGCTGATGCTCAACCTGTGCAACGCCGACTGGGCAGCGCGCTTCGTCGACTTCTTCAACGGCGAGACGCGCACCGGCGAATACCGGGCGCACATCAACGAGATGGGCGAAGTCCCGGTGCTCGAGTTCGGCGGGAAGCGGCTCTCGCAATCCGGCGTGATCCTCGACTTCCTCGCCGCCGCGTCCGGGAACTTCGGCTGGACGAACGGCGACGAGCGGCGCGAGGTCATGCGCTGGATCCTGTGGGACAACCACAAGCTCACGAGCTACATCGCGACCCTGCGCTACATGCTCCAGTTCGCGAAGACCGGCGAGACGCCGGTCACCGAGTTCCTGCGCGGGCGGGTCAAGAGCTCGCTCGGCATCCTCAACCTGCACCTTGCCCGGCAGAAGTACGCCGTCGGCGACAAGCTGACGATCGCCGACCTCTCCATGTGCGGGTATCTCTACTGGCCCGACGAGTTCGGCGTGAGCTGGGACGAATATGCGAACATCCGCGCATGGCTGGAACGGATCAAGCAGCAGCCGGGCTGGGTTCACCCCTACGAGCTGATGCCCGGGCATCCGCTCCCCGAAAAGGCCTGACGCGCCGCGCAGGGGCGCTCGCCGCACTCGTGCTCGCCGCATGCGGCGCGCCGACGCCGCCGCCCGCCGTGCCCGCGCAGCAGCAGCCGGCCGAGCCCCCGGCACCCCCTCAGGCGGCGACGCCCAAGCGCGAGCCGGCGCGTACTCCCCTCGATCGCTACAAGCGCGCAGTCGCCCAGCAGATCCTCCAGACCAACGCGCCGCGGGCCTTCGAAGGCGTCCCGCCGCACCTGCTGCGCGCGGTGATCGTGCTCCAGCTCACCGTCGACGGCAAAGGCGCGCTGACCGACGTCAGGACGTTGCGCTCCCGGAGCGCCGAGCACGCAGCGGCGGCGACGAAGAGCGTCCGCGCGGCGGGACGGCTGCCGGCCCCGCCGCGCGAGCTCCTGCGCGGCGGTCGCCTCGAGTTCGTCGAGACGTGGCTCTTCCGCGACGACGGCAAGTTCCAGGTGCGGTCGCTCGCCGAGGCGCAGACGGCGGCCGTCGACTGAAGCAGCCCGCACCGTCCAAGACACGGCACACTGCCCGGCCGCCCGCAATGAGTCGCCTCCGCCTCCTCGCCGACGACCTCACCGGTGCGCTCGACACCGCGGCGCAGTTCACGAGCGCCTGCGGACCGGTCACGGTGCGCTTCCGCGACGGCGACTGGCACGCACCGGTCTCCTGCCTCGCATTCGACACCGAGACCCGCGAGGCTGACGAGTCGCGCGTCTCGGGCGAGATGTGGCGGCTCGCGCGCTTCTTCGCCGAATCGTCGATCGCGTTCCGCAAGCTCGACAGTCAGCTCCGCGGCCATCCCGCGCTCGAGCTCGAGCGCGCATTCACGCTCGGCGGGTTCGCGAGCTGCGTGATCGCCCCGGCGTTCCCTGCCCAAGGGCGCATCACGCGCGGCGGCGTCCAGCAGGTGCGCGCGCTCGACGGGACGTGGCACCCGGTGCGCGCGGAGTTTTCGCGCGAGCTCGCGGAGCTCGGCGTCGAGGTGAAGCCTGCTGCCCGGCCCGCCGCAGTCCGCGGGGCCGGCCTCTTCCTGTGCGACGCCGAGACCGACGCGGACCTCGCCGCAATCGTCGCGGCGGGGAAGGAGCTCGCCCCGCCGGTCCTCTGGTGCGGCTCGGCCGGGCTCGCCCGCGCGCTCGCGGGCGGCGCGCCGCCGGTGGAGGCAGTGCCCGGCGAGCCGTTCCTCGCGATCGTCGGCTCCGGCCATCCGGTCACGCGCGCGCAGCTCGACCGGGTCGAGGACACGCATCCCGAGCTGTGGATCGCGGTGCGCGAGGGCGGAGCCGAGGTCGAGGAGGTCCGCGGCTGCGTCGCTGCGCGCGGCGCGGCGCTGGTGACGTTCCTGCTCCCCGACTACATGTTCGAGGCGGAGGCGTCGCGGCGGCTCGCCGCGATCCTCGCCGAGCTCGCGCCGCGGCTCGACCGGCCGGAGGGGCTGCTTCGTCTCGGGCGGCGAGACGCTGCGCGGTCTCGCGGATGCGGTCGGCGCGGACGCGTTCGAGGTCACCGGCGAGATCGCGCCCGGGCTGCCTGCGGCGCGCGTCCGCGGCGGGCGCTGGGACGGCGTCGAGCTCGTCTCCAAGTCGGGCGGGTTCGGCGGCCCGGACCTGCTCGCGCGGCTGCTCGCGCGTGCGGGCGCGCCGCTCGAGGACTGAGCGACGTGAGCCGGCCGCGAATCGCGATCACGATGGGGGACGCCGCCGGCGTCGGCCCCGAGGTGATCATGAAGGCGCTCGCGCATCCCGAGGTCTACGCGCAGTGCCGCCCGCTCGTCGTCGGCGATGCCCGGCGGCTCGAACGCGCGGGCGGGATCGTCGGCACGCGGCTCGCGGTACGGGCGATCGCGACGCCGGGCGAGGCGCGCTACGAACCCGGCACCGTCGACTGCATCGATCTCGCCGCGATCCCGGAGGCCACCCCGTTCGGCAAGCTGTCGATGGCGTGCGGCGACGCGGCCTACCGCTTCATCGAGCGCGCGACCGCGCTCGCGCGCGCCGGCGACGTCGACGCGATCTGCACCGCGCCGATCAACAAGGAAGCCCTGAACGCCGCCGGTCACTACTACCCGGGGCACACGGAGCTGCTCGCGGAGCTGACCGGCACGGCGGAGGTCTCGCTGATGCTGATGGCGCCCGGGCTGCGGGTGATCCACGTCACGACGCACATCGGCCTGCTGGATGCGATCGAGCGGATCGACGCGGGGCTCGTCGAACGCACGATCGCGCGCGGTCGCGATCTCCTGCAACGCGCGGGGACGGCCGAGCCGCGCATCGCGGTCTGCGGCATCAATCCGCACGCGGGCGAGGGCGGGCTCTTCGGGCGCGGCGAGGAGGAGACGAAGATCGTGCCGGCAATCCGCGCGTGCCGGGACCGTGGGTGGCGGGTGGAGGGCCCGCTGCCCGCCGATACGCTCTTCTACCGCGCGCGCAAAGGCGACTTCGACCTGATCGTCGCGATGTACCACGACCAGGGCCACGGGCCGGTGAAGGCGGTCGCCTTCGACACCGGCGTGAACGTCACGGCCGGCCTGCCGGTGCTGCGCACCTCGGTCGACCATGGCACCGCGTTCGACATCGCGGGTACGGGCAAGGCCGACGAGCGGAGCATGCTCGAGGCGCTGCGGCAGGCGGCGGAGCTCGCGCCGCACGAATCAACCTGAGGGAGCCGACGGTGCAACCCAACCCGGTGAAAACGAGGCTTGCCGCCGGCCATCCCGCCTTCGGCACCATGGCGTTCGAGTTCTTCACCCCGAGCCTCGCGCAGATCGTGAAGGCGGCGGGCGCGGATTTCATCCTCTACGACATGGAGCACAGCGGCGTGGACGTGGAGACGATGAAGGCGCAGTTCGCGTGCTGCCGCGGCATCGGCCTGCCGGCGTTCGTGCGGGTGCCCGCGACCCAGTATCACTTCATCGCCCGCATGCTCGACGCCGGGGCGCTGGGGATCATGGTGCCGATGGTCGAAACGCGCGAGCAGGCCGAGCTCATCGTGTCGTGCACGCGTTATCCGCCGCTCGGCCGGCGCGGCGCGGCGTTCGGCGTGGCCCCGCACGACGACTACCTGCCGGGCAGCGTGACCGACAAGATCGCCGCGGCGAACGAGCGGACCCTGGTGATCTGCCTGGTCGAGACCGCGGACGGAATCGAGAACGTCGACGCGATCGCGGCGGTCCCCGGCGTCGACGTCGTCTGGCTCGGCCACTTCGACCTCACCAACTTCCTCGGCATCCCCGCGCAGTTCGACCATCCGCGCTACCTGAAAGCGGTGAACGACCTGCTCGCGGCTTGCAAGCGGCACGGCAAGGCGCCCGGGTTCATGGCCGCGGACGACGCCTGGGCGAAGGACTACCGCGCGAAGGGGTTCCGCGCGATCGCCTACAGCATCGACGTGCTGCTCATGCAGACCGCGCTGGCCAAGGGGCTCGCGACGCTGCGGGAGAACGAGGGGCGTAAGGGCTAGAATCGACGGCTTCAGGAGGGCACGCCATGCTCCAAGCCGCCGACATCGTCATCCGCCTCAACCCCGCCGACGACGTGGTCATCGCCCGGGTCGACATCCCCGAGGGCACGATGCTGCTGCGTGAGAACGTGCGGACGGCAGTACGGGTGCCGCCCGGGCACAAGATCGCGGTCAAGGACGTCGCCTCCGGCGCGCCCGTGCGTCGCTACAACCAGATCATCGGCTTCGCGACGCGCGACATCAAGGCCGGCGACCACGTGCACGTCCACAACATCGCAATGGGCGACTTCGAGCGCGACTACGCGTACTGCGCCGATGCGAAGCCGACGCAGTCCGTGAGCCCGGCGGCGAGCTTTCAGGGCATCGTCCGGCGGGATGGATTCAATGCGGGCCGGGTCGCCACGCGCAATTACATCGGCGTGATCACGAGCGTGAACTGCTCGGCGACCGTCGCCAGGCTGATCGCCCGCCAGTTCGAGAACCGGCTCGACGACTTCCCGAACGTCGACGGCGTGGTCGCGCTCACGCACAAGACCGGATGCGGCATGGCCTCCGAAGGCGAGGCGATCGACATCCTGCGCCGGACGACCGCCGGCTACATCCGGCACGCGAACTTCCACTCCGTCCTGCTCGTCGGCCTCGGCTGCGAGTCGAACCAGATCAACCACCTGCTCGCCGCGCAGGGCCTCAAGCGCACCGAGCACCTCCATGCCTACACGATCCAGGACAAGGGCGGCACGAGGAAGGCGGTCGAGGGGGAAGGGGTCGCACGGATCAAGGCGCTGCTGCCGGACGCGAACAAGGTTGCCCGCGGACCCGTGCCCGCAAGCCATCTCACGCTCGGGCTCCAGTGTGGCGGGTCGGACGGCTATTCCGGAATCAGCGCGAATCCCGCGCTCGGCGCGGCCGTCGACCTGCTCGTGCGCCATGGCGGGACCGCGATCCTGTCCGA
>CAWBNB010000013.1:0-170929 GCA_963789885.1 uncultured beta proteobacterium | reverse complement strand
CGACGTCGGTGTCGCCGGTGAGCACATCGATGTTGAGCAGCGTGTCCTCGGCGGTGGCGAGGCCGAGCTCGTCGTCGGCCACCGGGGCGTCGTTGACCGGGGTGACGGTGATGGCGACGTTGCCGGTGTCGGTGAGGGCGCCGTCGCTGACGGTGTAGGTGAAGCTGACCGGGCCGGTGTAGTTGAGCGCCGGGGTGAAATCCAGGGTGCCGTTGGCGAGCAGCGTCACGCTGCCGTTGGCGACGGCGACCGAGCCGCCGACGGCGATCGCGGTGCCGTTGATCTCGGTGACGCTCAAGGCATTGCCGTCGACGTCGGTGTCGCCGGTGAGCACATCGATGTTGAGCAGCGTGTCCTCGGCGGTGGCGAGGCCGAGCTCGTCGTCGGCCACCGGGGCGTCGTTGACCGGGGTGACGGTGATGGCGACGTTGCCGGTGTCGGTGAGGGCGCCGTCGCTGACGGTGTAGGTGAAGCTGACCGGGCCGGTGTAGTTGAGCGCCGGGGTGAAATCCAGGGTGCCGTTGGCGAGCAGCGTCACGCTGCCGTTGGCGACGGCGACCGAGCCGCCGACGGCGATCGCGGTGCCGTTGATCTCGGTGACGCTCAAGGCATTGCCGTCGACGTCGGTGTCGCCGGTGAGCACATCGATGTTGAGCAGCGTGTCCTCGGCGGTGGCGAGGCCGAGCTCGTCGTCGGCCACCGGGGCGTCGTTGACCGGGGTGACGGTGATGGCGACGTTGCCGGTGTCGGTGAGGGCGCCGTCGCTGACGGTGTAGGTGAAGCTGACCGGGCCGGTGTAGTTGAGCGCCGGGGTGAAATCCAGGGTGCCGTTGGCGAGCAGCGTCACGCTGCCGTTGGCGACGGCGACCGAGCCGCCGACGGCGATCGCGGTGCCGTTGATCTCGGTGACGCTCAAGGCATTGCCGTCGACGTCGGTGTCGCCGGTGAGCACATCGATGTTGAGCAGCGTGTCCTCGGCGGTGGCGAGGCCGAGCTCGTCGTCGGCCACCGGGGCGTCGTTGACCGGGGTGACGGTGATGGCGACGTTGCCGGTGTCGGTGAGGGCGCCGTCGCTGACGGTGTAGGTGAAGCTGACCGGGCCGGTGTAGTTGAGCGCCGGGGTGAAATCCAGGGTGCCGTTGGCGAGCAGCGTCACGCTGCCGTTGGCGACGGCGACCGAGCCGCCGACGGCGATCGCGGTGCCGTTGATCTCGGTGACGCTCAAGGCATTGCCGTCGACGTCGGTGTCGCCGGTGAGCACATCGATGTTGAGCAGCGTGTCCTCGGCGGTGGCGAGGCCGAGCTCGTCGTCGGCCACCGGGGCGTCGTTGACCGGGGTGACGGTGATGGCGACGTTGCCGGTGTCGGTGAGGGCGCCGTCGCTGACGGTGTAGGTGAAGCTGACCGGGCCGGTGTAGTTGAGCGCCGGGGTGAAATCCAGGGTGCCGTTGGCGAGCAGCGTCACGCTGCCGTTGGCGACGGCGACCGAGCCGCCGACGGCGATCGCGGTGCCGTTGATCTCGGTGACGCTCAAGGCATTGCCGTCGACGTCGGTGTCGCCGGTGAGCACATCGATGTTGAGCAGCGTGTCCTCGGCGGTGGCGAGGCCGAGCTCGTCGTCGGCCACCGGGGCGTCGTTGACCGGGGTGACGGTGATGGCGACGTTGCCGGTGTCGGTGAGGGCGCCGTCGCTGACGGTGTAGGTGAAGCTGACCGGGCCGGTGTAGTTGAGCGCCGGGGTGAAATCCAGGGTGCCGTTGGCGAGCAGCGTCACGCTGCCGTTGGCGACGGCGACCGAGCCGCCGACGGCGATCGCGGTGCCGTTGATCTCGGTGACGCTCAAGGCATTGCCGTCGACGTCGGTGTCGCCGGTGAGCACATCGATGTTGAGCAGCGTGTCCTCGGCGGTGGCGAGGCCGAGCTCGTCGTCGGCCACCGGGGCGTCGTTGACCGGGGTGACGGTGATGGCGACGTTGCCGGTGTCGGTGAGGGCGCCGTCGCTGACGGTGTAGGTGAAGCTGACCGGGCCGGTGTAGTTGAGCGCCGGGGTGAAATCCAGGGTGCCGTTGGCGAGCAGCGTCACGCTGCCGTTGGCGACGGCGACCGAGCCGCCGACGGCGATCGCGGTGCCGTTGATCTCGGTGACGCTCAAGGCATTGCCGTCGACGTCGGTGTCGCCGGTGAGCACATCGATGTTGAGCAGCGTGTCCTCGGCGGTGGCGAGGCCGAGCTCGTCGTCGGCCACCGGGGCGTCGTTGACCGGGGTGACGGTGATGGCGACGTTGCCGGTGTCGGTGAGGGCGCCGTCGCTGACGGTGTAGGTGAAGCTGACCGGGCCGGTGTAGTTGAGCGCCGGGGTGAAATCCAGGGTGCCGTTGGCGAGCAGCGTCACGCTGCCGTTGGCGACGGCGACCGAGCCGCCGACGGCGATCGCGGTGCCGTTGATCTCGGTGACGCTCAAGGCATTGCCGTCGACGTCGGTGTCGCCGGTGAGCACATCGATGTTGAGCAGCGTGTCCTCGGCGGTGGCGAGGCCGAGCTCGTCGTCGGCCACCGGGGCGTCGTTGACCGGGGTGACGGTGATGGCGACGTTGCCGGTGTCGGTGAGGGCGCCGTCGCTGACGGTGTAGGTGAAGCTGACCGGGCCGGTGTAGTTGAGCGCCGGGGTGAAATCCAGGGTGCCGTTGGCGAGCAGCGTCACGCTGCCGTTGGCGACGGCGACCGAGCCGCCGACGGCGATCGCGGTGCCGTTGATCTCGGTGACGCTCAAGGCATTGCCGTCGACGTCGGTGTCGCCGGTGAGCACATCGATGTTGAGCAGCGTGTCCTCGGCGGTGGCGAGGCCGAGCTCGTCGTCGGCCACCGGGGCGTCGTTGACCGGGGTGACGGTGATGGCGACGTTGCCGGTGTCGGTGAGGGCGCCGTCGCTGACGGTGTAGGTGAAGCTGACCGGGCCGGTGTAGTTGAGCGCCGGGGTGAAATCCAGGGTGCCGTTGGCGAGCAGCGTCACGCTGCCGTTGGCGACGGCGACCGAGCCGCCGACGGCGATCGCGGTGCCGTTGATCTCGGTGACGCTCAAGGCATTGCCGTCGACGTCGGTGTCGCCGGTGAGCACATCGATGTTGAGCAGCGTGTCCTCGGCGGTGGCGAGGCCGAGCTCGTCGTCGGCCACCGGGGCGTCGTTGACCGGGGTGACGGTGATGGCGACGTTGCCGGTGTCGGTGAGGGCGCCGTCGCTGACGGTGTAGGTGAAGCTGACCGGGCCGGTGTAGTTGAGCGCCGGGGTGAAATCCAGGGTGCCGTTGGCGAGCAGCGTCACGCTGCCGTTGGCGACGGCGACCGAGCCGCCGACGGCGATCGCGGTGCCGTTGATCTCGGTGACGCTCAAGGCATTGCCGTCGACGTCGGTGTCGCCGGTGAGCACATCGATGTTGAGCAGCGTGTCCTCGGCGGTGGCGAGGCCGAGCTCGTCGTCGGCCACCGGGGCGTCGTTGACCGGGGTGACGGTGATGGCGACGTTGCCGGTGTCGGTGAGGGCGCCGTCGCTGACGGTGTAGGTGAAGCTGACCGGGCCGGTGTAGTTGAGCGCCGGGGTGAAATCCAGGGTGCCGTTGGCGAGCAGCGTCACGCTGCCGTTGGCGACGGCGACCGAGCCGCCGACGGCGATCGCGGTGCCGTTGATCTCGGTGACGCTCAAGGCATTGCCGTCGACGTCGGTGTCGCCGGTGAGCACATCGATGTTGAGCAGCGTGTCCTCGGCGGTGGCGAGGCCGAGCTCGTCGTCGGCCACCGGGGCGTCGTTGACCGGGGTGACGGTGATGGCGACGTTGCCGGTGTCGGTGAGGGCGCCGTCGCTGACGGTGTAGGTGAAGCTGACCGGGCCGGTGTAGTTGAGCGCCGGGGTGAAATCCAGGGTGCCGTTGGCGAGCAGCGTCACGCTGCCGTTGGCGACGGCGACCGAGCCGCCGACGGCGATCGCGGTGCCGTTGATCTCGGTGACGCTCAAGGCATTGCCGTCGACGTCGGTGTCGCCGGTGAGCACATCGATGTTGAGCAGCGTGTCCTCGGCGGTGGCGAGGCCGAGCTCGTCGTCGGCCACCGGGGCGTCGTTGACCGGGGTGACGGTGATGGCGACGTTGCCGGTGTCGGTGAGGGCGCCGTCGCTGACGGTGTAGGTGAAGCTGACCGGGCCGGTGTAGTTGAGCGCCGGGGTGAAATCCAGGGTGCCGTTGGCGAGCAGCGTCACGCTGCCGTTGGCGACGGCGACCGAGCCGCCGACGGCGATCGCGGTGCCGTTGATCTCGGTGACGCTCAAGGCATTGCCGTCGACGTCGGTGTCGCCGGTGAGCACATCGATGTTGAGCAGCGTGTCCTCGGCGGTGGCGAGGCCGAGCTCGTCGTCGGCCACCGGGGCGTCGTTGACCGGGGTGACGGTGATGGCGACGTTGCCGGTGTCGGTGAGGGCGCCGTCGCTGACGGTGTAGGTGAAGCTGACCGGGCCGGTGTAGTTGAGCGCCGGGGTGAAATCCAGGGTGCCGTTGGCGAGCAGCGTCACGCTGCCGTTGGCGACGGCGACCGAGCCGCCGACGGCGATCGCGGTGCCGTTGATCTCGGTGACGCTCAAGGCATTGCCGTCGACGTCGGTGTCGCCGGTGAGCACATCGATGTTGAGCAGCGTGTCCTCGGCGGTGGCGAGGCCGAGCTCGTCGTCGGCCACCGGGGCGTCGTTGACCGGGGTGACGGTGATGGCGACGTTGCCGGTGTCGGTGAGGGCGCCGTCGCTGACGGTGTAGGTGAAGCTGACCGGGCCGGTGTAGTTGAGCGCCGGGGTGAAATCCAGGGTGCCGTTGGCGAGCAGCGTCACGCTGCCGTTGGCGACGGCGACCGAGCCGCCGACGGCGATCGCGGTGCCGTTGATCTCGGTGACGCTCAAGGCATTGCCGTCGACGTCGGTGTCGCCGGTGAGCACATCGATGTTGAGCAGCGTGTCCTCGGCGGTGGCGAGGCCGAGCTCGTCGTCGGCCACCGGGGCGTCGTTGACCGGGGTGACGGTGATGGCGACGTTGCCGGTGTCGGTGAGGGCGCCGTCGCTGACGGTGTAGGTGAAGCTGACCGGGCCGGTGTAGTTGAGCGCCGGGGTGAAATCCAGGGTGCCGTTGGCGAGCAGCGTCACGCTGCCGTTGGCGACGGCGACCGAGCCGCCGACGGCGATCGCGGTGCCGTTGATCTCGGTGACGCTCAAGGCATTGCCGTCGACGTCGGTGTCGCCGGTGAGCACATCGATGTTGAGCAGCGTGTCCTCGGCGGTGGCGAGGCCGAGCTCGTCGTCGGCCACCGGGGCGTCGTTGACCGGGGTGACGGTGATGGCGACGTTGCCGGTGTCGGTGAGGGCGCCGTCGCTGACGGTGTAGGTGAAGCTGACCGGGCCGGTGTAGTTGAGCGCCGGGGTGAAATCCAGGGTGCCGTTGGCGAGCAGCGTCACGCTGCCGTTGGCGACGGCGACCGAGCCGCCGACGGCGATCGCGGTGCCGTTGATCTCGGTGACGCTCAAGGCATTGCCGTCGACGTCGGTGTCGCCGGTGAGCACATCGATGTTGAGCAGCGTGTCCTCGGCGGTGGCGAGGCCGAGCTCGTCGTCGGCCACCGGGGCGTCGTTGACCGGGGTGACGGTGATGGCGACGTTGCCGGTGTCGGTGAGGGCGCCGTCGCTGACGGTGTAGGTGAAGCTGACCGGGCCGGTGTAGTTGAGCGCCGGGGTGAAATCCAGGGTGCCGTTGGCGAGCAGCGTCACGCTGCCGTTGGCGACGGCGACCGAGCCGCCGACGGCGATCGCGGTGCCGTTGATCTCGGTGACGCTCAAGGCATTGCCGTCGACGTCGGTGTCGCCGGTGAGCACATCGATGTTGAGCAGCGTGTCCTCGGCGGTGGCGAGGCCGAGCTCGTCGTCGGCCACCGGGGCGTCGTTGACCGGGGTGACGGTGATGGCGACGTTGCCGGTGTCGGTGAGGGCGCCGTCGCTGACGGTGTAGGTGAAGCTGACCGGGCCGGTGTAGTTGAGCGCCGGGGTGAAATCCAGGGTGCCGTTGGCGAGCAGCGTCACGCTGCCGTTGGCGACGGCGACCGAGCCGCCGACGGCGATCGCGGTGCCGTTGATCTCGGTGACGCTCAAGGCATTGCCGTCGACGTCGGTGTCGCCGGTGAGCACATCGATGTTGAGCAGCGTGTCCTCGGCGGTGGCGAGGCCGAGCTCGTCGTCGGCCACCGGGGCGTCGTTGACCGGGGTGACGGTGATGGCGACGTTGCCGGTGTCGGTGAGGGCGCCGTCGCTGACGGTGTAGGTGAAGCTGACCGGGCCGGTGTAGTTGAGCGCCGGGGTGAAATCCAGGGTGCCGTTGGCGAGCAGCGTCACGCTGCCGTTGGCGACGGCGACCGAGCCGCCGACGGCGATCGCGGTGCCGTTGATCTCGGTGACGCTCAAGGCATTGCCGTCGACGTCGGTGTCGCCGGTGAGCACATCGATGTTGAGCAGCGTGTCCTCGGCGGTGGCGAGGCCGAGCTCGTCGTCGGCCACCGGGGCGTCGTTGACCGGGGTGACGGTGATGGCGACGTTGCCGGTGTCGGTGAGGGCGCCGTCGCTGACGGTGTAGGTGAAGCTGACCGGGCCGGTGTAGTTGAGCGCCGGGGTGAAATCCAGGGTGCCGTTGGCGAGCAGCGTCACGCTGCCGTTGGCGACGGCGACCGAGCCGCCGACGGCGATCGCGGTGCCGTTGATCTCGGTGACGCTCAAGGCATTGCCGTCGACGTCGGTGTCGCCGGTGAGCACATCGATGTTGAGCAGCGTGTCCTCGGCGGTGGCGAGGCCGAGCTCGTCGTCGGCCACCGGGGCGTCGTTGACGGCGGTGATGTTGACGGTGCTGGTGGTCGAGGCGCTCAAGGTGCCGTCGGAGACCAGCGTGGTAAGGGTGCGCGCCGTGTTGTTGTCGAGCGCGGTGGTGTAGGTGATGCCTCCGGCGGTGGTGAAGAAGCTGTTGAGGGCGGCTACCGTGCCGGAGAAGGTGCGTGCGATCGCCGTGCCGCCGACGGTGACCCCGCCGCCGGTGGTGGCCGAGATGGTGCCGTCGGCGATCGACAGGGTCACGGTGAGGGTGCTGTCCGGGTCAGCGAAAGGGGTGCCGACGTAGAGGAGGTTGCCGGCCACATCCTCGGTGACGGTGAAGCTCGCCGGCGCACTCACCGTGGGCGCATCGTTGACGGCGGTGATATTGACGGTGGTGGTGGCCGTGCCGGTGCCTGAGCCGGCTGAGTCGGAGTTGGCGTCGGTGAGGGACCAAGTGACGGTGCGCGAGGTGCTCGTCGCCGTCGGGTTGTCGGAGCTGCTCGAGTAACCCACCGATCGCAGGAGCGTCTGATAGGTCGCCAGGCTCGCCGCACCGGAAAGGGAGAGCACGCCGGTGGCGCTGTTGTAGCTGGCGGTGATGCCAGCCTGGTTGGTCCAGGTGAGGGTGTCCCCGACGGTGAAGCCGGCCGAGATCGTGACCGAACCCGAAGCGATCTGCGTGTCGTCGACGTCAGCCACGGTGATCGCCGACTCCAGAATCACCGCGGCGGCGTTCTCGGTGTAGCTACGGGTGGAGCCTGCTCCGCCGATCACCGGCGCATCGATGACTGGAGTAACGGTGATAGTTCCGGTGAGACTGGTGCTCTGCGCCCCGCCGGTACCGCTGTTTCCGCCGTCGTTCAGCGTGACGGTGAGGGCGCGGGTGGTGGCGGTGCCGTTGACGGTGGGATCCTCGGAACTGCTCGCATAGCGGAGCTGCCCCATCAGCGCCTGCACGGCGGTGCTGGTGGCATTGGCGTTCAGGCTGATGACGAGGTTCGCAGCGCTGCCGCCGGCGAAGGTGCCGATGATGGTGCCGCCGTAGGTGACGTTGGCCCCCGAGGTGCCGATCTGACCGGCGCCGGTGCCCTGGTTGTTGATCGAGAGGACGTCGCCGGTTTGATAAGTGGTCAGCGCGACGGTGGCCGAGCCGCCGTTCAAATTGGCCGCGTCGGCGTCGCTCACCGCCGCGCCGGTGACGATCGCCACCGCGGCGGCGTTCTCGGTGTAGCTCGCCCCGGCGATGCCAGTAAATACCGGTGCGTCGTTGACGGCTACGACGTTGATCGTCGCGACGGCGACGTTGCTGTTATACGTGCCATCGTTGACCGTTACGTTGATGAGCCGCGCCGTCGTAGACGGCGTGTCGGTCGTGTTCTCGAACTGGATCAGCTCGATGGCATCGGCGTACAGGTCCTTGGAGAAGGTGCCCGAGAGCGTGACGAACGTATCGGTGCGGGTCCACGCTATTCCGCTGACCAAGGTACCGCTCGCCGCCGCCGATCCGTTGACGAGCAGGCGGTCGCCGGTCTGTGGATTGGTGAGTACGATCGTCGCGCTCGACATGTTCGCGCTGTCCCGATCGAATATCGAGCTGTCGGTGTCGGCAATCGCGACCGCGGCGCCGTTCTCGGTGTAGGTTGCGGTCCAGCCATTATTCGTGAGATCGACGGTCGTGACTGTAGTCGTGGTCGTGGCAGTGTTTGTGACGACGACATTGTCGATGACCATGTCATCGCTACCGCCACCCGAAGGACCGTTCGCGAAGGTGAAAACGAGGTTTCCGGACGCGGTGACGGGCGTCGTCAGGTTGATCGTGACGGAAGTCGTGGCGACAGTGCCGGTTGTCACGTCGGCCACTGCCGTCACGGAGGCGGGGGAGCCGGTGGCCCCGGTGTAGCTCCACGTGCCCGATGTGGCCGCAGCCCCTCCTCCGCTGGTGAAAGTCGCGTATACGGTGCCGTTGTAGCTGACCTGCAGGATGTTGTCGTTCGGGTTGTTGGTGTCCGAGTTTTGCCACGCGAAATCGAACTGGATCGAAGTGATCGCGTTCGTTGTCGCAACGGTCGTTTGGGTGAGCGTTGAACTCGTCGAAGCGTAGGTCGTCGTCGACGTGTTGGCCGGAACCGTTAGGGCTTGTGAGAGCGTGGCTGTTGGGTTTCCTCCCGATCCGCTTGTACCGGTCCAGGCGTAGCGGCCGTTGTCCGTCGCGCCGTCGCCGATGTCGCCACCCTCCGTCCAAGTCCCGGTCCCAGGCGTGCCGCTATTCGCGACGAGATTCGAAGTCGTCGTCGAAGTGCTCGTCGAGACCGAAGGCGTCGAGTTCAGATCGAGGATCGGCGCGGACCCGGACACATTGATCGTCACCGTCCCGGTCGCATACGACGGCGCGAGCATGCCCACCGCCCCGGACATGTTCGTCTTGACGCTCGAGGTGTCCGCACCGGAATAGGAGACGATCAGGTCTTCCTGGCCGGTCACCTCGAAGAAGTCGACGCGGATCGCGTGCCGGCCGGCCGTCAGCGCAGCAACGGTGCCGCTGACCTCCGCGTAGGAGTGCGCCCCGTCGTTGTTGACCACCAGGTTGCCGTCGATGTAGAGGCGCGAGCCGTCGTCCGACCCGGAATAGAACGTGTAGGCCCCGCCGGTCGTGACGTCGAACTCGCTCGTGAAGCGGACGGTGAAGTTGTTCAGGCCGCTGTTGCCGAAGTTGATCGCCGCCTGGTCGACGTCGTAGCCCGACAGGAAGCCGGTCGCGTTGGGGGCGGTGGTCGGGAATCCGGTGCCGAGGTTGTTGCCGGTCGGCGGTGCGCTCCAATACTCGTAGGTCGTTCCGGGAACCTGGGCGAGGCTGATGAGGCGGTACTGGAACGTGTCGGTATAGGTACCGGTGCCGGTCGGCGTATAGACGAACGAGCCGTCGCTCGCGATCGTCACCGTCCCCTGGGTCGGATTCGCCATCAACGTGGTCGAGACGGTGAGTGGGGCGACGGCGTCAACATCCGAGTCCGCGCCCGAGCCGTTGTTCGCCATCACGTTGCCGGTGATCGTGCCGACATTCGGACCGCTGAACGTGTCCGGCTGGGCGACCGCGGCGCTGTCGACCGACACCACCCGGACGAACGAGGTCGACGACCGCGCTCTGCTCGCTCGCGGCATCGGTGATCTGGACGCTGATGTTGCGCGTCGTGGTGTTCGGCGCCGCGCTCGTGTTGCTGAACGTGACCAGCTTCAACGCGGCTGCGTAGTTCGCGGTACTCGACAGTCCGGAGAGCGTGAGGACGTTGCCGCTGACCGATCCCGTGATGCCCGACGGCAGCGCCCCGCTGAGTGCGAGCACGTCGCCGGTCTGCGGGTTGTTGAGCGTGACGGTCGCGCCCTGCATCTGCTGGCCGGCGTCGGAATCGGTGACTGTCGCTCCGGCCGCGGCGATCGCGACCGCGGCACCGCCCTCGGTGAAGGTGGCGTTGTAGTTCCGGCCGCTGGCGGTGATGGTGACGTTGTCGACGAAGAACCGATCGTCGGTTTCCCCGAACCCACCCGTGACCGCGAAGCGGACCACCGTCTTGTCGGAGATGTAGCTCGAGATATCGAGGTTGCCGCTGGCGACATAGCTGCCGCCGGTATTGGCGGTGTACGTGGCAAGGGTAGTGAACGTCGCCCCGCCGTCCTTGGAGACCTGGACGGCCACCGCGTCGGGCGATTCGATGTTCTGCAGCTTGTAGGTGAAGGTCAGCGTCGCCGTCGTGTACGACAGGAGGTTCGCCTGCCGCTGGATCGAGTCGTTGAACTGATTCCCGTGGCCGACGAAGGCCATGCTCAAGTCGGTCCCGGCACCGGCGCTCGTCCCGTAGACGACGTTGCCGGATGCTGGCGTGTTGTCGCTGTTCGAGGTTCCGGCGATGAAGCGCGTCGGGGAGGCGTCGAACTCGGTCCAGCCTGCGCTCCAGCCCGTCCCGCCGGTGTAGGTCGATGTGTCGAACGTGTCGGAAGCAACGGTAACCGTCCCGGAGCTGCCGTTCAGATTCACGACCGGCGGCGCCAGCAGCGCGTCCCACGCGGCCTGCCCGGCCTCGCTCACCGCGACCGGCGTTTGGATCTTGCCGGTCGTGAACTCGAGCTTCCAGTTGCCGCCCTTCGATGCTGCGCCGGTCGGGTCCTCGCTTGCGGCGACGTCGGCGCCGGTGAGATCCGCGATGGTATCGACGAGGCGCTGGCCCTCGCTCGTGGCCGCGAGGTCGCAGCCGTAGATGAGCAGGTCGCCGTCCTCGTTCAGTGCGTTGCCCCAGGTCCTGATCGCCGTGGATCGCTGTGCGAGCGTCTGGAGGTCGAGCTGCGCGCTGCCGATCTGGACCGCCCCGTCCACGGCGTGGCTGATGATGTGGATCGCGTCGAGGTTGGCGTTCTGCGCGAGCGTGTCGGTGATCTTGCGGATGCCGTCCTGTTGCGGGTCGATCAGCACGAACTGGAGATCGCGCCCCTTCGCGAGCGCGTTCTCGCGCATGTCGTCGACGAGCTGCTGATAGTTGTGCGTCGCGGTGTCGACGAACACCAGCTCGTTGGTGCGCTGGATGGGGGCGACCTCCATCGAGGTCACGACCGGCTGGCTGCCCGGCTCGACCAGGGCGCGGTACTCCGCCCCCTGCATCGCGGGCGTGGCGAAGAGAGTGTCCTGCGCGGCCGGGTTCAGGTCCGCAGAAAGGAGCAGGCGCGGCTCGAGCTCCTGGATAACGACCCTGCGGGCGAAGGGCGGTGCCTTCGCCTTCGCAGGCGTACGGGCCTTTGCCGCCCTATGGGGCACCGCGGGCGTACGGGGCGCCGCGGGCGCACGGGGCGCCGCGGGCGTCCGGTCCGAGGCCGCGTTACTCGATTCGCGGGCGGCGTCCTCCGCGCGCGGGCGAGCCGTCGGGACCGTCGCGGCCGGCACGACGATAGCGACCTTCGGATGGCGCGAGGGGGCGACGGAGAACGGCGAGGACCGGATCGGCAACGCACGCTCCGATGCCTCCGGGGACGCGTCTAGAACCGCTTTGGCCGTGGTCTTCGGCGACGTCTGGACGCGCGAGGGCGCGGCCGCACGAGCGACCGTCACGCCCGCACGCTTCGCGGTGTGTTTCTTCTTCGACCCCATCGCTTTCTCGCCGCGGTTCGTAGACGCGGTTATTGACTCCTTGTTGCCATCTCGACGGGGTGCAAATTGCGAGCCAGAGGGGAGCGCGAAGTTTGCGCGAGAACCCATTGTTCGGAAAGGAGAAGCGCCCCGGATCAGTGGGCAAATGCCGCACCGGGCGGAAGGTAAGGCTTTTTGGCCCGCCGACAATGACCGTTGATCGGGCTCAGGTGCCCGGTCGGGAGAATTAATGCCGGGCCGGCGTGCCGGGAATGCGGAACGGAGACGTTTCCAGGCGGGCGGGCCTGCAACGTCTTGCTAACTTTTCGGCGGGCCGCCGACACCCTCGACACCCCGCACGGCGTGACTTTTTGTCGCGCCACCCGGGCGGGGAGGGCTAGGCGGCGGGCCGCTTCTTTGCCGCGCCGTCGAACATCTCGGACGCCGAAGACTCTTCCTTCGTCGCTTCTTCGGCGCGACGGCGCTGGCACCGTTCTGACACCTCGACTGCCGCCCGCGGTCGCCCCGGGTGTCGACCCGCGGCAGACCGGCCGGACGGCTAAAATCCGCCGCTTCTACGCGACCCAATGCCACCCGCACCCGAGCTCGCGAAACTCTCGCGTCCCCGCATCTACCGCGTCAGCCCGCGCGAGCGCCTGTTCCGGCTCCTCGACGAGCGGCGGGAGCACCCGGTCGTGTGGCTCTCGGGCGCGCCCGGCGCCGGCAAGACGGTGCTCGTCGCGAGCTACCTCGAGGCGCGCAAGCTCGCCGCGATCTGGTACCACGTCGACCCGGGCGACACCGATCCGGCGACGTTCTTCTACTACCTCGGGCTCGCGGGAAGCCGCCTCGGCGGGAAGAAGGCGCGGGCGCTCCCGCTCTTCACCGACGAGTACCGCCGCGACCTCCACGGCTTCGCGCGCCGCTGGTTCCGCGAGTTCTTCGCGCGCATGCCCGCCGGCGCCGCGCTCGTGCTCGACAACCTCCACGAAGCGGCCGGGACGAGCGAGCTCCGGGCGGCGTTCGCGACCGGGCTCGAGCAGATCCCGGTCGGCGTGAACGTGATCGTCATCAGCCGCACCGAGCCGCCGTCCGAGTTCGCCCGCCTGGTGGCGAACCAGACGATCGTCCGCGTGGGGGCGACGGAGCTTCGCTTCACGCGCGACGAGGCCGCGCGCCTGCTCGGGGCGGAGGGGGAGCTCGCGGGCGACGCGCTCGATGCCGTCTACCAGCGTTCCGACGGCTGGGCCGCGGGCCTCGTCCTCATGCGCGAGCACGCGACCCGCGCCGCCGAACGGCCCGACGACGGCCCCGCCACGCCCGAGGCGGTGTTCGCCTACTTCGCCGGCGAGATCGTGAGCCGCATCCCGGAAGAGAACCAGCGCGTGCTCGTGCTGTGCGCACTCGCGCCCCGGGTGACGCGGTCGGTGGCGGTAGCGCTGACCGGCGAGCAGGACGCCGGCAAGCTCCTCGAGTACGGCTATCGGCGGCATCTCTTCGTCTCGCGCCGCGACGGCGACGAGCCGACCTACGAGTTCCACGCCCTGTTCCGGGAATTCCTGCTGAAGCGGGCGGCGTCGATGTTCGGCGCCGACGCGCTCGCGGCCCACCGCCGCCGCGCCGCGGATCTGCTGGAGAGCGGGGGCGCCAGCGAGGGCGTGTTCGAGCTCTACCGCGACGCAGGCGACTGGGTGAACGCGGTCCGCGTCACCCTCGCCGATGCGCCGGAGATGCTCGCGCAGGGACGCTTCCAGTCGATGCTGGAACGGGTCGGCGCGCTGCCGGCACTCGCGCGCGAGGCCGAGCCGTGGCTCGCGTACTGGGAAGGCGTCGCGCGGGTGAACGTCGACCCGCTCGCCGCGCGCGTGAACCTGGAGCGCGCGTACAACGGCTTCGTGGCGCGCGGCGACACCGCGGCGCAGATCCAGGCGGTCGAGGCGGTGATCGTTTCCCACTACCTCGCCTGGGACGACTGGCGCCCGGTCGACCGCTGGACCGAAGTGATGGAGAAGCTGCTCGCGCGGAGCCGCGCGTTCGAGAGCCCGGAGGCGGAGGCGCGCGCGCTCTCGAGCCTCGCGATCGGCCTCGTCTACCGGCAGCCGGGCCATCCGCTGCTCGAGGAGCTTCTCAGCCGCCTGACCGCGCTCCTCGACGAGGTCCGCGACCGCAACCTGCAGGTCGCAACGGCGACGCGCCTCCTCGACGGCCTCAACAAGGCGGGCGCCTTCGCGCAGTCGCAGCGGATCGCGACCCGCATCCGCGCGGTGATGGACGACCCGGAGGTGCGCCCGCTCACGAGCACCTGGTGCCGGGTGTGGCTCTCGAACCTGTACTACTTCCAGGCGCGGTTCGACGACTTCGAGCGCGTCCTCGACGAGGCGATCGCCATCGCCGAGGCGCACGGGCTCGCGTTCCTCGTGCCGACGATCGGGCTCTTCCGCGGCTGGGGCCGCCTCTCGCGCGGCGAGCCGCGCGAGGCGGCGCCGGTCCTCGCCCGGCTTGCCGCGACGCTCGAACCGTCGCGCAAGCTCGATCTTGCGCTGCTCGCCTACCTCGAATGCTGGAGCGCGGCGCAGCGCGGTGATTTCACCGCCGCCGAGCGCCATGGACGGACCGCGGCGCAGCTCTCGCTCGAGACCGGGTCGGTCGCCTCCACGCTGATCTGCCACACCGGCCTCGCGCTCGCGCTCGACGAGACCGGCCAATCGGCCGCGGCGCTCGGCGTGCTCGACCGGATGCTGAGCCTCGTCGCCGGCGTACGCGGCGGGATCCTCCGCTACGCGACTTCGCTCTGGGAGGCATATCTCCGGATGCGCGCCGGAGAGGGCGACTGGCGCTCGCCGCTCGCCGACGCGCTCGCGCTCGGGCGGCGCGAGGGCTATCTCAACCACTATCTCTGGTGGCCGCCGATGATGAGCCGGCTCGCGGCGGTGGCGATCGCCGAGGGCATCGAGCCGGACTACGTGCGTCAGCTCGTCGCGGCGCGCGGGCTGCCGCCGGATCCCGCGAGCTCGCCCGAGGACTGGCCGTGGCCGCTGCGGATCCACGCGCTCGGGCGGTTCGAAGTCCTGCGCGACGGCACGCCGCTCGCGTTCCGCGGCAAGGCGCAGAAGAAGCCGCTCGAGCTCCTGAAGGCGCTCGTCGCGCTCGGCGGCGAGGGCGTCGAGACCGGGCGGCTCGCCGCGATCCTCTGGCCGGACGCCGCCGGCGATGCAGCCAAGGTCTCCTTCGACAGCACGCTCTACCGGCTCCGCAAGCTCCTCGACCAGGACGCCGCGCTCGTCCTCGTCGAGGGCAAGCTCTCGCTCGACCGGCGGCAGTGCTTCGTTGACGTCTGGGCGTTCGAGCGCACCGCGCGCGCGGCCGACGCCGAGGTCGGGCCGGACGCGGCGGGGCTCGCACGCCGGCTCCTGGATTCCTATCCCGGCCATTTCCTCGCCGGCGACGAGGACCAGCCGTGGCTGATGGGGCTGCGCGACCGGCTGCGGTCGAAGCTGCTACGCGCGGTGCTCGCGCTCGGCCACGCGCTCCAGGCCGACGCGCGCTGGGAGGACGCGATCGCGCTCTACCGCCGCGCGCTCGAGCTCGACAACCTCGCCGAGGATCTCTACCGCAGCCTGATGGTCTGCTATCGCGAGCTCGGGCGACCATCGGAGGCGCTGCAGGCGTACCGCCGCTGCCGCGAGCTCCTGTCGGTCGTGCTCGGGCTCGCGCCGTCGCCGGAGACCGAATCGGTGCGGCAGTCGCTCGACGCCGGGGCACCGCCGGCGGCCAAAAGCGCTCGTTAGTGCGTCAGTCATCGGTCAGCCCGCGGCCGCGCCCTGCTGCACAGCGCCGTCCGGCGCTCATACGCACCGCTTAATACCGACGGCCTATCCCCGGAAACCCGCATGAATGCTGGGTCTCCGGGCGATACCTGGCGGTTACATTGCACGCCGGTCGATCTCCCGATCCGTCAGTCAACCGCCAGCGCTCCGCTCTCACACTGCGCCCCGTCAACCCACGCATGGAGGCAGCAGATGCAAACGCGTAATCCGCAGAACCCGATCACCAAGACGATCGCAGCAATCGTCGGCGCGCTGGCCCTCGGCCTGTTCGTCGCGTTGCAGGACGTGACGGCGACCGATACGACGGCCGAAGACGCCGCGGACATCGGGGCGCTGCCGGCGGCCGGGTTCGGGTATTTCCCCGCGCAGTTCCAGATCCGGCACGGCGCGGACGAATCCGTGGACCGGATCGCTACGTTCTAACCAACGATCAAGGAGTCAGGCAAATGGCAACGAAAGAGTCCAAACGGAGCATCCGGTCGGTCGCGGAAGCGCTGGTCCTCACGTCGGGCGCGGTCGCAACCGCGTTCGGGATCGCGGCCGCTGCCCACATGACGTTCGCCGCGGCGCAGCTCGTGATGTCGTTCGTGGCGGCGTAGCGGGTGCGCGCCCTTACCGCCTCATTCGTGGAGCGATAGTAGTGGAGCGACACACCGACCCAGGCCTCGGCCGCCTGTTTCCGCGCATCGAGACCGCGCGGCTCCGGCTGCGCGCGTTCCGCCTCGCGGATGCCGCCGAAGTGGAGCGGCTCGCCGGCGACCGGCAGGTGGTCGAAGGCACGCTGCTCCCGCATCCGTACGAGAGCGGCATGGCGCGGGCGTGGATCTGGGACCAGGCGCTTGAGTTCACCGAGGGCCGCTCGATCGCGTTTGCGATCGATCGCGCCGAGGATGCGGCGCTTATCGGCGCGATCGGCCTCGAGATCGACCGCGTCGGCGCGTGCGCCAAGCTCGGCTACTGGCTCGGTCGCGCGTACTGGGGACGCGGCTACGCGACCGAGGCGGTGAATGCCGTGATCGGCTACGGCTTCGCGGTGCTCGAGCTCGAGCGCGTCTTCGCACCGCACTTCCGCTGGAACGCCGCCTCGGCGCGCGTGCTGGCGAAGGCCGGGCTCGTGCAGGAAGGCTGCCGCCGCGAATACGTCGAAGCGCGCGCCCGCGAGGAGACGATCGAGACGCACGGAATCCTGCGCTGGGAATGGGAAGCGCAGCGGCGGCTGCTCGGCAGCGCGCCGCCTGCGCTGCATGCGGATTCCTCTGCGGGCCGTACGCCAGCGCTTGGCTAGACGACTGACGGGAATGGAGTAGCAATCATGGGATTCGCCCAGATGCGCCGGCAACCGGTGCAACTCGCGGCGCCGGCGCAGGCGATCAGCGTGCGTCACGCCGAAGCGTCCGACGCCGACGCATTGCACGCGATCTTCACCGATCCCGAGGTGATGTACTGGCTGATCGACGTGCCGTACGCGCCGCAGGCGCAGACGCGCAAGCACATCGTCGAGCTGCCCGACGGGCGCTACATGCTCGTCGCGGTCGAGGGCGAAGCGGTCGTCGGTGCGCTCGGGTTCGGGGCGCTGACCGCGCCGCGGATCCGGCACGTCGGCCGCCTCGGCCCGATCGCCGTGGCGCGCGCGTGGCATCGCCGCGGGGTCGGCTCGGCGCTGATGCGCGCTGCGATCGACCTCGCCGACAACTGGTTGAATCTCGTCCGGCTCGAGCTGCTCGTGATCGACGGCAACGACGGCGCGATCGGCCTCTACCGGCGCTGCGGCTTCGAGATCGAGGGGACGCTCCGCGCCTTCGGCTTCCAGGCCGGCCGGTATGTCGACGTGCACACGATGGCGCGCGTGCGGACCGCGGGCGCGAACGGCTGACGGCGGTGAACATGCCCCGGGCCGAAACCCTGAGCGTCCCGTTCTCCGCCGGCAGCGCGGACGCCGTCGCCGCGTACGAGGCGGCGCTCGACCGCTTCCTCGCGTGCAGCGGCGACCCGCTCGCCGTGCTCGAACCGGCGCTCGCGGCCGAGCCCGGGTTCGCGGGCGGGCACCTGCTCGTCGCGGGGCTCGCCGTCGCCGCCTGGGACAAGCGCTCGTTCCCGCTCTTGCGGCGCGGCCTCGCCGCGATGCTCCCGCTCGCCGCGTCGGCCAACGGGCGCGAGCGCGCGCACTTCGCCGCGGCGCGCTGCTGGCTCGCCGGGGAGCACCGCAAGGCTGCCGAGCAGTACGCGGCGATCGTGCGCCAGTGGCCGGGCGACACGCTTGCGCTGCGCCTCATGCAGGCAGCCTGCGTCTTCGTCGGGCGTTCCGGCGGGCATCTCCAGGTCGTCGAACCGGTCCTCGCCGCGTGGCGGCCGGGGATGCCGGGCTACGAGCACGTGCTCGCGATGCACGCCTACGCGCTTGCCGAGAGCGGCGACGGCGCGCGCGCCGAGGAGACGGGCCGGCGCGCCGCGGCGCTGCGGCCGCACCACCCGTTCGCGACCCACGCCGTCGCGCATGCCCTGCTCGACCAGGGCCGCGCCGCGGAAGGCGCCAAATGGCTCGCGGAGCGCACCGCCGACCGGAATGGCGCGGGCGGTCTCGAGCGGCACCTCGCCTGGCACGACGCGCTCTTCCAGCTCGAGCTCGGGCGCATCGACCGCGCCCTCGCGATCTTCGACGCGCCCTGGCGGCGCTCGGCCGGCGGCTCGGCTTCCGACGCCGGCGACGACGCGGCGTTTCTCTGGCGGCTCGAGCTCGAGGGCGTCGACGTCGGTGATCGCTGGCGCCCGATCGCGGACCTGTGGGCCGAGCGGTCGGGCGATGCCTTCTGGCCGCTGCTCGACGTGCACGCGGTGATGGCGTTCGCGGCGGCGGGGCGCGACGCCGAGGCCGGCGAGCTCCTTCGGGTCATGGAGTCCACCGCGAAGGGCTGCACCAAGGGCGCCGCCGTCGTGCGGGAGGTGGCGCTGCCCGCGGCGCGGGCCGTGGCCGCGTTCGCCCGCGGGCAGTACGCCCGCACCGCCGATCTCGCGCCGCTGCGGGGCGAGCTCTGGCGTCTCGGCGGCAGCCGGACCCAGCGCGACGCGCTCGAGCTGACGGTCCTCGAAGCCGCGATCCGCGCGGGCCGGGGCCGGCTCGCGCAGGCGATCGTCGCCGAGCGGAAGAGTGCCGGGCCGTTGACGCCGCGCGGCCGCGTGCAGGCTGCGCGCGCCGGCGCGCTTGCCGATGCCGGACGTCCGGACAGCCGCCTGAACCCGTTCCAAGGAGGCAACGTCATGGCATCGATCAAGATCAAGGACGCGACCATCGCGTACACCGACGCCGGCCGCGGCGACACGGTGCTGCTCGTCCACGGGAGCGCGAGCTCGCGCCGGATGTGGCAGCCGCTCGTGGAACGGCTGGCCGCGCGCTACCGCGTCGTCGCGCCGGACCTCGTGGGCTACGGCGAGAGCACGCCGTGGCGCCCGGACCTGCAGACGACCGACGTTGACGTGCTGGCGACGTTCGTGCGAGAGCTCGGCCGCCCGCTGCACGTCGTCGGCCATTCGTACGGCGGCGCGCTTGCGCTCGGCGCGGCGCTCGCGAGCGGAAGCCGCGTGACGAGCCTCGCGCTCGTCGAGCCGGCGGCGTTCCAGGTCCTCGACCGCAGCGTCGACCGCGCGGCGTTCGCCGAGATCGAGGCGGTCGCGAGCCGCCATCTCGAGCTCGTTGCCGAAGGCGACCTCGCGGCTTGCGCGGCACACTTCATGGGCTACTGGATCGGCGTGCACACCTGGGCTGCGATGTCGCCGGACACCCGTGCGCGGCTCACGGTGACGATGCCCAAGATCGCCTCCGAGTTCCGGCTCCTCTTCCGCGACCGTGACCGGTACGACCCGCGCCGCGCACGCATGCCGACGCTGCTCGTGCGCGGGACGCGCACCACGCTCGCCGCGCGGGCGGTCTCCGAGCACCTCGCGGCGATGATGCCGGACGCCGATCTCCTCGAGATCGAGGACGCCGGCCACATGCTGACGGTGACCCACGCCGGGCGCGTGAACGAGGCGATCGCGACCCATCTCGCGCAGGCCGAGGCCGAAACGCTCGTCGACGAGGCGGCCTGAGGTGAAACCGGCTGCCGTTTCCCCGGCTCCGGGGAGCACGAGGGGGCCTGCCCCCTCGTCTCGTGGAACCTGAGATGGTCTTCGCCTTCTTTTTTCACATGGCGCCGCGCCGGCGCGCCGGTCGCCCCGCCGTCCGGCGGCGCCCCGCTCCGCGCCCCCGGCGCGCTACGATCCGAAAACCACGAAAGGAGGAGTTCCGATGAGTCTCCACGACATGCGCGGCAACCCGGTCTCCGCGGCGCGGCCGGCTGCGCTCGCCCAGTACGAGCAGGCGACCAATCTCTTCCTCGCCTTCTCGGCCCGGGCGGCCGAGTCCGCCGACGCGGCGGTCGCCGCCGATCCCGGCTTCGTGATGGGGCACTGCCTGAAGGCGAGCCTGAGCGCGATCGCCAACGAGAAGACGTTCGACCCGCAGGCCCGGCCGGCGGTCGAAGCGGCCGAGCGCCTCGCCGGCGGCGCGAACCCGCGCGAGCGCGGACACATCGCGGCGCTGCGGGCGTTCCTCGACGGCGAGTGGCGGCAGGCGAACGCGATCTACGGCGAGATCCTGATCGACCACCCGCGCGACACGCTCGCGCTGCAGGTCGCGCACGCGCTCGACTTCTACCTCGGGCAGTCCGCGCTGATCCGCGACCGGATCGCGCGCGTGCTGCCGCACTGGAGCGAGCAGGTGCCCGGCTACGGCTACCTCCTCGGCATGCACGCCTTCGGGCTCGAGGAGATGGGCGACTACGGCCGCGCCGAATACGCCGGCCGCGAGGCGGTGGGCCGGAACCGTAACGACGTGTGGGCGATCCACGCGGTCTCGCACGTGATGGAGATGCAGGGCCGCGCGCGCGACGGCATCGACTGGCTCGTGGCGCGCACTGCGGACTGGGGCGCGCCCGACAACCTGTTCGCGATCCACAACGCCTGGCATCTCGCGCTCTTCCATCTCGACCTCGACGAGCACGACCGGGTGCTCGGGCTCTACGACGAGCGGATCCGTGCCGGCCACTCGACCGTCGCGCTCGATCTTGTCGACGCGACCGCGATGCTGTGGCGGCTTCACCTGCGCGGGGTCGACGTCGGCAACCGCTGGGCCGAGCTTGCCGATGCGTGGCAGGCGTCGATCGACGGCGGCTGGTACGCGTTCAACGACGTGCACGCGATGATGTCGTTCGTCGCGGCGGGCCGCGAGCGTGATGCCGACCGCCTGCTATCGGCGATGGCAAAGCGCGCGGAGAACGGCGTGACCAACGCCGAGCTCACGCGCGACGTGGGATTGCCGATCGCTCGCGCGCTGCGTGCGTTCGGGCGTCGGGATTACGCGACGGCGATCGCGCTGCTCGAAGCCGTCCGGCTGATTGCGCACCGGTTCGGCGGCAGCCATGCGCAGCGCGACGTGCTGCACCTCACGCTCAGCGAGGCGGCGATCCGCGGCGGCAGGGCCAACTACGCGCGCGCGCTTGCCGCCGAGCGCCTGGCGCTGAAGCCGATGAGCCCGACGAACCGCAAGCTCGGCGAGCGGGCACGGGCGCTCGGCGTAGCCGGGTAACCGGACGGAACCGCTCCGGGGAGCTGGTGGCCCCTATGCGGATTCCCGCCAGTTTCCTGACATAAACGTAATGTTGGTGGTCAGGAACGTGTAAGCAGGCGGCGCGTAGCTTTGGCGGTCATCTCTCGACCTCCGGAGCCCGTCATGACCCGAATCCTCGCGGCGCTGCCGCTCGTCCTCCTCGCGTGCGCGGCGTATGCTGACGTCGCGCCGGAGCCGCCCGCCGAGTCGAACATGATCGGCACGGTCATCTTCCTGCTGCTTTTCGTCGGCGCGTGCGTCGCCGTCGCGTGGCTGATCTGGAAGAACGAGAAGAAGCCGAAACCCCCTCTCCCGCACTGACCCGTCGGGCGTCCGGCGCCCGGTCCATCGACGCTTGGGCCGGCCGCTAGCGCCCGATTCGCTCCAAATCCGAGGCGCGCCACCGAGCGTGAGGCGCCGCCGCGTGGCGGCGCGCGCCTTTCGGTTCCCCCGCTAGGTTCGCCCGCCTTTCCCGCTGTTCGACTGCTGCAGGTCGCCACCCGGCACGACCACCATGATCTGGCTGTTCGGGTTCGCGGCGCCGTCCGCACGGGCGAGATTGAGCAGGAAATCCTGCACCCACGGCGACGGCGAGCGCACGATGGTGGGCGCGCCGTACCCCGGACCAGACACGAAGAAATCGTTGAAGTTTCCGAACCAGTCGACCAGCCGGTCGTTCTTGCTGTCGGCGTACAGCTTGTCGTCGCCGTCGCCGCCGTAGGCGATGTCCGCACCGGCCTCTCCGTCCAGAGAATCGTTGCCGCTCCCTCCGTACAGATGGTCGTCGCCGATCCCGCCGGCGATCTTGTCGTCGCCGAGGTCGCCGAAGAGCGCGTCCGCGCCCGCTCCACCCTGGATGTCGTCGTTCGCGGCCCCGCCATAGGCATAGTCGTCGCCGTCGCCGCCTAGCAGAGTGTCGGCGCCGCCCTGCGTTTCGTTTCGCAGCGTGACGAGCCGCCGGTTGGTTCCCGGCACGTCCACGACTGCCGAGAGTTTCCCGCCCGGGATCGAGAGAAGGTGCGCCGGACCGGTGACCGTCTCGTGCTCGAGGCGCCCCTTGTCGACCTGAACAGCTTGGTCGCCCACAAGCGCGTCGCTGCCGGCGCCACCGTCGAGAAGGTCCGCCCCCAGATTCCCGATCAGGTCGTCGTCTCCGTTCTCGCCGTAGAGCTTGTCGTCGTTGGAACCGCCGATCAGCGTGTCAGCGCCGTCGCCGCCGAAGATCGTCACTTTCATGGTGAGCGCGGAGCCGTCGACGATGTCGTCGCCGCCCAGGGCGTGCACCGTCAACTGCTCGATGCCCTTGAAGGTGAAGGTCGCGGGCAGACCGTCGAGGCTGAAGCCGTCATCCTTGAGGATGATCCAGTCGGGGCCGTTCGTGCCGTTGATGTCCAGGCTGTCCGTCCCGTTCACGCCGGTGTCGTCGATCGCGACCGGCCCGGTGAAGACTCCGCCGAGGTTGACGGTGTAGGTATCCGACCCCTCCTCGCCATCGAGCGTGAGGGAGCCGGGCCCCGAACCATTGAGGACGAACGTATCGTCGCCGTCGCCGCCTAGGACGGTCGTCTCGTTTGCGCCGGTGCCGTTGATCGTGATCGAATCGTTGCCGCCGCCGGCGTTGACCGTTAACTCCTCGATCCCGCTGTAGGCGATCGTCTCGCCGCCACTCTGAACGTCGATGCCGGTCGCCACGATGGTGTCCGCACCGCTCGTTCCGTTGACGAGTAGGGTATCGGTGTCGGTCAGCGGCCCGAGATCCTGCACGATGACCGGACCGGCGAGGTTGCCAAAGTTGACGGTGTAGTCGTCGCTGTCGCCCTGACCGTTCAGGCGCAGCTGCGGCGCGGCGCTCGCTAACACGAGGTACGTGTCGAGCCCGCTTCCGCCGAGGATCTCGCCCGCCGCGCCGTTGATGGTGAAGTCATCGTCGCCGGCGCCACCGTCCACAATCAGATGCTCGACGGTCGAGTCATAGTTGACGGCCTGACCACCGCGTGTGACGGCCGTTCCGGTGACTAGAATCGTATCGTCACCGGCCGTGCCGTTGACGCGCAGGGTGTCATCGTCGTTGTCGCCCGTTACGTTGACGACGCTGACGCCCGCGCCAAAGTCCACCGCTATGCTGTCGTCGCCGGAGCCGCCGGATAGGCGCACGGTTGCGGCGAAGGGCAGGTCGACGCCAATGAGATGGATGTCGTCAGCCCCGCCGTTGCCGTTGACGGTGAGCAATCCGGACGGGTTGGCGAAGTCGTGCTGAGCGAAATCGCCAGCGCCGCCGTCGTTGATGCGGCTCAGGCCGTTCGCAGAACCATCGTCGACGATCCGAATGGTGTCGTCCCCGGAAGTGGCATTGAACACTCGATTGGCGGACGTAGTGCGGTCGGTCACCTGCTGCACGCTGCTATAGGTGACGACATCGTTTGCCCCCAGCGCCACCGAGCCGCTGGCGGGTCCAGTGACCGTGTAAGTCACGGTCGCGAACGTCGCGCTGCGGATGTCGAGCGTGTCGGTATCCGCGCCCCCGTCGTAGACGACCTGGTTGGTCGGGATCACGTCCCCGTTCACGAGGTTGACGATGAGCAGGTCGTCGCCGCCCAAGCCGTTCACCTCTATCTTGTCGAGCACGGCGAACTCGACGGATGCGTCGAGCACCCCGTCGAGGAATACGTCGAGCATTGGCGGATTTCCCGCCTCCCGGCGCAGCTCGATCGTGTCGGCGTCCACCTGGCCGTTGATGCGGAGTAGCCCTGGTACGGTGAGCGTGGTGCTCGCGTTGATGACCTTCCACGCGCCGCGGCCGAACGTGCCCGCGATCAGCACGTTGTCGGCCGCGTTGTAGTCGAGGTCGTAGGTGACGGCGTTCGGCAGCGCCCGCCCGTACTCGCTCCAGACGCCCGGGTTGTTCGTGATCATCCGGAATACCCCGCCCTCGCCGCCGACGAGCACGGCATCGGTGGCGCCCAGCTCGGCGAACTCGATCGTCTGGATGATGTTGTTCGAGAGATTTCCGGTACGGTTCACCCAGCCGGCTCCGGCGTTGGTGGTCTCCCACACGCCCGACGAGCTCGCGACGAACGCGTGCGCCCAGTCGTTCGGATCGAGGGCGATGTCGACGACGTTGCCGCCCGGGAACAGCATGCCGGTCGCGGCAAGCGCCCCGGCCGCACTGCGGAAGTACACGCGGCCGTTGCTGTCGCCCGCGTACAGGACTTCGGCGTTGTCGGCGCCGTTCTGCCGTCCGCCCGCGACGAGGGAGGTCACCGTGCCGAACCCGGCCGGGACCCCCACCGCAGTCCAGGTGATCGACCCCGCCGCCGCGGTGCCGGCGTTGGTGCTTTCGTAGATCGGGCTGGTTCCCCCGCCGCCGATCACGAGCCGGGCCGACTGTCCGGCCGGCGGCGCGATGACGTTCACCTCGATCGGCGTGATGAACTGCGCGGTGAAATTCGCGAGCCCGCCGGCCGGCAGGAGATTCACGGCGGCGCCCACCGTAGCGTTGGCGGCGTCGAACACCTGGCGGCGGAACTGGCCGAGGTTCTGGAAGCTGAAATAGCGGATCGACTGGTTCGCCCCCGCCAGGGTCAGGTTGTCCACCGCGACGTCGGCGCCGTCCGCACCGAGCGGCTGCGTCCACACCAAGCCGTTGATGGCCTGCTGGTACGAGACGCCGTTGTCCTGGGCCCCGCCGATGATGATGTTGGAGTTGCTGTCCCACGCGATGTCGTGGAACTCGACCGGTCCGAGCCCCTGGTCGAAGGAGCGCCACTGGTTGGCGGTGGCGTTGGTCGGGTTCTGCATGAAATACAGACCGCCGTCGCACGCATCGAGGAGTACGTTGTTTCCGATGAAGGCGAGGTCGCGCGAGTCGGTGTGCGGCTGGGTATTGTTCTGCGCGTTGCCGGTTCCCACGATGCTGACCCAGTCGTTCGTTCCCGGGCGGTAGCGCGCGACGTCGTTCGTCGTAGCGAGACCCGACACGTACACCACGTTGTTGAGGCCGGGGTCGGCGACGAGGCTGAAGCCGCTGCCCGCGAGGGCGAACGCGTTGAACGGCGTCGGCGCGCCGAGCGGATTCCAGTTCGCGCCGTTGTCGGTCGAGCGGAAGACGCCGGTGAGCGTCGCGTTGATTCCGGAAACGCCGTTGGCCAGCCCGGCGTACAACACGGTGTTCGCGCCGTCGTCGTGCACGGCGAGTTGGATGTTCGCCGACGTCGCGACGTTGGTCAGATTGGTGTTGACCTGTGTCCAGGTGATGACGCCGGTCGTCGCGTTGAAGTCGCCGCGGTACACGCCCTGGCCGGGCACGCCGGCGTAGAAGCGCTGGGCGTTGTTCGGGTCGGCGATCAGCTGCGAAACGGCGCCGGCGGGCAGGCCGTTAGCGCCGCTCAGGAGCGCGAAAGTCTGGCCGTTGTCGTTGCTGCGCCAGATGCCGGTGCCGCCGTCGATCGTGGCGACCAGCACCATCTCCTGCACGCCGGAGGTGGGATCGAGATCGATCCCGGTCGGAAGGATCGCCTTGATGCGCCCCTCGTTGGCCGGGTTGACCGCGAAGTTCGACCACGTCGCGCCCCCGTCGGTGGTGCGCAGGATGCCGGCGGTGGTGGGTGGCGGATTGAACCAGTACAGGTTGCTGAACGTCCCGGTGCCCGCGTAGAGCGTGTTGCCGGCGGCGTCGAGCGGGCTGAACGCAATGTCGCCGATAGCGGTGGAGACCTGCTGGTCGGTGAGCGGGGTCCAGGTGATCGCGCCCGGGTTGTTCGGGTCCGCGTTGTTTGTGCGCCAGATGCCGCCGTTCACCGTCGCGACGTAGATCTGCTGCGCGTTGTTCGGGTTGACCGCGATCGCCTGCACGGCGCCGGTGGCGGGATTGTTCGGCGCGACGATGGCGTTGCCGGAGGTCAGGCCGCCGTCGCTGCCGGTATTGACGATCGGCGCGGGGCCCTGCGACTCCCAGAGCGGGATCCCGACGAAATCCGCCGAGAAGAGGATCCGGTCCTCGAGCGACTCGAAGCGGGCGAGCCGGCGTGGCGGGGGCAACACGCGAGGTGTGGTCGTGCTGCGTCGAAAAATCGCCGCAATCTGGTTCGCGCACTGGCGCAGGTTCATCGACGGTGCTCCTCGGGGCAGAAACGACAGGGGTTCTAGGCAAGGGAGACCGACGACTTGTTATAGGTGCTGGACACGCTCTAACGCGAGTCCGGCCCTCCTCCCTCCCACTATCTCTAGTTAGGCGATGCCGGCGGTTTCGTCAACCTAAACGACTACTCTGTCGGCAAAGCGTCAGGGCGTTACCGTCAAACGCTGTCGATCAGGTACCCCGATTCATGCTGGACATGCGCGAGAGTTACATCGTCGCGCTGCCCGCGGTCAGCGCGTGTACCGCCAGGCGTCGACCGCCTCCTGCTCTCTCCGCGCTCCGGCGGGCGTCTAGCGCCCGGTCCGCTCGAACTCCGCGACGCGCTGCATCGAGCGCGGCGTGAACTCGTTCTGCGGCGCGTCACCGCCGATCACGAAGAGCAGCATGTGCTCGGCGTCGGGCTCGCCTTTGGTGACGTTCTCGAAGCGCCGCGCGCACCCGGGCGGGAACGAGATGCAGTCGAGGTGGCCGACCTCGAGCGACTCCGTGTCCGGCCCCTCGTTCCACTGCACTAGCCAGCGCCCGGACATCACGACGAACGTCTCGTTCGTGTCGTGGTTGTGCATCAGCACGCCCTTGCCGGGCCGGCATTTCACGAAGCCGAGGTTGAAGCCTTCCGAGATCCGGATCGCGGCGTTCTCCGAGGCGCTCTTGCCGACCGGCGAGTTGACCGAGCCCTGGCCCGCGGCCTCGGGCGTCTGGAACCCGATCACGTTATAGGTCGTCTTGAAGCACTCGGGCAGCATCGAGTCCTGCAGCCCGTCGCTGAAGCCCCTGAGCTCCGCGAAGCGGGCGACCCGCTTCATCATCTCCTCCCGGGTCCAGACCCGGACCGGCGGGATCGTGCCAGCGCGCTGCTGCATCACGCCGCCTCCTTGACCGAGGGGAGACCGGCGAGCGCCATCGCGAGCTCGCGCTCGTCGTAGTCGCGGTCCTCCAGCTTGCCGGCGAAGTAGTCCATGTACGCCTGCATGTCGAAGTGGCCGTGGCCGCACAGGTTGAAGAGGATCGCGCGCGAGACGCCTTCCTCGCGGCAGCGGATCGCTTCGTCGACCGCGCCCTTCACCGCGTGGTTCGCCTCCGGCGCCGGCAGGATCCCCTCGACCCGCGCGAACTGCACGCCGGCGTCGAACACCGCGGTCTGCTTGTAGGCCTTCGCCTCGATCAGGCCGAGCTCCTTGATGTGGCTCACCAGCGGCGCCATGCCGTGATAGCGCAACCCCCCGGCGTGGAAGCCGGGCGGAGTGAAGACCGAGCCGAGCGTGTGCATCTTCACGAGCGGGGTGAGATGTGCGGTATCGCCGAAGTCGTAGGCGTACTTGCCGCGCGTGAGGCTCGGGCAGGCGGCGGGTTCGATCGCGACGATGCGGACCTTCGTTCCGCCACGGAGCTGCGCGCCAAGGAACGGGAAAACGATGCCGGCGAAGTTCGACCCGCCGCCGGTGCAGCCGATGATCACGTCGGGATAGTCGCCCGCCATCTCCATCTGCGCCATCGCCTCCTGGCCGACGACCGTCTGGTGCAGGAGGACGTGGTTGAGCACCGACCCGAGCGAGTACTTGGTGTCCGCGGCCTGTGCGGCGACCTCGACCGCCTCCGAGATGGCGATGCCGAGCGAGCCCGGGTGTTTCGGGTTCTTCGCCAGGATCGCCTTTCCGGACTGCGTCTGGTCCGACGGCGAGGGAATGCAGCGCGCGCCGTACGTCTCCATCAGCGCGCGGCGGTACGGCTTCTGATCGTACGACACGCGCACCATGAAGACCTGCACGTCGATGCCGAAGACGGCGCCGGCGAACGCGAGCGACGAGCCCCACTGCCCGGCGCCGGTCTCGGTGGAGAGTTTTTTGACGCCGGCCTCGCGGTTGTAGAACGCCTGCGCGACCGCGGTGTTCGGCTTGTGGCTGCCGGCGGGCGAGACGCCCTCGTACTTGTAGTAGATGCGCGCCGGGGTCTGGAGCGCCTTCTCGAGGCGCCGCGCGCGGAAGAGCGGCGACGGACGCCACTGGCGGTAGATATCGCGCACCGGCTCGGGGATCGGGACCTCGCGCTCCTGGGTCACCTCCTGCTCGATGAGCGCCATCGGAAAGAGGGGCGCGAGATCGTCGGGGCCGAGCGGCTTCAGCGTGCCCGGGTGAAGAGGAGGCGGGAGCGGCTTCGGCAGGTCGGCCTGGATGTTGTACCAGCGGGTCGGGATGCGCGATTCGTCGAGGACGTACTTCACCGGGTCGGTCATGGTGGTGCTCCGCGGGTTCGGTGTTGGAGAGAAAAGGGCGGAGGGCAAGTCTACTCTTGCGAGGCGTGCGCGATGCACGACCGCGGCTCGGGGGAAGGCCCGACGGCGGCTGACGGGACGTCGACGCAAGCCGCGGGAGCGTGACTTGCGCCCGATCGTTACATGCAGTCGCAACATCCCGTTACGGCTCTTACAACTTCCGCAGCGATTGTGGACCGCGTCAACCGTGTAATGGCGCCGTGGACCCCTCCACACCACCATGCAGAGGAGACAGACGATGAAACTCGGGAAGCTGATCGGCGCCGCCGCCGTTGCCGCGGCCTTCGCCACCCCCGCGCTCGCGCAGACCACCGGCACGGTCGTGCAGCGGAACGTGAACCAGCAGGAACGCATCGAGCAGGGCCTGCAGTCCGGGCAGCTCACGACGCGCGAGGCCGCGAAGCTCGAAGGCGAAGAATCGCGCATGGACAAGATGGAGTCGCGCGCGCTGAAGGACGGCAAGCTCTCGCCCGACGAGCGCGCCCGCATCGGCCGCGCGCAGAACCAGGTGAGCCGCGACATCTACGGCGAGAAGCACGACGCGCAGGTCGGCAACCCGAACTCGCCGTCTTCGCAGCGGATGCAGGCCGACGTGCAGCGCAACGTCAATCAGCAGCAGCGGATCGAACAGGGCGTGAAGTCGGGCTCGCTCACGAACCGCGAGGTCGGCAAGCTCGAGCGCGGCCAGGCTCGCGACAACGCGATGCAGTACCGCGCCGGCCGCGACGGCCACGTCGGCCCGAACGAACAGCGCAGCATTCAGAGCGCGGAGAACGCCCAGAGCCGGCGCGTCTACCGCCAGAAGCACGACGCGCAGACGCGGCCCTGAAGCCCGACTCGCGATCGCCCGAGGGCCCGCTTGCGGGCCCTTTTCTCGTCCGGACCTTGACGATCCACTGCGCGCTGCGCGATGCTGGCCGCCACTTCAATCCGCGAGGAGAGATTGCCAGTGGCCAAGCTCAGGCACATCGCGATGTCGGTCCCCGACCCGCAGCAGTCGGCGAAGTTCTACTGCGAAGCGCTCGGCATGAAGGTGGTCGGCGAGGCCAATTCGGCGACGGCCACCGGCGTCTATCTGTCGGACGGGACGATCAGCCTCGCGCTGCTCAAGTACCGGACGGACCAGGCGGCGGGCGAGCGCGGCAAGGACTACGTCGGCGTTCACCACATCGGCTTCCTCTGCGACGACCTCGACGCGCAGAGCCGACAGGTCGAGCAGAGCGGCGCCAGGATCTTCCAGGACGTCCCGCGCGAGAAGACGACGGAGTTCTACGAGAAGAAGTACCGGGACCCGGACGGCATCATCTTCGACATCACCCACTCCGGCTGGAAGGGGATCGCGAAGTAGGTCATGAACGAGATGCTCGCGTGGGGGCGAATGGTCCATGAGCCGCTTCGTCCTCGCGACCGCCGGCTCCCTGGGTGATCTCCATCCCTACGTCGCCGTCGCCCGCGCGCTGATCGAGCGCGGTCACCGCGCGGCGATCGCCGCCGCCGAGGATCATCGCGCACCCGTCGAGGCAGCCGGCGTCGAGTTCGCGCCGGTGCGCCCGCGCGCGTCCGACATCGGCGACTACCAGGAGCTGGTGACGCGGCTCTTCGACGTCCGTCGCGGACCGGAGCGCCTGATGCGCGAGCTCGTCATGCCTCACTTGCGGCCCGCCTACGAGGACCTCTCGCGGGCCGCGGACGGCGCCGATCTGCTGATCTCTCACCCGCTTACCGTGACGCTCCCGGTGGTGGCAGAGCTTCGAGGGCTGCCGTGGGTCGCGAGCGTGCTGTCGCCGCTGAGCTTCATGTCGTCCTGCGACCCGCCGGTCATCGCCGGCGCATCGTGGCTGCGCAAGCTGCGCGCGCTGGGCGTCGCGCCCTACAGATTCGTGTTCAATCTGGTCAAGCTCACCGTGCGCTCGTGGGAGGCGCCGTTGCGGGAGTTCCGCCGCGAGCTCGGGCTGCCGCCGTCGAAGCACCTGGCGATGTTCGAGGGACAGTTCTCCCCGTTCCTCAACCTGGCGCTCTTCGATCCGCAGCTCGCGGTCCAGCAGCCGGACTGGCCGGCGAACGTCCGGGTCTGCGGCGCGGCGATCTACGACGGCACCGCGCCGGACGCGGCGATCCGGAACGACCTCGAGCGTTTCCTCGGCGAGGGCGAGCCGCCGATCGTGTTCGCGCTCGGCTCCTCGGCCGTCTGGATCGCGGGCGACTTCTGGGAGAAGGCGGCCGCAGCGGCGCAGCGGCTGGGGCGGCGCGCGATCCTGGTGACCGGTCCCGTCACGCCAGAAGGGCTGCCCGAGGGCGTGCGGGCGTTTCCATATCTTCCCTACTCGAGCGCGTTCCCGCGCGCGGTCGCGGTGGTGCATCAGGCGGGGATCGGCACGCTCGCCCAGGCGCTGCGCGCCGGCCGTCCGCAGCTGATCGTGCCGGTCGCCTTCGACCAGCCGGACAATGCGCGGCGCGCCGCCGCGCTCGGCGTGGCGCGGGTGCTGCCGTTCAGGAAGGTCGGTGCGCGGCGGCTCGCGTCGGAGCTCGCGGCGTTGCTCGAGCAGCCGTCGTATGCGCGCGCAGCCCGCAAGGAGGCGGAGGCGTTGTCGGGAATCGACGGGGCAGGACGCGCTGCGGAGGAGCTGATCGCCGTGCTAAGAAGCGCTCGAAAGGCAATTCTGGGAAGATCCGGACCGACTCGATGAACGGGGTCGAGAAGTACGTCAGCGACCATGCGCTCCGGAGAGAACAACCACGGGAGGGCTGAATGCGCACCGTGATCTTTCTGCTTGGGGGTCTTGTCCTCTGGGGCATCTGCCTCGGAATCGCAAAGCTCGTTGCCAAGGGCAGCGCGTCGGCCATGACCGTCGCCGCCGCGGCGTTCGTCGCGATCTGGTTCGTCGTTGCCGCAGGCAACATGTGGATGGGCGTGTCGCAGGCGGGCTACTCGTTCAAGGAAGAGCTTCCCATCTTCCTGCTGATCTTCCTGGTGCCTGCTGCGGTGGCGGTCTTCGTGAAGTGGAAGTTCCTGTAGCAGGGGCGAGGCACGAATGGGCACGAACCGGCTCGAAGCGTTCAGCGATGGCGTGATCGCCATCCTCATCACGATCATGGTGCTGGAGATGAAGGTGCCGCATGGCGAGACCATCGAGGCGCTGAAGCCGATCATCCCGGTGTTCCTCAGCTACGTGCTGAGCTTCGTCTACCTGGGCATCTACTGGAACAACCACCATCACATGGTGCATGCGTGCCGGAAGGTGACCGGGCCGATGCTCTGGGCCAATCTGCATCTGCTGTTCTGGCTGTCGCTGGTGCCGTTCGCGACGGGCTGGATGGGGGAGAACCACTTTGCCGCGACGCCGTCGGCGCTCTATGGGGTGGTGCTCCTCATGGCCGCGATCGCCTACTGGATACTGCAGCAACTCATCATCGCCTCGCAGGGTCCCGACTCGCTGCTGAAGAGGGCCGTCGGTGGCGACTGGAAGGGCAAGGCGTCGCCGGCCGCCTACGCCGCCGCGATTCCGCTCGCCTTCTGGTCGCAGTGGGTCTCGCTCGGTCTGTACGTCCTGGTTGCCCTGATCTGGCTCGTGCCCGATCGACGCATCGAGCATGTGCTCGTGAGCGACGAAACCTAGATGCGGGAGACGGATTCGGTGACGACGTCGAGCTGGTCGGACCGATCCCGCAGGCGCTGCAGACCGTGGATCGGTTTCGCGGCAGGCGTCGGCAGCGAGGCCCGAGAGGTCCAGGCGGCCCGCGAGCTCGTCCGGTTCTTCACCGCGCCGGAGGCGGCGCCGCTCCTCACGTCGATGGGCGTCGAGCCGTTCGTAGAGTGATCCGCATCGGTTGGCGCGCCGGCTTCACGCTCATCGAAATGATGGTCGTGCTCGGGATCGTGGCGATCCTGGCACTGATGCTGATCCCGACCTACCAGGACAAGCTCGTCAGGGATCAGATCGTCGAGGCGTTGCCGCTCGCGGACATCGCGAAGCCTCCGATCGCCGCATCGTGGGTCATCGCGCAGACCTTTCCCGCCGACAACGTCGGTGCCGGACTGCCACCGGCCGACAAGATCGTGAGCAATTTCATCAGCTCGACGTCCGTTCAGGACGGCGCGATCCACCTGACGTTCGGCAATCGCGCGAACGGCCAGATCAAGGGGAAGGTGCTGACGCTACGTCCGGCCGTCGTGGCGGACGCGCCGATCGTTCCGGTTGCCTGGGTCTGCGGCTATGCCCCGGTTCCCGACAAGATGACGGTCAAGGGGGAGAACCGGACGAACATACCGGCGACTTACTTGCCGTTCAAATGCAGGTCCGGCTGAACGCGGACCGACGCCCGGCCCGCCCGCAACTCAGTCGAGCTTCGCCCCGGAAACCTTGACGCGCTGCGCCGCGTTCTCGCGGTCGCGCTTGAGGAACTCGGCGAACTGCGCGGGCGTCTCGGCCACCGGCTCGAAGCCGAGCGCGTCCACGTACTTCTCGCGGAACTCGGCCTGCGTGACGATCTTCCCCGCGTCGTTGGCGACTCTCGCGACGATTTGTGGCGAGGTGCCGGCCGGCGCCGCGAGCGCGAAGTAGAACGAGGCGTTCAGCGCCGGGTAGCCGAGCTCGGTGAACGTCGGCACGTTCGGGATCACCGCCATGCGCGCCGGGGCCGACACCGCGTACGCTTTCACCTGGTTCGCCTTCAGGAACGGCAGCGCACCGCCGACCACCGCGAAGGCGAGGTCGAGCCGGTTCGCGGCGATCTCCTGCACCATCGGCCCGACGCCCTTGAACGGCACGTGGATCATCTCCAGCCCCTGCTGGTTCGCGAGCCAGGACATCGAGAGGTGGTTCACGCTGCCGAGACCGACCGAGCCGTACGAGACCTTGCCGTTGTTCGCCTTTACGTAGGCGAATAGCTCCTTCAGATCTTTCGGCGGCAGGTCGGTGCGGCCGACCAGCATCAGGTAGGCGTTGATCACCCGCGCGATCGGCGCGAAGTCCTTGTTCGCGTCGTAGGGCAGCTTCGAGTAGAGGTGCGGATTGAGCGAGAACACCGCGTCGGACGCGAAGAGCAGCGTGTAGCCGTCGGGCGCCGCCCGCGCCACCGCCTCCGCGGAGATGATCTCGTTCGCGCCCGGGCGGTTCTCGACGACGAACTGCTGGCCCATCGTCTCGGACATCCGCATCGCGAGCGCGCGCAGCAGCACGTCGACCGGGCCCCCCGCGGAGTAGGGGAACACGATGCGGACCGGCTTCGCCGGCCACGCTTGGGCGACCGCAGACGTGCCGAGCCAGGGCAGGATTGCGAGCGCTGCGAGCGCGATCAGGCGCGGCAGGCGCGCGCGGACGCGTGATGTCATTTCTTCTCCCTGTATGTTTTCCCGCGCGCGGAACACCCGCGCGGCGACCGGCCGGATACTAATTGAGGCGGGCGCGATCCGCTCCCACGATCCATCCCACCGAACGGATGCGGACCGGCTGCCAGGCGTCCGGTCCGCCGGCGACGGGGCTATTTCTCGAGCAGGGACCGCAGCATCCAGGCCGTTTTCTCGTGGACCTGCATCCGCTGCGTCAGGAGGTCCGCGGTCGGCTCGTCGTTCGCGCGCTCCACCGCGGGAAAGATGGAGCGCGCCGTTTTCACCACCGCCTCCTGGCCCCTGACGAGCTGCGCGATCATCTGGTTGGCCGACGGGACGCCCTCGGCCTCCTCGATCGAGGAGAGCCGTGCATAGTCCTTGTAAGAGCCGGGCGCCGGGAACCCGAGCGCGCGGATCCGCTCGGCGATCAGGTCGACCGCGGTCGCGAGCTCGGTGTACTGCCCCTCGAACATGAGGTGCAACGTGTTGAACATCGGCCCGGTGACGTTCCAGTGGAAGTTGTGCGTCTTCAGGTACAGCGTGTAGCTGTCCGCAAGCAGGCGCGACAGGCCCTCGGCGATCTGCTTCCGGTCGGCCTTGCTGATCCCGATGTCGATCCCGGGCGCCTGGCCACGGTTTGCGCTTGTTGCCATGTCGTTCTCCTTTCGGTTTGCCCCGGCTGAATCCACGTCTCGACCGGTGCCCGGCCGCATCATAACGACGAATTCGATCCTCGGGCCGCCCACCGGCCGGGTCTCGAGGTGGCATGCACGGAAGATACGGGTGCGCGCCGCCGCCTTCCAACGCAATATTCCGAACGCCTTGATCGACCGGTCCGATCGCCTCTAGAGTGCCGGCCATGAGCGTTCGGTTCCTCGCCGTCCTGTGGCTCGTCCTCGTGCCGTGCACCGCGCCGGCGCAGCTCGAGGTCTTCAACGAGCAGCCGATCGTCGACGGCAAGGACGTCATCTGGGTTCCGACGCCCGACGCCGCGGTCGACCGGATGCTGCTGCTCGCGCGTGTGACGCCGAACGATCTCGTCGTCGACCTCGGCTCGGGCGACGGCAAGATCGTGATCGCCGCGGCGAAGCGGTTTGGCGCCCGCTCGCGCGGCATCGAGTACAGCCCCGACCTCGTGGAGACGAGCCGCCGCAACGCGCGCATCGACGGCGTCGCCGACCGGGCGCGGTTCGTCCAGGGCGACATGTTCGAGGCCGACTTCCGCGACGCGACCGTCGTGACGCTGTACCTGCTTACGACGCTCAACCTGAAGCTGCGGCCGAAGCTGCTCGAGATGCGGCCGGGCACGCGCGTGGTGTCGCACGTGTTCCGGATGGGCGACTGGGAGCCGGACGAGACGGCGAAGACCGGCGCGAGCGAGATCTACCTCTGGGTGGTGCCGGCGAAGGTGGCCGGACGCTGGCGGGTCGACGTCCGCGACGGCGCGACGTTCGAGCTCGCGCTCGAGCAGCGCTACCAGCGCGTCGCGGCGAAGATGCTCGGCGGCGGCACGCCGCTGCGCGTGACGAGCGCCCAGCTCGCCGGGAGCGCCATCCGCCTCGTGCTCGCAGGTGCCGGCGGCGAGCGGCCGCTCGCCGGCCGCGTCGACGGCGACCGGATCGACGGCGCGGACGGCACGTGGCGGGCAGTGCGCCTCAAGCCCTACAGATGTTCCGCATCCCCATCCGCGTCTCGGGCGCTGGGTAGCCCGCCTCGCCGCCCACGTCGTTGATCGCGCGGTTGGTGTCGAAGAACACCTGCCAGTAGTTGTCGTTGTGGCAGTAGGGCCGTACCGCGAGCACCGTGCCGAGCGGGTTGAAGTCGAGAATGTCGACGCTCGGCGCCGGCGTCTTGAGCACGTTCGGGCTCGTCGCGAGCTTCGCCTGCAGCCGCTTGATCGCGTCGTGCGGGTTCACCCCGTGCGCGAGCTGCGCCTTGAGGTCGACGCGCCGGTGGGCGTTGGTCGTGTAGTTCTGGATCGTGTCGGAGAAGATCTTCGCGTTGCCGACGTAGAGGCGCACGTTGTCGACCGTGTCGAGAGCGGTGACGAAGAGGCCGATCTCCCTGACGTCGCCGGTCACGCCGGCCACCGTGATCATGTCGCCGACCTTGAACGGCCGCAGCGTCATCAGGAAAATGCCGGCGGCGAAGTTCGAGAGGAGCCCGGCCCACGCGGCGCCGATCGCGATGCCGAGGGCGGCGAGCAGTGCGGCGAACGAAGTCGTCTCGATGCCGAGCACGCCGAAGACGGCGATGAGGACGAGGATCTTCATCAGCACGACCGCGCTCGCCTCGAGGTAGCGGCCGAGCGTCGGGTCGACCTTGCGGGCGACCAGCATGCGGCCGAACGCGGCGGCGACGAACTTCACGATCCAGCTGCCGACGATCCAGACGGCGATCGCGCCGAGAATCTTCCAGCCGAACGGGATCACGTAGGCGGTGACCAGTGTGTTCGCTTGCGCGACGAGGTCTTGCGGCATGAGCGGTCCTTTCTTTGTGAATGGTCGGGGGCGACCCTGCGGTCCGGGCGCGCAGTGTATCGCCTTGCCCCGGCGATCGGTGTACCCTCCGAGCGAGGACGACTAGAGGGCGACGCCCCATGAGACGAGGAGCGATTGCCGCGCTCGCTGCCGCGGCGCTCGCGAGCTGCGCGCTCGAGCCCGCGCGACCGCCGCAGGAGATCGCACTGCCCGCCGTCGGACAGTTCTCGTCCGCGAAGCCGGGCGACGTGCTGCCGTCGGGCTGGCGGGTGTGGCAGATCTCGGGCCTCAAGCGTCCTACCGAGTACCGGCTCGTCGACCACGAGGGCCGCACGGTGGTGTTCGCCCGCGCGCGGAGCTCGGCGTCCGGGCTCATCTTCCCGGTCTCGGTCGACCCGCGCGAGTATCCCTATCTGCACTGGCACTGGAACGTGCCGGCGCTGATCAACCGCGCGGACAACACGCGGCGCGCGACCGAGGATTCGCCGGCGCGCATCGTGATCGCTTTCGACGGCGACCGGTCGAAACTTCCGATCGAGGAGCGGATCTTCGCCGACCAGTTCCGGATGTTCACGAAGCAGGAGTTCCCCTATGCGCTGCTCATGTACATCTGGGAGAACCGCGCGCCGGTCGACTCGGTGATCGAGAACCTGCACACCTCGCGGATCCGGATGATCGTCGTGGACTCGGGCGACGCGAACCTCGGCCATTGGCGCGAGCAGGTGCGCAACGTCTACGAGGACTACCGGCGCGCATTCGGCGAGGACCCGGCGCGGATCAAGTCGGTCGGGATCATGACCGACAGCGACAACACCGGCGAGGAAGCCGAGGCGTACTACGGCGACATCACATTCATGCGGCGGCGGCCGTAGGAATGAAAACGCCGCCCGAGGGCGGCGTTGATGGCGGGCGCCTGATCAGGCGCGCAGCCGCGCGCGCTCGATGATCGTCGCGCACTCGACGCTGCCGGGCAGCGTCCCGAATGCCTTGCCGCCGTCGCGTCCCAGCCGGCCGGTGCAGAACGCGTCCACGACCTCCTTCGGCGCGTGCTGCGCGAGCAGCGACGCCGACAGGATCTGCGCGAGCATCTCGGTGATGCGCCGCGCGCGGCCCTCGAGCCCCTGCGAGTTGCCGAGCTCGGTGCCGATCACGTCGAGGTAGCGCGAGACGCGCCCGTCGCGCTGGATGCCGAGGCCGAGCTCGCGGAAGAGCGCGTCGCGGGCGTTGGGGGTCTTCTGCATCGCGCGCAGCACGTCGAGGCAGATGACGTTGCCGCTGCCCTCCCAGATGCCGTTCAGCGGCGCCTCGCGGTAGAGGCGGGCGATCGGTCCCGCCTCTTCGACGAAGCCGTTGCCGCCGAGGACCTCCATGCATTCGGCCATCATCATCGGCAGCCGCTTGCACAGCCAGTACTTCGCGACCGGCGTGACGATGCGGGTGATCAGCTGCTCCTGCTCGTCCTGGTGCTGGCGGTCGAAGGCGCGCGCGAGGCGGAACGCGAGCAGCATCGCCGCCTCGCTCTCGATCGCGAGGTCGGCGAGGACGTTCTGCATCAGCGGCTGCTCGATGAGTCGGCGGCCGAACGCGACCCGGTGCTCGCACCAGTGCAGCGCCTGGTGGACGGCCGCGCGCATCATCCCGGCCACCGCGACCACGATGTCGAAGCGCGTGAGATGCGCCATCTCGATCAGCGTCGCGATGCCGCGCCCCGGGTCGCCGATGAGCCGCGCGAGCGTGCCGTCGTACTCGATCTCGCTCGAGGCGTTCGAGCGGTTGCCGACCTTCTCCTTCAGCCGCTGGATGAAGAAGCGGTTGCGCGTGCCGTCGGGAAGCGAGCGCGGCACGAAGAAGCAGGTGAGCGCGCCGTCGAGCAGCGCGAGCGTGAGGAAACCGTCCGACATGGGCGCCGAGCAGAACCACTTGTGGCCGCGCAGCTCGTAGAGATCGTTGGAGAGCCGCCGGGCGCGGGTCTGGTTCGCGCGGAGATCGGAGCCGCCCTGCTTCTCGGTCATCGCCATGCCGACCGTGGCCGCCGTCTTCGACGACACCGGCAGCGGCCGCGGGTCGTAGGCCGGCGCGAGCAGCTTCGGCTCCCATGCCGCGGCGATGGCCGGGGTGCTGCGCAGCACCTGCACGGCGGCGAACGTCATCGTCACCGGACAGGAGGTGCCGTTCTCGCCCTGGTTCCACAGGTAGTTGAGCGCGGCGCGGGCCACGAACCCGCCGGGGCCCGCAGCGGTCCAGGCGAGCGAATGCAGGCCGTTCCCGAACGCGAGCTGCATCAGCTCGTGATAGGCGGGGTGGTATTCGACCTCGTCGACGCGGTGCCCGGCGTGGTCGTGCGTGCGGAGCTCGGGCGTGGCGCGGTTCGCCTGGTTCGCGAGGAGCTGCATGCGCTCGCTGCCGACGAGCTCGCCGAGGCTGGCCGCCTGCTCGTCGACCCAGGCGCCGCCTTCGCGCGCAACGGTCGCGCGGAGGACCGGGTCCCCAGTCCAGGCGTTGTAGCCGACGAGCGGCGGGGGCTGGTTCGTGACCTCGTGCGTGGCGCGGGTGAAGCGGACGGTGTCGAGGTCGTCGAGGCGGTCGTTCATGGTGCCCCCGAGGCAGGCGGAAACCGGATGGCTACCCTACCAGAGCCGGACGCCCCAGTCTGGCCCGCCCGCGCGATCGCCGGGGACGTCGGAATGCCGACATGCCGACATCTGCCCGGGGATTTGACAATGTTTAACAAACTCACCGGGCTGAATAGGGCGTGGCCGGATGGGGCCTCCGCCGGACCGCCTGGGCTGCCCGGCGGCCGAGCGCGCCCCGGCTACTGGGGCGCGAAGAACTTCTCGTAGTCGCCGGCGATCCTCGTCATCGTCCCGTCCTGTTTCATGCTCGCGAGCGCTGCGGCGAGCTTGCCGAGGGTGTCCTTCGGGACGTACGGGCTGCACGCGAGACAGCTCGGCACGTCGCGGATCGATCGGATGCGCATGGCGGGTCCCTTCTATGGCGCGCCCGATGATGGACGTCATACGGTGCAAGCGGTTATGCGGCGAACGCCTGCAGCGCGCGCGCCGCAACGTCCTCGCCCCACTCCTGGACGAAATGCCCGGCCTGCGGGTGGACGAAGGGCTCGGGGCAGCCGTGGATCAGCGCGCGCAGGCTCGCCATCACCGGTGGTCCGAGCACCGGGTCGGTCGCGCCCACCGCCATGAACGTCGGGCCGCGCCATTCGGTTCGCAGCCAGTCGCGCGCCCGGCGCGAGAGCGCCGCGCCGTCGGCGTCCGGCGTTTCGGGCACGAGGTCGGGGAAGCGCCGCACGCCGGCCTTGAAGGCCGCGTCGGGGTAGGGCGCGGCGTACGCCGCGGCCTCCGCGTCGCTCAGATGCGGGCACGCGCGCTTGATGAGCTTCGCGACGTCCATGTCGGGGTTCTTGTTGGACCAGGCGCGCCACGCGAGGAAGCCTTCGCCGAGCGGCGCATCGCCGGTTCCGAGCGCGGTGTTCATGACGAGGAGCCGCGCGAAGCGCCCGGGCATGTCCATCGGCAGCGTCAGGCCGAGGATCCCGCCCCAGTCCTGGCATACGAGCGTGATCGAGCGGAGATCGAGTTGTTCGATGAACTTCGCGAGCGAGTCGCGATGACGCGTGAACGTGTACCACGCCTCGTCGCGCGGCTTGTCGGACCGGCCGAAACCATAGAGGTCCGGCGCGACCACCCGCGCGCCGGCGGCGGCGAACGCCGGAATCATCCGGCGGTAGAGATACGACCAGGTCGGCTGACCGTGCAGGCAGAGGAACGTGTGTGCCGCGGCGCGCGGGCCTTCGTCGACGTAGTGCATCCGCAGGCCGGGCAGCGCGTCGACATACCGCGGCGCGAATGGGAAGCCGGGGAGCTCCCTGAAGCGCTCGTCGGGGGTGCGCAACACTTCCATGGCCCGCTCGATGCTACGCCGTCTCCCTATAATCCGCCGATGGGATTGTTCGGCGGGCTCTTCGGCAAGCGCAGGCTCACCTCGGCGGCGGACTGCGTCTGGCGCTCCGACGCCGCCCGCCTGCGCGGGGTATGCCGCGAAGTTCGAGGGTTCGTGGACGACGGGTCGAGCGTCCTCGTCGTCGCACTGACCCCGGGCGCGCTCGATCGGCTGGCGGAGGCGCTCGCCGACCGCGAGCCGCTTCGTGCATCGAGCGTGTTCGAGCGGGATGCGCTGCGCGAGCGGCTCGGCCGCGCGGGGACGGTGTCGGTCGCGCTCGCGAGCGCGCTTCCCCCGGAGGCGCAGCCTTCCGGCGACGAGCCGGTCGAGATCCTCGTCGTGGGCCGCCACGACCGCCGTGCGGCGGACGACGCGATCGTGCGCTTCGCCGAATCGGTGGCGGCGGGCGGGTTCGCGACGTTCCATCTGTCGCTCGCGGACCCGCTGCTTGCGAGTCACGCGGCCAATCTCGGCCCGATCCTGGACAAGCTCGGGATGAGCGACGACGAACCGATCTCGCACGCGATGGTGAGCCGGTCGATCGAGCGGCTGCAGCAGTAAGGCGGCGGGTCCGCCGCGCGACCAAGTCGGACGGAGACGGCCATGGCGAAGTGGATCCTCGCGTTCGTGATCGGCGGCCTGCTGGGCACGGCGGCGGGCTTCGCGCTCGGCATCTTCGTCTATCCCTACGTCTTCCTCGCCGACATCGTCGCGACCGAGAAGGTCGAACCGGCTCTGGCGAAGCGGATCCTCGCGCGCGGGACGTTCATCCACGCCAATCCGTCGGACCCGATCCACCACGGCAAGGGCCGCGTGACCGTGCACGATGGCCTGCTCCATCTGGAAGAGGACTTCGAGGTGGGACCGGGCCCGAAGTTCCACGTCTACCTCGTGCCGGAGAAGGACGTGACGCCGTCGACCGCGGTCGCGAAAACGATGTACGTCGACCTCGGGCGCCTGAAGGCGTTCAAGGGCAGCCAGAACTACCCGGTACCGCCGGGCGTAGACGTCGCGAGCTACGGCAGCGTCGTCGTCTGGTGCGAGCAGTTCGGGGTGCTGATCTCGCCCGCGCAGCTCAAGCACGAATAGTTTCGCGGGCGGCAGTACACTTTCGGCCCCGCCTTCCGGAGAGCCGGAGCGTTTTCCATGTTCGAAGCCATTGCCATCCCGTTCGGCGCGAAGATGCTCTTCAACACCGTCAAGCTCAAGCCGGGCGTCAATCTCGAGGACGTCGAGCTCGCGCTCGGCGAGATGTGCAACGTCGTCAAGAACACCTACGGCGGCGACAAGGGCGGATTCCTCGCCGGGCAGGTGTTCAAGTTCTCGGGCTTCGTCTCGGACGAGGGTTCGCTGTCCGAGACGCGTGCCGCCGACGATCACATCGCGATCGTGACCTACTGGCGCTCGTTCGAGGAGCACGAGAAGTCGCACGCCGACGAGACGTTCAGGGCGACGTTCGGCGCGCTGGCGGAGATGTGCTCCGACAGCAAGGAGCTCGGCTACGACCTGCTTTGGCAGGGCGCGCCGGAGGGTTGAGCAGGGGCCCGCCTTAGCGTGCGGTGCCCGCGAAGCGCCTCCCGTCCCGCTCGGTTACGTTACCGGTGCCACCGCACCAGCTCGAATCTCTTCTTGTTCTTCAGCCTGAGGACGACCCGCGATCCGACGCCTGGGATCATCTTTCCGGCGCGAGCAGCTCCGGCCCGATCGCCCCGACCCGCGTCACGCCGCAGAGCTGCATCGTCCGCACCAGCTCGTCGCGCAGGATCTCGAGCGCGCGCACCGCGCCCGGCTCGCCGCCCGCGCACGCGCCGAACAGCGTCGCGCGGCCGATCATCGCCGCCTCGGCGCCGAGCGCGACCGCCTTCACCGCGTCGCCGCCGCGCCGAACGCCGCCGTCGATGAACACGCTCATCCGCTTGCCGGCCGCGCGCGCCACCGCCGGCAGCGCGTCGAGCGTCGCGCACGCCCCGTCGAGCTGACGCCCCCCGTGGTTGGAGACGATCACGCCGTCGCAGCCCATTGCCGCGAGGCGTTCGGTGTCGTCGGCGCGCTCGACACCCTTCACGATCAGCTTGCGCGGCCATTTGTCGCGGATTGCCTTCAGTCCGTCCCAGTCGAACGAGGGATCCATGTTGCGGCCGACGGAGGCCGCGATCGCCGCGCTGCTCGCCGCCTCGTTCTCGAAGCCGATGAGGTTTTCCATCACCGGCATGCCGCGCGTGAGCATGTCGAGCGCCCAGGCCGGCCGCGTGGCGAAGTCGAGCAGGTTGCGGCGCGTGAAGCGGAATGGGACCGAGAAGTCGTTCCGCATGTCGCGCTCGCGCTTCCCACCCACTGCCAAGTCGACGGTGACGACGATCGCCTCGTAATCGGCGGCGCGCGCGCGATCGATCAGCCCGAGCGTGAAGTCGCGACGCCGGAAGACGTACACCTGGAACCACAGCCGACCGGGCGCCTCGCGCGCGATCTGCTCGATCGACGTCGTCGCCGTGGTCGACAGCGTGTAGGGGATCCCGAACGCCGCCGCGGCGCGTGCGATCGCGATGTCCCCGCCGCGCCGCCCGAAGCCCACCGCGCCGGTCGGCGCGATCGCGATCGGAAGCTTCGACGGTCCGCCGAGGATCGTCGTCGCGGTGTCGACCTGCGACACGTCGACCAGCACCTTGGGCAGGAACCGCACGCGCTCGAACGCAGCGCGGTTCGCGCGCAGCGTCGACTCGGTCTCGGCGCCGCCGTCAATGAAGTCGAAGACGGCACGCGGCAGCCGTCGCTTCGCCAGGCGCCGCAGGTCGTCGATCGACCAGGTGCGTGCGACGCGCGTGCTCATTCGTCCTTGGCCTCGCCGCCAGGTACCAGCGTCACCATGCGCACCGGCTTCGTCGGGTACTGCGCGTGCACGAACGCCGGCGCGAGCGCGATCGCCGCTGCGATCGCCGGCAGCACCCTCCTCATGGTTCCCCTCCCTTGCATCGGTCGCGGCGCATTGTATAGGCGCCCGACGGGATCGAGTCAGATCCGGGTGAAATCCCCGTGCCGCCCCTTGCCCGAGGCGAAGGTCCCTGCGCCCTGGACCGCCTCGGCCATCGTCGGCATGCCGTTCCGCCACTCGAGCTCGAGCGCCGCGCGCACCCCGAGCCCGTGCGTCTCGTACGCCGACCGGCGGTCGGCGCGCACCGCGCCCTGCGGAAACCGCGCGATCTCGTGGGCGAGCTTCTCCGCCTCCTCGCGCGCCTTGCCGCGCGGCACCACGCGCTCGCAGAGTCCGATCCGATGCGCCTCGTCGGCGTTCACCTTGCGCCCGGTCAGGATCAGATCCATCGCGCGTCCCATCCCCACGATCCGCGGCAGCCGTACAGTGCCGCCGTCGACAAGCGGCACGCCCCAGCGGCGGCAGTAGACGCCGAAGTAGGCGTCCTCCTCCATCACGCGCATGTCGCACCACAGGGCGAGCTCCATTCCGCCGGCGACCGCCGCGCCGGCGACGGCCGCGATCACCGGCTTGCCGAGCTCGAGGCGGGACGGGCCCATCGGTCCGCGCGGGGCCGGCGCGCCGCCCGCGGGGAAGTCGAGCGCCAGCTCGGCACGCACGTCCTTGCCCTGGAGCGCGGCGCCGTACTTGAGGTCCCATCCCGCGCAGAACGTGCCGTGCGAGCCGAAGAACACGCCGACCCGGGCGTCCGGGTCGCGGTCGAACGCCTCGAAAGCGGCGACGAGCGCGTCCGCTGTCGCCGGATCGACAGCGTTGCGGGCGTCGGGCCGCTCCATGATCACGGTCGTTACCGGGCCGTGCTTCTCGACGTAGACCGCCATGGCTCGCTCCTTTTCCAGGTGCAAGGCGCACCGTCCCACTTTTTAGCACGCGAAGCAGTCGCGGACGAATTACGATAGCGGCTCTTTCGCATTCCACCAGCGCATGGCCGCTGCCGCCGAGTCCCTCCCGGCGCTGTCTCCGGACGAGACGGCGCGGCGCCTGCATCGACATCCTGAACGCGTTCCTCGCCGAGACGCGCGGCGCGGGCGCGCCCGTGATCACCGCGAGCCTCGACAGCCTGCTCGAGCGCGACCTCGGCCTGGACAGCCTGAGCCGGTTCGAGCTGTGGCTGCGGGTCGAGCAGGTGTTCGGCGTCGGCGTCGAGGAGGAGAAGCTCGCGGAAATCGAGACCGCGCGCGACCTGCTGCGGCTGCTCCTCGCGGGCTCCAAGCGCCAGGCGCACGCGGCCGACGTCGTGCAGCTCGCCGATCGCGGCGTCGCGACGGTACCGGAGAACGCGACGACCCTGCTCGAGGCGCTCGACTGGCACGTGCGCGCCCAGCCCGATCGCCTGCACATCACGATTCTCGACGGCGAAGCGGAGGAGGCGCGCCTTACCTACGCCGATCTCGCGCGCGACATGACGGCGGTCGCCGCCGGCCTCCAGCGCGAAGGCCTCGAGCCCGGCCAGGCAGTGGCGATCATGCTGCCGACCGGCCGCGATTTCTTCGCGGCGTACTACGGCGTGCTCGCTGCCGGCGGCGTCCCGGTGCCGATCTACCCGCCGATCCGGCTCGCGCAGCTCGCCGATCACGTACGCCGCCAGGCGGGCATCCTCCAGAGCTCGGTCGCACGCTTTCTCGTCACGGTGCGCGAGGCGAAGCCGGTGGGGAGCCTGCTCCGCGGCCAGGTGCCGAGCCTCGTGCGCATCCTCACGGTCGACGATCTGCGCAGCCACGCCGCGCAGCCGACGCCGGTGCCGGTGAAGGCCGACGACATCGCGTTCATCCAGTACACGTCGGGCTCGACCGGCAACCCGAAGGGCGTCGTGCTCACGCACGCGAACCTGCTCGCGAACGTCCGCGCAATGGTGCGCGCCACCGGCGCCACGTCCGAGGACGTCTTCGTCTCCTGGCTGCCGCTCTATCACGACATGGGCCTCATCGGCGCGTGGCTGTGCCCGCTCTACGGCGGGCTCCCGCTCGTCGTCATGTCGCCGCTCCACTTCCTCTCGCGGCCGGCGCGCTGGCTATGGGCGATCCATCGCTACCGCGGCACGATCTCGGCCGGCCCGAACTTCGCCTACGAGCTCGCCGCGTCGCGGATCGACGAGCGCGAGCTGGAGGGCCTCGATCTCGCGTCGTGGAAGTGGGCGTTCAACGGCGCGGAGCCGGTGAGCGCCGAGACGATGGCGCGCTTCGCGGCGCGGTTCGCGCGCTACGGGTTCGACCCGAACACGCTCGCGCCGGTGTACGGCCTCGCCGAATGCGCCCTCGACCTCGCGTTCCCGCCCGGGCGGCGCGGCGTGCTCGTCGACCGCATCGACCGCGAGCGGCTCGCCCGGGGTGTCGCGGTGCCGGCGGCCGTGGGCGCGGCGCACGCGGTAGGGATCGTGGCGTGCGGCCGCCCGCTCGCCGGCTACGAGATGCGCATCGCCGACGAGGCCGGGCGCGAGCTGCCCGAGCGGCATGTCGGGCGGGTCGAGTTCAAGGGGCCGTCGGCGACGAGCGGCTATTACAACAACCCCGAGGCCACGGCGAAGCTCTTCGACAACGGGTGGGTCGACACGGGCGACCTCGGCTATATCGCCGCAGGCGAGCTCTATCTGACCGGCCGCTCCAAGGACATGATGATCCGGGGCGGCCAGAACGTGTATCCCTACGAGCTCGAGGATGCCGCCGGCGCGGTGCCCGGCATCCGCAAGGGCTGCGTCGCGGTGTTCGGCGTCGGCGACCCGGCGACCGGCACCGAGCGCATCGTCGTGCTCGCCGAGACGCGCGAGACGGACACTGCGAAGCGCGCCGAGCTCACCGCCAGGATCAACGCGCTCGCGGCCGACCTGATCGGCGGGCCGGCGGACGACGTGGTGCTCGCGCCGCCGCACTCGGTGCTGAAGACCTCGAGCGGCAAGATCCGCCGTGCGGCGAGCCGCGAGGTGTACGAGCGGGGGCTGATCGGCGCGCGTCGGCCGGCGGTGTGGCGCGAGCTCTCGGCGCTCGCGCTGCGCTCCGCGCAGGGACGGGTCGCCCAGTGGTGGCGCGACGCGGTCGCCGTCGTCTACTCGTGCTGGGTGTGGACGGCGACCGCGGTGCTGGGGGCGCTCGCTTACGTCGCGAGCTTCGTGCTGCCGCGCGCGGCAGCACGCCGCGTATGGCGCGGCGCGGCGCGTACCGCGGTGCGGGCCGCCGGGCTACCGGTCGCGATCGATGGGGCGGGACATTTGCCGCACGCTGGACCGGTGGTGGTCGTCGCCAACCACGCGAGCTACGTCGACGGGCTGCTGCTCTTCGCGCTGCTGCCGTCGCGGTTCGTGTTCGCGGCGAAGGAGGGGTTCGGCCGCAATCCGTTCACCCGCATCGCGTTCCGGAAGGCGGGCGCGGTCTTCGTCGAGCGCTTCGACGCCGGCCGCAGCGTGGAGGACACGCGGATGCTCGCGGGGATCGCGAAGGCGGGTGCGGCGCTCGCGATCTTTCCCGAGGGGACCTTCTCGCGCACGCCGGGCCTGCGCCCGTTCCGGATGGGCGCGTTCGTCGTCGCCGCCGAGGCCGGCGTCCCGATCGTGCCGGTGGCGTTCCGCGGCACGCGCTCGGTGCTGCGCGACGGGGAGTGGATCTTCCGGCGGAGAGAGGTGCGGGTCGTGCTCGGTGCGCCGATCTCGCCGTCAGGTACCGACTGGGGGGCGGCGGTCAGGCTGCGCGACGAGTCGCGCGCCCACATCCTCCGGCACTGCGGCGAGCCGGACCTCGCTTCGGACGCGCTCGGCTAGCGGGCGGTCACGGCCCCCGCCGGAACGCGGCGAGATCCCACTCGCCCTCGCGGCCGTCGTGACGGAGGATGTAGGTGTCGCCGTCGGAGGCGGTCACGCGGAAGTGGCGGTAGTCGGGGCCGAGCCAGCGGTCGACGATCTCCAGCACGTCGAGGCGCCGCTCGCCGAGCCAGAAGACCCGGGGCTCCTGGTCGCCGCGGTAGCCGGCATAGCACTCGACTCGGATCGCCATGCCGCAATGATAGAGGATGGCGCGGCGCTCCCGCCGGCGGCCGGGTCGACGCCCCACCGCGCGGGACATAAACTAAGGCGTGTCCGCGAAACGCATCCTCCCGATCGTCGCCGCCTATGTGGTCGCCTACCTCGCGCTCGACTGGGTGAGCTACATCCATCCGCTCGGGCCGTTCGCGATCACGCCCTGGAACCCCCCGCCCGGCCTGTCCCTCGCGCTGCTCCTGACCCGGGGCCTCGCGTTTGCGCCCGCGGTCTTCGTCGCCGGTTTTGCGGCCGAGGTCGTGGTCCGCGGGCTTCCCGCCGGGGCGCTCGCCGCAGCGGGCTCCTCAGCGGTCATCGCCGCGGGCTACGCGGCCGCAGCGTGGGCGCTGCTCAACCGCGCGCGGATCGACCCGCAGCTCGCGAGCGTGCGCGATGTCGCCTGGTTCGTCGGCGTCAGCGGGGCGGCGACGATCGCCGTGAGCGCGGGCTACGTCGCGGTGTACTTCGCGGCGGGCCGCATCCCCGCCGACGCGTTCGTCCGGTCGGCGATCCAGCTCTGGGTCGGGGACGCGCTCGGTATCCTGATCACGGCACCGGTGTTGCTGGCCGTGCTCCACCCGCGCCGCGCTGCGGCGGCGTTCCGCTGGTCGTGGGAGATGACCGCGCAGGGCGCGGCGGTGGCGGCCGCGCTGTGGATCGTGTTCGGGATCGACCCGGCCTACGCCGCACGGTTCTTCTACGTGCTGTTCCTGCCGCTCATCTGGGTGAGCGTGCGGCACGGCATCCGGGGTGCGACCTGGACGCTGCTCGCGATCCAGCTCGGCATCGTCGCGGCGGTCCAGATCGAGGGCCTGCCGTCGGCGACGCTGCTCGAGTTGCAGGTGTTCATGGTCGCGCTCGCCATCACCGGGCTCTTTCTCGGCGCGGTGGTTACCGAGCGGCGCCGCGCCGGCGAGGCGCTCGAGGCGCGCGAGGCGGAGCTGCAGCGGAGCCTCCGCCTCGCGGCAGCGGCGGAGACCGCCTCCGCGCTCGCGCACGAGCTCAACCAGCCGCTGTCGGCGATCGCGACGTACGTGCGCGCGTGCGCGATCCTCGCCGAGCGGCCGGAGGAGAACCGGACGCGGCTGGTCGAGACGATGAGCACCGTGACGACGGAAGTGGCGCGCGCGGGCGACGTCGTGCGGCGGCTGCGCGACTTCTTCCGGAGCGGCTCGTCGCGGCTCGAGCAGGTGAGCGTCGCGCGCCTGCTCGCGAGCGCCGCGGAACGCGCCGCCCCGCGGCTCGAGCGGCACCGGATCTCGCTCGCGGTCGAGTGCGAGCCGGCGCTGCCGGGCGTCCTCGTCGACCGGCTGCAGGTCGAGACCGTCCTCCACAATCTGCTGACGAATGCGATCGACGCAATCGTCGCGGGCGACCCGCCCGAGCGTGCGATCGGATTGCGCGCCACCCGGGACGCGCGCGGGATGGTGCGGATCACGGTGCGCGACAGCGGGCCCGGCCTGCCGGAGGGGATGCCGCAGGACGCCTTCCCGCCGTTCGCGACCACCAAGCCCCACGGCATGGGGCTCGGGCTTGCGATCAGCCGCTCGATCGTCGACAGTCACGGCGGCCGGCTCGCCGCGGACCCGGTCGGGCGCGGGGCGTCGTTCTCGTTCACCCTTCCCCCCGAAGACACCGCCGAACAGCCATGAATCGCCCGACCGTGTTCATCGTCGACGACGACGCCGGCGTCCGCGACTCGCTCGCGATGCTGCTCGAGCTGAAGGGGTTCCGCGCGCGGACGTTCGCCGACGCCGAAGGCTTCCTCGCCGAGTACCGGCCCGAGTGGCCCGGGTGCCTCGTGCTCGATCTCCGCATGCCGGGCATGAACGGGCTCGAGCTGCAGGCCGACCTCGCGCGGCGCGGCGTGCCGCTGCCGGTGATCATCGTCACCGCGCACGGCGACGTCGCGACGACCCGCTCGGCGCTGAAGGGCGGGGCGGTGGACTTCATCGAGAAGCCGATCGACGACGAGGCGCTCGTTGCCGCGATCGCCGCCGCGCTCGACCGCGACGCGCGCGAGCGGGAGCGGGCGCAGGCGGCCGCCGGCGCTGCCGAGCGCTTCGCGCGGCTCACCGAGCGCGAGCGCGAAGTGCTCGCACTCGTCGCCGAGGGCCGCCACAATCGCGAGATCGCGGTCGCGCTCGGCATCAGCCCGCGCACCGTCGAGGTCTACAAGGCGCGCATGATGGAGAAGCTCCAGGTGCGCCGCGTGCCGGATCTCGTGCGGCTCGTGCTCGAGCGCCAGCCACCGCAATAGGGGTTTCCCTTACGCGTTTGCGCGTAGGTCTGAGGCCCGATTCGGGCGGCCGTTCCGCTCTCTATCATCCCCGGCACCCCGCCGGAGGACCTCATGGAAGCCGTCAACGCGCTCTGGAGCTGGCTCGTGGACCTCGACCCGACGTTTACGTTCCTCGTCGCGCTACCGTTCGCGATCGCTGCGCTCGGGCTCGCCGCGCTCGGGTTCGAGCGGGAGGAAGTTGAGCGCCCGCACCGTACGAGCGCGCGCGCCGCGCCCACCGGTCCCCACGCCCACGTCCAGTAGCCGCGAATCGCCCGGAGCAGACGTGATCGGCCGACTTGCGCTCGCCGCAGCACTCGCCTTCGGCGCCGCCGCCGAAGCGCACGCCGCGGCCCCCGACGGGGTCGCGCAGAGCTTCCTGTGGGTGGCGGTGATCCTCGTCGCCGCGAAGCTCGGCTCGCTCGTCGAGCGCGCCGGGCAGCCGGTCGTGCTCGGCGAGATCCTCGTCGGTGTCGTGCTCGGCAATCTCGCGCTCGTCGGCATCGGCTTCGCCGAGCCGATGCGAGCCGACGCGGTGATCGCGTTCCTCGCTCAGCTCGGCGCGGTCATCCTGCTCTTCCAGATCGGCCTCGAGTCGAACGTGCGCACGATGCGTAAGGTCGGCGCGCGGGCGTTCTGGGTCGCGACGATCGGCGTCGCGGCGCCGTTCGCGCTTGGCACCTGGGTCGTCGGGCCGTGGCTGCTGCCCGGCCTCTCGGATGCGACCTATCTCTTCCTCGGCGCGGCGCTCACCGCAACGTCGGTGGGCATCACCGGCCGGGTGTTCCGCGACGCCGGCGTCCTGCAGCGCGCCGAGGCGCAGATCGTCCTCGGGGCGGCGGTGATCGACGACGTCCTCGGCCTGATCATCCTCGCGGTGGTCGCGTCGATCGCGACGAAGGGCGCGGTGGACGCGGGCGACGTCGGCGCGACAGTGCTGCAGGCACTCGGCTTCCTCGCCGGCGCGCTCGTGGTCGGCCAGGCGGCGGCGCCGTGGCTGAGCCGCGGCTTCGCGAAGATCCACCCGGGCGCCGGGATGAAGCTGACGGTCGCGCTCGCCGTCTGTCTCGTATTCGCCTACCTCGCGCACGCGATCGGGCTCGCGCCGATCGTCGGCGCCTTCGCGGCCGGGCTGGTGCTCGAGGAGGTGCATTTCCGCGACTTCGATGCGCCGCGGATCCGCGCGGAAGTCCTCACCGCGGTCGCGCGCGCCGACGAACGCACGCGTGCGACCGTGAACGAGGTCCTCGACCATCACCGCGAGCGGCACCTCGAGCATCTCGTGGAGCCGGTAGGACATTTCCTGGTGCCGATCTTCTTCGTGCTCGCCGGAATGCAGGTGAAGCTGGACGCCCTCGGCAACCCGAAGATCCTCGCGCTCGCGGCCGCCCTGACGCTCGTCGCGATCGCCGGCAAGCTGGTGTCGGGGATCGCCGCCGGCCGGGTGGACCGCTGGCTCGTCGGCTGGGGCATGGTGCCGCGGGGCGAGGTCGGCCTCATCTTCGCCTTCGTCGGCAAGGCGGTCGGCGTGCTCGACGACGAGCTCTTCGCGGTGATCGTGCTGATGGTCGTCGGCACCACCCTCGTCACGCCGCCGGTGCTCGCGTGGCTGCTCCGCCGGCATGCGGGGCCGGCCACCGCTCCGGGGCTTACGCCGGCCAAGCCCTTCGCGACCGACCAGCACTAGCATTTCCCCGCCCCGCGCACGCACGGCGGTTGCGCTACCCTCCGCGCTTCCGCAACCAGACCGGAGCGCGGCGTGGCGCGAATCTTTCTCACCCATCCCCCCGAGCCGCTCGCCAACTACTACGGCGACCGCGCGGTCGCCGGGCTCGAGGCGCTCGGCGAGGTCCGCTTCAACACCGCGGGGCGCGAGCTCACGATTCCGGAGCTGATCGAAGCCGCGCGCGGGTGCGAGGTCATCGTGTCGTTCCGCCAGACGCCCGGTCCGGCCGAGCTCTTCGCCGCGAGCCCCGACCTCGTGGCCTTCTCGCGCTGTGCGATCGACATCCGCAACGTCGACGTCGCGGCGGCGAGCAAGGCGGGGATCCTCGTGACGCAGGCGAGCGCGGGCTTCATCGCCTCGGTAAGCGAGTGGGTGGTCGGCGCGATGGTCGACCTCGCGCGCCGCATCACCGCATCGGCGGAGTCGTATCACGCCGGGAAGGTGCCGCCGGCAGTGATGGGCCGCGAGCTGAAGGGCTCGACGCTCGGCATCCTCGGCTACGGCCAGATCGCCGAGTACCTCGCGCGGGTCGCGGTGGCGCTCGGGCTGCGCGTCCTCGTCTACGACCCGTACAAGAAGGTCGGCGATCCCGCGCTGGCGCAGATGGAGATGCCGCAGGTCCTCGGCGAGTCCGATTTCGTGGTGTGCCTGGTCGTCGCGAACGACTCGACCGAGAAGCTGGTGAACGCGGCGGCGTTCGCCGCGATGAAGCCGGGCGCGTGGTTCATCAATGCCTCGCGCGGCAACCTCGTCGACGACGACGCACTCGTCGCGGCACTCGACTCGGGCCGGCTCGCGGGTTGCGCACTCGACGTGGGGCGGGCCCCGGACCAGATGCCGACGCCGGAGATCGCGCGCCACCCGAAGGTGATCGCGACGCCGCACACGGCCGGGCTCACGCTGCCGGCGATCGAGCACCAGTCGCTCGAGACGGTCGCGCAGGTGGCGGAGATCGTGCAGGGGCGCGCGCCGAAGGGCGCGGTCAACGCGGCGCAGGCGACGCGGCTCGCGCGGCTCAGGCGATAACGATTCGGGCGGGCCGCAACAGGCGGATCGCCTCCGCGTCCGTCACGGGCGCGAAATCGTCGTAGAAGAGGCTGACGCCGGCGAAATCGTCGGGCGCGGCGAGGCAGACCACGTCGTCGGCGAACGGCCGCACGCGTTCGAGGCCCGCGGGCGAGGCGACCGCCACCGCGCATACCACCCACGCGGCGCCCCGGGCGCGCACGGCGCGCAAGGCCGCGGTCATGGTCATCCCGGTTGCGAGGCCGTCGTCGACGACGATGACGACGCGCTCACGGGGGTCGAGCGGCGGGCGGTGCGGGGTGTAGGCCGCGCGCTGCGCGCGGATCGCCCTCAGCTGAAGCGCAGCTTCCCGCCCCAGCCACGCGTCGTCGGCGCCGGCCGCGACGGCGTGGCTGGCGACGTAGACCTTGCCGCGCTCGTCGACAGCGCCCACCGCGACCTCGTCGCAGCCCGGGGCGCGCAGCTTGCGAACGAACACCACGTCGAGCTCGCCGCCAAGCGCGCCGGCGATCGCACGGCCGGGCACCACCGCACCGCGCGGGATGGCGGCGACGAGCGGGCGCTGCCCGCGGTACTTGGCGAGGGGGCGGGCGAGGCGCTCGCCGGCCTCGTGCCGGTCGGTGAACATGGTCGGGTCATAGCACGCACGGGGACCGATTCCGCGTAAAACGTCGTCAAATGTGTGCGAATTGGTGCACAGCTGCACGACCGGGCGGATAATCCCGGGCGGTCCGTCCGGAGATCGTCAATGAAGCGCGTCACGCTAACGCAGTACCTGATCGAGCAGCAGCGGAGCGCCGGGACCGTTTCCCCCGAGCTGCGGCTGCTCCTCGAGGTCATCGCCCGGGCCTGCAAGATGATCAGCCACGCAGTGGGAAAGGGCGCGCTCGCGGGCATCGGCGACGTCGTCGGCACGCAGAACGTCCAGGGCGAAGCGCAGAAGAGGCTCGACGTGGTCGCGAACGAGGTCCTGGTCGAGGCGAACGAGTGGGGCGGCCAACTCGCGGCGATGGTGTCCGAGGAGATGGACGAGCCCCATCTCATCCCCAACCGCTACCCGCGCGGCCAGTTCCTGCTGCTCATGGACCCGCTCGACGGGTCGTCGAACCTCGACGTGAACATCTCGGTCGGCACGATCTTCTCGGTGCTGCGCTGCCCGGACGGCTGCACGACGATCGACGAGAAGGCGTTCCTGCAGCCCGGTTCGCGGCAGGTCGCGGCGGGGTTCACGGTGTACGGCGCCTCGACCCTCCTGGTGCTCACCGTGGGCAGCGGCGTGGCGTGCTTCACGCTCGACAAGGAGCTCGGCTCGTTCGTGATGACACAACACGAACTCGCGGTCCCGGCCGATACCCAGGAGTTCGCGATCAACATGTCGAACATGCGCAACTGGGAAGCGCCGGTGAAGCGCTACATCGACGAGTGCCTCGCCGGCAAGACCGGGACGCGGGAGAAGGACTTCAACATGCGCTGGGTGGCGTCTATGGTCGCGGACGTCTACCGGACGCTCTCGCGCGGCGGCATCTTCATGTATCCGCGCGACGCGAAGCACAAGGACGGCCGGCTGCGGCTGATGTACGAGGCGAACCCGATGGCGTTCATCGTCGAGCAGGCGGGCGGCGCCGCGACCAACGGCCGGCAGCGGATCCTCGACATCCAGCCCGAAGCGCTGCACCAGCGGGTGGGCGTGATCCTCGGCTCGAAGAACGAGGTCGAGCGGGTCACGCGCTACCACCTCGAGAAGTGATCCGCCGCCTGGTGCTAGCGGCGGGCGTCGCGCTCGTCGCGGCCGAGGCGGCGGCACAGAAGGACGTTGCCGACCCGCTCGAGCATTTCCTGGGTACGGCGCCGCCGGGGCGGGCGAAGCGCGTGCTCGACGACGGGGTCGCGCGCGCGGGCGGCGACTTCAACAACGACGGCCTGCCGGACGTCGCGCTGTGGCAGGAGGCCGACTTCGGCCCGCACGACGGGCCGGTCTTTCTCTATCGCGGACGCAAGGACGGCCGCTTCACCGCGTCCGGCCTGATCGTCGTCAATACGCAGCGCCTTTTCCTCCCGCTCGCACGCGAACGCGGTTCGGGGCAGCTGCTCGTGTGCGAGCCGGACGCGAAGGTCGCGGCGGGCTATGCGGTGGACGGCTTCGTCGTCTCCGATCTCGCACGCAACGCGCTGCCCGATGCGTGCCCCGCCGGCGACGCGCCCGAGGTCGAGCGGCTCGACGTCGTGCGCTATCGTGTGAACGGCCTCCAGGCATGGATCAGAAAATGATCGCACGCCGACGAGCGCGAGGGAGCTGCTCGCGGCGATCGCCGACGGGCGGTCGATCCCGAACTTCACTTCGCGCGACCCGGCGTTCGGGATCGCCGAGGCGTACGCGGTGGCGGAGGCGGTCCACCGGGCGCGCCTCGCGCGCGGCGAGCGCGTGGCGGGGCGGAAGATCGGATTCACCAATCGCAACCTGTGGCCGGTATACGGCGTCGACGAGCCGATCTGGGGCCACGCCTACGACACGACCGTGGTCTACGCGAAGGAAGGGCGCGCCGAGATTCCGGTCGGGCCGCTCCCCGAGCCGCGGATCGAGCCCGAGATCGTGCTGCACTTCGCAGCCGCGCCGCCGGTAACGCGCGACGAGGCGGCGATCCTCGCGTGCGTCGACTGGATCGCGCACGGGTTCGAGATCGTGCAGAGCCCGTTCCGCGACTGGAAGTTCAAGCTGGCGGACACCGTCGCGGCCAACGGACTGCACGGCGTGCTGGTGATCGGGACGCCGGTGCCGGTCGCGAGCATCGCCGACTGCGTCCGCAAGCTCCGGGAGTTCCGGCTCACGCTGCTGAAGAACGGCGTGCCGCACGCCGAGGGGACGGGCGCGAACGTCCTCGATTCGCCCCTGCTCGCGTTCGCGCACTTCGCCGGCGTGCTCGCGCGGCTGCCGCAGTTCTCGCCGGTGAGCGCCGGCGAGGTCGTGACGACCGGCACGCTCACCGACGCGTATCCGGTGAGGGCCGGGGAGACCTGGAGCACCCGGCTTGCGGGGATCGAACTGCCGGGCCTCGAGCTCGCGTTCCGCTAACCGCCTACTCCGGCTGAATGCCGGCGTCGCGGATCGCCTTACCCCACACCTCGTATTGCTCGCGGGCGAATGCGGCGAGCTCCTCGACCGATGAGCTCGCGCCGTCGAAGGCCTGCTTGGTAAGCTGCTCTTTGACTTCCGGCCGGGCGAGGATCGCGACGACCTCGCGGTTGAGGCGGTCGACGATCTCCTTTGGCAACTTCGCCGGCCCGAACAGGCCCGCCCACGACACGATCGGGAACTTCGCCATGCCCGTCTCGGTGATCGCCGGCACGTCGGGGAGCAGCGGGCTGCGGCGGTCGAGCGTCGTCGCGAGCGCCCGCAGCTTGCCTTCGCGGATGTGCGGCGCGACCGTGGCGTAGGAACTGATCATCAGCTGCACCTGTCCCTGGAGCAGGTCGGGGATCGCGGTCGGCTCGGTCTTGTACGGCACGTGCACGAGCTGCAGGCCGGTGAGCGCCAGGAACATCCCCGTGAGGACGATCGACGAGGTGTTGCCGGTCGCGTAGTTGAGCTTGCCGGGATTCGCGCGTGCGTAGCCGATGAAATCGGCGAGCGCCGGTCCGGGAACCGACGGGTGGACGACGATGAAGAACGTGTAGCGCCCGACGAGGCTGATCGGGGTGAAGTCGGCGAACGCATCGTAGGGCAGCTTCTTCTTGAGGTGCGGCGCGGCCGAGAGCGGACTGTTGGTTGCGAGGAGCAGCGTGTAGCCGTCGGGCGCGGCCTTCGCGACCTGCTCGGCGGCGATCGCGCCGTCGGCGCCGGGCCGGTTCTCGACCAGGACCGGTTGGCCGAGCGCCTGCCCGAGCGGCTGCCCCAGGATGCGCGCGACGATGTCGGTCGAGGAGCCGGCGCCGAACGGCACGATGATGCGCACCGGCCTTGTCGGGTACTGGGCTGACACGGATGCGCTGAAGAGCGCAAGAACCAGCGCCGCGAATACTCGCTCGAAGTTCCGCATGACTGCCTCCTCTCCCCGTTCTTCTTAAAGCGCGGCAATCATACAGCGGGTCAGAACGGAACCGGCGGTCCGCGCCACGTCGCGTCGCGCGGACGGGCGCGAGCGATCGCCTGCGTCGGCTCCAGCCAGCCGTCGCAGGCGTTGCGGCCCGGGCGGCGGCGCAGCAGGTTGAGCAGTCCCTTGCACTTTGCGTAGAGGTGGAAGAAGCGCAGCACCGCCCGGCGTTCCTTCGCACTTACCGGCCGGTCGCTGCAGATCAGCTTGTCGTCGGTCATGCCGCGGTCGGTCAGCATCACCGCGCCCCAGGCGGTCACCCTGACGCGGGTTCCGAACGGCAGGCGCGGTCCGAGCACCACCGCGTCGAGCAGATCGCCCTCGAGGCCCACGAACGCGGGCACCGAGCCGTAATTGAAGGGGCACGGGAGGGGCGAGATAAAGTCGATGTGCCCGGTCGATCCGCGTTTGAGGAAGCTGCCGCGCGGGACCTCGATGACGACCTCGACGGTGGGCGTCGCCCCCGATGCATCGAGCTCTGGAATTCGACCTCGGTCCAAGTGGTGTACCTCTGGCCGTTACGGCGCGAGCGTCGCGTCGTGCGGGCTATTGGCGATGCGGGTTGCCAGCCCCGTCGATGATACAGTCGCTGCATGGGTGTGCTCGTCGACGGCGTTTGGCACGACCAGTGGCACGACACGGCCGCAACCGGCGGCCGGTTCGTGCGGCGCGAATCGCAGTTCCGGAGCTGGGTGACGCCCGACGGCGCGCCCGGCCCGACGGGGGCGGGCGGGTTCCGCGCCGAGCGCGGCCGCTACCATCTGTACGTGTCGCTCGCGTGCCCGTGGGCGCACCGCACGATCATCTTCCGCAAGCTGAAGGGGCTCGAGGGCGCGATCGGCATGTCGGTCGTGCACTGGCTCAGCCGCGAGAACGGGTGGACGTTCGATCCCGCGCCGGGCGTGATTCCGGACACCGTGAACGACGCGCGGTTTCTGTACGAGGTCTACGCAAAGGCGAGCCCGCAGTACTCAGGGCGGGTCACGGTGCCGGCGCTGTGGGACAAGGCGCGCGGGACGATCATGAATAACGAGTCGTCCGAGATCATCCGGATGTTGAACTCGGCGTTCGACGGCGTCGGCGCGGCGCCCGGCGACTACTATCCGGCGGCGCTTCGCGACGAGATCGAAGTCGTGAACAAGCGCGTCTACGAGACAGTGAACAACGGCGTGTACCGGTGCGGGTTCGCGACGTCGCAGGCTGCGTACGACGAGACGATCGGCCCGCTGTTCGAGACGCTCGACTGGCTCGAGTCGCGGCTGGCGAGGCGGCGGTATGTCTGCGGCGATCGCGTGACAGAAGCCGACTGGCGGCTATTCACGACGCTGGTGCGGTTCGATCCCGTCTATCACGGCCACTTCAAGTGCAACGTGCGGCGGCTCATCGACTATCCGAACTTGTGGGCGTACACGCGGGATCTTTACCAGCTTCCCGGCGTCGCGGCGACGGTCGATTTCGAGCACATCAAGCGGCACTACTACGAGAGCCACCTGCGGGTGAATCCGAGCGGGATCGTGCCGCGGGGGCCGGTGGTGGATTTCGAGGAGCCACACGGGCGGGGCTGAGCGGCGACTGACTGACGGGCGCGCCAGCATTTTGCTTCCCGTCCAGCAAAACGGGCCACCCAATGGGCGGCCCGCGCATCTTGCAGCCGGAACTAGCGGGTTACTCTACGTCATCCAGTTTCCGTCTCGCACGGAAGATGGATCGAGTCGCAGAGCCGGTTCATTTTGCGGCGAGCTCGATTCCCCTGGCGCAAGCGTCAGCCACGGCACCGCTCGCCTCTCCCTGCCCGGGCATCTTGTCCCAGCCCCCTTTTCCGATGAGTTCACCTCTCTTCCACGAATCGACCGCCTTGAATGCTATGAGCTCGCGATCGTGGTTCGGTGCGTTCATGAATTGGGCGACACAGATCGAGGCCCGGCTCGCCAATAGTGCATCGTCGGTCTTCCCCTTGACGGCGCCCCCGGTTACCCAGCCACCCCAGCCAAAGCCGACGATCATCGCGACCGCTGCCCCGGATATGAGGCCCCAAACTCCATACTTGAGCTTCTCTGAAGTTTCTCGTTTCATGGAAAGTACCTCCAATACCACTGTGAATTAAGCGCCGAGCGGATGCTCGTGCTATCCGGCCGACACAACCGATATGCCGTCTGGGCCGGCGCTCGTCGGCAAGTTTCGCGCGACCTTGGACTAACGGGCGCTTTAGCCCTAACGCATCCTCCGCCGCTTGCGCCCGGGGCTCTGTTCACTACCGAACATAAGGTGGGTATTTCTAGTGTGAGTCAGGTCAGCAAAGGGTCGGATGTGACAGGGAGAAGGGACGCGCTGATCGAGCGCGAGGGTGACAGGGCGCATTCACTGCGTTGATCACCACCGAAGACGTTCCGCGACGCGGTCCAGGGTCCCTTCGCTTGTCCGTCCATGTCCCGGCTCAATGCCGAATCACGATCTTCCCGAAATGCGCGCCGCTCTTCAGGTGCGCGAGCGCGTCCTTGAGCTGCTCGAAGGCGAACACCCTATCGACGACCGGCTTCACCTTGTGCTGGTCGATTGCCCGCATCATCGCTTCGAATCCGTCGCGGTGGCCGACGGTGATGCCCTGCAACCGCACCTGGCGCGTGACCACCAGCCCGAGCGGCGCGGCGAGCGTGCCGCCCGACAGCACGCCGATCATCGACAATGTCCCGCCCGGCCGGATGCACCGTAGCGACTGCGGCAGCGTCTTCTCCCCGCCCAGTTCGACGATGTGATCGTACCCGCGCCCGCCGGTAATCGCCCGCGTGGCTTTCGCCCACTCCGGCGTCGTCCGGTAGTTGATCGCCGCGTCCGCGCCCATCGCCTTCGCCCGCACGATCTTCTCGTCGCTCGACGAAATCACGGTCACGTGCGCGCCGAGAAGCTTCGCGAACTGCAGCGCGAAGAGTGCGACCCCGCCGGTGCCCTGCACGAGCACGCGTGAGCCGGGACCGAGCTCGTCGTAGGTCACCAGGGCGCTCCACGCCGTGAGCGCGGCACACGGCAGCGTGGCCGCCTCCTCGTTGCTCAGGTGCGCCGGCGCCGCGACGACGCCGCCCTCCGGGAGGCACATCAAGTCGGCCATCGTGCCGTCGATCGGGCCGCCGAGCGTCCTTGTCAGCCGTTCGAGATCCGGGCTGCCGGCGATCCAGGCCTGCTTGAAGCACGGGCAGACGCGATCGCCGACCTTCACCCGCGTCACGCCGGTACCCACCTCGACGACCTCGCCCACGCCGTCGGAGCCCACAACGAGCGGCAGCTCGCCGGTGAACGAGCCGTAGCCACGCAGCGGCACCACGAGGTCGCGGTAGTTGAGCGCGGCGGCCCTCATCCGCAGCAGCACCTGGCCGCGGCCGGGCTTCGGGTCGGGGCGGGTCGCGAGCTGCAGGTGGTCCATGCCCCAGTCGTCCTGGATCTGGAAGACGCGCATCGTCTTCTCCTCGTTCGTGACCGCGGCGATTCTGGCAGATCGGCGGACGCTGCGGTCGGCGCGCCCGCGCTACCAACGTCTACGGACTGCGGGCAAGGGAGAGCCGGTGACGGCGGATCAGGCGGCGCGCGCTCAGGTGCTCAGGAGCGCAGGACGCGTCCCGCGGCGGCGCCGGTGAGCGCGCCGCGCTCCCAGGTGACTTCGCCGTTGACGAGCGTGAGCTCGACGCCTTGCGAGCGCATCACCATGCGCTTCGCGCCGCCGGGAAGGTCGTAGCGGCGCTCCGGCCGGCCGGCCGACCCGACGCTGGCGGGATCGAAGATCGCGACGTCGGCGGCGAGTCCCGGCTGCAGGCGGCCGCGATCCTTGATGCCGAAGAAGTCCGCCGGGTCGGACGTCATGCGCCGCACGCCTTCCTCGAGCGTGATCGCCTTTCGCTCCCGCACCCAGGTCCCGAGCACGTAGGTCGGATAGCCGGCGTCGCACAGCATGTCGAGGTGCGCACCGCCGTCGCCGAGCCCGAGGAGCACGCTGCGATCGTTCAGGAGCTCGGTCATCCGGTCGACGCGCGTATTGAACGACGCCATGGTGAACTCGTTGTCGAGATCGTCCGCCAGCGTGAGGTCGAGGAACGCGTCGACGCCGTCCTTGCCCTCGGCCGCGGCGATCTCGGCGACCGTCTTGCCCTCGAGGTGCTTCAGCGTCGGGTTGCGGACTTCGTGCACCGTGATCCGCGCCCAGTTGCCGAACGCGGCCGGGCGCTTCAGCTCCTCGCGGAACTGGTTGCGGAAGGCGGGATCGCGATAGACCGCGGCCTGCGCTTCCTTCGACTTGTCCTCGAACACGCGCTTCCACGACGGGAAGGCGGCGAAAGAGAAGGGGCTGCGCATGCTGATCTCGCGCGTGAGCGGCAGCGGCGAGGTCTGCGGCCGCGCGCCGCGCGCGATCATCGGCGCGACCTTGCGCAGGGTGGTGCGGAGCGCTTCGGGCAGGTCGTCGCGATCGAACATCGCGATGAAGGTGATCGGGCGCGCGCTCTCGTCGAGCATGTAGCCGAGGAGCTCCACCTCGGGGTCCTCGAGCACCGCGATCTGGCGGGTCATCGCGATCTCGATCGCGCCCTTGCCGCGCTCTTTCAGCGCGTTGCAGTAGGCCTTGAGCTCCTCGCGGCTCGCGTTGCGGCACGCGAGCGGGCGGCCCTGGTAGCCGAGATGCTGGTTGAGGAGCGTGCTCGAGAAGCCGAATGCGCCGGCGTCCATCGCCTCGCCGAGCAGCGCCTTGATCTCGGCCGTTTCTTCGGCGCTGGCGGCGCGCGCCATCGACTCCTCGCCCATGACGTAGTGGCGGAACGGCGTGAGCGGCGCGAGGAACGCGAGGTTAAGCGCGGGCCGCCGCCGGGCCGCGGCGGCCATGTACTCGGGGAAGCTCTCCCAGTCCCAGGTGATGCCGGCGGCGAGCACCTCGAACGGGATCGCCTCGACGTTCACGAGATCGCGCATCGCGATCTCGCGCGTCTCCGGGCGGCAGGGCGCGATGCCGACGCCGCAGTTGCCCATCACCACCGACGTCACGCCGTGCCAGGAGGAGGGCGTCAGCGCCCCGTCCCAGCAGATCTGCGCGTCGTAGTGCGTGTGCGGGTCGATGAAGCCGGGGGCGACGACCAGGTCGGTCGCGTCGATGACGCGGCGGGCGGAGCTCGTCGGTACCTCGCCGATCGCCGCGATCTTTCCGTCCGCGATCGCGACGTCCGTGTGGCGCGCCGGCGCGCCGGTTCCGTCGACCAGCGTGCCGTTCGTGATGAGGAGGTCGTAGGTCATGGGCGACGAGTCTACCGAACGCCGCAGATCCGGGTCGGCGCCCGACGCGGCCGGGCCGCCGGGCTTATCCTCCCGCCTCCCGGACGGGCCGGGGCGGGCCGGAGCGCGGCCCGGGCGCAACGCACAAAGGGAGAGAAACCATGAAACCGTTCGCAAACTGGACCAAGGGGGTCATCGTGTCAGCAGCGATGTCGATCGCCGGCGGCGGGCCGGCAATGGCCGCAACTTTCGTCTACGTATCGAACGCCGAGGACGGCGACATCGGCGTCTACCGGCTGCTCGATTCGGGCGAGCTGCAGGCCGCCGGCCGCGCCAAGGCGGCGAACGTCGTCATGCCGATGACCGTGAGCCCCGACCGCAAGCTGCTCTATGCAGCGTCGCGGTCCAAGCCCTTCACGGTGCATACCTATGCGATCGACTCCGCCACCGGCGCCCTCAAGCCGCTGTCGACCGCGCCGCTCGTGGAGAGCTTTCCGTACATCGCGCTCGACCGGACGGGCCGCTATCTCTTCGGCGCGTCTTACGGCGCCGGCCTCGTCACCGTCAACGCGGTCGGCCCCGACGGGCGCGTGTCGGGCGACGCCCTGCAGGTGATTCCGACCGGCCGGAACGCCCACTCGATCATCACGGACAACACGAACCGGTTCGTGTACGTGCCGCATCTCGGCACCGATCAGATCTTCCAGTTCGTCCTCGATCCGGGCACCGGGCGCCTCACGTCGAACACCCCCGCGGTCGTGCAGATGAAGCCGATGACGGGGCCGCGCCACATCATCGTCTCGTCCGACAACCGGTTCGTGTACCTCCTGAACGAGCTGGTCGCGACCGTCACGACGCTCTCGCTCGATCCGAAGACCGGCTTCCTGACCGAGGTGAGCTCGGCTTCGGCACTGCCGCCCGACACGAAGCTCATGCCCGGCGCACCGCGCGGAGCGGTCGGCGTACCGGGAGCGCCGCCGCGCAACACCGACAACGACATCTGGGCCTCCGACCTTCACCTGACGCCGAACGGCAAGTTTCTCTACGCGGCCGAGCGGACCAGCAGCACGATCGGCGCGTTCAGCGTCGACGGCGCCACCGGCAAGCTCACTTATATCGGGAGCACGCCGACCGAGAAGCAGCCGCGCGGTTTCAGGATCGATCCGAAGGGCAGGTTCCTGATCGCGAGCGGCGAGAAGTCGGAAACGATCTCGGCGTATGCAGTCGACCAGGCGACCGGCGCGCTCCGTTTCCTCCAGAAATACCTCACCGGCAAGGGCTCGAACTGGGTCGAGATCGTGAGCTTCGACTGACCGTGGGTCGAGCGAGGCGCATCACACACGGCGTCATCGCGTCCCCGGCGGGGCGGGTCTGCGGCCGCTCCAGCAAGCGTCTGCGCTAGCTGTCCCCGTAGACCGGAACGGCCGCGCCGTGGACGACGCGGCCGTCCTCGCTGCACAGGAAGAGGATCACCCGCGCGATCTCCTCCGGCTTCGGCCACTTCGCGAAGTCGGCGCCGGGCATCGCCTTGCGGTTCGGCTCGGTGTCGATGATGCTGGGGAGGATCGAGTTGACTCGCAGCCCCGTGCCCTTCACCTCCGCAGCGAGCGAATCGAGCATGGCCACGGCCGCGGCCTTCGAGGCGGCGTACGCGGCCGCCCCGGCCGGATGATCGAACGCCGCCTTCGCGGCGATGTTCACGATCGCGCCCCGTCCCTCCTTCAGCATCGCCGGCACCGCGGCGCGTGCGAGCGCGTAGCCGGAGCGCAGGTTGAGCGCGAGCATCTGATCGAAGACCTTGGTGTCCGCCTCCCACAGCTTCACGCCACCGGCGTAGCCGCCGACGGCGTTCACCAGCGCGTCCAGCCGCCCGTGCTCCGCGACAATCCCCGCGACGAGCTGGCGCACTGCGGCTTCGTCCGTGACGTCGACGGCGTGACCCGAGACTCGCGCGGCATTTGCGCCCGCGGCGCTCCGCAAGACGTCGAGCTCTTCCTGCTTCCGGTACGTCGCGACCACGGTCGCGCCCGCCGCCAGGAACGCGAGGCTCACCGCGCGCCCGAGTCCGCCCGTGCCGCCCGCAACCAGTGCCACCCTGCCTTCGAATCCGCCGCTCATGCTGTCCTCCAGGTCGCCGTCGAATCGGAATTCTGATCCAACGGCGCGGGAGCGCCGCGGCAGCGCGCGGGCAGCGGGCACATGCGGATCGAAGCGACGGGCTGCGTGCGGTGCTAAGCTAGCCACCGCAATCCGGCCGATCGCCGCGATGGGAGAGTGCGCCGGGCGCGTGAACGCGTCCGGTGCCGCCGAAGGCGCAAACGCCCGTGAACCGCTCAGGCTGAACACCATCGCAGGCGGGCCGCTCTGGAGAGCGTCCGGGCTCGGGCCGACAACCCGGGCACCGGGCCACCGAAGGGGCACGCGGTGCCGCGCAGGTGCGCGTCCCGTAATCTCTCAGGTACCGAGGACAGAGAGGGCGAAGCGAGCGCATCGCTTCGCCCTCGTTCGTTTCCGGAGCCGCGCTTGGCCGAGAAGACCGTGCTGAACACCGTCCACCGCGAAGCGGGCGCGAAGCTCGTCGATTTCGCCGGCTGGGAGATGCCGCTCCACTACGGCTCGCAGATCGAGGAGCACCACGCGGTCCGGCGCGCGGCCGGCATGTTCGACGTGTCGCACATGCGCGTCGTCGAGATTCTTGGCGCCGGCGCGCGCGACTTCCTCCGCCACGCGCTCGCCAACGACGTCGCGAAGCTCGACGCGCCGGGGCGCGCGCTCTACTCGTGCATGCTGAACGAGCGCGGCGGGGTGGTCGACGACCTGATCGCGTACTTCGTCGCCGACGATGCCTATCGTCTGGTCGTCAACGCCGGCACGGCCGAAAAGGACCTCGTCTGGCTCCGCGAAGTCGCGACGCACCGCCCGTTCGACGTCGACGTCATTCAGCGGCCCGATCTCGCGCTGATCGCGGTGCAGGGGCCCGCCGCGCGCGCGCTCGCCTGCGCTGCGATCCCCCGTCTCGAGGCCGCGACGGCGGGGCTGCGGCGGTTCCAGGGCGTGTTCTTCCGCGATTGGTTCGTCGCGCGCACCGGCTATACGGGGGAGGACGGCTTCGAGCTCATGCTGCCCGCGCCGCTCGCCGTCCGCACCTGGCGGTTGCTCGCGGCCGCGGACGTCAGGCCGTGCGGCCTCGGCGCCCGCGACACGCTGCGCCTGGAAGCCGGCATGCCGCTCTACGGGCAGGAGATGAACGAGGAAACCAGCCCGCTCGAGGCGGGCCTCGCCTGGACCGTCGATACGAAGACCGACCGCGACTTCGTCGGGCGCGCGGAGCTCGGCTCGCCGACGCGCGCGCTCGTCGGGCTCGTCGCGCTCGACCAGGGCGTGCTGCGCGCGCACCAGGCGGTGCGCACCGCGCATGGCGAGGGCACGACGACGAGCGGGTCGTTCGCGCCGACGCTCAACCGATCGATCGCGCTCGCCGGCGTGCCCGCGGCGGTCGCGGTGGGGGACACGGTCGAGGTCGAGGTGCGCGGCAAGGCGTTACGCGCCCGCGTGGTGCCGCCACCTTTCGTGCGCGATGGCAAGAGCCTGATCGACCGATTCCTGAGCTGATCCGACCGGAGGTGAAAGTGAAGACCCTCGACAACCTCAAGTACACGCCAACCCACGAATGGGTCCGCACCGAGCCCGATGGAACGCTCGCCGTCGGCATCACCGACTTCGCGCAGGACGCGCTCGGCGACATCGTCTTCGTCGAGTTCCCGAAGGTCGGCGCCACGGTGAAGGCCGGCGACGCGGTCGGCGTCGTCGAATCGGTGAAGGCGGCCTCGGACATCTACGCCCCGGTGTCGGGCGAGGTCGTTGCGATCAACGGCGACATCCCCGATCACTGGGAGCGGATCAACCAGGACGCGTTCGCGGCGTGGCTCTACAAGCTGCGACCGTCGGACGCCGGCGAGCAGAAGGCGCTCCTGGACGCGAAGGCCTACGCGGCGAAAGCGGAGGACTCGAAATGACTGCACGGCCCGCGCTGACCGGTGGTGCGCTTCCCGCCTTCGCCGCGCGGCACATCGGGCCGGGCCCAGCGGAGCAGCGGGCCATGCTCACCGAGCTCGGCTTCGCTTCGCTCGACGAAATGGTCGAGCGCCTCGTCCCCGCGTCGATCCGCGACGCGGAGCCGCTCCGCTTCCCGCACGTGGGCGACGAGGCGGAAGTTCTCGCCGCGCTCCGGCGCCTCGCGGCGAAGAACCGGGTGCTGCGCTCGTTCATCGGCATGGGCTATCACGGCACGCACACGCCGGCGGTGATCCTGCGCAACGTCCTCGAGAACCCGGCGTGGTACACCGCGTACACGCCGTACCAGCCCGAGATCTCCCAGGGCCGTCTGGAGGCGCTGATGAACTTCCAGACGATGATCACCGAACTGACCGGGCTCGACGTGGCCAACGCGTCGCTCCTCGACGAAGGGACCGCCGCGGCGGAGGCGATGGCGCTTGCCGCGCGCAGCGCCGCGGGGGGCAGTGCATTCTTCGTGGCCCACGACTGCCATCCGCAGACCATCGCCGTGGTGCGCGCACGCGCGGACGCGGCGGGTATCGCGTTGGTCGTGGGGCGCCCCGAGGACGCGCTCGCGACGGACTGCTTCGGCGTGCTGCTCCAGTATCCCGCCACGACCGGCGAAATCGTCGACCACCGCGAGCTGATCGCGAAGCTCCGCGCGAAGAAGATCCACGTCGCGATGGCTGCCGACCTTCTCGCGCTCACGCTGCTCGCACCACCAGGGGCGCTCGGTGCCGACATCGCCCTCGGATCGACGCAGCGTTTCGGCGTGCCGATCGGCTACGGCGGGCCGCACGCGGCGTACATGGCCTGCACGGACGCGCTCAAGCGCGGCCTGCCGGGGCGCCTCGTCGGCGCCACCGTCGACAGCCACGGCGACACCGCCTACCGGCTCGCGCTCCAGACCCGTGAGCAGCACATCCGCCGCGAGAAGGCCACGAGCAACATCTGCACGTCGCAGGTGCTGCTCGCGGTCATGGCGAGCATGTACGCGGTCTACCACGGCCCGGAGGGCCTGACGGCGATCGCCCGCCGCGTGCATCGCCGCGCTGCCGTGCTCGCGCACGGCCTAAGTGCGCTGGGGTTACCCGTGGAGACGCGCCGGTTCTTCGACGCCTTCGTCGTGCGCACCGGCGCCGAGACCGCGGCGATCCACGCCCGCGCGCTCGCTGCAGGCTTCAACCTCCGGCACGTCGACGACGCGAGTATCGGCATCGCCCTCGACGAGACGACGACCGAAGGCGAGGTGGAAGCGCTGTGGCACGTCTTTGCAACGAAGGGCGAGCCCGTGCCGTCGTGGACCGCGGTCGACGCCGCGGCGCCGGACCGGCTGCCCGAGCCGCTGAAACGCACGAGCGCGTTTCTCACGCACCCGGTGTTCGCAAGCCACCGCTCCGAAACGGCGATGCTCCGCTATCTGCGCGCGCTCGCCGACAAGGACCTCGCGCTCGACCGCACGATGATTCCGCTCGGCTCGTGCACGATGAAGCTCAACGCGACGACCGAGATGCTTCCGGTCACCTGGCCGGAGTTCGCCGGCCTCCACCCGTTCGCGCCGGAGGACCAGGCGCAGGGCTATCGCGGGCTGGCCGGCGAACTCGAGCGCTGGCTCTGCGAGATCACCGGCTACGACGCATGCTCGCTGCAGCCGAACTCCGGGGCGCAGGGCGAGCTCGCCGGGCTGATCGCGATCCGGGCGTACCACGCGAGCCGCGGCGAAGGGCACCGGCACGTCGTCCTGGTCCCGGGCTCCGCCCACGGGACCAACCCGGCGTCCGCGCACATGGCCGGTTGCGAGGTCATCGTGGTCGCAACCGACGCCAAGGGCAACGTCGATCTCGACGATCTCGCCGCGAAGGCGGCGCAGCACGTCGGTGATCTTGCCGCGATCATGATCACCTACCCGTCGACGCACGGTGTGTACGAGCCGAACGTCCGCGAGGTGTGCGACATCGCGCACGCGCACGGCGGCCAGGTATACCTCGACGGCGCGAACCTCAACGCGCTGATGGGCAGCGCGTCGCCCGGCCGGTTCGGCGCCGACGTCTCGCACCTCAACCTGCACAAGACGTTCTGCATTCCACACGGCGGCGGCGGACCCGGCGTCGGGCCGCTGGCGGTGAAAGCGCACCTCGCGCCCTTCCTGCCCGGACATCCGCTGCGCCCGCGCGCGCCCGGCGCCGTGGGCCCGGCCGCGTCGGCGCCGCTCGGCAGCGCCGGCATCCTGCCGATCTCGTGGGCATTTGTCGCGCTCATGGGCGGACGCGGGCTGACCGATGCCGCGCGCGTCGCGGTGCTCAATGCGAATTACGTGGCGAAGCGGCTCGCGCCGCATTTCCCGATTCTCTACACCGGCGAAAGCGGCGGCGTCGCGCACGAATGCATCGTCGATCCGCGTCCGCTCAGGGACGCGACGGGGGTGACGGCCGAGGACATCGCGAAGCGCCTGATCGACTTCGGCATCCATGCGCCGACCATGTCGTTCCCGGTCGCCGGCACGCTCATGATCGAGCCGACCGAGAGCGAGGACAAGGCCGAGCTCGACCGCTTCGTCGACGCGATGATCGCGATCCGCGCCGAGATCCGCGAGATCGAGCAGGGGCGCTGGCCGAAGGACGACAATCCGCTCAAGCACGCCCCGCACACCGCGCGCGCGGTGTCCGCGGACGAGTGGACGCACCCGTACTCGCGGACCCGCGCCGCCTACCCGCTACCGGCGCTGCGCGCGGCGAAGTACTGGTCGCCGGTCGGGCGCGTGGACAATGTGCACGGGGACCGGCACCTCGTCTGCACCTGCCCGCCGGTGGCGGCGTATCAGGCGGGATAGCCTGCCGATCGCCCCCGCTCGAGCGCGATGACGGCGCGCGGCTCCCGGCGGCAATCGAGCGTTCCCGCCACCCGACTCGGCCGCCTGCTCGGGCTCGGCCTCGCGGCCGGCGAGCTCGTGCTCGGCGGCGTGGCGGAAGGCGTGCGGCGGCTCGCCGAGGGCGAGCGCCTCGGTGCGGCGCAGACGCTCCTGACCGGTTCGAATGTGCGCCGGCTCGCGCAGCGCCTCGCGCGGCTGCGCGGCGCGGCGATGAAGCTCGGCCAGCTCCTGTCGCTCGAAGGCGAGGAGTTCCTGCCGCGCGAGGCGGCCGCCGCGCTGGCCGTGCTCCGCGCCGGCGCGGAACCGATGCCGCTCGCCCAGCTCCGTCGCGTGCTGGGACGCGAATACGGCAGCGGGTGGGCCGCTCGCTTCGAGCGGTTCGACGACGAGCCGGTCGCGGCCGCCTCGATCGGCGAGGTGCATCGGGCCTGCACGCGCGATGGCCGCGAGCTCGCGCTGAAGATCCAGTATCCCGGCGTCGCCCGGTCGATCGATGCCGACGTCGATAACGTCGCGGCTTTGCTGCGCCTGCTCGACGTGCTGCCCCGCGGGGCGAACATCGACGCGCTGGCGGCCGAGGCGAAGCGGCAGCTTCGTCAGGAGGCCGACTACTTCGCGGAGGCCCGTTTCCTCGCCAGGTACCGGAAGCTCGTCGCCGACGAGCCGCGCCTCCTCGTCCCCCGCGTCCACGGCGACCTGACGACTGCGCGCATTCTCGCGATGGATTACGTCGAGGGCGCACCGCTCGAGACGCTCGTCGGCGCGCCGCAGGCGGTGCGCGACGCCGTCGGAGCGCTGCTCGAGCGACTCGTCTTCCGCGAGCTTTTCGAGTTCGACGTGATGCAGACCGATCCCAACTTCGCCAACTATCTCTGGGACGCCCGGACGGGGCGCGTGGCCCTGCTCGACTTCGGCGCGACGGTGGAGTTCGCGCCCGAGTTCGTGGCGGGTTACCGCGCGATCACCCGTGCGATCGTACGCGGCGATCGCAGCGCCGTGCGGCGCCACGCGGTGGAGATCGGCTACCTCGCCGCGGACGACGGCGAGGCGGAAGCGGGCGCGGCGACGGAGATGATCATGCTGGTCTGCGAGCCGCTGCGGCATCGCGGGCGGTACGACTTCGCCGCGTCGGACCTGGCCACCCGCGTCCGCGACCTCGGGTTCGAGCTCCACTTCCGCAGGGGACTCCTGCGGACGCCGCCCCCAGCCACGATGTTCCTCCACCGCAAGCTCGTCGGAGCGTTCCTCCTCCTCGCACGCATCGGGGCACGGGTGGACGTGCGGGCTCTCGTCGCGCCGTTCCTTCGCGAAGTTTGAGCGAGGCGGCCCGCGGGGCCGACGCGTGACCTACGCTCTGGCGCGCAAGCGCGAACGACACTAGACTGACACCGATCCGATATGTCCGAGCGCTTCGACCTCGTCATCCGCAACGGCACCGTCGTCGACGGCACGCGCGCGCCCCGGTACGCCGCCGACGTCGCCGTCTCCGGTGACAGGATCGCGCGCATCGGCTCGCTCGCCGGCGCGCACGGCGCGTCCGAGATCGACGCGACCGGCAAGATCGTCGCCCCCGGCTTCATCGACGCTCACACGCACGACGACCGCCTGATGCTGTCGGCGCCGGAAATGGCGCCGAAGGTGAGCCAGGGCGTCACGACGGTCGTCGCCGGCAACTGCGGCATCTCGCTCGCACCGATGCCGGGCGGCGCGCCGCGGCCGGTCACGCCGCCGCTCGACCTGCTCGACGACCAGGGCGGTTGGTTCCGGTTCGGGACCTTCGCCGAGTATGTCGCGGCACTTCGCGCGGCGCCGGCCGCGACCAACGCCGCGCTGCTCGTCGGGCACACCACGCTGCGCGTCGCGACGATGGACGACGTCGGGCGCCCGGCGGACGACGCCGAGATCCGCCGCATGCGGGAGATGGCGCGGGAAGCGCTGGCCGCCGGCGCGATCGGCGTTTCCACCGGTCTCTACTACGAACCGGCCGCCGCGGCGCCCGCCGAAGAGGTGATCGAGGTCTGCCGGCCGCTCGCGGAACGCGGCGGGCTCTACTGCACGCACATGCGGGACGAAGGCGACCGGGTGCTCGAGTCGCTCGAGGAGACCTTCCGCGTCGGCCGCGAGGTCGGCGTTCCAGTGGTCGTCTCGCACCACAAGGTGGTGGGCCGGCCGAACCACGGTCGTTCGCGCGAGACCCTCCCGGTGATCGCCGAGCGGATGGGAACGCAGGCGATCGGCCTCGACTGCTATCCCTATTGCGCCTCGTCGACGATCCTGAGCGCGTCGCGGGTTGCGGTCGCGTCGAAGGTGCTCGTCACCTGGTCGAAGCCGCATCCTGAGTACTCGGGCATGGAGCTCGGCGAGGTCGTGCGCGCGATGGGCGTCGCGCAGGACGAAGCGATCGAGCGGCTGCTGCCCGCCGGGGCGATCTACTTTTCGATGGACGAGGCGGACGTGCAGCGCATCCTTGCGTTCGAGCGGACGATGGTCGGCTCGGACGGGCTGCCGCACGACGCCGTGCCGCATCCGCGCCTCTGGGGCACTTTCCCGCGCGTGCTCGGGCACTACTCGCGCGAGCTCGGGCTCTTTCCGCTCGAAACCGCCGTGCACAAGATGACCGGGCTCACCGCGCGGACGTTCGGCCTGCCGGATCGCGGCGTGGTCAGGGAAGGTGCCTACGCCGACCTCACCGTGTTCGATGCCGGCAAGGTCGGCGAGGCCGCGACGTTCGCGCAACCGATCCAGCCGGCACGCGGGATCGAACTCGTGATCGTGAACGGCGCGATCGTCTGGCGCGACGGCCGAGCGACGGGTGCTCGGCCGGGTCGCGTCCTCGCGCGGAAACCTTCGAACTGAATCTGGCTGGAGCTGTGCGGGGTCGCACCGAGCGTCAGCGCGAACGCACTCGCGCTGATCGGCCTGTGCAACACCATCGGCACCTACGCGTTCGGGCTGCTCGGCGCGCGCTACAGTCAGAAGCGCCTGCTCGCGCTGATCTACCTCCTGCGTACGGTGTTCATCGCCGCCTTCGTGCTGCTGCCGGTCAGCGCCGTGGTCGACGCTCGTCTTCGCCGCGGCGATGGGGCTCCTGTGGCTCGGCGTCGCGCCGCTCGTCACCGGGCTGATCGGCCGGGTGTTCGGCCTCACGCACTTCAACACGCTTTACGGGATCGTCTTCCTCGGCCACCAGGTGGGATCGTTTTGCGGCGCGTGGATGGGCGGCCTCGTGTTCGATCTCACCGGCGGCTACGGTGTGGGGTGGGGCGCGCTGATCACGATCGGTGCGATCGCGTTCACCCTGCAGTGGACGATGGACGACCGCCCGCCGCCGGTGCGCCGGCCGATCGGTGGGGTGGCCCCGGTGGGGGCCTGACAGGCCGGCTTACCCGAGCGTCGAGCGTGCGCGCGCGAGCGCCTGTCGCGTCGCCGCTTCTTCGGCCTCGGCGTGTGCGCGTGCCGCCTTCGCGGCGATCGCCTCGACGCGCACCCGCACTTCAGCCGCTTTGCGCACGCGCGCTTCGAACTCGACGCGCTCGTGCCGCGCCGCAAGCGCCTGCTCGACCGCCGCGAGCTTGGCCTTCGCTTCGGCCGCGGCTTTCGCTTCGGCCTCGAGGACCGCCGCTTCCGCGTCCTTCAGCGTCTGCTCCACCGCCGCGAGCCTGGCTTTCGCCTCCGCAGTAGCTTTCGCCTCGGCGTCGAGAGCCGCCGCTTCCGCGTCCTTCAGCGTCTGCTCCACCGCGGCGAGCCTCGCCTTCGCCTCGGCAGTAGCTTTCGCCTCGGCGTCGAGGGCCGCCGCCGCGGCCTCCTTCAGCGCCCGCTCGGCGCGGATCCGCGCTTCGGCCGCTTCCCGCGCCGAGGAATCGAACTCGATCCGCGCGCGCCGGGTCTGGATCAGCTCCGCGAGCGCTTTCGCCTTCGCCTCCGCTTCGGCGAGCGCCTGGCGCTCGGCCTCGACCGCCTCTTCGGCTGCGAGCCGCAGCGCTTCGTCCGCGCGCAGCCGCGCTTCGGCTGCTTCGCGCGCGCGGATCTCCGCCTCGCCGCGGCGGGCCGCTTCGGACGTCGCGCGCGCAACCGCCGTCGTGTGCGCGTCGGCTTCTTCCCCGGCGCGCCGTTCGGCTTCGCTTCTGGCCATAGCGGCAGCCCGGAGCGCTGCGTCCGCGACGCGGCGGGCCTCGGCCGCCCGCGCCGCTGCGGCTTCCGCCTCCGCGCGAGCGGCATGCTCGGCGGCCGCCTGCTCCTCGGCTTCCACGTGTGCCCGGGCCTCGACCGCAGCCTGCTCCTCGGCGCGCGCACGCGCTTCGGCAGCAGCGCGGGCCGCCGCCTCGGCTTCCGCACGCCACGCTGCCTCCGCTGCCGCGCGCTGCGCCGCCTCGGCATGCGCGCTCGCTTCCCTGGCCGCCCGGTGCTGGGTTTCGGCGAGCGCGGTTGCGGCGTCCTTGAGCGCCGCCTCGGCGTGCCGCCGCTCCTCGGCTGCATTCGCCGCTGCGACTTCGGCCGCGGCGCGTGCCGCTTCCTCGGCGGCCCTGCGCGCCTCGGCTGCCGCCCGCTCCGTTGCCCGGGCAGCGGCTTCCGCCTCCGCGCGCGCGCGCGCTTCGGCCGCAGCGCGGACCGCCGCTTCGGCGGCCGCCCGCTCCTGCGCGCGGGCAGCGACGTCGGCCTCTGCGCGCGCCCGCGCGTCGGCTGCGGCACGGGCCTCGGCTTCGACCGCGCTGCGCTTGCGCGCCGCTTCGTGCGCAGCCGCTTCGGCGGCCGCGTGTGCGTCGGCCTCGGCGCGCGCGCGTGCGTCCTCGGCGTTGCGCGCTTCGGCGCGCGCGGCAGCTTCCCGTTCGGCCTGTGCGCGCAGCATCGCCGCCGTCTGCGCGCGGTCCTCCGCTTCGACGCGCGCGCGCGCCAGATCCCGCGCCTCGGCTTCGGCTTGGGCGTTCAGTCGTGCAGCCTCGGTGGCGCGCGCTTCGAGCTCGTGGCGCGCCCGCGCGGCGATCGCCCGATCCTCCTCGGCCCGTGCGCGCAGCTCGGCCGCGTGGCGCGCCTGCTGCTCGGCCCGCAAACGGGCCTCGGTCTCGCGCGCCGCGGTCGATTCCGCTTCCATCCGCGCCCGCGTCTCCTCCGCCGCGCGCGCCTCCGCTTCGACGTGGGCCTGCCGGGTGCGACCGAGATCCTCCTCGAGCCGCGCGCGCTCCTCCTGGGCGTTACGGATCGCCGCGTCGAGCGCCTGCCGGACGCGCAGCGCCTCGAGGGCGTGCGCCTGGGCTTTCGCGCGCTCGCCGGCTTCCTGCACGGCAGCCTGCTCGGCGCGGACGAGGGATTCGGTCAGCGCCTGCGCGACGGAGTCGGCGTTGGCGCGCTCCTCGGCGGCGGCTCGTGCCTTCGCCTCCATCGCGGCACGCTCGAGGGCCACCTGGGCGGCGCGGGCTTCCGCCCGGACGCGCGCTTCGGTCTCTTTGAGGAGTTTCGCTTCGGCCTGATCGAGCGCCGGCGCGGACTCGAATGCGCCGCGCAAACGCGCGTCTTCTGCCCGCTCGGCGGGGGAATCGGCGTCGAAGGCGAGCCGGATGTTGCCGGGTTCCTGGGTAGCCATGGCGGCCTCCGTGGGCGGCGCAATTAGCGTAGGAATTTTGAACAATATCACGGGTTTGGAAGCGTGAGCGGGTTTTTGGGGTCGGGAAGCCGCCCGGGTACCCAATGGGCGCCAATGGGCAGGTCCGGTCGGCTCCCCAGCAGAGGGAGAGCTGCGGGCGAGCGCCGGGCTCGGCTCGCGGCCCGGCCCCCCGGAGGGTCGCGGCCGGTCGGGCGCGCCCGACCTAGCCGTTCAGGCCGCGGTCGTTCTTGAGCACCCGCATCACCGCCGCGGTGCGCGTCTCCACGCCGAGCTTTTCGTAGATGCGCTCGAGGTGCTTCTCGACCGTGCGCGGGCTCGCGCCGAGGATCGCCGCGACGTCGCGGTTCGTCTTGCCCGCCGCGACCCAGTCGAGCACCTCGCGCTCGCGCGACGTGAGCGGTGCCGCGGCGCGGTCGAACGGCGCATCGGACGGAAGCTCGCGCGTCTTCTCGATCGCGACGCCGAGACGGTACAGGTTTGCGAGATGCGGTCGCATGACCTCGGCCAGGTCGCGGTCGCGGTCGGTGAACCCGGTGCCGCTGCGGTTGAACACGAAGCTCACCAGGAACCGCCCGTCGACGTGGATCGGGACCGCCATGGCGTGCTCGATGCGGATCGGGCGGTAGTAGTCGTTGTAGAGGGGCGTGCGGTGGAACTCCGCGGGCGCGACGAGATCGTCGATCCGCTTCGTCACCGCGTTCGGGTTGCGCCCGTGATCGCGGACGAGCGGATGCTCGTAGAAGTACCGGTCGAAGACCTCGATCTCGCGCCGCGAGACCATCCCCGACGGCACGACGGTGCGATGCCCGCGGTCGAGGTCGCAGACCACGAGGGTCGTCAGGTCGGAGCCCACGAGCCGCGGCAGGTGCTCGACCCCGCGCCTCGCGAAATCGGTGCTGCCGGCGCAGGCTTCGCCGATCGCGTGCAGCGTGTCGAGCGCCGCGCGCAGCTGGCCGCTCGAGAGCCGGGGCGTGGAGGGGGTGGAGAGCCGGGTCTGGGACATCGTCAATCGCCTCGCTTGCAGACCGCTGCCGACCCTTGATTTCTACCAACTAGTAAGTTAACTGTCAACCTACAGGTAGGTAAAAACATGGTATCGTCGCGCAGCGCACCGGGACGGGGCACCGCCTCGGCCGGGACCACGAGGAAGACGATGCCGCGCAAGAAGTCCGCTGCCGCCCCGGATACCGCCCAGCGGATCCTCGACATCGCCGAACGCCTCGTCCAGACGCGTGGCTTCAATGGCTTCAGCTACGCGGACATCGCCGGGGCGCTCGCCTTGACGAAAGCGAGCCTCCACTATCACTTCCCCACCAAGGCGGAGCTTGGCACTCGCCTCATTGCCCGCTACGAGCACGGGTTCCTCGAGGCCCTCGGCGAAATCGACCGGACGGCCACGGGCGCCCGCGAGAAGCTCGTGCGCTACGCGAAGATCTACGCCGACGTCCTGCGGAACAACCGGATGTGCCTGTGCGGGATGCTCGCCGCCGAGTACGCCACGCTCCCCAAGCCGATGAAGGACGAGATGCGCCACTTCTTCGACGAGAACGAGCACTGGCTCGTTGCCGTCCTAGAGGAGGGGCGCCGGACCGGCGCCCTGAAGTTCTCCGGCTCGTCCCTCGACGTCGCCCGCGCGCTGGTCGGCTCGCTCGAAGGCGCGATGATGCTCGCCCGCTCGTACGGCGAGGTGGCGCGCTTCGAGGCGGTCGCCGACCGGTTCCTCGCCGAACTCTGATCCCGGCCTGGGGGTGAAGCCCCCGTTGCCTCCCGCTGCGTACCCCTCGGGTACGTAGGCCTACGCATTTCCGGTTCGCCGCGCGACCCGTACAAATCGCGCCATGCCGCCCCGCAAACGGGCGGTGAGTCAACCGAACCGGAGGCGATCGAATGGAAAAGGCCGAATGCAAGGACTTCGGGAAACCGGACGAGGTCCGCGAGTTTCCGAAGGGCAGGCTCGAGCTGATCAAGATCGGCGGCGCGACGGTGGGTCGCGCGGTGTTCGACCCGGGCTGGAAGTGGTCGACGTCGGTCCAGCCGCTGGTCAAGACGAGGAGCTGCGAAGCCCCGCACTTCCAGTACCACGTCTCGGGGATCCTGCGGATCAAGATGGACGACGGGACGGAGTTCGACTGCCGCCCGGGCGACGTTTCCCTGCTGCCCTCCGGCCATGACGCCTGGGTGGTCGGAGCCGAGCCCGCGGTGGTCGTCGATTTCCAGGGAATGATCGATTACGCGAAAGCGCACGAAGCGCACGCCTGAAGGAGAGCCGCCATGCTGACGCAAGCACCGATCACCACCATGCTGCCGGTCAAGGATCTCGGCCGGGCGCGCGAGTTCTACGAGTCGAAGCTCGGGCTCGCACCGGCGGGCCTGCAGCCCGACGGCAAGTTCCTGCTCCGCTGCAACGGCACCACACTCGCGCTCTTTCCCAAGCCGGAAGGCACCAAGGCCGAGCACACCGCGGTGAGCTTCCGGGTCGACGACATCGTCGCCGAGATCCGCGACCTCAAGGCGCGCGGCGTCCAGTTCCACGACTACGACTTCCCGGGATTCAAGACGATCGAGCACGTCGCGATCGTCGGCTCGGACAAGGCGGCGTGGTTCAGCGACACCGAGGGCAACATCCTGTGCGTGCACGAGGAGCTCGATCGCGCGCAGCCCGGTGCGGGCGCGGCCGCGGCGGCACGCCCCGGGCGGCTCTGCTAGGGCGCGGAGCGCCGCGATGAAACCGCTCGCCTATCACGCCGGCCAGCTCGCGGCGCAGGCAGAGGCCGGCACGACCCGGGTCGCGCAGAAGCTCGCGGACTGGGTCGGGCCGGTCCCCGACTTCGCGCGTGGCGCGGACCTCATCGTGCTCGCGACGCCTGACGGCGGGGGCGAGCTCCGCTTCACCGTCCTGTCCGGGAGCGCGCCGCTCGTCCAGATCGTCGAGACGCCGGACCTGCGGCTCGGGCTGCCGGCGGCCGCCGCCGTGGCGGTGCCCCTGCCGACAGCCTGCGGCGGGCTAGCGATCAGTCTCGGGCTCGCGCGGCGCGCGCGGGTGAACGGGACGCTCCGGCTCGGGGCGGCGGGACCGGAGCTTCTGGTCACCGAAGCGTTCACGCTGTGCCGGAAGTACATGGCCCCCTCGGTTTCGCTCGAGCCTGCGCTGCGGGTGGGGCCGGCCGTGCGCGAGCCGGTCGCGCTCGACGATCCCTGGCTCGCGGATGTCGTGGGGCGCGCGGAGACGTCGTTCCTCGCCAGCGTCAGCCCGGCCGGGATGCCCGACGTCGCGCATCGCGGCGGCAAGCCGGGGTTCCTTCGGTTCGATCCCGGCGGGAGGCGGCTCGACTGGATCGAGTTCGTCGGCGACGGCGTCTTCAAGAGCGCGGGCAACGTGCGCGCAACCGGAACGATGGCGCTGCTCGTGCCGGATCTGACGTCGGGCGACGGCGCGGTGCTGCTGGGACGTGGCGAGTACGCGACCGATGCGGCCCAGCGCGCGCAGCGCGAGGACGCACTGGTGCAGCACCGCGAGGAGTTCCCGCCGCAGGGCAGGATGAACTGCACGATCACGCGCGCCGAGCGGCTGCCCCGGCTCCTGCACCCGCGCGAGCGGATCGCCCGCGCGCCGCGGGTCACCTCGCGCTCGACGGTGCCGGAGCAGAAGCCGCGGTAGGCGGCAGGGCATCCCCTCCTCGAGCGAGGAGGGGATCGCCCCGATGGGTGGGGCTGAACTTAGTTCAGCTTCGCGCCGGAGGCTTTGACTGCCGGCGCCCAGCCGGTGACCTGCTCCTGCACGAAGGTCTGGAACTCCGCGGTCGACATCTTGCGGATCGCATAGCCGAGATCGTTCATCCGCTTGACGAAGTTCGGATCGTCGAGCGACTCCTGGATCGCGGCGTGCAAGCGCTTCACGACCGGCTCGGGGAGCCCCGCCGGTGCCGACACGCCTATGAAGTTCTCGGCGACGAGATACGGCATGCCCTCCTCGACGACGGTCGGCACCTCGGGCAGGATCGCCGCGCGGGCGCGCGAGGTCACGGCGATCGGGCGCAGCTTTCCGGACTTGATGTGCGGGACGTTCTGCGGGAGCGTGTCGAACGAGAAGCTCAGCGTCCCGCCCATCAGGTCGGTGATCATCGGCGCGCTGCCCTTGTAGCCGACGTGCTCGATGTTCAGGCCGGTTTCCTTTTTCCACATCTCGCCCAGGATGTGGCCGATCGAACCGATACCGCCCGACCCGAAGTTCACCGGCTTGCCCTGCGCCTTGATCCAGGCGACGAGCTCCTTCATGTTCTTCGCCGGCACCGACGGGTGCACCATGATCACGTCCGGCACGGTCGTGACGAGGCTCACGTGGGTGAAGTTCTTGAGCGAATCGTAGGGCGGGGGCGTGATCATCAGCGGCGTGAGCGAGATCGGCGTGGTGTTCGACATCAGCAGGTTGTAGCCGTCGGGTGCGGCGCGCGCGACCTCGGCGCCCGCGATCGTGCCGCCCGCGCCCGGCTTGTTGTCGACGATCACCGGCTGCCCCAGCTTCGCCTGCAGCGGCACCGCGAGCGCGCGCGCCACGATGTCGCTCGAGCCGCCGGGCGCGAAGGTGACGACGACCCGAACCGGCTTCGTCGGCCATTGCTGGGCGGATGCGACGGATGCGAAAGCGGCTGCGACGAACGCGGCGGCGAGCCGCGCGAACCTGTTCGACATGGACTCCTCCCTCGGAGAGACGGCGGACGCGAGTTCCCGAAAGCAAACGCTACGCCGGGCCGCGCTCTGATGTCAATAGACGCAAGTCAATACCGCAATCCGGAATAACTCGGACCCGAGCCAGAGCGGAACCGCGTGCGCGCGAACCGGCGCTTCACGTCGAAGCAGAGAAAGAGGAACTGCTCGTCCGCGGCGTGCACCGCACTGTGCGTGCGCTCGTAAGGATGCTCGCCGGCGGTGCGCCCGGCGGGAACGAGCGCATGCCGGCGATAGGGGTCGAGCAGCAGGATCTCGCCCGTTTCGTGGCGGACCGCGCGGCCGCGGTGATCGACGATGCCGAGCCGGCCCGCGTGGGCCACGACGATCACGAAGTAGACGCCCGGGTAGCGGAGCTTGTCGTCGTGCAGGCTCACCGGGCCGCAGGCCTGCACGGTGAGGAGGCGGAGCGGCAGGACGCGCGCCCGCAGTCGCAGTGCCTGTGCGACCTCCGCGCGCAACCGGCGCGCAAGGGCGAACGGGATCCGAGCGCGAACCGCAGCGAGCTCGGTCGTCTGCTCGGCCGTGAAGCCGTCCGGAGCGATCTCGCGCGCGACCCGGTAGAGCGCCGGGAGACGTGCGACCGAGCGCGCGGCGCGCTTGCCGGTGCGGACGAGCGTCACAACTCGCGTGGGCATGCCGCGATTATCCGATGCCGGTGCGTTAAGCTCGCGCCCCTATAAGAACAACGCCCCCGCGATGCCCGCCGACCGCAAGCCGCTGGACGCGACCGCGTTCGGCCTGATGACGCTCCTCTGCGTGGTGTGGGGTTTCCAGCAGGTCACGATCAGGGTCGCGGCGCCCGACGTCTCGCTGGTGATGCAGGCGGCGATCCGGTCGATCGTCGCGACCGCGCTGCTCTACTTCTGGGCGCGATGGCGGAGGATCCCGCTGTTCGGCCGCGACGGCACGCTCGTGCCCGGTCTCGTCGCAGGCGCGATGTTCGCCGGCGAGTTCGTGTTCATCTATGCCGGGCTCGCCTATACCACGGCGTCGCGGATGGTGGTCTTCATCTATCTCACGCCCTGCATCACCGCGCTCCTGCTGCCGGCGTTCGTCCCGAGCGAGCGGCTGCGCGCGCGCCAGTGGGTGGGCGTGCTCCTCGCGTTCGGCGGGATCGTCGCGGCGTTCGCCGAGGGATTCTCGTCGGACGGGAGCGGCACGCTCCGCGGCGATCTTTATGGCGTGGCCGCCGCGGTGCTGTGGGCCGCGACGATCGTCGTGATGCGCGCCACGAAGCTCGCCTACACGCCGGCGACCAAAACGCTCTTCTACCAGCTCGGCGTGTCGGCACTCGTCCTGCCCCTCGTCTCGCTGGCGCTCGGCGAACCGGGCATCGTGCGCGTGACGCCGCTTGCGATCGCGAGCCTCGCCTTCCAGGGGGTGATCGTCGCGTTCGCGAGCTATCTCGCGTGGTTCTGGCTGCTGACGAAGTACTTCGCCGCGCGCCTCGCGACGTTCACCTTCATGTCGCCGCTCTTCGGGGTCGCGTTCGGCGCGGCGCTCCTCGCCGAGCCGCTCACGCCGGCGTTCATCGGCGCCGCGCTCGCGGTCGCGGGCGGAATCGTGCTCGTGAACCTGCCTGGGCGGTCGGCGCCGCGCTAGGTGCAGAGGAAGAGCGAGTTGCCGAGCCAGAGCACGAAGTCGGGTCGCCGGTAGCCGAGCCACGCGACCGCGGCAACCGCCGCGAGCGCCGCCCCTAGCGCGAGCGCGGCAAACCGGCGTGCGCTCATGCGGGCCGGAGACGCGGCACCGGCTGCTCGCGGATCGGCATGTTCACCGCCGCGGCGAGCACGCTCAAACCGATCGCCATCGCCCACACGCTGTCGTAGCTCCCGGCGCGGTCGTAGAGATAGCCGCCGAGCCACCCGCCGAGAAACCCGCCGACCTGGTGCACGAAGAACACGACGCCGCTCAGCATCGCCATGTTCCGGACGCCGAAGACCGCGGCCACGGTGCCGTTGGTCAGCGGGACGGTGCTCATCCACAGCAGCCCGATCACGATGCCGAACACGTACGCCGACACTTCGGTGATCGGCAGGAAGACGAACGCTGCGATGACGACCGCGCGTCCCGCGTAAATCGCCGCGAGCAGCGCGGGCTTCCGGAACCGCGCGCCCCAGACGCCTGCCAGGTAGGCCCCGGCGACGTTTGCCAGGCCGATGAGCGCGAGTGTGGTAGTGCCGACCGAGAGCGAAAGCCCGCGGTCGACGAGGAACGCCGGCAGGTGCGTGATGATGAACACGACCTGGAATCCGCAGACGAAGAACCCGAAGGCGAGGAGCCGGAAGCCGTTGTGCCCGACCGCTTCGCGGAGCGCCTCGCCCGAACGCATCCCCACGTGCGCGCCCGGGGCGTGCTCCCGCCAGGGGAGGGCGGCGGAGAGCGCCGCCATCGATGCCGCGATGCCTGCGAGCACGATCAACGCGGCCGACCAGCCGAGCCAGCCGATCAGCGTGAGGCTCCCCGGCAGCATCACGAACTGGCCGAACGAGCCGATCGCGGTCGCGATGCCCATCGCGCGGCTGCGGCGCTCCGGCGGCACGGCGCGGCTCACCGCTCCGAGGACGACCGCGAAGGTCGTCCCGCTCAGTCCCAGCCCGAGCAGCACGCCCACGCTCAGGTACAGCGCGCCGGGCGTCGCGGACATCGACATCAGCACGAGGCCCGCGACGTAGAGCGCGGTCCCGGCGATCATCGTCTTCGCCGCGCCGAACCGGTCGGCGAGCATGCCGGTGACCGGCTGCGCGGCACCCCAGACGATGTTTTGCACTGCGATCGCGAGCGCGAAGACCTCGCGTCCCCAGCCGAAGTCGACGCTCATCGGCTGGAGAAAGAGGCCGAACCCGTGACGGATGCCGAGGGCGATCGAGAGCACGGTCGCGGCGGCGGCGAGCATCACGGCCGGGGAGCGCCAGCGTTTCACTCCGATCTCCTGTCCCAGCCGGCGAGGCCGCGCAGGCGGCCGAGCGGCTTCTCGATCCGGACGAGGTCGGGATCGATGTCCGCCTCGAACGCGAACCCGAGCTTCGAGGCGAGCGCGAGCATCGGCTGGTTTGCGGCCGCGACGAGGCCATGCATCGCCACGATCCCGGTCCACGCCGCGTACGAAAGCAGCATGCGGAGGAGCCGCTCGCCGAGCCCCTGCCGCTGCCAGCCGTCGGCGACGACGACGGCGAGCTCCGCGAACGGCGGATCGCAGACCGCGTGCTGGGCGATGCCGACGATGCACGGGACGTCCTCGCAGGTGACCGCGGCGAGACTGAGTCCGGTCGACCCGTCGAACCGCGTCATCCGCTCGAGCTGCGCGGGCGAGAGCTCGCGCACCGGGCCGAAGAACCGCCTCCGGCGGGACTGCGGCGATAGCGCGCGCACGAACTGCTGCACGAGCGGCGCATCAGTGGTGCGCACCTGGCGGATCGTCGCGCGGCGGCCGTCGTGCGCCGTGATGGTCGACGGGAGGAAAAAGGGCGCCATGGTCAGCCTGGCTGCGACAGCGCCGCGAGGATGCTGCCCTGAACCGGGGGCGTCAGATACGCCCGCCGGACGAGCTGCAGGGTGAGCGGCTGCGTCCGGTTCCAGGGCATGAGCGCCAGCGTCCGGGCGAGCGGGCAGTACTCGAAGGCGACCCTCGCCATCGTCCCGGCGAGCAGCAGCCAATGAATCGGCACGAGCGGCGGCCACAGCCCCGCGAGCAGGAGGCCCAGGAACGCCATCCGCACCTGCACCGCAGGCGCGCCGATCCTCCCGGCGCGCGCGTAGAAGTGGACGAACTGGACGACGCCCAGACCGACGGCCGCGAAGCCGGCAGCGGGCCAGGCCGTCTCGGCGGCGAGAGCGAGTACCGTCGCGGCCCAGTACCACCAGGCGACATCGGGCAACCGGGCCACGACGGCGGACCCCGCTACTACTGCATGAGCGGCGCGAGCGCGGCGCCGATGCGCTCGCCCTGCGCCGCGTCGATCATGCGGCCGAGGACGTCGCTGAACCGTCCCTGCACGCCCGAGACGATGTACTGCCAGCGGTAAGCGGCGAGGATGCCGGCCCGGATCTCGGCCGCTTCGCCGAACGAGAACGCCCGCCCGGCGATCTGCACGAAGTAATCGGCGTCCGCCTCGGCCTGCACCTGCAGGATCCCGTCGACCGCGGCCACGAGCTCGATCAGTTCGTTCACCGCCTGGTCGCGCGACGCGGGCGTGAGCTTCGCGTCCTCGCGCACCCACTCGAGCTCGTCGAGGATCGCGTGCTGGGACTCCTCGCGCCAGTGGTGGAGGAACACGTCCTTCCACAGTTCCGACAGGTTGTGGTCGCGGTCGATGCTCTCGCGGTAGTGCGCGAGCACGAAGAGCTCGATGAAGCAGGTCAGCCCGAGCACCGCCCAGGTCGACTTGCCGAGCACGACCGAGGCGACCGCGTTCGGGTCCGGCTGGAACGTGTAGCCGGCCGGCATGCCCTCGGCCACCATCTCCTCGATGCGGCGGAACATCTCCTGGTGCTTGATCTCCTCGTCGGTGAAGCGCACCAGCGCCTCGAGCGCGGTCTGGTCGCCGAGCCAGTGCTCGCGGCTGATCTCGAGCACCTTGGCGGCGATGAAGCGCTCGACGAGCCCGAAGATGTTCGCGTAGGTGCGGCCCTGGATCTGGCTGAGCAGCCGCTGCTCGGCCGCGCTCAGGAACACGAGCCGGTCGACCTTCGACAGGCCGTCGGGCAGGAACTTCTTCGTGAAGTCGAACTTGCGGCCGCGGATCACGTCGCGGTCGATGTCGAAGCGCATGCGCTTCGAGTTCTCGATGCACTTCGCGTAGCGAGCGGTATCGGTGGGCATCAGCATGGCGTTGCATTCCTCCTCAGGGGCTGGTTGACGGGGTTCACATTCCGACGAGCTGCGTTGCGGTCCAGCGGCGGCGGACGTGCGCGACGAGCGATTGCGCGGCGACGACCGCCGGGTCGTAATCGACGAGCAGCAGTTTCGGCAGCTTCGCGCCCGGCCGGACGCGGGCGACGCCGGCGACGCGGGCGAGGTCGCGCACGATTTCGCGGATTTCGGCGCCGACGATCGGGCCGGCGAGGTGCATCAGTACGTTGGCATTGCGGGTTCCCATTTCGCGGCTCTCCTCTGGACGGGCGTTCGTGGCGGGCGTCAGGCCGCGAGCGCCGCGGGCGCGGCCGCCGGCTGCTCGATGCGGATATGGACGGGGAGGGCGCGACGCAGGGTCGCAAGCACCACCGAACGTCCTTCTGCCTCGATCAGCATCCGCCGCACCGCTTCGGCGTCGGTGCCCGGCGCGGCCTGGAGCCGGATCGTGCATTCCATCGTCTGGAAGCCGACCGGCGCGTCGGCGTCGATCCCCATCGTGCCGCGCACGTCCACCCAAGCGCGAACGTCGACGCTAAGCGCGGCGAGCCGGATCCCGGCGAGGTTCGCGGCGACGCGGATCGCCGCGTCCTGGGACGCGGCGAGTGCAGCGCAGAAGAGGTCGCCGGCGGACGGCGCGCCGTTCGGCCCGCCGACCGCGCGGTCGGCGGCGACCGGAACGACGTCGGCGTCGCCGGAGCCGACGAACACGGTGGCGCGGAACGGGTCGGCCGGGTCGCGGTCGACGGTGGTCGCGTGGTTCGCGATCCGCGCCGCCTGTGGCGCGAGCGCGTAGACCGAGCGGAGCGTCGCCTGCGCGGTCCGGACGTCGGTGTGGCGGGTGATCATCATCGTGGGTGCCTCCATCTGGTGTGGGCGGTGCTGCTCACATTCCGAACACGCGGGCGAGGATGTGACGCACCTCACGCTCGGCGTGCTCGTCGTGCAGGCCGCCGAGTGCCTCGAAGGCGTGGTCCTCGGGCTCGCCGTACGTGTCGTCCGCGAAATCGTCGAGGTCGGAAACGGTGCTTTCGGCCGCGAGGAGGAGCTCGTTATCGATATCCCGGTTCATGGCGCGCTCCTTTCCTCAATCGTCATTGCCGGGGAAGGCGACGTAGCCTTCCGGGTACACGACGTATGGGCCCGGGTAGACGATGCCGCCGTCGGGGCAGACGTCGCAGGCGCCGGCCGCGGCTGCGGGCGCCGCGTTGACGGCGGCCTGCAGCGCAGCGAACGCGACGACAATGTGAATGAGCATGTTGCGGGGCATGGCGTTCCTCCTGGCAGTCGGTTGAATTCGGGATTCCATGGGTGCGCACACTACGGACCGGAGGTATTCGCCCGATGTCGGCCCGGAAACAGTTCGTATCGCTGTGTAACGGGCGTGCCAGCCGCCCTATAATTCGGCGGGCCGCAGAGGGAACGGATGAACGCAGGTAAGGTGCTGATCGTCGACGACGACCGCGACGTGCGCGACATGCTCGCGGAGTACCTGACGACGCACGGGTACGAGGTCGCGCAGGCCGACGGCGGCGCGGCGATGCGGACCGCGCTCGAGCAGGGCGTGCCGGACGTCGTGCTGCTCGACATCGGGCTGCCGGGCGAGGACGGGCTGTCGCTCGCCCGCTATCTGCGCGAACGCTATGACCTTGGCATCATCATGGTGACCGGCGCCGGCGAGGTGGTGGATCGCATCGTCGGCCTGGAGATGGGGGCCGACGACTACGTTGCGAAACCGTTCGACCCGCGCGAGCTGCGGGCGCGCCTCAAGAGCGTGATGCGGCGGGTGCAGAGCCGCGCCGCGCCCGCAGCGCCCGCGGCGGCGCCGGGCGCGGCCGAGGAGCGCATCCCGGTCGGACGCTGCCTGCTCGATCTCAAGTCGCACCAGCTCTTCGAGCGCGACGGGACCGAGGTCGCGCTGACGACGATGGAGTTCGAGCTCCTCAAGGTGTTCGCCGAGCACCCGAACCAGGTGCTGTCGCGCGATCGCCTGCTGACGCTCACCCGCAACCGCGAGTGGGAGCCGTTCGACCGCTCGATCGACATCCGCATCGCGCGCCTGCGCCGCAAGATCGAAGACGACCCCGAGAACCCCAAGGTCATCCGGACGATGCGGGGGGCGGGGTACATGTTCGTCCCGCCGGGCTAGGTTTGTAACGGGCAGGTTTCAATGGTTGCGGTGCGGTAACGCCGGGTCCGCCCGCCTCGTACGGGCGCTACACTTCCGCCATGGCCGATCACTCGCAACTCGAGCGGGATCTCGCCCGGCTGCGCGAGACCGAGATCACGCTGCAGCAGATCCTCGACAACACCACGACCGTACGGGTGTTCGCCAAGGACCTCGATGGCCGCTACCTGTTCGTCAACCGCGCCTTCGAGCAGCACGCCGGCCGGCCGCGCAGCGAGATCGTGGGGCGGACGACCGCCGATATCGCGCCCCCCGGGGTCGCCGAAGGCCTGCGCGCGAACGACCGGCGCGTCATCGAGAGCGGCTGCGCGCTCGAGGCCGAGGAGGCGAACGTCATCCGCGGCGAGCCGCGCACCATGCTCGCCAACAAGTTCCCCCTCATCGGCGCCGACGGCCGGCCCTACGCCGTCTGCGGCATCTCGATCGACATCACCGAGCGCAAGCGTTTCGCGGAGGCGCTGCACCGGGCGGCGCTCGCGCTGTCGATCGCCGGCGGCGAGCGGGTGTTCGAGGAGCTAGCGCGCTCGCTCTCCCAGACGCTCGCGGTCGACGCGGTGATGATCTCGGTCTTCGCCGACGAAAGCCGCACGCGCATGCGCACGCTCGCGACCTGGCTCGACGGGCGGATCCTGAAGCCGTTCGAGTACGAGCTCGCGAAGACGCCGTGCGCGGGCGTCGTCGGCCGCGAGTACCGGTTCGTCGGCCGCGGCGTGCAGCCGGAGTTTGCGCCAGGGACGATGTTTCAGGCGCTCGGCTTCGACAGCTACGCGGCCTACGCGTTGAACGACGCCGCGGGCCGCCAGCTCGGACTGATAGCAGCGCTCGATCGCGGCGCGATGACCCACCCCGAGCTCACCGAGTCGCTGCTCAAGATCTTCGCCGCGCGCGCCACGGCGGAGCTCGAGCGCATGCGCGCCGAGGAAGCGCTCCGGCACTCGGAATCGAGCTACCGTTCCATCTTCGAGGCGAGCGAGGACCCGATCTTCGTCCACGACTGGGACACCGGCGAGATTCTCGACGTGAGCCCGAAGGCGGAGGAGCTGTACGGCTGGACGCGCGCGGAGATGCGGCGACTCAGTGTGGCCGACGTGAGCGCGAACGAGCCGGGCTACACGCAGGCCGAGGCCGCCCGCCACATCCAGCAGGCGAAACTGCACGCCACGCCGATCCGGTTCGAATGGCACGCCAGGCACCGGGACGGCCACCTGATGTGGCACGAGGTGACGCTCAAGCGCGCGACGATCGCTGGCGAGCCGCAGATCCTCGCGTTCATCCGCGACGTCACCGAGCGCAAGCGCGCCGACGAGGCGCTGCGCGCGAGCGAGGAACAGTACCGGGCGGTGTTCCACGCCACCGCCGACGGGCTGGTACTGCGCGACGCCGACAACTGCATCGTGGACGTGAACCCGGCGCTGCTCGCGATGACCGGCTATACGCGCGAGGATCTCGTCGGTGCCACGCGCTGGCTCTTCGTGCGGCCCAACGAGGACGAGGAGGCGGCGGCGAGGGCGCGCCGGGTGCTGGCCGGCGAAACGAGCCACCGCGAGACCCAGGCGGTGCGGAAGGACGGCACGCCGTTCGACGTGGAAGTGCGGTCGGTCCCGATTCAGTACCGCGGCCGGCCGCACGTGCTCGCGATGGCGCGCGAGATCACGGCGCGCCGTCTCGCCGACGAGGCGCTGCGCGCGAGCGAGGAGCAGTACCGCGCGGTGTTCAACGCCACCGCCGACGCGCTGGTGCTGCGCGATGCCGACAACTGCATCGTCGACGTGAACCCGGCGCTGCTCGCGATGACCGGCTACGCGCGCGAGGACCTGGTCGGCAAGCAGCGCTGGGCGTTCCTCCCGCCGGCGGAGGACGCGCTCGGGCGCGAGCTTCACCGGCGCGTCATCGCCGGCGAGCCCGTCCAGCACGAGACGGTCGGCGTGCGCAAGGACGGGACGCGCTTCGACGTCGAGGTGCGCTCAGTGCCGATCCAGTACCGCGGCCGGCCGCACGTGCTCGCGATGGCGCGGGACATCACTGCTCGGCGGCTGGCCGAAGAGGCGCTGCGCTCGAGCGAGGAGCAGTACCGGGCGATCTTCAACGCTTCGGACGACGCGCTCGTGCTGTGGAACTCCGAGCTGAAGCGTGTGGACTGCAATCCGGCGTACGAGAAGATCTACGGCTTCACGCGCGAGGAGGTGATCTCGGAGACCTACCCCGAGAATTTCCCGCTGGAGTACCGCGAGCGGCGGCGGGAGCTCGCGCGCCGGACGCTCGAGGGCGAGCCGTGCCACCTGGAGCTCGAGTCGCTGCGCAAGAACGGCGAGCGCTTCTTCGCCGAGATCAGGACGATCCCGGTCCGTCATCGCGGCGAGCCCCACGTGCTCGCCATCGCCCGCGACATCACCGAGCGCAAGCGCGCCGAGGAGGCGTTCCGCGCGAGCGAGGCGCAGTACCGGGCGATCTTCCACGCCACCGCCGACGCGCTCGTCCTGCGCGACGCGGACTTCCGGATCGTAGACGTGAATCCGGCTTACGAGGCGATGAGCGGCTACACGCGCGATGAGGTGCTCGGCATGAAGCAGGTGGTGGCGCACCCTGTCCAGGTGAACGAGCAGCTGCTGCCGCTGCACCGCAAGGCGCTCGCCGGCGACGCGGTCCACCTCGAGGCCGAGGGCCGGCGGAAGGACGGCACGCCGATCGAGATCGAGCTGCGCGGCGTACCCATTCAGCATCGGGGCGAGCCGCACGTGCTCTACATCGGCCGCGACATCACCTCGCGCCGGCGCGCCGAGACGGAGCGGGTGGCGCTCGAAACGCAGCTCCGCCAGGCGCAGAAGATGGAGGCGATCGGCCACCTCGCCGGCGGGATCGCGCACGACTTCAACAACATCCTGACGAGCATCATGGGCTACGTGGCGCTCGCGGCCGAGCGGCCGGGCGCTACCGAGGATGGCAAGCTCGGCAACTACCTTGAGCAGGCGCTGCTCTCGAGCCGGCGGGCGCGCGACCTGATCCAGCAGATGCTCACGTTCAGCCGCGGCCAGCGCGGCGAGCGGCGGCCAGTCGACTTGCGTCGCGTTGCCGCGGAGGCGGCACGGCTGCTGCGCTCGTCGATGCCGTCGACGCTCGAGCTGGAAACCCGGGCCCAAGCCGACGTGCCGCTCACCTCGCTCGACCGCGTGCAGGGCGAACAGGTGCTGCTCAACCTCTGCATCAATGCCCGCGACGCGCTGCAGGGGCACGGCAAGGTCCGCGTCGACGTGGGGCGGGCCGAGAGCGGCCGCGGAGTGTGCGCGAGCTGCCGCTCGCACTTCGACGGCGAGTTCGTCGAGCTGGCGGTCGCGGACAACGGCCCGGGAATCCCGCCCGAGGTGATGGAGCGGATGTTCGAGCCGTTCTTCTCGACCAAGGAGGTCGGCAAGGGCAGCGGGATGGGGCTTGCGACGGTGCACGGCATCGTGCACGAGCACGGCGGGCACATCGTCATCGAGTCCGTGCCGGGGCGCGGCGCGACGTTCAGAGTGCTCTTCCCGATGCTGCGCGCTGACGGGGACGCGATCGAGCACGAGACGCTGCCGGGGTACGTTCCCGCGTCGCGCAAGGTGGCGCTGCGAGGCCGGGTGCTGCTGGTCGACGACGAGGAGATGATCGTCGGCTTCATGCGCGAGCTGCTCGAGGGCTGGGGTCTGGAGGTCATCGCGAAGCGCAGCGGGCCGGATGCACGCCAGGTCTTTGCCGACGAGCCCGACCGTTACGACCTGGTGATCACCGACCAGACCATGCCGCGCATGACGGGGCTGGAACTGGCGAGCGAGCTCGTGACGATACGGCCGGGTCTGCCGGTGATCCTGTACACCGGCTACGCCGACGGCGTCACGGACGCGCAGGTCAAGTCGGCGGGGGTGCGGGCGCTGCTGAAGAAGCCGGCGGAGCCGGCGCAACTGCTTGCGCTATTGCGGGCGTGCTTGCCGGGCGGCGGGCAGGCAGTTCGCTGAGCGCTCGGCGGCAGTCGGGAGGTGCATCGAGGCGGTGCCTCTGAGCTTCGATTCGGCGTCGGCAGTCAGGCTCGAAGCGGAACCCGGCGCGGCAGGGCAGCGCCAGAGCTCGAGCTCCGGGTGGCCGTCCAGGGTGATCGGCTCCAGGGTGCGCAGCTCCTGCAAGGTCGACGCGACCGAGATCGCGTAGACGAGCCCCACGGCGCCCGCGAGCAGCAGGGCCAGCGGGACGGCCCGCTCGAAGATGCGGCGCAGACTGATCCTGTCGGACATCTTTACGATCGACTCCGAATAGGCGCTCGGTCAAGCGCCAGCATGGACCATGCCGGCTAATAGCGGTCGGTGACGTTTCCCTGACATGTCAGCGGGTTCGCGCTGCGTGACTGTAGGCCCGAGCACAGCTGCGGGCTGGTTCGTCGCTCTCCTGTTAAGGGACACGACGGTCTCCTCGGCAGGTGCGGGATCAGCGGGCCTCGCGACGGCGGAAGGCCACTGCTCCGAGCAGCGCCAGGGCGGCGAGCGTCAGCGAGTTGGGCTCCGGAAGCTCCTGCCGGAACGCGATCGACGTGTCGATCCGGAAGTTCGACTCGGTCGTGTGGTATCTAGCGCGCGCCGCTCAACCGCACGACCCGACCGCGCCGCACGCGGTGCAGAAGTCGCAGCCGTCCTTGCGGATGACGGTGTAGTTCCCGCACTCGTTGCACAGCGCGCCCTGCATCGGCCGCGGCGAAGCGTCGCCGCGCGGCGACTCGAGGATGCCCATCTCGCGGGTCGGCACGCCGCTCTCGTCGAGGACGCCGAGCATCGCGTAGCGGTGGATCACCAGCCGCGCGAGATACGCGACGGTCGACGGCCAGTTCTGCTGCCGCCGCTCGCCGGGCACGAACGCCATGAAGTCGCCGAGCGGCTCCGAGTAGTTGAGGAGCTTGCGCAGCTTCATGCCGATCCACGCCGGGTCGAGTACGCGCATGTCGAGAGAAAGGATCCGCGCGAGCCCGTCGAGCGCGCGCGGGTAGTGCCCGGCAAGGAACATGGCGTATGGCCGCGTCACGCCCACGGGGAAAGAGTCGTTGCCCGGCAGCGTGATTTCTTTCAACCCGAGGACGAAATCCTCGCCCGAGGCTGGGTTGCGGATGTCGACCGTCCAGGAGAGCGTGCCGTCGGTGCCGGTGCGCGGCTCCTCGACGGCGAACATCGCGTCGAGCACCGGGTGCGGCCGGCCCTCGGGCGACAGGAGATCGGGGCTCTTCTCGTCCAGCGCGCCGAGCTGGTCGCAGCGCCAACGGACGACCTGTGCGAGCCCGGCGGCGACGCTTGGCACGAGCCTGCGCTCGCCGTGGGGCGGAAACGGCATCTCGAACGAATGGTCGCCCGGCGTCCTCGCGAGCACGTCGAGCTTCAGGTTGAGCCAGGCGCGGTCCTTCGCCCGCATGTCCATCGACAGCGTCTTCGCGACCGCGCCGAGGCCGCGCGGCTGCTCCGCGCCGTTCACCCAGACCTCGAACGGAAACGCGCGTCTTTCCTCCTCGACGTGCCCGACGAACAGGGCGAATTCGCCGTCCGGATGCTCGAGCATGTAGGTCCACGCGAGATTTCCCGATGGCAGCGTCGGACGGTTGGGCCACGCGAGCGAGGCGAGCACCGGCGCCGGCAGGCTCTTGATCGAGAGGCGCCGGTTCGCTTCCGAGATCATCACGTCCTGCGGACTCGCCTTCGGGCTAGTCGTCTCGTCCTGCGGCACGACCGAAAGCACCGCGCCAAGCACCTTGTTCGGGCGGTACGTCGCGAGGCCCTTCAGCCCCGCGCGCCAGGCGGTGAGGTACAGGTCCTCGAACTCGCCGTAGGGGTAGTCCTCGGGGACGTTGACCGTCTTCGAGATGCTGGTGTCGACGAACGGCGCGACCGCCGCCACCATGTCCTTGTGCGCCTGCGCCGAGATCTCGAGCGCGGTCGTGAAGTACGGCGGGAGGTTGCGCACGTCGCCGCCCCCGGGACCGAGGTGACCCTCCTTCCCGAGATGGCGGTACAGCCGCCAGGCGTAGTCCTCGACCTGGTACTCCTTCCACGTCCCGTCCGCCATGCGCTTCCGCCGCGAGTAGGTCCACGAGAACGGCGGCTCGATGCCGTTCGACGCGTTGTCGGCGAACGCGAGGCTGATCGTGCCGGTCGGCGCGATCGAGAGGAGATGCGAGTTGCGAATGCCGTGGCTGCGGATCTTCTGCTTGATCTCCGCCGGCAGGCGCGAGGCGAAATTCCCGCCCGAGAGGTACAGGTCGGCGTTGAAGAGCGGGAACGCGCCGCGCTCGCGCGCGAGCTCGACGGAGGCGAGGTAGGCGCGGTCGCGCATCGCCTCCGCGATCTTCGTCGCCATCGCGCGCGCTTCCGCGGTGTCGTAGCGCAGGCGCAGCATGATCAGCGCGTCGCCGAGCCCGGTGAACCCGAGCCCGATCCGGCGCTTCGCCATCGCTTCGGCGCGCTGCTGCGCGAGCGGCCACGGCGTCACCTCGAGGACGTTGTCGAGCATCCGCACCGCGACCTCGCACACCCGGCCGAAGGCGGCGAAGTCGAAGTCGGCCTTGTCCGTGAACGGGCGCTTGACGAACTTCGTGAGGTCGACCGAGCCGAGGTCGCAGCAGCCGTAGGCGGGCAGCGGCTGCTCGCTGCACGGGTTCGTGCTCTCGATCGTCTCGCAGTAGTAGAGGTTGTTGTCCTTATTCATGCGGTCGAGGAAGAGCACGCCCGGCTCGGCGTGGTCGTAGGTCGAGCGCATGATCTGGTCCCACAGGCTCCGCGCGCGGATCTTGCGGTAGACCCACTGGCCGTCGGCGCGCCGGTACGCGCCCGACTCTCTCGCGTCGAGCGACGGCTCGGCCTTGTGCACGAGCTCGAAGTCGCCGTCCTTCTCCACCGCGTGCATGAATTCGTCGGTCACGCCGACCGAGATGTTGAAGTTGGTGAGCTCGCCCTTGTCCTTGGCGTGGATGAAGTCCTCGACGTCGGGATGGTCGCAGCGGAGCACGCCCATCTGGGCGCCGCGGCGCGAGCCCGCGGACTCGACCGTCTCGCACGAGCGGTCGAACACGCGCATGTACGACACCGGCCCGCTCGCGCGCGACATCGTGCCGTGCACGAGCGCGCCTTGCGGCCGGATCGACGAGAAGTCGTAGCCGACGCCGCCGCCCCGGCGCATCGTCTCCGCGGCTTCGGCGAGCGCGGTGTAGATCCCGGGCCGGCCGTCGACGACCTCGGTGATCGAGTCCCCGACCGGTTGCACGAAGCAGTTGATCAGCGTCGCGGTGAGCGTCGTGCCGGCCGCGGAATTGATGCGGCCCGCGGGGATGAAGCCGCGCTCCTGCGCGTCGTGGAACTTCGCTTCCCACTGCGCGCGGTTATCCTCGGGCTCTGCCATCGCGAGCGCGCGCGCCACCCGCCGGCGCACGTCCTCGACCGCGTGTTCCTGTCCCTTGGCGTACTTCTCGACCAGAACCTCGCCCGAGATCTCCTGCTCGGGGAGTGGCGCAAGCGCCTTGACTTTCTCACTATGATTAGTGGATTCAACGGGTTGCATTAGCGTTCTCGGTTCTCGTTATGGCTGCTGGCGAAGGGCGCCGAGGATACGCCGGTTCGGTTGCCGGAGCATCCCCCGTCGCCGGGGCCAATCCTGACACGGGCAGAGGGTCATGCCGTGAGCCAGATCAAACGGGTTGGGATTGGTTCTTAACGTACTCCTCGAACTCGTGCCGCGCAAGCGTCATCCGGTTCGCCCGAAATTTCAAAGCACTAGATCTGGTGGTCAGAGAGGGGTACCGCCCCAACATATTGGGAGCGCGGTGTGACTTTTTTCACGTCCGGCCCCGGCGCGGTTTTCGGGGACAATCCCGCCGCTTGCCGCCGCAAGGATCCCGCCCCACGTAGCGACCAACGACGACCGATCACGGAGGTTCCAGCATGCCCGTCCAGCCCATTTCCCCCGACCAGGTTCCCGCCGGCAAGGAGGTCGCGACGCTCGGCGGCGGCTGCTTCTGGTGCCTCGAAGCGGTGTACGACGATCTCGCCGGCGTCGAGTCGGTCGAGTCCGGGTACATGGGCGGCCGCTCGCGCGAACCGTCCTACGAGGAGGTGTGCGGCGGCGACAGCGGGCACGCCGAGGTCGTCCGGGTCACCTTCGACCCCAAGGCGATCTCGTTCCGCGACATCCTGCAGGTGTTCTTCGTGATCCACGACCCGACCACGCTCAACCGCCAGGGGAACGACGTCGGCACGCAGTACCGCTCGGCGATCTTCTACCACTCGCCGGAGCAGAAGAAGGTCGCCGACGAGGTGATCGCGGAGCTCGACGCGCGAGAAGGTGTACGACGACCGGATCGTGACCGAGGTGACGCCGGCGGTCGAGTTCTGGGTCGCCGAGCGCTATCACCAGGAGTACTTCCGCAACAACCCCGGCCAGCCCTACTGCATGTGGGTGGTGGCGCCGAAGGTGCAGAAGTTCCGCAAGGCGTTTCTCGCGAAGGTCAAGAAGGCCGCGCGCTGAGCGCCACGCCCGACGCGGCGTAGAATCCGCGCGCCCGGAACGCACTTCGCAACGCCGGGCGGGGGAGGCCTCCATGTTCGGCCGGCTGATGCCCTTCGAGGGGCGGTTCTTCGAGCTCTTCAACGAGCTCGCGGGCGAGATCGTCAAGGGCAGCCGCGAGCTCGCGGCGATGATGGCGAGCTTCGACGACCTCGAGCGGCGCGCGTTCGCGATCGAGACCATCGAGAAGCGCGGCGACAGGATTACCCACGAGGCGATCGAGCTCCTGCACAAGACCTTCATCACGCCGCTCGACCGCGACGACATCCATCAGCTTGTCACCCGCATGGACGACGTCCTCGACCTGGTCGAGGACGTCGCCCAGTCGGTCAACCTCTACGACATCCGCGCGGTCACCGCGGAGACGTGCCGCCTGTGCGACCTCTGCGTCGCGTGCGCCGAGCAGGTCCAGGCCGGCGTCGCGGCGCTGTCCAACCTGAAGGAGCCGCAGGCGACGCTCGCGGTCTGCGCGGAGATCGACCGGCTCGAGTCGGAGGCCGACCACGTGATGCGCGCGGCGATGGCGAAGCTCTTCCGCGATGAGCCCGACGTGAAGCAGATCATCAAGCTGCGCTCGATCTACGAGCTGCTCGAGAGCATCACCGACCGCTGCGAGGACGTGGCGAACATCATCGAAGGCATCATTCTCGAGAACGCGTAGTCGACACGCGCCGGGGACGCCATGAGCCTGGAGATGGTCGTGTTCCTGGTCGCGATCGCCCTCGCGTTCGACTTCATGAACGGGTTTCACGACGCCGCGAACTCGATCGCGACGATCGTGTCGACCGGCGCGATGCGCCCGCCGCACGCGGTCGTCTGGGCGGCGTTCTTCAACTTCGTCGCGTTCCTGGTCTTCGGCGTCGCGGTCGCCACCACCATCGGCCGCGGCATCATCGATCCGGCGATCGTCGACCACCGCGTGATATTCGGTGCGCTCGTCGGCGCGATCGCGTGGAACGTGATCACCTGGTACTACGGCATCCCGTCGAGCTCGTCGCACGCGCTCGTCGGCGGGCTCGCCGGCGCGGCGGTGACGAAGGGCGGCGTCGAGACGCTGATCGCGCCCGGGCTGCTCAAGACCGCCGCCGCGATCATCCTGTCGCCCGCCTTCGGCTTCATCCTCGCCGCCGCGCTGATGATCGCGGTATCGTGGATCTTCCGGCGCGCGACCCCGCGGCGGGTCGACCGCTGGTTCCGCGGCCTGCAGTTCGTGTCGGCGGCCGCCTACAGCCTCGGACACGGCGGCAACGACGCGCAGAAGACGATGGGCATCATCTGGATGCTGTTGATCGCGGCGGGCCATGCGGCGCAGGCCGACCCGCTGCCGTTCTGGGTCGTGGTCGCATGCCAGGCCGCGATGGGGCTGGGGACGCTGTTCGGCGGCTGGCGGATCGTGAAGACGATGGGGCATGCGGATCACGAAGCTGCGCCCACAGGGCGGCTTCTGCGCGTCGGCGAGCGGGGCGGCTCACGCTCTTCCTCGCGACCGGGCTCGGCATCCCGGTCTCGACCACGCACACGATCACCGGCGCGATCGTCGGCGTCGGGTCGGTGCGCAAGCTCTCGGCGGTGCGCTGGGGTGTTGCCGGCAGCATCGTCTGGGCATGGATCTTCACCATCCCGTGCTCGGCGTTCATCGCGGGCGTCGCATGGTGGTTTGCCGCGCGTTACCTCTGAGCGGGGTGCGCGTAGCAGGTGGCCATGAGAGTGCCCCCGCTTCACCGCTGGGACCTGACGCCGAAGGAGGCGATGGCGCTCCAGGCCGAGCTCGCCGGTCGCGTCATACGCGACGACGACGTGCGGGAAGTGCGGCGCGTAGCCGGCGTGGACGTCGGGTTCGAGGACGGCGGCAAGGTGACCCGCGCGGCGGTCGCCGTGCTCGACTTTCCCGGCTTCGCCCTCGCGGAGCGCGTCGTCGTGCGCCAACCGACGCGCTTCCCCTACATCCCCGGATTGCTGTCGTTCCGCGAGGCGCCCGCGGTGCTCGCGGCTTTCGAGAAGCTGTGTACGGCGCCGGACCTCGTGCTCTACGACGGGCAGGGCCTCGCGCATCCGCGCCGCTTCGGAATCGCGAGCCACATCGGCCTCGCGCTCGACACGCCGACCATCGGCGTCGCTAAGACGCGGCTCATCGGCGAACACCGGCGGCTCCCCGCTCGCAAGGGCGCGTGGGTACCGCTAGTCGACCGTGGTGAAACGATCGGGGCGGTGCTCCGCACGCGCGCCGGCGTGACGCCGCTGTACGTCTCGATCGGCCATCGCGTGAGCCTCGAGAGCGCGGTGCGCTGGGTGATCGCCTGCACGACGCGCTACCGCCTCCCCGAGACGACGCGCTGGGCGCACCACCTCGCCTCGGTCGACGAGACCGCGCGGAGCCTCGGCACGCCGCGGGGCTAGTCGTGCTGCCGCTAGTCCCGCTGCGGCGGGTCGAAGAGCGGCAGCTGCACGGTGCCGAGCAGCACCGCCTGCTCGACCGCGCGCTTGGCTTCCTTGAGGGTTGCCGCACGTCCGGTGTACGTGCTGGCTTCCCAGCGGTAGCGGGACGCAGGACCCGCGTCGCGGTGGAGGTGGACCACGCCGACCCGGTCCTTGCCGAGCCACAACCCGTGGGAGAGGTAGCCCCGCTCCCAGACCGGCTTCTTCTTGATTCTCCGCTTCCTCGTCGCCATCCCAGGCTCTCCCCGGCGTCGGGGCCGGAATCGTACCGCGGGGCAGGGCGGAAGGCGAGGAAAGTCACATCGGCCCCCCGCCGCGGGCGCGCGGGCGGCAATCCCTTCGCGGTAGACTCGGTTTCCGTTTGCTGCACGCCGCGAGGGGAGGTCCCATGGCACTGATGGACTTCATCAAGAAGCAGTTCATCGACGTCATCCACTGGACCGAGGACGACGAGACGACCCTCGCGTACCGGTTCCCGATGCAGGACATGGAGATCCAGTACGGCGCGCAGCTCACCGTCCGCGAGTCGCAGATGGCGGCGTTCGTGAACGAGGGCCAGGTGGCCGACGTCTTCGGCCCCGGGCGCTTCAAGCTCACCACGCAGACGATCCCGCTCCTCACCAACCTGCGCAACTGGGACAAGCTCTTCCAGTCGCCGTTCAAGTCGGACGTCTATTTCTTCAGCACGCGGCTGAAGGTCGACCAGAAGTGGGGCACGCCGAACGCGATCACGATCCGCGACAAGGAGTTCGGCGCGGTACGCCTGCGCGCGTTCGGGATCTACTCCTACCGCATCACCGACCCGAAGTCGTTCCACGTGAACGTCAGCGGCACGCGCGAGCGCTACACGGTCGACGATCTCTCGGGCCAGCTCCGCAGCACGATCGTCGGCGCGATCACCGACCTCTTCGGGGAAGCGCAGATCCCGTTCCTCGACATGGCGGCGAACCAGGACGAGTTCGCGGCGCAGCTCCGCGCGAAGGCGGCCGACGGGTTCAAGGCGATGGGGCTCGAGCTCGCGAGCTTCGTCGTCGAGAACCTCTCGCTGCCCGAGGAGCTGCAGAAGATCCTCGACCAGCGGATCGGCATGGGGATGGTCGGGGACATGCAGCGCTACACCCAGTTCCAGGTAGCGAACAGCATCCCGGCTGCCGCCGCGAACCCGGGCGGGCTCGCCGGCATCGGCGCGGGGCTCGCCACCGGCGTGGCGATGGGCCAGGCGATGACCCAGGCGATCGGGCAGGCGATCCAGCCGGCCGGTACGGCGCCGGCGGCCGCAGCGCCAGCGAAGCCCGAGGACGTCACGCAGCTCCTCGAGAAACTGCACGACCTGAAGACGAAGGGCGTGCTCACCGAGGACGAGTTCAACGCGAAGAAGGCCGAGCTGCTGAAGCGACTGGTGTAACGCTCCGCGTGGATTCACCGAGGCGCGCCTGGGAGGCGCGCCTCGTAGGGCCGCAGTCCGATAAGAACTAATGGCCACTGCCAACTGCCCTTCCTGCGGCGCGCCGGTCAGGTTCCGGGGCGCCGCGTCGATCGTCGCGATCTGCGAGTTCTGCCGCTCGACCCTGGTCAAGCAGGGGACGAACCTCGAGGACATCGGCAAGATGGCCGAGGTCGTCGAGGACGCTTCCCCCCTCCAGCTCGGCACCGAAGGCCGCTACAAGGGCGTCCACTTCGCGCTGATCGGGCGGATCCAGTACCGCTACGGGTCGGGCGCGTGGAACGAGTGGTACTGCCTCTTCGACGACCAGCGCACCGGCTGGCTCTCGGACGCGATGGGGAACTACCTGGTCACGTTCCTGCGACGTCCGCGCGAGCTCCCGCCGCTCGACGCGCTCCAACCGGGCCGCGACGTCACGCTCGACGGCAAGCCCTATCAGGTCGCCAACGTCGAGCGCGCGCAGGTCATCGCCGGGCAGGGCGAGCTGCCGTTCAAGGTCGGGGCGGGCTGGGAGGGCGCCTTCGTCGATCTGCGCGGCGACGGCGGCGCCTTCGCCACGATCGACTACAGCGAGACGCCGCCGCTGCTGTTCGCGGGCACCGAGCTCCCGTTCGACTCGTTCAAGTTCCAGAACCTGCGCGACGCGCGATCGGCGGGCGGCGCGACCGCGCAGGCCTTCGCGTTCAAGTGCCCCGGCTGCGGCGCGCCGCTCACCAAGCGCGTGAAGACGACCGAGGCGGTGGCCTGCGCGAGCTGCGGGTCGGTGGTCGACGTCGCGAACCCGGGGTTCGAGATCATCTCGCGGGTCGAGGTCAACGCCGCGCTGTTCAGGTCGTCGATCCCGCTCGGCAGCCGGGGCAAGTTCGCGGGCGCGGAGTTCGAGGCGATCGGCTACATGCGCCGCGAGATGAAGGTCGGCGGCGTGGGCTACTCGTGGGGCGAGTACCTCCTGCACAACCCCGAGCAGGGGTACCGCTGGATCTCGGAGTACCAGGGGCATTTCAGCGTCATCAAGGCGGCCACCGATACGCCGCGCACCGCTTCGGGACCCCCGCCGCGCGCGCGCTACCTCGGCCGCGAGTTCAAGCATTTCCAGACCTATCAGGCGAGCGTCACCTACGTCGTCGGCGAGTTCTACTGGCGCGTGAACGAAGGGCGAGCAGTGCAAGTGCGAGGACTTCGTCGCGCCCCCGCTCATTCTCTCGAGCGAGCGGACCGGCGGCGAGCTCAACTGGTCCCTCGGCGAGTACATCGAGCCCGACGCGCTATGGAAGACCTTCGGCCTGAAGAGCGAGCCGCCGAGGCGGATCGGCGTCGCGCCGAACCAGCCCTCGCCGGAGGCCGGAGCAGGCGTCTACTGGAAGTGGTTCGCGATCTTCGCGGCGATCGCGCTCGCCGTGCACCTCGTCTTCCGGTTCGCCACCGACTCGAAGGTGCTGCTCGTCCAGGACTTCGAGTTCCTGCCGGGGAAGGGGACGCGCGAGTACACCTCGCCCGTGTTCGAAGTGCGCGGGGCGCGCCCGGTGCCGCTCGCGATCAAGACCTCCGCCGATCTCCGCAACAACTGGGTCTACGTCGACATGACGCTGGTCGAGGAGAAGTCGGGCGAAGCGTGGAAGCTCGGGCGGGAGGTGTCCTTCTACGAGGGCGTGGACGACGGCGAGTCGTGGTCCGAGGGCAGCCGCCAGGACAACGCGCGCGTCGCCAGGGTGCCGCCGGGGCGCTACTACCTCGACCTCGACCTCGAGGGCGATCCGCGCGGAAGCCGCGTCGCCGGCCGCGTCACGGTGACGCGCGACCCGCCCGACTGGACCAACTACTTTCTCGTCCTGTTCGGTCTGATGCTGTTCCCGATCTTCGCCTGGTGGCGCGCTTCGAAGTTCGAGGCGCGGCGCTGGGCCGAGAGCGATCACCCGCCGTCCTCGGGCGACGACGACGACGATGACGATGGCTGACCCGCTCCCACACTGAGCGCCCGGCATGCGGACCGCCTATCTCGTCCTCGGCGCGCTCATCGTGAGCGTGTTCAGCTACGGCCAGTACAACTACTGGTCGCTCTTCGGTTCGGACGCCGGCACCAGGGAACCGGGCCGGCTCTCGTCCAGCTCCACCGGAACCCGCGGCAAGTGACCCTGCGACTTCAACCCCAACGGAGGCCCCGATGATGATCTTCGAATACCTCAAGCCGGCAGCGCTCATCGGCTCGCTCGTCTACTCCGTGCTCGGTGTCGTGTTCGTGGTGCTCGCGTTCGTCGTCATCGACAAGCTCACGCCGTACGACCTGTGGAAGGAGCTGATCGAGGAGCGCAACCAGTCGCTCGCCACCGTGGTCGCCGCGATGTGCATCGCGATCGCGATCATCGTCGCCTCGGCGATGCACTAGCGAGCTCCCCTCCCCGGAAGCCAGGAGAGGGATAGCGGCCGATGCTCGCCCCACAGCGCGTTTCGCCCGACCAGGGAGACGGCGTCGCCCCGGGCGCGCTCAGCCGCGCGCTCCTCGCCTCGGTCTTCGTGATCGCGGCCTGCGGGCTCGTCTACGAGCTCGTCGCCGGCGCCGCCGCGAGCTATCTCCTGGGCGACTCGGTCACCCAATTCTCGCTCGTGATCGGCACCTACCTCGCCGCGATGGGCGTCGGATCGTACCTTTCGCGGTACATCCTCTCGGGGCTCGTCGCGCGGTTCTTCGAGATCGAGCTCGCGATCGCGCTCCTCGGCGGGCTCTCCGCGACCGCGATGTTCATCGCCTTCGCGCACCTCGGCGAGTCGTTCAGGTGGGTGCTGTTCGGCTTCGTGGTCGTGATCGGCGTGCTGGTCGGGCTCGAGATTCCGCTCGTGATGCGGATCCTGCGCGACCGCCTCGGCTTCCGCGAGCTGGTCGCGACGGTGCTGTCCTTCGACTATCTCGGCGCGCTCGCCGTGTCGCTCGCCTTCCCGCTGGTGCTCGCCCCGCGGCTCGGGCTGATCCGGACCGCCTTCCTGTTCGGCCTGATGAACGCGCTCGTCGCCGCGTGGGCGCTGTGGCTGTTCCGCGCGCAGCTGCGGCCGTTCGCCTGGCGCGCGGCGCAGGTCGCGCTTGTCGTCGCGGTGCTCGGCGCGGGCCTCGCCGGCGCGGACCGCCTCACCACGTTCGCGGAGGAGGAGCTCTACGCCGACCGCATCCTGCACGCGCAGACGACGCGCTACCAGCGCATCGTCGTGACCAAGTGGCGAGACGACGTACGCCTCTTCCTGAACGGCAACCTGCAGTTCAGCTCGGCCGACGAGTACCGCTACCACGAGGCGCTCGTGCACCCGGCGCTCGCAGCGCTGCCTGCGGCGCGGCGCGTTCTGGTCCTCGGCGGCGGCGACGGCATGGCGGTGCGCGAGGTCCTGCGCTACCCGCAGATCGAATCGGTCACGCTCGTCGACCTCGATCCCGAGATGACGCGCCTCTTCGCCAGCGTGCCGCTGCTGCGCGCACTCAACCAGGACGCGTTTGCCTCGCCGAAGGTGAAGGTCGTCAACGCCGACGCGTTCAAGTGGCTCGAGCAGTCGAGCGACCACTTCGACTTCGTGATCGCCGACTTTCCCGACCCGAGCAACTACTCGCTCGGCAAGCTCTACACCAATGCCTTCTACCAGATGCTCGAGCGGCGCCTCTCGGCGCGTGGCGTCGCCGTCATCCAGTCGACCTCGCCGCTCTACGCCCGGCGCTCGTTCTGGTGCGTCGTTGCGACGATCGAAGCGGCGGGACTCAAGGCGACGCCGTATCACGCGCTGGTGCCGTCGTTCGGCGAATGGGGGTACGTCATCGCCTCGCGCGAGCCGTTCACGCCGCCGGGGCGCTACCTGCCGGAGCTCCGCTTCCTCACGCCCGACATCGAGCCGGCGCTCTTCCGTTTCCCGAAGGACATGGATCGCGTGCCGACCGCGGTCAACCGCCTCAACAACCAGGTGCTGGTGCAGTACTACGAGGCGGAGTGGAAGCGGTCGCCGGCGCCGTGAGGGCGCGCCGATGAAGCGGCGCGAATTCCTCGCTGCAGGGGCGGCCGCGGTCGCGGCGGCCGCGTGCGGAAAAGCGCAGCCGCCCCTCCCCCCGGGCGCGCTGCTCGCGACGCGGCACGACGTCGGGCATCGGCTCCGCGACGGCGGATTGCCTGCGCCCGGCGAGCGCCGCCGGCGCAAGGTAGTGATCGTCGGCGCCGGCGTCGCCGGTCTCTCGGCGGCCTGGCGATTCCGGAAGAGCGGCTTCGACGACTTCGAGCTGGTCGAGCTCGAGCGTGCGCCGGGCGGGAACGCGAGGTGGGGCGAGAACGACGTGAGCGCGTTCCCGTGGGGCGCGCACTACGTGCCGCTGCCGACGCGCGAATCGCGCGCGGTCCGGCTGCTGCTCAGTGACCTCGGCGTCCTGCTGGGCGACCCCGGTGCGGACGCGCCGCGCTATGACGAGCGCGCGCTGTGCTTCTCGCCGCAGGAGCGCGTCTGGCGGGACGGCGCGTGGCACGACGGGCTGGTGCCGCTCGCGCGCGCCACCGACGCCGAGCGCGACAGCTGGCGCCGGTTCCACGACCGCATGGAGGCGTTCAAGCGCCTGCGCGGGGCCGACGGCCGCCGGGCGTTCGCGGTGCCGATGGCCCTGTCGTCGCGCGACCCGCGGCTCCTCGCGCTCGATCGCGGGTCGATGCGCGACTGGCTGGTGGCCGAGGGCTACACGAGCGGGCCGGTGCACTGGCTGGTGAACTATGCCTGCCGCGACGACTACGGCTGCGACTACCGCGACGTCTCGGCCTGGGCCGGCATCCACTACTTCGCGAGCCGCGACGCCCACGCCGAGCACGCGGAGGGCGACACCGTGCTCACCTGGCCGGAAGGCAACGGCTGGATCGTGCGGCGCCTGCTCGAGCGGTACGCGCCGCCGGTGACCGGAGACGCGCTCGTTTACCGGCTCGAGGAGCGTCCGCGCGGCGTCGCGCTGGAGGCGTACCTCGCCCGCGAGGACCGTTCGATCGCGCTCGATGCCGAGCACGTCGTGTGGGCCGCGCCGCTCCGGTTCGCCGGGAGGGCGCTGGCGGGCAGCGAGACCGCGCTGCGTGAAGCGCTCGTTGCGTTCGACCATGCGCCGTGGCTGGTTGCGAACCTGACGCTCGAAGAAGCGCCTCGCGACCGGCACGGCGCACCGCTCGCCTGGGACAACGTGCTCTACGACAGTGCGGCGCTCGGCTACGTGGTGGCCACGCACCAGAGCCTCGCCTCGCATCGCGGTCCGACGGTGATCACCTGGTACCAGCCGCTGTGCAGCGAGGCGCCGCGTGCCGCGCGCGAGCGCCTGCTCGCGACGCCGCGCGAGGTCTGGGTGGAATCCATCCTCGCCGAGCTCTCGCGCCCGCACCCCGAGATCCGCAGCGTGGTGCGGCGCGCGGACGTGACCGCGAACGGGCACGCGATGGTCCGGCCGCGGCCCGGCTTCGTGTGGGGCGATGCACGCCGGCGTGTCGAAGCGCACGCCGGGCGCGTGCATTTTGCGCATTCGGACGCAAGCGGCTTCTCGCTGTTCGAGGAGGCCCAGTATCGTGGCGTGGCCGCCGCCGAGCGCGTGCTCGCGCGGCTGGGCGTACGAAGCGAGACTTTCCTGTGAGCGCCGTCCTGAATGCCGTCCGGTGCGCGAGCTGCGATCAGCCGATGCAGCCGCTCATGCTCGCGCGCAACATCGGCGGCGAGCTGCAGATCGACCTCTGCCATCCGTGCCACGCGATCTGGTTCGACCGGAACGAGAGCCTGCAGCTCGCGCCCGGCGCGGTAATCGAGCTCTTCCGGGACATCAACCGGCACCGCGACGATGCGCGCCGCCAGCTCGCCGAGGGATCGAGCTGTCCGCACTGCCACGCGGCGCTCGTGCTGACGCACGACGTCGTCAAGACCGGCCGCTTTACCTATTACCGCTGCCCGCACGATCACGGGCGCCTCACGCCGTTCTCCGAATTCCTGCGGGAGAAGCAGTTTGTCCGCTCGCTTACGCCGGCCGAGCTCGCGCGCGTCCGCGTCGAACTGAAGACGGTACGTTGCTCGAGCTGCGGCGCGCCGATCGACCTTCAGCATGGGTCGGCCTGCAGCTTCTGCGGCTCGCAGGTGGTGATCCTCGATCCGGTCGCGGTTGAGCCGGCGCTCAAGAGGTGGTCCGACGCGGAAGCGCGGCGTACGCGTCCAACGCGCGAGAAGCTCGCCGAGGCGCTCCTCGACATGGAGGCGGTCGAGTCGAAGGCGCGGCGCGACGCGACGCGATGGAGCCCGGAAACGGCGCTCGACACCGCCGATATCGGCGGCGACCTGCTCGGTGGGGCGATCGAGATCCTCGGGGACGTGCTCGGGGCGATCGATTTCTGAGCCCGGTGGGCCGGGCCGACCGGCTACCCGCTCACGAACGCGCGAGGAAAGCGTTCGCCTCCTCGAAGATGCGCATCGTCAGCGTCATGTCGTAGGGACCTTTGCGCAAGGTCCGGGGAGCTGGCTTCTGCTCGGCGCCGGGCTCGCGTTTCTTGCCGTCGCCGTTCGGCGCGTGAACGCCCGCGGATAGGCCTGAAGCCGCCCCGGAAACCTCCGGAGCCGCGCCCAGCGCTACGCCGCGACGCGAACCGGGACGAGCTCGGGCGTGGCCTCCGGCACCGTGACGGCCGCAGTGCGACCACTCCGTCCGGCGATCCAGCTGCAGGCCACGGCCGCAGCGTAGGGCACCGCCTGCGCGGCGAGCACCGCGGCCCAGAGCATCGCCTCCACGTGGTCGGTGCCGAAGCGCCAGACGACCCCGGCGGCGGCGAGCGCAAGCGCGGCGAGTATCAGCGACTCCTCGCGCGCCGGCGCCGCGCGCTTCGGCGCGGCGCTCGTGCCCTTCGCGGTCCGATCGAAGGTCCCGTGCCGGCGCGCGAGGCCCGCGAAGACGCCGCGCGCGATCGCGTGCGAGAGCCCCATGCTCGCCAACGACGCGCCCAGCACGTCGGCCCAGCTGCAGTCGACCCGGGCGCGGTACAGCACCGGCCCGAAGACCGCCTTGCATGCGAGGAACGCGAGCACCGGCACGAGGTAGAGATCGAGCGGCAGCGTGAAGATGCCGGGGGCGGCGAGGGCACCGGTCGTCCACGCGAGCGCTCCGAACGCGAAGACGAGGTGCAGCGCGTCGGCGAACCACGAGAACCAGCCGGTGAGGAAATGGTAGCGCTGGCCGGCGGTGAGCCGGCTCGGCAGCAGGAGCGCGCGCGCGTGGCGCTTCAGGATCTGCATCGCGCCGAACGCCCAGCGGAAGCGCTGCGACTTGAACGCGCCGAAGCCGGCCGGCGTCAGTCCGCGCCCGAGCACCGCGTCGACGTAGCGCACCTCGTGACCGGCCTGCATCAGGCGCAGGCCGAGCTCCGCGTCCTCGCAGATGCACCACTCCGCCCAGCCGCCGACCTTCGCGAGCGCGCGCCTGCGCACGAGCGTCATCGTGCCGTGCTGGATGATCGCGTTCCGCTCGTTGCGGTGATGCATGCCGATGCGGAAGAAGCCGTCGAATTCCCAGTTCGCCATCCGGCGGAACGCGGAGCCCTCGAACTCGCGGTGCGCCTGCGGCGCCTGCACCACCGCGACGGCTGCATCGGCGAAATGGCCGACGAGCTGCGCGAGCCAGCCGCGGTCAACCGCGTAGTCGGCGTCGACGACGCCGATCACCTCCGCGCGCGGGTCGGTCTCGCGCAGCGCGAAGTTGAGCGCGCCGGCCTTGAACCCGGGCCACTCCGGCAGATGGAAGAACCGGAAGCGGGCGCCGAGCCGCGCGCAGTGCGCCTCGACCGGCCGCCACAGGCGCTCGTCGCGGGTGTTGTTGTCGACGACGATCACCTCGAAGTTCCGGTAGTCGAGGTGCGCCAGCGAGTCCAGGGTGAGGATCATCATCTCCGGCGGCTCGTTGCACGCGGGGAGATGGATCGACACGAACGGCTCCTGGGCGAGCGCCGCCGGCGGGACGGGGCGGAACTCGCGGCGCCACGCGCGGCGCCACAGCACCTCGACGAACTCGAATCCGTTCGCGAGCAGCACCGCGAGCATCGCCGCCGCGGCGGGGACCATGATCGCGATCGCCGCCCAGTCCGCCGGGCCGAGATAGAACTCGAGCGGGATCGTCGCGAGCCACACGAGCGCGGCGACCGCGCCCTGGATCAGCACGCAGAACACGACCCGCCCGGTGGCACGCAGCCGCCGGAACGCGATCGCGAACCAGAGCATCAGGGGTGCGGCGAGCAGCGACGCCGCGAGCGCCTTCGCCTGCCAGCGCGCGTCCGCGTCGACCGGGCCGTCGAGGGCGAACTTCGGCGTGCGGTCCGCGTGGTACATGCCCCAGTAGGCGCCCGCGCGGCCTTCGTGCGCCTGCTTCCACGGCTGGTCGAACATCTCCATCAGGTAGTAGTCGAGCGGGCGCTCGACGGTGCGCGCGAGGAACTCGCGCACGAACGCGGCCTGCGCGGCGGGCGAGGCGATCGCGCCGCCGACGCGGTCGCCGCGGCTCGGCCAGCCGATCTCGCCGATCACGATGCGCTTCTTCGGAAACGCGCGGCGCAGCTCCGCGTAGCGCTCGAGCGCGTAGTCGACCGCGTGCTCCGCGGGGACGCCTTCCCAGTAGGGCAGCAGGTGCACGGTGAGGAAATCGACGTGGCGGGCGAGCTCCGGGTGGCGCAGCCAGACGTGCCACGGCTCGGCGGTCGACACCGGCACGCGCACCTTGCGCTTCACACGCGTGATGTCGGCGACGAGCGCCGGGACGCTCAGGTCACCGCGCAGGATCGTCTCGTTCCCGACGATCACGCGGTCGACGTTGGGGTTCTCGCGCGCGAGGCGCACGAGGGCGGCGACCTCGCGCTCGTTGTTCTCGTCGCGGCGGTCGAGCCACGCGCCGGCTGTCACCCGCAGCCCCCGCGTGCCGGCCAGCCGGACCGCCCCGGCGTTCTCGATCGAGGAATAGGTGCGCACCCGGTCGGCGTAGGCGGCGACGCGATCGAGATCTGCGGCGAGCTCGGCCTCCACGGGGAAGCGGCCCTCCGTCGGATCCTGGTGGCGCTGGTAGCCGCTGAACGCCACGCCGTGCACCTTGTCGGGGCCGTCGGGCAGGACGAGCGGCGGATGGGCCGCGGACCAGAGCGCGAAATTCGCGACCGCGACGAGGGCGGCGATCACGCCCGCGGCGACGAAGGCCGAAGCCGAGCGGCGTTCGCTCGGCGCGGGCAGGGCATGGATACTAGCGGCGCTCATTCACTCTCGCGACCCGGGGACCAGCGTCGGAAAACGCTCGCGGTGCCCGGCGGTTGACGATCCCCGGAGGAAGCGTAGGCAAACGCCGTGCCGGGCGTGGCATAGTGCCACGCGCGGTTTGGATTGGCGAGACGAGATGAAAGTTCAACTTCGAATGCCGCGCCTAATTGTCGGGACATGACGACATCGGGGAGCGGGAAAGTGCCGGTTCGGCTCGTCGCGAGCGTGGCGATCGCGCTTGCTATCGCGACCGGAGTGCGGTACGCGATCATCGAACCGGCCTCGCTCGCGCACCTCTGCGGCGCGCCCGGGGCGCCGTGGTGGTGCGCGCCGCGGGCGCTCCTCGCCGTCGTCCTCGGCGCCGGTGCGCTCGGCTTCGGCGCGATCGGCGCGGGAGTCCTGGCAATTCTTACGCGCCTGTCAGCGTGGGCGCTCGCCGCCGCCTGCCTCGGGGCCGCCGGGCTCGTGCTGTATGCGGCCGCGACGGGTGCCGTCGGGCTTCTGCTGGGCCTGATCGTGCTGGCGCGAACCGCCGCCGCGGGCGTGGCGCCGCCCGACGCTCGCCGCGAGCGCGAGGCATAGCGCCACCCAGGCGAGGGCGTCGGTGTTCGCAAGGCCCTCGCGCAACGCGATGACCGGCGCCGTCACGACGAGCGCCGCCGCGAGCGTGTGTTCCTCCACTTCGGCGCTCGTGCCCGATATCCACGCGAGCAGCGCGAGCGCGACGGTGGGCGGCGCCACGATCGCGAGCGGAAAGTCCCGATAGCGCGGGTCGAACGCGAGCGCGAGCGAGGCGACTGCGGCGCCGAAGAGCATTGCGAAGCGCAGGCTGCCGAGAAGGCGCTCGGCAGTCGACCACGGCGATACGTTCGTCCGGAACCAGCGCGCGACCGCCGCAGCGGGGGCGGGCGTGAGCGGCGCGCGGCCGTCGAGCCAGCGCGCGAGACTGGTCGCCGCGAGAAGCGTCGCGGCCGCGGAGATGACGCTGAACGCGGCGCCGAGCGCGAGCTCGAAGGCATCGCGGCTCGCAGTCTCGATCATCTCGCGCTGCGCGGCGAACGCCGCACCGAACGCCGCGCCGGCGAGGGCGAGCAGCAGCACACCGCGCCACCGCGACCGGCCCGCGACGCCGGCGAACGCGAAGAGCGCCGCCCCCAGTCCCGATGCGAGGAGGCCGCGCCGCCAGTCCGGATCCTCGGCGACCGCACCCCGCAGCGGAAACTTCTCCCGTCCGTCGGCGTCGAGCACGCCCCAGAACCCGCCGACCGTCCCTTCGAGCCGGCGCTTCCACGGCTGGTCGAACCCTTCGATGACGTTGTAGCGCAGGCCGTGCGCTGCGGCGGCGTTCGCGAGCTCGCGGACGAACCGCGCCTGGTTGACGCGCGACGGCACCGCGCCCTCGCGCCGTCGTCCCCTGCTCGGCCACCCGGCTTCGCCGATGAAGACGTCGCGGCCGGGGAACGCCGCGCGGACGCGCGAGAGGATGCTCGCTACATGATCGACCGCGCGCTCGATCGGCATCGGCTCGTCTTCCCAGTACGGCAGCAGGTGCACGGTGACGAACGACACCGCGTCGGCGAGCGCGGGGTGCTGCAGCCAGAACTCCCACACGTCGGCGTAGGTGATCGGGAGCGTCGTCGCGGCCCGGACGCGCCGGATGTAATCCGCGAGCGCCGTGGCAGGCAGCTCCCGGCGCAGCAGCACCTCGTTGCCGACGACCACCGCGTCGATCGCATCGGCGTCGCGCCGGATCACCTCGAGCCCCCGCGCGAGCTCGCGCTCGTTCTCGGTCCGGTCGCGGCCGATCCAGAGTCCGAGCAGCACGCGCAGGCCATGCTTGCGGGCGAGCGCCGGCACTGCGTCGAGCCCCTGGTCGACCGAGTAGATGCGCACGCAGCGCGTCCGCTGCGCGAGGAGCGCGAGATCGGCGTCGATCTGCGTCGGGCTCACGACCAAGCCCTTGGTGAACGGCGTTTGCCCGGGGAAGCGGTAGGGCGCGTACGACACGCAGGGGAGCCTGTCGATGCCCGCGTCGGGCAGCGCGATCGGCTGCCCGCGCGCATGCCACCATGCGAGCCCGCCGATCGCGGCGAGCAGCGCTGCGAGCCATACGGCGATCAGGTGCGCGCGAGCAGCCATACGACGAACGTGAGACTGGCAACGCTGATCGCCGTGGAGGAAAGGATCGCGGCGGAGAAGACGCCGACGTCGCGCAGGTAGCGGCTGGAGAAGAGGTAGAGGTTCACGCCCGTAGGCAGCGCGGCCACGGCGACGCCGACCTTCAGGTGGAAGGGCGGCAGCGGAATCAGATGCGTCCCGACCGCCCAGACGACGACCGGCATGACTGCGAGCTTGACGACGTTCATCAGCGCGACCTGGCCGGTGCGCCGCGTCGGCTCGCGGTAGATCGAGAGCGACGCGCCGAGCGCGAAGAGCGCTGCCGGGGCCGCGCTCGCGGCGAGGAGGTCGATCGTGGTCTGCGCCGGGCCGGGCAGGCGGATCCGGAACGACGCGAAGACGAACCCCACGAACAGCGCCGGGATGAAAGGATTCGAGTAGAAGAAGCGCGCGATCGACCTGAGCGGCGTGCCGCGCACGTGCGGCCGCCGGGTCGCGAGATCGGCGAGCAGGATGCAAAGCGGGTAGAGGCCGACCATGTCCGAGAGCAGCGTGAGCGCGAGCGGCGCGATCGCCGCTTCGCCGAAGAGCGCCGGCATGAGTGGCAGCGCGAGGAAGCCGTTGTTCGACTGCACCGCGCCGAGCCCGTGGAAGAGCGCGGTCGGGCGGTCGAGCGCGAACGCGCGCGCCGCGATCGTCGCGGTGACGAGGAACAGCGCGATCGTCGTCAGCCCGTAGACGAACGCGAGCCGCACGTCGGCGAGCTCGGCGAGATCGCGCGTCGCAACGCCGCGGAACAGCATCACCGGGAGCGCGAAGTTGAAGAGGTAGGCGTTGAGGCCGTTCAGGCCGCTCTGCCAGATCAGCCGGAAGCGCGCGGCGCCGTAGCCGAGCGCGACGATCGCGAAGAACGGCACGAGGACGCCGAGGATCTCCCGCATGTGCCCTCGCGCGCGTCCGCGGCCCTAGGGCGCGAGGCGCTCGATCTGCCAGCTGCCGTCGGCGAGCCTGCGGTAACGGATGCGGTCGTGCAGGCGCGACGGGCGCCCCTGCCAGAACTCGAAGGCGTCCGGTGCGAGGCGGTAGCCGCCCCAGTGCGGCGGTCGCGACGGGTTCAGCCCGTGGCGCAGGCCCATCTCGGCGACTTTCGCCATCAGCGCGGCCTTGCCGATCGGCTGGCTCTGCGGCGACGCCCAGGCGCCGACGCGCGCGCCGAGCGGGCGGGTCGCGTAGTACGCGTCGGACTCCGCGGCCGAGGCCTTCCCGATCGTGCCCTCGATGCGGATCTGGCGCTCGAGCTCGGCCCAGTAGAAGAGCAGGCTCGCGCGCGGATTGCCCGCGAGCTCGCGGCCCTTGCGGCTCTCATAGTTGGTGAAGAAGACGAACCCGCGCTCGTCGTAGCCCTTCAGCAGCACCATGCGCGCCGACGGGCCGGGCGTCGGCGCCGACCGTCGCGAGCGCCACCGCGGTCGGCTCGCGCAGCTCGGAGGCGAGCGCCGCGTCGAACCAGCTGCGGAACTGGTCGAACGGATTGCACGCGGCGGCGCCCTCGTCGAGAGTCTCGCGCGTGTACTCGCGGCGCCGGTCGGCGATGTCCATGGCGGCGATTCTACCGTGCGCGCCGCGGCGCTCCGGCGCGAGGGAATCCCGCGTCGAGGCGCATGCGGCGCCCGGTTCGTGCCTTGAGAGATCAAGGCGCGCGCGAAGCGAGCGGGTCGGATTGTCGAGGATCGGACGCCGGCGCCGGCTGCCGCAGGATGAGCGCGGTGCCGGCAAGCACGAGCGCGCAACCCGCCGCCATCACCGGTGTGATTGCCTCGCCGAGGAAAAGCGCGCCCCAGAGCATCCCGAAGAACGGGATGAGGAACGTCACGGTGAGCGCGCGCGTCGGCCCGACGTCGGCGATCAGGCGGAAGTAGAGGAGGTAGGCGATGCCGGTGCAAAGCACCCCGAGGAGCACGACCGCCATCCACTCGGCGGGTGTCGGCCAGGCGGCAGGCGGCAGCGGCGCGAGCAGTGGTACGAGGATGAGGGTCGCGCCGAGCTGGCTCCCGGTCGCGGCCGCGGCGGCATCGACGACCGCCGAGCGGCGCTTCATGAACGCGGCGGCGACCGCGTACGAAAACGCAGCGAGTGCTCCCGCCGCGATCGCCCAGGCGATCGCGGGCGACGTGCGGACCGGACCGAGGCCGACCAGCATCGCCACGCCCGCGACGCCGCACGCGAGCCCGAGGGCCACGCGCGCGGTGACGCGCTCGCGCAGCCAGACCGCCGAGATCAGCGCACCGAAGAGCGGCGACGTCGCGTTGAGCACCACGAGATACGACGCCGGCAGGTAGATCGCGCTGAACGCCCAGAGCGCGAACGGCGCCGCGGAAGTGACGAAGCCGACCGCGAGATAGAACCGCCAGTGCTCGCGCCAGCGGAGATCGATCCCGGCGAACCGCAGCCACGCGAGCAGCGTGACGCTGGCGAGCGCGACGCGCAGGTCGGCGGCTGCGATCGGGCCGAGCGGGATGACGGCGATGCGGATGAAGATGAACGAACCGCCCCAGATCGCCGCGAGGGCGACGAGGCGCGCGACGTCAGCCGGCCGCACTGCGGGACCCGCTTCGGACCCGCGCGCGCCCGGTCTTTCTTGCCGCCGCCGCCCGTTCCCGCTCGAGCAGCGCGCGCTTCCGCCCAACACCGAAGCGATAGCCGCCGGTGGTGCCGTCGGCCGGCACGACGCGATGGCAGGGGATCGCGAGCGGCACCGGATTCGTCGCGCACGCGCGCGCGACCGCGCGGGCGCCGTCCGGCACACCAACCTTGCGTGCGAGCGCGCCGTAGCTGAGCGTCTCGCCCGGCGCGGTTGCCTGGAGGGCGCGCCACACGCGCTGCTGGAACGCGGTACCGCGGACGTCGAGCGGCAGGCTGAGGGGCGCGCGCGGCTGCTCGACGAACGCGACCGCGGCGGCAAGCCAGCGTTCGAGTTCGCCGGCGCTACCGTCCCGCTCGATCTGCGGAAAGCGGCCGGAGAGCGCGCGCGCGGCGGCTTCGCGCGTCGCCGCGATTTCGATCGCGCAGACCCCGCGCGCCGTCGCCGCGATGCCGACCCAGCCGAGCGACGAGCGGGCGAGCGCGTGACGAATGTGCTCCCCCGCGGCGCCGTTCCGGTAGGTCGCGGGCGACATCCCGAGGAGGCGCCGCGCGTGCTCGTACACGCGGCTGGGAGACCCGTACCCGGCGCCGTAGACCGCAGCGTCCACCGACTCGCCCGCGTGCAGCGCGCGCTGCAGGCGATCGCGCCGGCACGCGGCGTGGTACTCGCGCGGCGAGATCCCGACCGTGCGCTTAAACAGGCGCTGGAAGTGAAAGCGGCTCAAGCCCGCGGCGCGGGCGAGCGTGGCGAGCGTCGGCGGCGAGTCCGCCGCCTCGATCGCGCGGATCGCCGCGCGAATGCGATCCTGCGCGTCGTCGCGTGGCGACGCGGGGCGCTCGGGGTGGCAGCGCAGGCAGGGCCGGAAGCCCTGGCGGGCCGCGGCGGCCGCGCCGTCGAAGAACAGCACGTTCTCCGGCTTCGGTCGCCGCGACGGGCAGGTCGGTCGGCAGAAGACGCCGGTCGTTTTCACGGCGTAGACGAACGTGCCGTCGGCGGCGGCATCGCGAGCGGTCACCGCGCGCCAGCGCGCGGCGTCGAGGAGCGGAGAGTCTGCGAGGTTCATCGGGCGCTGTATCCGTCGGGTTGGCGATGGGCGCACTCTAAGGCCCCCGCCCGCCGGCCCGCCATCCGGAGGTTGCGCTCAAATTCCGCCATGGAGAGACCGATGCGAAGCATCGCTGTCCTGGCTTCGGGGAGCACGAGGGGGCGCCGCGAAGCGGCGTCGCCCCCTCGCATCGTGACGACTCCCTATTCGCCCGACTTGCCCCAGAGCTCCTTCAGGCGGGCGTCTCTGCCGCACCCCGTCCGGTAGTACTTGTAGCGCACCGGATTCTTCTTATAGAAATCCTGGTGATAGTCCTCCGCGGGCCAGAAGTCGCCCGCCTGCTCGACCGGCGTGACGATCGGTTGCTTGAACGGTTTGGACTTTTCCACCGCCGCCTTCGAGGCCTCCGCCAGCCGCTTCTGCTCGGCGGAGTGGTAGAAGATGGCGGTCCGGTACTGCGAGCCGACGTCGCAGAACTGGCGGTCCTGCACGGTCGGGTCGATGTTCAGCCAGAACACCTCGAGCAGCCTCTCGTAGGTCACCTTCGACGGGTCGTAGACGACCTGCACCACTTCCGCGTGCCCGGTCCGGCCGCTCGAGACCTCCTCGTAGGTGGGGTTGCGCTTCGTCCCGCCCATGTAGCCCGAGGTGGTCGAGATCACCCCGGGCAGCTTGTCGTACGGGGGCTCCATGCACCAGAAGCAGCCGCCGGCGAAGGTCGCAACCGCCTGTTGCGGCGGCGAAGCGGGCGCTTGCGCCGCGGCGGGCAGCGCGGCGAGTGCGGCGGCGGCAAGCACCCCCGCGCAAGTCCAGTGGCGAACACGCGTTCTCATCGGGCGTCCTCCGAGTCGCTTGATGCCGCGAGCATACACGCGCGCCGCCCGGCGGGCGGGGCGGCGCTACAGAGGGAAAAAAACGAGCCGCCACTCGAAAAAAACGCTTGCACGAGCCCCGGCGCTTGGGGCATTCTCTCGTCGCCAGCCGCGCTTCCGAGGGCGGTGATGCATTGATGCATAGTTGCATAGTTGCTGCGACACTCACACGACCAAGATACAGACGCTAGTGGAGGTTTAACGATGGCGACGAAGAAGAAGTCCACGAAGAAGGCTGCGAAGAAGTCCGCGGTACGCCGGCCGGCCAAGAAGAAATCCGGCGCGAAGCGCAAACCCAATCCCGCGTTCATGAAGCCGATGACCCCGAGCGCCGCGCTCGCCGCGGTGGTGGGGCCGATCGCGCAGGCGCGCACCGAGATCACCAAGAGGATCTGGGGTTACATCAAGAAGAACAAGCTCCAGGACGCGATCAACCGGCGGATGATCAACGCGGACGAGAAGCTGCGCGAGATCTTCGGCGGCAAGCGTCAGGTCTCGATGTTCGAGATGACGAAGCTCGTCAACAAGCACCTCAAGTAGCCGCTCACGATCTGCACGCCGGCCGGCCCCGCGGAATCCGCGGCGCCGGCCGGTTGCTTTTTGGAGTGGGCGGACGGCCCGGGCGGGCGCTACTGCCCGGCGCCGAGCTCGTCGAGGAACTTGGCGCGCTCGGCTTCGCTCGTCAGGCTGTCGGCGAGCAGCAGGTAGAACTGCCGCGACGTCGATGCCTGGCCGGCAGCTTTCTTCACGATCACCTTGGCGATCGGGCCAACGTACTCGGTGAGCTTGCGCGTCGCGATCGCGATCATGTCGGCGGTGAGCGGTGCGCCGGCGGCCTTCGCCGCGAGCATCGTGCCGGCTTCCATCGCGACCGTGCGCGTGCTCGCGAGCGGCTTGGGCGGCGGTGCACCCGGGAGCTTCGCGCGCGTGGCGAGGAACGCCTTCTGCTCCTCGGCGCCGGTCAGCTGCTCGCCGAGGATGCCGTAGACCGAGTCGACATCGGTCGTTTGCAGCGCGGCGCGCTTGAGCATCACCTTCGCGACCGGCCCGACGAAGCGCGCGAGATGCCCTTCGATCGCCTTCAGCACCGCTGGGTCCCAGCCGGGCGGCGGCTGCGTGGTCTTTGCCCCCGCGCTCGAACCCGAAGGCGAGCTCGCGTCGGTGCGCGGCTGCGACGCGTGCGACGGGCTAGTGGGCTCGATCCGGATCGTCGTCGCGACGATCTCGGTGATGATCGTCTCCTCGGAGACCGTCGGGCTGACCGGCGCCGCGTAAGCGTCGAGCAGGGCGGAACGGAACTCGTTCGCGTTCTGGAAACGCTTCGCCGGCTTCTTCTCGATCGCACGCGCGACGACCGCGTCGTACGCGGTGGGCGCGCGCTCGATGTCGACCTGCGACGGCATCGGCGGCGTCTCGTAGCAGACCTTGTACGCGACCGCCTCGGTCGAGCCGGCGAACGGCTTCACGCCGCACAGGAGCTGGTACAGCACGACGCCCGAGGCGAAGATGTCGGCGCGCCAGTCGACGTCGGTGCCGGCGTACTGCTCCGGCGCCATGTAGCCCGGCGTCCCCATCACCGCGCCGATCTGCGTCAGGTTCGACGAGTCGATGCGGGCGATGCCGAAGTCGGCGATCTTCAGCCGGCCGTTGGTCATGATGATCAGGTTCGCCGGCTTGATGTCGCGGTGCCAGACGCCCTGTTCGTGCGCGTATGCGAGGGCGTCCAGGAGCTGCGCGGTGACGCTGACCACGTCACGGGTCTCGAAGCGCGTGCCGCGGTTGAAGTACTCGCGGAGCGAGTTCCCCTGCACGTACTCCATCGCGATGTAGGCGAGGTCGCCTTCCTCGCCGTACTCGTGCACGCCGACGATGCCCGGATGCGACAAGCGGCCCGCGGCCTGGGCCTCGTTCTTGAACCGCGCGAGCAGCGAGTGGCCGCGGTCGTCCTCGATCAGTTCCTTCCGGATCGTTTTGATCGCGACGGTACGGCGGATATTGGGGTCGAACGCCTTGTAGACCACGCCCATGGCGCCCTTGCCGAGCACTTCGGTGACTTCATACTTGCCGAGCCGGTCTACTGTCGCCATCGTGCTTCAGTCCTCGAGCATCTTCATCGCCTGGATGAGCGACTTCTTCATCCGGTTGAACGACTCGGTGAGCGTGCCGATCTCGTCCCTGCCCGCGACGCGGAAGTCCGGGACGTCCATCTGGCCCATGCTCACCTGGTCGGCGAGCTTCGAGAGCTTCGTCACCGGCCGGATCACCATGATGAGCAGCATGAGATTCAGCGCGATGCCGATGAAGAGGAACACCGCGGTGAGCGACACCATGAAGGTCCGGTACGCCGCCTGGGCGCGCTGGATCGGCACGTCGGTGGGCACCGATACGACCTGCGCGCCGATGACCTCGTTCAGCTGCCAGCCGAAGCCGTTCGCCGGCCCGTAGCGGTCGACCATCGTCTTCGGCGCCGCCTCCACCGTGCTGTGGCAGGGCAGGCAGCCCGGATCCTTGATCTGGAACGGGCGCGCGATGTAGAGCGTGCGGCCGGTCGGTGTGTCACGCTCGCCGATGATCTCGCCGCGCTCGGGGTTGGAGCGGAACTGATTGATGATGTCGGTCTCCCACTCGACCGCGCGGTCGCGCGGGTTGGTCGGGTTGAGCGCGGCCTCCTTGTAGGAGTACTCGGGGAACTTCTTGCGCAGCCCGCCCAGCACCTCGGTCGCCGAGTACGACGGCACCGACTGCGGCAGGAACGCGTACTTCATCTGCGTCTCGAGCAGCGGGCGGATCTGGCTGGAGGTGTACGCGCGCGTCGCGAGCGAGGCCTCCATCACGAGGCGCGCGTTCTGCAGGATCTCCTCCCGCGCGTTGTTCTGGAGCAGCTGGTTCGAGACGTACCCCGCGGCACCGAGCCCGATCAGGAAGATCGCGATGAAGACGATGTTGAACTTGAGAATCAGTTTCACTGCTGCCTCCCGGGTCCGCTCACGTGGTCAGTTCGAAGGGCGCCGCGTCCCCGCGTCCTGCACCGTCGCCTCCTCGGGCGGCGGCTTCGGCTTGTACTTCTCGGGGAAGAGGATGGGGTCCCACTCCGGGTGGGACCTGAGATTCGCGACCAGCGCTTTGCGGAAGGCCGGATCGTTTGCCTTCGGTATGAAGCGCTGCATGATCGGCCGCCGGATCTCGAGCGGTGCCTTGAGCCACATCTCGACGTCGGCGTAGGCGAGATCGCCCGTCGCGCGCGGGGTCGCCTCCCGGTCCTTGTACTTGCCGAGCCGCGAGGGCAGGTTGTCCATGTACGCCTTCGGCATGGACGCGACGAAGGTCGGCGCCGGGCGCGGGGCGACGGTAATTCGTTGGTCGACCTTGCGGCTGAAGAACTCGCCGCCGCGCATCCGCACCGGGCTCGTGGGCGACGCCTTGACGAAGCCCTCCACGACGCGTACGTCACCCACCTCGACGAACATCGCACCTTCGCCATCGGCGACGTGGATCACCGCGGTCGCGTCCGCGGTGCCGAGACCGAACACCGGCGTCGTGATCCGCAGCGGTGCGGCCGCCTTACCGGAAGAGAGCTTCGCCCAGCCCTGCATGAGGTACAGATCCGAGATGCCGCCCGCCTTCGCGCCGCGCGGGACGAGCGCCCCGATGTACAAATGCGCCTTCGGCCCGAGGCTGAGGATGCAGCGGTCCGCGAACTCCATCTCCGCGGCGCCCTTCTCGCCCAGTTCGACGATGTCGCCGGTCTGCAGGCGCACGCCCTCGGCGAGCGCGTAGCGCACGGTGCCGCGCAGCAGCGCCGCCTGGCCTTCGAGCAGCGTGACCACCGCCGGCGGCTCGGCCGCCGATGCGACGCCGCATGCCATTGCGACGACCCACGCTGCTACCCCTGCTCGCAACCGGATTTCCCCCTGCCCAGACCCCTGCAAATCGACTCCGAAACGTTCGCCCCCGAGCGAACCGTCTGATACTAGGCGCGGCCCTAGCGCCAGTCAATCGCCTTTCGGGACGGCAACTTATCGACGGTTAGGCCGTCCGGACGAGACGCTGTCGGGACCCCCGCTCGAGGGGGCGAGTCCTATACTCTGGCCTTGCGAGGGAACGATCCATGTCCGGCAGCCCGCAGACTTGCACCGTGCTGTTCGTCGATATCAGCGGCAGCACCCGGCTCTACGAGGAACTCGGCGACGCGCACGCGCTGACGCGCGTGGCGAGCTGCCTGCGCTTGCTCCAGCGCGCTGCCGACGAGCTCCAGGGCCGCGTCGTCAAGACCACCGGCGACGGCCTGATGTGCGCGTTCGTCGACGCCGACGCGGCGCTGCAGGCGGCGCGCGCGATGCACGTGCGCGTGCTCGAGCAGACCGGGCTTGGCGGCCCCGCGCTCGGGATTCACGTCGGCTGCCATTACGGCGCGGTAATCGAGAACGAGGGCGACCTCTACGGCGACTGCGTGAACGCGGCGGCGCGCGTCGCCGGGCTCGCCAAGGTCGGGCAGATCCTCGCGACGCAGGAGGTGGTCGCCCGGCTCGCCGGCCCGGCGCGCGACGACGTGCGCATGCTCGACCGGGTGACCGTCCGGGGCAAGCGCGAGCCGCTCGAGATCTACGAGTTCATCTGGCAGGACTCGCCCGAGGAGCTGACCACGCTCGGCACGCGATTTGCCGAGGATCGCGTCCCGCGCCTGCGGCTCGCGTACGGCGATCGCCTGCTGTGGTTCGACGGCTCGGGCGCCGGGCACGTCGGGCTCGGCCGCGACGCGGTGTGCGACATCGTGGTCGGCGACCGCAAGGCCTCGCGCTTGCACGCGCGGATCGAGAAGCGCCGCGACAAGTTCGTGCTCGTCGACCACAGCTCGAACGGCACCTTCGTCGCGATCGCGGCCGAGCCGGAGGTGTGCCTGCGCCACGAGGAGTTGATGCTCCGTGGGCGCGGCCGCATCGGGCTCGGCCACCGCACGAGCGAGTCGGAGGCGACGGTGGTGGAGTTCAGCTGCGAGTGAAGGGGGGAAGGGCGAAGGGCGGCGCTAGGCGACCTCGACCCGATCGCGCCCGCCGCGCTTCGCCCGGTACAGCGCCTTGTCGGCCGCTCTGATCACCGCTTCCGGCTGGTCGTGCCGCGGCGTGCGCGCCGCCACCCCGATGCTGACGGTGACCGACAGACTCTTCGTGCCGCCGGGCGCGCCGCGCCGGCGCTTGCCCGAACGGGTCCGCCGCGGGCGGTCGGGGGCGCGGAGCGCCATCCGGTAGCCGGCGATGTCCGCGCGCAACTGCTCGAGGTGCGGCATCGCCTCGTCCGCGTCCTGCCCCGGAAAGAGGATCGTGAACTCCTCGCCGCCATAGCGGAACGCGGTCCCGCCGCCGCCCACCCCGGCGAGGCGCGAGGCGACGAGCTTCAGCACCTGGTCGCCGACGTCGTGACCGTGGGTATCGTTGAATTTCTTGAAGTGGTCGACGTCGACCATCGCCACCGCGTAGCGCCGCCCGGTCGCCTTGAGTCGCTCGTCGAGCGCGCGCCGCCCCGGCAGGCCGGTGAGCTCGTCGCGGAACGCCATGCGGTGCGAATCGCGCAGCACCGCGACGACGAGCAGCGCCGCGGCCGCGGCGACGAACGCGGGGAAGGCGAGCGGCGTGCGGACCATGTGCGCCCCAATCGCGAACGCGACGATCGCCCATGCGAGGCCGATCTCGACCGGCGTGCGCCGGAGGTACGCGGCGGTGCACGCCGCCGCAAGGCCCGCCACGATCGCGATCAGCCCGAGTTGCGGGATCGGTGTCGGCGGCAGCCACGGCAGGCTCGCGAGCGGGAGGTAGAGCGAGTTCACCGCGACCGTGCGGCCCGATCCGCCGATCCACCCCACCAGCGCGCACGCCCCCGCGAGCGCCAGGGCGCGGATCGCGCCGTGGACGTTCACTACGCCGCGCTCCTCCAGCCAGGCGAGCGCGGCGAGACCCGCGGGTACGAGCACGCACGTGCCGGCGTAGGCCGCGCGCGCGGCAAGCGAGTCGGGGCCGGGTTCGATCCACGTCCGGTAGCCATAGTGGGCGAGGCCGATCAGCGCGGCGGCGAAGACGATGCGGCCGCGGTTGAAGGCGATCGCGAGGAGCGCGGCCGCTCCGAGCGCGACCCACGGCCCGGAGATCTTCAGCCCGTCGAGCGAGGCCGGGATCGCCGCCGGGCGCTGCGCGAGCGCGAACGCGCCGGCGAGCAGCGCCACCGGCAGCACAGCCGCGAGAAGTGGTCGCCAGAGCGGCATGACGCGTCTACCGGCGGGACCGCGTAAATGCCACGCCGCCGGCGAGGGCGAGCGCCATCGACCAGAACACCGGCGCGATGCCGAGCACGGCGCCGATCGCGCCGAAGAAGAGCGGCATCGCGGTCTGGCACACGCTCAGGATGCCGGTGCGGATCCCGACCGCCTCGCCCGAGCGCCCCTCCGGCGTCGCCGCGTAGAGGAGCGACAGGAAGAGCGGCTGGGTCATGCCGAGCCCGAGGCCGAGCGTGAACGCGAGGAGCATGAGGAACGGCACCTGCTTGACGAGCGGGAAGACCGCGAACACCGCGACCGCGATCCCGAGCGCCACGGCGATCAGCGTCCACTCGGCGAGTCGCCGCGCGAGGGTCGGCAGGACGACTCGCGCGACGAACGTGGCGAGGGCGAACGCGCCGAGGATCGCGCCGATCGTGCTCGCCGAGAGGCCGAGCCCGGTGCCGTAGATCGGCACCGCGAAGACGAAGATCTCCCAGGTCATCGCGATCAGCGCCCCGACCGCGAGCACCTGGCGCAGCGCGCGGATGCGGAACAGGTCGGCCATCCGCCGCTCGCCGCGCGGGCCGGCGCGCGCGGGGCGAGGGAACCGGGTGCGGTTGGAGACGATCGTGACCACGGACGCCGCCGCGAACGCGCTCACCACGAGGAACGCGCGCGCGTGGCCGAGCCCGTCGATCGCCAGCCCGGCGAGCACCGGTCCGACGAACGTGGCGGTCGAGAAGGCGAGCGAGATGAGGGTGAAGTTGCGCGGCCGGTCCGACGGCCTGCCGATGGCGCCAACCGCGTTGTTCGACGCGATGTGCGAGAGCATCGCGCCCGAGCCGACCACGACGCTCACCGCGTACAGCGCGTCGAGCGTCGGCCACGCGAACGCGGCGAGCGAGCCGCCCGCGACCGCGAGCGCGCCGACGAGCATCGGCGGCACCACGCCGATGCGGTCGATCGCGCGGCCGGCGGCGACCGAGAAGAACATCGGCAGCGCCGGGAACAGCGCCGCGAGCACGCCGACCACCGCGACCGAGGCCCCGAGGTGCAGCGCGAGCAGCGCGACCGCCACGCGTGCGCCCGCGAACGCAAGGTGCGTGAGAACGGTGACGGCGAGTACGAGCGTGAGCGGCAATGCGGGCCCCGGGAGGCCCGCATTCTACGTGGCGTACGGGGCCTGACGGGTCCTCATCCAGCGTGGTGAAGCAGACGTCGAGCGCTACCTAGGCCGCGAGGTCGCGCCGCCGCCGGGCGGCGCCCTCCCAGGCGCCGTTCGCGTCCGCAGCCCGCGGCCCCTGCGGCGCGTGTGGCGTGCGCGCTCGCGAGTCGCGCAGCTTGCGCCGCGGGATGAAGATCCAGCGCAGCACGACGCTCAATCCGAGCGCGACTGCGATGGCGATGAGCAGGGTGTGGGTGTGGTCCATATGCGTTCCCCGGCAGGCGAGTGGCGTTGCAAGGGAGAGTAACGGGGTTCGCACCACTCGCCGCCGGGACGCAATACAACTTTACTGCTCTTGCATTCGGACACAAGCGCCGGCCTACGAATGGTCGCGGGCGCCGGACAAATGGCGAGCGCCCGCGGCGGCGCGCGCGCGAACGGTCGATCGCGGCGGACGAGCGGTTGCGCGTGCCACGCAACCGCGGACAATCGCGGCACAATCGCGGCTTCAAGGAGGGGAGGTCACAACGATGTCCGCTGCCGGCCACATCGATCCGTCGAACAAGAAGGTCGCGCTCCTGATCGCGCTGCTCGCGCTGGTGCTCGCGCTCTCCGAGACGCTCGGCAAGAGCGCGCAGACCGCGGTGCTCGGCTACAACATCGAGGCGTCGAATCTCTGGGCGTTCTTCCAGGCGAAGACGGTCCGCATGACGACGGTGCGCACCGCCGCGGAAGGCGCGCAGCTCGAGGCGCCGGCGGCGACGGGCGAAGCGCGCGCCGCCTACGACAGGCAGATCGAAGCGTGGAAGAAGACGGCCGCGCGCTACGAGTCGGAGCCCGAGACGAACGAGGGCCGCAAGGAGCTCGCCGCGCGCGCCAAGGCGGCCGAGGAGAAGCGCGACCGCTCGCTCGCCGCCTACCACCTGTACGAGGTCGCATCGGGCGCGGTCCAGATCGGGATCGTGCTCGCGTCGGCCGCGATCATCACCACCGTGATGGCGCTGGCGTGGATCGGAGCCGGGCTCGGCGTCGTCGGGCTCGTCCTCGTGCTGGTCGGACTCGTCGCGCCGACCGCGGTGCATCTGTTCTGAGGCGTGGAGCCGCGAGCGCGAGGACTACCTCCTCAAGGCGATGCGCGACTACCGGAGCGGGAACCGGATCGGCTACGGCAACGCGGCGATGGCCGAGACCGTGGCCGGGCTCGGCGACGCCGAGCTCGCGGACCTCGCGCATTTTCTCGCTCACTTCCGTACGACGGGGAACCGAAGATGAAAGCAGGGTGGTACGAGCAGAACGGCCCGGCGAAGGACGTCCTGAAGGTCGGCGAACGACCCGACCCCGAGCCGGGCCCGGGCGAGGTGCGGGTGCGCGTCGCGTGCTCGGGCGTCAACCCCTCGGACGTGAAGCGCCGGGCGGGCTGGAACAACCAGCGGATCGCCTTCCCGTGGGTGGTTCCCGACAACGACGGCGCGGGCGTGATCGACCGGGTCGGCCCGGGCGTCGAGGCGGGCCGGGTTGGCGAGCGCGTGTGGCTGCACAGCACCGGCTGGAAGCGACCGCTCGGAACGGCCGCGCAGTACACGGTGACCCCGCACCACCGCGCGTTCCCGCTGCCCGCGGACGCTTCGTTCGAGGTCGGCGCCGGGCTGGGCGTGCCCGGGATGACCGCGCACCGCGCAGTGTTCGGGCTCGGGCCGGTGCGCGGCCGCACCGTGCTCGTCACTGGCGGCGCAGGCGCGGTCGGTTTCTACGCGATCCAGCTTGCGAAGTGGGGCGGCGGGCGCGTCGTGACGACGGTCTCGGGCGCGGAGAAGGCGGCCGAAGCGAAGCGCGCCGGCGCCGACCACGTCGTGAACTACCGGACCGAGAACGCCGCCGAACGCATCATGGCGCTCACCGAGGGGGCGGGCGTCGATCACATCGTGGAGGTCGACTTCGGGGCCAACCTCGCGACGACGCTCGCGGTGCTCAAGCCGAACGGCTCGATCGCGAGCTACGCGTCGATGACGAAGACCGAGCCCGCGCTCCCGTTCTACCCGCTGATGTTCAAGAACGTGCGGCTGCTGTGGGTGTTCGTGTACGAGATGCCGCAGGAGGCCATGACCGACGCCGGCCGCGACGTGAACGCATGGCTCGCGAGCGGGGCTGCGGTGCACCCCCGGCAGCACGTGTTCCCCCTCGACCGGCTCGCGGACGCGCACATCGCCGTGGAGGAGGGCACGGTCGGCAAGGTGATCGTCCGGCTCCCGCCGGTCTGACGCGCGCTCGGTGCGGATCCGAACCTCCGACCCGCTGTTCGCGGCGGTCTGCGCGCTTGGCCTCGCGCAGATCACCGCATGGGGCACGAGCTACTACTGTCTGGGAGTGCTTGCCGGGCCGATCGTGGCGGAGAGCGGCTGGAGCCGCAGCTTCGTCTACTCCGGCTTCACGGTCGGGCTCCTCGCCATGGGCGCGGTGTCCGCGTGGGCGGGCCGCGCGATCGATCGCTATGGCGCGCGCAGCGTCATGGCGTGCGGCACGGTGCTCGTTTCCGTCTGCCTGTACGCGCTGTCGCTGGTGCGCACCGAGGCGCAATACCTGGGCGTCTGGGCGTTCCTCGGCGTGGGGATGCGGCTCGTGCTCTACGACGCCGCGTTCGCCGCGCTGGTGCAGGTGCTGCCGTCGCGCGGACGGCGGGCGATCTCGTATCTGACGCTGTTCGGCGCTTTCGCCTCGACCGTCTTCTGGGTCGTGGGGTACTACCTGAACGAGGCCGTCGACTGGCGCCAGACGCTGGTGCTCTTCGCGGCGATCAACCTGGCTGTCTGCCTCCCGCTCAACTGGCTCGGGCTCGCGCGGCGCGAGGCCCCACGCACCGGGGACGCGGCAGCCGCGGCCGGTGCCCCGTCGCGCGACGGCCCGCCGCTCGAGGGCAGCCTGCGGTGGGTGGCGATGGTGCTGTTCGCGCTCGTCATGTCGCTCAACGGCTTCGTCTTCGCGGTCGTAACGGTGCAGCTCGTGCCGCTGCTGGAGGCGGCCGGGCTTGCGACCGCTGCCGCGGTCTGGGTCGCGTCGCTGAAGGGCGTCGCGCAGTTCGGCGGGCGCATCGTCGAGATCTCCTTCGGCCGGAACCTGCGCGCCATGACAGTCGCGCGCATCGCGGTCGGCGTGCTGCCGGTTTCCTTCCTCCTGCTCGCGCTCGCCGGCGGGAGCTTTCCCGTCCTCCTCGCGTTCACGCTGCTGATGGGCGCTTCGCAGGGCGTGGTCACCATCGTGCGCGGCGCGGTGCCGCTCGCCCTGTTCGGCGCCGCGGGTTACGGCGCCATCCTGGGGATCATTGCGACCCCGATCCTCGTCGTCAACGCGGTCTCGCCGACGCTCTTCGCGATGATCGTCGACCGCTGGGGGTGGCAGGTCGCGCAGGGCGTGCTGGTCGGGATGTCGGCCGCTTCCCTCCTCGCCATGGAGCTGATGTCGGCGTGGTACGAGCGCAGGCGGCGCTGACGCTTCATCCGCCGCGCCGCTCGCCCTGGCGCGCCTCGCGCTCCCGACCGCGATTGCCTTCCGAGCGTGGCCCGCGCTGCTCGCCCGTCGGTTGCGGAACCGCGACCGAGGGCGCCGGCGCAGGGGCGCGCGCCACCGCGGGCGGCGCGGGCATCGGTGCCGGCGCTCGCGTCGCGGCCGCCGGGGGCATGGGCCGCCGCTCGTCGTGCCGGTCCGCGCGCTCGCGGGGTGCCGGCGGTGCGGCCACCCGGGGTTGAGCAGGTGCGGTTGCGACGGGCGGCGGTGGTGATGCGACCGCGGGTGCGACCTGCGTCGGCGCTCGCCGATCACGCTCGACGCGCGGCTCCGGGCGTCGCTCGCTCTGATCGCGACGGCGCTCGCGCTCGACGGCGGCGGGCGGCACCGGCGACGCGACCGCGGGTGCGACCTGCGTCCGCCCGGGGCGCTCGCGCTCGACGGCGCTCGGACGCACCGGGGAGGCAACCGCCGGCGCGGGTTGGGACGGAACGGGGCGCTGGTTGCGATCAACGCGCGGCTCGGGACGCCGCTCGGGCTCACCGCCGGTACGCGGTTGGCTCGCGACGGGTGCGGCCGGCGCGTTGGCCGTGGGCGCGGCGACGGGTTGCGGACCCCGCGTCCATCGCCCGTCGTCGTCCCGTCGCGAGTTGCCGAACAGTCGCGGCGGCCGCGCTGCATTGGCCGGCGGCGCGTTCGCGGCGTTCGTGTCCGCGACGAGATCCGCGTGCCGCACGTGGAGCGCCGAGCGGCCGACCGGCTGGCCGCCCGACACCGCGGCCGCGGGCACCACGGTGACTGCCCGGTCCACCTGTCGATAGGCGTAATGGGTCTGCGTGACGTTCGTGACGTTGACGATGTTGGTCACGTTGGTCACGTGCGCGACGTTCACGTTGCGGACGTAGACCGTGCTCGCCCGGTAGGCGGGCACGAACACCTCGCGCGGCGCGAGCGGGAACCAGCCGACCGCCGGCACGCTGCCGATCGTGACGCTCACGCTCCAGCCGGGCCGGCCGATCCATCCGACGAGCGCCGGCGCGTACACCGGACGCGCGACGAACGCGCCCGGAACCCAAGCCCATACGCCGCCGATGAGCGCCCACCGCCCGTAGTGGAACGGCGCGAAGCCCCATGGCGCCTCGTCGATCCACGTCCAGCCCCACGGCTCCACCCAGGCCCAGCGGCCGGCGCGATAGGGCGCCCAGCCCACGGGGACCGCGCGCGGATACCAGACCGCGCCGTACTCGGGCGTCGCGCGCCACTCGCCGTAGCCGTCGAGCGACTCGTAGCCGGTGGTTTCGGGCGAGACGTAGCGCGGCGCTTCTCGCGCAACGTCGTCGCGCCGGTCGCGGGCGAGCGTCCAGCCGTCGAACTCGTCGGTGAACGCCTCGACCACCCTCGCCCTGCCGCCGCCGACTTCGGCGCGCCGGCCGGGCTGCACCGCGATCGCGATGCCGTTCGCGTCGACGTGCGCGGCGCCTTCGAACACGGTGATCGCCGTCGTGTCGGGCGCGCGGCCCGCTTCGACGCGGTAGCGGCCTGCCTCGCTCAAGCCGACGCGCGCATCCTGCGTCTCGAGGACGAGCTCGCCGGCGACTTCGCGGCTGCGGACGCGCACGGCCACGGCGCCGTACTCGAGCCGCAGCCGGATCGCCTGGTCGTCGACCTCGGTAAACTCGAGCGCCGTCGCGCCGTCGAGGCGGATCGCGGTCGAGCCGATGCGCACTTCGGCGCGCGCAGCCGGCGCAGCAGTGAGCGCCGCGCCGGCGGTTACCGGCCAGTTGAGCGTGGCCGGCGACGATTCGCGTGCGGCGGTGTCGTGGAACGTGACGTCGCCTTCGATCAGGCTGAGCCGGCCGACCCGTGCCGGCGGATCGGCGAGCGCGCTCGAGGCTGCGCCGGCCATGAACAGGATGAAGGCGGCTACGAGCGGCCGGATGAACCCACGCATTGCAACCTCCTTGCGTCGGCGCATGGGCGCCTGATGCTTAGAACGGCCGAGGGGATGCGTGGTTTAAGGGCGAAACAAAGGGTTTCACTTCTCCGCGAGGACGCGGAGGGGACGAGCCAAATCAGGACATTGTGGCGCCGCAACGTCCTCAATCGCGCACGCGGCCGCGCCGTCTTCAAGACGCGAGCGCCTTGTCGGGCCCCGGCGGGAGCCGGATCCAACGGTTCGTGGCGCGCTCCGTGACTGGTTTCTAGAATGTCGCCGGAGGGACGAGCGATGTCGATCGAGGGCCTGAGGTCGGGAATCAAGGTGTGCATGTTCGACCAGTACGGGACGGTCGTGGACATGCAGGGGGGGCTGGTCGCGGCGGTCACGCCGTATCTCGAGAGCAAGGGGTGGACCGGCCGCCCGGACGCGTTCGTCACCTGGTGGCGGCGGACGCACTTCGAGAACTCGATGATCGACGCGCTGCTCCACCGCGAGCACACGCCCTACCGCGAGATCGGCCAGCGAGCGGTCGCGTACACGCTCGAGCGCGCCGGGATCCCGTACACGCACGACGAAGTCCGCGACCTGGTCGCGCAGATCGAGCGGCTCAAGGCCTTTCCGGACGTGCCCGAGGCGCTGGCGCGGCTGAGGGCGAAGTACCGGATCGTCGTCCTCTCCAACGGCGATCCTGACATGCTGGAGGCCGCCAAGGCGCACCACGGCATCGACTTCGACGACGTGATTTCGGTCGCGGCTGCGAACTCGTTCAAGCCGCACGTCGTCACTTACACGAAGGCCGCCGAGATCCTGCGCGTCCGGATGGACGAAGTCCTGTTCGTGGCGAACCACGCGTTCGACTGCATCGGCGCGAAATCCGCGGGCATGCACACCGCTTTCGTCGACCGCCGCAAGCGTCCGTTCGGGGGCACACCGCACCAGCCGGACCTCGTGGTGCCCGACATGAAGAGCCTCGCCGACCTGCTGGTGTGACCGGGGCATCAACCGGCAGGCGGGCGTCGGGCTCGACTGCTAGACGGAGACCTGCATCCCTTTCACGATCGCCGGCCGCGCGCCGACGCGCGCGATCCAGGCGAGGAGATTCGGCATGCCGCCCGCCGTTTCAATCATCGCCTTCCGCATGTTCGCGACCGGAAAGAGCGCGAGGTCGGCGACCGAGAACTCGTCGGCGAAGAATTCCCGCCCGGCGAGCCGCTGGTCGCACACGCGGAAGAAGCCAACCAGCCGGTCCTCGAGGAACTTGATGCTCGACGGCGACTTCTCCGGCGCGTTGTTCGCGAGCTGGAAGATCGCGCCGCCCGTCATCGCGCAGTCGGTGCACGCGAACATCAGCCAGTGAAGCGCGGTGGCCCGGCGCGCCGGGTCCTTTGGCAGCAGCCGGCCGCTTTTCTCGGCGACGTAGAGCGCGATCGCACCCGACTGCGCGATCGCGAGCGGCTTCCCGCCCGGGCCTTCGTGGTCGACGATCGCCGGGATCGTGCCTGCCGGGTTGATCGCGAGGTACTCGGGCTTGCGCTGGTCGCCGGCGGCAAGGTTGAGCTTGTGCGCGCGGTACGGGAGGCCCGACTCTTCGAGTGCGAGCGCGGCGCGATGGCCGTTGCCGGTGCCGGCGGTGTAGAGATCGATCACGTGGTTCTCCTATTTTCCGGCGGCCTGCAGCGCCGCGATCCGCTGCTCGATCGGCGGGTGGGTCGAGAAGAGCGCCATCCAGCCCGGCCGGTCGTTGATGCCCATCGCCTTGACCGAGTCGGGCAGGTGGCCCGGCTCGAGGCCGCCGAGCCGGGCAAGCGCGTTCACCATCGGCCGCGGGTTGCCGAGATACTGCGCCGAGCCCGCGTCGGCGCGGAACTCCCGCCGGCGCGAGAACCACGCAACGATGATCGAAGCGAGGACCCCGAACACGATCTGGCAGACCATGACGGTGATGAAGAAGCCGGGCCCGGTGCCGCGCTCGGTCCGGAACACCGTCCGGTCGACGATCGTCCCGACGATGCGCGAAAGGAAGATGACGAAGGTGTTCAACACGCCCTGGAGCAGGGTCATCGTCACCATGTCGCCGTTCGCGACGTGCGCGACCTCGTGGCCGAGCACCGCTTCGACCTCTTCCTGGTTCATCGACTGCAGGAGGCCGGTGGAGACGGCGACCAGCGCCGAGTTCCTGAACGCGCCGGTCGCGAACGCATTCGGCTCGCCCTCGTAGATCGCGACCTCCGGCATGCCGATGCCGGCCTTCTGCGAGAGCTTGCGCACGGTTTCGACCAGCCAGTGCTGCGTCGTGCCCTCCGACCCGTCGACGAGCTGCGCGTGCGTCGACCACTTCGCCATCTGCTTGGAGATCAGGAGGGAAATGATCGAGCCGGTGAAGCCGACGACGGCCGAGAAGACGAGCAGGGGGCCAAGGTTGAAGCCCTGCTGCGCCAGCGCGACGTCGATCCCGAGGACCTTGAGGACGATCGTCAACACCACCATCACCGCGATGTTGGTCACCAAGAACAGGACTATGCGCATCATTGTTGCCGCCTCCTTTGTTGTAATGGGCTTGCGCGGGGGCGGATTGTACCCGCCATGCCGTCGGGTCGACGGTGCCGGGGTCGAGGCGCAGCGCGTGGCCGGTCAGGCCCCGCGCTACCCGCCGCTACAGGTCCGTGGTGTGCGGGAGATGACGGTGCCGGAACGGCGGGCCGCCCCGAGCCGGTGCGAGTGTCGACGGCTCGGGCGGCGGGGAATATTCCGCGCGGCGGCGGTGTAAACGGCCAGGCGAGCGGCCGCGCCCCGCGCCAAAAGCGCACAAACCCGCAGCTAAGCCCATGGGTGGGTGGACTTTTCGGCGCTCGCCTCCCATGATGACACCATGTCGAGCGCGCGCCCGCCGCGCCGGCACGCGGCTATGGCGACCCAGACCCAAGACGACACCCAGCAGCAGGACCGCGAACCGACGCCCGCGTCGCTGCTCGCCGAGCGCCTCGACATCGTCACGCGCCTCGCGCGGCGCCTGTTCCGCGTGCCGGTCGTCACGCTTTCGCTGGTGAAGGAAGGCAAGATCAAGCTGTTCGCGGCGCAGGGCATCCCGGCGACGGTGCTCGGCACCGAGGTCGCGTTCGACGCGGCGACGATCGCGAGCGACGGCCCGCTCGTCGTGCCCGACACCGTCGGCGACACGCGCTTCCTGGATCATCCGTGGGTGACCGGGCGGCTGCAGGTCCGGTTCTACGCCGGCGCGCTCGTGGTCTCGCCCGACGGCGCGATCGCCGGCGTGCTCGGCGTGTGCGACCGGATGCCGAACGCGCTCGCCGAGGGCGACCTCATCCTGCTGCGCGATCTCGCGCGGCTTGTCGAGTCGGAGCTGAAGCTCGTCGCGCTCGGGCGGGCGCAGGCGCAGCTCGTCGAGCAGAGCGAGCGGCTGCGCCGCCGTGCGCTGATCGACACCGGGACGCAGCTCTGGAACCGCCACGCGATGTTCGAGCTGCTCGACCGCGAGTTCCACCGGGCGCGCCGCGAGCGCGAGGGCGTCGCGGTGATCCTCGGCGAGATCGACGCATTCGACAAGGTCGTCAAGGAGCATGGCAAGGCGGCCGGCGACGCCGTGCTGCTCGAGGTCACCAACCGCATCCGCGGCATCGTGCGGCGCTCGGACACGGTCGCGCGCTTCGGGCCGGACGAGTTCCTGGTGTTCCTCTCGCGCTGCGACATCGAGAACGCCTCGGCGCTTGCCGAGCGCATGCGCCTGCGCATCCGCAAGACGCCGATCGCGATCGGGGCGCGGAACGCGTCGGTGACGATGACCTTCGGCATCGCCTCGAGCGACGAGACCGCCGAGTGGACGCCCGACAGCCTTGTGCGCCGGGCCGACGAAGCGCTCGCCGAAGCGGTGAAGGCCGGGCGCGACAGCGTCGTCGCGCGGAAGCTCTAGGCCGGCGACCCCCGCCGCCGACCCGGCGCGAGCGGCGCGCCGCTCGCGCGCCGGTTTCCTATAGGCTCCCGCAGCATGCGACAACACTTCGCCTCCGGCGTCGCGCTACGCGCTGGTGGCGGTCCTCATCTGGGGCGCGCAGCTCCCGGTCGCGAAGTCGACCTTCGCCGCGGTCGACCCGTTCCACGTCACCGCGATCCGCTACGGCGTGGCGACCCTGCTCCTCGTCGCGTTCGTCGCTCTGGCGGGAGGGCCGGCGCGCCTTGCGGTACTACGGCCGTGCGTGGCCGGCGAGCGTGCTCGGCCTCGTCGGCATGACCGGCTCGCCGATGCTGGTGTTCGCCGGGCTCTCGATCACCCGCGCCGAGCACGCGGCGATCATCGTGTCGCTGCAGCCGTCGATGACCGCGATCGCCGACTGGTGCGCTGCGCGGCCGGCGCCCGGCGCGGTTCACCCTCGGCTGCATCGCGGCGGCGTTCGCCGGCGTGGTTCTCGTCGTGACGAAGGGCGACCCGGCGCTGGCGCTCGGGCGCGGCGAGCTCGCCGGCGACGCGCTCGTCCTTGCCGGTGCCGCGTGCTGGGTGGTCTACACGATGGGGACCGAGAGCTTTCGCGGCTGGTCGTCGCTCAAGTTCACCGTGCTCACGTTGATCCCCGGTTCGATCGGGCTCGTCGTCGTAACCGCGGTGCTCGTGCAGCTCGGCCTCGCGCACGTCCCGGGCCCGGCGGCGGTGCGCTCGGTCGGATCCCAGCTCGCGTTCCTCGCGCTCGGCGGCGTGCTGCTGTCGATGATCTGCTGGAATGCCGCCACCCGTCGGATCGGCGTCCTGAACGCGATGCTGCTCCTCAACCTCGTGCCGGTGATCGTGTTCTCGATCGGGTTCGCACAGGGGCGGCGCTTCGCGCCGGTCGAGCTCGCCGGGGCGGGGCTGGTGATCGGCGCGCTTGTGGCGAACAATCTCTATCTGCGGCACAAGCGCGCCGTGAAGAAGGGCGCGCCCGTGTAGGGCGAGACGCCAGTCCGGGCGCGGCGCCCGTCCAGGGCGCACGCCTACTTCAGGCCGAGCTCCTGCCGCAGGAATTCGTGGAAGTGCACCATGCCGTCCTCGTGCGGCGAGTGATACGGCCCGCGGTCGTCCTGCCCGAGCGCGTGCAGCGCCTTCCGGCCGCGGTGGAGCTGGGTGCAGATCTGCGCGTCCTCGGTGGCCGACTCCATGTACGCCGCCTGGTGCGCCTCGACGAGCCCGCGCTCGAAGAGCGCGATCTCCTCGGGGTAGTAGAACTCGAGGATGTTGGTGGTGTGGTCGGGCGAACGGGGCACGAGCGTGCTGACGACGAGCGAGTACGGGTACCACTCGAGCATCACGTTCGGGTAGTAGATCGACCATACGGTGCCGTACTTCGGGAGCTCGCCGCCGCTGTAGGCGAGGATCGCGTCGCGGTAGCGGGTGTAGTTCGGCGACACCTGGTGGCGCCACTCGTCCTTGATGCCGAGGATCTGGTACGACCAGCGCTTGCCGAAGCCCCACTGGTAATTCCCGGCGTCGACGAACTCCTGCAGCCCGGGGTGGAACGGCTGCACGTGGTAGAGCTCGAGGTAGATCTCGAGGAACGTCTTCCAGTTGAAGGCGCACTCGTCGACCACGATCCGGTCGAAGACGTAGCCCGAGAAGTCGTAGTCGGCGGCGAGCGTGAAGTCGGCGAGATCCGTCGCGACCTCGCGCGTGCCCGCGAAGAGGAGTCCGTGCCACGACTGCGGCTTCGCACAGGCGAGCGGCATGTCGGGCGTCGCGGCGAACTCGGGCGCGCCGAGCAGCCGTCCGCTCAGGTCGTAGGTCCAGCGGTGCAGCGGGCACACGATGTTCCGGACCTTGCCGCGGCCCTCGAGCAAGAGGCCTTGGCGGTGGCGGCACACGTTCCCGAGGAGATTCACGCCGCTGTCGCCGCGCACCAGCACGCGCGCGTGATGGCTCGCTTCGAGCGTGATGTAGTCGCCTTCCTTCGGCACCATCAGCTCGTGCCCGACGTACTGCGGGCCCTGCCCGAAGATCGCGGCCTGCTCGCGCGCGAAGATCTCCGGATCGAAGTACCACGCGATCGGCAGCTGCGAGGACGCCGGCTGCAGCCGCGCGGCGGGGATCGACCTGCTCATGGCCGTACGCCTACTGCTGCTGCTGCTGTCTTTGCGACTGCTGTGCCTTCTTCTTCAGCAGCCGCTCGCGGACCTTCTCGACGGCGACGATGAAGCGCTCGTGCGTGCCGCGCAGGACGTCGTCCGCTCCGTCCCTGACCGTCGCCTCGAATGTGACGCGCCGGCCGTCGACGGCGGTCACCCGGATGTCGATCGACACCTCCGCGCCGAGCAGCGCCGGCCCGACGTGCTCGACGTTCACCTTTGTCCCGACCGAATCCTCGCCGGGCTCGAGGTGGCCGAGCAGGAAGTTGCGGCAGGCGTACTCCACGTCGCTGATGATCCGCGGCGTCGCGTACACGCGGCAGTCGTCGCCCATGAAGCCGATCACGCGCGTGTCGTCGACGGTGATGCGGCGATTGGTGGCGAGACCGGGTGCAAGCGTGGCTCTCATGCGTGACCTCTTTGGAATTCGCGCCAAAAGCCTAGCACCAACCGTGACCGGTTGGGCAGACGCGGGCGGCGGCGCCGACTAGACTCGACGCCACCCCCGGGAACGTCGCCGCGTCGTGACACGCTGGATCGCCGCCGCCCTGCTCCTCGCCTGCGCCTGGCTCGCGGTGGATCATTTCGTGTTCGCGCGCCCGATCGCGCGCGGGCCCGGCGTGGTCGCCGCACACGAGCCCGCGCAGCGCCAGCTCGGGCGCGACGCACCGGTGTTCGTGAAGGACGGCTTCCGCGTCGCTGCGCTCGCGGCATTCGAGATGGAAGCGCGCGTGCTGCACGCGAAGAACTACTGCTGCGGCGGCCCCGATCGCCTCGCGCCGGTCGACGTCGCATTTGGCTGGGGCCGGATGTCGGACGAGACGGTGCTCGCGCGGATCGACGTCTCGCAGTCGGGCCGCTTCTACTTCTGGCGCTACGAGGGTTCGCCGCCGATCCCCCTGCAGGAGATCGAGCGCTCGAGCGCGAACATGCACCTCATCCCGGCGACGAGGGCGATCGAGAAGAGGCTGAGGAACCTCCGCCCCGGCAACGTCGTCGCGCTGAAGGGCTACCTCGTCGACGTGCAGGGCGACGGCGGTTTCCGCTGGACGAGCTCGCTCACGCGCGAGGACACCGGCCGCGGCGCGTGCGAGCTCATCTGGGTGGAAGACCTGGAGGTCAGCTGAAGGTCTGCTCGGCCCGCGCTTCGAAGCGTCACGAGTGTGGGTCTAGTAATGCCGTGCTGGCCGCATTGGCGCTAGCCGGCCAACTCACGCCGGCCGGCTAGCGCCGTCGATCCGAAACCAGCCTACTTCGCCGCGAAACAGTAAAGCCGGCCAGCGCCCCCAGTGCTCTTCAGGGCGTCGTCGCTGCAGCCGCGGGTCGGATGCGAGGAGTTCCAGGACTTGGCGGGCGGCTGCTCGTCGAGCCCCATGCGATCGTGATGGCCGACCTGCGCGGAGCCGTCGCCGCTCTTCGTCCAATTGCCGCACGTGCGATCGTCGCTGCCCGCGAAGGCCGTGCCGTCGGGCTGCGTACCGGTCAGGATGTCGTGCTGATTGGGCGTGTCGCCGCGCCCGTTCACCACCTCGCTTTTCTCCGTCAGCGCGGTCTGCTTGGTCAGGTTGTTCGCGCCGTGCAGTTCGGCGACGCTCTTCGCCACGACGACACCCTTCACGTTCTGCCACGGACCGGCGCCGATGCGGTCGCGCGCGTTGACGGCCTGTGCGCCTTGGGTACTCAGATAGGCGCGCCACTGGTGGCCTCCCGCGCCGACCGCGGCGGCGAGGGACTGGCACAGCTTGTCGGCGCCCGCGAGGCCGCCGAAGTCAGCGCCTTTTCCGGAGCCCGTACCGGTAACAAAGAACGTCATCGCGGACGCCTGAGCGTAGGCGGCACCGCCGGCACCGAGCGTCATGAGCGAAATCGAAGCGAGCAGGGCGAGTCTAGTTTTGGTCATTTTCGGTTTCTCCAGGGGCGAGAGGGATGCGCCGGCGAGCGGAAACGTACGCCGACGACTGGCGGCAAACAGCCGCGCGGGCGATTGTATTCCCGGGTACAACGGCCCGGACGCACCCGCGCTGCGCGACTGGCCGCGGAAGCCGGTTCCCACTACGATCGGGCCGGTGCACGACACGCCGACTGCGCTCGCGATCATCGCCGGCGCCTTCCTGCTCGCCGGCATGGTGAAGGGCGTGATCGGCATGGGATTGCCCACGGTCGCGATGGGCGTGCTCGGGCTCGTGATGCCGCCGGTCCAGGCCGCCGCGCTCCTGGTGGTCCCATCGCTCGCGACCAACGTCTGGCAGATGCTCGCCGGCCCGGCCTTCGGCGCTGCCGTGAAACGGTTCGCGACGATGATGATCGGCGTCTGCGCGGGGATCTTTCTCGGGATACGACTGCTGACCGGGGGCGCCGCCCCGGTTGCCTCGGCGTTGCTCGGCGGCGTTCTCGCGATCTACGGGTTGCTCGGCCTGACCGCGGCGCGTTTCACGGTGCCGCGTCGCGCCGAGCGGTGGCTCTCGCCGCTCGTCGGGATCGCCACCGGACTCCTGACCGGTGCGACCGGCGTGTTCGTCGTGCCGGCCGTGCCTTATCTCGGTTCGCTCGGGCTCGAACGGGAGACGCTGATCCAGACGCTCGGCCTGTCGTTCACCGTGTCGACGGTCGCGCTCGCCGCCGGCCTTGCCGCGACCGGCCAGTTTCCCGCCTCGGTGGCGACGAGCTCGGCGCTCGCGCTCGCCCCGGCGTTCGCCGGGATGTTTCTCGGCCAGGCGATCCGGAGCCGCATTCACCCGGACGTGTTCCGGCGCTGGTTCTTCGCCGGGCTGCTGGTGCTCGGCGTCTACATGGTCGGCCGGACCGTGGTGGCCCTGCCGGCCTAGGCCTCAGACGATCCGGCTGAACCAGAGGATCGACAGCACGCCGGAGGCGACCGCGAGCACCGCCGCGACCGCGATCGCGAGCGCGGTGATTTCGGTCTCCTTGCGTTCGAGCACGAACTTCGCGTTGAGCGCCTCGTACACCTTCTTCAGGTCGGTGCCGCTCGCGGCGTGGAAGTACTCGGCGCGCGTGAGATCCGCGATGCCCCGGAGCGTCTCCTCGTCGAAGCGCATGTAGATCGACCAGCCGTCGATGGCGACCGAGGAGCCCTCCTTCGTCCCGAACCCGACGGTGTAGACCCGGACGCCGCGCTCGGCCGCCATCCGGGCCGCGTCGAGCGGGTCGGGGCCGGTCGTGCGGCGGCCGTCGGTGAGCAGGATGATCGCGGCCGACGAGTTGGAGGCGGGTGGCACCGGCGTGAACGCCTTCTTCTCCTGCTCGCTCTTCCGCGCGCGGTCGATCGGGCCGACGCGTCCGCCGTCGGGCGAGGGCCGGGCGCCGAACAGGATCGACTCGAGGTCGATCCCGTCGTCCGGGAACAGCGCTGCCAGCGACACGATGATGGCGCTGCCGATCGCGGTGTGGCGCTGCAGCTCGAGCCTGTCGATCGCCTCCACCAGGTCGTCGCGATTCTGCGTGGGCGACTGCACGACCGACGCGGTGCCGGCGAACGACACGATTGCGATGCGGACGTCCTTCGGCTGCTCCTGGACGAACGCCTTCGCCGCTTCCTTGGCGGCGATGAACCGGGTCGGCTCGACGTCGGTCGCGCGCATGCTGAGCGACACGTCGAGGGCCATGACGATGATGCGCTGCTCGGACGGCAGCGTGATCACCGCGGTCGGGCGCGCGATCGCGACGATCGTCGCGATCATCGCGACCAGGAAGAGGAGCGGCGGGACGTGGCGGCGGAAGCGCTGCCCCGGGCCGATCGCCTCGCGTACGAGGCTCAGGCTAGCGTACCGGACCGCGTGCTTCTTCCTTCGCCGCAGCGCTAGGACGTAGACGCCGACGAGTATCGGCACCGACGCCAGCAGCCAGAGCATCTCGGGCCACAAGAACGTCATACGATCTTCCTTCCGGGCGCGCCAGGGAAGCGCCCGCCAGACCCCGCTAATTTAGCACCGTCCGGGCGTCCCGCTGCAATGACGCCTGCCAATCTTCCGGTGGCGGACGACGGTCAACGGTAACGCTCGATACGCCAGGGGGCATGATGAATCGCCGGGATTCGTCTGGGCGGATCTCGCCACGGCGCGGTCTGGCGGCGGAGCGCGCGGTGGACGGCCGCCGCGCCCCCGACCCGGCGCTCGTTGCGGCCGCCGCGGCTCCGGACGCTCGCGAAAGGGGAGGGCGAGCGGCACGCCCCGTGGCTCGAGCTCTTGTTCGACCTGGTCCTCGTGGTCGCCGATTGCGCAGCTCGCGCACCTCTTCGTCTACCACCCGGACTGGCTGGGCGGCGCTCGCCGGCGGGCTCTACCTATCGGTGTTCCTCGCGTGGCAGGGATTCAGCTCCTTCGCCGACCGCATCGACACCGACGACCTGGCGTTCCGGATAGCCCCCTTCGCGCAGATGGTCGCCCTGCTCGAAGCACCTTCGCAGGAAACTCTCTCATTCCGGCGGCGTGCGCCGCTCCCTTCCGCTTTGCAGCATCCGCCTGTCGGTTTCTCCTCCGATCTTCGGTATATCGACATTATTTTGCGTTTCCGCAGCGGAGGGGACGGGGCGTGCATAGCATTCTCGCGGTCGTTGCTGGCGACCGCGGACCGTCGATCCGTTTTGGACGGCCGAGATCGCGGGTGCGCGAACGGAACGAAACCAAGGGGAGATCTCCACATGCCATGCAGCGAAGTCAGAGCACTCGGCGCATCGCTCTTCACCGGAATCGCGGTCGCGACGGTACTCGCCTGGGCGCCACCCGGCGAAGCGCGCGTCACCAGGATCGTGATCGACGCGACCGCGCCGATCGCGGGACAGCCGTACGAGCAGCTCACCGGCCGTGCCTGGGGCGAGCTGGATCCGCGCGATCCGAAGAACGCGCTGATCACCGACATCAAGCTCGCACCGAGAAACGCCCACGGGAAGGTCGAGTACATCGCCAGCTTCCGCATCCGCAAGCCGGTCGACCTGAAGCTTTCGAGCGGACTCATGTGGCACGACGTCCCCAATCGGGGCGGCGACGTGGGAATGACCGCCGATCTCTTCGCCGTGGGGGATGTGCAGCTCCTCAGCGGCTGGCAGGGCGACAACGCCGGAGGCACGCGCGTGCCCGCCAACGCGGACTGCCTTCCGAACACCGGGTGCGCGGCGCCGACGTTCGCGAACCACTATGTCAAGACGCCGGTGCTCTCCGGCGTGACCGGAAAGGTGCTCGCGCGCATCATCAACCGCAGCGGCGTCAACGCCGCGCCGCTGAACGTCATGGGCAATCCGGTTCCCTACTTCCCCGTGGATTGGACGAAGAACGCCGGCGATACGATGACGATCGTCACCCACGAAACGATCGACGGCGACGTCACCGTGGGCGGAACGGTTCCCAACAGCGACTGGAAGTACTGCGGCGGGGGCACCTTCGACGCGCCGCAACCGGTTACGGTGCTGCCGGTGCAGGTTTGCATGAAGGGCGGCTTCGATCCCTCGAAACTCTACCAGCTCGTCTACCGGGCGAAGGACCCGTACGTGCTCGGCGCGGGCACCGCCGCCTTCCGCGACGTGCAGTCGTTCTTCAGGTACGAGTCGAAGGACGATGGCGGCACAGCGAACCCGCTTTACGGATACATCCACTGGGCGATCATCCGCGGCGTGTCGCAGTCGGGCAACTTCACGCGTCACTTCATCCACCTCGGCATGAATCAGGACGAAGCGGGACGCATCGTGCACGAGGGCGCCTGGCCGCTGATCGCCGGCCGGCGTGTGGCAAACAACTCGCGCTGGGGACAGCCTGACGGCGTGCTCGAGCTCTACCAGATGGGCAGCGAAGGGCCCCAGTGGTGGGTGAAGTGGCCCGACGAGGTGCGCGATCTGCCGACGGCCGGCATTCTCGACCGCTGCAAGCGGTCCCGCACCTGCCCGAAGGTGATCGAGACTTTCGGCGGCGCCGAGGTCTACGCGCTGAAGATGACGATGTCGTGGGTGGGCACGTCCGCCGACCGCGATATCCCGCTGCCGAGCAACGTGCGCAGGTACTACCTGCCGAGCTCGACGCACGGCGGCGGCAACGGTGCGACCACCGAAAACCCGTCGGGCCCGCCGACCACCGTCGTAGGCTGCCCGGGCAACAACTGGGGCAACGGGACGCTGCGAGCGAATCCGGTTCCTTCGACCGGCCTAGTGAACCGCATGCGGGCCGCGCTGCGCGATTGGGTGATGGCCGGGACGCCGCCGCCGCCGAGCCAGTGGCCGACCCTGGCGCCGCTCGACCAGAACGCCGGCCACGGTCACGGCTGGGATGACGACGACGACCACGACGGCCATGATGACTGGAAGCACGGCCGCGACCGGGATCACGATCGCGACCAGCACCACAAGCATCACGGCAAGAAGTGGCGGCCGCTCCTCGTCGAGCCGACCATGAAGGCGATGGGCTTCCCGAAGGGGATTCCGGGGATTCCGGAATCCATCTTCAAGCCGGAGAACTTCATCTTCCCGGTGTTCGACTACTACTGGGGTCCGGAATACGACCACAGCGAGGCCAGCGGAGTCCCGACCAAGCTTCCGCCGCGGATCCGGCACGTGATCAAGATGCTGGTGCCGCGCGTGGACAAGGACGGCAACGAGCTCGGCGGCGTGCCGACGGTGCAGAACGATGCGCCGCTCGGTACCTACCTCGGCTGGAACATCACCGCCGGTCCGGGCGACGTCGCTGCCTACAACGGCCGGCCGTTCCACGCCGGCCAGCTCTGCAACTACGTTGGCGGCATGGTGCCGTTCTTCAAGACCAAGGCGCAGCGGTTCGCGGCGGGCGACCCGCGACTGTCGCTGGAAGAGCGCTACGGGACGCACGCGGGCTACGTCGCTGCGGTGACGAAGGCGGCCAACAACGCCTACGAGAAGGGGTATCTCCTCGCCGCGGATCGCGATGCGCTGATCCAGCAGGCGGTGGCCAGCGACGTCTGCAATCAGGCCGGCGACAACGGCAAGTGCAACCCGGCCGCACCTTGAAGGTAGGCACTGGACAGCTCCGGCCCGCGAACAGTCGTGGCCGGAGCCGGAGCAAGCGAAGGGGTTAGGCGAATCGCCTAACCCCTTCGTATTTTATCCGCGGTCAGCCGCGCGGCGGCAGCGGCGGCGGGACCTCGGGCGGCGGCAGGAGCTCGTGCGCGTTGAGCGTTGCGGCCACCATGCCGTAGTAGCCGACGAGTGCAGTCAGCTCGACCACGCCGACGACGCCCAGCAGATCGCGTGCCCGCCTGTGGGTCGCGTCGGTCACGAAGTGCGTCGCGTTCAGCTGGGCGGCGTAGTCGTAAACCGCCTCCTCGTCCTCGTGGTCGAACTTGGGCCGCTTGCCGTGGCGGATCGCGTCGATCACCGCCTGCGGGACCCCGCCTTTCAGCGCCGGCGGCTCGTGCGCGTACCACTCGAACTGGCAGTCCCAGTGGCGCGCGGTGACGAGGATCGCGAGCTCGCTCAGCCGCGGCGCGAGGCCGGTCCGGTAGCGCAGCAGCTCGCCGAGCTGCTGCCACTTGTCGGCGAGCTCGGCGTTGTGGATCGCCGCACGGAGCGGTCCGCGCACGACGCCGCGCGGGCCCGCGACGACCGCGTCGTAGACCTTGCGCTGCTCCGGAGTGAGCTCTTCGACCGCGGGCAAGGGGATGCGTGGCATGACTCCGTTCCTCCTAGACGACGCCGCTCGCCTTGAGCTTTCCGATCTCGGCGTCGTCGAGCCCGAGCTCGCGCAGGATCTCGACCGAGTGCTCGCCGAGCAGCGGGGGCGGGCGCTCGTACTTGAGCGGCGCTTCCCTGAATCGCATCGGGCTGGCGACAAGCGGGACGGTTCCGGCGAGCGGGTGCGGCACTTCGATCCGCATGCCGCGGTGCCTGATCTGCGGATCCTCGAACACTTCGGGGATCGTGTTGATCGGCCCGCAGGGCACGCCGACCGCGTCGAGCGCGTCGACCCAGTGCTTGCGGTTTCGCTGCTTCAGCGTGTCCGCGATCAGGCCGAGCAGCGCGTCGAGGTTGCGCACGCGCGCCGCGTTCTTCGCGTAGCGCTCGTCGCGCGCAAGCTCCGGTTTCCCGAGCACCTCGCAGAGCTTCGCGAACTGGCCGTCGCTGCCGACCGCGAGGACGATGTCGCCGTCGGCGCACGCGAAGACGTCCTGTGGCTGGATGTTCGGGTGCCGGTTGCCGGTGCGTCGCGGGACCTTGCCGGACACGAGATAGTTCATCGCCTGGTTGGCGAGCGCCGCGATCTGGACGTCGAGCATGCCGATGTCGATGTACTCGCCGGCGCCGGTCGTGTCGCGGCGCGCGAGCGCCGCGAGCACGGCGACTGCCGCGTACATCCCGGTCATCAGGTCGAGGATCGGGACGCCGACCTTCTGCGGCCCACCGCCCGGCCGGTCGTCGCGCTCGCCGGTGACGCTCATTATTCCGCCCATCGCCTGGATCATGAAGTCGTACGCGGCCTGCTCGCGCCGCGGGCCGGTCTGGCCGAAGCCGGTCACGGAGCAGTAGATGAGTTTCGGGTTGACCGCCTTGAGATCGTCATAGCCGAGGCCGAACTTCGCAAGCGTCCCGACCTTGTAGTTCTCGAGCACGATGTCCGCGCGCCCAGCGAGCGCGCGCACGATGCGCTGGCCCTCCGGCCGGTCGAGTGCGAGCGTGATCGAGCGCTTGCCGCGGTTCACCGCGAGGAAGTAGCCGGCGTCGCGCGTCTCGGTCCCGTCGCGCGCCTTCAGGAACGGCGGGCCCCAGCCGCGGGTGTCGTCGCCCGCCCCGGGCCGCTCGACCTTGATCACGTCGGCGCCGAGGTCGGCGAGGACCTGGCCCGCCCACGGTGCGGCGAGGATCCGGCTGAGATCGAGTACGCGGACGTGCGAAAGCGGACCGGCCATGGGTGTCTCCGGTGGGTGTCTCCGTCGGCTCGCGGCCGAGTCTAATCCGCCCGGCGCCGGCCGGGCAAAAAAGCTATCCTCGCCGCCTCCCGCAGACCGCACATGGTGTTCGCATGAGGCTCCACTGGTCGCCGCGCTCGCCGTACGTCCGCAAGGTGATGATGTTCGCGCACGAGACCGGCCTCGCGGACCGGCTCGAGCTCGTGCGCTCGGTGGTGGCGATGTCGAAGCCCAACCGCGACGTGCTGCGCGACAACCCGCTCGGCCGGATCCCCACGCTCATCACCGATGACGGCACGGTCCTCTTCGACTCGGTCGTGATCTGCGAGTACCTCGACTCGCTGCACGGCGGCCCGAAGCTCTTCCCGCCGGCCGGCCCGGCGCGCTGGCAGGCGCTGCGCTGGCACGCGCTCGGCGACGGCATGCTCGACACGCTGATCATCTTCCGGAACGAGCGCGAGCAGCCGCCCGCGCAGCAGAATCCCGAATGGCTCGCGAACTTCGCGCTCAAGATCGCGACCTCGCTCGATGCGATCGAGCGCGACGTCGGCGCGCTGGACGCCGCCGCGCCGTTCGGCATCGGCCACATCGCGATAGCGTGTGCGCTCGGCTATCTCGACTTCCGCTTTGCCGACACCGGCTGGCGGAACGGCCACCCGCGCGCTGCCGCGTGGTTCGAGCGGGCAACGCAGCGGCCGTCGGTGAGGCTGACGACGCCGGCGGCGGAGTAGGGCGGGCGCTCCGGATGGCGATCACCTACGAGCTCGTCAAGACGGTCACCGCGCAGCTCTACGACCGCTCGCTGCGAGGCATCCCGGAGGACACGAAGGCGGCGCTGCAGCGCGCCGACGCCGTCGAGTCGAACGCCACCGCGCGGCACACGCTGCGCATCATGCTGCGCAGCGCCGACGCGGCGCAGCGCTCGTCGCAGTTCATCTGCTCGGACGCCGGCGTGCCGGTGTTCTTCGTGCGCGTCGGCACCCAGGCGCAGTTCAGCGGCAACGTGCGGCAGGCGATCGCCGACGGGTTCGACGAGCTGGTCGCGACCATTCAGCCGCCGCTCCTGCCGCACGTCACGAACCCGCTGACGCTGGAGCGGGGGTACAAGGGCCGGGGCATGCCGATCGTGACGTTCGACCTCGTCGACGGCGCCGATCACGTCGACATCACCTGCTCGCCGAAAGCGCTGGGCTCCGGCCGCTGGGCGGCGCTCGAGATCTTCAGCTTTCCGGATCTCGCGACGATCGAGAAGTTCGTGATCGAGACCGTGATCCGCGCCGGCTCGCAGCCCTGTCCGCCGGTCGTCATCGGCGTCGGTGTCGGCGGCAGCTTCGACTACGCGGCGAAGCTCGCGAAGGAAGCCACCTTGCGGCCGATCGGCGAGGCGCATTCCGAGCCGATCGTCGCCGACATGGAACGGCGCCTTCTGGCCGCCGTCAACAAGACGGGCTTCGGGCCGATGGGGACCGGCGGCGACGCGACGGCGATGGCGGTGCACGTGAACTACGCCGCCGGTCACGGCTTCACGCCGGTGGCGGTGTGCTTCAACTGCTGGATCAACCGGCGCACCCGGGCCCGCATCTACAACGACGGGCGCGTCGAGACGGTCGAGTGAGCGCCGTGACGATCCGGACGCACCGCATGAAGTTCCCGCTCTCGGCCGCGGATGCGCGCGCCTTGCGTGCGGGCGACCAGGTCGTGATCGACGGCGAGATCGTGATGACCGCCGGCCTGCCGACGCACGAGCGGCTCGCCCGCTGCCTCGACGGCGCCGAGCCGATGCCGATGGACCTGCGCGGCGCATCGGTGTTCCACCTCGGGAGCTTCAGTCGCGAGACGGACGGCAGGTTCGAGGTGCTGTACCTCAATCCGACCACCAGCACGCGCTTCAACCCGCTCATGCCGCGCCTGATCCGCGGGCTCGAGTGGCACGCGGTCGGCGGCAAGGGCGGGCTCGATCAGGCCTGCGCCGAGGCGATGCGGGAGACGGGCTGCGTCTACCTGTCGTTCCTCGGCGGCGGGGCCACCTTGCACTCGCAGGCGATCCGGCGGGTCGTGGAGGTGGGCTGGCGCGACATGCTCGTCCACTACCGCCTCGTGCGCCTCGCGGTCGAAGGGCTCGGGCCGGTCACGGTGGGGATCGATGCGCACGGCCGCAGCCTGTACGCGGAGGAGCAGAGCACCGCGCGCGCGCGGCTGCCGGAGATCCTGCGCGATCTGGAGGCGGCGCGGTCGAAGTGACCGAACGGTCCGCCGCGAGCGGGTCGTGGGCCGGAGGGCGGAACCCGGGGCTCCGCGCGGCGACCTCGGCCGCCGCGCTACCATCGGCGGTCGCGTCCGGATCTCAACCATGGATCTTGCTTCGACCCTTCGGCCCGGCCTGACGGGTGCCAGGGATCTCACCGTCGCCCCCGAGCACACCGCCCCGCACGTCGGCAGCGGGCGCGTCCCGGTGCTCGCCACCCCGGTTCTCATCAATCTCCTCGAGGCGGCCGCCCTCGCGGCGGTCGAGCATCTCCTGCCCGAGGGCCATCAGTCGCTCGGCGTGCAGCTCGACGTCCGCCACTTCGCCGCGACGCCGGTCGGGATGCGGGTGGAAGCCGAGGCCGAGTTGGTCGCGGTCGACGGCCGCATGCTCAGGTTCCGCGTGTCCGCGCGCGACGAGCGCGAGCCGATCAGCGAGGGCACGCACGAGCGCGTCGTCGTGAACGTGGCGCGCTTTGACCGGCGGCTGGAAGCGAAGGCGCGCGGCGCGTAGGTCGGCCTACAGCGCGCCGAGCTCCACGAGATCCTCGCGGAGGCGCTCCGGCGTCGTGAAGTGGACCGCGTGCAGGCCCTCCGCGCGCGCCGCTTCGACGTTCGCCGGCACGTCGTCCACGAACACCGTCCGCGCCGGCGCGAGCCGGCAGCGTTCGATCGCTAGGCGATAGATCTGCGGGTCGGGCTTCACGAGCCCCACTTCGCCCGACACCACGACGTGCTCGAACCGCTCCAGGAAATCGAACCGCCGGCGTGCGACCGGCCAGGTCTCGTGCGAGAAATTGGTGAGCGCATAGAGTCGGCGGCCCCGCGACGCGAGCTCCTCGAGGATCGCGACCGTGCCGGCGATCTCGCCGCGGAGCATCTCAGGCCAGCCTTCGCGCCAGCGAGCGATGAGCTCGGCGTGCTGCGGGTAGAGCCGCTGCCGGGCCGCGATCGCCTCGGTCATCGGCCGGCCGCGATCCATCTCGAGGATCCACGTCGGCGCGACCACCTCGGCGAGGAAATGCGCGAGCGCGGCCTCGTCGCCGGCGAAGAAGCGCTCGTAGTAGTAGCGCGGGCTCCAGTCGAGCAGCACCTTGCCGAGGTCGAAGAGGACGGCGTCCATGCGGCGCGATTTGAGCACGAACGCGGCGCTTCCGGCTAACATCGGGCACGAACCGGACGGGGGAACGAATGGCCGAGCGCCCGAACTTCATCGTGATCCTGATCGACGACCTGCGCTTCGACGAGTTCGGCGCGGGCGGGCATCCGTACATGAAGACGCCGAACGTCGACCGCATCGCCCGCGAGGGCGCGAACTGCGTCCGCGCCTTCCATCCGACGCCGATCTGCTCGCCGAACCGCGCCTCGATCCTCACCGGCCAGTACGCGAGCCGCCACGGCGTCATCGACAACGTCGCGCGCGACGCGCTCTCGCACCGGCTGCCGAACTATCACGTCGCGCTCCAGCAGCTCGGCTACGAGACCGCGCACATCGGCAAGTGGCACATGGGCAACGACGGGACGCCGCGGCCCGGCTACGACACCTGGGTCAGCTTCGACGGGCACGGCCGGCTGTTCGATCCCAAGCTGAACGAGAACGGGACGTACCGCGAGCACAAGGGCTACATGACCGATCTCCTGAACGAGCGCGCGCTCGCGTTCGTCACCGCGAAGCACGACCGCCCGTGGAGCCTTTTCTTCGCCCACAAGGCGGTGCATCCGGACGCGTTCCAGGCGGCGGACGGCACCCTCGACCTCGCGCGGTGGGGCGGCTACAAGCCGGCGCCGCGGCACGCCGAGCTCTACCGCGGCGCCGAGTTCCCGCGGCGGCCGAACATGCTCCCGCCGGAGGAAGTGGTGAAGTCGAAGCCGGCGTGGGCCGAGGCCTTCGGGCTGAAGCGCGGCGAGAAGTCGCAGGCGGTGCTGAAGTCGCTGCACGCCGGCAGCCAGGAGGAGATCCGCCTGCGCGCCGCGATGATGGCGTCGGTGGACGAGGGCATCGGCGATGCTGTTCGACGCGCTCGAGCGCTCCGGCCAGCTCGACCGCACGTTCATCCTCTTCCTCGGCGACAACGGCTACTTCTTCGGCGAGCACGCGCTCGGCCCCGAGCGCCGCTTCGCCTACGAGGAGGGCATCCGCGCGCCGTTCGTGCTGCGCTACCCGCCGCTCGTGAAGGCGGGCGCCACGGTCAAGGAGCTCGTGCTGACGATCGACATCGCGCCGACGATCCTCGAGCTCGCCGGCGGCACGCCCGGCGCGCAGATCCAGGGCCGCTCGCTCGCGCCGCTCCTCGCCGGGCGGAAGGACGGCTGGCGCCGCTCGTTCCTCGCCGAGTACTTCACCGAGAACGCGCTGCCGTGGCTCGTCGGCATGAGCTACAAGGCGATCCGCACCGACCGGCACAAGCTGATCCACTGGGTCAACCGCGAGGGCGTCGACGAGCTCTACGACCTCGACGCCGATCCGTACGAGCTGGCGAACGTGATCGCCGATCCGCGTTACGCGGCGGTCGAGCGCGAGTTGCGGGCGGAACTCGGGCGGTTGGTGGCTGAGTCCGTGGGACTCTGATTCCCGACCTGCCGGACTGGCCAAGACCCTCGCCGCTTGCGTGGGGGTGGCTCGCGCTGCGAGCCACCGGCGGGAGCAAGATCGAAAGATGGCTCAACGCCCGCTCCCATTTGCGCTGCCGCTCGAGCACCTCGAGTCACGCATCCTGCTCGTGCGCGGGCGCAAGGTGATGCTCGATTCGGACCTCGCCGCCGTCTACGGCGTGCCCACCAAACGGCTCAATGAGCAAGTACGCCGGAACGCCGACCGTTTCCCGGAGGACTTCATGTTCCGTCTCGGCGCTGCGGAATGGACGGCTCTAAGGTCGCAATTTGCGACCTTAAAGGGTGGCCGCGGGGAGCACCGCAAGTATCTTCCTTGTGTCTTTAGCGAGCACGGCGCACTGATGGCTGCGAACGTGCTCAACTCGCCACGAGCATTCGAGGCGAGCGTCTACGTGGTGCGCGCATTTGTGCGGCTGCGGGAGATGGTTGGCTCGAACAAAGCGCTCGCGGCCAAGCTCGAAGAACTCGAGCGCAAGCTCGGCACGCACGATCAGGCGATCGCGAGCCTGATCAATGCCATGCGAGAACTCATGAACCCGCCCGCGGCCGCGCCGAAGCGAAGGATCGGGTTCGTGTAGTCGACGAGTGGTCGGGCCGGGGACCTCTAGCGCACCGGCAGGAACACCGTAGGCAGCTGCTGCACGATCCGGCGCAGGGTCCGGTTCTCGCGTTGCGCGAGGATCCGTGCGAGCACGTCCTGGTACGCGATCAGCTTGCCGAACTCGCGCTCGAAGCTGAGGTTGGGCGGGTCGCCCCCGGCGTCGTTCGACAGCAGGAAGAGCTGCCCGGAGGCGTCGCGCGCGTTCGAGAGCTTCCACACCGCGATCTCGACGTTCCGAGCGGCGTTGTAGATCGGCTGCGGCTCGACCGTGTCGACGAAGTAGAACTCGTCCTTCCCGCCGTACGCCTCGTAGATCATGCTCGCGAGGCCGACGGTGAAGGCGAACACGCGGTCGCCGCCGAACTCCGGCTTGAAGGCAAGGTACAGCGCGTCGATACCGCGGACGTTGTCGAGCTCGGAAAAGCGCCAGGCCTGGCTGCGGTCGAAGGCCCGCGTGATCGCGATCTCCGGGCTCTGGTACGGTCCCTTGCGCCCCTCGCGCGGGTTGCGCCGGTAGAGCTTCTCGCCGATGTTCTGGACGATCGCGAGGCTCTCCTCGAGGTGCGTCTCGGCGACGTTGTCGATGTCGGTCTTGGCGAAGTCCTGGATCCGCAGCGGCTCGGCGGTGGGCGGTGGTCGCTTGCCCGCAGCCGACGGGCGGGACGACGGGGTGGCGCACGCTGCGAGGAGCAGCGCGAGGGTCAGGATGCCAGCCAGACGTGACGCCGAAGCGCCGATTCCGGTTCTCCCCGAGCGACGCCGAGGATCATCGCACAGATCGCGCGCGCCGTGCGACGCCGGCGCGGGTCAGGCGAGGGCTTTCGTCACCACCTCGGCGACGTCCTTCGACAGACCGTCCTTCGCGCGGATGCGTTCGAGCGCGGCGCGGGCATGCGCCTGGCGGGCCGCGTCGAACTTCTTCCAGCGGTCGAACGCGCGCGCGATCCGCGCCGCGATCTGCGGATTGAGGGCGTCGAGCTCGAGCACGCGCTCGGCGCCGAACGCGTAGCCCGAGCCGTCGGCGGCGTGGAAGCGCACGTGGTTCGCGCAGAACGCGCGGATCAGCGCGTAGACCTTGTTCGGGTTGCGGATGTCGAACGCCTCGTGGTGCATCAGCCGCTCGACCCGCGCCAGGGTGCCGGGGAGCCGCGAGGTCGCCTGCACGGCGAGCCACTTGTCCACCACCAGCGGCTCGTGCTTCCAATCCGAGTAGAAGCGCTCCAGCGCCGGGTCGCGCGCCGGCGCCTGCGAGTTCGCGAGCGAGGCGAGCGCGGCCATGCGGTCGGTCATGTTGTCGGCGGCCGCGAACTGCTCCGCGCAGAGCGCGTAGGCGTCGGTCGATTCGAGCTCCATCAGGTAGCCGAGCGCCAGATTCCGCAGGCTCCGCTTGCCGGCCGATTGCGCGTCCGGGCTGTAGGGTGCCGAGATCTTGAGGGACCGGTACGTCCCGGCGAGCTCGTCGCGGAGCGCGCGCGCGAGCTCGCGCCGGAGGTGGGTGCGGACTTCGTGAATCGCGTCGGGATCGACGACGTCCATCTGCTCGGCGAGATAGGTCTCGGACGGAAGGCCGAGCGCTTCCGCGGCGAATGCCGGGTCCTGCGGGGCGTCCCGCAGCACGCGCGCGAACGCGTCGACGAACGCACGCGGCACGTCGACCGCCTTGCTCGCGCGGTGCGCCTCGACTCCGCGCAGCAGGATGCCGGTCGCGAGCCGCTGGCCGGCTTCCCAGCGGTTGAAGGCGTCGGCGTCGTTTGCCATCAGGTGCGTGAGCTCGGCCTCGGTGTACGCGAAGCTCAAGATCACCGGCGCGGAGAAGCGGCGGAGGAGCGAAGGCACCGGCTTGGCCGGGACGTTCGTGAAGACGAAGCGCTCCTCGGCTTGCTTCAGCGAGAGCACGCGGTCGGTGCCCGCAGAGGCCGGCTCGCCTTCGAGCTGCAGCGGGATCTCGGCTCCGTCCGGCGCGATCAGGCCGACCGCGAGCGGGATGTGGAGCGGCAGCTTTTCCGGCTGACCCGGCGTCGCCGGCGTCTGCTGCTTGACGGTCAGCGTGTAGCGCTTCGTCGCCGGGTCGTAGGCGCCCTTCGCATCGAGCCGCGGCGTGCCGGCCTGGTTGTACCAGCGCTTGAACTGCCCGAAGTCGAACCCGCTCCCCTCGGCCATCGCGTCCACGAACTCGTCGCAGGTCACCGCCTGGCCGTCATGGCGACGGAAATACACGTCCATCCCGCGCCGGAACGCGCGCGCGCCGATGAGCGTGTGGATCATCCGCACGACCTCCGCGCCCTTCTCGTACACGGTGGCGGTGTAGAAGTTGGAGATCTCCATGTACGACTGCGGGCGCACCGGGTGCGCCATCGGGCCGGCATCCTCGGGGAACTGCGCCGCGCGCAGCCCGCGCACTTCCTGGATCCGCGTCACCGGGCGCGAATAGGTGTCGGCGCCGAACTCCTGGTCGCGGAAGACGGTGAGGCCTTCCTTCAGCGACAGCTGGAACCAGTCGCGGCAGGTGACGCGGTTGCCGGTCCAGTTGTGGAAGTACTCGTGCGCGACCACCCGGTCGATGTTGAGGAAGTCGCCGTCGGTCGCGATGTCGGGGCGGGCGAGCACGTACTTGGTGTTGAAGATGTTGAGGCCCTTGTTCTCCATCGCGCCCATGTTGAAGTCGCCGACCGCGACAATCATGTAGCAGTCGAGGTCGAGCTCGAGGCCGAACGTGTCCTCGTCCCACTTCATCGACTTCTTGAGCGCTTGCATCGCCCACGCGCACTGGTCGACCTTGCCGGGCTCGACCCAGACCTGCAGCGTCGCCTTGCGCCCCGAACGCGTGACGAAGATGTCCTCGAGCTTGTCGAGCTTCGCCGCCACCATCGCGAACAGGTACGACGGCTTCGGGAACGGGTCCTCCCACTTCACCCAGTGCCGGCCGCCCGCGTCCTCGCCCCGCGCGACCTGATTCCCGTTCGACAACAGCACCGGATAGCTTGCGCGATCGGCGCGAATCGTCGTCGTGTAACGCGCCATCACGTCGGGGCGATCGAGGAAGAACGTGATGCGGCGGAAGCCTTCCGCCTCGCACTGGGTGAAGTAGCCGTCCTTCGAGGCGTAGAGCCCCATCAGCTTGGTGTTCTTGCGCGGCTCGATCCGCGCCACGGACTCGAGGATGAACGCGTCCGGAACCGAAGCGATCGTCAGATGCTCGTCGTCGAGCGTGTATTCGGCGGCCGCGAGCCTCCGGCCGTCGACCGCGACCGACTCGAGCTCGACCTCGTCGCCGTCGAGGACGAGCGGCGCCTGGCGGTCCGTTGCGGCGGGATTGCGCTTGACGGCGAGCTTTGCCCGCACGCGCGCGAACTCGTCCCGGATGTCGACGTCGAGATCGACCGTGGCGATCAGGAACGCGGGCGGCGCGTAATCCTTCAGGTGGATCGTGACTGGCGTGGGGTCGCGCATGGGCACCGCGGGGAACCGGAGGCAGGGTCGCCAAGTCTACCGAAGGCGCGCCGCTGAAGCACAATCGAGCCCATGACCACCCCGATCCAGCACCTCCTCCGCTCCCACCCGCGCGACATTGGCGGCTTCGTCGTCCGGCGCGTGCTGCCGTCGGTCCCTAAGCAGATGGTCGGGCCGTTCATCTTCTTCGACCACATGGGGCCGGCACGCCTCGCGCCGGGCGAGGGGCTCGACGTGCGGCCGCATCCGCACATCGGGCTCGCGACGGTGACGTATCTCTTCGACGGCGAGATCCTCCACCGCGACAGCCTCGGCTCGATTCAGCCGATCCGGCCGGGCGACGTCAACTGGATGACGGCGGGCCGCGGGATCGCGCACTCGGAGCGCACGCCGCCCGAGCTGCGCAGAGCCGGTTCCGGCGTCCACGGGATCCAGACCTGGGTGGCGCTGCCGCGCGCAAGCGAGGAGGTCGAGCCGTCGTTCTTCCACCATCCGCAGGCGAGCCTGCCGGTCGTCGAGCCGCCGGGCGCGACGGTGCGGGTGATCGCCGGGCGCGCATTCGGCGTCCGCTCGCCGGTGGCGGTCTTCACCGACACCCTGTACGCCGCTGCCGAGCTCGATCCGGGCGCGAGCCTCCTCGTTTCTCCCGAACACGAGGAGCGGGGCGTCTACGTTGTCGAGGGCAACGTGACGATCGGCGACGACGGCGTCGAGTCGGGCGAGCTCGCCGTGCTCGCCGAAGGCGTCGAGGTCGAGGTGCGGGCGCCGTTCTCGGCGATGCTGATGCTCCTCGGCGGGGCGAAGATGGACGGCCCGCGCTTCATCTGGTGGAACTTCGTGTCGAGCTCGCAGGAGCGGATGGAGCGCGCGAAAGCGGACTGGCGCGAGGACCGCTTCGGACCGGTGCCTGGCGAGACCGAGCGGATCCCGCTGCCCGAACGCTAGGCCGCACCGGGGCGCTGCTACACTACCGCGCGCACTGTCACCGGAGGAGGAGGCCATGCCGAAGATCAAACTCGTCGTAATCGCCGCGGCCGCGGCCCTTGCCGCGTCGCAACCCGGCTTCGCCCAGACCACGCTCACGATGTCGTCGTGGGTGTCGCCCCAGCACCATCTCACGCGCGTCGTCCTCGCCGGCTGGGCGGCCGACGTCGAGAAGGCGACCAACGGCCGCCTCAAGTTCCAGATGCTGCCGAAGCACCCCGCGGCTGCGCCCGGCACGTTCGACGCGGTCCGCGACGGCCTCGTCGACGTGTCGTACGTCACGGCGAGTTACACGCCGGCGCGGCACATCCTGCCGCTCCTCGCCGAGCTGCCCGGCAGCGGCGACACCGCCGAGATCAACTCGGTCGCGTACTCGCGCATCTACTGGAAGTACTTCCACAAGGTCGGCGAGTACAACGGCGTCAAGCTGCTCGGCGTCTTCACCCACGGCCCGGGCCAGATGTTCACCAAGAAGCCGGTCAAGGGCATCGCCGACATCCAGGGACTCAAGATCCGCACCGGCGGCGGCGTGGCCGAGGCAGTGGGGAAGGCGCTCGGCACGTCCGCGTTCGTCAAGCCCGCGCCGGAGTCCTACGAGCTGCTCAGCTCCGGCGTCGCCGACGGCACGTTCTTCCCGCTGGAGTCGATCGCTTCGTTCAAGCTCGAAACCGTGATCGGCCAGGGCACGATGTTCCCGGGCGGCATGTACAGCTCCGCGTTCGGCTTCTTCATGAACCAGGGCAAGTGGGACAAGCTCTCGAAGGAGGACCAGGCGGCGATCGACAAGCTGAGCTACGAGCACCTCGCGCGCTTCGCCGGCAAGTCGTGGGACGAGGCCGACAAGGTGGGCTTGGAGGCGATGAAGAAGGCCGGCGTGCCGGTGGTCAACGCCGACCCGGCGTTCGTCGCCGAGGTGCGCAAGCGCTCGGCGCCGATCATCGACGACTGGGTCAAGAAGGCGAACGCCAAAGGCCTCGACGGCGCCAAGATCCTCGCGGAGTTCCATGAAGAGCTGAAGAAGGTCGCCGCGGGCAAGTGAGCGATCTGCCGGCGGTCGGCGCGCCCGCGCCGGCCGCTCCAGAACATCCCTGGGAGCGCCGCGTCGACGCGGTGCTCGGGGTCGCGGCGTCGGTGCTCCTGATGCTGCTGATGCTCCTCACGGCCGTTGACGTGGTGGGGCGGTACGTCGTCAACCGTCCGCTCCCGGGGGGCTTCGAGATGACCGAGCTCACGCTCCTCGTGCTCATCTTCGCCGGGCTGCCGCTCGTCTCGCACGCCGACGAGCACGTCACGATGGACTTCATCGACCGCCTGCTTGCCCCGGACGCGCGAGCGCTCCTCGAGCGCGCCGTGCACGTGGTCTGCGCGGCGATCTTCTTCCTCGCCGCCTGGCTGGTCTGGCTCAAGGCCGACCGCATCTGGGAGTACCGCGACGCGACCGACGTGCTGCGTATCGTCTACGGGCCGTTCGTCTATTTCATGGCGGTGATGATCGCGCTCACTGCGCTCGTCCACCTGTACAAGGCCTTCGCGCGGCGATGACCGAAGGGCTGGTCGGGCTCTTCGCGATGATGGTCCTCGCGTTCGTGCGCGTGCCGATCGCGCTCGCGATGGCGGTCGTCGGCATCGTCGGCTACGCGTACATGCGCGACTGGAATTGGACTGTCGCGTTCGCCGTCGCCCAGACCAAGATCTACGAGACCGGGCGCAACTACACGCTGTCGGTCGTCCCGCTCTTCATCCTGATGGGCAGCTTCACGACGCGTGCCGGCATGTCGCAGGAGCTGTTCCGCGCGGCCTACGCCTTCATCGGCCACCTGCGCGGCGGCCTGGCGATGGCGACCATCCTCGCCTGCGCAGGCTTCGGCGCGATCTGCGGGTCGTCGATCGCGACCGCGGCGACGATGGCGAAGGTGGCCTATCCGTCGATGAAGCGCTTCGGCTATTCGGACAGCCTTGCGACCGGCGCGATCGCCTCCGGCGGCACGCTCGGGATCCTGATCCCGCCGTCCACCATCATGGTGATCTACGGGATCTTCACCGAGACCAACATCGGAAAGCTGTTCGCCGCCGGCGTCCTGCCGGGGATCCTCGCTGCCACCCTGCTGTGCTTGGCGGTCGCTTACGTCACCTGGCGCGACCCGAAAGCCGGGCCGCCCGGCGAGCGCGCGGGCTGGGGGGAGCGTTGGACCTCGCTCCGCGACATCTGGCCGGTCGCGGTGCTCTTCCTCTTCGTGATGGGCGGCATCTACGGCGGCGTGTTCACCGCGACCGAAGGCGCCGGCATGGGCGCGTTCGGCGCAATGGCATTCGCGCTGTGGCGGCGGGCGTTGAGCTGGCGCGCGCTCTATGGTTGCCTGGTCGAGAGTGCGCGCACCACCGCGATGATCTTCATGATCCTGATCGGCGCGCTGATGTTCGCCGAGTTCGTGAACATCACGACGATGCCGAACGACCTGAAGGCGCTCGTCGAGCGCTTCAACGTGAGCCCCATTTGGGTCGTCGCCGCGATCTGCGCGATCTACGTGATCCTCGGCACCGCGATGGAGGAGCTGTCGATGATCCTCCTCACCATCCCGGTGTTCTTCCCGGTCGTCGTGCACCTCGGCTTCGACCCGGTCTGGTTCGGCATCCTGATCGTCGTTGTGGTCGAGATCGGCCTGATCAGCCCCCCGGTCGGGATGAACCTCTTCGTGCTGAAGACGCTAATTCCCGAGGTGAGCACGGGCACCGTGTTCCGCGGTGTGACGCCGTTCATGATCGCGGACGTGATCCGGCTTGGAATACTCGTCGCGTTCCCCGTGATTTCGCTCTGGCTGCCGAGCATGATGAAATGACCCGGACCGGGGCGCGGACGGGGGGACAAGATCACCGCGCGGGCCGTCGTGCTGGCGGATCGCGGTGCGACGCTCTCCGCGATGGGGACGGCATCACCCAACTCCGGTGCGGCCATGTCGTCCTCGATCACTCGGCCTTGATATTCGCCGCTCTCGCCACCGCGCTCCAGCGCGCGATGTCGGCGGCAATGACCCGCGCGAACTCCTCGCCCGGCATGGCGGAGGGATCGACGCCGAGCGCGTTTAGGCGCTCGCGCACGTCCGTCAGCGCGATGACGCGCGCGACCTCCGCGTGAAGCTTGTGCACGATCGGCGCCGGGGTACGGACCGGCACGAAGAACCCATTCCAGAACTCCACCACGAAGTCCGGCAACCCCGCTTCGGCCATCGTCGGGACGTCGGGCCACGCGTGGTGCCGGCTCGTCGACGTGATCGCGAGCGCGCGCAGCTTCCCGGCGCGAACCTGGCCCGAAACGGGCGGCGTGTCACTGAACGCCATCGTGACCTCGTTGGAAAGCAACGCGCCGACGAAATCACCGCTGCTCTTATAGGGGACGTACTGGAACCTGGTGCCGGCCTGCTGATTGAAAAGCTCGGAGGCCAGCTGGCCCAGCGAGCCCGACGAGCCGTAGTTGACGCTATCCGGTCGTGCCTTGGCGTACGCGATCAACTCCTGCACCGAGTCTACCGGCAGGGACGAGCTGACCACCATTACCGTGGTGTACGTTCCGATCATCGTGACAGGAGTGAAATCGCGCAAGGGGTGATACGGCAGGTTTGAGCGGATCGCCACGTTCGCGGCCATCGGGCCGCTGGTCGCGATCACGAGCGTATGGCCGTCGGGCGCGGCCTTTCGCACGAGTTCGCAGGCGATGACGCCCTGGGCGCCGGGCCGGTTCTCGACGATCACCGGCTGGCCGAACGATTCACCCATCTTCCCCGCGATGACGCGCGTGAGAGTGTCGGTGCCGCCGCCCGCGCCGAACGGGACGATGATCCGTACCGGCCGTTCGGGAAAGCCGCGCGCCGCGTCGGCCTGGGCGAGCGCATACCCGGTGGTCCATACGAACAGGACGCACGCAAGCAGCACCACGGATCGGTTCATGATGGTCCCGGTGTTCGGTCATTCAGCTTTGATGTTCGCAGTCCTCGCCACCGCGGTCCAGCGCGCGATGTCGGCGGCGACGATCTTTGCGAACTCCTCGCCCGGCATGCCGGAGGGATCGACGCCGATTCCATCGAAGCGCTCGCGCACGTCCGGCAGCGCGACGACGCGCGCGATCTCCTCGTGCAGTCTGCGCACGATCGGCGCTGGGGTCTTGGCCGGCACAAACAACCCCGTCCAGACCTCGCTCACGATCTCGGGGAACCCCGCTTCGGCCAGTGTCGGAACGTCGGGCCACGCACGATGGCCGTTCGCGGACGTGATCGCGAGCGCCCGCAGCCTGCCGGCGTGCACGAGCGCCAACGCTCCCGGCGGATCGGCGAACACGATCGTGACCTCGTTCGAGAGCACCGCGTTGACGCGGTCGCCGCCGCTCTTGTAAGGAACGTGCAGGAACGTCGTGCCGGCCTGCTGATTGAAATACTCGGAGATCAGTTGGCCGATCGCACCCGACGCGCCGTAGTTGAGGCTGTTAGGTCGCGCCTTGGCGTACGCGATCAACTCCTGCACCGACGTTACCGGCAAGGAGGAGTTGACCACGAGGACGAACGGGAGGGATCCGATCATCGTGACCGGCGTGAAGTCGCGCAGGGGCTGATACGGCAGCTTCGGATAGAGGGCCGGATTCACGCCCATCGGACCGGTCGTCCCTACCAGGATCGTATAGCCGTCGGGTGCGGCCTTCTGCACGAACTCGCAGGCGATGATGCCTTGAGCACCGGGCTTGCTCTCGACGATCACCGGCTGGCCGAACGATTCGCTCATCTTCGTTGCCACGATGCGGGCGAGGATGGTGGTGCCGCCGGCTGGGCCAAACGGGACCACGAGCCGTACCGGCCGGTCCGGATACCCGCGCGCCGCATCCGCCTGTGCGAGCGCCTGCCCGGCGGTGCATCCGAGCAGAACGGCCGCGATCGGTGCCACGAATCGGTTCATGATCGGCCTCCGGTTGGAATCGACGGCGGCGCTCGCGAAGCGCGGCGGTTCATGGTCAGCGACGCACGAGCACTTCCTGATTTACGACGTTCTCCACCATTGGCTTGCCGTCGAGCACGCTCAACAGATTGGTTGCGCCCGCCACGGCCATGCGATCGAACGACTCCTTTGTCACGCCCGCAAGGTGAGGCGCCAGGAGGACGTTGGGCAGCTTGAGCAGCGGTTCGTCGGGCCCGGGCGGCTCGCGATCGAACACGTCGAGGCCGGCACCGCGGACGACGCCCATGGTCAACGCAGCGTAGAGCGCCGGCTGGTCGATGATGCCGCCGCGCGCGGTGTTGACGAGGTAGGCGGTGGGCTTCATGCGCGCTAGGCGTGCCGCGTCGAACATGCCCAGCGTTTCGGTCGTCTTCGGACAGTGAAGGGTGACGAAATCGGCGTGAGGCAGGGCGGCGTCGAGGTCGCGTTCCGGTACGCACCCCGCCGCGGCGATCGCCGCCGGCTCGACGTACGGATCGTAGACGCGCACCGTCATCCCCAACGCCAGGCAAGCCCCGGCGATGCGGGTGCCGGTGCGGCCGAATCCCACGACCAGCAGCGTCTTGCGGAAGAGGTCGACCGGCAGCGCCTCGGACCATCGGTCCATCCAGCGATGCTTGCGGACCATGGCGTCGAGCGCGGCGCCGCGCTTGGCGAATTCCAGCATGAAGTGAAGTGCCTGCTCCGCGACCGAAGGGGAGTTGGCGTCTCCGGTCACCATCAACGGGATGCCGCGTCGTGTCAGCGCCGGGACGTCCACCCGGTCGTAGCCTACGCCGAGGCGCGCCACGACTCGCAGCTTCGGTGCCGCCCGGATCTCGGCTTCCCCGAAGGGCGTTGCGATGAGCGCGACCCCCTCGGCATCCGCGAGCAGCGCTTGGAACCCGGCGGTCGGCATGTCGACGTCGAATGGGACCGCCTGAACGTCCCCGCGCTTTGCGAGGAGGTCCCATCCGGCGCGTGCCATCGGCGCCGGGAGCAGCAGCCTCGATCGCCCAGTTCCCCGCACCCCGGCCCTAGTCGAGGAAGCGCTGCACTTCGTGGAACAGGGCCCTCCGGTTCTTTTCCATCATGACCGTGTGGGTGCCTTCGCTCAGCTCGACGCGGCGCTTGTACGGCGCATTGGTGAGCAGCGGGTAGAGCGTCTCGGCCATGTACGCCGGCGTGTCGGCGTCCCACTCCGCCTTGATCAACAGCGTGGGGACACGGATGTCGGCCGCGCTGTAGGGCATCTTCGCCTCACCGCCGGGCGCGCCCCAGTAGCGCTGGCCGTCGAGCACGACGCCGTTCGGTGCGCGCACGACCGATGGGGTTCGCGCCCTGCCGTCGGGATCGCTCTCCAGCGTCGCGGCGGCCCATGCCTCGAACCAGCCCGGCGGGATCAGGTCCTGCTGCTTCTCCGGCGCCACGCCCGTCAGCCACCGGGCGCGCGCCGCGCTCATCTGCACCGTGCGGTAGGCCGCGAGCGGCCCCGGGCCGGTCTGGACGAGCGAGGGTGTCTGCCGGATCCAGACGGGGGCATACAGGACCAGCTTCTCGACCTTGGCGTTGTTGAGCGACGTGTACCACGCCATCGTCACCGTGCCCCACGACCAGCCGATCAGGTTGAGCCGCTGGATGCCGCGCGCCTGCAGGATGTAGTCGACTGCGGCGCCGACATCGCGGACGGCCTCCTCGGTCGTCGCGAACGGCGGATTGGCGTTAGGCGGCTGATCCATCGCCGGCGGGCGCGTCGAGCGGCCGTAACCCCGCACGTCGACGAGCCAGACGTCGTAGCCGGCCCAGGCGAGGTCGTCCATCCAGGAGACGCCGTCGAGCCGGAGGTCGAACCCGGATTCGGACGGGTAGGTGGCGCCGTGCACGAACAGGACCGTCTTCTCGGCGGCGAACGTCTTGTTCCAGGCCACGCGCTTGTTCCGGACGTAGATCCAGATGCCCGGGTCGGACTGCACGATTGCTTCCGACATCAGAAATGGGTCCGACGCGACGTCCTTCAGGCTCGCGCAACCGGCCGCACCCGTGAGCGCGGCGAGGGCCGCGATCCCAATCAGTCGCTGCATGATCGGTTCCCCTTTTCCTCCCGGGAGCAGGGCGCCCCCGGAGCCGCATTATCCGCCCGGGTTCAGCTCCGCGACCGCCGGTCCGCCCGGATCATCTCCGCCCCCCGCTCGGCGATCATCACTGTCGGCGAGTTGGTGTTGCCGGAGGTGATCGTCGGCATGATCGAGGCATCGACGACGCGCAGGCGTTCGATGCCGTGCACGTGCAGGCGCGAATCGACGACCGCCCCAGGATCGGAAGCCGGGCTCATCTTGCACGTTCCGACCGGGTGGAAGATCGTGGTGCCGACGTCGCCCGCGGCCTTCGCAAGCTGGTGGTCCGTCTGGAGCTCGATTCCGGGCTTGAACTCCTGCGGCTCGTAGCGCGCGAGCGCGGGCTGCGACGCGATCCGGCGGGTGAGCCGCAGGGCGTCGGCGGCGATCTTCCGGTCTTCGGGCGTCGACAGGTAGCGCGGGTTGATCGCCGGGTGCGCGCGCGCATCGGCACTCTTTATGCGCACGTAGCCGCGACTCGTCGGGCGGAGGTTGCACACCGAGGCGGTGATCGCCGAGAACGGGTGCAGCGGATCGCCGAACTTGTCGAGCGAGAGCGGCTGGACGTGATACTCGACGTTCGCGGTCGGCTGCGACGGGTCGCTCTTCGCGAAGCCGCCGAGCTGGCTCGGTGCCATGGTGAGCGGACCGGTGCGGCGGAACGCGTACTCGAGCCCCATCGCCGCCTTGCCCCAGAGGCTCGCGGCACGCTGGTTCATCGTCACGGCGTTCTTCACCTTGAACGCCATGCGGAGCTGGAGGTGGTCCTGGAGGTTCTCCCCGACGCCCCGCAGATCGTGCGCGACCGGGATGCCGTGCTCCTGCAGCAGCGCCGCCGGCCCGATTCCGGAGAGCTGAAGGATCTGTGGCGAGCCGATCGCCCCGGCCGCGAGGATTGTCTCGATGCGCCCTTCGGCGAAGACGTCCTCGCCGCCGCGTCGGAGCTCGACGCCGGCGGCCCGCCTGCCGTCGAGCCGGAGCCGGTTCACGTGTACGTCCGTCATGACAGTAAGGTTGGGACGGCTCATCGCAGGTTTGAGGAACCCCTTCGCCGCGCTCCAGCGCACGCCCCGGCGCTGGTTCACCTCGAAGAACGCGGCGCCCTCGTTGTCGCCGCCGTTGAAGTCCTCCACCTTCGGAATGCCCGCCTGCGCCATCGCCTCGCGGAAGGAGTCGAGCACGTCCCACGACAGCCGCTGCCGCTCGACGCGCCATTCGCCGCCGGCCGAGTGCATGTCGCTCGCGCCACCGTGGTGGTCCTCCGAGCGCTTGAAGACCGGTAGCACGCTCGACCACGACCACGCGCTGTCGCCGGCGATGCGCGCCCATTCGTCGTAGTCACGCCGCTGGCCGCGGAGATACAGCATCGCGTTGATCGACGAGCAGCCGCCGAGGACCTTGCCGCGCGCGTAGAGGATCGAGCGCCCGTTGAGCCCCGGATCGGGCTCGGTGCGGTAGCACCAGTCGGTGCGCGGATTGCCGATGCAGTACAGGTAGCCGACCGGGATGTGGATCCAGATCCAGTCGTCCTTGCCGCCCGCCTCGAGCAGCAGGACCGTCACGTCCGGGTCCGCGGACAGCCGGTTCGCGAGCACGCAGCCGGCGGTGCCCGCGCCGACGATGACGTAGTCCCACGCGCCGAGCGGCTTCACTACTCCGCCTCGAGCGGCACCTTGAGCGTCGTTCCGGACACCACGATCCCGCCGCGCTCGCCGGGCACGACGCTGCCGTAGCGCGGCGCGAACACTTCAGGCAGCGGCCGGGCGCCGGGCGGTGCGACCCAGAGGCGCAGGAGATGCCGGTGGCGCTCCGCCTCCGGCCAGTTCTCGAAGTCGTTCCGCGAATGCAGGATCTGGTGGTTGTGCAGGAACTGCATGTCCCCGGGCCGGAACGCCATCGCGAGATGGACCGCCGGGTCGTTCGCGATCTCGTCCATCAGGTCCATCGCCGCGAACTGCTCTTCGGTCAGGCGCTTCGCCGCCGGAAAGTTGCGCTGCGCCGACTCGATGTACTGGCGCACGTAGATGCAGGTCAGCCGCCCGGCGTGCCAGTGGTACACCGGGATGTCGAACCACGGCTTCATCCCCTCCGGCACCTCGCCGCGGCGGTCGGTCGCGAACGGTTCGAAGAGGGACGGCAGGAGATCCGGCCGGCGCGCCAGGATCTCGTTGTAGATCGTCACCGAGGAGGCGATGAAGCTCTCGCCGCCGGCGCGCGCGGTCTTGAGGCAGAGGAGCCCGACCACGTCGATCGAGTCGGTGTGGTACTCGAGCCGGCGGTTGGTCTGGTAGTACCGCACGTTCGGGTCGGCGATGTCGAGGCCGAGATCCTTGACGTGCCCGAGCAGGTGCCCCTTCGCGTTCTGCGAGCGCGGCCGGCCGAAGTACGAGCCGAGCCCCATGTACGCGATCGCCTGCTCCTCCCGCGTGTAGTCGTCCACCGGAAGTCCGCGCAGCACGAAGAACCCGCGCCCCCCGAGCAGCTCCGCGCCGAGTTGCCGCAGCGCAGCGCCGAAGGAAGGCAGCGGGAAGTCTTCCGGCGAGATCCCGGTGAGCGGCCGCCCCGACGCCTTGAAGATCCGCACCGCCGCATCGATCTCCGCCAGCTCGGCCGGCGAGAGGCGATAGATCCAGTCGTGCTCGTGCGAAGCGAGGTCGCGGCCGTACCAGACGGAAGGCCCGCTCATGGGGCCGTGGGGCATCGGTGAGGTCGTCATCAGCGCGAGGATATCGAACCGCGACTGCCTGCGGTAGACTGCCGCGCGTTCAGGAGGGGCCCGGATGAGACGATTCGCTTGGATTGCAGCGCTCGCGTTGGCGACCTCGCAGGTGCTCGCACAGGGTTATCCGTCCAAGCCGATCACCTTCGTCATCCCCTTCGCGGCCGGCGGCGATTCGGATCTCTCGGGCCGCAACGTCGGCCTGCACGCCTCGAAGTACCTCAACAACCAGCCGATCATCCCGGTGAACCGTGTCGGCGCCTCCGGCGTGATCGGCGCAATGGCGGTGCGGAACGCCCCGGCCGACGGCTACACGCTGCTCGTCGCGCGCATCGCGACGCACGCCGTCGTGCCCGCCCTCGACTCGAAGGTGCCGTACCGGTGGGACGACTGGACGATGCTGTCGCTGATCGAGCTGAACCCGTACATCTGCTTCGTCAAGGGCGACTCGCCGTATCGCACCGCGGCCGAGCTGATCGCGGCGATCCGCGCGAATCCGGGCAAGCTCAACTTCTCCACTGCCGGCGTCGGCACGAGCCAGAACATGGCAGTGCAGTACCTGCTGACGCTCGCCGGGCTGACGAAGGACCATGCGGTCGGCATCCACTACAAAGGCGGAAACGAGGTGACGACCGCGGTGCTCGGCGGACAGGTGCAGTTCGCGTGCAACAACGCGCCGACCGTCATTCCGCAGGTGAAGGCGGGCGCCCTGCGCGCGCTGTTCGTGACGCCCGAACGCCTGCCGGAGATCCCCGATGTCCCGAGCGCGCGCGAGGCGGGCTATCCGGACATGGAGAAGATCGTCGGCTGGACGGCGCTGATGGGACCGCCCGGCATGCCGAAGGAGGCCGTGGACCGGTGGGTGGACGTCTTCGCGAAGCTCGCGAAGGACCCCGACTGGCAGTCCGGCAACGCGAAGCTCGGCGGCATCGCGGCGATCCGCTCGCCGGCCGACACCGAGCGCTTCGTGCGCGAGCAGTTCGAGCTCTACGACGGGCTCGTCACTTCGCTCGGCATCAGGCAGTGACCGCCGGCGTCGCGTGGCCAGCGGTCACGTGCCGTAGCGCACCGGCGAGCCGAGCGCCTTGATCGCCGCGAGCGCGCTGTAGCAGGCGAGCAGCGCCGTCTTCGGGTTGTCGGGCGCGGGCACCGACTCGAACTTGAGGCTGATCGTCCCGGTCCGCCCGCGGATCGTGATGTAGTGCGTGTTGAGCTTCAACGCCGGATCGGCGACGACCTTCAGCCGCGTCCGGTCGAAGCCGATGCCGGCCATCGACAGCACCGCGGCGATGTTCACGTTCGCGGGAAAGTGCGGCACCCCGTCACGCGCGGTCCCGTCGAAGAGCGTCGTCGCTCCGGCAAGTCGGTCGAGGTCGATGCCGAGGCGCTCGACGTACGGGATCTCCTTCCACGCGGCGGGCGGCTTCGTCACCGCGATCTCGACCTCATCGACGCCCGCTGCGCAGGCCGCCTTCAGCGCATCGAGCCCGCCGATTCCGCCGGACGGCACGCAGAGCAGCACCCGCTTCTCGGCCGCGAGCCGCTCGAGCTTTCCGCGCAGCGCGTCGTCGCACAGCGCACCGCCCGAGAGCACGATCACCGGGATCCCGGCCTCGAGCAGCGGCGCCGCGTATTGCCGGACCGCGTCGTGGGAGGCCGCCTCGATCACCGCGTCGGGTTTCAGCGCGATGAGCGCGCCGAGCGAGGTCACGAACGGAACGCCGAAGCTCGCAGCGAGGGTTTTCCCTCGGGAGGTCTCGCTCCGTCCGAGGATGCCCGCGACCTCGAGGCCGCCAAGCTCGCCGCGATACTCCAGAACGAGGCGCGCGATGACCCCGCCGCCGATGATCCCGATGCGCATGTCGGAGATTTTGCCATGCGCCGCAAGATGCCTTGTCCCCCGCGGCCAGTGTAGACTCGCCTGCGCTTCGACCAGTCGTCCATAGGAGGAAAACCATGAGAAAAGTCGTCGTCATGCTGGGCGCGGTCACCGCGCTCGCTGCGTCCGCGTCATTCGCCGCCTACCCCGACCGTCCCGTCAAGCTGATCGTGCCGTGGGCGGCCGGCGGTGACACCGACAACATCTTCCGCCCGTTCGCGCCGCTCTTCCAGAAGCAGCTCGGCCAGCCGGTGGTGATCGCGAACGTCGGCGGCGCCTCGGGCACCAAGGGCGCGAAGGAGGCGAAGGATTCGCCTGCCGACGGCTATACGCTGTACGCTGTCCACGACTACATCCATTCGACGTACTACGCCGGCGTCGCCGACGTGCAGTACACCGACTTCGAGCCGATCTGCATGATCAGCTCGACCGCCTCCGTGCTCACCGCGAGCCCGAAGACACCGTGGAAAACGATGAAGGACATGCTCGCCGATGCGAAGGCGCGCCCCGGACAGATCACGGTCGGCGCGACGCTCGCCTCGACCAGCCACTTCTTTCCGGCGCTCATCGAGAAGTCGGCGGGGATCAAGTTCAAATACGTCTCGTACGAGGGGCTTGCGCCGCGGATGAACGCAATCCTCGGCGGGCACATCGACCTCACCGACTCCAACCTGACGCAGAAGGGCAAGGTCGAGGCGGGCGAGCTCAAGTTCCTCGCGATCGCGACCGAGAAACGGAGCCCGGAGATGCCAAGCGTTCCGACGCTGAAGGAGCTCGGCGTGAACGTCGTCTATGACGTGAACCGCGGGATCATGGCGCCCAAGGGCACGCCGGCCGACGTACTCGTGAAGCTCGAGTCCGCCTGCGCGGCCGCGGCGAAGGAACCGGCGTTCGCCGACGCGATGAAGAAGCAGGGCACCGACGTTCGGTACATGGACCGCAAGACGTACGCGGCGTGGCTCAAGCAGAACGACGAGCTGAACAAGACGCTCGCGAAGGATCTCGGGCTGCTGAAGCGTTGACGCGTCCCCCTCGGGGAGGAGGCGGGGGAATGAAGTGCGCGTGATGGGCCGCGACGGCTGGGCGGGGGTCGTCATCCTCGGGTTCTGCGCCATCCTCTGGTGGATGACGCTCGGCCTGAAGGAGAACCCGCTCGTCCCGATCGGGCCGGGCTTCTATCCGCGCATCGTCGTCGGCATCACCGCGTTCTTCGCCGCCCTGATGGTGATCGGTGATCTGCTGGCGCGGCGGGGTCGCACGCCGCCGCAGGGTGCGCGGGCGGTCGCGGACCGGCCCAACTACAAGCTGGTGCTCGCCAGCTTCGCCGCGTTCGGCGCCTACGCGGTGTCGTTGCCGTGGCTCGGTTTCCGGGTCGCGACGTTCCTCTACGTGGCGGCGGCCGCGGCGCTGCTCGCGCGGCCGCGCGACGCGAAGAGCTGGGTCAAGGTGCTCGTGCTCGCGCTCCTGACCGCAGCGATCGTCTACTACGCGTTCGAGCACTACCTGCTGGTGCTTCTGCCGCGCGGGCGCTGGACCGGATTCTGATCGCCCGATGTACGAGCTCCTCGCCGCCGGCATCGTCAACGTCCTGCAGGTGAAGTATCTCGTGCCGCTCTTCTTCGGCACGCTCGCCGGCGTGGTCGGCGGGGCGCTGCCCGGCGTGACGATCACGATGACGATCATCGTCGTCCTGCCGTTCACGTTCGGTCTCGATCCGCTGCAGGGCCTCGCGGCGATGACCGGCGTCTACGTCGGCGGCTCGGCGGGCGGCTTGATCACCGCCGTGCTGCTCGGCATTCCCGGCACGCCGTCGGCGATCGCCACGACGTTCGACGGCCATCCGCTCGCGAAGAAGGGCGAGCCGGGGCGCGCGATCTGGCTCGGCGTGTGGGCGTCGTTCTTCGGCGGGCTGCTCGGCGGCGTGTTCCTGATCGGCACCACCGGGCCGCTCGCGAAGTTCGCGCTCGAGTTCGGGCCGTGGGAGTTCTTCTCGCTGTTCGTGCTCGCGCTCTCGATGGTCGCGGGCCTCGTGGAAGCGTCACTTCTCAAAGGCCTAACCTCGGGTGCCCTCGGGCTCATCGTCACGGTGCTCGGCAACGATCCGGTGCTCGGGTCCGAGCGGCTCACGTTCGGCATCCCGTGGCTGGAGGGCGGGGTACCGTTCTTGCCGGTCCTGATCGGGGTGTTCGCTTTCGCGCAGATCATGTCCGACGTCGAGAAGATGGGCGGCGCGGCGCGGCTCGCGGATGCGGTGGACCACGCCGCGGGCCTCGGAGTCTCGCATCTGAAGGTGATCTGGGAGATCCTCTCGCGCCCGTTCCTCCTCATCTGGTCGTCGATCATCGGCGTGATCATCGGCGTGCTACCGGCGATCGGCGGCAGCGCCGCGAACATGATGGCGTACGATCAGGCAAAGAAGTTCTCGAAGCATCCGGAGCGCTTTGGCACCGGCATGCCCGAGGGCGTGATCGCCTCGGAGTCTTCGAACAATGCAAACGTCGGCGGGTCGCTCGTGACCATCATGGCGTTCGGGATTCCCGGCGACGCGGTCACCGCCGTGATGCTCGGTGCGCTCACCATCCATGGCATCCAGTCGGGGCCGCTGTTCATCGCCCAGAACCCCGGGCTCGCCTACGGCATCTTCGCCGCGTACCTGATCGCGCACCCGATGATGGTGCTCATCATCGCGCTCGGCAGTCGCTGGGCGCTCCGCGTCGTGGCGGTGCCGAAGTGGGCCCTGTTCCCCACCGTGCTCGTGCTGTGCGCGGTCGGTGCGTACGCGCTCGGCAACACCATGGCGACGGTGTACGTGTTGCTCGTCTTCGGCGTGGTCGGCTACCTGATGGTCAAGTTCGGCTTCCCGCTCGCGCCGTTCATCCTCGGCGTGATCCTCGGCGACCAGATCGAGGTCAACCTCATCCGCGCGATCATGACCGACCCCGACCCGTGGCTCTTCCTGACGCGGCCGATCTCGGGAACTTTGCTTGCGCTCTCGGTCGCATCTGTCGTCGCCGCGCTCTGGCAGCACCATCGGCACCAGCGGCGCGCTGCTGCGCAGGGGGACGTCGAGGAGGCGGCCGATTTCTGAGCTGTGGGCGGCGATCGTCGAGCGCACGCGCACGGCGCTCGCCTCCGGCGCGCTGCAGCCGATCGCCACCGAGCAGGGCGTCGTCGAAGATGCGGGCGTGCCGTTCATCGTGCGCAGCGTCTCGAGCCTCGAGGGCAAGCGGCTGGAAGCCCGTCAGCTCGAACAGACGGGGGACCAGGGCGCGCCGCGCAATCCGCTGATGCCGCCGGAGCCGCCGCTCACCGTCGGCGACATCAGGCCGACGCACGTCGGCGTGCTCAACAAGTACCCGGTCGTGGAGCGCCACCTGCTGATCGTCACGAAGGCGCCCGTGCCGCAGGAGGCGGCGCTCGACCGCGACGACTTCCTGGCGATCGCCCGCTGCCTGGCGGAGATCGACGGGCTCGTGTTCTACAACGGCGGGCGCGAGGCCGGCGCGAGCCAGCCGCACAAGCACCTGCAACTCGTGCCGCTGCCGCTCAACCGCGGGCCGTGGGCCGCGCCGATGGAAGCGGTCTTCGACAGCTGGGCCGCGTCCGGCAACGTGACCCGGCTGCTGCGGCTCCCGTTCCGGAACGCGTTCTCGCTGCTCGACGGGTTCGACGACGAGCCCCGCGCGGCCGAGCGGCTGGAGGAGCTGTACGCCGCGCAGCTCACGGCGATCGGCGTCGTCGACGAGGACGCTCCGCGCGCGGCGAACGACGAGCCAGTCCGGCCCGCGCCCTACAACCTGCTCGTCACGCGCCGCTGGATGCTGGCGGTGCCGCGCTCGCGCGAGCGGTTCGGCACGATCTCGATCAACGCGCTCGGGTTCGCAGGGTCGCTCTTCGTGCGCGACGAGGAAGAAATGCAGGACCTGCGCGAGGCCGGCCCGATGCGCGCGCTCAAGGCGGTGAGCGTCGCCTGAGAGAGGAGCTCCTTCTCCCTTCAATCCACCTTCGACTCGTCCTTGTACATGACGTGGTGGCGCTTCTCGGCAATCCACTCGTCGATCTGCGCGAGCGTCATGTAGTTCGCCATGTCGAAGCGGTTCACGCTCCGGATCTGCGGCAGCGTCTTCTTCCAGCGCTTGTAGGGTGGTTTCGCCGGCGGCCCGAACAGGAAGATATCGACGACGGCGAGGTCCTCCGGAATGCCGAGCAGGGGCTTCAGCGCCCGCTGCGCGTTCTCCTGACCAATCGCCGTCACCCACCAGACGTTGTAGCCGAGCGCCGCGGCGGCGAGATGCGCAGACATCGTGGAGGCTGCGAGCGACTGCAGCAGGATCCGTTCGGCGTTCTCGTGGTACTGCCGGTCGAGCTCGGAGCCGTCCTTCAGCACCGGGAAGGCGCGCGTCCAGCGGAAGTCGGAGACGACGACGACGAAGCCGGGCGCGGTCTCGAGCCCGCGGTAGTTCGGTGTCGGGAACTTCATCTTGAGCTTGGCGCGCAGCCGCTGCTCCTCGACGAAGTAGTCGGCGATCGTCTTCTTGATCGCCGGGTCGGTGACGACGATGTAATGCCAGGGCTGGGCGTTCGCGCCGGAGGGCGCATGACGCGCTGCCTCGAGAATCAGGTCGTAGTGCTCCGCCGGCACGACGTAGTCCGCATCGAACTGGCGCGTCGTCATGCGGTGGCGGACGACCTCCATCAGCGCGTCGTAGCGCGCGCGCTGGTCGAACCGGGCGTCGCTCATGGCCAGACTCCTAGTAGGCTCGCGGCCCGAAGAGATACGGGTGCGCGAGCAGCAGCACGACGTAGGCCGCAAGCGCGGCGCCGAGCCGCTTCCAGCCGATCTCGCCGAAGACGAAGCGGTTGCGGCGGCCGGCGATCGCGCCGAACGGCACGTTCGAGGTGACCGCGGCGAAGCCCTGCCAGTCCGCGCCGAGGCTGCGCGCCTTGCGCGCATCGATCAGAACGGTGCCGAGGCCCGCGAGCGCGACGAAGCCGCCGAAGAAGACGAGCGAGGCGAGATCGCCGCGGGCGAGGACGTGCACCGCGCCCCAGAGGATCACGCCCCACATCAGGGGATGCCGCGTGACGCGGATGATCCCGTGCGCCGGTTCGCTGTTCTTCATCGCGGCGGCCTGGCCGATCGCCGTGGGATTGCGCGTGCTGTACGCGCAGCCGATGAGGACGACTGCGAACGGCATCACTACCGCCGGCAGCAGGCGCAGTCCCGGCACCTGCCACAGCGGCTCGAACGGCGCGCGCCCGTAGGCCCAGATCATCCAGCCGAGGGCGGCGAACGAGACGAGCGAGTAGACGCCGAGGTAGCCGCGCTCGCCGATCTCCGCCACGAGCGTCGAGCGGAGCGGTGTGCTCGATACGAAGTGGGTGCCGAGGAAGACGAGCGTCGCGAGCGTCAGGTGGGCGACGGGATCCATTGCCCGGCCGGGCGGCCGCCGGCTAGAGCGTCGGGCTCGCGAACTCGCCGCCGAGCGCGACCAGCCCCCAGTTCGATCCGTGCGCATCGAAGGCGAACCCGATGTGGGCGCCGAGCGAATGCGCGTCGCGGAAGATGCGCTGGATCGGGTAGGCGTCGTAGATGCCGTTCGCCCCGGCCATCGCGTGCAGGAGGTCCACCGCTTCGGTGCAGAGCTGGGTCGCGTAGGCGACGTTCCGCTTGATCCGGAGCTTCTCCTCGGTGTCCATGATGCGCCCTGCCGCCGCCGCTTCCTGTCCCGCGACGCAGTCGCTGCGAAAGAGCGCGCGCGCCGCCTCGATGCGCACGCCGGCGGCGCCAACGCGCAGCTGCACCGTCTGGAAGTCGCGCATGCGCATGCCGGTGTAGTTCGTGCTGCGCGCCTTCACCGCCTCGCAGGTGAGCTCGAGCGCGGCCTGGGCGTTGCCGAGCGCCGCCCCGGCGAGGACGTGGGAGCCGAGCGTCGTGATCGGGATCTGGTAGAGCGGGTTCGGGTTGACGCGCGCGCCCGGGAATGCGCCGCCGCCGCGGCAGGTGAGCATGTCGAGCGCGCGGTATTCGGGGACGAGCACCTCCTTCGCCCGCACCGACTTCGAGCCGGTCGCGCGCATGCCGAGCACGTTCCAGTCGTCGACGATCTCGTACTCGGAGCGGTGCACGAGGCACATGCGATAGCCGACGACGCGGTCGCGGTCGTAGACCTGCGCCGCGAGCATGTTCCACTCCGACGGATCGACGCCGCTCGAGAAGTTCCAGTGTCCCGACAGCGAGAACCCGCCGTCCACCTTGTGCGCGCGCCCCTGCGGGAAGGCGATGCCCGAGGCGATGAGCGCATCGGGGTTGGCGCCCCACACCTCGTCCTGCGCGCGCTCGTCGTAGAGCGCGAGCATCCAGTGGTGGATGCCGAGGTTGCCGACGTTCCAGGCGGTGGACGGGCAGCCGCGCGCGAGCTCGGCGGGGATGTCGACGACCGACACGAAGTCGAGCTCCATGCCGCCGTAGCGCTTCGGCTGCACGAAGCGGAGGAGGCCGGTGCGATGCAGGTGGCCTCGGTCTCGGGCAGCATCCGGCGCGCCGTCTCGCCGCGCGCCGCGCGCTCACGGAGCGCCGGCACGAGCGCGCGCGCGCGCGCGGAGCGCCTCGCCATAGCCGACGTCGGCGAACGTCGCGGTGGGTGCGTTCACTTGACCGTCTCCGGCACCCGCACCATCTCGGCGTAGTTCTCGGCGCTCGCGCCCCACGCCGGCTGCTTGTCGATGCCGAAGAAGTTGAGCTCCACGGTCAGGCCGTTCGGGTCCCTGATGAACATCTGGTAGAGCTGGAACTCGGGGAAGTAGCGGTTGCGGGAGCTGACCCCGACCTCGCCGAAGCGCTTGGCGAACTTCTCCGGCTCGGTGGCGAGGAACGCGATGTGGTCGACGACGCCGG
>CAWBNB010000012.1:0-115188 GCA_963789885.1 uncultured beta proteobacterium | reverse complement strand
GAAGAATCCGGTCATTTGCGCCGCATCAGGCGCTGGTTCACGGCTTGCCGCGTGATGCCGAGCATGGCCGCGGCCACGCCTTGGTTGCCGTCCGCGCGGCGCAATGCTTCGGTGAGAAGCAGTTCCTCGGCCTCTTTGAACTTCGGGAGCGGATCGGTAAAGGCACCGGCGATCGACGTCGGCATGCTGGTCGTTTGTGCACCGGTCGCAGGGAGTCTAGTGCTGGAAATCGCATTCTTGAAGGTTTCGAGCGACAGCATGTGGCCCCGCTGGCTGGCCACCGCGTCCACGACCATGGCTTCCAATTCGCGTAGGTTGCCGGGGAAATAGTAGGACTTGAGTAGCTGATGCAGCGCCAACGGGACCGTTGGCGCCGACTTGCCGAACGCACGAGCCGCCTTCTCCACGAAGTGGGCTAAGAGCAGCGGAAGATCGTCTGTGCGCTCGCGCAGCGACGGAAGCTGGAGGTGATGGGTGCGCAGCCGATAGTACAAATCCTTGCGGAAGGTTCCGGCATTCACACCCTGAAGCACATCGCAGTTGGTCGCAACCACTATGCGCGCGCGACTCTGACGCGGTCGGTCGGCGCCGAGGGGGTAATACGCGCCATCCTGAAGCAGGCGAAGCAGTTTGACTTGAGATGCGACCGCGAGGTCGCCGATCTCGTCGAGGAAGAGCGTGCCCTCGGCCGCGGTCGTGATCAAGCCCTCTCGCGGCCGATCGGCGCCGGTGTACGCACCCTTAGTGTGACCAAACAAGGTGTCCGAGAACATCGTGTCGTCGAGACCGGCCACATTGACCGCGACGAACTCCCCCGAGCGCGCAGAGAGCCGGTGCACCGCGCGCGCGACAAGCTCTTTACCGGTGCCGGTTTCGCCGGTGATCAAAACGGGGTAGGGCGATGGAGCGACCGCTTCCACGTAGCGGAACACGGCGCCCATCGCCTTGTCGCGCGTGACGATCTCGGCGAAGGCTTCCCGCTGGTGCCGGAAGTCGCCGAGGAGGCACTGTTTCAACGCCAGCAACTCCGTGCGCATGGCGCGAATATCGAGCGCACGCTTGACGGACGAGAGAATGCGGTTCTCCTCGACGGGCTTCACCAAATAATCGAGGGCGCCGGCCTGCATGCATTGAACCGCGGTATCCAAGTCGCTGGTGGCTGTCAGTAGGATGACTGGTACATCGGGGTGGTCCGCGCACACCCGTTCGAGCAACGTTTGGCCACAAAGATGCGGCATAGTAAGGTCGAGGACGATCACGCCCACATCTTGCTCGGCCAGCATCGGCAGAACAGCCCGGCTGTCGTCCATCGTGACGACGTGAGTCAAGCCCGCGCTGCGCAGCAGCACGCTCACGCTGTGCAGCAGGTCGGGCTCGTCATCCACCAAGAGCACCGGTAGATCCGAAATCGCGGCTTGGCTCATAGGTAGGTAATGCGCGGTTGCTGTCAGGCGGTCGCTGCCGCGTACAGCGGGACCGGCTCATCGACGCATTGGAACTTGACGCGGACGCGCGTGCCCTTGCCCGGTTCGGAGGCGAACTCGAGGCAGCCATTGTTCGCACGGACAAGCGAGAGGCAAATTGCCAAGCCGAGCCCGGTGCCCCCGCTTTCCTGTTTGGTCGTGAAGAAGGGATCGCACAGGCGCTGCAGATGTTGCGGTGCAATCCCGATGCCCTCATCGGACACCTCGAGGACCGCTGAGCCGTCACGGGGTGCGAAATACGTCGAAACCGTGATAGCGCAGTCGCGATCAGGCAACGCTTCCAGCGCATTAACCAGGATGTTGATGACGATCTGCTCGACTTGCTGAGCATCCCCCCGGATGGGAGGCAAGTTCTGCGCAAGACTGGTGCGGAGCTTCGCAGTGCGTTGGTTGACGAGATGCGCGAGCAGGCGCATCGTGCGTTGCACCGCATCGTTCAGCTGAAAAGCGATTGGGGCGCCGCGTGCTCCGGGACGAGCGAAATTCTTCAGGTCGTCGACGATTCGCCCGATCCGCATGGCGCCGGCATTGACATCGCGGATGAGCGCGGCGACCGTTTCTCGCATTTCAACGTACGACAAGCGCGCGAGCGTGAATTCACCATTTCCGCGCTGATACCGGTCGAGAATCTCGACTGCGTCCTCCCATACTTTCGTCAGCACCCTGGAATTGGTCAGGACCAGCTGGTTCGGGTTATTGATCTCGTGCGCCACACCCGAGACGAGTATCCCTAACGCGGTCATCTTGTTCGCTTGGATGAGCTGCAGTTCCTGCTCCTGGTTCGCCTGTTGCAAGCGGTTGCGCTCGGCGATCTTGTGGTTTAGCTCTTCATTCGTGCGAAGCAGCTCAACAGCATTGAGACGCAGCCGAACGAACTGACGCACCAGGTAGGCAAGCAGAATGAGCGCGGCGAGGTACAGCAGAAATCGGAACACTTGCGCACGCGCCTCAACCTGCCGCGAATACTGCAGCACCGCATTCTGCATCGCGTGCGCGCGCGCGGAGGTGGGGGCAGCGATGATTTGGCGCAATTGTCTGTCGACTTCGGGGAGCTCCTGCGAAACAAGCTGACCGTGGGTGACCAAATCCTGGAGATCAGGCGACAGAGGGAGTTTTGACATGCGGTCCAACACGCCTTGAACATCGGCGTTCGAGCCAGGCTCTGGCGCTACGGTGAACCTCAACATTGCGCGTGAGAGGACGCCGATTTCCGCGACGAGTGCAGTTTCGCGGTCGCTTTGTGAACGCGGAGCTTGTCCCACACGGTCAAAATATATGAGGGAGTTCCGCAGCAAGGCATTGTCTGACTTGAAGTGTTCGATGAGTGCCTGTTTCTGACGCACGGCCAGGGCGAGGGCTTCGATTGGCTCGCTCAATGCGGTCACTGCCTCGCGCGAGCCGCTCGCGCTTTCTCGACGCAGGGTTTCCAGATCTGTGGACCAGTCCCGGCTAGTGGCTGCCAGCGAATCGTAACTAGGGAGCAACCCGGCGCGTACTAACAACACATCGCGCGTAAGTTCGGCATCGTGCAGGGCGAAACTCTGGAAGGCTTCTTCCATGCGAGCACGCAGCGTCAGATCGGATCCGCTGCTTTGGAGAAGAAAGTAGGTGAGCAAAAGCAGAAACCCAACGACGATCCACACGGGTTGCCACACGGCGCGCATCAGTCCGTCACCGCTGTAACCGCTGACAGTGGCTTCCCGCGCCATTCGCCAGTCAGAGTCTCTAGGAATTGAACGATCAACCCGATCTCACCCTGAGTGAGTTTCCTCCCCAACTGCATCCTTGCCATCGTGTCTACCGCGACCTCGAGCGTGGCCGCGCGTCCATCATGAAAATAGGGCGGTGTCGCCGCGACATTGCGTAAGCTCGGCACCCGAAAGACCTCGCGGTCTCTAGATACCTTTGTCACGCAATAGCGCCCCAGATCGATGGCGCCGTCGAGCGAAGGCGGTGCCTCTGGGGCTTCGAACAAGCCGAACTTCTGAAATAGGTTCCCGCCGATGTTCGTGCCCTGGTGACAGGCGACGCATCCATAGGACTTGAACAGCTGGTACCCCTGCTGCTCGGCGATGGTTAACGCGTCCCGCTCGCCGCGTAGATAGCGGTCGAAACGAGAATTAGGTGTGACCAGCGAGCGCTCGAAGCTCGCCAAGGCATCCAGCACGTTGGCACGGGTGATGCCTTGCGCGTACGCGGCGCGAAAAGCCGTAACGTAGCCAGAATTCGCTTGTAGTCTCGCCAGCAACTCCGGCCACGTCGCATTCATCACATTGGGGTTCAGCAATACAGCTTCCGCGTGAGCCTCCAACGTTTCGATTGCGCCGTCCCAATTGAAGGAAAAATTCAATCCGACGTTGAAGATCGTTGGGATGTCGCGTGGGAGGCGTTTGCCAGTTGTGGCACCTGCGCGGTGGCGCGGCTGCGTGCCGCCCTTGTCCAGCGGATGGCAAGTCGCGCAAGAGTGCGCGTTGTCGCGGGCAAGCCGGACGTCGTGAAACAAGCGTTCGCCAATTGACGCCCGCGCGGAATCCACAGCGATGGTTGGCGGCAGAGGTGCGATTGGTTCTGGCACCTGAGCAGCCGCCACTCTCGACAGAATCGCTAGCGCGAAGCCGGCGTACAGCGCGAGGCCCGCAGCCAAGGAGTGTCGGCTAGCGTTAGTCACCGAACCCTTCCTCACGAAACTCCTGAGCCATGGCTACGTGCTCCCTTCGATAGCGCTCGCCGGTAAGCGGCCTGAGAATGTGCAATGGCTAAAGTATCGATGCTTCAACAGGTTGTCTATGTGCCTTTCGGTATCGGTCTTTTGTGCTATTTGCCCAGGCGCAAGGTCAAGCCTTGCCGGCTTCGGAACTGGCTTCGGCAGCGCGGAAGACTTGAGAGCGGGAGCGGGAGGTTCGCCTCGGATTAGGCCGATCGGTCGGGTTGCTCGTGGGCCATCAGGAGGTTCTTCTGACCATACCCTGTGGTCCTTTTTCGTGAGCCAAGCCGTCTTCGCGTCCACACGCCTGCGTATAGGCGAGAATCCGGCACGAAACAGTTCACGCGCCTGGGAGGCCGGCGCTCGGCTCTGGACGAGATCCGATCAGGCGATGGGAACCCGGTGCTCTACGACGGCGGCCGCCGCTGTGGGCTCCCGACGCGGACGGGAGGCCCGTTGCTATCGCGCCGGGCTCGCGCAGCGCTTTCCGCCGTACCACGACGGACCTTCCGCAAGGATTTGTGCGATCGAAGCACTACATAGCCCCCATCGGGAGCGGTCCAACACCAGTCCTCTAGTAGCGGGTGCAATGTGCATCGCGCGCGCCGCGTCTCCAAATGCTCGTCTGACCTCCGCGGTCGAGCATGTTCACACTCCCGCTCGTCACCTGCTCCATCAAGATTTGTTGCACCCGTTTTGCGGCGTCTCCGCTGCCCTTTCCGCTCTCTAACTCATTCATAAGATAGGAACACGACGAGCAGCATGCCGATTGGCACGGCGTTTGCGTTGTGAGCTGTCGCACCCGACACAGTCAGCCACTAGAACGATCGGAAGATGCTCATGAAAATACACGACGAACGCACGCATCGGACCGCCGAGGTGACTCGACGACGCTTTCTCGCGAGCGTTGCCGCGGGAGCGGCGGGGACAGCGCTGATGCCGCTGGAGAGCTTCGCGCAACACCTGGAGGGACAGCGAGTTGCGACTCGCTCCGATCGGTTCAGCCGCATGTTCGATCTGCCCTCGTTCGCGGAACCAACGCCGCGGATCCAGGCAGCGCTCATGGAGCTCGGTGCGCCCGGTGGGCTAATGGACGCCAAGGACCCGCTGCACGAAGGCCCAATCCGTCTCATCACGAACCCGGAACTGAGTCCGCGCAATCGTGACAACCCGGCGGCGACCGCGGGCCTCACGTTCCTTGGCCAGTTTCTCGACCACGATATGACCTTCGACGCGACGTCGAGGCTTGGCGAGCCCACGCGGCCAGAGCGCGCGTCGAATACCCGTACACCCGCGTTCGATCTGGATTCGGTCTATGGGGGAGGATTTGCGTCGAACCCCGAGCTGTACGATCCTGCGGACCACGCCAAATTCAAGGTGGAGCACGGAGGGCTGTTCGAAGACTTGCCGCGTGGGACCGACGGACGAGCGATCATCGCCGACCCACGCAACGATGAGAACCTGATGATCTCAGGATTGCAGGTCGCGTTCGTGCTGTTCCACAATCGCGTGGTCGACAGGCTGCGCGACGATGGAGAGGATCGCCGGCTGGCCGCCGAGCTCCGGGCAGAGGGAGGCTTCACGCTGCGGGAACGCGAAGAGGACGACCGGCGGCGAGCCGTCTTCCTGGAAGCGCGCCGATTGGTCACCTGGCACTATCACTGGATCATCGTCAACGAGTTCCTGCCCCACGTCATCGGCCAGTCACTCGTGAACGACATCCTCTCGCATGGACCACGGTTCTATACGCCGCGGCCGGGCCAGCAGAGCATTCCGGTGGAGTTTCAAGCCGCCGCGTATCGCTTCGGACACAGCCTGGTAAGGCCGTCGTACCGCGCGAATCTCGCCGGCGACGGTGGCCGTCCGTTCTTTGGGTTCATCTTCGATCCGGCCGGAGAGGGCCAAAGTGACCCTGTTGATCTGCGCGGCGGCGCACGGGCACCCAGGCGATTCATCGGGTGGCAGACGTTCTTCGATTTTGGCGGCGATCAGTCGGCGAACGTGCGGCCGCCCAAGATCATCGACACGAAGATCTCGAGCCCGCTGTTCAATCTACCGCTTGGGGCGATTGTGAGCGGAGACCGACCGACCGCGCTCCCCCAGCGAAACCTGCTTCGCCACCTGACGTGGTCGCTTCCATCGGGTCAAGCGATCGCCCGCGCCATGCGCGTGCCGGCGCTCAGTCCAGGCGAACTCAGTGAGCTTGCTGTGTTCGGCGTGGGATTCGAATCGGATACGCCGCTCTGGTACTACGTGTTGAAGGAGGCCGAATTGAGCGGCGGCGCCCGATTGGCCGGTGTCGGAGCCCGAATCGTAGGGGAGGTGTTTCTCGGTTTGCTGACGCTCGATGGAAACTCCTACTTGCGGCGAAACCGGGGCTGGAGGCCGACGTTGCCAAGTCGTGTCCGGGGAACCTTCGGGATCGTCGATCTGTTGACATTTGCCGGTGTGGATCCCGCGAGCCGTCGTCAGTAGTCGGACCGAATTCGTGTCCCATAACCCGGACGCTTACGGGCCTGGTGCGTCGCCCCGTGGTCCGCAATAATTCGATCGGGCTCCGGGTGATCGGGGAACTGTCCCGAACTAATCGTCGGAAAGGCGCAACTGCCTGATGGAAAGGGCGTGAAACCGGGAAGTATTCGGGACAGGTTCGAGCTAAGCGCTTGATGCAATTCGTCTTCGGCCCTGCATGGGGTGCAGGGGGTCGAGTGCTCCACGGCTGCCGCGCGGTCTGTCTAAGAAGGGACTCTATCCTCTTGATTCATCGTCGTCGGTTTCGCGGCCTTCTTGTTAGACAGACTGCGACACGCTCCTGATAATCAGTGAGTTTTCACCGGATTCGTAATCATGAGGTCGCAGGTTCGATTCCTGCCAGCAGCACCAACACTAACGAAAGCAGTCTGAGGTAATCCCGAGTGGAAGGCAGTCCCGAGCGACTGCCTTTTTTCTTTTGCGCACCTGCCGGCGCTGTCGACGTTGCGACGGCGCCGCCGATCGCACGCCGCGCGGGGGCCTGGCAGCGGGGAAAGTTCGCGCTGTCCCGCCCCCGCGTGCGACGTAGTTCACGCTCCCCGGACCACTGGCTTGGGGCTTGCTTTGAGGGGCTCGAAGGAACCATCTCGCTCAACGGGAGCCCCGCGAGGGGAAAGCGAATGCTCGGCATCTTCGGCGGTACCCAGTCCGGCCATCCGCTGGCGGATCTGAAGGAAGCGAAACGCATCGCGGCGGCGCTGCCCGCCGGCGAGGCGTTCGCGTCGCTCGAGGAGATCACGCACTGGTTCGAATCGATCCGCAACGAGACGAGCTTCAAGCCCGACTATCGCGCGCAGCTCGTCCAGCTCTTCGACGAGGCCGGCCAGGCGCACGCGCGCAAGGTGAGCCGCGAATACCTTGCGGCCGCGCGGCAGGGGAAGCAGCAGGAACAACGACTCTGGAAGGTGATCTCCGCGTTCTGGAGTGAAGCCGCGCTCGGTTACGTGACCTGCCTCGACGCCTACGCGACCGGCGCCAAAGGCGGCGATGCCCTCAAGGGCTCGCTCGCACTGCTCGGTGCGCGCGCGCTGCGCGCGCTCGCGCAGCAGCTCAAGTGGCTCCACGCCCGCTACGGGCCGATCGACGAGCGCGTCTGGATGATGACGTCGCGCACCTACGCGCTGCTCGAGTCGAAGAAGCTCGCGCGCACGAAGGTCGTGCCGTATCCGGGGCTCGGCCCCGAGTCGACGCCGGAGCTCGAGTTCCTGCGCGCGGTGATGTTCAGCGCGTGCTCGCCGGACAGCCTGTTGCCGCCCGAGATCGAGATCGCGGAGCGCGTGATCGCGCAGCTCTCTCCCGGATTCCTGCTCGTCTCGCAGCACCAGCCCGAGACGCCGTACTGGATCGACCTCGCGCAGGCCACCGGGCCGGCGCGGCTCGCGCGCGCGCCGCAGCCGTCCCCGACCGTCCGGTTCTTCGGCGCCGGTCGCGCGTTCGGCGAGATCGACGCGATGGTGCAGCACATCCGCAACACCCGCGACGTCCCCGCCGCGCTCACGCTCGGCGGCACCTGCTCGCCGGACACCGCGATCGGCGTGCTCGAGCATCTGGAGCAGTGCTGGTCGCCCAAGCTCCCCGAGCGACGGCACGCCCGCCACCGCGTGAAGTCGCGGCTGACGATCGCCTGGGGCTTCGAGGGCATCCAGGACGTCCTGGCGCCGGGCAAATCCAACTCGCTCAGCTTCGACGGCTCGAACTTCGAGAGCTGGATCGTCGAGAACGTCAGCGTCGGCGGGTTCGGGGCGCTCGTTCCGCAGGTGCGCGGCGACTGGCTGCGGATCGGCTGCCTGATCGCGATGCAGCCGGAAGGCGGCCAGAACTGGCTGGTCGGCGTGATCCGCCGGCTCTCGCGCCCGTCGGTCACCCAGGCTGCGGTCGGGATCCAGACGCTCGCGCGCTCGGCCGTTCCGGTCCAGCTCCACGTCCAGATGGGCAACACGACCACGCTCGGCACCGAGACCGGGATCATCCTCGATCCGCATCAGCTCGGGGGCGAGGTGCAGGTGCTGCTGCCGCCCGGGGTACACGCTCCCGGACAGAGCTTCATGTTCGACTACAAGGGCCTGCGCACGATGCTGCTCCCGATCGGGGTCGCCGAGCGGCGACACGACTACGAGCTGCTGCGCTGCCGGCACCTGGTGCGCGACGCGGCCTGAGCCGGGCGCGCGGGGAATCGACCAGGGGGCGTCGCCCCCTTTTTGTCGCGGCTCAGCCGAGGACCCGGCGCAGCCAGCCGCCGATGTCCTGGATCTCCTGCGGCGATACCGAGTGCGGCATCACGTACTCGTGCCATTCCACCGGATAGCCCAACCGCTCGAGCAGCTCGCGCGAGCGCCGCGCGTGCGCGAGCGGGATGATCGGATCCTGCGTCCCGTGCGCCATGAAGATCGGCACGTCGCCATTCACGGGGTTGCGCTCGGCCTCGAGCGTGGCCGCGATCGGCACATAGGTCGACAGCGCCATGATGCCCGCCAACCGCTCCGGGTAACGCAAGCCGGTCTGCAGCGAGATCGCTCCGCCCTGGGAGAAGCCGGCGAGGACGATATTCGACGCGCGGATCCCGCGCTCGCGTTCGCGGGCGATCAGCGCCTCGACCAGGCCCTGGGAAGCGCGCACCCCGCGCTCGTCCTCGCGCCGGGCGAGGTCGTCGGCGACGATGTCGTACCACGCGCGCATCGACATCCCGTTGTTGATCGTCACCGGCTGGACCGGCGCGTGCGGAAAAACGAACCGGATCGGCGCGGGCGGAAGGTCGAGCTCGCCGACGATCGGCACGAAGTCGCGGCCGTCGGCGCCGAGGCCGTGCAGCCAGATGACGCTCCGCTCCGGATCGCGGCCGGTCTCGAGCTGGATCGCGTCGAGAAGCCCGGGCATCACCGCTTCGGCCGCTGCGCCGATTTGGGCCGGAACGCTTTCACCACCGCCTCGTGGGTCTCGATGTACGGCCCGCCGATGAGATCGATGCAATAGGGCACCGCCGCGAAGATGCCCTGCGCCACCGTCTCGCCGGCCGCGTTCTTCGCGCCTTCGAGCGTCTCCCGGATCGCCTTCGGCTGGCCGGGAAGGTTGACGATCAGCGTGCGCTTCCGGATCACCGCGACCTGGCGCGACAGGATGGCCGTCGGCACGAATGCGAGGCTCACCTGCCGCATCTGCTCGCCGAAGCCCGGCATTACCTTGTCGCCGACGGCCAGTGTCGCTTCGGGCGTCACGTCGCGCGGGGCGGGCCCGGTGCCGCCGGTAGTGAGCACGAGGTCGCAGCCCTCGGCGTCGACGAGCTGGGTAAGCGTCACCTCGATCTGCGGCCGCTCGTCCGGGATGAGCCGCTCGACGCACGTCCACTCGCTTGCGAGCGCACGCCCGAGCCACTCCTTGAGCGCGGGGATGCCTTCGTCCTTGTACACGCCGCCCGACGCGCGATCGCTGACCGATACGAGGCCGACCTTCAACGGGCGATCCGGAGCGTCCATGGCGCCCGGATTATAGCGGCGGCTCGGCGCCGGTCGCGGAGTCGACGTCGCGGATCAATCGGAAGAGGTCGCGGAAGTGCCGCGGCTCGCCGCCGGCGAGCCGTTCCTTCCGCGCTTCGCGCACGCACGTGCGCAGCCGCTGGAGATCGGCGTGCGGGTGATCGCGCGCGAACTCGGTCAGCGCGTCGTCGTCGTCGAGGAGGCGCAGGCGCCAGCGCTCGATCCGGTGATGCGCGGCGGTCGCCTCGCGCGACTGGCCGTCCCAGCGCTCGAGCTGCGCACGGATCGGTGCAGGGTCGATCCCGCGCATGAGCTTGCCGATGTACTGCAGCTGGCGCCGGTGGCCCTCGCGGCTGCGGATCCGCTTCGCCTCGAGCACCGCGTCGCGCAACTCGTCCGGCAGCGGCATCGCCGCGAGCTGCTCGGCGTTGAGCTTGACGAGGCGCTCGCCGAGCGCCTGCAGCGCATGCACCTCCTGCTTGCGTTGCGTCTTGCTCGGGCGCTCGTCCTGCATCGTCGGGCGGTGAGTGGCGGGCCCGTATAATAGCCGCCCTTTCTCCCACCGCCCGCTCCCCGATGCCCGACGCGCGCTTCACCTATTCGCTCGACACTTTCCGCGAGATGGTTGCCGATGTGCTGCGGCTCGCGCGCGAGCAGGGCGCGACCGAGGCCGAGGCCGACGTCTCCGAGGGCTACGGGCAGACCGTGACCGTCCGGCGGAACGAGGTCGAGACGATCGAGTACAACCGCGACAAGGGTCTCGGCGTCAGCGTCTACATCGGCAAGCAGCGCGGCCACGCGAGCTCCTCCGATCTCGCGCCCAGGGCGATCCGCGACACGGTCGCGGCGGCGCTCTCGATCGCCCGCTTCACCGCGGCCGACGAGGCGGCCGGCCTCGCCGACCCGGCGCTGATCTCGCGCTCGAGCCGCGACCTCGATCTCTTTCATCCGTGGGACCTGCCAGTAGAGCAGGCGATCGCGATGGCGAAGTCGTGCGAGGCGGCCGCCTTCCGGCTCGACCCGCGCATCGTCAACTCCGAGGGTTCGAGCGTCTCGACCCAGCAATCCCAGTTCATCGCCGGTAACACCGCCGGGTTCCTCGACGGGTTCGCGAGCTCGCGCCACTACATCTCCTGTGCGGTCATTGCGGCCGAGGGCGACGCGATGCAGCGCGACGACTGGTACTCGTCGCAGCGCGCCGCCGCCGACCTCGCGACGCCGGAAGCGATCGGGGACTACGCCGGCCGGCGGGCGCTCGCCCGCCTCCGCAGCCGCAAGCTCGGCAAGCGCAAGGGCCGCGTGCTGTTCGAGGCGCCGGTCGCCAACGGCCTGCTCGCGCACTTCGTCTCGGCCGTGAGCGGCGGCAGCCTTTACCGCAAGAGCTCGTTCCTCGTCGACAGCCTCGGGACGCAGGTGTTCTCGCCCATCGTGAACCTGCGCGAGGAGCCGCATCTCCCGCGCGGCCAGGCGAGCGCCTGCTTCGACGACGACGGGGTGGCGAGCGCGCCACGCGACGTCGTGAAGGACGGCGTGGTGCAGGGGTACTTCCTCGGCGTCTACTCGGCCCGCAAGCTCGGGATGCGGACGACCGGCAACGCCGGCGGCAACTACAACCTGATCCTCGCGCCGGGCGAGCGCGATTTCGTCGGCATGCTCAAGGCGCTCGGCACCGGGCTGCTGGTCACCGAGCTGATGGGGCAGGGCGTGAACCAGGTGACCGGCGACTACTCGCGGGGTGCCTCCGGCTACTGGGTCGAGCGGGGCGAGATCCGCTACCCGGTGGAGGAGATCACCGTTGCCGCCAACCTGCGCGACATGTTCCGCAACATCGCCGCCGTCGGCGGCGACGTCCTCACGCGCGGCTCGCGCACGTGCGGCTCGATCCTCGTCGAGGGGATGACGATCGGCGGCAGCTGAGGCCCCCTACCGGAACGACGGCCCGTAGGCCCAGGCGACGAGCGAGCGCCGCGTGCCGCGCTCGACCGGCGAGACGCGGTGCCCGACGTAGGCCGGAAAGATCGTCGCCGAGCCGCGCTCGCGATCGGCGGCGTGAGTGTTGCCGACGAACTCGAGATTGCCGCCGGCGTAGTCCGCCGGCGGCGAGAGCTGCACCGTCATGCTCAGCTTGCGGGCGCTGGTGCGTCCGGGGCCGAGGTCCATGTGCCAGTCGAAGCGCTCGGCCGGCCCGTAGACCGTGTACTGCAGCGCGTCGGCGAACCCGATCAGCTCGAAGCCGTAGTCGCGGTTCGCCTCGAGGAACGCGAGTCCGAGGCGATGGAAGATCCACGCCGCCGCCTCGTCCGGCTCGATCCAGCTGATGCGCCCGACGCGGTAGCGGTTCTCGCCCTTCTCGACGCCGGCGTCGACCGCCGCGAGCGATTCGCCGAGCGCGATGATGCGCTCGCACTCCGCGGCGTCGAAGACCTTGCGGCGCGACCGGACCGCGCAGGTGGCGGGATTCGCGGCAAGCGGCTTCGAATGGCCGAACGGGCCTTCGCCCTGCGCCCACTTGAGCTTGACGCCGCCCGACTCGTCCGTGGCGAGCTTCGTCGGCAGCAGATAGAGGAAGGGCTGAAGGTCGGCGGCCACGTGCTCACGCGCCTCTGGTGAAGACCGGCTAGTTTCGCTTGCCCTGACACCCGGCGCAACGGCAGGATTCCTCGCCGCGCAGCGTAGAATCGCCCATCGCCCGCTTCCCGCCGGCGCATCGACCGAAAAAGGACCCAGGAACATGAACCGCACCCTCATGCTCGCGCTGACGGCGGCCGTCGCCGTCGTCGCCGCCGCGCCGGCCGCGGCGCAGAACTACCCGACGAAGCCGGTGAAGTTCGTCACGCCGTACCCGCCGGGCGGGACGACCGACATCCTCGCGCGGCTCGTCGGCACCAAGCTCCAGCAGTCGCTCGGCCAGCCGTTCCTCGTCGAGTCGAAGGCCGGCGCCGGCGGGAACATCGGCACCGACTCCGTCGCCAAGGCGCCCGGCGACGGCTACACGATCCTGATGGGCGCGAGCGGTCCGCTCGCGATCAACGTCTCGCTCTTCAAGAGCCTTCCCTATAACCCGCTGACGGACCTCGCGCCCGTGGTCCACGTCGCGTCGGTGCCGCTGGTCCTGGTCGTGCACGAGTCGTTCCCGGCCAAGAACGTCAAGGAGCTGATTGCCCTGCTGAAGGCGAAGCCCGACGGGTACAGCTACGCCTCGGCCGGCAACGGGACGCCGCAGCACCTCTCGGCGGAGCTGTTCAAGCAGCTGACCGGGACGAAGATGGTGCACGTGCCCTACAAGGGAAGCGGCCCGGCGATCAACGACCTGATCGGCGGCCAGATCCCGATCGCGTTCGAGAGCCTGATCCCGATCCTCCCGCAGCTGAAGGGAACGAAGGTGAGGGCGCTCGCCGTGACCTCGCTGAAGCGCTCGGCGCTGCTGCCCGATGTCCCCACGCTCGACGAGTCGGGAGTCAAGGGCTACGAGTCGATCGCGTGGTACGGCGTCGTCGCCCCGGGCAAGACGCCCAAGCCGATCGTGGACAAGCTCAACGCGGAGATGGTCAAGGCGCTTAAGGACCCGGAAGTGAAGCAGCGGCTTACCGAGATGGGATCGGCCGAGGTCTACGGCACGCCGGCGCAGTTCGGCGCGCTCATCAAGGCCGAGATCGCGAAGTGGGCCCCGGTCGTGAAGGCGTCGGGGGCAACCGTCGACTGAGCCGGGGCCGCGAGGCCCCGCCGGCGGGCGCTAGCGCTCGCCCGCGGGCGCCCGGGCGCAGCCGAAGATCCGCGCGGTCTCGCGCGCGTCGAGCGGCGGGCAGTAGAAGTTGCCCTGCACGTCGTCGCAGCCGTGGGCGCTCAGGAAGCCGAGCTGCGCGTCGGTCTCGACGCCCTCGGCGACGACGCGCAGGCCGAGGCTGCGCGCGAGCGAGACGATCGCCCGCGTGATCGCGGTGTCGTCGCCGCTCGCCGGAATGCCGCGGACGAAGGAGCGGTCGATCTTCAGCTTGTCGATCGGGAACCGCTTCAGGTAGGCAAGGCTCGAATAGCCGGTGCCGAAGTCGTCCACCGCGAGCTGGATCCCCATCGCCGACAGCTCCTCCAGCGTCGCGGAGGTCGCGTCCGACTGCTGCATCACCGCGCTCTCCGTGATCTCGAGCTCGAGCAGCCGCGGATCGAGGCGGGTCTCGTCGAGGATCCCGCGCAGGGTGGTCACGAATGACCGGTCGCGGAAGACGCGCGCCGACAGGTTCACCGCCACCGGCACCGGCGCGATCCCCGCCGCCTGCCAACGCCGGCTCTGGACGCACGCCTCGTGCAGGGTCCACTCGCCGAGCGGCTGCGCGAGCCCGCATTCCTCGGCGATTCCGATGAATCCGCCCGGCATGACGAGGCCGCGCTCCGGATGGTGCCAGCGCACCAGGCTCTCGACGGCGCGCACCGCTTGCCGGGAGAGGTCGATCTGCGGCTGGTAGTGCAGCACGAGCTCCCCGCGCCGGATCGCGAGCCGCAGGTCGTTCTCGATCGCGAGCCGGCGGTTCGCCGCGTGGTTCATGGTCTCGGCGAAGAACTGGAAGCCGTTCCGTCCGCCGTCCTTCACGTGATACATCGCTACGTCCGCGTTCTTCATCAGGACATCGGCGTCCTGGCCGTCGTCGGGATAGAGCGTGATGCCGGCGCTCGCCGAGAGGTGCAGCTCGCGCCCCTCGACGAGATAGGGGGGGCCCAGCTCGCGCAGGAGGTTCTGCGCGACCATCGCCGCGTCGCCCGGATCGCGGACCTCCTGCAGCACGACGACGAACTCGTCGCCGCCGAGCCGCGCAACGGTGTCGCCGGCGCGGAGGCTCCGCGTCAGCCGCGCCGCCACCTCCTTCAGGATCTGGTCGCCGACGTAGTGGCCGAGCGAGTCGTTGATGTTCTTGAAGCGGTCGAGGTCGAGGAACATCAGCGCGACGCGCGAGCGATGCCGGCTCGCGAAGACGAGCGCCTGCCGCAGCCGGTCGGCGAGCAGGTTGCGGTTGGGGAGTCCGGTCAGGCCGTCGTAGTGCGCGAGCCGCATGAGCTGCGCCTCCGCACCGCGCCGCTGCGACGCCTCGAGGGCGAGCGCGATCATGGTCGCGATCCCGGAGGCGAAGTCGATCTCCTCCGGCTGCCAGGCGCGCGTCCCGCGCGTGACTTCGCCGCACACCATGCCCACGACGCGGCCGTCCAGCCAGACCGGCGCGTCGAGCGTCGCCGCGATGCCGAGCGGCCGCAGGTATACCGGCCCGAGCGAGCGCGTTGCCGGATGGCTCGCCGCGTCCTCCGCGGCGACGATCTCGTTCGCCACGATCGCGCTGAAGTACGCCGGGTGGTCGGCGGCCTCGAGCGTGTCGGCGGCCGGCGCGGGGTCCACTGCGCCGTCCGCGCGATGCACCATCTCGCAGCGCATGGCGGCGCCGTCGGCGAGCATCCGCCAGTAGCTCGCGCGATCGAGGCGCAGCGTCGTGCAGGCGGTCGCGAGCATCTCCTTCAGGGCGCTCTCGAGGTCGGAGCGGTCGCGCCGCGCGAGCGCGAGGAGCTGGTTGCGGTGATAGAGCAGGCGCTCGCCGCGCACGCGCAGCAGCTCCTCCGCTAGGCGCCGTTCGGCGATCTCGGTCTCGAGCTCCACGTTCTTGTCCGCGAGGTCGCGCGTGCGCTCGGCGACGTGCTGCTCCAGCTGGTTGCGCGCGCGGACGAGCGCGCCCTGCGCCGCGTGCTGCGCGGTCACGTCCTGCACGATCCAGATCAGCCCCTGGGCGATATCGGCCGGGTCGATCGCGCGCCCCGAGACGTGGCAGAGGATCTGCGTGCCGTCGCGACGGAGATGGGGGACCTCGGCCTCGTACGTCCCCCCCGCTTCGATCACCGGGAACGCCTGGGCGCCGAAGCGCTCGAAGGCGTCGTCGCTCGGATAGAGCAGCGCCGTGCTGCGGCCGACGAGCTCGCCCGGTGCGTAGCCGACGATCTCCTCGAGCTTGCGGTTGCAACGGAGCAGCATGCGGTTGCGGGAGTACGCGATGCCGACGGTCGCGGTGTCGAGAATCGTCGAGAGCTCGCGCAGGAGCCGGTTGAGCGACTCGGCCGCACGCCGGCTCTCGGTGATGTCCTCGACGATCCAGATCGTGCCGTCGCCGGTCGCGCGCGGGTTCACCGCCTTCGCCGCGAGCCGCGCCCAGAACCGCGAGCCGTCCTTGCGCCGCAGCTCGAGCTCGGACTGGAACGCCTCCCCGCGGGCGAGCACCGGCCCGGCCTCGGCGCCAAGCGTGGCGTAGGCCGTCTCGTCGGGATAGAAGACAAGGCCCGGCCGGCCGACGAGCTCGCCGGCTTCCCAGCCGAAGAGTTCTTCGGCTTTCCGGTTCACGCGCAGCACGTTGCGGTCACGGGTGAACACGATGCCCACCGAGGCGTTGTCGAGCAGCGCCCGCTGATCGAGCAGCACGCGGGCGAGCTCTTCCTGCGCGCGGCGGCGGCCGGTGACGTCGCGCAGCGTCCAGATCGACTGCACCGGCTCCCCCGGCGCGCTGAACGGCTGGCCGTCGATCTCGCACCAGAAGGCGCTGCCGTCGCGGCGGCTCACTTCCAGCTCGGCGTGCCAGGGCTCGCCGCCGGGAGGCTCGGTGCCGTCGATCGCCGCGACGAGCATCGTCGTCGCCTGGCCGACGAGGTCGCGCTCCGGGTAGCCGAACATCCGCGCGCAGGCCGCATTCACCCGCATCACCCGGCCGCTGCGGGAGAAGAGGATGCCGACCTGGGCGTGGTCGAGGATCAGCCGCTGCTCGTCGAGCACCGCGGTCAGCCGCTGCTCGATGGCGGCCATCGCGGTGACGTCGGTGACGGTAACGACGGCGAGCGTGCGTTCGCCGCCGGTGGCGCGGACCGTCAACAGGACCGCGACCGAGCGGCCGTCGCGGCGCACGAGCGTCCAGTGGCTCGGCATCGGGAGCGAGTCGGGCTCGAGCGCCGCCTTGAGGGCCCGCCGCGCCAACGGCTGGGCGGCCTTGGGGAAGGCGTGGACGAAGGGGTGGCCGACCAGCTCGTCCTCGCGGCGGCCGAGGAGCTCGCAATAGGCCCGGTTGGCGCGGAGGATGAGCCCGGACTCGTCGGTGACGAGCATGCCGGTCCCGGCAAGCTCGAACGCGTCGACTTCGGGGCGCGCCGCCGCCAGCGTCTCCCCTTTCATAGCCGGCGATTATAGGGGGGTGGTCCGATGGGGCCCGCGGGCGGGCGCACGCCGATGTGGAAATCTGCCTGCAGTCGGGAGAACTCGTTTGCGCTAGCCGGGTTTGATAAGATTCGGCGCCCCAATAGCCCGCGCGCCGGCGGCCCCGCCGCCCGCGCTTCTCACCCCGAAGGAGCACACGTTGAGCACCACCAAATTCCCCGCCGCCGGCCGGTTGGCCGTCGCGTTTCTCGCCGCCGCGGCGTTCGCCACGGCGGCCCACGGCCAGGCCGAGAAGAAGGACTTCCAGCCCCAGGTCGGCCAGGCCGGCAAGGACGTCATCTGGGTGCCGACCCCCGAGGACCTGGTCGAGCGGATGCTGCGCATGGCGCAGACGACGCCGAACGACTTCGTCGTCGACCTCGGCTCGGGTGACGGGCGCACCGTCATCGCGGCGGCGAAGAAGTTCGGCGCGCGCGCGATGGGCATCGAGTTCAACCCGGACATGGTCGACCTCTCGAACCGCAACGCCGCCCGCGAAGGGGTGAACGCCAAGGCGAAGTTCGTCCGCGGCGACATCTTCGAGACCGACTTCACCCAGGCCACCGTGATCACGATGTATCTCCTGCCGGGTCTGAACGTGAAGCTGCGGCCGCGGATCCTCGACATGAAGCCGGGCACGCGCGTCGTCTCGCACCAGTTCAACATGGAAGACTGGCAGCCCGACGAGATCACCAACCTGGACGGCCGCCGCGCCTACTTCTGGATCGTGCCGGCGAAGGTGCAGGGCAACTGGCGCGTCCAGTCCGGGTCGGACGGGTGGGACCTCGCGTTCGAGCAGAGGTACCAGATGCTCGAGGGCTCGGTGAAGTTCGGCGCCATCAACGCGGGCCTGCGCGACGCGCGGCTGCAGGGGGACAAGATCGCCTTCGCGTTCGTCGATGGAGCAGGGGTGAAGCGCGAGTTCACTGGCCGGGTTAGCGGGAACACCATGGAAGGCACGGTGAAGCCCGACAACGGTCCGGAATCGCGCTGGACCGCCGCGAAGCGCTGACCCGGGATGGGCTTGAATCGCGTGTCCCGGACGGGCGTCGTTCGCCGCCTCGCCGCCGCGCTCCTGGCGGGGTCGGTGCTGTCGGCGGCCGGCTGCGCCTACCTCGACGTCAAGCAGCGCGAGTGGATCTTCCGCGCGCAGCGGGACGTCGCGGCCATGCCCTCCGACTACGGCCTCAAGTACGAGGAGGTCTGGCTGACGGTCCCCGGCGACGGCGAAGGCGCTCGCGAACGCGTCTACGCCTGGTGGATCCCCGGCCCCGACGCGCACGCACCCGCGGTGCTCTACCTCCACGGCACGCGCTGGAGCCTCTCGAACAACCTGTTCCGCATCCAGCGCCTGCAGCGGATGGGTTTCGCGGTGCTCGCGATCGACTACCGCGGTTTCGGCCGCAGCGACGGCGAGCTGCCCTCGGAGGCGTACACGTACGCCGACGCCCAGGCGGCCTGGGAGTACCTGCGCGGCCGCGCGCCCGATCCGCACCGGCGCTTCGTCTACGGCCACTCGCTCGGCGGCGCCGTGGCGATCGAGCTCGCGACGCACAACGACGACGTGGCCGGGCTCGTCGCGGACTCGACGTTCACCTCGATGCGCGACATGGCCGAGGTGATGGGTTACGGCGACCTGGCGACCGGTCCGCTGCTCACGCAGCGCTTCGACTCGCTCGCCAAGATCGGCACCGTCAAGGCGCCGGTGTTGTTCATCCACGGCAATTCGGACCGCTTCGTCCCCGCCGCCATGAGCGAGAAGCTGTACGCCGCGGCGCGCGAGCCCAAGCGGCTCCTGCTGGTCGAGAGCGGGAACCACCGGGACGCTCCCGGGGCCGCGCCGGAGAAGTTCCGGGCGGCCGTGCTCGATCTGATATCGGCCGCGCAGCGGACGGCGGAATCGGCGACCCGCGTGCGCGCGTCCGCCGGACGGGGCGGCTGAGCTACGCCCGCGCGAGCAGCGCGCGGACGCCGGGGTAGCGTCCGCGGCGGATGTCCTCCAGCCTCCCGTTCCTCGGCGGCCCGCGCGTCCACGCGGCGCTCGACTGGCGCGCGCTGGTCGACGCGCTGCGACAAGCGTTCCGCGCAGGGGCGAACGCGCCGGTACGCGCGAGCTATCCCGTCACCGACGCCGGTGATCGCCTGCTCCTGATGCCGGCATGGGCCGGCGAGAGCCTCGGCGTCAAGATCGTCACCGTCTTCCCCGGCAACCGCGCGCGCGGTCTCGCCAGCGTGTCGGCGCTGTACCTGCTGATGGATCACGGGACCGGGCATCCGCTCGCGCTGATCGACGGCGAAGCCCTGACCCTGCGCCGTACCGCCGCCGCTTCGGCGCTCGCGGCGACGTATCTCGCGCGGCCCGACTCGAAGCGGCTGCTCGTCGTCGGCACCGGCGCGCTCGCGCCGTACATGGCCGCGGCGCACTGTGCGTTGCGGCGGATCGAGCGCGTCCTCGTGTGGGGCCGTTCGATCGAGCATGCCAAGGCGACCGCAGCGCGGCTCATCGTGGACGGTCTGCCGGCGGAGGTCTGCGCCGATCTCGCGGCCGGGCTCGGGCTTGCCGACATCGTCACGTGTGCGACTACCGCGCGGGAGCCGATCGTGCGCGGCACGCTCGTGCGTCCCGGTACGCACGTCGACCTCGTCGGCGCATTCACGCCCGAGATGCGCGAGAGCGACGACGAGCTGGTGAAGCGCGCCGAGGTGTTCGTCGACACCTTCGCCGGTGCGCTCAAGGAAGCAGGCGACCTGGTGCAGCCGATCTCCGCCGGCGCGATCGCGCGCGAGCACGTCCGCGCGGAGCTCGCGGACCTGGTGGCGGGGCGTCACCCGGGCCGGGTGGCTCCGGAAGCGGTGACGGTCTTCAAGTCGGTGGGGACGGCGCTGGAAGACCTGTGCGCGGCGCGGCTCGTGTACGAGCGCACCGCCTAACCGCCGCTGATCGCGGTGATGATGATCACCTCGTCCGACGCGCCGACCGGTGCGTCGATGCGCTTCACCTGCTCGCGGTTCACGAAGATCTTGATGTGGCTCCGGATCGCGTCCTGCTCGTCGACCATCCGGAAGCGGATTCCCGGGTAGCGGCGGTCGAGATCGCCGAGCAGCTCGGCGACGCTAGCGCCCGCGGCCGTGACCTGGGAGCGGTTCCCGGTGTAGGAGCGGAGCGGGGAGGGAATGAGGACGGTGTTCATCCGGCGGCCGCTTCCACCGAGTAGATGTGCGGCAGGTGCCGGGCGATGCAGCGCCAGCGCTTGCCTTCGTCGGTGCTCGCCCAGACCTCGCCGCTCGTCGTGCCGAAGTAGAGCCCGACCGGATCGCGCGCGTCCGCGCACATCGCCTGGCGCTTGACCGTCCACCAGGCGTCCTTCGCGGGCAGGCCCTGCGCGAGCTTCTGCCAGCTCGCGCCGCCGTTCCGGGTGCCGTACACGGCGGGTTTCCCGCCCTTGCTCGTTCGCGGCCAGACCGTGCTGCCGTCCATCGGGAACACCCAGACGGTCCGCGGATCGCGCGGATGCACGACCATCGGGAAGCCGATGTCGCCGACCGCCTTCGGCATCTTCTCGCCGATCCTCGTCCAGCGCTCGCCCGGCCGCTCGATGCGATAGATGCCGCAGTGGTTCTGCTGGTAGATCACGTCGGGCGCCGAGGGCGCGAGCCGCAGGCAGTGCACGTCGTGCCCGTATTCGGGGTCCGGATCGGGCATGAAGTCCGCCGCAACGCCCTTGTTCAGCGGGCGCCAGCGCGCGCCGCCGTCGGTCGACTCGAAGGCGCCGCCGGCGGACATCGCGATATAGAGATGCTGCGGATCGCGCGAGTCGACGTTGATCGAGTGCAGCGTGGCGCCGTCCGGCGGCGCTTCCTGCAGCCCGCCTACCCAGGCGCTCCGCATCGGGTTGGCGTTGAATCCGTCGATGCCCTGCCAGGTGTCGCCGCCGTCCGCGGAACGGAAGAGCCCCTGCGGCGAGGTGCCGGCGAACCACACGCCGGGTTCGGCGGGGTGCCCCGGCGTGAGCCAGAACACGTGCGCGACGACGAGGCCGGTCTCGCCCGCGGGCGCCTTCGGGAACGCCGGCGGCCGCGACGCTTCCTTCCACGTCCGGCCGCGGTCGGTCGAGCGGAACACGGTCGGACCGAGATGGCCGGCGCGCGCCGCGACGAGCAGCGTGCGACGGTCGCGCGGATCGAGGACCGCGTGATTGACGATGTGCCCGAGGAAGTGCGGCGGCGAGATCCGCCAGGTCCTGCGGCCCGCATCGCCGGCGAGCAGGAAGAGCCCCTTGCGCGTGCCGACGAGCAGGGACGCTCCGCTTGCGCGCTGCGGTCGCTTGGTCGCCATCCCGATAGCCCTGCGGTCTAGCTCACGCCGCGAGCCAGATGATCGCGAGGGCGACGACGAACGCCGCGATGAAGGCGTAAGTCGGGGTCAGCCACACGCCGCCTGCAGTCGTCGCCATCGCCGCACCCTCCGCTGCCGCCGGCGCGGGCGCAGGGCCGGCCAGCTTGTCGTTGAACCGCTGGAAGAACTCGTCGGCCATCTTCTTCGCGACGCCGTCGATCAGCCGCGAGCCGACCTGCGCGAGCTTGCCGCCGACCTGGGCGTTCGCCAGGTAGCTGAGCTTCGTGCCCGCGCCGTCCGGGGCGAGCGATACCTGTGCGCCACCCTTGCCGAAGCCGGCCGCGCCGCCCGAACCCTCGAACGAGAGCTTGTAGGAGGTCGGCGGGTTCACGTCGGAGAGCAGGAGCTTGCCGTTGAACTTCGCTTTCACCGGGCCCACCGAGGCGGTAAGCAACACCTTGTACTCGGTATCGGACACTCGCTCGATCGACTCGCAGCCCGGGATCGACGCCTTCAGCACCGCGGGGTCGTTGAGCCCCGCCCAGACGCGCGCTTGCGGCACCGGGATCAGCTGCTCGCCCGACATTTCCATTCTGTTTTCCCCTTTCGCGACCGAAGTCCGTATTTTGCCGCAAAGAGCGCTGCGCGCCTCAGCCCGCGGACGTGCAATGGAGCGCGCGCGCGGCGCGCCGCCGATCAGGTGCCCGATCGCGGAAGCGCCCGCCTGCCCAGCGCCCAGGCCGCGGTCACTTCGCCCTCGCCGATCACGCGCGCGAACCCCGCGCCCATCGCCGCGAACGCGGCCTCATGAGCGGCGTCGTCGACGTCCCCGCAGGCTTCGCGCACCACGAAGACCTTGAAGTCGCGCTGACCGAGGTCGCGGACGGTGCTCTCGACGGCCATCGAGGTCGTCACGCCCGCGACGACGACGGTATCGATCGACGCCGCGCGCAGCCAGTCCTCGAGGTGCGTCCCGACGAGCGCCGAGAACCGGGTGCGGTCGAAGACCGGCTCGTCCTCGTCGCGGTCCGCGCCGGCAGCGAGCTCCGCGTCCGGCGTATCGGCACGCAGGGCCCCGAGGCGCGCGAAATCGGGCCTGAACTCGCGGACCAGGACGCCGCCGTCGGCGTAGTCGGGGCGGAACACCATTCGCGTCCACGCGATCGGTACCCCGGCCTTGCGCGCGGCGTCGGCGAGCCGGTGGCTGACGTACACGACGCGCCGCAGCCGGCCGATGTCCTGCCCGTGCGCGGCCATCGAGCCACGGTCGTCGCAGAACGCGCGCTGCAGGTCGACGAGCAGCAGCGCGCAGGCGTCGCGCGCGAGCTTCATTTCGGGCAGAAGGAGTCGGGGCGCTAGGCGGCTTGTCGCCCGCGCGCCGGCGCGGCGGACAGCGCCTTGCCGAGCGCGATCAGGCTGTCGATGTTGTGGGCGGGCAGGAACTCGTCGACGTGGGGGAGCATCACCCGCACGCCGAGCGGGCGCGGCTCGAAGCCTTCGTAGCGGAGCAGCGGGTTCAGCCAGATCAGCTTGCGGCAGCTCTTGTGGAGGCGCTCCATCTCCGCGCCGAGGTCCTTCCCGAGGTCGCGGTCCAGGCCGTCGGTGATCAGCAGCACGACCGCGTTCTGGCCGAGCACGCGGCGCGACCAGCGCAGGTTGAACTCCTTGATGCTGGTTCCGATGCGCGTTCCGCCCGACCAGTCGGCGACCGCCGCCGCGACCCCCGCGAGGGCGACGTCGACGTCGCGATGCCGGAGGTGGCGGGTGATGTTGGTGAGCCGGGTCCCGAAGACGAAGGTGTGCACCCGGTCGCGGTCGTTGGTGATCGCGTGCAGGAAGTGGAGGAACATCCGCGAGTAGCGGCTCATCGACCCCGAGATGTCGCAGAGCACGACGAGCGGCGGATGGCGCTCGTCGGCCGAGCGGCGCTTGAGCGGGATGATGTCGGCGCCGCCGCGGAGCGACGCGCGCATGGACGCGCGCATGTCGACCAGCCGCCCGCGCGGATCGGCGACGAGGCGACGCGTCCGGACTTCCGGGATCGGAAGGCGCAGGCCCGCGATCAGCCGTTTCGCCTGCGCGAGCTCCTCCTTGGTCATGGTCTCGAAGTCGGCGCGCTGCAGCACTTCGCGCTCGGACATCGTGAAGGCCGCGTCGAGCTCGATCTTCTGCGGCGCGTCCTCGGCTTCCGCGCCCGGTTTCTGCTGCGGCAGGAGGGCCTCGGCGAGCCGGCTCGGGAGATCGGGGTCCTCGTCGGGGGTCCGGCCCTGCACCTGCGGCAGGAAGAGGGCCATCACCCGCTCGAGCATTTTCGGATCGCGCCAGAAGATGTGGAAGGCCTGGTCGAACAGCTCGAACTGCTCGCGACGGTCGAGAAAGAGGGCGGCGAGCGTCCAGTAGAAGTCGTCGCGCCGCTCGACGCCGGCGATCTGGAGCGCCTTCAGCGCGTCGATGACCTTGTCCGGCCCGACCGGGAGCCCCGCACCGCGCAGGACGCGCGCGAAGTGCATGACGTTCTCGGCGAGCTTGCCGGCGCCGCCGGGGCGCGGGACGTGGACCTGGGCCATGGCGGACGATTATCGCATCGCGCGCTTGGCGCGAGGCGCGACGCTATGCGACAGTAGCGCCCTCGCCGCAGAGGAGAACGAGCGTGCCCCAGGAAATCGTCGTCGACGCCCAGCGTCTCGAACGCGCGATCGAAGCGATCGTCGCCAGGGGCGGCTCCGGGCCGCGGGAGGCCGAGCTCGTCGCCGGCAACCTGGTCGAGGCCAATCTGACCGGCCACGATTCGCACGGGGTCGGGATGATCCCGCGCTACGTCGACGCGGTGCTGGAAGGCGGGCTCGCGGTCAACCAGCATCCCGAGGTCAAGCTCGACACCGGCGTCATGCTGCGGCTCGACGGCCGCCGGGGCTACGGGCAGGTGATCGGCCTGGAGTCGATGGCGCTCGGCATCGAGCGGGCGCGCAAGCACGGCACCTGCATCGTCGCCCTGGGGAATTCGCATCACCTCGGCCGGATCGGCCACTGGGCCGAGCAGTGTGTGGGCGCGGGGCTCGTCAGCCTGCACTTCGTGAACGTGATCTCGCGGCCTATCGTCGCGCCGTGGGGCGGTCGCGACCCGCGCTTCGGCACGAACCCGGTGTGCATCGGCGTCCCGCGCGCCGGAAAGCCGCCGTTCCTCCTCGATTTCGCGACCAGCCGCATCGCGCAGGGCAAGACGCGCGTCGCCCACAACCAGGGCAAGCCGCTCGCGCCCGGCACGATCATCGACGACAAGGGCGACCCGACCACCAACCCGCGCTTCACGGTGATCCCGCCCTACGGCGCGATCCTGCCGTTCGGGGAGCACAAGGGCTACGGCCTCGCGGTCGCGGCGGAGCTCCTCGGCGGCGCGCTCGCGGCGGGGGCGACGCAGAGCTTCGCCGACGAGGGCAAGCGCCGGGTGCTGAACGGGATGTTGACGATCATCATCGATCCCGGACAGCTCGGCGCCGGCGATGCGTTCGGGCGGGAGACCGAGGAGTTCATCGAGTGGTGCCTCGCGTCGCCGCCGGGGGCCGACGTCGACCGCGTCAAGCTCGCCGGCGACCCCGAGCGCGAGAAGAAGAAGGCACGCGCAGCGGAAGGGATTGCGGTCGACCCGACGACCTGGGAAGAGATCCTCGTCTCGGCGGACAAGCTGAAGTTCCCGCGCGCCGAGGTGCAGAAGCTCGCCGGTGTCTGACGCGGCGCGCCGCGGGAACGAGCGCGCCTGCCGGCCTTACTTCGACTGCGCCTTCATCCGCTCCATCGTCGCCTTCTCGGCGGCGAAGGTCTCGCGGGCGTAGCGCGCGTAGTCCTCGGTCGAGGCGTACCAGAGATCCTGGTCGTACTTCTCCAGCATCGAGGTGTGGATCGGATCCTCGGCGCCCTTCCTGAAGGCGTCGTGAAGAAGCCTTGACGATCCGCGGGTCCATCCCTTTCGGTCCGGCGAGGCCGTAGGGCGAGTTGGAAACGACGCCGAAGCCGAGCTCCTTGAGCGTCGGCACGTCGGGCCAGCGCTTGGTGCGGTTCTCGCCCCACGTCACGAGCAGCCGCACCTTTCCGGCCGTCACGTGCGGCGCCCAGCCGGTCGAGTCCGCGACCGAATCGATGTGCCCCCCGAGCAGGGCGACCATGCTCGGGGCGTTGCCCTTGTGGGGCACGTGCACCCACTTGATCCCCTGCTTGAACGCGATCTCCTCCATCGTGATGTGGAGGCTCGTGTTCGCGCCCGGCGTCCCGTACGAGACCTTGTCCGGGTTCGCCTTGGCGAAGGCGACGAACTCGTTCCACGTCTTCCACGGCGCTTCGCTCCGGACGACGACGCCGAACGTGTATCCGGAGACGCCGAGGATGTAGGTCAGGTCGGTCATCGGATCGTACGGCGTCTTCTCGATGTGCGGCAGCCGCAGGACGCTGATCGGGATCTGGGTGAGGGTGTAGCCGTCGGGTCTTGCGTTCACCATCGCCACCGCGCCGAGCGTGCCGGCCGCGCCCGGCTTGTTCTCCACGATCACCGGCTGGCCGAGGTACTTCCCGGTCGCCTCGGCGAGCGCGCGCATGGTGATGTCGGTCGTGCCGCCCGCGGGCCACGGGCAGATGAGGGTTACCGGCTTCGCCGGGAACTGCTGCGCGGACGCGCTCGCGGCGAACGCAACCGCCAGCGCGCCGCTGATCAGGCGTCGGAACATCTGCTCCTCCTCTTTTGGGCCGGCCGGTCAGGCCGCGGCAAGCTCGGCTCGAACCTCTGACAGGATCCGTGCCGCTTCGCTGCCCTGCACGCGCGCGATGTCGTCCTGGTACTTGAGCAGCGCACCGAGCGTGTTGTTGATCGTCTCGGGGTCGAGGGCGAGCGCGTCGAGCGCAACGAGCGCCTGCGACCAGTCGATCGTTTCGGCGACGCCGGGCAGCTTGAAGAGATCCATCCGTCGCAACCGCTGCACGAACGCGACGACCTCGCGCGCGAGCGCGTCCGCGGCGCCCGGCGCCTTGCGGCGCAGGATCTCGAGCTCGCGCTCGGCGCTCGGGTAGTCGACCCAGTGGTAGAGGCAGCGGCGCTTCACCGCGTCGTGGATCTCGCGCGTCCGGTTCGACGTGATCACGACGATCGGCGGCGACTCCGCCTTGATCGTCCCGATCTCGGGGATCGTCACCTGGAAGTCGGCGAGCACTTCGAGGAGGTACGCCTCGAATGGCTCGTCGGTGCGGTCGAGCTCGTCGATGAGCAGCACCGGCGCGCCGCCGAGATCGCCCTCGAGCGCCTGCAGGATCGGCCGGCGGATCAGGAACCGCTCGGAGAAGATGTCCTGCGTGATCGCCTCGCGGTCGTGGGTGCCGGAGGCCTCGGCGAGCCGGATCTCGATCATCTGCCGTGGGTAGTTCCACTCGTACACCGCCGAGGCGACGTCGAGACCCTCGTAGCACTGCAGGCGCACGAGCTTGCGGCCGAGGGTGGAGGCGAGGACCTTCGCGATCTCGGTCTTGCCGACGCCCGCTTCGCCCTCGAGGAAGAGCGGCCGCTTCATGCGCAGCGCGAGGAATACGGCGGTGGCGAGGCTGCGTTCGGCGACGTAGTCGGCGCCCGCGAGGAGCTTGGCGGTGTCGTCGATCGAGGCGGGCAGAGCGGGATTCGGCATGCTGGCTGCTTGTCGGGGCGGCGGCGCAAGCATAGCACCCGCGCGCGCGCGTTGTCCCATCCGCTGCGTGCTACGCTCGCGCGCCATGCGGTGGCTGAAGCGTGTCGGCGGGTTCCTCTTCGCTGCGGTAATCGGCGTTTTCGCGACCGTCGTCGTCGGCTACATCGTTTACCTGAACGGCCGCCCGGACCTGCGGCCCTGGCACACCGCGCGGTTCGAGTCGGAGTTCCGCGCCGGCTCGCCGGCGAAGACGCTGGCCGAGTACCTCGCGGTCGAGGACGCGGTCTTCCGCGAGCTTCGCACCAAGGTGTACGACCGCGTCGAGGAGCGGCGGAAGCTCAACCGCTATTCCGCCGGCAGTCTGTCCGATCCGACCGCCTACCCGAAGGACTGGAACCGCACGTTCGAGCTCGTGCCGGCGGCGCCGAAGGGTGCGGTGCTGCTGCTGCACGGGCTCTCGGACTCGCCGTACTCGCTGCGCGCGATCGGCGAGCGTCTGCTCGCGGAGGGCTACCGCGTGCTCGGCCTGCGGCTGCCGGGGCACGGCACTGCGCCGTCCGGACTGGTCGATGCGACCTGGGAGGACTGGGCCGCGGCGGTGCGGCTCGCCACCCGGCACCTGCGTTCGGCGGTCGGACCCGAGCGGCCGCTCGTCGTCGTCGGCTACTCGAACGGCGGTGCGCTGGCGGTCGAGCACGAGCTCGCGCGTCTCGGCGGCGAGGATCTGCCGCGCATCGACCGCCTGGTGCTCCTCTCGCCGGCGATCGGCGTGAGCCCGGCCGCGGCGGCGGCGGTGTGGCAGTCGCGGCTCGCGCGCCTGCCGGGGATGGAGAAGCTCGCGTGGAACTCGATCGGACCGGAGTACGACCCGTACAAGTACGTGTCGTTCGCGGTGAACGCCGGCGAGCAGGCGCATCGCCTCACCGGCGTGATCGCCACCCGGTTCGCCGCGATCGACAAGGGCGAAGGCGTGAAGGGATTCGCACGCACGATCGCGTTCCAGTCGCTCATCGACGCGACGATCACCGCTCGTTCGCTGGTGGACGTCATGTTCTCCCGGCTCGCGAGCGAGGGCCACGCACTCGTGGTGTACGACATCAACCGCGAGGCCGAAGTCGGGCTGCTGCTCACCCCCTATGCGGAGAATGCGCCCGACTGGTTCGTGTCGGGGCCACCTCGCCGGTTTGCGACGACGCTTCTGGCCAACGCCAATCCCGACAGCCGGGAGCTCGTCGCGATCAGCCGCAAGGCGGGGCCGAGCGAAGCGGTGCGGGAGACGACCGGGCTCGTCTGGCCAAGTGCGATCTTCTCGCTGTCGCACGTCGCGGTGCCGTTCGCGCCGGAGGATCCGCTCTACGGCGCGAAGCCGCCGGCGAATTCGCACGCGCTCTACCTGGGGCAGGCGGAGCTGCGCGGCGAGCGCGGCCTGCTGACCGTGGGCGCCGCCGACCTCATGCGGCTCCGCCACAATCCGTTCTATGCTTACCAGGAGCGGCGGGTGCTGGAGTTCCTGGCCGCGCGGTGACGCACCGCGCCACGACCGACAGGAGGCAGTGATGGGCAGATTCGTGATCTCGCCGCATTTCCGGCTGCAGGAATGGGTCGCCGAGGAGAAGGGCTACTTCCGCGACGAAGGCCTCGACTACGAGTTCCGGGACAACTACGGCCCCGGCGACGCGGCGCAGAAGCACACCACTCCCGACAAGGTGGGCGCGTACCAGACCTTCGAGCAGGGGCGCAGCTGTGATGTGAGCGGCGCGTGCCACTGGACGGTGAACGTCGCGGCCTCGACGGGCCACGGCAAGCTCTACGCCGACGCCTATTCGGTCTCGCCCGCCGCGGTGTTCGTGCCGCCGGAGTCGGCGGTGCGGGAGCCGGCGGATCTCAGGGGCGTGACGATCTCGGTCGGCCATCAATCGGGCAGCCACTACGCGACCATCCAGGCGCTCGAGCAGTACATGCCGCTCGACGACATCAAGCTCTCGTTCGCCGACGGGCTGCTGTTCCGGCGGATGGAGCTCGCGATCGACCGCAAGATCCCGGCGGTGTCGCTCTTCAGCGGGCCGTACTACTTCCTCGAGCAGCTCGGCTTCCGCAAGGTCATCGACACCACGTTCATGATGGCGACGATGATCACCGGCGCTCCGGACCCGGAGGACATCCGCAGATTCTTCCGCGCGCTGCGGCGCGCCCAACGCGACATCGACCTGCGCCCGGAGCTCTACACCCATCACTACCGGAAGGAATTCCCGGCGCGCTTCCTCGACCAGGTCGACACGCGCCGGTGGGGGCCCGGCGAGCGGATCGTATTCGAGCCCTACACGAAGGAAGTGTTCGAGGAGTCCTTCGAGTGGATCGCGAAACACAAGATCTTCCCCGAAGGCGCGATGGGGGCAGGGCGGTACGAGGATTCGGTCATTTCCCTTGCGGCGTAGTCCGATGCGCGGCGGCCTGACGCGCCGCAACACGCGCGAACAGGAGTTGCCGCCGGTGCGGGCCGGGGACTAGAGTACGGTCGCTCGCAGTTCCGCGGCGAAAGAACGACAGGAGGAGCCAGCATGATCACCTTGACCATCAACGGCAGGACCCAGCAGGTCGACGTCGACCCCAACACGCCGCTTCTCTGGGTGCTCCGCGAGCAGGTCGGCCTCACCGGCACGAAGTACGGCTGCGGCCTCGCCCAGTGCGGCGCCTGTACCGTGCACATCGACGGCGCCGCGGTGCGCTCGTGCGTGATGCCGGTCAGCGCCGTCGCCGGCAAGCGGATCACCACCATCGAGGGCCTGGCGCAGGGCGCCACCCTGCACAAGGTGCAGAAGGCGTGGGTCGATCTCGACGTGCCGCAGTGCGGCTACTGCCAGAGCGGCATGATCATGGCGGTCGCCGCGCTCCTGCGCGAAAAGCCGCGCCCGACCGATGCCGACATCGACGCGGCGATCACGAACATCTGCCGCTGCGGCACCTTCCAGCAGGTGCGCGAAGCGATCCACGCCGCGGCGAAGGCAGCGTGAGGGAGCCGACCATGACGATGCCGAAACTCGCAATGCCGAAAGTCAGCCGCCGCACCTTCCTGGTCAGCAGCGCCGCCGTCGGCGGCGGCCTCGCGCTCGGACTGCGCCTTCCCCCCTTCGGCCCGGCGGTCGTGCGCGCGGCCGACGGCTCGCCCGAAATCACCGTCTGGGTAGTGATCCGCCCGGACAACACCACCGTCATCCGGGTCGTGCGCGCCGAGATGGGCCAGGGCACGATCACCGGCCTAGCGCAGCTCGTCGCCGAGGAGCTCGAGTGCGACTGGAACAAGGTGGTGATCGAGTATCCGACGCCGGGCGAGAGCGTCGCGCGCAAGCGCGCATGGGGCGAGTTCTCCACCGGCGGCAGCCGCGGCATCCGCCAGTCGCACGACTACGTGCGCAAGGGCGGCGCCGCCGCGCGCATGATGCTCGTCAAGGCCGCCGCCGACGAGTGGAAGGTTCCCGTCTCCGAATGCACGGCCGAGAACAGCGTCATCACCCACGGCCCCTCGGGACGGAAGACGACGTACGGCCGGGTGGCCGAGGTCGCCGCGCGGCTGGAGCAGCCGAAGGACGTGCCGCTCAAGGATCCGAAGACCTGGAAGGTCATCGGCAAGCCGGTGAAGCGGCTCGACACCGCGTCGAAGGTCAACGGCACGATGATCTACGGCTCCGACCTGAAGCTGCCGGGGATGCTGAACGCCGCGATCAAGGACTGCCCGGTGTTCGGGGGCAAGGTGAAGAGCTTCGACGCTGCCAAGGTCAACGGCATGAAGGGCGTGCGGAAGGTGGTGCGGATCGGCGATTCCGCGGTCGCGGTGATCGCGGACACCTGGTGGCAGGCCAAGTCTGCGCTCGATGCGCTGCCGATCGTCTGGGACGAGGGCGAGAACGCCAAGGTGTCCAGCGCCGACATCGCGGCGATGCTCAAGGCGGGACTGGACGCGGAGCAGGCCTTCGTCGGCAACCAGGCGGGCGACGCCAAGGGCGCGCTCGCCGGTGCGGCGAAAAAGGTCGAAGCGGTCTACGCCTACCCGTTCCAGAACCACGTCTGCATGGAGCCGATGAACGCGACCGTGCGCTGGACGCCCGAGCGCTGCGAGATGTGGGGCCCGACGCAGAACGGCGAAGGCGCGTTCGCGGCCGTCCAGGCGGCGTCCGGCCTGCCGGCCGACAAGATCGACGTCCACAACGTCATGCTGGGCGGCGGTTTCGGCCGGCGCGGCGCCTATCCCGACGATTACGTGACGCAGGCGGTCCTCATCGCCAAGGAAATGCCCGGCACGCCGGTGAAGATGATCTGGTCGCGCGAGGAGGACATGGCGCACGGCCGGTATCACCCGGTGATGCAGTGCAAGCTCACCGGCGGCCTGGACGCGAGCGGCAACCTTGCCGGGCTGCACATGCGGCTGTCGGGCCAGTCGATCCTCGCAGCGGTCCGCCCGGAGGTCCTGCAGGCGCAGAAGGGGCGCGACCCGCTCGCCTTCCAGGGCGTGTTCGAATCGGGTGAGCACTCGTTCGGCTACACCGTGCCGAACCTGCTGATCGACCACGCGATGCGCAACACGCACGTGCCGCCGGGGTTCTGGCGCGGCGTCAACATCAACCAGAACGCGGTGTTCATCGAGTGCTTCATGGACGAGCTGGCGGACGCAGCCGGCCAGGATCCGCTCGAGTTCCGGCGGAAGCTGATGGCGAACCACCCGCGGAACCTGGGCGTCCTGAACGCGGTGGCGGAGCGCATCGGCTGGGGGAAACCCGCTCCGCAGGGCATCTACCGGGGGCTCGCGCAGATGAAGGCGTTCGACAGCTTCGTCGCCGCGGCCTGCGAGATCTCGGTGCAGGGCGGCACCAAGGTGAAGGTGCACCGGATCGTCGCCGCGACCGACCCGGGCTACGCCGTCAACCCGGCGCAGATCGACCGCCAGGTCGCGGGGTCGTTCGTCTACGGCCTCTCGGCGCTGTTCTTCCAGGAGTGCACGGTGAAGGACGGCCGCATCGAGCAGACCAACTTCCACCAGTACGACTCGATGCGAATCGCGCAGATGCCCAAGGTGGAAACCATCCTCATGCCTACGGGTGGCGCGGTCTGGGGCGGCATCGGCGAGCCGACGATCTGCGTCGCCGCGCCGGCGGTGCTGAACGCGTTCTACCGGGCGACCGGCAAGCGCCTCCGCTCGGTGCCGCTCAAGAACCACGGTATCGAGCTGGTGTGAGGCTTTGCGCGGGCGTATTCGCGTTCTTGCTGGGAACGGCTTTTGCGGGCGATGAGATACCGGCCTCGCTGACCGGCGCCAAGGGCGATCCGGCGCGGGGCCGGGCGATCGTCGCAAACCGGCAGGTCGGCCTGTGCCTGCTGTGCCACGGCGGGCCGTTCCCCGAAGAGCGGTTCCAGGGCGAGCTCGCGCCCGATCTCAAGGGCGTCGGCGCGCGCTTGTCCGAGGGCGAGATCCGGGCGAAGATCGTCGATCCGGGGCGGGTCAACCCGGACACCCTGATGCCCGCGTACTACAGGACCGACGGTCTCGACTCGGGTCGCCACCGCGTTTCGCGGCAAGACGATGCTCACCGCGGAACAGATCGAAGACATCGTTGCCTATCCTCTACGCTCAAGTGACGACGACGAGATGACGACACGCCGCGAATTTCTGGTTCTTGCCGGCGCATCCCTCGGCGCGGCGACGACGGCAAAGGCCCAGCTCGATCCCAACCTGGCGGCACAGCGGAAGGCCGCGTTTCAGGCGGCGCTGCGCAAGGTGGTGGGCAACGCCCAGGTCCGCCCCGGCAAGGTGAAGCTCGAGGTTCCGCCGCTCATCGACAACGGCAACGCCGTGCCGCTTTCCGTCGCGGTCGAGAGCCCCATGACGCCGGCCGACCACGTGAAGACGATCCACGTCTTCACCGAGAAGAACCCGCAGCCGAACGTGATGAGCGTCCATCTCGGCCCACGCTCGGGCCGGGCGCGCATTGCGACCCGCTTCCGGCTTGCCGACACGGGGACTGTGGTCGCGATCGCCGAGCTGAGCGACGGCTCCTTCTGGTCCGACAGCGCGGAGGTGGTGGTCACGCTTTCGGCCTGTCTCGAGGACGGGCTGATCTGAATGGTGAACGCGATCGTAACCGTGCCGGCGCAGGCGAAGCGCGGCGAGATCATCGAGATCAAGACGCTCGTCAGGCACCCGATGGAGAACGGCTTTCGCCGCACCCAGCTCGGCCAGCTGATCCCGCGCGACATCGTCACGTCGTTCGTCTGCACCTACAACGGCGCCGAGATCCTCCGCGCCGAGCTCTATCCCGCGATCGCCGCCAATCCGTTCATGACGTTCACCACGGTCGCGACCGAGAGCGGCACGATCGAGTTCAAGCTGGCTCGGCGACAACGGTTTCGCGGTGACCGAGACCGCCCCGATCAGCGTCGCGTGAGCCAGCGACCCGGCGGGCGCCTCGCCGCCTTCGCCTGCCTCGTCCTCAGCTTCGCCGCCATGGCCGAGATCCCGCTCGCCGATCGTCGCTCGGGCTACGAGTTCATGGGCCGCGCGACCCGCGCGATGCAGGACGACGACGTCGCCAACCCGGGGATGCTGTGGGTGCTGGAGGGCGCCGCGCTCTGGAACCGGAAGGCGGGCGTCGCCGGGCGCTCGTGCGCCGACTGCCACGGCGACGCGGCTGCAAGCATGAAGGGCGTTGCGGCCCGCTACCCGGCGTTCGACCCGGCGCGCGGGCGTCCGGTGAACCTCGAGCAGCGCATCAACGCCTGCCGGACCGAACGGCAGCAGCTGGCGCCGCTGGCCTATGAGGGGAGGGAATTGCTGTCGCTCGCCGCCTACGTCGCGCGTCAGTCGCGCGGGCTGCCGGTCGAGATCGCAGTCGACGAGCGGACGAAGCCGTTTCTCGACGCCGGCCGCGACGCGTTCTTCCGCCGGCAGGGGCAGCTGAATCTCGCCTGCACCCAGTGCCACGACGAGCACTGGGGCGCGAAGCTCGCCGGCAACCCGATCCCGCAGGCCCATCCGACCGGATACCCGCTGTACCGGCTAGAGTGGCAGGGGCTCGGCTCGCTGCAGCGGCGTCTCCGCAACTGCTTTGTCGGCGTGCGCGCGGAGCCGTACGAGTACGGCGCGCCTGAGTACGTCGACCTCGAGCTTTATCTGATGTGGCGGGCGCGCGGGATGAAGATGGAATCGCCGGCCGTTCGACCCTGACTGCTGGAGGATTGCCGATGCCTGCCGTACCGACCCCCTTCACGCTGCGCGTCGCCGACGACGCGCTCGCCGACCTGCGCGCGCGCCTCGAGCGCGCGCGCTTTCCCGACGAGCCGCCGCTCGAGCCGTGGTCGACCGGCGCGAGCGTCGGTTATCTGGAACGGTTCGTCGACTACTGGCGGACCGGCTTCGACTGGCGCGCGCAGGAGGCGCGGCTCAACGCGTTCCGCCAGTTCAAGGTTCCGCTCGCCGGGATCGACCTCCACTTCGTCCACGAGGAAGGGAAGGGGCCGGCGCCGATGCCGCTCCTGCTGTCGCACGGCTGGCCGGGCTCGGTGATCGAGTTCCTGCAGCTGATCCCCATGCTCACGGACCCCGTCAGCCACGGCGGCGATGCGCGGGACTCTTTCACCGTCGTCGCGCCCTCGCTCCCCGGGTACACGCTGTCGTTCGCGCCCGGACAGCGGCGGTTCAAGATCGAGGAGATCGCGGATGCCTTCGCCGAGCTGATGACCGGAGTGCTCGGCTACCACCGCTTCGGCGCGCAGGGCGGCGACTGGGGCTCGTTCGTGACCTCGCGGCTCGGCTACACGCACGCGGAGCGGATGATCGGCATCCACCTGAACCTGCTCCCGGTGCGGCGCGATCCGAGCATGCTGGCGAACCCGACTGCCGAGGAGAACCGCTACCTCGGCGAGCTGACTCACTTCCTGAAGGAGGAAACCGGCTACCAGTGGATCCAGGGCACGCGGCCGCAGACGCTCGCGTTCGCCCTGACCGACTCGCCGGTCGGGCTCGCTGCCTGGCTGGTGGAGAAGTTCCGCGCCTGGACCGACTGCGACGGCAATCCCGAGAACGCGGTGAGCCGCGACGACATGCTCGCCAACATCACGCTCTACTGGGCGACCGGAGCGATCGGATCGTCGTTCTGGCCGTACTACGCGCGGATGCACGGGCCATGGCCGATTCCGGAGGGGGCGATCGCGGTGCCGACCGGCTATGTCGAGTTTCCGAAGGAGATCCTGCGCCCGCCGCGTTCCGTCGCCGAGCGCGTCTATTCCGACATCCGGCGGTGGACGGTGATGGAGAAAGGCGGGCACTTCGCCGCGCTCGAGCAGCCGGCGGCGCTGGCACGGGAGATCCGCGAGTTCTTCCGGCCGCTGCGGAAATGAAAAAGCCCCCGGGGGTGCCGGGGGCTGCTTGCGGGCGGGAACCGCTCAGCCGAGCGCGGCCGCCACCGCGCGCTTCGCCATGACCGTGACGAGATGCGCACGGTACTCGGCGGAAGCATGGATGTCGGTGTTCAGCCCGCTGTCCGACTGCTTGACGTTCGCCACCGAGTCGGCGGCGAACTTCGACGCGAGCGCTTTCTCCATGTCCTTCTGCCGGAACACGCTCGGGCCGGCGCCGGTCACGGCGACCCGCGGTCCGCCCGCGGTGTCGGCGACGAACACCCCGACGATCGCGTAGCGCGAGGCCGGGTTCTTGAACTTCATGTACGCCGCGCGCTTCGCCACCGGGAACTCGACCGCGGTGATGATCTCGCCCGCCTGGAGCGCGGTCTCGAACATCCCCTTGAAGAAGTCGTCCGCCGCGATCTTGCGCTTGTTGGTGTGCACGGTGGCGCCGAGCCCCACCAGCGCCGCCGGGTAGTCGGCCGCCGGGTCGTTGTTCGCGACCGAGCCGCCGATCGTCCCCATGTTGCGCACCATGCGGTCGCCGATGCCGCCGGCGAGCGCGGCGAGCGCCGGGATCGCCTTCTTCACGTCCGCGGACGACGCGACCTCGGCATGCCGCGTCATCGCGCCGATCGTCACCGAGCTTGCGCTCGCCTTGATGCCCTTCAGCTCGGGCACCTCGGCCAGGTCGACGACCTGGCCGGGATTCGCGAGCCGGAGCTTCATCGACGCGATCAGCGTCTGGCCGCCCGCGAGCAGCTTCGCATCGGGGTTCTTGCCGATCGCAGCGACCGCGTCGGCGACGGACTTCACTTTCTGATAGTTGAATGCGTACATCGTCGTCTCCTTAAGCGGCTTTCTTGACCTTGTTGCGCTGGATCGCGGCCCATACGTTCTGCGGCGTCGCCGGCATCGGCATGTCCTTGATGCCGAGCGCATCGGTGATCGCGTTTATCAGCGCCGCCGGCGAGCCGATCGCGCCCGCTTCGCCGCAGCCCTTCACGCCAAGCGGGTTGTGCGTGCACGGCGTCTCCTTGGTGCCGACCTTGAACGAGGGCACGTCGTCGGCGCGGGGCATCGTGTAGTCCAGCATCGAGCCGGTGAGGAGCTGCCCGGTGGTCTTGTCGTAGCGGCACCCCTCGGTCATCGCCTGGCCGATGCCCTGCACCAGCCCGCCGTGGACCTGGCCCTCGACGATCATCGGATTGATGATCTTCCCGAAGTCGTCCACCGCCGTCCAGCGCTCGATCTTGACCACGCCGGTGTCGGGGTCGACCTCGACCTCGCACACGTAGCTCCCGGCGGGGAAGGTGAAGTTCGACGGGTCGTAGAACGCGTTCTCGTTCAGCCCCGGCTCGAGCTTGTCGTGCGGGAAGTTGTGCGGCACGTAGGCGGTGAGCGCGATCTCGGCGAACGCCTTCTTCTTGTCGGTGCCGGCGATCTGGAAGTGGCCGTCCTTGAACTCGACGTCGCTCTCGGCCGCCTCCATGAGGTGGGCGGCGATCTTCCGGCCCTTCGCGACCACCTTGTCGATCGCCTTCACGATCGCCGTCCCGCCGACCGCGATCGAACGCGAGCCGTAGGTCCCCATTCCGAACAGGATCCGCCCGGTGTCGCCGTGCACGATGTCGACGTCCTCGATCGGGATGCCGAGCCGGGACGCGACGACCTGCGCGAACGTCGTCTCGTGGCCCTGCCCGTGCGCATGCGAGCCGGTGAACACCGTCACTTTCCCGGTCGGGTGGACACGGACCTCGCCGGCCTCGAAGAGGCCCGCCCGCGCGCCCAGGCTGCCGGCCACCGCCGAGGGCGCGATCCCGCACGCCTCGATGTAGCAGGCGTAGCCGAGCCCGCGCAGCTTGCCCTTCGCCTCCGACTCCTTCTTGCGCGCGGCATATCCGGCAACGTCGCCGAGCTTGACCGCCTCGGAGAGCGTCGCGTCGTAGTTGCCGATGTCGTACAGGAGCGCGACCGGCGTCTGGTACGGGAACTGCGTGATGAAATTGCGCCGGCGGATCTCGGCCGGGTCGAGCTTCATCTCGCGCGCTGCGGTCTCGACCAGCCGCTCGACGACGTAGGTCGCCTCCGGGCGGCCGGCGCCGCGGTACGCATCCACCGGCGTCGTGTTGGTGAACACCGCGGTCACTTCGCAGTAGATGACCGGCGTCGTGTACTGGCCGGCGAGCAGCGTCGCGTACAGGATCGTCGGGATGCACGATGCGAACGTGGAGAGGTACGCGCCCATGTTCGCCGTCGTGTGCACGCGCATGGCGAGGAACTTGCCGTTCTTGTCCATCGCCAGCTCGGCCTTGGTCAGGTGGTCGCGGCCGTGCGCGTCGGACATGAACGACTCGCTGCGCTCCGCCGTCCACTTCACCGGGCGGTTGACCTGCTTCGACGCCCACGTGACGACGACGTCCTCGGCGTACAGGTAGATCTTCGAGCCGAACCCGCCGCCCACGTCGGGCGCGATGACGCGCACCTTGTGCTCGGGCAGCCCGAGCACGAACGCGGTCATCAGCAGCCGCTCGACGTGCGGGTTCTGGCTGGCGACGTACAGCGTGTAGCTGTCGTCGGCGCGACTGTAGCTCGCGTGCGCGGCGCGCGGCTCGATCGCATTCGGGATCAGCCGGTTGTTGACGAACTCGAGCGTCGTGACGTGCGCCGCACCGGCGAACGCCTTGTCGACCGCGGCCTTGTCGCCGAGCCCCCAGACGTAGCAGGTGTTGTCGGGCGCGATGTCGTGGAGGGCCGGGGCGCCGGGCTTGCGCGCGTCGGCGACGTCGACCACCGCCGGCAGCACCTCGTAATCGATCTCGACCAGCTCGGCGGCGTCCTTTGCCTGCCGCAGCGTCTCGGCAATCACCACCGCGACCTGATCGCCGACGTGCCGGACCTTGCCCTGCGCGAGCACCGGGTGCGGCGGCTCCTTCATCGGCTGGTTGTTGACGTCGGTGATCAGCCAGCCGCAGGGCAGTCCGTTGATCGCCTTGGTGTCCTCGCCGGTGAAGATCGCGACGACGCCGGGCGACTTCAGCGCCTTGTCCTTGCGGATCGACTTGATCTTCGCATGCGCGTGCGGCGAGCGGATGAAGTAGGCCGACGTCTGGCCGGGCAGCGCGACGTCGTCGGTGTACTGGCCTGCCCCGGTGATGAAGCGATAGTCCTCGCGGCGCTTGACCGCTTGACCGATGTAGTTCGTGGCCATGGCGTGCTCCTCTACAGCTACAGCTTGGCGGCGGCGGCCTTGATGGCCTTGACGATGTTGTGATAGCCGGTGCAGCGGCAGAGGTTGCCGTCGAGCTCGGCGCGGATCGTCTCCTCCGACGGGTTCGGATGGACCTTCACCAGGTCGATCGCGCTCATGATCATGCCGGGGGTGCAGAATCCGCACTGGAGGCCGTGGTGCTCGCGGAACGCCTCCTGCATCGGGTGCAGCGTGCCGTCGGGCTTGGCGACGCCCTCGATCGTCAGCAGGTTCGCGCCTTCGGCCTGCATGGCGAGCATGTTGCAGCTCTTCACCGCGCGGCCGTTCATGTGGATCGTGCAGGCGCCGCACTGGGCGGTGTCGCAGCCGACGTGGGTGCCGGTGAGCCGCAATTCGTTCCGGATGAACTCCACGAGGAGCGTGCGCTCCTCGACCTCGGCCGTGGCGGGCTTGCCGTTCACGGTCATCGACACTCGGACTGTCATACAGCCTCCTTTACGGTTGCCTATTTGATGTTCTGGGAACCCGTTGGAACAAGCGGGGGGAGGGAGCTGGCTACGGTCGGCGCTTCAGCGAAATTCCTCCCCTTGATCCGGCATTTCGGGATGTGCGCGAGCGTCGGGACTGGCGTCGCGGATGGGGAAACAATGCTAATCCATGGCTTATTGCGAAGCAACCGCGCCGCCGGCTTGCAAACGCGGCGCCCGCCGCCAGATACGTCGGGTGGTCGACGCGGGACGGCGCGGCGCCTACAATTAGTGCATTGCAGCTCGATAAGCCGATGCCGGCATCGCTGGCTTCGGGGAGCACGAGGGGGCTTGCCCCCTCGTAACGTGACGACTAGCAGGGGCAGTCATGGACAGCGTAGATCTGGAAGTGATGCGGTCGGCGGTGAGCTGGGTCGAGGCCGGTCACCGCGCGACCATCGGCACGGTCACCCGGACGTGGGGCTCGGCGCCCCGGCCGGTCGGCGCGATGCTCGTGATCCGGGATGACGGGCACGTCATGGGCTCGGTCTCCGGCGGCTGCGTCGAGGACGACCTGATCGAGAAGGTCAAGGCCCACAAGCTCGCGGCGGGGAAACCCGCGGTCACCACCTACGGCATCACCAACGAGGAGGCGACGCGCTGGGGCCTGCCGTGCGGCGGCACGCTCCAGATCGTCCTGGAGCCGGTCACCCGGGACTCGAAGCTCAAGGAGCTGCTCGAGATCATCGAGCGCCACGAGCTGGTCGCGCGCTTCCTCGACATGGAGACGGGCGCCGTCCGCCTCGAGCCCGGCAAGTGGTCGGATGCGCTCGAGTTCGACGACAAGGTCCTCAAGACCGTGCACGGGCCGCGCTGGCGCCTGCTGATCATCGGCGCCGGCCAGACGAGCCGCTACCTCGCGCAGATGGCGATGGCGCTCGACTACCACGTCACGGTGTGCGATCCGCGCGAGGAGTACGCGGAGGAGTGGAACCTCCCGGGCGCGACGCTCGTCCGCGGCTACCCCGACGACACGGTCGTGCAGATGAACCCGGATGCGCACCTCGCGGTGATCGCCGTCACCCACGATCCCAAGCTCGACGACGCCGCGCTGCTCGAGGCGCTCAAGTCGCCGGCCTTCTACGTCGGCGCGCTCGGCTCGAGGAAGAACAACGACGCGCGGCGCCAGCGCCTCGCCGGGTTCGACCTGTCGACCGACGAGATCGCGAAGCTGCACGGCCCGGTCGGCCTGAAGATCGGCGCCAAGACGCCGCCGGAGATCGCGGTGGCGATCCTCGCCGAGATGACGGCGGTGCGCCGCGGCGTGGCGCTGCCGGCGCTCGAGCAGCCGGCCGACCCCAACGTCGTCGCCGGGTGCGAAGTCACCGAGCGCTGATCGCAAGCGCCCGGGGGTGAGCGTCGTCGGCATCCTCCTCGCCGGCGGCGCGTCGACGCGCTTCGGCTCGGACAAGCTCCTTCACCCGCTCGCCGATGGCACTCCGATCGCCGTCGCTTCGCTTCGCAATCTCCGCACGGCCCTGCCGCGCGTCGTGGCGGTCGTGCGTCCCGGGGCCGACGCGCTCGCGCAGCTGCTCCGCCGGGACGGCGCGGAGGTCGCGGTGTGCGACCGCGCCGACGATGGCATGGGGAGGACGCTCGCGCATGCCGTCGGCGCATCGCGGGACGCGACCGGATGGGTGGTCGCGCTCGCCGACATGCCGTTCATCCGGCCGGACACCATCCGCCGCGTTGTTGCGCGGCTGGAGGCGGGCGCGGCCTTGGTCGCGCCACGCTACGCCGGCGAACGCGGCCATCCGGTCGGCTTCGCAGCCCGGCTCGGCGCGGCTCTCGGCGCGCTGACCGGCGATGCCGGAGCGCGCGATCTCCTGCGGGCCGAGGCGGGTGCACTCGAGCTGCGTCGATTGCGACGACCCCGGCGTCCTCCGGGACGTCGACACCCCGGGCGACCTGGCCGGTTGAGCGGCAGCGTCGTTCGCGCGGGAGGCGGCTAGAATTCCGCTGCCAATGCGTCGCTTTCTGAAGCTCCTCGCCGCCGCTGCGCTCGCCGCCGCCTCGACCGCGTTCGCCGCGCTCCCGCTCGCGGTCGACGGCCAGCCGTTGCCGTCGCTCGCGCCGATGATTGCGCAGGTGACGCCGGCGGTCGTCAACATCGCGGTGATCGTGCGGTCGCAGGACGCGTCCCCGCTGCTGCGCGATCCGTTCTTCCGCCCGTTCTTCAACCAACCGGACCGGCGCGAGCGGCGAGAGGTGAGCGCCGGGTCGGGAGTGATCGTCGACGCGGCGCGCGGCCTCGTGGTCACCAACCACCACGTGGTCAAGGACGCGCAGGAGATCGCGGTCGTCCTGAAGGACCGGCGCGTGTTCAAGGCGCAGCTCGTCGGTTCCGATCCGGGTACCGACGTCGCGCTGCTCCGCATCCCGGCGGAGCACCTGACCGCCATCCGCCTCGGCGATTCCGACGCGGCGAACGTCGGCGACTTCGTCGTCGCGATCGGCAACCCGTTCGGCATCGGGCAGACCGTGACCTCGGGCATCGTGAGCGCGCTCGGCCGCGGCGGGCTCGGCATCGAGGGTTACGAGGAGTTCATTCAGACCGACGCGTCGATCAACCCCGGCAACTCGGGCGGCGCGCTCGTCAACCTGCGCGGCGAGCTGCTCGGCATCAACACCGCGATCCTCGGGCCGACCGGCGGCAACGTCGGCATCGGCTTCGCGATCCCGACCAACATGGTGCGCACGGTGACCGAGCAGATCCTGCGCTTCGGCGAGGTCCGGCGCGGGCGGCTCGGCGTCGAGACGCAGGACCTCACGCCGGAGACGGCGAAGCAGCTCGGGGTGCCGATCACCGAGGGCGCGGTCGTGCTGCGCGTGGAGAAGGGTTCCGCCGCCGAGAAGGCGGGCCTCCGTCCGAAGGACGTGGTGATCGCGGTGGGCGAGCGTCCGATCCGCGCCTCCGGCGAGCTCCGCAATCGCGTCGGGCTCACGCCGATCGGCGAGGAGGTCGACATGACCGTGCTCCGGGACGGCCGGCAGATCAAGATCCGCGCGCGCGTCGGCGAGCTCTACCAGTCGACGAGCGTGGTCGGCGAGGCGATCCCGCAGCTCGTCGGGCTGAAGGTCGCCGACATCCAGCCGGGCATGCCGATGCACGGTCAGGTCGAGGGCGTCTTCGTCGTCGGCGTCGACCGCGAAAGCGCCGCGTTCAGGAACGGCCTGCGCCCCGGCGACATCGTCATCGGCGTCGGCCGCGCGCGGGTGCGCTCGGTGAAGCAGTTCACCGACAGCCTGCGCACCGCGGAGCCGCCCCTGCAGCTCGCGCTGCTCCGCGGCGACTACCGCATCCAGCTCGTGATTCGCTGAGGAAGAACCGCATGCCACTGCTGATGGAAAAGGAAGTGCGCGAGGGGCGGGAGCTCCCGCTCACCGATGCCGAGCGCGCCGCGCGCGTCGAGCTCGCCGCCGCCTACCGCATCTTCGATCACCTCGGGTGGACGGAGCTGATCTTCAACCACATCACGCTGCGGGTGCCGGGGCCGGAAAAGATCTTCTTGATCAATCCGTTCGGCCTGCACTATCGTGAAGTGACCGCTTCGAACCTGGTCGCGATCGACGTCGACGGGAACCCGGTGCGGCCGACGCCCTACCCGATCAACCGCGCGGGGTTCGTCATCCACAGCGCGATCCATCGCTCGGTCCCGGCGGCGCACTGCGTGATGCACACGCACACGACGAGCGGGATGGCGGTCGCCTGCCTGAAGAGCGGCCTCGTCGCACGACAGCTTCTACGGCGCGATGCTCCACGGCCGGGTGGCCTACCACGACTTCGAGGGCATCACGGTGGAAGAGGGCGAGCAGGAGCGCATGCTCGCCAGCATCGGCGACAAGCGCGCCGTGATCCTCCGCAACCACGGGCTCCTCGCGTGGGGATCGAGCGTGTCGGAGGCGTTCATGATCCTGTGGACCCTGCAGCGGGCCTGCGACGTCCAGGCAGCCTCGGCCGCGATGGGCGCGATGAACCCGGTCAGCGCGGCCGCGTTCGAACAGGCGGTGCGGGAATCGGGCCCGGCGGAGGGCGTCGTGTGCGACCTCGTCTTCGCCGCCCTCGTGCGGCAGATCGAGGCGAAGGACCCCGGCTACAAGAACTAGCGGCACCGGATACCTGTCGGTCGATTGGTTGACGGTCTCAACTAAGTAGTTTAAGCTGTCAACGATCATGTCCGCCGCTCCGTCCCCTGTCGGCATGCGCGAGCTTCCCCGCTTCGCGCGCGCGACGGTGCGGCGGGACGGCGGGGTGCTCGTCGTCTCGGCGTCCGACTCCGCCGGCGCTTCAGCGGTTGCGGCGACGCTCGACGAACCGGGCGTCGCGACGGCGATCGAGCGGCTCGCGGCGGAATGGCGTGGCGGCGACCTGCTCGCGTCCGAGCGGCGCTGGCGCCGCGACGCCGGGAAGTCCCGCGCCGAGCGGCTCGCCTTCGGCGCGCTCGACCTCGCCTGTGCCGAGCTCGCCTGCACGCATCTCGGCGTTCCGCTCGCAGTCCTCGCCGGCGCGAGCCCCGATGCTCCGGCTCCCGCGCTCGCGACCGTCCCGGGGGATGCGATCGAGGCGGACGGGCTCGCCGACGCCGCGGCGCTGGGCCGTGCATGCCTCGATCGCGACTCGACCGCGATCGCCGTCAGCCTGCCGCTCGCGGGCGGCCTGGCGGGGCTGCGACGCATCGCCGCGACTGCCCGTGCGTGCAACCTGCAACCGGTGCTGCGCCTCGCAACCGGAACCGAGGCCGAGCGCACGCAAGCGGCGCAACTCGCGGCCGCGTTCGGGCTCACCCTGGCCGGCACGCCGCTGGCGCGGCCGCGGGCGTCTCATCGACCGAGCCGCATCCGCCGCATCCGCCTGCGCCGGATCAAGCTGCCGCTCGCCCAGGTCTATGTGAGCGCGATGTACATCACCGACCACCAGCTGCGCACGCTGGTCGAGGTCGAGACCGATGACGGGCTGGTGGGCCTGGGCGAGACGAGCGGCCTCGACGAGGTTTATCGCCTCGCTGCGAAGCTCGGGCAGGGGTGGATCGGCGCGGACGCGCTCGACCGCCGCGGGCTCGCGCGCAAGCTCGGACGCATCCCGTTCGAGAATCGCAACGGCCGCAACGGCTGGGCGGCGCTCGCCGGTCTCGAGGCGGCGTGCGCCGAAATCGCCGCGAAGCGCTTCGGCGTTCCGCTCGCGCGGCTGCTCGGCGCGGCCGAGGACGCGAACTCGGTGCGGGCGGTGTGCGTGCTGCCGTCGGCGATCCTTCCCGGCGTCGTTCCCAGGACCGCGCTCGCTGCGCATTTCGCCGATCTCGGGAACACCGCGCGGGTAGCGGAGTACGCCGTCGCCGCCCGCGATCGGCACGGCTTCGGCTGCTTCAAGTACAAGAGCGCGGGCGTCGGCGCGGCCTGGGACCTCGCGGTGATGCAGGCGCTGCGCGCTGCACTCGGCCCCGCGGCGGAGCTCCGGATCGACCCCAACGCGTCCTATGGAACCGCCGAGGCGCTGGCGGTGTGCCGCGCGCTCGAGCCGCTGGCGCTCGAGTACTACGAGGACCCGACCGACGGCATCGACGGTCTCGCGCGCGTGCGGCGGCAGGTGACCCGGCCGACCGCGAGCAACATGGCGGTGATCGAGTTCGGGCATATCGCGCCGGGCGCGCGGCGCGGCGCGCCGGACGTGGTGCTCGCCGATCTGTTCCTGTGGGGCGGCGTCGAGCACTACCGCGACATGGCCGCGGCCGTCGCGGCTCTCGGCATGCAGTGCGCGATTCACAGCTTCTACGAGAGCGGTGTCGCGACCGCGGCCAACGTCCATCTCGCGCTCGGCCTCGGGCTCACCGCGCACGCGAACGACCAGGGTCATGACGGACTGGCCGAAGACGTGCTCGTCCCCGGCGCGCTGGAGGTCCGCGACGGCCGCATCGCGCTGCCGCCGGGACCGGGACTGGGCGTCGCGCTCGACGAGGCGCGCGTGCGAAAGCTCATGATCGACGAAACGATCCTGGAGTAGACGATGACGACAGTGACCCTGTATCGAGTCGGCCCCATCGACCCGGCGACCCAGTCGCCGCGGGTCGTCGCGGGCTACCGCCAGACCGGGCTGCGGAATCCCGCAATGCCGCTCCAGCGTCGCCCGCTCACGCTCTCGGAGCTGACCGCGCCGCAGGAGCAGGCGCGGCGTCTCGCGCAGCTCGGCGCCGACATCGCCGGCCATGGGGCGAAGCAGGCGATCGGCCAGCTGATGCACCTGCGGCTGAAGGTCGTCGACGAGGACGGCGCCCCGGTCGGCGGGACCATGGTCGAGATGTGGCAGTCGAACGCCGCCGGGCGCTACATCCACCCGAACGACGACGACCACGCGCCGGTCGATCCGAACTTCTACGGCGCGGCGCGCGTGCTGACGGACGAATCCGGCGCGATCGAGATCCGCACCATCAAGCCCGGCGCCTACCCGGTTCCCGACTCGGGACACTGGTGGCGACCGCCGCACATCCACTTCTCGGTGTGGGGCAAGGTCTGGCTCTCGCGGCTCGTCACGCAGATGTTCTTCCCCGGCGAGACGCTCAACGCCGAGGACCGCATCCTGAACGCAATCCCGGACGCCGCGGCGCGCGAAAGCCTGGTGTGCCGGGCGCTGCCGACGACCGAGGGACCGTCGAACGCGCTCGTCTTCGAGCATCGGCTGGTCGTCCGCGGCCTCCGCGCGACGCCCGCAGCCTGAGCGGGCCCGGCAATGGCGAAGCTCACGCCGACTGCTGAAATTACCCTCGGGCCGTTCTTCCCGCCGCGGTACGTCGATGCCGGGGCGAACGACCTCACGCAGCGCGACGGGCGCACCGCGCGCGGGGAGCGGATCGAGATCCACGGCCGGGTGGTGCAGGTGGACGGCGCGCCGATGGACAACCTGGTGCTGGAGATCTGGCAGGCCGATGCGCAGGGCATCTTCCGCGATCCCCGCGATCCGCGGCACGGCGACGCCGACCCCGGTTTCGCCGGCTGGGGCCGTGCGGCGACCGGCAAGGACGGCCGCTACCGCTTCACGACGATCAAGCCGGGCGCGTACGCGATGCCCGACGGCAAGCTCCGCGCCCCGCACGTGAACGTGATCGTGCTCTTCTCGGGGATCATGCGCCATCTGCAGACCGTGATGTTCTTCGAGGGCGAGCCGGGGAACGAGACCGATCCGGTGCTCGGCGCGGTGCAGCCCGCGGCCGTGCGGTCGCGCCTCGTCGCGACGCGCGACGGCACCGGCTACCAGTTCGACATCCGCCTCCGCGGCGACGGCGAGACGCCGTTCTTCGACGACTGAGCGGGCGATGCTCGACGCACCCACTGCAGGCCGACGCGCCCGCGAAGCACGGCAGAACGACGCGCCGACGATCCGGGACCTGCTCTCGTACCGGCTGCACGTCGTGGCGAACCTGCTCTCGCGCGGGGCCGCGATGCGCTACAAGCGCGAGTTCGGGGTGAGCCTCTGGGAGTGGCGCACGGTCGCGCTCCTCGGCGCGCAGGCGCCGCTCTCCCTCAACGAGCTCGCTGCCGCCGCGGGGCTGGACAAGAGCCAGATGAGCCGCGTGGTCGCCGGCCTCGTCGAGCGCGGGCTCGTCGCGCGCGATGCCGACGAGACCGACGGCCGCGGCGTGAAGCTCACGCTCACGCGCAGCGGGGAGAAGCTCTGCGAGGGGCTGATCCGCGCGGCAGCCGAACGGAACGACGCATTTCTCGGCTGCCTTGCGCCGCGCGAGCGCGAGTGCCTGGAGGGCGCGCTGAAGAAGCTCGCCGACCAGGCGCGCGCGTTCATCGAGCAGGAAAAGGTCCTCGGGCAGCGGAAGCGGAGGCGTTAGAGGATGCCGTTCAAGACCCGCGTCACCGACCTTCTCGGCATCCGCTACCCGATCGTCCAGGCCGGGATGAGCTGGGCGTCCTCGAACGCCGAGCTCGCGCTCGCCGTTTCGCAGGCGGGCGGCCTCGGCGTGATCGGCGCCGGCCCGATGTACCCGGACGATCTCCGCGCGGCGATCCGCAAGGTGAAGTCGGGAACCGCGAATCCCTATGCGGTGAACGTACCGCTCTACAACAAGCGCGCCGCGACGTTCCTCGACATCGTGCTCGAGGAGAAGGTGCCGATCCTGGTCGGCTCGCAGGGCGGGCCGAAGCAGCACATCGCGCGGTTCAAGGCGGCCGGCGTGACGTGGCTGCACGTCACCGCCTCGCCGGTGCACGCGAAGAAGGCGGAGGAGGCGGGCGTCGACGCGGTGATCGCGGTCGGCGTCGAAGCGGGCGGCCATCCACCGCCCGACGAGGTCGGTACGCTCGTCGTCGTGCGCGCGGTGTGCAAGGCGGTGAAGGTTCCGGTCATCGCGGGCGGCGGCGTCGCCGACGGGGCGGGCATCGCCGCAATGTTCTGCCTCGGCGCCGAGGGCGTGCAACTCGGCACGCGATTCCTGCTCACGCCCGAATCGAATCTGCACCCCGCCTACAAGGCGGCGGCGCTCGAATCCGGCATCGCCGGCACGACGCTCGTCGGCCGCGGGAAGCTGCCGATTCGCGTCCTGAAGAACGACTTCACCGGCGAATACGACGCTGCCGAGCGTAGCGGCCGTTCCGAAGCGGAGCTCAAGGTGATCTACGACACGAGCTCGCTCAAGCTCGCCGCGTTCGACGGCGACGTCGCGCGCGGCAAGGTCGAGGTCGGGCAGTGCGCGGGGCTGATCGACGAGCTCGTCCCGGCGGGCGAGCTGGTCGGACGGCTCGTCGCCGAGTTCGACCGCGCGGTGGCGCGCCTCGCCGCGCTGCGCCCGGTCGCCGAAACCGTGTGACGGAGCGAGGACGATGGCGGAACTGCTGATCGAGGACCGCGGCGCGGTGCGGACGCTGACGATGAACCGTCCGGAGAAGCGGAACGCGCTCAACAACGCGCTGACCGGGGCGCTGCTGGAGGGCCTGCGCGCCGCCGATGCCGACGATGCGGTCCACGCGATCGTGCTCACCGGCGCCGGCCCGGGTTTCTGTGCCGGCGCGGACCTGTCCGAGTTCAAGGATCTGGTGGCCGACAACCAACCGCTCGTCGAGCGCCGGGCGCAACTGACGATGAGCCTGCACGAGATCTTTCCGCGGCTGACCAAGCCGGTGATCACCGCGATCAACGGCGCGGCGATGGGCGGCGGAGCGGGGCTCGCGCTCGCCGGCGACATCGCGCTGATGGCCGAATCGGCGAAGCTCGGCTACCCGGAAGTGAAGCACGGCATCGTGGCCGCGATCGTCATGCCGAACCTCGTGCGCCAGATCGGGCGGAAGAGCGCGTTCGAGCTGCTCGCGACCGGCCGGACGATCGGCGCGCACCGCGCGCTCGAGCTCGGGATGGTGAACCGCGTCGTGCCCGACGCGGACCTCATGGGCGAGGCGCTGGCGCTTGCCGGCGAGCTGGCCGCGGTCAGCCGGCCGGCGATGGCGGCGACGAAGCAGCTCTTCTACCAGGTGACCGAGCTGCCCTTCGCCGACGCGCTCGCAACCGGGCGCGAAGCGAACAAGCGCATGCGGGCGTTCCGCAAGTGAGACCGCTCGAGCACGTCACGATCCTCGACCTCTCGCGGGTGCTCGCGTGCCCCTTCGCCTCGATGATCCTCGCCGAGCTCGGCGCCACCGTCATCAAGGTCGAGCAGCCGCGCGGCGGCGACGAGACGCGCACGTTCGAGCCGTTCGTCGAGCGCGACGGCGCCTCCGAAAGCGCGTACTACTTCGCGGTCAACCGCAGCAAGCAGTCGATCACCGTGAACCTGCGCTCGCCCGACGGGCAGGCGGTGATCCGCGATCTCGCGCAGGGCGCCGACGTCCTGATCGAGAACTTTCCGGTCGGGACGCTCGCCCGCTACGGGCTCGACTACGCCGCGGTCCGGACGGCGAACGAGAAGCTGGTCTACGTGTCGTGCACCGGCTTCGGCCAGAGCGGGCCCTACGCGCATCGCAAGGGCTACGACACCGTCTTCCAGGCGATGGGCGGAATCATGAGCCTCACCGGCGAGCGCGGCGGCGGTCCGGTGAAGCCCGGGCTGCCGGTGGCCGATCTCACGTCGGGGCTGTGGGTGGCGATCTCGATTCTTGCGGCGCTCGCCGGCCGCGCCGCGACGGGGAAGGGCAGCTACGTCGATTTCTCCATGATCGACGGCCAGGTGGCCCTCCTCACGCTCGCAGCGGCGCGGTACTTCGCGCTCGGCGAGGTGCCGCCGCGGCTCGGTACCGAGCACCCGGGCCGCGTGCCGTCCGCGAGCTTCCGCTGCGCCGACGGCGGCTGGCTCCATATCACGGCGAGCGACCAGCACTGGCTGAACCTGTGCCGCGTGCTCGGGCTCGAAGCGTGGGGGAGCGAGCCGGGGCTCGCGGCGAACTCGGACCGCGTGCGTCGGCGCGAGGAAGTGATGGCCAAGCTGACCGAAGCGGTCGGGAAGTGGAACCGAGACGAGCTCGGCGCGGCGTTCGACGCCGCCGACGTTCCGGCGGGGCCGATCAAGGCGGTCGACGAGGTGCTCGCCGACCCGCACACGCTCGCGCGCGGCATGGTGGCGAGCTTCGCGCACCCGAACATCGGCGAGTTTCCGTGCCTGCCGGTGCCGCTCAAGTTCGACGGCTGGGACGCACCGCGGGTCGGCCGCCCGCCGCTCCTCGGCGAGCACACGGAAAGCGTGCTCGCGGAGCGGCTCGGCTACAGCCGCGAGCGGATCGCGGCCCTAAGGGAGGCGAAGGCGATATGAACGAACCGGTCCTCTACTTGGTCGCGGACGGCGTCGCCACGATCACGCTGAACCGGCCGGAGAGCCGCAACGCGCTCAACAGCGCGATGTGCGAAGGACTGCTCGGCGCCGCGGCGAGCGCGGCAGCGGACGAGAACGTCCGGGTGGTCTTCGTGCGCGGCAATGGTCCGGTGTTCTGTGCCGGCGCGGACCTCAAGGAACGCCAGGGCATGAACGAGGACCAGGTGCGCGCGCGGCGACTCAAGGCATTCGCCGCGTACGACGCGCTCGAGCGCCTGCCGATGCCGGTGATCGCGATCGTGCATGCGGCCGCGGTCGGCTCCGGCTGCGAGATCGCAGCCGCCTGCGACTTCATCCTCGCCACGCCCGAGGCGTCGTTCCGCACGCCCGAGGCGCTCTGGGGCACGGTCGGTGCGACGCAGCGGCTGCCCCGGGTGCTCGGTAAGCGGCTGGCGAAGGACCTGATGTTCACTGGCCGCGCGCTCTCGGTCGCAGAAGCGCAGGCGGCAGGGCTCGTGGCGCGCACGGTGCCGGCCGAAGGGCTCGACGCAGTGCTCGCGGCGATCGCAAAGACGATCGTGGCCGCGCCGCCGACTTCGATGCGTCTCGCGAAGCGCTGCATCGACCGCGGCGTCGAGCTCGATCCGCGCGGCGCGCTCGCAACCGAGCTCCTCGCGATCGAGGAGAACCTGGCGGCAGCCGACTGGCGCGCCGGGATCGCGGGGTTCAAGGGCAAGACGTGAGCTGGACGCCGCAGACGCTGCGCGAGTTCCTGGCCGCGAGCGTCGCCGCCCGCGGCGCCGCCGACGCGGTTGTCACCGAGCACATGCGGCTCTCATGGCCCGAGCTCGAGGCAGCGGCGTGGCGCGCGGCGAAGGCCCTGCACGCGCTCGGCCTGCGGCGCGGGAACCACGTCGGCGTGCTCATGGGCAACGACGAGAAGTGGCTCGAGACCTTCTACGGCGCGGCGCTGATCGGTGCAGTCACGGTGCCGGTCAACACGCGGTTCAAGGCCGCCGAGCTCGCGTTCTGTCTGAAGCAGGCCGACTCCAAGGCGCTCGTGCTCGCCGACCGGTTCATGAAGATCGATTTCATGTCGTTCCTGCGGGAGGCGGAGCCGGCGGTCGATGCGCAGCTCCCCGGGGACCGGCTGCCGGCGCTGCGCGACGTGGTGGTCGTCGGCGAGGAGGTGCCGAAGGCTGCCCTCGGCTGGACCGCCTTCCTTGCGGCCGGCGACTCGGTTAGCGACGCGGCCATCCGGGATGCCGCGCGCGCGGTGAAGCCCGACGACCCGCTGCTCATCCAGTTCACGTCGGGAACCACCGCCTACCCCAAGGGCGTGGTGCTCACGCACGACAACATGTTGCGGAACGCCTGGGCGGCAGGCTCGCGCATCGGGGTCCGGGCTGACGACCGCTACTTCAACTGCCGCCCGTTCTTCCACGTCGCCGGCTCGACCCTGTCGGCGCTGATGGCGCTCGTGTTCGGCGCGTGCCTGGTCACGCTGCCGACGTTCGAGGCCGGCGCCGCGCTCGCCTTGATGAGCCGCGAAAGGTGCACGCTGATCTCCGGCAACGACACGCTCTTCCAGCTCCTGATGAGCCACGCCGACTTCGACCCCTCGAAGCTGCACCTTCGCGGCGGATGGGCGGCGGCCGGCCCGGAGACGATGCGCAGGATCGTCGACGTGCTCGGCGCGCGCGCGATCTGCGCCGCCTACGGGCTCTCGGAAGCCTCGCCGAACGTGGTGATGAGCGACCACCGCGATTCGCTGGAGCTGCGCGTCGCCGGCCTGGCGCAGCCGCACGAGGGCGTGGCCGTGCGGATCGCCGACCCGGACACCCTCGCTGCGCTGCCCCCAGAGACGCAGGGCGAGATCCAGGTGCGCGGCTGGAACGTGATGCGCGGCTACTACAACAACCCCGAGGCGAACGCGAAGGTTTTCACCCCCGACGGGTGGCTGCGGACCGGCGACCTCGGCGCGCTTACCGCCGACAACCGTCTGCGGATGTCGGGCCGGCTGAAGGACGTGTTCCGGGTCGGCGGCGAGAACGTCGCGCCGGCGGAGGTCGAGGAGGTGCTGCTGTCGCATCCGGCCGTCGCCACGGCGCAGGTGATCGGCGTCCCCGATGCGCGGCTCGGCGAAGTGCCGGCGGCGTACGTGACCCTGCGCGCCGGCGCGGGAGCGACGGCCGACGAGCTGCTCGGCTTCATGAAGGCGCGCTGCGCCAATTTCCGGGTGCCACGGTACCTGCGCATCGTCCCGGACTTCGAGGCGATCGGCATGACTGCGAGCGGCAAGGTGCAGAAGACGAAACTGCGCGAGCACGCGCTGCGCGAGCTCGGTCTCGACCGGGGCGTGAAGCGATGAGGGCGATCCGAGCGCTCGCGCTCGTGCTGCTCGCAGGCGCGGCGGCCCCTGCCGCGGCACAGGGCTACCCGTCGAAGCCGATCACGCTGGTGAACGCGTTCCCGCCCGGCGGCGCCACCGACATCGTCGCGCGCCAGCTCGCCGCGAGGCTGTCGCAGCGTTTCGGCCAGCAGGTGGTGGTCGACAACCGCGCCGGCGCCGCGGGCACGATCGGTGCCGCTTCGGTGGCGCGCGCCGAGCCCGACGGCTACACGATGCTCTTCGCGGTGGCGGCGAACCTCGCGGTCGCGCCGGCGGTCCTGAAGACGGTCGCGTACGACCCGGTGAAGTCGTTCGCGCCGGTGGTCGAGATCGCGCGCGGCCCGTACGTGCTGATGGTCCATCCGTCGGTGCCGGCGAAGGATCTCGCGGAGTTCGTCGCCTATGCGAAGCAGAACCCGGGCCGGCTCAACTACGGAACGCCGGGGCAGGGCAGCGTTCACCACCTCGCCACCGAGATGCTGAAGCAGGCGACCGGGATCGACATCGTCCACGTGCCGTACAAGGGCGGAGCGCCGATGTACACCGCGATCATGGGCGGCGAGGTCCAGATCCTGCTCGACGGAATGCCGGCGCCGCTGCCGCACGTCCGCGCGGGGAAGGTCCGGGCGCTCGGCGTGACCGGCGACAAGCGGCTCGGCGCGCTCCCCGACGTGCGCAGCTTCGCCGAGCAGGGCGTGACGGGCGTCGACGCGCAGTTCTGGTGGGGGATCGTGGTGCCTGCCGGCACGCCGCAGCCGATCGTCGCGCGGCTGAACGCCGAGATCACGCAGGCGCTCGCCGATCCGGAGGTGAAGGCGACGTTCGAGAAGCAGAACATCGAACCGTCGCCCGGCACGCCGGAGGCGTTCGGCGCGTGGGTGGCGGCGGAACGCACCCGCTGGGCTCAGGTCGTGGCAAAGGCCGGCATCAAACCGGAGTGAACCGCCCATGCGCGACGTGATCCTCTGCGAGTGCTTCGCCCGCGACGGACTCCAGCACGAGCCGGACTTCATCCCGACCGAAGCCAAGCTCGCGCTGATCGAGCGCTTCGCGACGATCGGCTTCGAGCGGATCGAGGCGACGTCGTACTCGAACCCGAAGGTTGTCCCGCAGTTCGCCGACGCGTCCGACCTGCTCCGGCGGCTGCCGCGGCGCGAGGGGGTGTTCTACAAGGCGACATGCGCGAACGTGCGCGCGGTCGAACGGGCGGTGGGTGACCTCGAGCTCGGGTACGGCGCGAACGAGATCAGCCTCCTAGTGTCCGCGACCGAATCCCACACGCAGACCAACCTGAAGCGCACTCGCGCCGGGCAGTGGCAGAACGTCGCCGAGATGGTGGCGGCGGCCCGCGGCCGCTTCCGCATGGTGGGGACGGTTTCGGTGGCATTCGGGTGTCCGTTCGAAGGCGCCGTCGACCCGGCCGTCGTCGTCGCCGACGCCCGGCGCTTCGCCGAGCTCGGCGTCGCGCTCGTCGCGTTCGGCGACACCACCGGCATGGCGACCCCGGCGTCGGTACGGCAGATGTTCACCCGCGTCGCGCGCGAGGCGCCCGGGGTGACGCCGATCGCGCACTTTCACGACACCCGCGGCACCGGGCTCGTCAACTACGTCGCGGCGTACGAAGCCGGGGTGCGGCACTTCGACAGCTCGTTCGGCGGCGTCGGCGGCCATCCGGCCAAGGTGAAGTACGGTGAGGGCTTCACCGGCAACGTGGCGACCGAGGATCTCGTCAGCCTGTTCGAGTCGCTCGGGATCCGCACCGCGATCGACCTCGGACAGCTCGTGGACACCGCGCGGTTCTGCGAGCAGTCGCTCGGCCGCGAACTGCACGGCCGGGTGACGCGGAGCGGCGTGCATCCGCTGCTCGCCGGCGCCGCGTGAAAGGAGGAACCGCGATGCGCATGCCCGTGGTCTTCTTCGGTCACGGCTCGCCGATGAACACGCTCGCCCGGAACCGCTATACCGAGGCCTGGCGCCGGCTCGGCGCGTCGGTGCCCCGCCCGAAAGCGATCCTCTGCGTGTCGGCCCACTGGTACACGCACGGCACCGCGGTGACCGCGATGGAGCGCCCCGAGACGATTCACGACTTCTACGGCTTCCCGCAGGCGCTGTTCGACGTGCAGTACCCGGCGCCCGGGGACCCGGCGCTTGCGGCGCGGGTCGGCGACCTGCTCGCCGCGATCGACGTCCAGCTCGACCAGGGTTGGGGGCTGGATCACGGCGCCTGGTCGGTGCTGGTGCACGCGTTCCCCGACGCGAGCATCCCGGTGGTGCAGCTCAGCATGGACGGCGGGCAGCCGCCGCGCTTCCACTACGACGTCGGCCGCAGGCTCGCGCCGCTGCGCGACGAGGGCGTCCTCGTCGTCGGCAGCGGCAACGTCGTCCACAACCTGCGGGCGATAAGGCGCGGGGCCGATACCTCTCCCTACGACTGGGCGGTACGCTTCAACGAGCGCGTGCGCGCTGCGCTCGCCGCCCGGGATCACGAGGCGCTGATCGAGTACGAGGCGGGCGGCGCGGACGCTGCGCTCTCGATCCCGACGCCCGAGCACTACCTGCCACTGCTCTACGTCGCCGCGCTGCAGGCTCCGGACGAGGAGATGTCGATCGCGGTCGACGGGATCGAGATGGGATCGCTCGGCATGCTCACCGCGGTGACGGGGCGCGCTTGAGGCGAAAACGCTAGATCACGAAGCTTTCGAGCGTCTCCGGGGCGAACAGCGCTTCGGGCGCAAGACGCTTCGGCGACAGCCCCTGCTCGTGGTGATACCGCAGGAACGTATCGAGCACGTGACGATTCGCCGCGAAGCCGTACGGCCACCAGTCGTCTCCCAGTTCGCGCCGCGCTTCCTCGACGTGCGCCGGGAGCCACGGGAGCATCGCCTTGAGCGCGTGCGCTTCGAGGAGGTCGTGGCGGGTGCGCCGCCGTGCTTCGGAGAACGCCTTGAAGAGCGATTGCGCGACCCACGGGTTTGCCCGGTACACGTCGCGTCGGATCACGACCGTATGCATGATCGGGAAGATTTGCGTGCGCCGGTAGTAGTCGCGCTCGGCCTCGGCGTAGTTTCCGAACAGCCGCCGCACGTCGTTCGGCCGTGACGCGAAGGTGGACGGCGTGCGGGCGGTGTAGAGCGCGTCGATCTCCCCGTCGGCGATCATCCGGGACAGCGTCTGCTGCGGGCCGAGCGGCCGCACCCGGAACTGCGCCGGCAGGTTGAGCTTGAGCTTCTCCTCGCGGCCGGGATGCTCCTCACCGCCGCTGTAGTACTCGACGCTGTCCGCCTTTACGCCGTAGTCGTCCGACAGGATCCCGCGGATCCACACCGGAGCGGTCATCTGGTACTCGGGCACCCCGACGCGCCTGCCCGCAAGCTCGCGCGGCTCCCGGATCCCGCTCTTCGCCGAGACGAAAATGCTGCCGTGGCGGAACATCCGCGACGGAAACACCGGGATGGCGATGAACGGCGGATCGTCGCGCGCGAGCGTCACCGTGTAGGACGAGAGCGACATCTCGGACGCGTCGAACTCGCGGTGCCGCGCCATGCGGAAGAACGTTTCCTCGACCGGCAGATCGAGGAAGACGAGATCGATGCCGTCCGGCTGCACCGCGCCGGACGCAAGCGGCGCCACCCGGTCGTACCCCCAGCAGGCGAGGGTGATGCGCAGCTTGCTCATCGGCGTCGTCGCTCCGCGGCGAAAGGACGTCGAGCATACCAACTCCCGCCGGGGCGCAGGTCAGGCGTGCCCGCGGAGGACCGGGGTCCACCAGTGGCCCGAAGCGTCCTCGCGTGGCGACTCGATCGCGACTCGCGCCGGCCGGGTCGCCTGCACGATGACCGAGCCGTCGCGGTCCACCCGAAACGAGTCCCCGGCGGCGACGATGTGGTCGGCGCGGTCGCCGTCCTGCGTGATCCAGACCAGGCCTTCCAGGCAGCGCACCAGCGCGCCGCGTGCGGCCTCGAGCGTGAGCGTGTCCCGCTGCTTGAGGGCGAGGCGGGCGATGCGGGCCTTGATGTTCATGGCGTTGCTCCTGATAATGCGCTGGTCGCATGCATGAGCGTCCGGCGCGTGTGAGCGGAAGTCTCTGCTTCCGGCCGCAGCGGGGCAAACGAGTTCTCGACATGGCACGCATGCGTGGAGGGAATGCAAATGACGCGTGACCTGCCGGCGCTCGATCTGCTGAAGGGGTTCGAGGCCGCCGCGCGCCACCTGTCGTTTACCAAGGCCGGCGAGGAGCTCTTTCTCACCCAGTCGGCGATCAGCCGCCAGGTCCAGGCCCTCGAGGAGCAGCTTGGCATCAAGCTCTTCCACCGCCGCACGCGCGCGCTGCTCCTCACCGACGAGGGTCAGCGGTACTACAAGGCGGTGCGCGGCGCCCTCGACGGCCTGCGCGCGGCGACCGCCTCGGTGCGGGCGTCCCGCGCGACGGCGACGCTCACCGTGAGCACGACGGTGACCTTCGCCTCGCTCTGGCTCGTTCCGAAGCTCGCCGGCTTCCAGAGCGTGCAGCCCGGCGTACAGGTGCGCCTCGTCGCCGAGAACCGAATGCAGGACCTCGAGCGCGAAGGCATCGACGTCGCGGTGCGCTACTGCCCGCCCCCGATGGCCGGGCGGGGTGCGATCAGGCTCTTCGGCGAGCGGGTGCTCCCGGTGGTGAGCCCGGCCGTGCAGGCGCGGCTGAAGCTGCAGCGGCCGGAAGATCTCGCGCGCGCCGTGCTGCTCGAGTACGACGGCGTGCCGCACACCGTGTGGCTCACCTGGCCGGTGTGGTTCGAGACGATGAAGGTCGAGATGCCGCCCCCGGCGGGGACGCTCCAGTTCACCCAGTACCACCAGATCATCCAGGCCGCGGTGGCGGGGCAGGGCGTCGCGCTCGGCCGCGTGCCGCTGGTCGACGACCTGCTGCGCTCGAAGGAGCTGGTCGCGCCGTTCGGCCTGTCGCGCACGACGGCGGCCGCGTCGCGCGCGTACTTCGCCGTCCTCACGCCGCGCGCCGCGGGCCGGCCGGAGGTCGACGCGTTCGTGGCCTGGCTCCAGTCGATGGTCACCGCCGAGCGCGAACGCACGGCGAAACCGCGGACGAAGGCGGACGCACGCGCGTGACCCCGACCCGGATCGGCGCATGAATCCCGGAATCTGGCAGGCGATCCGGAGCGCCTATCGCGCCGACGAGGCCGAGTGCGTCGCCGCGCTGACCGCCCGGATCCGGCTCGACGATGCGGCACGCCGCCGCATCGCCGATCACGCGCTCGCGCTGGCGCGGGAGATCAGGCGGCGCGCCGGCGAGTCGTCCGGCGCGGAGGCGTTCCTGCGCCGCTTCGGTCTGTCGTCGCGCGAGGGCGTGGTGCTGATGTGCCTCGCCGAGGCCCTGCTCCGGATTCCCGACGCGGCGACCGCCGACGCGCTCATCCGCGACAAGCTCGCCGGCACGCAATGGGACTCGGAGGACGGGGCCGAAGGCGGGCTGCTGCTCAACGCGGCCACCTGGGGGCTGATGCTCACCGGCACGCTCACCGCCTGGGCGGGCAGCGCGGGCGAAGATCCGGGGACGATCGTGCGGCGGCTCGTCGGCCGCGCGGGCGAGCCGTTCGTCCGGGGCGCGATCCGCCAGGCGATGAAGATCATGGCCGAGCAGTTCATCGTCGGCGAGACGATCGACGGCGCGATCGAGCGCGCGGCGCCCCGCGAGGCGCTCGGCTACCGGTTCTCCTACGACATGCTGGGCGAGGCGGCGCGTACCGAGCGCGATGCCGAGCGCTACTTCGCCGCGTACGAGGCGGCGATCGACGCGGTCGGACGCGCGGCGGACGGTGCAGCGAGGATCGAGGCCCGGCCGGGGATCTCGATCAAGCTCTCGGCGCTGCATCCGCGCTACGAGGCGGCACAGGTGGAGCGCGTGTTCGGCGAGCTCCTGCCGCGGATCGAGGCGCTCGCCGAGCGTGCCGCCGGCGCCGGCATTCCGGTGACGCTCGACGCGGAGGAGGCGGACCGGCTCGAGCTCTCGCTCGAGCTCTTCGAGCGCCTCGCGCACGCGCCCTCGCTCGCCGGCTGGGACGGGCTCGGCCTCGCGGTCCAGGCGTACCAGCGGCGCGCGATCCACGTCTGCGACTGGCTCGTCGCGCTCGCCGCGGACGCGCGGCGGCGGCTCATGGTCCGGCTCGTCAAGGGCGCGTACTGGGACACCGAGATCAAGCTCGCACAGGTTCTCGGCCTCGACGACTATCCGGTCTTCACCCGCAAGCAGGCGACCGACGTGTCCTACATCGCCTGCGCCCAGGCGCTGCTCGCGGCCGGCGAGCGGATCTTCCCGCAGTTCGCGACCCACAACAGCCACTCGGTCGCGACCGTGCTCGAGTGCGCCGGCGCGCGCCGCGACTTCGAGTTCCAGAAGCTGCACGGCATGGGCGATGCGCTGTACGACGCGCTCGTGCCTGAGACGGGCATCGCGTGCCGGGTCTACGCGCCGGTCGGCGGCCATCGCGACCTGCTCGCCTATCTCGTGCGCCGCTTGCTCGAAAACGGCGCCAACAGCTCCTTCGTCCACCAGGTCGGCGACCCGGACACGCCGCTCGAGCGGTTGGTGGCGGACCCGATCGAGGCGCTGCCGCGTCCGTATGCGCCGCATCCGCGAGTCCCCAGGCCGCGCTACCTGCTGCCCGACCGGCTCAACTCGCGCGGGATCGACCTGTCCGATCGCGCGGTTCTCGCGCGGCTCACGCGGCGGATTGCCGCGGATCGGGCCGCCGCGGCCGCGGCATCCGGTGCCCGCGCGATCACCGAGCCCGCCGACCGTCGCCGAATCGTCGGCGCCGTGCGGGACGCGACCGCGGCCGAGCTGGACGAGGTAGTGAGTTCGGCTGCCGCAGCATGGCGGCGCTGGGACGAGACGCCGGCAGAGGCGCGCGCACGCGCGCTCGAGCGCGCGGCCGACCTCGTCGAAGGCGCGATCGACGAGCTGATCTCGCTGTGCGTGCGCGAAGCGGGGAAGACGCTGCCGGACGCAGTGGCGGAAGTGCGGGAAGCGGCGGACTTCTGCCGCTACTACGCGGCGCGCGGCCGCGCGGACTTCGCCAGCCCCCTCGCATTGCCCGGTCCTACCGGCGAAGCGAACTCGCTTGCGCTCGCCGGCCGCGGCGTATTCGCCTGCATCAGCCCCTGGAACTTCCCGCTCGCGATCTTCACCGGCCAGGTCACCGCGGCGCTGATGGCCGGCAATGCGGTCGTGGCGAAGCCGGCGGAGCAGACGCCGCTGATCGCAGCGCGCGCGGTCGCGATGCTCCACGAGGCCGGCGTGCCGCGCGAGGTGCTGCAGCTCGTCTCGGGGACCGGCGAGGCGATCGGCGCACCGCTCGTCCGCCACCCGCTCGTCGCCGGCGTCGTGTTCACCGGTTCGTACGAGACCGCGCGCGCGATCAACCAGGGGCTCGCCGCGCGCGACGGCACGATCGTGCCGTTCATCGCCGAGACCGGCGGATTGAACGCGATGATCGTCGACTCGTCGGCGCTGCCCGAGCAGGTGGTCGCCGACACGCTTGCGTCGGCGTTCCAGAGCGCGGGGCAACGCTGCTCGAGCTCGCGGATCCTTCTCGTCCAGGACGATGCCGCACCGCGCATCCTCGAGATGCTCGCGGGTGCGATGGCGCAGCTGCAGGTCGGCGACCCGTCGCTGCCTGCGACCGACGTCGGTCCGGTGATCGACGCCGACGCAAAGGGGATGCTGGAGGGGCACGTGGCGCGGCTCCGCGCGCGAGGGCGTGTCCTTGCAGCCGTGCCGCTCCCCGAGCACGCGCGGCACGGGACGTTCGTCACCCCGATTGCCGTCGAGATCGAGCTCGCCGCCCTTCCCGAGCGCGAGGTGTTCGGACCGGTGCTGCACGTCGTCCGCTACCCGGCGGCCGAGCTCGAGCGAGCGCTCGACGCGATCGCAGCCACCGGTTACGGGCTTACCCTCGGGATCCACAGCCGCATCGAGCGCTTCGCCGAGCGCGTGCGCGCGCGGCTCCACGTCGGCAACAGCTATGTCAACCGCAACATGATCGGCGCGGTCGTCGGGGTGCAGCCGTTCGGCGGCGAGGGCCTGTCGGGCACCGGGCCGAAAGCGGGCGGGCCGCACTACCTGCCGCGATTCGCGGTCGAGCGGACGCTGACGATCAATACCGCCGCGGCGGGTGGGAACGCTGCGCTGCTCGCGCAGGCCGACTGACGACCACGCACGCTGACAGAACAACGATGAAGAACAGGCCTCCGATCCGTTACCGCATCCGCCCGAGCAATCCCGCGGCGCATCTCTTCGAGGTCGAGTGCGCCGTCGCCGACCCCGACCCGGCCGGCCAGCGCTTCGCACTCCCCGCGTGGATCCCGGGGAGTTACCTGGTTCGCGACTTCGCGCGGCACATCGTCTCGATTCGCGCCGAATCGCGCGGTGCGCGCGTCGCGCTCGGCAAGCTCGACAAGCACACCTGGCGCGCGGCACCATGCCGCGGCCCGCTCATCGTGACCGCCGAGGTGTACGGGTGGGACCTCTCGGTCCGCGGCGCGCATCTCGATGCGACTCACGCCTTCTTCAACGGCACGTGCGTTTTCCTGCGGGTACTCGGGCGGGAAGAGCGCGAGTGCGAGGTCGAGATCCTGCCGCCCGCGGGACGCCGCTACTCGCGCTGGCGCGTGGCGACGTCGCTTGCGCGCAAGGGCGCGCGAGCGCTCGGCCTCGGGACCTACGCCGCGGCCGACTACGACGAGCTGATCGACCATCCGGTCGAGATGGGCACGTTCGCGCACGCTTCCTTCACCGCGGGCGGCGTGCCGCACGAGATCGCGATCACCGGCCGGATCAGGGCCGACCTCGACCGGCTCGCGCGCGATTTGAAGCGCGTCTGCGAATCCCATATCCGTTTCTGGGGCGGCCCGGCGCCGATGGATCGCTACGTCTTCCTGGTCACCGCGGTCGGTGACGGTTACGGCGGGCTCGAGCACCGCGCCTCCACCGCGCTCGTCTGCAGCCGCGACGATCTGCCTCGCCCGGGCGAGAAGGCGGTCACCGAGAGCTACCGCACGTTCCTCGGGCTCGCGAGCCACGAGTACTTCCACACCTGGAACGTGAAGCGGATCAAGCCGGCGGCGTTCACGCCCTACGACCTCGACCGCGAAAACTACACCACGCTGCTGTGGGCGTTCGAGGGCGTGACCTCGTACTACGACGATCTTGCGCTCGTGCGCTGCGGCCTGGTGAAGCCCGAGGATTATCTCGAAGTGCTCGGCCGCTCGATCACCCAGCTCCTCCGTACCCCCGGCCGGCGCCGTCAGTCCGTCAGCGACTCGAGCTGGGACGCCTGGATCAAGTACTACCGCCAGGACGAGAACTCGCCCAACGCGATCGTCAGCTACTACGGCAAGGGCGCGCTGATCGCGTTGTGCCTCGACCTCCACGTCCGCGGACGCACCGCGGGCCGCCGCTCGCTCGACGACGTGATGCGCGCGCTTTGGCGGCGCTACGGGCGGGCGGGCATCGGCGTGCCAGAGGACGGGGTCGAGCGCGTCGCGGAGGAGGTGAGCGGCCTCAAGCTCCGCACGTTCTTCGACCGCTGGCTGCGCACCACGTCCGAGCTGCCGCTCGAGGAGGCGCTCGCAACCGTCGGCATCGAGATGGAGGTCCGGCCCGCGGAGAGCGCATCGGATCGCGGCGGGCGACCGGCGTCGAAGCCGGTCCCCGCGCTCTCGTCCCGGGCGGTCCTCGGCGCACGCACGACGGCCGAGGGGAACGACGTCAAGTTGACTCACGTCCTCGACGGCGGCGCTGCGCTCGCAGCGGGCCTCGCCGCCGGCGACGTGATCGTCGCGATGGACGGGATCCGCGTGACGCCGAAGACGCTCGACGGCCGGATCGCGACGCTCAGGCCCGGTGACCGCGTGCAGCTCCACGTCTTCCGGCGGGACGAGCTGCTCGAAGTCGGGATCGCTTTCGCCGCGGCGCCGGCGGATACGTGCGTGCTGCGGTTCGACCGGCGTCCGCCGGCGCGGTCGGCGGCGCTGCGGCGGGGGTGGCTGGGGCGTTAGAGAAAGCACCGCGACCGCAGGGAGCGGTTTTCTGGCTTTGGGGAGCGCGAGGGGAATCGGCGGGAAGGGAAGGGTCCCGCCGCCCTTCCCCGGCCCCTCGCTTCGTCACAACTAGCCCGCGGTGAGCTTGACGATCGCGACCGAGACGTTGTCGCCCTTGCCCTTGGCGCGCACCCGCGCCGAGCTGATCAGCATCTCGGCCGCCTTGCGCGGGGGCAGCGCGGCGAGCGCCTTACCGATCTCGATGTCGGTGAAGTAGTCCCAGAGCCCGTCGGAGCAGAGGAGGAATGCGTCGCCCGGGACGAGCGGCGCGGTCGCGCCGAAGCTCGGCACCGGCGGTTCGGAGTGCCCGAGCGCCTGGAGCAGCAGGTTCCGGTTCGGGTGCTTGTGGCGATCCTCTTCGCGCCACTGACCCTCGTCGATCTGCTGCTCGACGTACGAGTGGTCCTTAGTCCGCTTCTGGACTGCCGGGCCGCGGAAGTGGTAGAGCCGGCTGTCGCCGACCCAGCCCCAGTCGACGCGGTCGGGCTGCAGCACCATCGCGATGATCGTGCTGTGTGGCTCTTCCTCGGTCAGCACGCGGTTGAGGCGGATGACGGTGTGCGCCTCGAGGACGATCTCGCGCAGGAGCTCCTCCGGCGATTCGTCCTTGGGAGAGTAAGCCTCGAACAGGTTGGCGGCGGTGCCGATCACCTGGTCGGCGGCGGCCGCGCCGCCCTTGTAGCCGCCGGCGCCATCCGCGAGGATCACGAGCGCCGTGCCGCGCAACCGCTTGCTCGGGATGATCGCGACGCGGTCCTGCTGCTCCTGCCGGTCGCCAAGGTGCTGGCCGGTGGTCGCGTCGACTGAAACGGGCATGTTGATTGGGGCGGCGAACGTGCTTCGCTACACTACCGGATCGGGGGGAAGCCTGCTGCCGGCACCGTGTGCCGGCAGGCACTTTTCACGTTGGCTCCGGACACGCGCGATCGATCTTGACCACCTTCTTGCTCATGCGCCACGGCGAGACGCTGTGGAACCGCGCCGGCCGCCTCCAGGGCTGGCAGGACAGCCCGCTCTCCGAGGCGGGCCGCGCGCAGGCCGGTGCGCTCGCGGAGCGCCTCGCGACGGAGCGCGTGGACGCGATCGTCGCAAGCGACCTCGGCCGTACCCGGGACACCGCGGCGCCGATCGCTGGCAGACTCGGGCTCGCGCTGCGGCTCGACGCCGGCCTGCGCGAGCGCTGCTATGGCGAGTTCGAAGGCATGACCTGGGCCGAGATCGAGCGGGCGTGGCCGCGCGACTATCACCGCCTCGCGGCGCGCGACCCCGAGTACGCCGTCCCCGGCGGCGAGAGCGGCGTCCAGTTCCGCGACCGGATCGTTTCCGCGCTCGAGCACCTCGCGCGGACGCACGCCGACGCGACCGTCGCGGTGGTGACCCACGGCGGCGTGCTTGGCATCGTCTACCGGCACGCTATGGACATCTCGCTCGAGATGCCGCGCACGTTCAGCGTGCCGAATGCCGCGGTGAACCGCGTGCGGATCGGCGGGCGGCGCTGGGCGATCGAGGCCTGGGCCGACACCGGCCACCTCTCCGAAGACGCGCTCGACGACGAGTGAGGTCTCGCGCTGGGGCTTGCCGCGGGCCCGGCTCCCGGAGTTAAATTTGGGGCATGAACGCCCCTTCGCAGCCGCTTCCCGTTTCGTACGCCGACGTCGCGGCCGCGGCCGTGCGCATCGCCGGCCATGCCCACCGCACGCCGGTGCTGACCTCGCGCACCGTCGATGCGCGCACCGGCGCGCACGTGTTTTTCAAGTGCGAGAACTTCCAGCGCATCGGCGCCTTCAAGTTCCGCGGCGCCTACAACGCGCTCGCCCAGCTCTCCGACGAGCAGAAGCGCCGCGGCGTGCTCACCTTCTCCTCGGGCAACCATGCGCAGGCGATCGCGCTCGCCGGGCGGCTCCTCGGCGTCGGGACGACGATCGTGATGCCCGACGACGCGCCGCCGGTGAAGCTGGCGGCGACGCGGGGCTACGGCGCCGAGGTCATTACCTACGACAAGACCGTGACCACCCGCGAGGCGCTCGGCGCGAGCATCGCGGCGGAGCGGGGCCTCGCGGTCATCCCGCCGTACGATCACCCGCACGTCGTCGCCGGGCAGGGGACGGCGGCGAAGGAGCTGATCGAGGAGACCGGGGTGCTCGACTACCTGTTCGTGCCCTGCGGCGGGGCCGGCCTGCTCTCGGGCTGCGCGATCGCGGCCGCGCACCTGTCTCCCGGGTGCAGGGTCGTCGGCGTCGAGCCCGCGGCCGGCGACGACGCCACCCGCTCGTTCCGCACGAAGACGCTGCAGACGGTGCACAACCCGGACACGATCGCCGACGGCGCGCGCACGCCCTCGCTCGGGAAGATCACCTTCCCGCTGGTGCTCGCGCACGTCCACGACATGACGACCGTGGACGATCGCGCGCTCCTGGCCGCGATGCTCTACTTGTGGGAGAGGATGAAGATCGTGGTCGAGCCGACCGGCGCGCTCGGCGCGGCGGGGCTCTTCGGGTACGGCGACGGCGTCGCCGGCAAGCGCGTGGGCGTCGTGATCTCCGGCGGCAACGTCGACCTGCAGGCGATCTGCCGCCTGATCGGCTGACGCTCCGCCGGGATCGGGCGCGGGCGCGCTAGACGGTTTCTTCTTCTTCCGCCTCGGGGCGCCGCGCCGGCGCGCTCATCCAGATCGGGAGATCGAGATAGCGTTGCGGGGCGGGGAGCTCGGCGGAACGGCCCTTGCGGCGCTGCTGGCAGGGCCAGCCGGTCGCCGGGAGCGCGGGATCGGTGTGGCCCTCGTCGGCGTGGGCCTCATGCTCGTCGATGTGGGTGTCGTGCTCGTCGGCGACGAGCTCTTCCACTTCCAGACCTTCGGTAGTCACGTCAGCCATCTTCTCGCTCCTTGTGTGGCACGGACACCGGGGCGTGGAGCAAGCGCGGTGCCAAGCGGACGGCCCGGCGTCTCTTCGGTCACTCTTCGCTATGACTTTGGCATGGACAGCGTGAGTTTCGTCACACCCGATCCGCGAAGCGGGGAACCCGACCGCAAGCGGGTCCGCTCGCTCGAGGAGCGAGGTGTGCAGCGTCCGACAGTCCGTCGGCGGAGCTGACGGAGAACCGTCAACGCCGGCGCCAGATCTGCCAGCGCTCGCGTCCCGCGAACACCGGAATCGAGTCGATGACGGAAGCGTCTTCGGTCCGGTCGAACGCCGGCGCGAGCAATGACTCGAGCTCCCCGGGCTTTAATCCGAACGGCGGACCGCGCCCGTCATCCGACCAGTAGAAGAAGCCGGCGAGTCGTCCGCCCGGGCGAATTACCTCCGCCACGCGCGCGGCCCAGCGCGGCCAGAGCGGGCGCGGCAGCGCGCACAGGAAGGCGCGCTCGTAGACGAGGTCGTACTCCCCGAGCGAGTGCGCGAAGAAGTCGCCCCGCACCACAACGCGACCGAGCTCGCCCAGGACGTGTTGCGCCGCCTCGATCGCCGCGGCGCTGAAGTCGATGGCGACGACTTCGTGACCGGCGTCGGCGAACGCGCGTACCTCGTACCCGCTGCCGCATCCCGGGACGAGCACGCGGCGCCCCGCGGGTTCGCGCGTGAGAAATTTCCGCAGCGCCGCCGGTACACCGCCCGCGTCCCAGGGCATGAAGCCCTCCCGGAACCGGAGGTCCCAGAAGTCCGGGCCAGCCGGGTCGAGCTTGGGTCCGAGCCGCAGCCGCTCGGCGGTGGCGTCGGACGGCGCATCAGACTTCGGGTCAGCCTTTGACACAGACGACCTGCTTCAGCGTGTGCACGACTTCCACCAGGTCGGTCTGGTTCGCCATCACCTCGTCGATCGACTTGTAGGCGCCCGGGATCTCGTCGATGACGCCCGAGTCCTTGCGGCACTCGACGCCCGCGGTCTGCCGCTCGAGATCCGCGCGCGAGAAGCGCCGCTTCGCCTCGGTGCGGCTCATCCGGCGCCCGGCGCCATGCGAGCAGGACGAGAACGACTCCGCATCGCCCCGGCCGCGCACGATGTACGACTTGGCCCCCATGCTGCCGGGGATGATGCCGAGCTCGCCTGTGCCCGCCCGGATCGCGCCCTTGCGCGTCACGAGCACCGACTCGCCGAAGTGCCGCTCGCGCTCGACGTAGTTGTGATGGCAGTTGATCGCCTCCTCGGTCGCCGCGAAGGACGGCAGCATTCGCCCGAGCGCCTCGAGGACGAGCGCCATCATCTCGCGCCGGTTCGCGCTAGCGTAGTCCTGCGCCCAGCCCACCGCCTCCACGTAGTCGTCGAAGAGCGGCGTTCCCTCGTCGAACCAGGCGAGGTCGCGGTCGGGCAGCCGCCGTGCCTCCTTCAGGCAGTGCTCGCGCGCGCGCTCGATGAAGTAGCGGCCGATCGCGTTGCCGATCCCGCGGCTCCCGGAGTGGAGCATGACCCAGACGCGGTCTTCCTCGTCGAGGCAGACCTCGATGAAGTGGTTGCCGCCGCCGAGGGTGCCGAGCTGGCGCACCCACGTTTCGTCGAAGTGCTTCTGCATCTTCGCGAGCTGCGGATGCTTGTCTGCGATGCGGTCGAGCACGTGCGCAAAGGGCTTCGCGGCATGGCCCAGCGCATCGCGCGCATCGTGCTGCCCGAAGCCGACCGGCACTGCGCCCTCGATCGCGCCGCGCACGCGGCCGAGGGAGTCGGGGAGGTGGACCGCGGTGAGCGAGAGGCGGACTGCGCCCATCCCGCACCCGATGTCCACGCCGACGGCCGCGGGAATGATCGCGCCCCGGGTCGGGATCACCGAGCCGACGGTCGCGCCGATGCCGACGTGAACGTCGGGCATCGCAGCGACGTGGCGGAAGACGAAGGGTAGCCGCGAGACGTTGACGAGCTGCTTCAACGCCTCCGCTTCGACGTCGTCGGTCCAGACGCGGACCGGGACGCCGCCTTCCTCGATCGTCTTTCGGACAGGCATGGTTATATATAGTGCAGCGGCTGATATTGCGATGCAGCATGATAGACTAACCGCCGTCCCCGACCCGGTTCTCGCGCCCATATGCTCTCGAACGAACCTCTCGAAAAAGTCGACCCCGAGCTGTGGCAGGCGATGCAGGCGGAGATCGGACGCCAGGAAGACCACATCGAGCTGATCGCATCGGAGAACTATGCGAGCCCCGCCGTGCTCGCGGCGCAGGGTTCGGCACTCACGAACAAGTACGCCGAGGGTTACCCCGGCAAGCGCTACTACGGCGGCTGCGAGTACGTCGACATCGCCGAGGAACTCGCGATCGATCGCGCGAAGAAGCTCTTCGGTGCGGAGTACGCGAACGTACAGCCGCACTCGGGATCGCAGGCGAACCAGGCCGTCTACGCCGCGGTGATGAAGCCGGGCGACGTGATGCTCGGGATGTCGCTCGCCCACGGCGGTCATCTCACGCACGGCGCGGCGGTCAACTTCTCGGGGAAGATCTACCAGGCGTTCCACTACGGGCTCGACGAGGACGAGGAGATCGACTACGACCAGGTCGAGCACCTCGCGAAAGGCCACAAGCCGAAGCTGATCGTGGCCGGCGGCTCCGCCTACTCGCTCACGATCGACTGGAAGCGCTTCCGCCGGATCGCCGACGGCGTCGGCGCGCGCCTGATGGCTGACATCGCGCACCCGGCGGGGCTGGTCGCGGCGGGCCTCTATCCGAGCCCGGTGGGCATCGCCGACTTCGTCACCACCACGACCCACAAGACGCTGCGCGGCCCGCGCGGCGGGATGATCCTCGCCGGCAAGGAGCACGAGAAGAGCCTGAATGCCGCGGTCTTTCCCCAGCTCCAGGGTGGCCCGCTGATGCACGTGATCGCCGCGAAAGCGGTCGCGCTCAGGGAGGCGACGAGCAAGGAGTTCCGCCGCTATCAGGAGGAGGTGCTCGCGAACGCGCGCGTCATGGCCAAGGTGCTCGCCGAGCGCGGCATGCGGATCGTGTCCGGCCGCACCGACTGCCACCTGTGCCTGGTCGACCTGCGCGCGAAACGCATCACCGGGAAGCACGCCGAGGACGTCCTCGAGAGCGCGCACATCACCGTCAACAAGAATGCGATCCCCAACGACCCGGAGAAGCCGGCGATCACGAGCGGGATCCGCATCGGCACCCCGGCGGTGACCACGCGCGGCTTCGAGGAGTTCGAGGCCGAGCAGGTCGCGAACCTGATCGCCGACGTGATCGATGCGCCGGAGGACGAAGCGACGATCGCGCGCGTGCGCGAGCAGGCCCGCGCGCTGTGCCGCCGGTTCCCGGTCTACCCGGACGCGCCGCGGGCGGGCGTGCCGGTGGAGAAGGCGGCGTAGCGGCCAGCCATGCGGTGTCCGTTCTGCAAGCACGAAGACACCGCCGTGATCGACACGCGCATGTCCGAGGACGGCGAGAGCGTCCGCCGGCGGCGCGAGTGCGAGAACTGCGACAAGCGCTTTACCACCTATGAGCGCGTCGAGCTCGCGATGCCGGCGGTGGTGAAGGCGAACGGCTACCGCACCGCCTACGACCGCGAGAAGATCCGCACCGGCTTCATGCGGGCGCTGCACAAGCGCCCGGTCCCGACGCAGTACGTCGACACCGCGATCGACCGCATCGAGCAGAAGATCCTCGCGCGCGGCGAGCGCGAGATCGGCTCCCGCACCATCGGCGAGATGGTGATGGCCGAGCTGAAGAAGATGGACCACGTCGCCTACATCCGCTTCGCCTCGGTCTACGAGGATTTCCAGCGCGTCGACGAGTTCCGCGAGAAGGTGCTCGAGCTGAAGCGCCCCGGCCGCAAGATCCGGCGGGCCGCCGAGCGCCGGAGCTAGCCGCCGGGCGGCGCTCTACCGCCGCATGTTCACGCCGGCCGACCGGGAGTTCATGGCGAGGGCGCTCCGGCTCGCCGAGCGCGGCCTCTTCACCACCACCCCCAACCCGCGCGTCGGCTGCGTCGTCGTGCGCGGCGGAGAAGTCGTCGGCGAAGGCTTCCACGAGCGCGCTGGCGAGGCGCACGCCGAGGTCAACGCGCTCCGGTCGGCCGCCGGCCGGGCCGAAGGTGGGACCGTCTACGTGAACCTCGAGCCTTGCAGTCACCACGGCCGCACGCCGCCGTGCATCGAGGCGCTGGTCGCGGCCGGGGTGAGGCGCGTGGTGGTCGCGATGGGCGATCCGAACCCGAAGGTCGCGGGGCAGGGCTTCGCCGCGCTCCGTGCCGCGGGCGTCGAGGTCGCCTCCGGACTGCTGGAGGCCGAGGCGCGGGACCTGAACGTCGGCTTCGTGTCGCGGATGACGCGCGGCCGGCCATGGGTGCGGCTGAAGGTGGCCGCGACCCTGGACGCGAAGACCGCGCTCGCGGGTGGCGAAAGCCAGTGGATCACCGGCGAGGCGGCGCGCCGCGACGGCCATCGCTGGCGCGCGCGGGCCTGCGCGATCCTCACCGGGATCGGCACGGTCAAGGACGACGACCCGCGGCTCACGGTGCGCGACATCGAAACGCCGCGCCAGCCGCTCCGGGTGCTCGTGGACTCGCGCCTGGAGGTCCCGCTCTCCGCACGCATCCTCGACGGCGGGAATCTGCTCGTGGCGGCCGCGATCGAGGACCGGGCGAGGATCGAAGCGCTACGCGCGCGCGGCGCCGAGGTCGTCGTCCTCCCGAACGCGTCGGGCAAGGTCGAGCTCGAGGACCTCGTGCGCGAGCTCGGCCGACGCGCGCTGAACGAGGTCCACGTCGAGGCGGGCTTCAAGCTCAACGGCTCGCTCGTCGCGGCCGGGGTGGTGGACGAGCTGCTGGTGTACCTCGCGCCGAAGGTGCTCGGCGAGACCGGCCGCGGGATGTTCAACCTGCCCGGGGTCGAGCGGCTCGCCGATGCGCGGCGGCTGAGGCTGATGGACGTCGCGCAGATCGGCGACGACGTGCGGCTGATCGCGCGGTTCGGCTAGGCCGCCCGCTTCACCTCGCGCTCGATTTCCTCGAGCACCTTCCGGGTCTCGGCGACCGCCCAGTCGATCTCCTCGCGGTCGATCACGAGCGGCGGGGCGAAGCGCACGACGGTGCCGTGGGTGTCCTTCGAGAGGATGCCGTGCGCGAGTAGACGGTCGACGACGAGCCGCGCCGTGGCGTAGCGCGGATCGATCTCGACTCCGACCAGCAGGCCCTTGCCGCGCACGTCCCGCACGAGCGGGCTCCTGATCGCCCCGAGACCGGTCGCGAGGCGAGCGCCGAGGGCGGCAGCGCGCTCTGCGAGGCGCTCGTCGATGATCACGTTGAGCGCTTCGAGGGCGACGGCCGCGGCGAGCGGGTTGCCGCCGAAGGTGCTGCCGTGGTCGCCCGGCTGGAACACCTGCATGACTTCGTCCCGCGCGAGGAACGCCGACACCGGCAGCACCCCGCCGCCGAGTGCCTTGCCGAGCACGAGCCCGTCGGGCTGCACGCCGTCGTGCTCGCAGGCGAGGAGCCTGCCGGTCCGACCGAGGCCGGTCTGCACCTCGTCGGCGATGAAGAGGACGTTCCGCTCGCGGCAGATCCGCGCGCACTCGGCGAGGTAGCCCGCCGGCGGTACGACGATGCCGCGCTCGCCCTGGATCGGCTCGACCAGGAACGCGGCGGTGTCGGGCGTGATCGCGCGCGCAAGCGCCTGCGGATCGCCGAAGGGCACCAGCTTGAAGCCGCGCGGGAACGGGCCGAAGCCGTCGCGGTACTGCGGCTCCGAGGACATCCCGGTGATCGTGATCGAGCGGCCGTGGAAATTGCCTTCGCAGGCGATGATCTCGGCGCGGTCCTCCGGCACGCGCTTCACCTTGTGCGCCCACTTCCGCGCCGCCTTGAGCGCGGTCTCGACCGCCTCGAGACCGGTGTTGACCGGCAGCGCGCGGTCCATGCCGGTCAGGCGGCAGAGCCGTTCGAGGAACGGCGGCAGCCGGTCGTTGTAATAGGCGCGGGAGGTCACCGCCAGGCGCTTCGCCTGCTCGGTGAGCGCGCGGACGATCCGCGGGTGGCCGTGACCGAGGCTTACCGCCGAGTACGCCGACATCATGTCGAGGTAGCGGCGTCCGGCCTGGTCCCAGACGTGGACACCCTCGCCGCGGGCGAGGACGACCGGCAGCGGGTCGTAATTCGCCGCGCTGTAGCGCCGTTCGATTTCGACGACGGAGCGCGCGGCGCCACCGCCCAGCATCGCGGAAGCGAGCTCCTCGACGAGCCGCGCGGTCGCGCCGCCCCGGTCGCGGTGCGGCTCGTATTCGACGATCTCGATCGCGGCCGGCGCTGCCGCCTTCGCGAGCGCCGCGAGCTCCGGCAACAGCGCCGCGGCGCGCATGCCACCGGCCACCGGGGTGGTGACGCCCGGTGCGTCCTCCGGGTCGATCGCGTCGAGGTCGAGCGTGATGCCGTAGGCGGCGGTGCCGTTCCGCACGCGCGCGAGCGCCTCGCGCAGCACCTCCGCGAGGCCGCGGCGCTCGATCTCCGCGACCGTGTAGATCCGCACGCCGAGCGCGGCGGCGAGCGCCGCTTCCTCGGGCTCGAAGCTGCGCACGCCGACCACGCAGATATGCTCGGGCGCGAGCGCCGCGCCCGGTTCGCAGAGTGCATCGCCGGTCTGGCCGAGCAGGGCCGCGAGCGGCATCCCGTGGAGCTTGCCGCTGTGGCTCGTCTCGGGCGTGTGCGCGTCGAGATGGGCGTCGATCCAGAGCAGCCCGAGCTTGCCCTCCACCGCGTTCGCCACCCCGCGCCAGGTCCCCATCGCGACGCTGTGGTCGCCGCCGAGAACGAGCGGAACCGCGCCGTCGCGGACGATCCCCGCCGTCGCGCGGGCGAGCCGCTCGCACAGGCGGCAGACGACCTGCGCCACCGGTTCGCCCGGGGCCTGGTCGGGGAACAGCGTCTCCCCCCAGGTGGCGGCGACGCCGCGCGCAACGAGATGCGCGTCGAGGCCGGCGAGCCGCAGGCGCGCGGGGCCGTCGCCGCAGCCGGGGTCGGCGGCGCCGAGGCCGCTCGCTGCGCCGACGATCTGCACACCGCCCGCGCGGGCGGCCGGCGCCAGCGGCGGCGCGCCGAGGAAGTGGTCGGGAGCGTTCATGCCCCGTTAGAGTGCAATTCGCGTACCTGCGTTCGAATTGCGTGAGGAATTAGTCCCGCTGGCCGACGACTCGGCGGCGCAAGCGCGTCGAACGGTCTAGGCGCCCGCGTCGATGCGAGCAGCATTCCGGCACGGCGGACGCTCTACGGCGCTTTTGGACGCTGGGCGCGTGCGCTAGGCTAAAACGTTTCCATGCGTTCGATCGCCGAATACCACGAACTGATTCTCCGCCTCGAGCGGCTCGCGACCGAGGCGCCGACCCGGTACGTGTGGCGGGTGGGGCTGCTCGCGGTGCTCGGGATCGGGTTCGTTGCGGCGGCCTTCGTGGCGGCGCTCGGCCTCGTGATCGGCGCCGCGGCGCTGATCCTCGTCTCCAAGAAGTTCGTCCTGATCAAGATCGCCTGGATCCCGCTCGTCTTCGCCTGGATGGTGCTGAAGGCGATGTGGGTACGGATCCCGCCGCCGGAAGGGCGCGTCATCGTCCGCCGCGAGGCACCGCAACTCTTCGACGAGATCGAGGCGGTGCGGCGGGGCGTCGGCGCACAGCACATCCACCGCGTCGTCGTGACGCCGGACTTCAACGCCGCGGTCGCCCAGGTGCCGCGGCTCGGCCTGGTCGGCTGGCCGGCCAACTATCTCGTAGTCGGGTTGCCGCTGATGGCGAGCCTCACCCGCGAGGAATTCCGCGCGGTCCTTGCGCACGAGTTCGGGCACCTCTCGCGGCACCACGCGCGCTTCGGGAACTGGATCTACCGCATCCGCCAGACGTGGTATCGCCTGCTCGCGATCCTCGAGCACGAGGGCAGCTTCTCGACGCGGATGTTCGCGAAGTTCTTCGACTGGTACGCGCCGTACTTCAACGCCTACAGCTTCGTCCTCGCGCGTGCGAACGAGTACGAGGCGGATCGCGCGTCGGCGCGCGTGGCGGGGGCGGGGGCGGCGGGCAGCGCGCTCGTCGCGGTGCACGCCAAGGCGGCGTATCTCGAGAATCAGTACTGGGAGAAGCTCTGGGCCGGCGTGCGCGACCGCGCCGAGCCGCCGACCGCGCCGTACTCGGACCTGCTCGCCCGCTGCAAGCAGCTTCCGGCCGATGTGGGCAAGGCCTATGCGAAGGTCGCGCTCGATACGAAGCCCGACCTGAACGACACGCACCCCTCGCTCGCCGAGCGGCTGCAGGCGCTCGGCGTTCCCGCGCGGACGCGCTACGAGCTGGAGCGATCGGCCGCCGACGAGCTGCTCGGACCGGCGCTCGCGTCGCTCGCCGCCGAGCAGGACCGCCGCTGGCACGAGCAGGTGGCACCGGCCTGGCGCGAGCGCCATCATGCGGTCGCCGAGGAGCGGAAGCGCTTCGACGCGCTCGAAGCGCAAGCGAAGGGGAGCGAGCTTGCCCTCGAACCGGCGTGGGAGCGGGCGCGGCTCGCCGAGTCGCTGAACGGACGCTTTGCGGCGCTCCCCCTCTACCGCCAGCTGGCCGAGCGTCATCCCGCACACGCCCCCGCGGTGTACGCGTATGGGCGCATGCTGGTCCAGGGCGGCGACGAGCAGGGGGTTTCGATCGTCGAGAAGGCGATGGCGCTCGACGTCGAGGCCGAGCAGTCCGGGGCGGAGCTCCTGTTCGAGTTCTACCGGGGGCGCAAGGACCTCGCCGGAATGGATCGGTGGCACGCCAAGCTCGATCAGCTCGCGGGGGTACGCGCGCGGGCGCACGCCGAGCTCACGCGGTTCGAGCCGAAGGACCCGCTGCGGCCGCACGGCGTGTCGGAACCGACCCTCGCGAGGCTCGTCGGGGTGATCGCCGAGCAACGCAAGGTGAAGCGCGCGTGGCTCGTCCGGAAGCACGGGAAGCACCTGCCGAAGGTCCCGGGCTATCTGCTTCTCCTCGAGTTCGCCTGGACATCCCACCTCGCCGGCGGCCGCGACGTGGCGGTGCGCGCGGTGCTCGACCGATTTGCGGTGGACGAGGACGGCTTCGTGGTGATCCGCGACGCGGCGGAGTCGCGGCGGCTGCGTCGCGCCGTCGCGAGGGTCCCGGGCGCAGTGGTGTTCGAGCGCGCCTGAGCTGCGCTCGACCCGGCGCCCGCCAGCGCCGGCCCCGCCGCCTTTTCCCTCTGGTGTACCCTCCGGCGCCATGTTCACCGGAATCGTCGCGGCCGTCGGCCGCATCCACCGAGTCGAGCCGCGTCCGGGGGGACTCCGCCTGACGATCGACGCGGGTGGGCTCGATCTGGAGGACGTCGCGATCGGCGACTCGATCGCGGTGGACGGTTGTTGCCTCACCGTGGTGAGCGTCGCCGGCGCGCGGTTCGAGGTCGACGTCTCGCAGGAGACGATCGCGTGCACCGCGGGACTGGACCCGGCGGCCGAGGTGAACCTGGAGAAGTCGCTACGGTTGTCGGACCGCCTCGATGGCCATCTCGTCAGCGGCCACGTGGACGGCGTCGGCGAAGTCGTCGCCTTCGAGCCGGCGGGCGAGAGTCACCGACTCGTCGTGCGGGTGCCGGCAGAGCTGGCGAAGTATGTTGCCCGCAAGGGTTCGATCGCGGTGCAGGGGGTCAGCCTCACCGTGAACCGCGTCGAGGGCGCCGAGTTCGAGGTCAACCTCATCCCGCACACCCTCGCAGTTACGACGCTGAAGGTGCTCGGGCCGGGTGCGCGCGTAAACCTCGAGGTGGATCTGATCGCGCGCTACGTCGAGCGGATGCTCGGGGCGTCCTAGGCGAATCCAACGGCTAGTCCTCCGGTAGTGGTGCAAGTGCAACGATTTCAGATCTCGTCAGGCGGGATGGCGATAACTCCGGGTCCCTCGAACACGGTCGTTCAGCAACGCCTGGAGCAATCCATACCCCACGCTCATGACTTTGGCCAATTATGGACGCTGGAGGAATTACCGCAGCCCAGTACACTCGTTGCGCGGCAATATCGCATCCGGAATACACGTGACGGAAGCAAGGTGTTGGGACTATCGTCCCAAAGCAACAGCGACGAGATTCCAGTGGCTTTGGTGACCGATCAGAACCACGACAGCCAAAAGTGGGAGGTGCTCTACAGATTCGCTGATACCACAGTCCGTATGAACGACCTCATGGTGATCTTCAACCGGTTCAGTCACAAATGCCTTGATGTGCCCGCTCTTAGTCCGAACGCCGGCATTGGAATTCAGCAGTTCACATACAACGGGGGAGCCAACCAACTCTGGGGTGCTGAGACTTCTTCTCCGACAAGGCTACGCCCCGCCCACACTCCCGGCATGGCTCTCGATGTCAATGACCCGTTTGGGACTAGCCCCACTACAAACCCGGCAGACCTGGCGACGCGCTATAAGGTTGTTCAGAACCCGCTGCCCTTAGACACGCTGGGCATGCCCGTCTACACACCGAGTCAGTTCTGGGACATCGCAGCCATCTCCGCGGCCGGGGGTGACTTCCGCATAAGCACTAGAGCGTTTGCTGTCCCAGGCGAACTCGTGCTGGATGTGGTTGGTGGAACTCGGAGTGATGGAGGCGCGATCCAGGTGTTCTCATCACATGGAGGACCCAATCAGATCTGGGAGATTTGGGTCAGCGAACTATTCCCCGGGTGATGTTGATCGCCGGCGGCCCGATCGAAGAGGCGGCTGCTTTCTCCACTCTCACGGCGGCACCGGCTGTGCGTCCTTCCACAACCCGACCCGCCGCGCCCTAGCGCTCTCTTCCTCGTCCCGGTACACGAGCCGATCCTGTGTAGCCTGCTCGTGCGCGTACTCGCGATACCACCACGCCATCCCCGCGCGGATCTGCTCCAGGCCCACATCACGAAGGCTGACGAACACGGCGCAGACCTCGCGGCCGTAGCGGTCCTTCTTGTGGCAGCGGGCCTCAATCCGCTTCTGGAACACGAGCGCGGATAGGCTCAGCTTCGATTGCTCGCCGTAGGGCTGGCCTTTCTCGGGAGCATCCCGGCGAATCGGATCTTGTGCTGGGTCTTGGCGTCATCCAGGACGGTGACGGTGTCGCCATCTGAAACACCGACAACGCGGCCTTCCACGCTCCAGCCGGCCGCGTGAGCGACTCTAACGGTGAGGAATAGAATCGCGGCGGCGATTCGGATTGGCAGCTCGTTGATCAGATGCAAATCTGGAGGAGGAGCGATGCAGCTCGACATCCTTGCTGAGCACTCCGCGCTCACATCCGGTGTTATTGGAGGCCTCGTCGGAGGCCTTCTCGGTGGTCTCTCGAAGTTCTTTTGGGAACGTTGGCTTCCCGATCGATTGACGTGGAAACGCGACCAACGCGTCCGCCAACGGCAACTACTCGCTACGCAGCGCGATCCCGCCGTTCGTGCGATAAACGAGCTGAAGAGCCGTCTATGGGTAACACTCACTACTAACGCACAAAACTACCACTACACAAAGAGCCTCGGGCGGGAGTCGTACTACATCGAGAGTACGGCGTTCCTCGTGGCCCAGTACTTTGCTTGGAGTGAAGTGATGAGGAATTTCATCGCCGCCCTCGACTATCGGGATTTGTCTTCGCTGCTTGACGGCGTTTCCGACGCCTTTTCTCACGGCAGTCCCGGTTTCCAGTTCTTTCGTCTTGAGCAGCGTGAGATCGGTGAACTTCTGATCGCAGCTCGAAAGGCTGATTCCGAATCTGCAATGTTTCGCTACTCTGACTTTCGCGAGCTAGTCACCTCACCTCAACCTAGCGATTGCTTAGGGCGACTCATCAAACACACGCGTCAGCTTTTTGCTCACCTTGACCGCGAATCTGCCCGCGCAACGAGGATACATAACACACTGGTCGATTTGCTGGATTTTGTTGATCCGGACAACCGCTGGGTGCCGACCGATAGGCGCGGACGTTTGCCGGAAGACCGTTCGTCTTCTTGACCGTTCGCAAACGGGCCTTCGCAATAGAGTTTGGGGGGGATTCGCTCAACGACCGACTTGCTTGGATCGAGAATCCGACATCGCATCCGGGACTCCAAAGTAAATGTGCGGCCGTTACGGGCGCTGGAGCAGACGACAACGTATCGAGGAGCTGCTCGGGATCGAGCCCTCGGGCCTCGATGACTTCCCAGGTCTGTACAACATCACGCCCGGCGTTGAGACTTGGATCGCTCGCGCGAAGGACGGGAAACCGTCGCTCTACTCGTATCTATGGGGCCTCGTTCCGTACTGGTCGAAGGACCCGAAGAAGGGAGCCAGGCCAGTCAACGCGAGGGCCGAGACCGCGCGCGAAAAGCCGATGTTCAAGAAGCTCATTCGCGAGCGTCGGTGTCTGATCCCCGCGAACTGTTACTACGAGTGGAAGGAGATGCCGGTCGGGAAGCGGCCTTACAGCATCCGAATGCAGGATGAATCTCTGTTTTTCATCGGCGGCATGTGGGACGTGTGGCACGCCAAAGAAGAGGATCGCCTCTATACGTTCACCGTCCTGACAACGTTCCCAAACGAAGTGTCAGGAACGGTCCACGACCGGATGCCTGTGATCGTCCAGCCGAAGGATTACCAGCGCTGGCTTGATCCCGAGAACCAGGACATTGCGGACATCCTCGCGACGCCACCAGCGAAGGGGTGGATCGCTTACCCCGTCAGTCGGCGGGTCAACAGTCCGAAGAACGACGACGCGAAGCTGATCGAGCCTGAGCCCGTGTAGCAAGGTGCCAACCATGACGCGAGTCGGCAGCTTGGTTCGTTCCGAGCACGGAGAGGGACCGGCAGTAAGTGGGTCATCAGCGGTCGGCGGCAGCCGGACGTGCGTTCTGCCTAGCTTCCACGGGTCCCGGCATTGTTCGCAGTTACGTTGTCTACGCCCCCATGGTGTATCCCTCAGCCCTTTGGCGGATTTACACGCCGCTTCCTTTGTAACATTCTGTTTACGTGAGTCTCGTCCTGGCAAACGCCGGGTCGCGGTGGGCAATGCGTCGTTCGCCTCGGGAGGGAGGTCCCATGACGGTCTACAAGGCCCGCAGATGGCTCGTCGTGGCCAGTTTGTCGGTGGCCGCGGGGTCGTTCGCCTTTTTCATCTTAGCGCCGGTATTCGGGTATCCACTCAGATACTCACAATCCCTCACGATCTTGCAGATCATTTTGCCCGTCTTCCTCGGCTATCTCGGATCGGCAACGCAATTCGTCTTTCAGAAGACACCTCCAGCGCACGGAAAGATTACCGCACGACCGATGCTGGAACTGTTAGTGAAGGGACCAGTGATAGTGTTCTGCCTGATGCTAGTCACCGTGGTCGTCGCGTTCGGTTACTCCAACCGGTTGTCGGCGCCGCCTGGGGACGGTATGAACGTCGATCTCTTGAGCAACACGGTCACGGCAGCTCTGGGCCTTTTGGCCGTTACCACGAATGTGATCATCGCCTATCTCTTCGCAATGGAGGCACGGCAATCCTAGCCCCTAGGGGTTACCGATGAGACGCGCTACGAAGGCTCTGACCATATCGGCGATTTTGTTGTCCTCCACGATATGCGCAGACGACAGGCTCGCCGACCAAGTTGAGCGGGTTGAAGTCCGCGGCGGAGGCACCACGTCCTTGCTCAGTGCTCTGGCGCAGGGGACCTCGCAGTGCCCGGGAGGGGATGGAGTCAAATGCCCTCCGACACTGCCTACGCCGGCGCAGGCGGTGAGGGAGACGCTGAGTTGCAGAGGGGGGTCGTTGGTTTTGGGCTGGCACGAGCAACGAAGCGTGCCGACGGCTGATGCGTTCGTGGAGCAACTCCAAGGGTTGGCGCGATCCAAGGCGATTTTCGACTGCACGGGTTCAGCCTGCCTCACCATTCTTCCCACCTATACTCGCCCCGAGAAGGCAAATGTCCAAACGCTCAGCGCTTGCGAGGTCTCGCTGATTGCCGGTGTCGTTGGCCCCCCCGAAAGATGTCAGCCGCTCGTAAGAAAGGAGGGTTCGACTAACCTTGTGCGGATAGTTGCGCGCATCGGATCGATTGCTTGCATGATGGGGATGAAGGACATCGACGCCATCTTTGCGAGCCCCCCTCAGGACTCATCATCGGTTGCAGTTTTGGTAAGGGATATTCTTGCAAGCAAGCCCTTTGGGTTGACGGTCTTGCAGGAGGAAAGAGCCGTATTGGGAACGCGCGCATTTCTTCCGTCCGAGCTGTTCCCTGACTGGCGCGAATGGGTGACCGTTCGAGTAGACATACGCCAACCCATGAAGGACCTGGGAGTGCCAGTGTCGATCACCACGACTATCCTTGTGAGCCGTCAGAACACAACCGATCGCGGGTCATGGACCGCACCCTCCGAGCAGCAGGAGAGCGTCTACATTGGTGCGTTACGCGGCCGATTCGTGGAGCGCGGCGCCGTCCTTTTTGCTAACCAGCCGAGACCGGCCTCGCCAGCCAAGTGAACTGCCCCCTGAAGATCGTCTCTGGTATGCTGGATATAATAACAGTATCCTTGACGCCAAGTCGGCTTTTCTTGTGCGCTGCCGCGTCTACCCGCTGCGTCGTCGCGGCCGGCGACTCCCCTGGCGAGAGGTCGCTAACGCCCCATCGTTCGAGGACGATCTCAGCACCTATTACCTGAGTCTGGCTAACGCGCGCTACTTCGTGGCCCAGCTATTGGGGCCGGGTGATGCGTTCCGCAAGCCGCTGTTGCCCGAGCTATACGAGCCGGTGCTGACGAACCTGGGGAATGGCGTGCTGGTGCTGCGCGGATTCGAGCGGGAGGGTGAGGCGGCTACGGTTCAGGAGTGGCGGTGCGAGATACTCAGTGGAAGACCAGCTTGGCCAACGTGGCAGGATATGCCGGGTTCAATGAGCCGTGTAGCGTCGGCGCAGTAACCCACTGAAGATGGATTCGAGTCCTGCGATTACGCCCGCACGCGGGGGCACTTCCAAAGCGCCTTCTCTTTCGCCGTACCAGTTCTCGAACCAGATCGTCGCTCCGCCGTCAAAGCGCGCTTGCGCTTTCGCATAGACAATGGCCTCGTCTCGCGTGGCGAAGCCCACTGATTCGTCGCTGGGCTCTTTTACGACTTCCCACCCGTCGAAGAGCGCCGCCGGGTACACGACGTATACTTGCTTCTCAGCTTTTCTCATCGCGTTACCAGTGCAAGGTTCTTCAGCCATAGACGCAGAGTAGAGAAATACAACTGGTGGAGGTCGTGAATAGTTCCGTGGTTTGAGTGAGGTAATTGCGCTAAGTCGGGACGTTCTGAACGCGCTGCGCCGACTCGGCTGCGACTCCGCGCAGGATTGCTACATCAACCCGCTTCATGTGGATGAGCTAGCGCGTCGGAATCGGAGTGGCCGAAGAACGAGGAACCCGGCCGAGGCGGAGTTTCGGACGGGGCTAGGGCAAGCGCTGTCAGACGAGTCGTCTGCGACTCCGCGCGAAAGCTAGCGCCGCCAAGGCAAGGCCGACGAGCGAAAGGGTCTCGGGCTCGGGAACGCTTACCGGGTCGAATCTGTCGATTCCGATCCTCTGCGGCCAGTCCACGAATTCAAGGCGCGTCACCCCCTGTGAGAAGGTAGTGCTGAAATGCCCGATTCCCTGCGCGAAGTTGTTGGGAATGGTGACCGGGAAATTGGGAGCGCCAGGGCCGAAGGTGTATAGGGGGTTCGCTGCACCCTGCGCGCCCGCCCACAATTCGAAGTCCGGGAAGTTGGCCCCCCCTGTGCAGGTTCCGCACGTCCCGTCGGGGAAAACCTCCCAATCGAACGAGACAAAATAGATCGGCGATTTGAAAACGAACACGAATTTGTCGTTCCCAAGGCTACCCCAAGCGGTGTTGGTCCCCCCGTCCGTGCCGACGTTTCGAATGAATGTGTCCAGCCCCGGGTGGAAATGCGTGTAATCAGTAGGGCTGGTGGCGCCGTCCGTGGTGCCCAGGGTGACACGTCGGCCGGAGCTTGGGTCCTTATTTGCATGGCCGTCGCCGTCATACGCCCGATCCGCGACCGTTCCGTAGACCTTGACAAATCCGGACCCGAAAACACCGTCCAGATAACTTTGAACCGCCGTGTTGCTGCCGATGCCACCCGTGAGGGTTACCCCTTCGAAATCGACCACGATAGCAGCGGCGGGAACTGTCACGGCCATGGCAACGATCGTGGTGGCGATCGCTAGCGTCTTGCGAATGATCTTCATCTCGTCCTGTGCCCCTCTCTACAAAGCCCATGCTTGGTTGATCTGAGATCGATGGCTTTGCGTGTTGTTCTTGTTTTCGGGGCGGCCGCGTGCAGCTAACCAGAACGCGCCATGGGTTGCCGCAATCCAGCAAGAGCGATGCCAGATTTTCGCGTCCTAATGGATCAGCGCCTTAGCGTCGCTCGGTGCGAGATTGATCACCGTGCCGTAAGTCTTCCCGACGAACGTCAACTGGGATTTAACCAATACCGCGACTTCCCTACCCTGGTTGTCGTTTCCATAGCGGGGGTTTCCGGCAATCATCCGCGTTCGAATTGCTACAACCGACGCCACTTGACCAGGTAGAGGAACTGTGCGGGCGCCTAAGAAACCTCGGTCCGCTGGACGCGAAGTAGCGCGACGAGACGGCGAACGAGTTGAAAGTTGAGGGCGGCGGTTTTCCTGGTGAATCCGAGAGAATCGGGTTTGCCAACCTGTGAAGCTCACGGAAAGGAAAACCGCCATGAAGGATCGTACGGGAAACACCGCTGGTAGAAAACCGCGACTGGCCCTCGTCGGGCAAGACGACGTCGCCAGCGCGGTGCGAGCTGCCTTTGCCGACCAGGGCCAGGTGCTGCTGCCGATGCTGGAGCTCATCGAGAGCGCGAGGACGAGCATCGACGAGCTGATGAGCGAGGCCGCACGCGGGTTCGTCGAACAGCTCTTGGTGCTCTCGGCGCAGGAGGTCGCCGGGAGGAAGCATCCGGGTCGGCGCTTGGGCGAGGTGCTCTGGCATGGCAGCCAGCCCGGGCGTGTCGTCTTGGCCGAGAGGAAGCTTGCGGTCAAGCGGCCGCGTCTTCGCAGCCGCGCCGCTCGCGGCAAGGAAGTGGCCATTCCGGTCTACGAGCGGCTGCAGGCCGAGCCGCGCCTGGGCGAGCGATTCAGAGAAAAGATCGAAACGTGAACCCCTACCTCGGTGTAACCATCTTTCACCTTCGAGGTAAAGGGGACGCACTACGCTCACTACGCCTCTCAGTCGCGGGGGACGCGAAGGGGGTGTTATGGAATTCAGTGCTGCGATGATCGGCGCGGCCGGCAACTGCACATTTTCGGCGGTCGTGTGGCAGGACGGAGACGCTCACTTCTACAGTGAGACGCGCGTCTTCGCCTATCCTGATCCCGCCATCACAATTCCTCCGGGGACCAAGCCGAAATACGAGTTGACGGTCAACGCCACTTCCCAGCTAGAAGCGATTCAAGCGGTCGAGCGGGCGCTTGCCGCACAGATTGGCGAACTGCGGTGGGTGCGGTGGCGCTTCGCAAGCAATGACCCGCAGAAGCCGGCCGATTCGTAGTCCGTCCAATGCAGGGCCGCGCCGGGGCGGCTCACTCTCTCTCGCTTATCGCGCCTAAGTCCGGGCCCTTGTTCTGATATATCCCCGTCGGTCGTCCCGGCCGACAGCATGATGTTGTAAGACGCTGCGTCGTCGCGGCCGGCCACTCCCATGGCGAGAGATCGCCAACGCCACACCGTTCGAGGGCGACCTCAGCACTTACTACCTGACGCTGAAGAACGAACGCTACTTCGTGGCACAGCTCTTGGGGTCAGGTGATGCGTTCCGCAAGCCGCTGTTGCCGCAGCTCTAGGAGCCGGTGTTGACGAGTCTGGGAAATGGCGTGCTGGTGCTGCGGGGATTCGAGCGCGAGGGTGAGGCGGCTACCGTTCAGGGGTGGCGGTGTGAGGTGCTCGCACTGACCGGCGCCTCGTCACGCTCCTCCGTATGATCCGGATCGTCGTCCGAGACTGGAGGTTGTCGATCATGAGTGGCGAAGAGCGCGATCCAAGTAGCGGTTGGGAAAAGGCAAGGGCGATAAGCACGATTATCGCGACAGTCGTTATACCGCTGGCGATAGCATTCGGCAGCAATTGGTATGGTCAACTGCAAAAGGACAAAGAGCTTCAGCTCAAGTACATCGAGATATCGGTCCAGATCCTATCCGCTCCTCCTAAAGCCAATGAGGCGGTGCGAATGTGGGCCATAACCACAATCAACAAGTACTCCGAGGTGAAGATCGATGAAAAAGCGGAGCGGGAGCTGATGCGCAACCAACTGCGCCTCATCATTGATAAGTACAACGAGACGGCAAGCGGGGTGGTTCAAAGTATCGGACGGTAGCTGCGCTACCGCATGCGCCCAGATGAGCTGAAGCCCACCTGACCGGGCGTATCATCGTCACGACTACCCGTGGTGCATGCTGGAAAGGGAGGCTGGGATGCACAAGCTCAATCGCGCGCTGCGGCATCCCGCGGGGTGGTCTTCCGCGCGCGCTATGGACTCCGCGAGGAACGGCTGCCGAACGGAAGGGGTGAACTAGGACTGCTCGCCCAGGCTCACATCACTCTGATGACGGTATTTCTGGCGGTATCCGGTGGTCAGACCCCGCGGGCTGCGCGATTCGCCACCATGCATGGACAGCGGTGGAGCTAAGTGGATAGCCCTTTTATGCATCCAGTTAACCTACTCGCGCGCTACGTCGAGCGGATGCTGTCTGAGGCCATGTGAGGCCACAGGAGGCCACAGGAGGCCACAGGAGGCCACATTAGGCCACATGAGGCCACTAGGGCGCTTCCGCCCGGACGTGACGGGCGATGATGCAGCAGTGGGCGGACTACATTGATTCGCTATGCGCTGGCGCGAACGTGGAGAACATCCGGCGTGCAGCTTGAGTGCGGCGCGTGCCCCCCCGGGGGGAGGCTCAAGCGGGTTCCCATTGCGTGGGGTGCGTGAGGGCTCCCGGGGGACTCCACGCAAGCCGAGACGGGTAGGCCGGAGCGCCTCACATGCATACGGCAAGCAAGGGTCAGCCTGAGGTGCGGTGACGAGACGCCCGAGATTTGGTAGGCGAAGAAGGACTCGAACCTTCAACCTTCGGTTGGTAAGTGCGCCGACGCTCTCCCGCCTTGAGCTATCCGCCTGATCAAACGTTAGCGCGACTGGTGGCCTTGAACCGAAAACAATCGTGAACTCGGCTGCATTTTCGCGCACGGTGATCCGGTTGACGAACGCAGCACGCCACGTCCGGGCTAGACTTTCTTTGCGCGGCCGAACCCCATGCATGACGCGCACCCGGTGGGAGCGGTTCATTGGTTCAACCCACCGGGTTGCTTTACCCCGCGTTGGCCGCCGCTGAGTACCTCGCACCGCCATTCCTGAACGGTAGCAGCCTCAGCCTCGCGCTCGAATCTCCGCAGCACGATCAGCCCGTTACCGATGTTCGTCAGTACCGGCTCATAGAGATCCGGCAGGATCGGCTTGCAGCCACGCGGAGGCTAGCTCTAGTCGTCGTCGTTCCGACGATTCAGGATCCCGGCCGCAAACCATGCGCCGCCCAAGTTGCGGATGAGGAGCACGGGGCTCGCGCAGTCAGCCGGCGCCGGTGTGAGTACATCGTCGATACGGAAATCGCCGTTGGCCTCGAGCGGGACGCCAGTCTGCGTGGTGTTGCGCAACACAAAGGGCGCCGCGGCTTCACAAATCAGCGTGGCGAACACGCTCTGGTTCGCATTGGTCCCAATGCCATTGCCCCCACCTAGCAGCAAGCCCCGCCCTCTAACCTTGATGCGCCCATCCATCGTCACGTCGGCCCTCAGATCGGCGATCACCCAGATCTGACCGGGAGGTTGGACGGTCCGCACAATGTTTCGATTCACGCTCTCGACCGTTGTGGCAGTCGCCAGTGTCGGGGGGATCGCGACACCGCTCGAGACGGGGATGACTCCGATGCCTCCCTTGAATCTCACGAGCGAGTCGTTCGCCACCGCGAGAGGAGCGACGAGCGCAAGAAACAACACGAAGGTCCACTTTTTCGTCATGTCAGCTCTCCGTTGCAGATCCGCTGCAATCTACCTAGCACCACTACGCCGCGACGCGAGGTAGCGCGAAACCGCTGCGCCGACTAGTCAGGAAGTCGGTACAGCACGAGCCGGTTGCTCGTGACTTCTGGGGTCGCAAGGCGTATCGTCGAGCGAACAAGGGGGCAAACCCAGTTATTCCATTCCTCCAGTCCCGACGGCCGAGTTCCCCTACGGACCGGGTCCGAGCGTCACCTCGGCCGTCAGGTCCATGGTGATGCTTGCCTCGAGTTAGCTGCCGCTGAGTACCTCGCACCGCCACTCCTGGACGGTGGCGGCTTCACCCTCGCGCTCGAATCCCCGCAGGACCAACACGCCGTTGCCCAAGTTCGTCAGCACCGGCTCATATAGCTCCGGCAACAGTGGCTTGCGGAACGCATCACCTGGCCCCAATAGCTGGGCCACGAAGTAGCGCGCGTTAGCCAGGCTCAGGTAATACGTGCTGAGATCGCCCTCGAATGGCTGGGAGGTGCAGACTTCCCGCCGAGGGAGTCGCCTGCCGCGACGACGCAAGGGGTACACGCGGCAGCGCATGGCACAGCCGGAGATCGGATAGCTGGTAGGAGATCCAGTATATCTGTACTGCCTACCACTATGGATCTCCGGGCTGTGCACCGATTTCCCTCGTCGGCGCTCTACTGCGCGGAAAGAGCGGCGTCCTTTACTCGCCTGCCTTCCGCTCGCCATCTCAACTCACGGCAGCGCGTTGGGGCAGGGCGCGCCGTCGCACAGGTTCTGGCCTTGGTTCACGCCCCCGAGAAGGGGACTAAGCCATTCTCGATTGCAGAGTTGCCGAAGTAATTGACCCTTCCTAGGAAAAAGCCCGGGCCGCCATTACGGTTGGCAAAGTTGTAGGACGCGGTTCCAGCGTCCATGAGGATTCCGGACTCACGGTTGTAAGCGGATTGAGGTGCCTTCTGACGACGCAGTGGGCGAGGCGGCCTCAATGTGCCCCTCGACTCGTTTAGGGCAGCTTCAAGCAGCACGTTAGTCCAGCGATCGTTCGCGAACGGGACAGTGTCGGGTTTCGCCGACACCCAAGGTGGGAACACTTCATCCCCCTTGACCTGCGCCAACGAAAACTCATTGCAGTGGTCTCGGCACCGGCGCACCCTTCTCATTCGGCTGAGTGTGCACTCGACTTCCGCGGCATCTGATGCGCCACCGGCTACTACTACAACACACGCCTTCGTGTCTAGCAGGATGCCGCGCTGCTCGACTCTCCGAAGGGCAAGGGGCAAGCAATGCGAGGGATATCGGCAGGCTCACGTGTCTGGGTCAAGAACGGCGATGAATTGCAGCTCGGCGTAATCGAGACCATCGGCACATGGAATGGGTACTTCAAGTCGGAAGGCTCGCTGGTAATCCGCTTGGACAGCGGCATGAGGGTGTTAGCGACCACCATGGCAGCTCGCGGTACGACCTGGGACGTCGTATCCAGCAAGCGAACGCAAGAGCAGTTGTAACTGTGGGACTGGTAGGCGAAGAAGGTTTACGTCCGGGGACGTAAACGATCCGCAGGCTTTCATCTTTCGCCCCTGAGGCGGGGACGCTGGCGCTCGTTGTCACCTCACTCGCCTGTGTCATCTTCTCTCGCCGCCGCAAGCCGCACTGAATAGTGAACCGGCCGTTTGGCGGCGCTACGAGTCCTGGCGAACGCCTCGTAGCCATCCGAGGGAGGGCGGTATGCGTCTACGGAGACTCCTGCGCCTGGCCGGCGGCTTGCTTTCCGTTTCGGCGAACGCCGTTCCGGTCGTCCAGGTGCCTAGCGGGTGTTCGGAGCGTAACAACGTGCTCCGAGAACTCTCGATCTTCTGCATCGTCGTCGCACTGGGCCTCGCGGGGTGCGCGGGATCACCGCCAGCGCCCAAGGGGAACGACCCCGAGTTGGTTGCCCACTGCCGCAATCTGATGTACATCGCGCGTGTGCCGCGCGGGCCGCCGAACTGGAACCTGTACGAGCAGTGCCTGCGCGGGATGCCGGGGACGTAGTGACGGCGGTCATTCCGCAATCAGCCGCCTGTGTAAACTCCCGCGCGTGACGGAGCCAACCGAGCCCCGCGCCACGGGCTCGCCAAGTCCCGGTCCGACGACGCGTGCCGCCCACCGCCCGCGGTTCGGCGCGGACGAGCTTACCCGCCGCCGCGCCAACCTCCCGCGGCCCGAGTTCCCGCCCGAACTCCCCGTCAGCGCGAAGCGCGAGGAGATCGCCCGCGCGATCCGCGACCACCAGATTGTGATCGTTTGCGGCGAGACGGGCTCGGGCAAGACGACCCAGCTCCCGAAGATCTGCCTCGGGCTCGGCCGGGGAATCGAGGGGCTGATCGGCCACACCCAGCCGCGACGCATCGCGGCGCGCGCCACCGCCGCGCGCATTGCCTACGAACTCAAGACCGAGCTCGGCCGCGCGGTCGGGTTCAAGATCCGCTTCACCGACCGTACGAGTCCGTCGAGCTACGTCAAGCTGATGACCGACGGCATCCTGCTCGCCGAGACCCAGGGCGACCCGGAGCTCGCGCAGTACGACACGCTGATCATCGACGAGGCGCATGAGCGCAGCCTGAACGTCGACTTCCTCCTCGGCTACGTGAAGCAGCTGCTGCCGCGCCGGCCCGATCTGAAGCTCATCGTCACCTCGGCAACGCTCGACGCCGAGCGGTTCTCGAAGCACTTCGGCGACGCGCCGGTGGTCGAGGTGTCGGGGCGGCTCTATCCGGTGGAAGTGCGCTACCGGCCGCCCCAGCCCGACGCGAGCGGCGAGATCGACCTTGACGAGGCGCTCGTCGATGCCGTGGACGAGTGCGCCCGCGCGGGCGCCGGCGACGTGCTCGTTTTCCTCCCCGGCGAACGCGAGATCCGCGAGGCGGCGGAGGCGCTCCGCAAGCACCACCCGCCACAGACCGAGATCCTTCCGCTCTACGGCCGGCTGTCGGCACAGGAGCAGGAGCGCGTCTTCAAGGCTCACTCCGGGCGCCGCATCGTGCTGGCGACGAACGTGGCGGAGACCTCGCTCACGGTGCCCGGCATCCGCTTCGTCGTCGACCCCGGCCTCGCGCGGATCAAGCGGTACAGCTACCGCAGCAAGGTCGAGCAGCTCCAGATCGAGCGGATCAGCCAGGCCGCGGCGAAGCAGCGGGCGGGCCGCTGCGGGCGGGTCGCCTCCGGGATCTGCATCCGCCTCTACGACGAGGAGGACTTCGGCCGGCGTCCGGCGTTCACCGAGCCGGAGGTGCTCCGCTCTTCGCTCGCGTCGGTGATCCTGCGGATGAAGGCGCTCGGGCTCGTCGCGGTCGAGGAGTTCCCGTTCGTCGATCCCCCCGCGCCGCGGGCGATCACCGACGGCTACGCGCTCCTCGCGGAGCTCGGGGCAGTGGACGAGCGGCACGACCTGACGGAGATCGGGCGCAAGCTCGCGCGGCTTCCGGTCGATCCGCGGATCGGCCGGATGGTACTCGCGGCAAAAGAGGAGGGATGCCTCGCCGAAGTGCTGGTGATCGCCGCTGCGCTGTCGGTGCAGGACCCGCGCGAGCGGCCGCTCGAGCGCGCGCAGGCCGCCGACGAGGCGCAGAAGAAGTTCGCCGACGAGAAGTCGGACTTCCTCGGCTTCCTCAAGCTCTGGCGGTTCTTCGAGGAGGGGCTGCACCACGAGTCGAACCGGAAGCTCCACAAGGCCTGCCGCGACCACTTCCTCTCGTTCAACCGGATGCGGGAATGGCGCGACATCCACTCGCAGCTGAAGGAGCTCGTCGCGGAGCTCGGCTGGAAGGTCGGGGACATCGTCTCCGACGCTGGCCAATACGCCCGGGTGCATCGCGCACTGCTCACTGGGTTGCTCGGGAACATCGGTCTCAAGACGGAGGAGGGCAACTACCTGGGTGCGCGGGGCATCAAGTTCTGGATTCACCCCGGATCGGCGCTCGCCAAGAAGGCGCCGCGCTGGATCGTCGCTGCCGAGCTGACCGAAACGACGCGCCTTTTCGCCCGCACGGTCGCCGGGATCGAGCCCGAATGGCTGGAACGGCTCGGCGCACATTTGCTGAAGCGCTCTCAGAGCGAGCCGCACTGGGAGAAAAAGCAGGCCGCCGTGGTGGCGCAGGAGCGCGCGACGCTCTACGGCCTTCCAGTCTACGTCAACCGGCGTGTCCAGTACGGGCCGATCGACCCGGTCGAGTCGCGGAAGATCTTCATCCGCCAGGCGCTCGTCGAGGGCGACTGGGAAACCCGCGCGCCGTTCTTCGCGCACAACCGACGCCTGGTGCGCGAGATCGAGACGCTCGAGCACAAGTCGCGCCGCCCGGACGTGCTGGTGGACGACGAGCTGATCTACGCGTTCTACGACAGCCTCATCCCGGCGAGCGTCTGCAACGGCGCGGGTTTCGACGCGTGGCGCGCGGAGGCCGAGCGGAAGAACCCGAAGTGCCTCTTCCTGAAGCGCGACGAGCTGATGCGGCACGAGGCGGCCGGAATCACCACCGAGCTGTTCCCCCACCAGATCGAGCTTGCCGGGCGCGCATTCGCGCTCGAGTACTTCCACGACCCCGGCGGACCGCGCGACGGCGTGACGATCACGGTTCCGCTGATCGCGCTCAACCAGGTCAGCGCGGCGCGCAGCGACTGGCTGGTGCCGGGGCTGGTCAAGGACAAGGTGCAGCTGCTCGCGAAGTCGCTGCCGCAGAAGGTGCGGCATCAGCTCGGACCGCTCGCGGACTTCGCCACCGAGTTCGTCGCGGCCGTACCGCCCGCCGACGTCCCGCTCGCGCAGGCGATCGCGCGCTACGCCCGCGAGAGCCGGAACCTCGTGCTGCCGTCCGACGGGTTCCGCCCGGAAACGCTGCCGGCGCACCTGTCGATGAACTTCCGCGTCGTGGACGAGCACGGCCGCCAGCTCGGCATGGGACGCAGCCTCGCCCAGCTCCGCGCGGAGCTCGGAGACAAGGCCGGCGAGCAGTTCGGCGAGGTTGTCGGTGCGGAGGCCGCGATTGCCGGGCTCACCGACTGGTCGTTCGGCGAGCTGCCGGAGCTGATGGAAGTCAGGCGTGGAACTCAGACGCTCGTCGGCTATCCGGCGCTCGTCGACCGCGGCGGCACCGTCGATCTCGAGGTATTCGATGCGCCGGAAAAGGCAGCGCAGGCGCACCGCGCAGGGCTCAGGCGGCTCTTCATGCTGCAGCTCCGCGAGCAGGCGAAGTACATCGAGAAGGGATTGCCCGGGCTGCAGGCGATGACGCTCCAGTTTGCGGGGCTGGGGGACGCGAACGAGCTCAAGTCGCAGCTTCTCGCCGCGGCGTTCGATCGCGCGTGCATGGCCGAGCCGCTGCCGCGCAACGCCGCGGAGTTCGCCCGCCGCCGCGAGGAGGCGCGGAGTCGCATCGCGCTGATCGCACAGGAGATCGCGCGCCTCGTCGGGACTATCCTCGCCGAGCGGCAGACGCTTGCGAAGAAGCTGCAGGCGGCGAAGGCGTTCCCTGACGCGGTCCGCGACATCGAGGCTCAGCTCGCGCGGCTGATGCCGAAGGACTTCGTCATCGCGACGCCCTGGGAGCGTCTCCAGCACTTCCCCCGCTATCTGAGGGCGGCGAGCGTCCGGCTCGACAAGCTGCGCACGGATCCAGCCCGCGACGCGCGCGCCGCGGCCGAGATCGCGCAGCTGGAGACCCCGGCGCTGCGCGAGGAGGGACGCCAGCGCAAGGGCGGCAGCATCGATCCGCGGCTCGCGCAGTTCCGCTGGCTGCTCGAGGAGTTCCGGGTGCAGGCGTTCGCGCAGGAACTGCGCACGCCGGTCCCGGTCTCCGCGAAGCGGCTCATCAAGCTGTGGCAGACTCTGGCCGGACGATGAGCGAAGGGGCCACGCCAGCCACAGCCCCCTTCGCCCTCCCCAAATCTCGGCGCACGACACCGCTGTCGCGGAGTCGTGCAGAGAGTCACGAGGACGATGACCGAAATCACCCGCGCGCTTGCGCGCGCCTTCGCGAGCCTCGCTCATCCCCGGATGCTCGCCCTGATGATCTGGCCGCTTGCGGTCGCGCTCGTCCTCTGGACGGTGCTCGCCATCATCTTCGGCGCGCAGACGGTGGCCTGGTTGCAGGGCTACCTGACGACTTCCACGGTCGGGATCTGGGCGTCCCACTGGTTTCCGTTCGGCGTGATCGCGGCGGTGCTCTCGTGGGTGGCGCTCTTCGTGCTGTTCGTCCCGCTGGTGCTGGTGACGGCGACCCTGATCATCGGCGTTGTCTCGATGCCGGCGATGGTGAAGCACGTCGCGGCCGCCGACTACCCGTCGCTCGAGCGCCGGCAGGGTGGCACGTTCGCCGGGAGCGTCTGGAACGCGCTGGCGGCACTCGCGGTTTTCGTCGTGCTCAGCCTGCTGTCGCTCCCGCTGTGGTTTGTGCCGCTGTTCTGGCCGATCCTGCCGGTGCTCCTGTTCGCCTACCTCAACCAGCGCGTCTTCCGGTACGACGCGGTGGCGGAGCACGCGAGCAGGGAGGAGATGCGGGAGCTTTTCCGCCGTCACGCGAAGCAGCTTTATCTGCTCGGGATCATCCTGTCGCTGATCGCGCACATTCCGCTGGTCGGGTTCTTCATCCCGGTGCTCGCCGGCCTCGCGTTCATCCACTACGGCCTCGACCGCCTCGGCGAGCTGCGGCGCGCGGGCATCTAGGCGCGAACCGTTGCCGCCGTCATCACTGGAGAACTGAGATGGGCTTTGGCGCGATCATCATCGGCGACGAGATCCTGCGCGGAAAGCGCCAGGACAAGCACTTCTCGAAGCTGATCGACATCCTTGCGGTGCGCGGGCTGCGGCTCGACTGGGCCGAGTACCTCGGCGACAGCCCCGAGCGCATCACCGCGACGCTCGCGCGCACGTTCGCCGGCCCGGACGTCGTGTTCTCGTTCGGCGGCATCGGCGCGACGCCCGACGACCATACGCGGCAATGCGCCGCCTCGGCGCTCGGGGTCGACCTCGTGCTGCATCCCGACGCCGAGGCCGCGATCCGCGGCCGGTTCGGTGGCGAGACGACGCCGTTCCGGCTCAAGATGGGCGAGTTCCCGCGCGGGGCCACGATCATCCCGAACGGCTACAACCAGATCCCGGGATTCTCCCTGCGCGACCACCATTTCGTGCCCGGGTTTCCGGTGATGGCGTGGCCGATGGCCGAGTGGGTGCTCGACCACCGCTACCGCCAGCTCCACCATCAGTTGCCCGAGGCCGACGCCTCCATCATCGTCTACGGCTCGGCCGAGAGCATCCTCACGCCGCTGATGCTCGAGGTCGAGACGCGGTTCAGGCGCCTGAAGGTCTTCAGCCTGCCGCACATGGGCGAGGATGGTACGCGGCGCCACATCGAGCTCGGCGTGCGCGGGGACCCGGAGGAGGTGGCGACGGCCATCGAGGCGCTGAAGCAGGGCGTCCTCAACACCGGAGCAACGTTCGAAGTCCCGGCGGGCTGAACGCCGCCGCAGAAAAAGAAAAACCCCCGGGGGAGGGCCCGGGGGTTCAGAGAGAGGAGAACCTACTGGCGGTAGAAGCTTAGGCGGCCTTCTTCTTGCCGTCCTTCGTGACCGCGGCGGTTGCGGCCGACATGTTCGCCTCGGCGATCTCGGTGGCCTGCTTCGCGACCTTGGCGAAGCTGTCGTAGGCCGAGTTGGCGGCGGCGAGCGCCGACTTGACCGCGGCGACCGCGACGTCCGAGCCGGCCGGCGCGTTCTTGGCGTACTTGTCCAGCAGCCCGACGAGGTTGCGGTTGAACTCGCCCGCCTGGGTTTCGCAGAGGCGGGTGAACTCGCCCTGCTGCTGGGTCGAGAGCTCGTACACGCTGCGCGAGTAGGAGATGAACTTCTCGAGGCTCGGCTGCGCCGCGGCAACGTTAAGGTTCACGAACTCCTGAACGTCCTTGGCGTTCAGCAGTGCCTTCGCGTGCGAGATGCTGTCTTCGAACGCGGACTTGGTCGCGTTGAAGTTGAGCGCCGCGAGCTTCTCGATGGCGGCGAAGTTCGAATTGGCAATCGCGAGCAGGGCTTCGACGCTCGCTTTGCTGTTGGCGGTGACTTGCTCGGGGGTCACGTACATTGTCATTGCTCCTAAGGTGGTTAATCGAATCGGTCCGTGCCGGTGTCGCTCGCGTTTTCGCGCAGCGCCACCGTTCATATTGCACTGCACCATGTGAATTCTACGGAGAAATCAAAGGCTGTCAAGAAAAACTTGTGCGTCGCATCACGGTCGTGTGGCCGCGCACGAAAAGCGTGCATAAACAATGTATTGTCGCGGTCCCACGAGCCTCCCACTTCCAGCTCCTCCTGGGCGAGCGGTTCGCGATGCTCCATCCGGAAGCGGTCGCGGCGGGCCTCCGCCCGTTCCTCGCTGCATGAGACATCCGGTATCGACCCCGGGCCGCCGGAGGGCGAACCCCGAGCGCGGAGCGCGCGGATAGTCCGATGAGCCCGGACGCCCACCAGACCTTCCCGCCGCGCCTGATCGGCCTGCTCGTGGTCCTGACGCTCACGTGGGGATTCAACTGGCCGATGATCAAGCTGGCGATCGCCGGGATGGCGCCGATGCATTTCCGCACGCTTTGTCTCGTCGCCGGCGCGGCGGGACTGTTCGCGATGGGGGTCGCCGCCCGGGCCGAGTGGCGCGTCCCGCGCGCGGAGTGGGGGCGGCTCGTGGTGATCTCGCTCTTCAACCTGTCCGCCTGGAACATCCTCGCGGTCTACGGCGTGAGCATGATGGCCTCCGGCCGCGCCTCCATCCTCGGCTACACGATGCCGATGTGGAGCGTACTGCTGTCGACGTGGTTCCTCGGCGAGCGGTTCACCGGCCGCCGTGCGCTCGGCGTCGCGCTCGGCATGGGCGGCATGGCGCTTCTCGTCGGAAGCGAATTCCAGGCGATGCAGCGCGCGCCGCTCGGGGCGCTGTGCATGGTGGGCGCGGCGGTCTCCTGGGCGATCGGGCTCGTGCTGATCCGCAAGTGGGCCGCGACGCGTCCGGCGACGAGCTACAGCGCGTGGCAGATGGTGGTCGGCGTTATCCCGATCCTCGGGATCGCGCTCTTCCTCGAGGACGGCAGCTTCAATCCGTTCGTGCTCGCACCCGGACCGATGATCGGCGTGTTCTACAACATGTTCGTCGCCTTCATCTTCTGCTACTGGGCGTGGATGAAGATCGTCCAGAGCGCGCCGGCAGGCGTCTCGAGCCTCGCCTCGCTGATGGTGCCCGTCGTCGGCGTGTTCAGCGGCGCGCTCGTGCTCGGCGAGACGCCGCGGTGGACCGACTACGCGGCGCTCGTGCTCGTGGTGGGGTCGCTCGCGACGGTGCTCATCCCTTCGCGCCGCCTATAATCCCCGCGGACGGCGGGAGCGATGCATCAGATCATCATCGTCGGCGGCGGCGCGGGCGGGCTCGAGCTCGCGACGCGGCTCGGGCGCCGCCTCGGACGCCGGCGGCGCGCCGCGGTCACGCTCGTCGACCGGAGCCGCACGCACGTCTGGAAGCCGCTGCTGCACGAGGTGGCCGCGGGCAGCATGGATGTCCACCAGCACCAGCTCGACTACCTCGCCCAGGCGCGCTGGCATCACTTCACGTTCTCGCTCGGGGCATTCGAGGGGCTCGATCGCGCGCGCCGCGAGATCACCGTCGGCGCGATCCGGGACGACCGCGGCGTGGACGTGATCCCGCGGCGGACGCTGAGGTACGACACGCTGGTCATCGCGATCGGCAGCCTCGCCAACCCGTTCGGCGTGCCCGGCGTGGCCGAGCACGCGTTCGCGCTCGATTCGGCCGAGGAGGCGGATCATTTCAACCGCCGGCTGGTGAACGCGGTGCTCCGGGCGAACTATCAGGCCGAGGAGCGGAACCGGGAGCTGCGGGTCGTGATCGTCGGCGGCGGTGCGACCGGGGTCGAGCTCGCCGCCGAGCTCCACAACACGACGCGGGTGCTCGCCGCGTACGGGCTGGAGAACATCGATCCGGAGCGCCAGGTGAAGCTGACCCTGCTGAACGCCGATGCCCGGATCCTACCTGGGCTGCCCGAGCGGATCGCGCGGGCGACGACCGAGGCGCTCGACGCGCTCGGCGTGCGGATCCACTGCCGCGAGCAGGTCGTCGAGGTGACGGCCGCCGAGGTCCGGACCAAGGCGGGGAAGAGCTTCCCCGCGGATCTCACCGTATGGGCGGCGGGCATCAAGGCGGCCGACGTGCTGCGCGAGGTCGACGGCCTCGAAACGAACCGCCTCAACCAGCTGGTCGTGTTGCCCACGCTCCAGACGACGCGCGACCCCGACATCTTCGCGATCGGCGATTGCGCGGCATGCCCGTGGGAAGGGCACCAGGGCAACGTCCCGCCGCGCGCCCAGGCCGCCCACCAGCAGGCGTCGCACCTCGGGCGCACGATCGAGCGGCGCCTCGGCGGCCTCGCGCCGGAGCCCTGGCGCTACCGCGACTTCGGATCGCTCGTTTCGCTCGGCGACTACAGCACGGTGGGATCGCTGATGGGATTCATCTCCGGGCCGAGCATCCGCGTCGAGGGCTGGTTCGCGCGGCTGATGTACATATCGCTCTACAAGATGCATCTGCTCGCGCTCCATGGATGGTGGGGGGTGGTGGTCGACACGCTCGCCCGCACGCTCCGCCGCGGCGTCGATCCGCGCGTGAAGCTGCATTGAAGGTGGATCTCTTGGGTTGGCTGATCGTCGGCGCGGTGTTCCTCGTCGGTGTGCCCGCCACGATGTACCTCGCCCAGGACAGCCTGCTCTTCCTGCCGCAGCCGATGATCGGACCGCCGCGCGTAACGCGCCCGGTCGAGGCGCTCGCCTTCGAGCGCGAGGAGGGCGTGAAGCTGCGCGGCTGGTTCGTCGCGGCCGCCAACCCGCGGGCGCCGCTTGTCATCTATTACGGCGGGAACGCGGAGGAGCTGTCGTGGCAGATGACCGAGCCGTGGCCCGCCGACTGGTCGCTCGCGCTGGTGAACTACCGCGGCTATGGTGAAAGCGAGGGCAAGCCCTCCGAAGCCGCGCTCTTCGCCGATGCGCTGGTGGTGTTCGATGCGCTGGCGAGCCGGCCCGACGTCGACGCGAGCCGCATCGTCCTCGTCGGCCGGAGCCTGGGCAGCGGTGTTGCGGCCTACGTCGCCGCGGAGCGCCCGGTAGCGGCGGTGGTCCTGATCTCGCCCTACGACAGCATGACCGCAATCGCGCGGCGGCACTATCCGTGGCTGCCGGTCGGGCTGCTGCTGAAGCACCCCTTCGACTCGGCGTCGCGCGCGCCGCACATCCGTTCGCCGCTGCTCGCGATCGCGGGCGACGCCGACCGCATCATCCCGCCGTCGCATTCCCGCCGGCTGGTGGAGGCGTGGGCCGGGCCGAAGCGCTTCGTCGAGCTTCGCGACGCCGATCACAACGACCTGTCGGGCGCGCCGCAGTTCTGGCCGGCGATCGACGCCTTCCTGCGGGAGGTCAGGGACCGGCCGTGATCGGACTCGCCACGATCGTGCGCTGACGCGGAATGCGCGAACGGTCCCAGCTCGCCGCCGCCCACGCGAGGACCGCTCGGGCCGACCCGCGGTGGAGTCCCGGAGGCGGCGCCTGGCCGAGAAATCCGAGAGCCGCGACGAGCGCAGGCGCGGGGTGCGATCGCTCGACCGCCGCCGCACCGGTCTGCTTCGAGAGTTTCTCCCCGGCGGCGTTCGTCGCGATCGGCAGGTGGAGATAGCGCGGAGTCGGGAGACCGAGCAGCCGCTGGAGAAGGATCTGCCGCGGCGTCGAATCGATGAGGTCGATGCCACGCACGACGTCGGTGATGCCCTGCGCCGCGTCGTCGACGACGACCGCAAGCTGGTAGGCGAAGAGCCCGTCCGCGCGCAGGAGGACGAAGTCACCGACGTCGCGGCCCAGGTCCTGCGATACCCGCCCCTGGAGTGCGTCGTCGAAGGCGATCACCGCGTCGTCGACGCGCACGCGTAGCGCGCGTGCCGGGCGCCCGGCCGGCGGCCCGTTCCGGCAGGTTCCCGGATAGACGAGCCCGCCGTCGCTGCCCGGCAACCCCGAGTCGGCGATCTCCCGGCGCGTGCAGCCGCAGGCGAACAGCACGCCGCGGTCCCGCAGCCGGTCGAGGGCCTCACGATAGGCGTCGCCGCGCCCGCTTTGTCGCACGATTGGGCCGTCCGACTCGAGTCCGAGCGCATCCAGCGTCCGCAGGATCTCGTCGGCGGCGCCCGGGACCTCGCGCGGCGAGTCGAGGTCTTCCATGCGCACCAGCCACTCGCCGCCGCGCGCGCGCGCGTCCGCCCAGCTGCCCACGGCGGCGACCAGCGAGCCGAAATGGAGCGGGCCGGTGGGCGAGGGCGCGAAGCGGCCGCGGTAGCCGGTTTTGGGGGGGCCGGTCATGAGCGTCGCCGTACACTAACCAAAGTCGATGACCAAAGTCGAATGGCCGAGGCGATCCCTTTGTTGCGGCACCTTGACGCGATTTGCCGGGCTGGCGGGGCTCGCGCTGCTCGCGGCCTGCGCCGGCGAGCCGCCGGCGGACCTCGGGGTGCGGGACGGGCGGCTCGCGCCCTGCAGGCCGACGCCGAACTGCGTAGCGAGCCAGACCGACCGCACCGCGGACCCTGGACACTACGTTCCGCCCTTCGCGATCCGTGGCGATCCGATGCCAGCGTGGACGGCGCTCGTCGCTGCCGTGCGCGCCTGGCCACGGGTGCGGATTGTCGCCGAGCGCCCCGGCTATCTGCACGCCGAGTACACGAGCCGGGTGTTCGGCTTCGTCGACGACGTCGAGTTCCAGCTCGACCCGTCCGCGAAACTTGTCCACGTCCGCTCCGCGTCGCGCGTGGGCCGCAGTGACTTCGGCGTGAATCGCGCGCGGATCGAGGAACTCCGCACGCGCCTCGCCGCCGCCGGCGTGCTGCTCGGGGCTCGCGGTGCCGCAGGAAAGCTATACTCGACTGTCATTCCAGGGACGGAGGAGCGTCGCGTGCCCACGGTCGAGCTAACCCGAGACAACTTCGAGCGCGTCGTCACCGGGAATCCGCTGGTGATCGTCGACTTCTGGGCGTCGTGGTGCGCGCCGTGCCGCGCGTTCGCACCCACCTTCGAGACCGCGTCCGAGCGCCATGCCGACGTGGTGTTCGGCAAGGTGAATACCGAGGAGCAATCCGAGCTCGCGGCCGCGTTCAACATCCGCTCCATCCCTACCCTGATGGTCTTCCGCGAGAAAGTGGTCCTCTATGCCGATGCGGGGGCGCTGCCGCCGGCGATGCTGGAGGAGGTGCTGACCAAGGTGAAGGCGGTGGACATGGCCGAGGTGCACCGCGAGATCGCGGCGCGGGAAGCCGCCGGGGACGCCTGACCCGAGCGGTGCCGCGCATCCCGGCACCGCACGCCCGTCCGATGACGGACACCGGCATCTCGAGCTTCACGCACCCGCTGCCCGAAGCGGTTCGCGCGGCGCGGATCGCGGCGCTTTACCGCCAGGCGGTCCCGGGTTTCCTCGTCACGCTCGCCGTGGCGGCGGTGTGTGCCGTCGTGATGTGGCCCGCCGTCGAACGCGTCGCGGTTGCAGGCTGGTTCGCGACCGTGGCCGCGATTACGGTGGGGCGCTACGCGCTGGTCCGGGCCTATCGCCTGGCCGAGGGCCCCGCTGCCGAAGCGCCCGCCTGGGAGAACTGGTTCGCGGCCGGCGCGGCCGCGATGGGCGTCGCCTGGGCTGCGGCTGCGGTGCTTGTCAATCCGGCGAGCTACACCCTGCAGGTCTTCGTCGCGTTCACGATCGGCGGGATGGCGATCGGCGCAATGGGCGTGCTCGCGCCGAGCCGCCGCGCGTTCTTCTGGTTCGCGGTGCCGATGCTCGGCGCACAGATCGCCGAGTTCCTGTGGCTCGGCGGCGACCTTTACACCGCGATGGGCGTGATGGTCGCGATCTTCCTCGCCGCGGTCGCGCGCGTGTTCGGCGACCTGCACCGCACCGTCACGCAGAACATCGAGCGCGGCATCGTCAACGAGCGTCTCCTCGCGGAGCAGCGCGGCCTGTTCGACACCGCGACGGTGGGGATCGCGTTCCTGCGCGGGGAGGTGCTGGCCGACTGCAACCGGCAGTTCGAGCGGATCTTCGGCTGGACGCGCGGCGAGCTCGCGGGAGCGTCGAGCCGGCTGTGGTTCCCCGACGAAGCGGCCTGGCGACGGGTCACCGACGATGCGACCGCCCGCGCCCGCGGCGGCTATCCTTATCGCGGCGAGCTCGAGTTGCGACGCAAGGACGGCTCGGGCGTCTGGTGCGACGTGTCCGGCCAGGCCGTCATCGCCGGCCGGCCGGAGCTGGGATACGTCGTCTCCTACGCCGACATCACCGAGCGCAAACGCACCGAGTCCGCGCTCCGTGAAAGCGAAGAGCGGCTCGAGCTCGCGATCCAGGCGTCGCAGAGCGGCCTGTGGGACTGGGACATCGTGCGCAACGTCCGGCACGTCTCCGACCGCTTCAAGGAAATTCTCGGCTACGCGCCGGACACCGACCTGATCGGCAACTTTCATCTTCCCGACCGGCTGCATCCGGACGACCGCGGACGGGTGCTGGCCGCAGTGGATATCGCGGTCAACGCCGGCGCACCGTTCGACCAGGAAGGGCGGCTGTGGCGAGCCGACGGCACGCACATCTGGGTGCACGCGAAGGGCCACGCGATGCGCGACGCGGCCGGCCGGGCGATCCGCTTCGTCGGCTCGATCATCGATATCTCCGACCGCAAGCGGGTGGAGGCGCGCCTGCGCGAGAGCGAGAGCCACTTCCGCCATCTCGTCGAGACCGCGAACGACCTCGTCTGGGCGGTCGACCGAGAAGGCCGCTGGACCTATCTCTCGCCGCGTGCGACGCGCCAGGTCTTCGCATGCGAGCCCGAGGACATGGCCGGGGCGCGACTCGTCGACTCGCAGCCGGAGTCCGAGCGGGGCCGCACGCTCGCCATGCTCGCACGCGTGCTTGCGGACGGCACCGCGTCCCACTTCGAAACGGTGCATCTCGACCGCAAGGGCGCCCAGGTGGTCCTGAGCCTGAACGCCACCCCCCTGCGCGGGGCGGGCGGCGCGATCGTCGGTGTTACCGGCACCGCGACGGACATCACCGAGCTCAAGGCCAACGCACAGGCGCTCTCGGCCGCGGTAGCCGAGCAGGAGCTCCTCTTCGACTCGGTGTCCGAAGGGATCGTGGTGCTGCGGCAACGCATCGTCCGCAAGTGCAACAGCAAGTTCGCCAAGATGCTCGGGTACGCGCCCGCGGAACTCGTCGGGAAGCCGTCGCTCGCCTGGTACGCCGATGCCTCGGAGTGGGAGCACGTCGGGCGGCAGGCGCGCGCCGCCATGTCGGAGGGGCGCACGTACGAGTCCGAGCTGCTGGTGCGACGCAACGACGGCGCGAAGTTCTGGTGCGACGTGCGCGGGCGCGCGATCGACCCCGGCCGGATGGACGAGGGGTCGATCTTCGTCTACATCGACATCTCGGCGCGCAAGGAGCGCGAGAGCCGCATCCAGCACCTCGCCGACCACGACGCGCTCACCGGGCTGCTCAACCGGCGTCTGCTCGAGGACCGGCTCGCCCAGGCGCTCACGCTCGCGCGCCGCAACGAGACGATGGTCGCGGTGATGCTGATCGACCTTGACGGGTTCAAGACGGTAAACGACCAGTACGGCCACCTGATGGGCGACTACGTGCTGCGCACGGTGGCGAAGCGCTTGAAGGACTGCGTCCGCGAGTCGGACACCATCGCGCGGCTCGGCGGCGACGAGTTCGTCGTGCTGTTCGCAGGCCAGCGCTCGACCGAGGACTCGGTCGTCGTCGCGGAGAAGATCCTCGGCGCGCTCGCCGATCCGGTGGCGGCCGGCGGGCGCAAGTTCGAGATCGGCGCATCGATCGGCATCAGCATCTTCCCGCGCGATGGCGCGGGCGTCGAGCAGCTCCTGAGGCACGCCGACGCCGCGATGTACCGGGTGAAGGAAGCCGGGAAGAACCGCTACCAGTTCTACTCGGATTGAGCCCCGGATGCTGCCGGCGGTGCGCGCGGCCCTACGGATCCTCCTCGTCGCGCTCGCGCTCGCGGGCAACGCGGGGGCGGTCATCGACGGGGTGGTCGACCCCAACAACGCCCACTCGCCCTGGGCGGGGGTGGGCAGCCTGTCCCACGCACGCGGCGACCACTATTCGGCGGTGGTGATCGCGCCCGACGCCGTGCTCACCGCGGCGCACGTGGTGGCGGGCAGCACGCCCGAGTCGTGGACGTTCAACCTCAACGTCGGCGGCGACCTCACCGCCAGGCTGCCGGTGGCTTCGATCCGGGTGCACCCGGGCTACCAGGGGTTCGGGCCGGGGCGTGCAGGTCTCGCGCACGATGACCTCGCGGTCGTCCGCCTCGCCGGGAACGTGCCGTTCGGGACGCCGCTCTACGAGCTTGCGAGCCGTCCACCGCGGCTCGGCGAGCGGCTGATCCTCGTCGGCTACGGCGGCGGAGCGGGCGCGGGGGGCGCGAGCGTCCCGCCGGATCCGGCGGTGAAGCGCGTCGGCGCGAACGTGGTGGAGCAGCTCTATCAGGACCTCGGCGGGGCGGGGCGCGTCGAGCTGTACCGCTTCGCGTACACCCCGCTGCCGCGCGGATCACCGCTCGAGGCGATGCTCGCCGGGGGGGACTCCGGTGGTCCGGCGTTTGTCCGCGAGCCGGACGGCTGGCGCCTCGCGGGGATCAACACCTACGTGTATTCGAGGCAGGGACAGCGCGGGGGCGGGGGCGTAGCGGTCGCCGCCTACCGCGAGTGGATCCTCTCCGCCAGCGGGCGCGAGTGAGCGGAACCCGCTACTTGGGCCATGCTTGCGATCGGGCTTGCCGTGCTCGTGGTGCTGCGCGCTGCGCGGCGGCCCGCCTGCGACACCTGAGACCGACTGGCCGCACCACGGCCCGTCCGGTCGGCGCCGCGCCGGGCTCGTGCTCGCTGGAAACTCCGCGATCCGCCCCCATACTCCAGCCGACCTCGAAACACCTGCCCGGGAGATCTCCATGCTCGAAGTGAGGAAAGCCGGCGAGCGCGGCCATGCCGACCACGGCTGGCTGCGCTCGTTCCACAGCTTCTCGTTCGCCGACTACTACGATCCGCGCCATACCGGCTTCGGTCCGCTCCTGGTCATCAACGAGGATCGCGTCCAGCCGGGCAAGGGTTTCGGCACCCACGGGCATCGCGACATGGAGATCGTGAGCTACGTGCTCGAGGGCGAGCTCGAGCACAAGGACTCGATGGGTAACGGCTCGGTGATCCGGCCCGGCGACGTGCAGCGCATGAGCGCCGGCACCGGCGTGCGGCACAGCGAGTTCAACCCGTCGCCGCGGGAGCTCGTCCACTTCCTGCAGATCTGGATCGAACCCGACGTCAGCGGCATCCCGCCGGGCTACGAGGAGAAGCATTTCGACGCCGCCTCGAAGCGCGGCCGGCTGCGGCTCGTCGCATCGCCGGACGGGCGCGACGGCTCGGTGAAAATCCACCAGGACGCCTATCTGTACGCCACGCTGCTCGACGGAGAAGAGCGCGTCGCGCACCCGGTCGCGCCCGGCCGCAAGAGCTACGTTCACGTTGCACGCGGCAAGGTAACGGCAAACGGCCAGGCGCTCGGCGCGGGCGACGCCCTGAAGGCGACCGACGTCGGGGAGGTCGTGCTCGAGCGGGGTGCGGGCGCGGAAGTGCTGCTGTTCGACCTGCCGTAGCCGACGGGGACGCAGGTATGCTCCGGGCTGCCATGCGCCGCCCGCCCTCGTGAGCGCCGATCCCGGCCGCAAGACGGCGCTCCTCCTCGTCGCCTGCCTCACCGTGATGTCGGCGGCGACGGTCGCGCCGGCGCTGCCACGGATGGCCGAGGCGTTCAGCGCCGCGTCGAACGCCGAGCTGCTGAGCAAACTCGTGCTCACCGCGCCGGCGGTCGCGATCGCGCTTTGCGCCCCGTTCGCCGGCGCGCTCGTCGACCGGTTCGGTCGGGTGGGGATCCTGCGCGCGAGCCTCGTGCTCTACGGGCTCGCCGGCGCGGCCGGCTACGTGCTCGACGATCTCTACGCGATTCTCGCAAGCCGTGCGGTGCTCGGCGTGGCGGTCGCCGGCACGATGACCAGCGTCACCGCACTCGCCGGCGACTACTACACCGGCGAGGCCCGCACGCGGTACGCGGGCCTGCAGTCGCTCGCGATGTCCCTCGGCGCGGTCGTGTGCGTCGGCGCCGGCGGGCTGCTCGCCGACATCGGCTGGCGGCTGCCGTTCCTCGTCTATCTCACAGGATGGGCGGTGCTCGTCCCGGTGCTGCTTTATCTGGAAGAGCCTCACCGCCCGGCCGCCGCGCCGGTGTCGCGCGGCCACCGCGCGGCCCTCCCGCTCGGTCCGATCGCGGCCGCCTACGGCGTCACGTTCTTCGCGGTGGCCATGTTCTACATGATCCCGGTGCAGGTCCCGTTCCTCCTGCGCACGATCGGGGTGGAGTCGGGCACCGCGGCGGGCGTCGTCGTGGCGGCGGCATCGCTCACCGCGGCCGGCGGCTCGGCGTGGTTCGCCGTCCTGCGGCGATCCCACGGCGTGCTCGGAGTCTATGCATGGGCCTTCGTGCTGATGGCTGCGGGCTACGCGCTCGCGGGGTTTGCGGGCACTTTCGCCGGGGTGCTCGGCGGGGCCGCCGTAGCCGGCGTCGGCGTCGGGCTCTTCTTTCCCAACAGCAACCTCTGGGTGCTCGCGCTCGCGCCGCCCGCGCTGCGCGGGCAGCTCGCCGGCGGGCTCACCTCCGCCATCTTCCTCGCGCAGTTCCTCTCGCCGATCCTCGTGCATCCGCTCGTCGCGGCGACCTCGCTCGCGCGGGCGTTCACTATTGCCGCGGTGCTGATGGTGCTCGCTGCCGGGGCGCTCACGCTGCTGCGGCTGCGCGAGCAAACCCTTCCGGCATAATCGCCGCGGTCCGCTGCAGCCGTCGAACGATGAAGCCACCGAAGATCCTCGCCGTCGCGGTCGGCGCGCGACCGCCCGCCCACGCGACGGCGCGGTTCGCCTGACCCGCGCCGGTGGTCCTGGTCGAACTCCTGGTCGGGTTGTTCGCGGCGGCGATCGCGCTTGCGTGGCTCGCGCGCCACCTCGGCCTGCCGTACCCGATCGCGCTCGTGCTCGGCGGCGCCGCGATCGGCTTCGCGCCCGGCCTGCCGCGGCTGCCGTTCGATCCGAACCTGATCCTCGTGCTCGTGCTCCCGCCGATCCTCTACCAGGCGGCGCTCTTCACGTCCTGGCGCGACTTCCGCGCGAACCTGCGGCCGATCTCGCTGCTCGCGGTGGGCCTCGTCATCGCGACGACGGTCGCGGTCGGGGCGACGCTGAAGTGGCTCGTGCCCGAGCTGCCCTGGGCGGTGGCGTTCGCGTTCGGCGCCATCGTCTCGCCGCCCGATGCGGTCGCGGCGACCGCGATCATGTCGCGCATGAACGTGCCGCGCCGGATCGTGACCCTCGTCGAGGGCGAGAGCCTGGTGAACGACGCTTCGGGCCTCGTCCTCTACCGGTTCGCCGTCGCCGCTGCGCTCACCGGCGCGTTTTCGCTCATCGAAGCCACCGGCGAATTCGTGCTGATCGCGGCGGGCGGGATCGCCATCGGCATCGCGCTCGCTCGGCTCTTCGTGGCGATCCACCGGCGCGTCGGCGATCTGCTGATGGAGATGACGCTCTCGCTGATGCTGCCGTACCTCGCCTACCTTGCGGCGGAGACCCTTCACCTCTCGGGCGTCCTCGCAGTCGTCGCCGCCGGACTGGTGCGTGGCCGATACGCTCCGGAAGCGTTCTCGCCGCAGGCGCGGATCGCGGCGTACTCGCTCTGGCGGGTGGTGGTGTTCGCGGTCAACTGCCTCGTGTTCATCATGATCGGCCTGCAGCTCCCGGATCTCGTCGCCGGGCTGGCCGAGAGGTCGCTTGCCCAGGCGATCGGCTACGGCGTGCTACTGAGCGTCGTCGCGATCGTGGTGCGGAGCGCCTGGGTGTTCCTCGGCGCGTACGTTCCACCTTTCGTGCTCGCGAAGCTCGGGCGGCCGGAACCGTTGCCCCCCTGGCAGAACGTCGCGGTGGTCGGCTGGTGCGGGATGCGTGGCATCGTCTCGCTCGCGGCCGCGCTCGCCCTCCCGCTCGCGCTGAGCGACGGCTCGCCGTTCCCGGGGCGCGATCTGCTCGTCTTCCTCGCGTTCGTGGTGATCTTCGTGACGCTGGTCGTGCCGGGATTCACACTCGGCCCGCTCGTCCGCGCGCTCCGCGTCGGCGGTGACTGGAGCGTGCTCGACGAGGAGGCGCTCGCCCGCGCCGCCACCGCGCGCGCGGCGCTCGCCGAGATCGAGCGTCTCGAGCGCGAGCGCGACATCACCCCCGAGATCGCCGCCAGCCTGCGCAGCGATTTCGAGGCACGTCTCGCGCGCGCGGCGCCGATCGCGCTCGCGGTCGCGCACGGCGACGATCCCTGGGTGCGCGGGCGGCGCGCGGTCGTGCGCGCGGAGCGCCGGCGGCTGGTCGCGCTCTGGCGCGAGGGTAGAATCGGCGACGAGGTGCTGCATGAGATCGAGCGCGAACTGGATTTCGAGGAATCGCTCCTGGGCTAGCCGCTGGGCGGTTGCGGGCGTGCTGGCGCTCGCCGCCGGCGCGCTCGAAGCGCACACGCCGCCGCCCTTCGTCCAGGGACTTCTCTGGCGCATCGCCAAGACCGGCGTGCCGGACAGCTTCGCGTTCGGCACGATCCACGTCGCCGACCCGCGCGTAACCATCGCGAAGCCGGTCGGCGATGCGCTCGCCCGGTCGCGCACGCTCGCGCTCGAGCTGGGCAGCCAGGTCGCGAACGCCGAGGTGTTCGAGCTGGAGCAGTTCCAGGACGGGCAGCGGCTCCAGCCGCTGATCGGCGAGGACGCGTTCAAACGGGTGCGTATCGAGCTAGCTGCGCAGGATGTCCCCGAGCGTGTCATCGAACGGATGAAGCCTTGGGCGGCGATGATCAAGGTGGCGCGCGCACAACCGCGCAGCAGCGAGCCCGGTCTCGACCAGCAGCTGCTGGTCGCGGCGCGCGCGCGTGGCGTGAAGGTCATGGCGCTCGAGTGGGTGGAGGAGCAGATCGCCGCGTTCGACGCGGTGCCGCTCGAAACGCAGGTGGCGCTCCTCAAGCACGCGCTCGCCGACCAGGCCGCCCTCGAGACCGGCCTCGATGCCACCATCGACGCCTGGCTGCGCGGCGACCTCGCCCGGCTAGCGAGGCTCAACGCCGGCTCGCACGATCGCTTCTCGGAGATGGGCCGCCATTACCTGCAGCTCACCAAGCACATCATCCACGACCGCAACGTCCTGATGCACCATCGGCTCGTCATGCCGCTGCGCGGCGGGCGCGTGTTCGTCGCGGTCGGCGCGCTGCATCTTCACGGCGAGAAGGGGCTGCTCGCGATGATCGCCCGCGACGGCTACCGCGTCACCCGGCTTTACTGAGCGGCCGGGCCGTGGGCGTCGTCGTCCTCATCTCCGGCCGCGGCAGCAACATGCGCTCGCTGGTCGAGGCGGGTGTCCCGGTCGCGGCCGTCATCAGCAACCGCGCCGATGCGGCCGGCGTCGAGTTCGCGCGCTCGCGTAACCTGCCGGTCACGGTCGTCGCGCACACCGCGTACCCGACGCGCGAGCGGTTCGATGAGGCGCTCGCGGCGGAGATCGACCGGCACTCGTCGCGGCTCGTCGCGCTGGCGGGGTTCATGCGGATCCTTACTCCGGCGTTCACGCGGCGCTACGAGCGACGGCTCCTCAACATCCATCCTTCGCTCCTGCCGGCGTTTCCCGGGCTGCATACGCATGCGCGGGCACTCGAAGCCGGCGTCCGGATCCACGGCTGCACGGTGCACTTCGTGACCGCTGATCTCGATCACGGGCCGATCGTCATCCAGGCGGCTGTCCCGGTCCTGGCGGGCGACGACGAGGGCGGCCTGGCCGCCCGCGTCCTCGCCCAGGAGCACCGCATCTACCCGCAGGCCGTCCGCTGGTTTCTCGACGGGAAGCTCGCGATCGAGGATGGCGTCGTGCGGGTGCGCGAGCCCGGTGCGCGGCAGTGGCTGTTCGCTGACCAGCCGGCGTGAGGGCGACCGCCGCGCTAGTCGACGCCACGGCGGCTGCGGCGCGCGAGGTGCTGCGGCTCGAACGGCCGGCCGATGGCGTCCTCGCCGCGTACTTCCGCTCGCACCCGAAGCTCGGGCAGCACGACCGGGCGTTCGTCGCGGAAACGGTCTACTCGCTGCTCCGGCGCAAGCGTCTGGTCGAACACGCGGTGGCCGAAACCGGGCTCGAGCGTGCCGACGCTCGCCACCTCGTCCTGGCCGCAGCGGTTCGCGTACGCGGCCTGAACGTCCGCGAGCTCATGGAGGCCGTCGGCCCCGGCGAAGCGCAATGGCTCGAGGGCGTCAAAGCGGCAGCCCGCGGCCCGCTGCCGTTCGCGGTGGACTGCGATCTCCCCGACTGGGTGATCGCGCGGCTCGCACCGGCGCTCGGCGAGGCGGGGCTCGCGCGGGTCGCGCGCGCACTCAATCAGCCCGCGCCGCTCGATCTGCGCGTGAACGTCGCAAAGGCAGAGCGCGACGCGGTGCTCGAGCGCCTCGCCGCCGATGCGATCGCGGCGTCGCCGACGCCGTACTCGCCCGTCGGGATCCGGCTCAAGGAGAAACCGGCGATCAACCGGCATCCGCTGTTCGCCGCCGGTGCGATCGAGGTCCAGGACGAAGGCAGCCAGCTGCTCTGCCACCTGCTCGCGCCGCGGCGCGGCGAGATGGTCGTCGACTTCTGCGCTGGCGCCGGCGGCAAGTCGCTCGCGCTCGGCGCGCTGATGCGCTCGACCGGGCGCGTGTACGCCTTCGACGTGTCCGCGCGGCGGCTGGGCGAGCTGCGGCCGCGCCTCGCACGGTCGGGGCTGTCGAACGTGCACCCACAGGCGATCGCGTCGGAGCGCGATCCGAGAGTGAAGCGCCTGTCCGGTAAAATCGACCGCGTGCTCGTCGACGCACCGTGCACCGGGCTCGGAACCCTCCGGCGCAACCCGGATCTCAAGTGGCGCCAGACCGAGGCCGCGGTCGCCGAGCTCGCGGCCAAGCAGCGGGCGATCCTCGATGCGGCTGCGGCGCTGGTACGTGCGGGCGGCAAGCTGCTCTATGCGACCTGCAGCCTGCTGGCGGAAGAGAACGAACACGTCGTCCAGGCGTTCATCGCGCGCAACGCGCAGTTCCGGCTCGTGCCGGCGCGGGCCGCGCTGGCGGCAGGCAGGATCGAGATCCCGCCCGGTGAGCCCGACGACGATTACCTGCGCCTGCGGCCGGACGTGCATGGGACCGACGGATTCTTCGGGGCATTGATGGAGCACGTGACATGAGGTCCGCCGCGGCGGTGCGCGCACGGCGCTTGGCCCCGCGGCTGGCCCTCGCCCTGTCACTGTTTGTGGCGCTGGCACCGGTCGGCGCGCAGCTCGCCGCGCCGCCCGCGGTGCCATTCCCCGCCTCCGGCACCGTCCAGGTTGCGTTCGCGCCGTGGGAGGACGCCGAGGGACTGGTGGTGCAGGCGATCGGCGAAGCGCAGCGGCAGATCCTCGTCCAGGCGTTCTCGTTCACCAGCCGGCGGATCGCACAGGCGCTCATCGGCGCGCGCCGCCGCGGCGTTGAGGTGCTGGTGACCGCCGACCGCGAGCAGGCCGTCGCCGGCGGGGGTAGCCGGCTCCGCGACCTGGCCGCTGCCGCGCATCCCGGTGTGGCTCGAAGCGCGCTATGCCGCCGCGCACAGCAAGGTGATGATCATCGACGCCGGCACGCGCGACTCGGCGGTGATCACCGGCTCGTTCAACTGGACCGCCGGCGCGCAGCGCAGGAACGCGGAGAACGTCCTCGTCCTCAGACGCAACCGCGACCTTGCCAGCGCCTACGAGGCGAACTGGCGCCGCCGCCAGGCGCAGGCGTCGCCTTACGCGGGGCCGCGCAAGTGAACGACCGCCTCGAAGCGGAGTTCCACAACCTGCTCCTCGCCGCCTGGCGGGATCTGCAGCAGCCGGGCCTGGTGTGGCAGCTCGCGGCGCTTGCCGCTTGCGTCGTCGCCGGGTGGCTGCTCAGTCGCGGCGTCCTGCGGCGGGCGCCCGGAACCATGCCGGCCAGATGGGAGTTCGGGGCAGAGGGACTCAAGCGGGTCCTCTTCCCGCTGTTCGCGCTCTTCTTCCTCGTCATCGCGCGCGCGGCCCTGCATCAGTACATCCACGTCAGCCTGCTCGATCTCGCAGTGGCGCTCGCCGGCTCTGCGGCGCTGATCCGGATCCTCGTGTACTCGCTGCGGTACGTATTCGCGCCGAGCGGCGTGCTCGCCGCGTTCGAGCGCGGGATCGCCCTCGTGGTGTGGGGAGCGTTCGCGCTCTACCTGATCGGCGTCCTGCCGGTGATCATCGACGGGCTCGACGCGATCCAGTTCCAGGTCGGGCGACAGCACATCTCGATCTGGCTGGTCCTGCAGGCGCTGTTCTGGGCGACGCTGACCGTGCTCGCGGCGCTGTGGGCCGGCAGTGCGGTCGAGACGCGGCTGATGGGCGCCGCGACGTTGCACCCGAACCTGCGGGTCGTGTTCTCGCGGCTGGTGAAGGTGCTGCTGATCGTGCTCGCGGTGGTGATCGCGCTGCCGATGGTCGGCATCGACCTGACGGTGCTGAGCGTGTTCGGCGGCGCGCTCGGCGTCGGGATCGGCCTCGGCCTGCAACGGATCGCGTCCAACTACGTGAGCGGGTTCATCCTGCTCCTCGAGCGGTCGATCCGGATCGGCGACATGATCACTGCCGACCAGTTCTACGGCGAGGTGAAGGACATCACGACCCGCTATGTCGTCGTGCGCGCGCTCGACGGCCGCGAGGCGATCATCCCCAACGAGCTGCTGATCACCACCAAGGTGCTGAACCACTCATACACCGACAACAAGGTGCGCCACTCACTCGACGTCCAGGTCGCTTACGGCGCGGACGTCGAGCGCGCACTGCGGCTGATGGAGGCGATCGCAGCGCGGCAGCCGCGGGTGCTGAAGGATCCGCCGCCGCTCGCCTTCCTGACCGGCCTCGCGGAGTCGGGCGTCGCGCTCGAGCTCGGCTTCTGGATCGCCGATCCCGACCAGGGGACGCTCGCCGTCAAGTCCGAGATCGGGCTCGAGGTCCTGCGCCGCTTCGCCGCCGAGGGGATCGCGATCCCGTTTCCGCAGCGCGAGGTGCGGATTCTTTCCGCCCCGGCAGGCGACAAACTGCCGCCGTCGCCGGCCGCGGGTTAACCCGGGGTGGAACAATCGAACTCCCGCCGGGTCGATTTCACGTAGAATCCGCGTCCAGTTGCAGGTTATTTCGATAACTAGTTGAACAAGAACCGTTCTCCCGAGGAGCTACCGATCTCATGAGTGTCGCCGACTTCCTGTTTGCCGGCGTTTTTGACCTGCCGTGGTGGGGGCTCGTGCTCGTCGCGCTTGCGCTGACGCACGTGACCATCGCCGGGGTGACCATCTACCTGCATCGCTGCCAGGCGCATCGCGCGCTCGACCTGCATCCGCTGCCGGCGCACTTCTTCCGGTTCTGGTTGTGGCTCACGACCGGGATGGTGACCAAGGAGTGGGCGGCGATCCACCGCAAGCACCACGCGAAGTGCGAGACGGACGAAGACCCGCACAGTCCGCAGGTGTACGGGATCAACCGCGTGCTGTGGGGCGGCGTGTTCCTCTACGTCAAAGAAGCCTACAACCGCGACACGCTGGAGCGGTACGGGCACGGCACGCCCGACGACTGGATGGAGCGCAATGTCTACTCGCGACTCACCCTCAGCGGACTGACGCTCATGGGGCTCGTGAACGTGGCGCTGTTCGGCCTGATCCCCGGCGCGCTCGTCCTCCTGGTCCAGATCGCCTGGATCCCGTTCTGGGCGGCCGGCGTCATCAACGGCATCGGCCACTACTGGGGGTATCGGAGCTGGGACACCCCGGATGCGAGCCGCAACATCGTGCCGTTCGGCATCCTGATCGGCGGCGAGGAGCTGCACAACAACCATCACGCCTACGCGACTTCGGCCCGACTGTCGAACAAGTGGTACGAGGTCGACGTCGGCTGGTGGTACATCCGGACGCTCGAGGTGCTCGGCCTCGCGAAGGTGAAGAAGCTCGCGCCACGGCCGAGGCTCGCGGCCGCCAAGCCGGCGGTCGACCTCGAGACCGTGCAGGCTGTGATCGCGAACCGCTATGACGTGCTTGCCCGGTACGCGAAGTCGCTGAAGCAGACGTACGCCGAGGAGATCGGCAAGCTGAAGCGCTTCTCGCCGCGAGATGCGGAGCTGCTGCGCGGGATCCGCCGCTGGCTCCATCGCGACGAACGCGTGCTGCCCGAGCGCGAGCGCGCGAGCCTTGCCGAGGGGCTGGCGAAGTCGAAAGCCCTGGCGACGGTGCACTCGATGCGCAGCGAGCTCGCCGCGGTGTGGGAGCGCTCGTCGGCGTCCCGCGAGCAGCTGGTGAACCAGCTCCAGGACTGGTGCCGGCGCGCGGAGGAGAGCGGCATCGCGCCGCTACGCGAGTTCTCGATCAGGCTGCGGTGCTACGCGTGAGCGCCTGACCGCGCCAACAAAAAACCCGCCGATCGGCGGGTTTTTTGTTGGCGCGGGGTACGCTACTTCAGCTTCACTTCCTTGTAGAGGACGTGCTTCCGCGCTTTCGGGTCGTACTTGCGGATCTCGATCTTCTCCGGCGTGGTGCGCTTGTTCTTGGTCGTCGTGTAGAAATGGCCGGTGCCGGCCGTCGACTCGAGCTTGATCTTCTCGCGCATGGCGTCGCTCCTTTCAGGTCTTGCCCTGCTCGCGGAGGTCCTTGAGGACCGCCTCGAGGCCCTTCTTGTCGATCAGCCGCAGGCCGGCGTTCGACACCCGCAGGCTGACCCAGCGCTTCTCGCTCTCGAGCCAGAGGCGGCGGTACTGCAGGTTGGGCAGGAAGCGCCGCTTGGTGCGGTTGTTGGCGTGGGACACGTTGTTCCCGACCTGCGGCTTCTTGCCGGTGACTTGGCAGACTCGCGCCATGACGGCGTTCTCCGGTTCTTCGCGAAAGGCGCGGATTATAGGCGAGAAAGCCGTTCCCTATCAACCGTTTCGATTCCACGGCGAGACAGGGTAAGACCGCATCGCGGCGGCCCTGGTGCTCCCCGGATCAGGGACGACGCAGCCCGGCAGCGGTTTCGTCGCTCACAGCAAGCCGCGCTCGGCGAAAAATAGTGAGCGCCACATTTTTCGCCGAACGTGGACTTATCTGAAATCAGTAGTGATAATCATCTAGCCGGCCTCCCCACCGCCTCACGGCGGTGGGGGTTAGAGTGAGTTTGCGAACGCTCAAACCCAAAGGAGGCCGAACATGAAATATAGCGGAATCGATCTGCATTCGAACAACAGCGTGGTCGTGGTGACCGACGACTCCGATCGCACGCTCGTGAGTCGGCGTGTGCCCAACAGCTTGCCGGCGGTGCTCGCGGTGCTTGAGCCTCATCGGGGTGAGATCGTCGGCGTGGTAGTCGAAGCGACGTATAACTGGTACTGGATCGTGGACGGTTTGCAGGCCGCCGGTTACCGCATGCATCTGGCGAACCCGGCGGCGATCAAACGCTATGAGGGCCTGAAGCGAAGCGGGGACGAAGCCGATGCGGCCTATCTTGCCCACCTGTTGCGTCTGGGCCTGCTGCCGGAGGGCTACATCTGCCCGAGGGAACACCGGGCAGTACGCGATCTGGCCCGAAAGCGCATGCAATTGGTGCGCTCGCGCACCCAGCACATCCTGGCGGTGGAGAACATTCAGGCGCGCGAGAGCGGTGCTCGGATGAAGGCCGAGCAGATCAAGCGGCTTGAAGCGAAGACCGTAGAGACGATGCCGCTGCTGCAGGAGGTGAAGCTGGCGATGCAGGCGAACCTGGCGGTCATCGGCACCCTCACCAAGCAGATCGACAAGCTCGAGGGCTGTTTGCATAAGCGGGTGCGGCTGCGGGAAGAATTCGGCTTGCTCAAGAGCGCCCCCGGCATTGGCGAGACGCTGGCCACGACAATCATGTTGGAGACGGGCACGGTGGCGCGCTTTGCCCGGGTGGGGAACTTCAGCTCCTACTGCCGCTGTGTCGACAGCGAGCGCATCTCGAACGGCAAGAAGAAGGGCGAAGGCAATGTCAAGAACGGCAACGCCTACCTCGCCTGGGCATTCGTCGAGGCGGCGCATTATGCGCGGCGCTTCTGCCCCGAGGCGAAACGCTTCTACGAGCGCAAGCGGGCGAAGACCAACACCATCGTGGCGACCAAAGCCCTGGCGCACAAGCTCGCGCGCGCCTGCTACCACGTGCTGCGCGAGCACAAACCGTTCGACGTGCAGCGATGCTTCGGATGAAGGTTCGGCGAGGCGCAATGAGCCAGGTATTTGGACTGGAGCGAAACCGACAGTAGTGATTGGACGTTGCGCCTTCGCCATACCGATGCTTGTGACCCATCGCCCAAGCCGCGAGCCAGCCAAGGATTGGCGCCACGAGTGGCAGCCACGATTGTGTGAACAATCCCTTTGGACACGGCTTGGCACCAACGTTTCTCTGGGGTGGCAGAGGCCACCAGGGCGAGGCTTGCTGCATCGCCATTCGCTTGATCCCGATGGGTGTCTGGCGCGATTGGGTTCGCAGCCAGCCGAGCGAGAAAACGGGTGCGATTGAGGTATCGAGCATCGATCTGACGAGCTCTGGTTTGAGGAAACGCCGTGACTTCACGTCGCATGAGAATCGTTTGCCCCTTGACATCGGCCGGCTAATGGGTGTCCGGTTAACTTTCGAACAGATTCAGCTGGTTGGGCGAATTCGAGGAAATCGCGTCAGGCGGTGTGAGAGTAAGCAGCTGATGCAATGGTGTTGTCTCGAACAGGGTCAGACTCAGGATCTGTAGGGTTTCATATAGCGAGGCGTCCAGAGCCAGGCGCTTTCTGACGATGGCCACGAGCACGTAGACGCTGATTGCGATCCACACCTGGATCTTGACCGCGTTCTCGGAAGTGCCGAAGAAGGATTTGATTCGCAGATGCTGCTTGATCCACTTGAAGAACAGTTCGACCTGCCAGCGGCAACGGTAGAGCTCGGTAATGGTCATCGCGGGCAGCGCGAAGTTGTTGGTCAAGAACACCAGCGTCTTGCCCTCATCGGTCTTGAACCGAATGCGGCGCAGCGCCTCGGGATAGCCCGTCTTGGAATAGAACACCGTGAGCGTGATCGTCTGATCGCAGATGAGTCCGGTGGATCGATCTACGGCGTGGGAGTAGCGACGCGTGGCCTTGAGATTGGATTTGGCGCGGGTCACGAAGAAGGCTCCGAGCAAGTGCAACCGATGCAGGCGCCCG
>CAWBNB010000011.1:0-34921 GCA_963789885.1 uncultured beta proteobacterium | reverse complement strand
GCTTCTTCGTGTGCTCCCCGGCGGTGCTCGACTACATCAAGGGTGACGAGACGGTGTGGGAGCGCGAGCCGCTCGAACGGCTCGCGCGCGAGCGGTCTCTCGCCGCCTACTTCCACCGCGGCTTCTGGCAGCCGATGGACACATTGCGCGACAAGAATCATCTCGAAGAGCTGTGGGCGAGCGGCAGTCCGCCCTGGAAGTCGTGGTGATCCGACCGGACTTCTGGGCCGGCAAGCGTGTCTTCGTCACCGGCCACACCGGCTTCAAGGGAGCTTGGCTCGCCCTCTGGCTCACGTCGCTCGGGGCGCGGGTCGCCGGTTACGCGCTGCAGCCGGCCACCACGCCGTCCTTGTGGCAGCTCGTCGAGGACGGTGCCGGCGTCTTCAGCACCATCGCCGACATCCGCGATCTCGCGGCGCCTCGCCGGCGCCATCGACTCATTCCAACCGGAGATCGTGTTCCATCTCGCGGCGCAGTCGCTGGTGCGGCCGTCCTACGACGACCCGGTCGGAACCTATGCGACCAACGTCATGGGCACGGTTCACGTGCTCGAGGCGGTGCGCCGAACGCGCAGCGTGCGCGCCGTGGTCATCGTCACGAGCGACAAGTGCTACGAGAACCTCGAGACGGGACAGGCGTACCGCGAGACCGATGCGATGGGCGGCCGCGATCCCTACAGCAGCAGCAAGGGCTGCGCCGAGCTCGTCACTGCCGCGTACCGTGCGTCGTTCTTCGGCGACGGCCCGGCGCTCGCTTCCGCCCGCGCCGGCAACGTGATCGGCGGCGGCGACTGGGCCGCGGACCGGATCGTGCCGGACATGGTGCGCGCCGCCGTGGCCGGCGAAGCCGTGCAGGTGCGCAATCCGAAGGCGATCCGTCCATGGCAGCACGTGCTCGAACCGCTCGCCGGCTACCTGCAACTCGCCGAGCGGCTGTGCGAAGCGCCGGGTGACTTCGCCGAGGGATGGAATTTCGGTCCGGACGAGGAGGACGCCGTGCCGGTCGAGACCATTGTCTCCACCGTGACTCGGCTTTGGGGGCCGCCGGCACGCTGGGAGGCGGATCGAAGGGCAGCATCCGCACGAGGCGCACTTCCTCAAGCTCGACAGTTCGAAGGCGCGCAAACGCCTCGGCTGGCGGCCGCGCCTGCGACTCGAGCCGGCGCTGGAGTGGACGGTGGAGTGGTACAAGGCGCAGACACAGGGCGCTGACGCGCGCGGCGTTGACCCTCACGCAGATCGCACGCTACATGCAGCTCGCCGGCCGATGACGCAAGCCGCCTGCCGCTTCTGTGGCGCCCCGCTCAAGCTGTCCTTTGCCGACCTGGGCATGTCGCCGCATTTCGAATGCGTTCCTGACGGCCGGAGATGCTCAGCCGCATGGAGCCGTTCTATCCGCTGCACGCCTACGTGTGCGAGAAGTGCTTCCTCGTGCAACTCGAGGAGTTCGAGACCGCCGGAGCACATCTTCACCGACGACTACGCCTATTTCTCCTCGTACTCGGACTCCTGGCTCGCGCACGCCAAGGCCTACACCGAGGCGATGATCGCCCGCTTCGGACTGGGCGCCTCGAGCTTCGTGGTCGAGATCGCGAGCAACGACGGCTATCTGCTGCAGTACTTCGTCGCGCAGGGCGTGCCGGTGCTCGGCATCGAGCCGGCGGCGAACGTCGCCGCGGTGGCCGAGAAGAAGGGCGTGCCGACGCTGGTTAAGTTCTTCGGCGCGAAGACCGCCGACGAGCTCGTCGCCGCGGGGCGGAAGGCGGACCTGATCGCCGGCAACAACGTGCTGGCGCACGTGCCCGACCTGAACGATTTCGTGCGGGGCATGAGCCTGCTGCTCAAGCCGGGCGGGGTGGTGACGATGGAATTCCCGCACCTGCTGCGGCTGATGCAGGAAAACCAGTTCGACACGATCTATCACGAGCATTTCTCCTATTTCTCTTTCGTGGTCGCGGAGCGCGTGTTCGCCGCGCACGGCTTGACCCTGTTCGACGTCGAGGAGATCCCGACGCACGGCGGATCGCTGCGCATCTACGCGCGGCATGCGGCGAATGCCGCGCTGCCGGTGTCGGCGAAGGTCGCGGAGCTGCGCGCGCGCGAGCAGGCCGCGGGGCTCGAACGCGCCGAGACCTACCGCTCGTTCGCCGAGCAGGTGAAAGCGACCAAGCGCGGCCTGCTCAAGTTCCTGATCGCGGCCAAGGAGTCGGGCAAGCGGGTCGTCGGCTACGGGGCGCCCGCCAAGGGCAACACGCTGCTCAACTATTGCGGCGTTCGGACCGACCTCCTCGAGTACACGGTGGATCGCAGTCCGCACAAGCAGGGGCGCTTCCTGCCCGGCGTGCATATCCCGATCTACGCGCCGGAGCGGATCATGGAGACCCGCCCCGACTACGTGCTGATCCTGCCGTGGAACCTGAAGGACGAGATCGTGGCGCAGATGGCGGGGATCCGGGCGTGGGGCGGGCGCTTCGTAGTGCCGATCCCCGAGGCGAGGGTGCTCGATTAGGGCACTTGCGCCAACGACGGCGCGGCGACCCCGGTCACCGCTTCGTCGACCGGGAACCGCAGACCGACATCTGGAAAGCCCTTCGGCGGCGGTCCCAGATAGTCTCCCCAGGTCACTCGGCGATGCGTCGCCTGCGTTCCCGGCGGCATCAGATCGAAGCTCCGTGTTTGCTTGTCGTGGAGGAGCAAGCTTGCCTGCGCGCCGAGCCTGAACGTGCCGCTGCGGCTCCAGTCCTGCGTGTCGTATCCGAACCCGTGCTTGTCCACGACCAAAGCCCGCAATCCCTTGCGCCGGAGCCGGGCGGTGAGGCCATCGGGGCCGCTCTCGAACGCACACGCGCCGAGCTTCGAGCCGGGCGCCTGAAATCGAAGGTCCAGGAGACGTTCGCGGCCGATCATGAACCCGTTGGTTCGGATGTGCGGATTCGGAAAGGCGGGAAACTGCGCATAGTCGGCGAGAAACCGCCCGGGGGCGATCAATCCGGCCCAATGCTTCTCGAATTGGTCGTCGAGCGAACTTTCCCGTGTTGCCGGTCGGAAGACATCGGCGAACGACGCGGCACCCCGGTACCGCCAGCCGATCGCTTTGAGCCGCGCGAGAGCCGCTTCACGGCGCGAGTACGGCTGCCCGGTTCCCTTCGCTTTCCAGATCCGGCAACCCAGCTCGACGATATGGTCGTAGTAGAGGACGAGTCGCGGGTCGTAGTCGATTCGCGCCTCATTGCACAGCCAGCGAACCTTCTGGATCAGCTTTTGTGTGCTCCTGAGGCTCTCGTACGAACCGGTGGCGCCCACGATGCCCACGTCCGGGAGCGCGGCGTTGCGGTGGAGATGGCCGAGCCATCCGTCCGCTGCGATTTCCACGAACGTGTTCGCGAAGCACAGATACTCGTGCTGGAGCTTTGCGGCCGCCGTGAGATAGGCGCCGATGTCGAACCCGGCATCCCCGACTTCGATTGCCACGTGCGGGAACGGCGCAAAGGTGGATCTGGCAGCTTCGAGCGCGCTGTCCCGCTCGAAGCCCTTGTACACGATGACGAGATCGTGTTCGATCCCTGCGGCATGGCGGGCGTAGCTTTCGACGAACCGGCGCAGCGGTGCAACGCCCTCCGCGTGCCGGGCGAGATAAACGAGCGCGATGCGGCGGTTGGAGGGCACCGCGGGTCGGCCGCCGCAACTCCGGATCACTGCTTCCCGGCGTGCGGCACAGGAGGCGTGGAGAGCCCGAACGCGCCCTTCTGAATCGCTTCGAAGATCTGGATCAGGCGCGTGAAGCTCCCCCGATCCAGGATGACCTGCTTCGGCCGAAAGCCGTACGGGCTCAACAGGCGCTGCAAGACCTGTTGCACGCGGGACCCGAGGCCGAGCAGCCGGCCCAGGAGGAGAGGCACGGAGAGCGCAGTGGCCCAGGCTTTTTCCGGCATCGTGAGCTTTGCCCACAACGCCCTGCCATTCCTCGTCCGCGACAGACTCCCGTTGCCTGCGCTGAGGAGCGCGAAGATCTGCAGCCGCCGGTACCGGCCGTAGTCCACGCCGCGATCGACGAACCCGGACCCATACCTCGCGACGTGCTCCATGGTGAGCACGTAATTAGTGTTATAGAGCGGTCCCGGGAGGAGAAATCTTTCGACGTCCGGGTAAAGCGGATCGGCCGCGAGCTTCGCGTTGAGCAGCTGCGCGCCTTTCTCCTCCTGATCGTTGAACAGCGTGAAGCCGAACGAGGCCTTCGAAACCCCGGCGATGCTCATCGGCACCGGCACGATCACGGTGGAGCGGGCTTTGGTCAGGGCGATGTTGGCGAGGTAGTAGTCCGGAAACGGCGAGCGAAAGATGGGGCCGTCCTCGCGCAGCCGGGCAAGAATGGCGCGGCTGAAGGCGAATGCCTGGATGTTGAACGTGAAGTTCCTCCGCAGGCCGATCGACCCGCCCACCGCCCGTTGTGCCTCGCTCCGGCTCAACAGAAAGGGTGCGTCGCGTCCGACAAAGAAGAAGCCGTTCTTGACGTCGGCGACGTAGCCTTGCCGGTCCCACGGTGCCACGCCCGGATGCATGAAGTAGTAGATCGCGCAGTAAAGGACCTCCGGGGAACGGAACTCGCGGATGACCGCTTCGATTCTGGAGAAATAGCGAGGGGCAAGTCCGTCGTCGTCTCCCAGGAAGACCACGTAATCGCCGGTGGCGAGATCGATCGCGCTGTTCCAGCTGTCGGTAACGGGGAGAAACGCATCGGACCGCGCGTAGCGTATCCGCTTGTCCGAGAGCCCGGCAACGTGGCCTGCGATATCGTCGGTCGACGCATTGTCGAAGACCACTAGCTCCCAATCGCCATCGTCCTGCCGGCGGACCGTCTCGATCGCGTCTTTCAGCAGATCGAGGCGGTTGTGCGTGGGAATGACGACGGAGAATTTCACGGGCCTTCCTTGACGGTGAAGCGCTCGATCCCGCGGATTATCGCTGCCGCGACCAGGCTGATGCGATACGCCGAGCGGAGGGGCTACGCTGTCCGGAGGCGGCGCAAGACAAGTGAGGATTGGGCGGCAACGCGTCTTGAATTATATACTTAGCGTTTGACATCGCGCCGATTTCGGTACGGACGATCGTAGGAACGCGGTGTGATTCGCGTATCCCGCGACGGTCGAAGCTCGACACGCCGGTCGCCGCACGGGCCGTGCTGTACGTGATTTTTCCGCTCCACGGATCTGGTCGGCCGCCCGGCAGCGCACGTCGCCCCGGCGGCTCATCAGGATTGTGGAAGTCGATGCTGTCTGGATTCCCGAACTTGGGAAAAACGGACGATGAAATGCTGTTAGCGCCGCGCAAATTCCTCCGGAGGTCTCTGTTAGCCTTGTCCGTTCCGGTAAAGCGGCTAGAAAGCCTGCGCAGGTATCGCCGCTACAGGCTGATGCATGACGAGAGCGCGCTTCCGCAGTTGCATCACATGCTGTCGCAATACCGCGACTACGTCGATACCCTGGCACCCGTATTGAGGTATCGACAAGCTCATTTCGAGGCCAGAGGCTACGTCGCCCCGGGTGCGGGCATCCCGGTGGCGCGAGCGTGGCCAGAGGAAGACAAAGGCATTTCTTACGAAGACAAGCTGCTGGGAACGCTGGAAATAGAGCATGGCAAGGGCGCCGAGATCGGCCCGTTGAACGTTCCCGTAACCTCAAAGCGCAAGTGTCGGGTGCTTTATGTCGATCATCTCGATACGAACGGATTGAGAAAAAAATACGAGACCGTTCGGGGGATCGTCGAAGTCGACCGGCCGATGGTGAACGATAGTCTGAGGGACACGCTTCTCGCCGATGCACCCCTGGACTACGTCGTCGGCTCACAGGTATTCGAACATGTCGCCAATCCGATACGCTGGTTGCAGGAAGTCGCAGCCGTATTGCGTACCGGAGGACGCCTGGCGATATCGTTGCCGGATCGGCGCAAGAGTTTCGATTTGCTTCGGGAAGAAACGCAGGCCGCAGACATCGTCGCCGCCTATCTCGAAGATGCTACCGTCCCGAACGTCCGCTCCGTCTACGATCACCATTCGCTTGCCAGCCTTGTAAACATGCACTGGGCGACGCCGGATTCGGTCTACCCGGAGGACATCGTCTCCGGTCGCGGAGCCGTCAAGGCCAAGCTCGCGACAGATCAACACTTGTCCCTGGTCCACAAGGCGAGAGAGGGTGAGTATCTTGATGTCCATGCCTGGGTGTTCACGCCGCCATCGTTCCTGCTGGTGATGGCTCAGCTCGCAGGCGACGGATTCTTGCCTTTTCGGCTGCGTCAGTTCTATCCGACCAACTCCCGGTCCCCCGATCGCGGCAGCATCAGTTTTGCGATCGTCCTTGAAAAGGTCTCAAGTGACGTGCCCGCGGCGGAAATACGGCGCAGCTATCTGGATCCGCTTGGCGAATGAGATTTCAATTGGGAGGAACGCCCTGAAGTTCGAACCGACTCCGTTGGCAGGTGTATTTGTCCTGGACCTGGTTCGTCTCGAGGACGAGCGGGGCTTTTTCGCGCGTTCGTTTTGCCAACAGGAATTAGAGGCGCACGGCCTGAATCCGCGCCTCGCGCAATGCAACGTTTCGTTCAATCGACGGCGCGGCACATTGCGCGGCCTGCATTTCCAGGCGAAGCCGCACGAGGAAGCCAAGCTCGTGCGTTGCACGCAGGGCGCCATCTGGGACGTGGCCGTGGACTTGCGCGAGGACTCGCCGACCCGGCTGCGCTGGCACGCGGTCGAGCTGAGCGCCGAGAACCGGCGCGCGCTCTACGTGCCGGAAGGCTTCGCTCACGGCTTCCAGACGCTCGCAGACGACACCGAGGTCCTCTACCAGATGTCCGAGTTCTACCATCCGGAGCTCGCGCGCGGCGTGCGCTGGGACGATCCCAAGCTCGCCATCGGCTGGCCGCTGGCCGATCCGGTACTGTCGGAGCGGGACCGAAGCTATGCGTTGCTTTGAGGCTTTTCCGCGAAGGCGTCGCTTTCCCGAATCGAGATGGCTCGCCTGAACCTTGCAACGCTGGGTCGGATCGTCCCGGAGTGGGGTCAGCCCTTCGCTCGCCGGGCGCTGAGCTCGGTCCGCGTGAACTTCGAACGGTTCGGGCTCACCGCCGCCCTGGAGCGAGGCTATCGACGACGGCTCATCACCCACGCGCAGTCGCGGGCCGCGCCGCGGATCCGGGCGAGCTTCGCCCCGGAGCGTCGACCGCTGGATGCCGACGTCGAAGCCGCGAGCCGGGTGTTGAACGCGTGGCACAGGGGACTCGAGCGGCACCCGGTCGTGTCGAGCGATTCGGCGGATGCGCTGTGGGGAGGGCTCGCGAGGCATCACCACGGCGAACTCCTCTCGCTCCTGGGAAAGAAGAACCCGTTGGGGCTCGCTGAATACCTGTGCAACATGCCCCGCCATGGTGCCACTCACGGGATCATCCAGGGCGAAGCGGAATTCCGCAGAGGCATCGGCTTCGCGGCGCTTCCAGGACTGGAGCGCGCTCTTCATTCTCGATCGGCTCGTCTCGCTCGCCGAGATCGTCGGCGTGCTGCGAATGGAGAACCCGGAACAGGGCCGCTGGGGAGAGAACCTCTACGAAGCGCCCGACGAGCTGGTCGCCAAGCTGGAAAATGCGCTCGGAATCGGGATCACGGTCCCGCCGGTTGAGGGTTGTCTCTTCACCCTCGAAACCAAGTCGGGCAGGCTCCACTTTCGCGACATCACCGCGCTGTACGCAGCGTGGCGGATCAGAGCGATTACGAATCATCTCGAAGGGGCTGCCATCTGCGAGATCGGCGGCGGGGTCGGCCGCGTCGCCTACTATTGCTCCAAATTCGGCATCGCGAATTTCGCGATATTCGATCTTCCGCTCGTCAACGTGCTGCAGGGATACTTCCTCATCCGCGCGCTGCCGGGGGCGAACGTCGTTCTCTACGGCGAGGATATGCCGACGGATGGGCGGGCGATCCGGGTGCTTCCGGGCTGGGCGTTCCAGGAGGTGCCGTCGAAGACATTCGACCTTGTCCTGAATCAGGACTCGTTTCCGGAGATCGAGCGCCCGACCGTCCGACAGTATTTGCGCGAGATAGCGAGGACGACCCGATCGCACTTCCTCAGCATCAACCACGAGGCCGAGTCGCCGATCGGCGCGTCGGCGGCGAGGACGCTGGTGGTCGGCGACGTTGTCCAGGAGGTGGGAGGCTTCGAGAGGCTCTACCGTTTCCCTTGCTGGGTCAGGGCCGGCTACGTGGAAGAGCTGTATCGGTGTACTCCGTAATGCTGCTTTTCCCATGAGAATCCTTCTGATCGGAGCGACCGGCCAGCTCGGCGGCGACCTCCTGCGCAACAATCCCGGTCACGAGATCGTCGCGCCGGGGCGCGACCAGCTCGACCTCGCCCGCCCGCAGGAGGCGGCGCGGTTGATACTGGAGACGCGTCCGGACACGGTGATCAACTGCGCAGCGTTCCACAACGTCCCCCGCTGCGAGGAAGAGCCCGCACAGGCGTTCCTCATCAACTGCGTGGCGGTGCGCGATCTGGCATCGGCGTGCGCGGAGCAAGGCGCTCGGCTCATCACCTTCAGCAGTGACTACGTGTTCGGCGGGGAGCGCGCCATCCCCTGGCGCGAAGATGACACGCCTTCTCCGCTCCAGATCTATGGCATCACGCGGCTCGCCGGGGAGCACGCGGCGCTCGCCGCTGCGCCGAAACAAGCCGTGGTCATCCGGACGTGCGGGCTCTACGGGCGCTCGGGCGCGCGCTCCAAGGGCGGCAACTTCGTGGACGGCCGCGTCGCGGACGCGCGTGCGGGGAAGCGGATCGAGATGGCGTGCGAGCAGATCATCGCCCCGACGTCGACCGACGACCTGAGCCGCGCCGTCTACGCGCTGATCGCTCACCCGGCGCTACAGCCCGGGATCTACCACCTGGTGAACGAAGGCGCCTGCTCGTGGTACGAATTCACGCGGGAGATCGTGCGGCTGATCGGCGCTTCGGTCGAAGTCGTGCCGGTCGATCGCGGAGGCCGGACCGGGCTCATGCGACGACCCCTCTATTCGGTTCTCGAAAACACGAAGGCGCGCGCGCTCGGCGTCGTCTTGCAGCCGTGGCGCGAGGCATTGGAGCGCTATCTGCGAGCGAAATTTCCAGAGACTGCTTGAGTGTCGGACCTCGCGGTCGTCCATCTCGTCCGCAGGCAGAATGGCCTGCCGCCCTTTGAAAGATTCCTGAGCTCGTACCGCGAACACGCGGCCGGCGCTCCGCATGATCTCGTGATTCTGTTCAAGGGCTTTGCCGTCCAGGGCGGCACGCAGGACTACGACCGGCTCCTTGATGGCACGCCTCACCAGCGGCTGTTCGTGCCCGATCGCGGGCTGGACGTGAATGCGTATTTCGAGTCGGTCGCGTCGCTCGAGCACGATCGTTTCTGCTTCCTGAATTCCTACAGCCGCATTCTCGACGACGGCTGGCTTGGCAAGCTCTCCCGTTGGCTAAGCGAAGAAGGCGTCGGCTTGGTCGGGGCCACCGGCTCCTGCCAGAGCATCGCGCGCGGCTACCCTATGCCGCAGGGGGAGAACGCCGTGTCGCCCGTGACCCGGGTGCGCACCAGGATCAGGCTTGCCCTGCGCGATCGACGGCCCAGCGCGCTGGCGCGGCGGGCCGGGCTGTGGGCGCTCCGTCAGGCAGGGATCTGGCGGCCGACGCGCCACATCCCTGCCTTTCCGAACTACCACGTGCGTACCAACGCGTTCGCGCTCGCACGACGAACGCTCAGTCGGGTTCACATCGGACCGCTCCGCTGGAAGCTTTCCGCGTACAAGTTCGAGAGCGGCAACGACAGCCTGACGAATCAGGTGCTGAGGCTCGGCCTGAAAGTGCTCGTGGTGGGGCGCGACGGCGAGGGTTATCCGCCCGAGCGATGGCATCTGTCGAACACGTTCTGGCAGTCCACCCAGGAGAATCTCCTCGTGGCGGACAATCAGACCGAGGCCTACATGGCCGCCGATCCGGCGGACCGCACCGTTCTCTCTCGTTATGCGTGGGGCGACTTTGCCCGGCCCGGGTGAGTCGGAGGATTGCTCGAGCGCGATCCGGTCGGGTGCGGCGCGCGCTGCCAGCAGGTCGGCGGTTTCGACGAGCAATGCTTCCTCATTCCGAGGATTTATATCTGCCGCTCTCGGCGGACGCCATCCAGACGCTCGCGTTGTGCTGCGGTCCGCGTCGCGCACTTCGACGTCGAGGCGTACGCCATGGCATGGGCCATCTTGCACTGCCTCGGTCGGCGCGAGCGTTTTTCTCTCAACGGCGGTAGCGGTCGATCTAGCTCGATGGAGATTGCATGAAGAACCTTCTGTTTTCTTTGATCGCGCTGGTCTTGGGACTCTGCCTGGCGGCAGTTATTGGCGAGGCTCTTGCGATCGCGTACCTCACTGCGCGCGATGGCCAGTACATCTCTGCCCGCGACCGATTCCTGCGCTTCAAGAACACCTACATCGCCGACGCCACGAAGGGCGCTTCCTCCTGCCGTTACGTGGACGCCCTCTTCCCGCATCCATACCTGGGCTTCGTTCATCACCGAAATCCGCCATGCGGGAAGGCGAGTATCAACAACGTCGGGCTGTTCAACGATGACTTTCCGCCGCAACGTTCGGCAGATCATTACGTGATTCTGCTCACCGGCGGCTCAGTCGCGGCACAGCTCGGCCAGATCGACCAGCCTCCGGCCCCCAAGTTTCTGGAGCTAGCTCTGAACGAGAAGTTCGTAGCACCGAAGGCGGCGGCGTTCAAGGTGCTCAATGGGAGTGTCGGCGCCTGGAAGCAGCCCCAGCAGGCGATCCTCATGCTCCTGAACGTGCAGGCTGTCGACGCCGTTGTTACGCTCGACGGCTACAACGAGCTCGAGATGCTTCGCGGCGGGGCGGCCCTTGAGTACCCTCCCGACAACTTCCTCTCCGTCAACCCGCTTGCCACCGAGAGCTTCGGGTCGGTCGTCGCCAAATGGACTGTCTCCCGCCTGGGCGGCAAGATGGATGGGAATCCCTTTCTGAGCCGGTCGCAGGCAGCTTATCTGTTGGCTGAGGCCCTCGGTGCGTGGTTCCAGAAGGACTCCGGCGGAACTGCTGAGCGCAAGACGACGGTTCAGTCCCTGTTCGCGCTGCCGAAGGACTGGGACACGACGCGGCGCATCGACTTCGGGCTGGGTCAGTACGAGAAGTACATGATTGCCATGAACGGGATAGGCAAGGCCTTCGACATCCCGGTTCTGCATTTCATTCAGCCGACGCCTGCGACCGGGAAGCCGCTGAGCGTGGACGAGCAGAAGATCGTGGGCGACCTGAGCTACGGACCGGACTATGACAACATGACTCGAAGGCTGCTCGCTTTGAACGCGAAGGGAGTGACCGTGTACTCGCTACTCGATATCTACAAGGACGAGAAGGGCACGCTCTACGAGGACCACATCCACCTGCGCCGCGAGCCCAGCGGAGAAAGCCGCGGCTATCGGCTCATGGCGGAGGCGATCGCCGAGAGGATGGGTACAGACATGCGCTGGAAGCGCAGGTGAACACGGGCCCGGGCGCCGCTCGCGCGCCCGGGGAGCGGGAACATTTTCGCGTACAGCGGTCGTTACGCCGCGATGGCCAGCTCGGACCTCAACGGCGCGGCCCGCTCGGCCGGCTGCCCCATCCGATGCGTCACGATCTCCTCCGGCAGCGTGGCTGATCCCAGTCCCCAGTCCTCGCTAGACAGAAAATGGTGCGGGAGGTGGAGGACGTACGTGGCGTACCGCAGGTACTGCCCGTGGGTGAGGATGCGCACGCCGCGGCCGTTCATGCGTCGATAGAGCTGCAGCCCCTGATCCGGCGTCCAGCCGTTCCCGTGCTCGATGTGATAGTGCACCATCTCGTTCGGCAGCTCCTCCATGCGGATGCCGAGCTTGTAGGCCGTCATCATCGTGAGGCTGTCGAGATGCATGGAGTACATCACGAGTTCGGGGCTGCCGCGCATCTTCATCCACGTGTCGCGGTTCGCGAGCATGAAGTCCCCGCAGGCATTGGTGTGCAGCTGCGGGATGGCTCGGAGTCTGCGATACTCGAGCAGCTCGTCGAGCACCTCGCTCGGGGTTGCCCGGTATCCCATGGCGTGCAGCCGGTCTTGCGCCGTGTAGACGAGGCTCCGGTAGACGCGCATCCGGCGCACACAGTCGCCAACGAACGACGCACGAAGACGCACGCGTACGGCCGCGCGCGCGTGGCGCAGGCCTCGCCGCAGGCCGAACGCCACTGCCCTCACGAACAGCGCGCCCGCGGCGAGCGGGAACCCCAGCACGATCAGTGCCTCGTTGAGCCAGGATGCGACCGCACTGCTCGTGCTGCCCTCCCTCTCGAACGGTCGGTCCGCGGCCTTCTGGAGGAAGGCCAGTAGGTGTACAAAGGGGAATCGCACGCTCTGCAGGACTCGCCGCCCAGCTCGGCGTGCGGCGGAGGCGATCGAGCGTAGAAACCCGCCCCCTGCAACGCGCCCCTGCTGGGTCACCTCCGACCATCTGCCCGCGAGCAGCCCTTGCTTCCGTGGACGCGGCGCGAACACGGGCGGAACGTAGGCCACGGGCTGAGCGAATTCGACCGAACGCGCCGGCGCGCCCTCGGGGACGACCCACATCCCGCCCTTTCGGGCGATCCGCAGGACCGTGTTCCGGCAATGCGCGAGCCGTTTCTCGATGGGGACGTTCAAGGGCACGTGCCGGTCGACGTCGACGCGGTCGGACCGATACAGCACGTCCGGCTCGAGGCGACGGGCGGCGAGGAAGGCGAAGATCTCGTCGGCGAACAGGATGTCGACATTGGTCGCGAGCACGTATTCCCCCCGCGCGCGCCGGACGCCCACGTTCTTCGCGATCATCTGGAGCATCGGGAGCTGATCGGCGAAGCGGTAGCGGGCGTGCAGCTCGGCCGGCACCGTCACGATCCGGACCTCGCACCACGGGTTGTCCTCCGGCCATCGGAACACCTCCCGCAGCGGCGCGCGGTCGGCGGGCGGATTCCACTCGACGAGTAAGAGCTCCGTCTCCAGCCGGTGGCGATGCGCCTGGCCCGTGACGCCGTCGATGAACGCCTGCGTCCGCCGGTTGAGACTTCCGCCGTGATCGTCGTTTCTCGTCGTGGCGACGATCGATAGATAAGGTTTGGTCAGCACCATGGGTATCTCACTGGAAGAGCTGCTTGAACTGGGCAAGGCCGTCTTCGAACACGAATTCCTCGCGCGCCCATGCGAGGCTGTTCTGCCGCCATTTCTCGAGCGCTTCGGGCCCCCCGCCGAACGCCTGCGCCATGCCGATGCTCACCGCGTCGACATCGAGCGAGAAGACGCACGGTCCAACGTCCCGCCGCACCAGATCGTCGCAGACCGAAATGTCCCGCGGCGATATGGTCAAGACCGGCAGGCCCGCCGACACGTAGTCGGTCAGTTTTCCGGGGAAGCTGTAGCGCATGAACTCTCGGGTGTGCGGGTCGAAGCTGTAGGTGATTAGCCCAAAATCGTATTTTCGCAAGGTGTCGAGCAGATCCTTGTCCTCGAAGCTGCCGCGATAGTCGACCCGGTCGGGCACAAGAACGTCGGGCGGCGGCCGAACCTGGCCGTACAGGTCCAGCCGCACGGGGATCCGCGGATCGGTCCGAAGCAGCTCGCTCAATGCGAGGATCGGTTCGTGGTAGTAGGGCTGGTACTTGCCTACCCAGACGAGGCGAAGCGGCGCGGCGAAGGTGACGGGGGTCATTCGTAAGGGCGCGGCGTGAAGGTCGCTGGAATGCCAGCGCTTGCCGAGCACGAGGTCGGCCTCCCGCCCGTATCGTCTTGCGTACTCACGCCGCATGGGCTCGGAGATGGCTATCCGGCGTCCAGCGCGGCGATACATGGCGGCGAAGAGGCCGGCGAACAGACGCCGCCGGAAGGGGTGACGCGGAAACAGCGTCCGCACGAAGTCGTCCATCAGCCAGACACAAGTCTGATCCGTGACGAGTGTGGCCGTAAGGCAGAGCTGAAGATCGTCCTTCGTATTCGGGAACAGCAGGAAGAACGCGTCATCTCCGAATTCGCGTTTGACTCCTCGCAGCGCCCTCGCGTACTCCGTGACGCTCGTCGGGAAGGACTTCCTTTCCAGCAGCCGGTACGTCACGGCGCGCAGACCATGACGTCCGGTGTCCGGAGTGTCGCCGAAATGCACCGAGACGAACGAACGCCCTTCGAGCTGCGCGAGATAGAGCAGCAGCGTCCGCAGGCCTCCGCCGTTGCGCTCGTCCAGGGCAACATGGCAAAGAACGACGATGGGGGCGTCGCGGCGCTGTGCGACGATGGCTGGTTCGCCGCTCAAAGGCGGTTGAACGCGGCGATGTACGCGTAGTACTCGGGGATCTGCCCAGTCTGGATCAGCGTGTCCTCGATCGCGAACAGCATCCGGAGGTAGTCCAGGGACTCGCCCGCGTCGTTGTAGAAGTTCGCGGCGATATCGTGCAGGACGAACTGCACCATCGACGATCGGAGGTAGCGCACTTCCACACGCGGGAACACCTGATGAAGGACGGAGATGATGTCCGCCGACCGCACGGCCTCGCTCGGATCCAGCGCGAGCCACTCGGCTTCGGTCATGGGCGTGAACGAACTCCAGAAATGCCGCGCGAAGTTGGGGTCGTCGGACAGTGGTTCCCAGTCTGGTCGCTCGGCGTCCGGACCCTCACCTCTAACTTCGCCGCAAGCAAGGCCGATAACCATGCCGTGAATCTCGACTTCGGAGGAGGCGCCGCGATTCGGATGGTTCCTGATGATGAGATACGACGCCTCGGGAAAGCTTCCGATCGGCAGATCGACGAGTCCCGGCTGCGCCGAGGGTTTGAGCACCCCTTCCGCGAGCACCCTCCCTACGTCGGGCCCAACGAGCGCGATGCCGACGTACCCGGACTTCACCCTCGCACGGATCAACAGCCGGGCGTCCGGGTCTTGCCGACCCGGCTCGTCGGGTCCCAGCGGAAGCTGGGCGGCGTACTGCCAGTCGCCTTCCGGTGTTTCGATGGTCAGGGGAGACTCGGCGCGCACGCGAGACCCGCCGGCCGGCGCGAGTCGGACGAACGGAATCCTGGCCACAGGGTGGGCGAACGCCAGGCGCGAAACTCGGCGACGCATTCTCATTTCCGCTATCGCTTCTTGCGGCGTCGCGACGCCGAGCTCCCGCTGCGCCGAAACGCGCACCCGGAGACGCTCCGGCAGCAGGCGGATCGAGGCGTTCACGGCTTCGACGAGGCGCGGTGAATATTGGCAACGGCTGGGACCGACGTACTCGTACATCATGAACACGCCGTTATCGGTCATATGCCGGTGCACCTCGCCGAACACATGCTCGAGTGCGCTGAGGTGGTGGACCCCACCGCGTAGACGAAATCGAACTCCCCGTTCAATTGCAGGGCATTGATGTCTTGCCGGAGGTACTGCACGTTGGACAAGCCCTCAGCCCGCGCAGCCCGACGTGCGCTGTCGAGTGCGGGCTCGGAGACGTCGAGGGCGAGCATCCGCTGGACGTTGCGCACGCGGCCAAAGGCGCGCTCGAAGTGGCCGTGGCCGCAGCACAGGCTCAGGCCGCTGCGGATGGGTAGAGAGCGGTCATGGAAGGTATCGAGGGCAAGCAGCCAGGACGACGGGTCGCGTCGGGGATCGCCCCCCAGCAACCGAACGAGACGACGGTCTACTTCCTTGACCGTCGCAAAGTTGACCGCGTCGTCCGGTGCCACTCCCCAACGCGCGGAAACCTTGTCGAGGATGTGATCGTTCATTTGCTTCCCGGTGCCAATACATCCGCCGGCTGAAGAACGCCCCTCCCGCCGGCGGGTCAGGCGCGATGCCCAAGCGCGAAGCTACCGGTAGATCCGCCGCCGCTGCTCAGTGGATTTGTGCAATTCGTCGTGGATCCAGCGGTAGGTCTTCTCCATGCCGTCCATGAGCGTGATGGAGGGCGCCCAACCGAGCCGCTCCTTGATGAGCGTGTTGTCGCTGTTGCGTCCGCGCACGCCCTTCGGCGCGTCGAGCTTGTAGCGCCGCTTCAGCTTCACGCCGGCGATGTCGCTCGACGATGTCGACCAGCTGATTGATGGTCACGAGCTCGTCGCTGCCGAGATTGAGCGGCTCGACGACGTCGCTCGCCATGATCGCGCTGCGTGCCGATGAGGCAGTCGTCGATGTACATGAAGCTGCGGGTCTGCTCGCCGTCGCCCCAGATCTCGATCGCGTGCCCGCGTCGTGCTTGATCGCCGCGATCACCTTCCGGCAGATCGCGGCCGGCGCCTTCTCGCGCCCGCCGTCGTAGGTGCCGTGCGGACCGTAGACGTTGTGATAGCGCGCAACGCGCGTCTGCAGGCCGAAGTCCTCCCGGAAATGCCGGCACATGCGTTCGCTGAAGAGCTTCTCCCAGCCGTAGCCGTCCTCGGGCATGGCGGGATAGGCGTCCGCCTCCTTCAGCGCCGTGACGTTCGCGCTCGTCTGCTTGTCGGCCGCGTACACGCACGCCGAGGAGGAGAAGAAAAAGCGCTCGACGCCGTGCGTCGCGGGAGGCGCGCAGCATGTTGGTGTTGATGAGCACCGAGAGCATGCACTCCGCCTTGTGGGTCTCGATGAAGCCCATGCCGCCCATGTCGGCCGCGAGGTTGAAGATGAAGCGGGCGTCGCGCGCGGCGCGGTCGCAGGCGTCCTTGTCCTGCAAATCGGCCTGCACGTTCTCGACGCCGGGAACGACCTGGTACCACTCGTCGATTGGCTTGAGGTCCACCGAGCGCATCCGCTTGTAGCCCCGGCTACGCAGGTCGGCGACGAGATGGCCGCCGATGAAGCCCCCGCCCCCGGTTACGACGACCAGATCATCCTTGTCCATCAAACGCTCGATTTCCATCTCAACTCGTGTTCTGAAGGGAATGCGGGAAGCAGGCGCGTTGCGTCCTAAAGCGACCTCACCTGCGCTGGGGCGGCGTCCTGCACTTCGACGCGATGGTCGCCGAAGCCGAGGTATATGACCTTCGCAGCGGACTGATGCTCGCCCGGGGGCAGCACGCGCCAGCAGTCGATCACCACCAGCCGGTTGCCGCCGTTCGGCGCGAAAGCCGCGGCTGGAATGCTGCGGAACTGCGGCCAGGGCGTCGTGATCACCACGAGGTCACTGGAAGCGACGCAGGCTTCGGCCGACTCGGCCACGTTGCCTTGTCTGCCAAGCACGGCCGATGCGGCCGGCAGCGCGAGCGGGTCGTAGATGCTCACGCGGAAACCCTGGTCGGCGAGGCGACGCCGCGAGCATGACGCCCTGACTCTCCTCGATGACGCCGGTCTCCGGTTTGTACGAGAGGCCGAGGATGCCGACTCTTGCGCCGCGGTTCAGGCGCGAGGCGACAGCGGACACCAGGCGATCGATCTGGTAGCGGTTGATGCGGTCGGTCGCCTCTGCGACATCGGCCCGCGCGCCGACGGAGCGGGCGAGAGTGCCCGAAAGCGACGTTGTCGCGGGGGAAGCACGGGCCGCCGTACCCGAGGGCGCCCTTGAGGTACTTGCGTCCGATTCGACTGTCCATCCCGACCGCGTTCGTCACGACATCGACGTCCGCGCCCGGCAAACGGTCACAGATGTCGGCAAGCATGTTGGCGTACGAGATCTTCGTCGTTACGAAGGTGTTGACCGAGATCTTAGTAAGTTCGGCATTAACGAAATTCATCCGCTGGACTGGCGGATTGTTTTCGCAGCTCGTGCGGTAGATGCTCTCGAGTAGGTCACCTGCCCGGGTGTCTGATTCACCGATGAGGATCGCATCTGGGAGAAGCATGTCGCGGATCACGCTGCCCAGCGCGATGAACTCTGGGTTGTAGCAGAGGCCGAGGTCCTTACCGACGATGCGCCCCGAGGCGCTCTCGAGTGCCCGGCGGATCTCGCCGCCCATCGAGCCCGGCATCACCGTGCTCGTGATGTTGACGACGTGGTACGAATCCATCTTCCGCAGGGCCTTGCCGATGGCGGTGACCGCCTCGATGACGTACTTGTTCGTGAAGGCGCCCTTGGCGTCGCTCGGCGTCGGGACGATGACGAAGCTGATCTCGCTCTGGAGCGTCGCCTCCTCGACGTCCACCGTGGCCCGCAGGCGACCCTGGCTCGCGTCGATCAGCTCCTGCAGGCGTGGCTCCTGCACCGGCGCGCGCCCCTCGTTCAGCAAGCGCACGAACTCCGGATTCAGATCGACGCCGATGACTTCATGGCCCTTGCTCGCCAGGACGGCGGCGAGCGGGGAGCCCAGCTTGCCCAAGCCAATGACCGAAACGCGCATTCCAAGGTCCCCCTGTGTTTGTTGACATTCAAAGCCTCGATCCCACGCGTCCGCAGGCCGGGACGGGGCGGGGAGGGGATCGAACGGCGATGGTCCGATCCGGACAACGTGGAATTATACGTGGGCAGCTTGCGCCGCACAAAGAAACGGATGCGCTTCGGCGAAGGCTCCCGCCGCCCGGTCCGGCGCTCAGCCCGACGGACGAATCGAAAGGGTTTCGACCAGCGCGAGACTCGACCCGATCCGTGACACGTTTCGCATGACGAGCGTGCGAGGCGCGTGTCCCGGGCGGGCGGTGAGCGTGAAGACGTGGGGAAACTCCCGAGCGTCGACGATCGCTTCCCGGGAAACGAACTGCCTGCCGTTCTCCGTCGCCAAGGCGAAGCCCACGGACCCCCGAAGGACGCGGCATTCGACATCCAAAGCCACGGGCTCGTCCCCGGCGTCGAGTCGGGACAGGGGTTCGGAGAGATCGACGACCTGAGCGTAGTGCCAGACCCCGGCCGGCGTCTCCACCTTGCCGGGCGAGGGTAGCGACTCAGCGGTCGCTTCGCGCGATGAAGACGTGCCGGAGTACGAAAGATCGAGCCAGATGTATTGTTGCGAGGCGAAGCAGAAGTCGAGCACTGGTACGAAGGTCCCGGGAGCGAGCCGGCGCCGCAGCTTTTCCAGGTCGTACCATTCCACCCACGGCGTAAGCTCGCCGTCGGTCATCTTTCCCCACTCGGTGAACGGAGGCGCGCCTTCCCGGAGCCAGCGTTCTCTTGGATACGCGAGCTCGATCCATCGCCCGCCGGGCCTCAGATGCTCAAGGATCGCCAGCGACTCCTCCCGGGCAAGGTCAAACGGCAAGTGGATGAGTGAGCCGTTCGCCCAAACGAAGTCATAGCCAGAAGGAAGACTACGAATGGACTCGATGCCGTCGATCAAGGACGTTCGGTAGTGACTCAGCCCCTTGATGTTCGCAACCCGGCTCACTAGACGCAGGTTCTCAGCCGTGATATCGCAGAACGTCCAGTCTGTGCCCTGCTGTAGAAAATTGATTCCGTCGAACCCCATGCCAGAGCCGATTTCGAGAACGCGCTTGCCGCGAAATGAGTCCCGATATAGCGTTCGGTACCATCCGCGTAGGTCCTCGCCAGCCGCGAATTGACTATCCCAGTAGTCGCACAGCTGCGAGTCAGCGAAGGAAAGAAGACCGGGAGAAGTGCGGCATTCCGCTCCGTCCGACCCGGCGGGCAACTCGGTCCACTTCTGGCGAAGCGTTTCCAGATACGCGTCAAAAGCTGAGGTCATGTGAGTGGCTTATCTGGTGAATAGCGCTTCGGGGCACTCCCCCGTGACGAAGGACCGATGCGTGCAATGACGCGAGAGCATAGAGGTTTCCGCGCGGCCGCAGTAGACTTCGTTGATACACCGGCAATTTGAGGACGGGTTAAGACACTGGTATGCAATGAGCCGGCTGAGCAACTCTCCCGAGCAATGAGGCAAACGGCAATGCAGCGTGACACTGTTTCGCGCCCTCGCGCCGCGCAGACAGGATATCGGCTCGAGGGTGTCCAAAGCGCAGGGGGCTTGGTCCGCCCTGAGGTCGAGGGCGTGCGAGTTAGGACCCCGGAGGGCTGCTGGCAGTATGCCGCAACCTTCGCACGCAATGCGGTGCGCGCAAGCGAAGCCAATGATGAGGCCCCCGCAGTCGTGCGCGTCATTGTGAGCGTGCGCTTTGGCCGAGTCGGCGTCGGCTGCCTGCGCGCGGGCACGCAGGTGTTCCTGAATGAGACCGAGGCCGGCCCGACCGAGCGCCCCCGCGCGGTGAACGTGCGCATCGAGAACTGGAATGAGTGTGGAGATCTCGTAATCCGCAATACGGCCACCGACGGGCGCAGCTCGGAGGTGGTCGTCCATTCGATCGAAGTACTGTCGCCCGAGGACGCGCAGGCTACTTATCTAGTCAGCGTTTCCAAGCGCGACATCTCGGCGGAGTCGCCCCCGGCTTTTGCGGAGGGACACGTCTTCAACGACGATCTGGCGACCACCATCAATCGCGCGCGCCTTGCGCACTTGGATTCGTTGGCGCTGCCCCTGGCGGGGAAACGCGTGCTCGATGCCGGATGCGGGGTGGGGCATTTTGCCGCCTTCTATGCGCGCCAGGGATGTCAAGTGGTAGGCGTCGACGGCCGGCGCGAGAACATCGAGCAGATGGCCAAGCGCTACCCGCACGTGACCGGCGTGGTCGGCGACGTGCAGGAGTTCGACTTTAGGACGCTCGGACGGTTCGACATCGTCCACTGCTATGGCCTGCTCTATCACCTCGACAGCCCGGTCGCGGCGCTCCGTCGCCTCGAAGCGGTCTGCGACGAGCTCATGGTCCTAGAGACAATTGTTTGCGATTCGTCGCGCCCGGTGATGGTGCTGGTGGACGAGGACAAGTCGGCCAACCAGGCCTTGGCCGGACTGGCGTGCCGCCCGAGCCCAGCGTTCGTCGCGATGGCCCTCAACCGCGCGGGATTCCCGTTCGTGTATGGCGTACGCCATCCTCCCGAACACGAGGACTTCCCCGCTCGCTGGCGCGACGACATGGCGTACGCTCGCGACGGGCACAACCTGCGATGCATCCTCGTCGCCTCGCGGCGGCTCGTCGACAGCCCGGCGCTGGTCGAGCTCCTCGGATGACGGCGGAATTCGGCGGTCCAAGCCTTACGGTGGGGGAGGCTCTTCAGGATGTCTTCCCGTTCGCGGGCCTTGTCCAGCAGGCGGGCGGTTCTCGGCCTGGTGGCGGGGGGGTCGAACTGCAGACGCCTCCGGGTCAATGGCACTATGCGGCTATCGTACCTGTCCTTGGCCCCGACCGCGATTCGCTGCCGTCACTCGGCGACGATCAGGTTGTCGTCGAGGTGGACATCGAGGTGAGCGCTGGCGAGGTCGGCATCGGTGTCGTCGCGCGCGACGGATTGACCTTCGCGACCGAGGTAGTCGCGCGCGTCGCCCAGGGCCGCCACACGGTGCGGCTGCAGCCGGGCAGACTCGAACACTGCGGGGGACTTGTGTTCCGGAACGTGTCCGCCCAGGGGGCTTCGCGGACGAACGTCTTCGGGATCCGGGCTTTCCGGGTGAGCGTTTCCCGCCTGCCGCCACCGCCGGTGGTTCTCGATGGGCCGCGCGGCATTTCGGACGGACCGATGGCGAACTGGAGCCGCTTCTACGGCAGGATCTTCGACGATATCGACGTGCAGCTCGGGATGCGTCAGCTCGACGAGATGGGTGAGCCTAGGGCGATGCGATGGCTCTGGGGCCTTTCGGTCATGGTCGATCCGAGCACGGAAATGGGCCGGGCCGTGTACCTCTCGGGGCGATACGAGCCGACGACGATGTACGTCATGGGTCGCCTGCTTGATTCTGGCGGCTGCGTCTTCGACGTGGGGGCCAATGCGGGCCTCTTCGCGCTCGCGGCGACGCGCCGCGTGGGCGAGGACGGGCGTGTCGTGGCGTTCGAGCCTAGCCCGCGCGAGTACGCGCTGCTCAGAAAGAACGTCGATCTCAATCGGCTGACGAACGTCAGGACGGTCCAGCGGGCAGTGGGCGACAAGATCGGTGTGGCGGAGCTCCACATAGCTGAGAGCGTTCACAGCGGGCACAACACCCTTTCGCCTAGCCTTCGCCTATGGCGCGTGCGAAGCGTGAGTCCCGAGCGGGTTTCGATGACCACCCTCGATGCCTACGTCCTGGATAACCGCCTGCCGCGAGTGGATCTAGTGAAGCTCGATATCGAGGGCTCCGAAATGATGGCCCTCCGGGGCACGCGCTCCCTGCTCGCCAAGACCCGCCCGCTGCTGATTCTCGAAATTTTCGACCGGGCGCTGAGGAAGGCAGGCAGTAGCGCCGACGAGGTGCGCACGTTTCTCGATGAGCGCGACAATTCGCTCCTGTCGATCGACGACGCGACGGGACACGCCAGCCGCCTGCATACGCTGCCGGACGATTTCTCGGCGAATGTTCTCGCGGCACCAAACGATCGTGTGACCGACGTCATCGCGCGGTTGGATCGGTCGCCCCAGCGCCGGGCTCCATCATCTCTCAAGCGACGAATCAGAGGACAACAATGGGCACGCCCCGCGTGCTGTACCAGCCCCGACTGACGACTAGCCTCGTTCGCAACCTGATCTTCAGAGATCGCCTCTTCACGGTCGTGGACGTGGGCGCAAGCGGCGGCATCGACGGTCACTGGAACGTCTTTCGTCCCGATCTTGCTGCCTTCGCGTTCGAGCCGCTCATGAACGAATGCGAGCGCCTCAACGCGCAGGAAACGGGGAGTGGCGTGCACTACTTCGACTATTTCGTGGGTGCTGACGACTACGACCAGCTGTTGCCATCGAGCGAGCGCGAAGGGCCACACGCAGCTCTCGGCGACACGCCGTTCAAGCGCACCAGCGCGGCGAAGGCGCAGCGGCTCGCCCGCCTGACGCCGGAGGTAATGTACAGCGAGGGCGCCGTGGCGCCAGTCGTCACCAGCAAGCGGACGTCGCTGGACCGATTCTTCGCTGAGCGTCCGGACGCCATCGTCGATTTCATTAAGATCGACACGGACGGGCACGACTACGAGGTGATCGTGGGCGCGCGCGACGTCCTGATGAAGCGAGACGTGCTGGGCCTGTTCGTCGAGTGCCAGTTCCACGGGCTTGTTCATCCGCACTCGAACATCTTCTCGAACATCGACCGCGAGCTGCGATCGCTCGGCTTCACGCTCTTTGACCTCGAGGTCTATCGCTATACGCGGGAATGCCTGCCCGGCCGCTTCGTCTACCCTATCGCCGGCCAGACGGTCATGGGGCAAGTGCTGTGGGGCGATGCGCTCTATCTGCGCGACGCGGCGGCGCCAAACTACGAGGTAGATTGGAAGATCGAGCTGTCGCCCGACAAGCTCGTGAAGCTCGCGTGCCTGTTCGAGATCTACGGCATGCCCGACTGCGCGGCGGAGCTCTTCGTCGTGCATCGAGAGCGTATGGATCAGGTGGTGGACGTGCAGTGGTGCCTCGACACGCTGGCTGTGGAAGCCGATCCCGGCACCAAGGACTTTGTCGATACCAACCGCCGCTTCGAGGCTTCGCCCGCATCCTTCTATCCGAAGGAAGCGAGTGCGGATGATGCCGCCGGGGCTTCGAGCTCGAGTGAAAGGACAATATGAGGTATGCGAGAGACGGCCGTAACGTGCGACGTGTCATCGGCGCATCATTCTCGCCACTGCGCAAATCGCGACTCATGTCACTGATTGGATGAAGATGGTCGATTCGCAGGCACATCGATTTCTCGGGGGAGAAGTCGGCGGCGCCTTCGCGCTTAGAGAGCCTTGTGATACACGGGTCCGCGAAGGTGGAGCTTTCCGCGCGAACCAAAGTGATTACACCCCCGGGGCAGTGGCACTACGCTGCGTTGATCCCCCTGCAAAGCTCGGCCCTTAGCGCTGCGGATCTTGCCGCTGATCCGGTGATCGTGCGCATGCGCGCCGAGGTCCTCTCGGGCCGCGTAGGCTTTGGTGCTCTGGCAAAGGACGGCTCGACGTTCCTTGCGGAGACGGTCATGGGTAGCGAGCAAGGACCTGGAGTGATCGACCTCTTGTTCGGGCCTCTCTCGAGCTGCGCGAGCCTCGTGATTCGCAACGCGTCGGACCAGGGTTCTTCGGAAGCTGCCATCTGGTCTGCGCGGGTCTATCGGGGGAATATTCCTGCCCCCCCCGCTTCGCCGGCGGCACTCGATCCACCGTCTGAGATGGCGCCGGGGCCGATGGCCAACTGGGAGCGGTATTACGGTCACACATTCACGGCCCTCGAGACGCAGATTCGGGCGCGACAGCTTGCCCAACTCGACCGGCCGCGTCCGATGCGTTGGCTCTGGGGCCTGCAGGTTATGGTCGACCGCGTCACGGAGATTGGGCGAGCCATGTATCTCTCGGGTCGGTACGAGCCCTCCACCATGCACGTCGTACAACGACTCTTGTCAGATGGAGCGTGTTTTTTCGACGTGGGAGCCAATGTCGGCATCTTTTCGCTCGCCGGAGCTGTGGCGGTGGGCTCCACCGGACGGGTTGTCGCGTTCGAACCCAGTTCGCGCGAGTTTAATCTGCTTCGAAAGAACATCGAACTTAACCATCTAGACCAAGTGATTACGCTACAGCAGGCCGTGGCTGATGTGCCGGGCCGCGCAGATTTGAGGGTTGCCGAAGCGCTGCACAGCGGGCACAACACGCTCGGAGCAGGCTTTGCCTATGCGGGCGTTGTAGTCGAAGCGGTGGAGGAGGTGCAGGTGACCACGATCGACGAGTGGGTGCGCAAAGGGTCGCCGCCGCGCGTCGACGTGCTAAAGATGGACATCGAAGGTGCGGAGTTGCGAGCCCTGCGCGGCGCCCGCGACACCCTTTCACGATTCCGGCCGGTCATCGTCGTCGAATTGTTGGATCTTGCGTTGCGCAGATGTGGTGCAAGCGCGGATGAAGTTCGCGGTCTCCTTGCACAGAGCGGCTACACTCTCTGGCAAATCGACGACGCGACGGGGCGACTTGCCCCGCTAGATGGCTCCCACGCCACGCAGTCGGCGAACGTCGTCGCAATTCCCGCCGAGCGCGCCACACAGGTGATCGAGCGCGTCAACGCCTAGCGTCCGGGGCAATCCTTTTCGAACTCTTTCCCAACTGCTGAAGCTCGCGTGCCTCTTCGAGATCTATAGCATGCTTGATTGCGCGGCCGAACTGCTTGTCGTCCATCGTGAGTCACTCGAGGATCTCGTGGATGTTCAATGGTGCCTCGATGCGCTCGCAGCCGAACTCGATCCAGGAACGAAGGGGTTCGAGGACACCAATCGTCGCTTCGAGGCTTCTCCGTCCTCCTTCTACCCCCAGAAAGCGAGTTGATGGGGCATCCTGGCGCGGAAGCATCGTCGGGGAGACCTTTTCTCGTCGATGGCCTCGCTCCGGGCCGGGAAGTCGCATTCATAGCAGCGAGCGGGGCGTGGCGATCGTCTCTCCTTGAGCGCCGACTACCGGTTCTGGTGAGTGAACTGGACCGCAGCTTCCCGAACTGGGGTGTCTGTGGGAACTCGGGCCTGCTTCCCGACTGCAGGACGACCGTGCGTGCGCTTCAGGGACGCACGGAAGCAGGGGCTGCATCGGACGGGCGGGCCGAGACCGGTCCTTGCCGTAGGCAACGCTGCAGCGCTCGTCGATGTTTCCGCCTTGCGCCGACACGGCGTCGATTGGCCCATTGCCTTCGACGCATGCACTGGGGCGCGACAGTCTCTGTCGCCTGTCTGCGAGTCGGTCTACTGCCGGTCGTCGATGATCGCCTGTTTACGCTTCATCCGACCGATTGAAGTCCCGCCGCCTTCGCTGGAGAAGGCGACCGAGCTGCTGGAGCTCTTCGATCGTGCGCCTAACGAGATCCCGGCCCAACCCCTCCCTCCTGATCGCATGCCGGACGCAGCTCGATCGACCGGGCCTTCTTGCCGCGCGATGAGGTCCTTCGCCCGCGAGATCGACGATTCCCGGGACATGCTCGAGACGTCAGTACGGCTGGTGACGGATATCGCCGGCCCGGGCCTGGAAGCGGAATGCAACAGGCTTCGAGAAATGCTCCCCGGGATCGATCTCTCGGGCGCAGTGCTTCCTGTGCGCGAAAAGCGCCTTTCCAGAATCGACCTCCTCCTCGGCGTCCTTCGGGCGGAAGAAACGGACTTCGTCTGGTACGTCGACGACGACGACTATCTTCGGGAGGGCGCTCTTCGAAGTGTCGCCAGAATGGTGCGACCAGGGGAGCCGCAGCTCGTGGTCGGGCACTCCCGTACGTTCCACGAAGCCTGGACAACGGAGACCGCGATGGAGAGGCAGTTCGCTCGGAGCCAGGACCGCTGTTTCCGGCGGGCAGAGTCCTGTCGGCGCTCGGCGCAGAGAATCCCACGCCGATCTGCAGCATGGTGCTTCCCTTGCATGTTTTGCGGGAGCGGACCCGCGACGTCGCGGCGCTCGGCGAGTACATGGAGGACTATTTCCTCCTCATGCAACTCCTCACCCGCGGCGAGACGATTGTCGACACGATCGACGTCGAGCTCGCGGGCATATCGATTCGCGAAGGCCGCAACACAGTCACCCAGAGCGACCGCATGGCCTGGGATCAGTCGCAGGTGGAATTCGTGGGAGAGTCGCTCGCCCGGCTCGACGACAACAATCCGTTGCTATGGCGATTGACCGAGGAACTGATCCGGGTGCAGTCGATGGTTAGCCGACTGGAGGAGGAATCGCGGGGCGTGCTCAACTCCCGCTCGTGGCGATGGTCCGCGCCCTATCCGGCTGGTGCGAGAGCTCCTGAACCGACTCAAAGGGCGGTGAGCCAGCGGCGTCTGCGGCTGCTCGGTGAGCGCCATTCAACGCACCCAAAGTCTGCTCTCGGAGGGTCTCTCAACCCGCGAAGTGACTGACGGGCGCCCAGTGACGGAGTGGCCACGGTGTGGCCGGCCGATCTCGAGACGAACCCTGAGGTAGTGGGCTAAAGGAGCCTTTCAGGACGTCAAGAGGCCGAGCCCCAAGGCGGCGACGTGGCTCGCGACGGTGAACTCACCTGCTGCCAGGGCGACCAGCAGTTGCTCCCGCGTGAGGTGCTCGAGTCGCATCTCCTCGATGTCGTCGCTACCTACTCGACCACGACCCGCGGCCGGGCTCTTGGACCCAGTAATCGGCGGGGCACGCTGGAAGAAATGTCATTTTCGCCAGCGCAGTTTGAGTTTTTCGCGCTCTTCCTTCGTGTAAAAGTGCCGCGCGAGTTTTGTACTGTATTGCTCCTCCAGATAATTTTCCGGGAGACGAAGCATTTCTTGGACAACACGGTAAATTTCCCCGTAAGGCTTTTCTGCTCCAACATTCTGATCGATAATTTCCGGCAATGAGTACCCAAGGAATTCTTCTAGCATCGGTCTTATCCGATCCAAAGCTTCAAACCGATATACCAGCACCTGCGCCAGTTTGTTTTCGTAAATGGCGTATTGTTTGTCGTGCGGAAACGGTCGCGCAAAAACGTCAATGCCGATGATTGTTCTTAGTTCCATATCGAACCATTCGTTGATGTAGTTCCTGGAATCCATCATGTAACGGCGCCTTTCTTCGTCTACCTGCGGCGCAAGCAGAAATAAATCTCGGCAACTCTCCGCCGTGATGTCGCTCAATGTGGAAAAGTAAGTGGAGTTGAACTGAAAAATCGCAGGCGAGCATCAAGCCAACCGGCTCGCGCACGCCGACAATCACTTGCATTCTAGGCGCTTCCCCCCAAAAAATCTCCGGATCTTGCGAGCTATGATGGCGTGATAAAGGCGGTTCGCATCGTCTAATTGCTGCCGAAGACTGTTCTTGGTGTCCTCAGTCATCGCCTTATTCGTGAGATGGGCGCCGAATTTTTTGATGTTATGCGGCGAAATGATATGCAGGCGCTTGATCCGGTAAGGAAGATCTGCGTGGCGCAGGGTTGCTTCGATCGTCTGGGAACCGACTTTGCCCACCTGATAAATGAGGATGAGCGGCAAACGAGCCAGATCGCTGGCAAGTCCTTCTTCGAGATACTTCAGCTTCCTTGAAACAGGGTTAGTGCCAGCTGCTTGAAACGAGTCAGGAACGAGAAGCCTATTTTGCGCGCGCTTGTAGAAGAGGCGCGCACCGTGGAGGCGGAATCGAGCTCGGGCGCCCCCCGAGCCTGTGTTCCGAACCATGACGTGCCCCCGGGTGAACCAGGTCTGGCTCTGCAACTCCGCCGTCACCACTCGGTTTGGGTTTGCCGGCGGGACGTTGATCTCGGATGTGAGGTAGTGTTGAAGTCCTTCGTCGAGGCATCCCACGCCGATGCGACCGTCCAGCACCTCCACATCGATCGCAATCGTTGGGCGAACATCGCCAACCGGCGGTAACGGGATCGACACCGGAAAGCTGAGCGAATAGCCCCACTGTTCTTCGTCGGTGCGGAACTCTTGAGTTGAAGGAGGTATAACGTGGGCGGAGTTGTGCAACGACACGACCGTCATGTCGCTCAGCAGGTCAACGGATTTCGTATGCATCCGAGAGAGCTCTAGCAGAGCACTGAAAAGCCCCATCGTTCGCTTCATTTCGTCATGCCGGCCAAAGAGACATCCACTCGGGAGTTGATTGAGCTGAAGCTACCATTCTGGACCCCGGCTTTCGCATGGTCGAGTCACGATACCCGTGACCGCTGGAAAACTGTCGAACAACGACGAGTCGGGGCAAAGTCGCGCCACATCAGAAATCCGCCGCTCCTTGCTACGTCGATTGTGTCGCCTGGGCTACAGCTTCCCGCTTGGACTCTTCCGTGCGCACTTCTTTGCATCTGACACCTCCAGTAGGATCATCTCACTGACCAAGTGTCCGAGAGATCGTGAGCTTTCATCGGTGCAGAAAAAGCTCTATGCGCGCCAGGCCGAAGTCTTTGCCGCCTAACCCGATCACGAGATCGGTCGTGTCATCCAAGCGGTCCTGGACTGGTTCGCCCGTCCCTGGGAGGGTCTCTCAACCCGCGAAGTGACTGATCGGCGCCCAGTGACGGAGTGGCCACGGTGTGGCCCAGCCGATCTCGAGACGAACCCTGAGGTAGTGGGCTAAAGGAGCCTTTCAGGACGTCAAAAGGCCGAGGCCCAAGGCGGCGACGTGGCTCGCGACGGTGAACTCGCCTGCTACCAGGGCGACGAGCAGTTGCTCCCGCGTCAGGTGCTCAAGTCGCATCTCCTCGATGTCGTCGGGCGCGGGCTCCGAGACTTTCGTGCACCCAGTGGCCCGGAAGACGACGCACTCGCCGCAACCCTGATTCCCGTTGATCGCGAGTCGGGCCAGCTCGCGCCAGTTCTCCGAGGCGTAGCCCGTCTCTTCGAGCAGTTCGCGCCGTACGGCCTCCGCCGGGGTTTCGCCATGATCAATGCCGCCACCCGGTAGCGACAGGCCCACGCGGTGTGGCCCGTGCCGGTATTGCCGGAAGCAGAGTACGAGATGGTCGGGGGTCTCTGCGAAAACGAGGGCAAAGCTTCGCATCTCCACTTGCAGGTAGTCGTCGATGACACGGCCATCGGGGAGGCGAACCGACTGAACCGTGAGGCGAATTCGCCCGCGGTAATCGAACAAGTCCCGCTCTCCGAGTACCGTCCAGGGCTGCAGCGGGTTCTTCGACGAGCGGGTCATGGAATCTTCCCGGAATTCTGGATCGTTCAGAACCCGAGGCGATTTCGCATTTGAGCTTTCCCCCGGTTCTGCGAAAGTTCTAGGGTCGAGCGGGCACTGCGAAGCTGAGCGAACAGAAGGTGTAGCACCACCTCAAGCTCTGTCCAGCCCCGCACAAATGCTCTATTGCCACCCTCACGTCTAGGTCCGTTTCCGCAAAGTCCAATAATCCACGCAAGAGCGACCGCACCGACTGCTCGCGTCCCGAACAGACGTTGAAGATCTTACCATCGCGCCCCGGGATGAACCCGGCACCGCCGCCGGCGACGAGGATCATGCCCCTTGGAACCGCGGCTTGTTTGCCCCGCAACTAACCAAATAAGTCTAGCAAAATCCCCCCGCGTATCCCGGCCCATCCGCGCTCTCCGGTCAAAGTCCTCGTCATTCGCTGGCATTCATGCTGCGCCGGCAAGCGACTTCACCAGGAGAGTGCAACGGGTGGATTTCATCGATCTCAAGACTCAGTACCGCGACCTCCGCGGGTCGATCAACGCGCGCATCCAGAAGGTCCTCGACCACGGCCAGTTCGTGCTCGGACCGGAGGTCGCGGAACTCGAGGGGCGGCTGGCAAGCTAAGTCGGGGTGAAGCACTGCGTCACGTGCGGCACCGGCACCGACGCGCTATAGATCGCGCTGATGGCGGTCGGGCTCAATCCCGGCCACGAAGTCGTCACCACCCCGTTCACATCCGTCACCACCGCCGAGATGATCGTGCTGCTCGGCGCGAAACCGGTGTTCGTCGACGTCGAGCCCGACGCGTGCAACAAGGAGTCCCGACGGCCGTGCACTACCGGTCGCTCTCTATGAGCAACCGGCGTACGCGACGCTATTCGGCGGAGAGCGCTATCCCGTCTCGGAGCAGGCTCGCGCGCGGCGTCCTTTCCCTCCCGATGCATCCCCACCCCGACGAGCCCGCGCAGCGGCGCGTCGCCGACGCAGTTCGCGCGAGCGTCTCGGATCAGCGCGCCCCGCAGTAGCCGAGATACCACTCGACATAGCGTCGGATGCCTTCTTCGAGCGGCGTCGCCGGACGGAACCCCACGGCGGCCTCGAGGGCGGACGTGTCCGCGGCGGTCGCTACGACGTCGCCGGGCTGCATGGGTTGCAGATCGAGTGTCGCCTTCTTTCCGATCGCCGCCTCGAGCAATCGGATGTACTCGAGCAATTCAACCGGTTGGCTGTTGCCGATGTTGTAGAGCCGGAACGGCGCCGCGCTGACGGAAGGCCGCGCGTAGGCGTCGGGGGCGTCGACGGGACCACACTGGGGAACGAGGTCCAGAACCTGCACGACACCCTCCACGATGTCGTCGATGTAGGTGAAGTCGCGCTGCATCCGGCCGTAATTGAACACCTTGATCGGCTCATCCGCGAGAATCGCTTTGGTGAACAGTGCCATCGACATGTCCGGGCGACCCCATGGGCCATAGACGGTGAAAAAGCGTAACCCCGTCGTCGGCAGACCGAAGAGGTGACTGTAGGTGTGGGCCATCAGCTCGTTCGAGCGCTTGGTGGCCGCATACAGGCTGACGGGGTGATCGACCGGGTCGTCCTCGCGGAACGGCGTCGCGACGTTGGCGCCGTAGACGCTCGAGGTGCTCGCGTACACGAGATGCTCGATTCGACCGTGGCGGCACGCTTCGAGCAGGTTCACGAAGCCGACGAGGTTGCTCGAGACATAGGCCTGCGGATCCTGCAGGGAGTAGCGCACACCCGCCTGTGCGGCGAGATGGACGACTCGTCCCGGCGCGGTGTCCCGGAACACGCGCTCGAGCGCCGTCCGATCCGCAAGATCGGCCTTGATGAAGCGGAACTGCTCGAACGCGTCGAGCTCGCGCAGTCTTGCCTCTTTGAGATGGACGTCGTAGTACGCGTTGAGGTTGTCGAGCCCGATGACCTGCTCGCCGCGCTCGAGCAGGCGCTTCGCGACGTGCATGCCGATGAAACCGGCGCAGCCGGTAACGAGAATCGTCATGCGAAGACGGCCCTAAGGAAGATCGACGATCATATACTCTGCCGATTATAGGTTGTGCGACGCCCGCGCCGGAGTTGGCCATGGATTTCATCGACCTCAAGACGCAGTACAAGACGCTCAAATCGTCGATCGACGCTCGCATCCAAAAGGTGCTCGACCACGGCCAGTACGTCCTCGGCCCCGAGGTCGCCGAGCTCGAGCAGCGCCTGGCCGCGTACGTCGGCGCGAAACACTCCGTCGCGTGCGCCAGCGGTACCGACGCACTTCTCATCGCGTTGATGGCGCTCGACCTCAAGCCCGGCGACGAGGTGATCACCTGCCCGTTCACTTTCGTCGCCACGGTGGAGATGATCGTGCTCCTCGGTGCGAAGCCTGTGCTCGTGGACGTGCAGCCCGACACGTGCAACCTCGACCCCGCTCTCCTCGAGCGCGCGATCACGCCGCGCGCGCGGGCGGTCATGCCGGTCGCGCTCTACGGGCAGCCGGCGGACATGGACGAGATCAACGCGATCGCCGCGAGACACGGCCTCGCCGTGATCGAGGACGCGGCGCAGAGCTTCGGCGCGACCTACAGGGGACGGAAGAGTTGCGCGCTCTCGACCATCGGCTGCACGAGTTTCTTCCCCTCGAAGCCGCTCGGCTGCTATGGGGACGGTGGCGCGGCATTCACCGACGACGACGCGCTCGCCCAGGCGTTCCGCGAGATCCGCCACCACGGGCAGGCGGGCCGCTACCATCACACGCGCGTCGGCATCAACGGGCGGCTCGACACGATCCAGTGCGCGATCCTGCTCGCCAAGCTCGAGCGCTTCGACTGGGAGGTCGAACAGCGGCAGGTGATCGCGCGGCGCTACGAAGCGATGCTCGCCGGCCTCGAGCCGGCGGTCCGGACGCTCCCGGTCCGGCCCCACCGGACCAGTGTGTACGCGCAGTACACCGTGCGCTGTACGGACCGCGCTTCGGTGGAGCGCGAACTAAAAGCCGCCGGCATCCCGACGGCCGTGCACTACCCGGTATCCCTGCACCAGCAGCCGGCCTACGCGCATCTCTTTCCGGGTGCGAGCTTCCCGGTGTCGGAGGGGCTCGCGCGCGAGGTCCTCAGCCTGCCGATGCACCCCTACCTCGACGAGCCCACGCAGCGGCGGGTCGTCGATGCGGTGCGGGCCGCGGTCAGCATGCCGCCCGCCGCATCGCGATCAGCCTCACAACCCTGACACGCTGCTCATGCACCCGATCGGCCTGTGCACGAGTCCTGCAGTGGCCGCGCGGCTAGCGCCTAACCCCCAGCGGCGTTCGCGACGTACCACGCATAAGCGGTTCTGAAGCCCTCCTCGAGCGGCATCCGCGCCTGCCACCCGAGTGCCTTGAGCCGCGAGACGTCCATCACCTTGCGCGGCATCCCGTCCGGCTTGGATGGGTCATAGACGAATTCGCCCTGCCAGCCGGAAATCCTCGCCACCAGCTCGGCGAGCTCGCGGACCGTGATGTCGATGCCGGTGCCGACGTTGATGTGCGGCTCGGCGGAGTAGTGCTTCATCAGGAATACGAGCGCGTCGGCCAGGTCATCGACGTACAGAAACTCCCGGCGCGGCGAGCCCGAGCCCCAAATCTCCACCTGCCTTGCCCCCGTCGCCTTCGCCCGGTGGACCTTCACCTGCATTGCCGCCGCCACGTGCGAGGACTCGGGGTCGTAGCTGTCGCCCGGACCATAGAGATTTGTCGGCATCGCGCTGACGAAGTCGCAGCCGTACTGGCGGCGATAGGCCTGGCAGAGCTTGATCCCGGCGATCTTGGCGATCGCGTACCACTCGTTGGTCGGCTCGAGCGGGCCAGTGAGCAGCGCCTCCTCGGTCATCGGCTGGGGTGCGAGCCTTGGATAGATGCACGAGGAGCCGAGCAGCAGCAGCTTCTCCACGCCGGTCTTCCACGCCGCGTGGACGACGTTGGTCTCGATCGCGAGGTTGTCGTAGAGGAACTCGCCCGGGCGGGTCGAGTTGGCGAGGATACCGCCCACCGTCGCGGCTGCGACGAAGACCGCCTGCGGCCGGGTCTTTGCCATCCACGCCTCCACCTCGGCCTGGCGCCGGAGGTCGACCTCTTGCCGCCCGACCGCGAGGAGCTCGCAGTCCTCCGACGCGAGGCGGCGGACGATCGCGCTCCCCGCCATCCCGCCGTGCCCGGCGACCCAGACGCGCTTGCCCTTCAGACGCGTACTCAGTCAGGCCGGTCATGGTGCCGGTACTCCCGCTCGACCTCGATCAGGTCGGCAGCCACCATCTCCTTCACCAGCTCCCGAAAGCTCGTCCGGTGCTTCCAGCCGAGCTTCGCGTGCGCCTTGGTCGGATCGCCGAGCAGGAGCGTCGACCTCCGTCGGCCGGAAGTAGCGCGGATCGACCTCGACCAGCATGTCGCCCGGTCTTGCGCATCCACGCCCTTCTCGTGCACGCCCTTACCCTGCCAGCGGATCGTGCGGCCGATCTCGGCGAAGGCGAGCTCGACGAACTCGCGCACCGAGTGGCGTCTCGCCGGTCGCGAGCACGTAGTCGTCGGGCTCGGGCTGCTGGAGCATGCGCCACATGCCCTCGACGTAGTCGCGGGCATGGCCCCAGTCGCGCTTCGCGTCGAGGTTGCCGAGGTAGAGCTGCTCCTGCCGCCCGAGCTTGATCGCCGCGACGGCGCGCGTGATCTTGCGGGTGACGAAGGTCTCGCCGCGCGTCGGGCCCTCGTGATTGAACAGGATGCCGTTGCAGGCGTAGAGGCCGTACGCCTCGCGGTAGTTCACCGTGATCCAGTAGGCGTAGAGCTTCGCCGCGGCATAGGGCGAGCGCGGGTAGAACGGCGTCGTCTCGTTCTGCGGCGACTCCTGCGCCTTGCCGTAGAGCTCGGAGGTCGAGGCCTGGTAGAAGCGCACGCGGTCCTTCATGCCGAGGATGCGGATCGCCTCGAGCAGGCGCAGCGTGCCGAGCGCGTCGGCGTTCGCGGTGTACTCCGGCGTCTCGAACGACACCGCGACGTGCGACTGCGCAGCGAGGTTGTAGATCTCGGTCGGCTGCACCTCCTGGATGATCCGGATGAGGTTCGTCGCGTCGGTCATGTCGCCGTAGTGCATGAGGAAGCGCACGTCCTTCCTCGTGGGGATCGTGGTAGAGATGGTCGACGCGTCGCGGTGTTGAACGACGACGAGCGGCGCTTGATGCCGTGCACGTCGTAGCCCTTGCCGAGCAGGAGCTCGGCGAGCAGGGCGCCGTCCTGGCCGGTGATGCCGGTGATGAGGGCAACGCGTTTGGTCATGAGCTCAGGCGACGATTATAGGATCCTGGTTCGGCCCCGCCCCAACGGCAACTCACTGCGCCCCCCGC
>CAWBNB010000010.1:0-401797 GCA_963789885.1 uncultured beta proteobacterium | reverse complement strand
CCGGGCCCAAGAGCGGTCATTCGCAGCCTCTCAATCTCTGGCGTTTGGACAAACAAAAACCCCGCAGAAGCGGGGTCCGTGTGGGGCCTGCAGAGAAGGCCTAAGCTGCCGCCGCTTCTTTCAGTTTTCTACGCCGCGCCATGAATCCGAGTAGGCCAAGTTCGGTGAGCAGCAGTGCGTAGGTCTCCGGTTCAGGCACCGCGTTAACGCTCAGACTGTCAAAAAAGACATCGGATTGCAGTCCGGACGCATTGCCGGTCTCGACGAAATCCAAAGATAGTCGACCGTGAAATGTCGGCAGCGGGTTCGGCAGATTCTGATCGGTCAGGAAATCTGGAATCAGATCCGGGGACGCATTCCCTTCGATCCAGAACATTCGGACATTGTAGAGAGTGTAGCCGCTGGCCATAAGCCGTCATTCGTGTCGCGTCCGACAATCCCTACAGCCGCTTCGTTCTAGTGGCTTCAGCCGCACGACCTCTTGACTGGCGACTCGTAGCTGGCGCCGTTCGGCGATTTCGGCTACAAAAAATCTTTTGCCTGAACAGGGCGGTGGGCGCACTTCGCCCATTTGATCCTTGGCAGGCCGGGAAATGCCGTGGGCGGGGGTTTACATGAGAATCCACCAGTTGTCTCCGCTCGAGGCGGTCGCGAGCCTGAACAGTTCCGTGGACGGGCTGAGCGGCGCCGAAGTCGCGCGCCGGCTGCACGAATACGGCCGCAACAGGGTGGAGGAAGTGGCCCGCCGCAGACCTCTGTGGCTGCGCTTCCTCGGGGAATTCATCACTCTCTTTTCGCTGATTCTGTGGCTTGCCGCGGGACTGGCTTTCGTCGCTGACTGGAGCGAACCTGGCCAGGACATGGCGAAAGTGGGCTACGCCATTGTCACCGTGATCCTGGTAAGCGGGCTGTTCTCTTTCTGGCAGGAGCATCGCGTCGAACAAACGCTTGCGGCGTTGCGCAAGCTGCTACCGCGACAGGCCCAGGTATTGCGCGAGGGCAAGGTCGCCCGGGTGCCTGCGGAGGAATTGGTGCCGGGGGATATCGTCCACCTGGAGTCGGGCGATAACATTCCCGCGGACTGCCGGCTGATCGAGGCGTTTGGCGTGCGAGTCAACAACGCCGCCGTCACGGGTGAATCGCTGCCCAAAGCGCGGGACGCCAATCCATCCGAAGCGAATGACCTGATCGACAACAAGAACGTCGTGCTCGCCGGCACGTCGATGGTCTCCGGGCAGGCCAAAGCCGTGGTCTTCGCCACGGGCATGCACACCGAGTTCGGCAAGATCGCGCATCTCACAGGAACGGCAGTGGAGGAGGTCTCCCCGCTGCGCAAGGAGATCGCTCACTTAAGCCGCTTGACCGCAATTCTCGCGGTGCTGATCGGGGTCTCATTCTTCTCGCTGGGCCGGATGATCGGCGTCCCGTTCTGGAAAGACTTCATCTTCGCGATCGGCATCATCGTCGCGATGGTGCCGGAAGGGCTGCTCCCCACGTTGACCTTGGCGCTCGTACTGGCCAACCAACGCATGGCCAGACGCAATGTGCTCATCCGTTATCTGCCCTCGGTCGAGACGCTCGGCTCCACGACGGTCATCTGCACCGACAAGACCGGTACGCTGACTCAGGGCCGAATGGTGGTCCGGCAACTCTATCTGGGGGAAACGTTGGATTCGCCGGCCGCGGTGAGACGGAAACCAGGCTTTGCAGATCTCTATCGGCCTTTTTTTGTGACGGCCCAGATGTGCCACGACCTAAAGAATACCGAGGTTCACGGAAAACCAGCCTTTTTGGGCGATCCCATGGAGGTGGCGCTGGTGGAAATGGCACGGCCCTTCATTTCCAGTACGCCCGTCGATCCTCGCGTGGACGAAATCCCGTTCGATGCCGAGCGCATGCGACTCTCCACCCTGCACCAATCCCCTGAAGGTCTTGCTCTTTACTGCAAGGGTGCGCCCGAATCAGTGCTTCCTCTTTGCCAACACATTCTCATTGACGGCACGATTCAGTCCCTTGGCGCTGAGCTAAAGGTGAGGATCGTGAAGGCGCAGGATGCGATGGCGCACCAGGGCCTTCGGGTACTTGCCTTCGCCTGCAGGAAGCTGGACGTGGGCTATGACCGGGAGAGGTTGGAGGAGGACTTGATCTTCGTTGGGCTGGCGGGGCTGGAAGACCCGCCAAGGCCCGAAGTGTCGGAAGCACTCCGCAAATGCGAGGAGGCCGGGATCAAGGTCATCATGATTACCGGCGATCACCCCCGCACAGCTGCGGCGATCGCCCGCGAAATCGGGCTGGTGAAGTCCGACAGCCCGACCGTCATTACCGGTGAGCAGCTCAGACGGTCCTCGGTCATCCAGCTTCAGCTTGCCTTGGACGCCCCGGAGGTCATCTTCGCCCGGGTCGTCGCCGACCAGAAGATGCGCATCGTGGAGGCGTTGAAGAAGAAGCAACAGATCGTGGCCGTCACGGGCGACGGCGTCAACGATGCCCCCGCGCTAAAGGCCGCGCACATCGGCATCGCGATGGGCATTGCCGGCACGGACGTGGCCAAGGAGGCGGCCGACATGGTGTTGCTGGACGACAACTTCGCTAGCATCGTGAACGCTGTTGAGGAGGGACGCGCCGTATTCCAGAACATCCGCAAATTCCTCACATACGTCCTGGTCCACAATGTTGCCGAGCTGGTCCCTTACCTCGGCTTCGTGATCTTCAAGATCCCCCTTGCGTTGACACCGATTCAAGCGCTATCGGTCGACATGGGGTCCGACACGCTTAGCGCCCTCGGCCTTGGCGTCGAACGACCCGACCCGCAACTCATGCGGAATCCCCCGCGACCGCAGGGCGAGAGGCTGATGAACTGGCCGCTAGCGTTCCGGGCGTATCTCTTCTTGGGCCTGATCGAGGCGGCTGCCGCGATGGCGGCCTTCTTCTTTGTGCTCCACCGCGCCGGATGGACGTATGGCGAGACGCTGGGAGCCCGGGATCCTGTTTACCTGCAGGCCACTACCGCCTGCTTGAGCACCATTATCGTGATGCAGATCGTGAACGTCTTTCTGTGCAGAAGCGCAATCCGATCGGTCTTCTCGACCGGGCTTCTTGGCAATGCGCTGATTATCTGGGGTGTGGTGTTGGAACTTGTGATCCTTCTATTGATCAACTATGCCCCTTGGGCAAATTCGCTCCTCGGAACAGCACCCGTAGAAGCAGCGGTTTGGGGTTTTGTCATTCCTTTGGCGGCAGGCATGTTCATTTTGGAAGAGTTGCGCAAGTGGTTTGCCCGCAAGCGGCTGCTTGAACGCTCTCCTCGGAGTGATGCCCGCTCCGGTGGCTTAGGGATCTCCAATGCTGGTACTGACACGACAGACGGGTTAGCGAAGTAATCGGCCCGCGTGCCGCAAATCGTGCCGAAGAAACACGAGGCGCAGTCACTGTGGCAAGGTGGAACGCGGCGCCGGGGAAGACCGATGCAGCAATGGTGCACATTGCCCGCGGGTTAGCGTGGTCGTGGGCTGCGTCATCGACATTGGTGAATCGGCGTGCGGGTCGATGCGCCTGCGCGTCGATATCCCGTTTGAGAGAGTGATCAAGACGACGTACCCGATCCGGCGCCACGTTCCGCAACCGATGATGGAGCATGCCATGGCGCAACGCAATCGGGCCTTCAGTCGAGCCGGCCGAGCCCTGACCCACCCCAATGCTGCCGGCATCGACATCGGCAGCGCCTCGCACTTCGTGGCCGTACCGCCCGATCGCGACGACGAGCCGGTGCGCGAGTTCGCCAGCTTTACCGCCGATCTGCAGCGCCTGGCCGACTGGCTCGCCGAGTGCGGCGTGGACACCGTGGCGATGGAGTCCACCGGGGTGTACTGGATACCGCTGTTCGAACTGCTCGATGCACGCGGCTTCAAGGTGCTGCTGGTCAACGCGCGGCACGTCAAGAACGTCTCGGGCCGCAAGAGCGACGTGCTGGACTGCCAGTGGCTGCAGCAGCTCATGAGCTACGGGCTGCTGCGCGGGGCGTTCCGCCCGGCCGACGAGGTGTGCGCGCTGCGCTCGCTGTCGCGCCAGCGCGCGATGCTGCTGCGCACGCAGGCGCGCCATGTGCAGCACATGCAGAAGGCGCTCACGCAGATGAACATCCAACTGGCCAACGTCATCTCCGACGTGGCTGGCGAGACCGGCCAGAAGATCCTGCGCGCCATCGTGGCCGGTGAGCGCGATGGCCATGCGCTGGCGGCTATGAAGAACGTGCGCATCCACGCCAGCACCGAGGAGATCGCCAACAGCCTGCAAGGCAACTGGCGCGCCGAGCACCTGTTCGCGCTCAAGCAGGCGCTGGACGCCTTCGACTTCTGCGCCACGCAGCTGGCCGAGTGCGACCTCGAGATCGAGGCGCAGTTGCACGCCTGCACGCGCACGATGGCGAACCCGCCAAAGGCAAGAAGCGAAGCCGCGCACGCAACGCGCCGAAGTTCGACCTGCGCGAACGGCTGTTCCAGATGTGCGGGGTCGACCTGACGCGCATCGACGGCATCGACGTCACCACCGCGCTGGTGGTCGTCTCGGAGGTCGGCGCGGACATGTCGCGCTTCCCCAGCGACAAGCACTTCGCCTCGTGGCTGGGGTTGTGCCCGGGCACCAAGATCACCGGCGGCAAGGTGATGAGCGGCAAGACCAAGCGCTGCGCCAACCGCGCGGCGCAGGCCTTGCGGCTGGCCGCGGCGGCGCTGCGCACCAGCCAGTCGGCGCTGGGCGCGTACTTCCGGCGCATGTGCTCGCGCATGGACAAACCCAAGGCGGTGACCGCCGCCGCACACAAGCTCGCCCGGCTGATCTACGCCATGCTCACCAAGGGCGAGGAATACACCGACCAAGGTCAGGACTACTACGAGGAGCGCTACCGCCAGCGCGTGCTGCTCAATCTCGCCCGGCGCGCCCGGCAACTCGGCATGAAGGTCGTCGCCATCGAGCAGCCAACTTGAACACCTCATCGCGGATCAGTCATTTGCGAGGTGTTTCTTGAGAGGCCGTCCAAACAAGGTTAAGTAAATTGGCTGCTTTCGGGTCAGCCCAATGTCCGCAGCGGTCGATCAGCGACCGTCGAGAGGCGGCCATGACCGGTCGGTCGCTGCTGGCGCTCAATGTCGCTTTCCTTCTTGCCCGAAAGCCAGAAGTCGATTAACCAGATCCGTATACCGCGGGTAGAGAGAGAATATCTCTCGATAAGACACGCTGGACCTATCACAAGCATCTGCCGTCGGTCCGATCCAACGGAGGAATACGCCGAAGCGCCAGGGGAGGAGGTCGCAATGAAGCATCCGCTACTGCGCGCGATGCCGACACAGATCGGTTCACTCGGCGATCTGGCGCTCGACTTGCGCTGGACCTGGAGCCATGGGAGCGACGCACTGTGGGCGCAGCTCGACGCGGATCTCTGGGAGCGCACGCGCAATCCCTGGTTGATCCTTCTTAACATCTCGTCGCGTCGGCTCGAGGCGCTCGCCCAGGACCCGATCTTCCTCGCCGAATACGAGCGCGCGGTTCAATCGCGCGAGGCGTACGCGCGCGATCCCACCTGGTGGGGGGAGAAGAGTGCAGCCGACGCGTCTTTCACCGTCGCCTACTTCAGCATGGAATACGCGATCGGCGAGCCCCTGCCCATCTACTCGGGTGGCCTCGGGGTACTCGCGGGCGATCACCTGAAGACCGCGAGCGATCTCGGCGTCCCGTTGGTGGCGATCGGGCTGCTGTACCAATCAGGCTACTTCCGCCAGATGCTCGATGCGCACGGCCGCCAACTCGAGCTGCATCCGGCCAACGTGCCCTACTACCTGCCGATCACGCCCGTGCTTGGGCCCGATGGCGCGCGGCTCACCGTACCGGTGGAACTTCCGGGGCGCGTGCTGCGGCTACAGGTGTGGCTGGCGCAGGTCGGTCGCGTGCCGCTTTACCTGCTCGACAGCAACGATCCGCTGAATTCGGCCGCCGATCGCGGTATCACCGGACAGCTCTACGGCGGCGATGCGGAAACGCGGCTCGCGCAGGAGATCGTGCTGGGCATCGGCGGCTGGCGCACACTCGCTGCGCTCGGCGTCCAGCCCGCCGTGTGCCACCTGAACGAGGGCCATGCCGCATTCGTGACGATCGAGCGCGCCCGCGCTTTCATGCAGGCGCATCGCCTCAACTTCTGGCAGGCGCTGTGGGCCACGCGAGCAGGCAACGTGTTCACCACCCACACGCCGGTAGCGGCGGCCTTCGACACGTTCCCGATCGATTTGCTCGGTCAATACGGCCGCGACTACGCCGTCGGGCTCAACATCGATGCCCGCAACCTGCTCGCGCTTGGCCGCTCGCCGGGCGGCCGCGACGACGATTCGTTCAACATGGCGTACCTGGCCGCCCGCACGTGCATCCATATCAACGGCGTCAGCCGCCTGCACGGCGAGGTAAGCCGGAGCATCTTCCAGCCAGTGTATCCACGCATTCCGCAGCGCGAGGTGCCGATCCGCCACGTCACCAACGGCGTGCACATGGCGTCGTGGGACTCGGCGACCGCCGATGCCCTGTGGACACGCGCATGCGGCAAGGCGCGCTGGATGGGTACGACCGAGGCGCACGCGCAGGCGCTGGCGGCGCTCGACGACGAAGCGCTGTGGCACTGCCATGGCGCAGAGCGCGCAGAACTGGTTCGCTACGCGCGGCGCCGCCTCGCGGCGCAGCTCGGCCAGCGCGGCGAGGACGCGCAGACGATTGCGCGTGCCAACGATGTTCTCGACCTGAACGCGCTCACGCTCGGCTTCGCACGCCGCTTCACCGAATACAAGCGGCCCCATCTGCTGCTGCGCGATCCCGAGCGGCTGGCGCGCCTGCTGCGCAATCGCGAGCGGCCGGTGCAAATCATAGTCGCCGGCAAGGCGCACCCGCACGACTCGGTGGGCAAGGATTTCGTGCGCCAGTGGGCCGAGTTCGCGCGCCGTGCCGACGTTCGTGCACAGGCGGTGTTTCTCGAGGACTACGACCTTACGCTGGCGCAGATGCTGGTACAGGGCGTGGACGTGTGGATCAATACGCCGCGCCGCCTCTGGGAGGCGTGCGGCACCAGCGGCATGAAGGTGCTGGTCAACGGCGGGCTGAACTTGTCGTCGCTCGACGGCTGGTGGGCAGAGGCCTATGCGCCCGATGTCGGCTGGGCGATCGGCAACGCCAGCACCGACGACGGGACCGACGCGGAAATGCTCTACCGCCAACTCGAGCAAGAGGTGATCCCGGAGTTCTACGATCGCGATGCGACCGGCGTGGCGCGGGGCTGGGTCGCGCGCATCCGCGCCAGCATGGCGCGGCTCGCGCCGCAGTTCTCGAGCAATCGCATGCTATTCGAGTATGTGCAGGACGTGTACCAGCCCGCGGCGCGGATGTTCCGCGAGCGCGCCGCGTCGGGTGGAGCGCTCGCGGTGACGCTCACCGAATGGGGCCGTCTGGTGCGGCACCGCTGGCGCGAGATCCACATCGCCGACTTCGATGCGAGGCGCAACGGCGACTTCTGGACCTTCCGCGTGCACGTGTACCTCGGCGACATGCCGGGCGATGCGATCGAGCCGCAGATCTATGCGGAGCAGACCGCCACCGACGAGCCCGTCGTCGTGCCGATGCAGCGCGTGGCCGCAATCCCTGGCGCGGTCAACGCGCACGTGTACACCTGTGGCCTCGCGACGGCGCGGCCCGCCGGTGACTTTACGCCGCGCGTGGTCCCGCATCACCCGCACGTCCGCTGGCCGCTGGAACTGCCGTTGGTGCATTGGCACGGGGGGTAGGGCCCCGGCGCGCCCGATCTCGACCGGAGTTGCCACAGAGGCGGCGTCGCTCGTCGCCGACGCCGGTTGGCGACCGTCCATGAAGGTGCGCGTCGATTGGTGGCGCTACCTCGGGCCGTGAGGGCGACGCATGCAAGATGGCTAGCCAGCGCGTTCGCGTAGGCCAGTGCTGGGGCGTCACGAGAGCGAGCGAAAGCGCGGCGCACTTTGTGCGCTCACTTTCGATACAACGCCGCGCCCCGCCGAATTCTTGAGATGTGGGCGCGAGCAAATCGAACGGCCGCTTTCGAGCGGCGCGAACGTCGGGTCTCGCGAAACGTGAGTGACCCCTTAGAGCCGAGGCTGTGTGGAAACGCGGTGAGCGATCGGCTATGAGTGACACTAGACGTGGGGGTTCGTCGCTGGAGCAAACTCGTCTGTTTCAGTTGATGCGAGGACGAGAGATCCCGTTTAGGCGATTATCGCTTTCATCAGCGGATGCACTCCCAGAATCTTGATCGCTCGCTCCAGGTTACCAGGATGTAGGTCTCGTCAACACGCCATGACCAGCCGACCGGGCAAGAGAATCGATCCCAACGCTTCTCGAACTCCGGCACGTACCGCTGGACCCACCTGAAGACCGTGCTCGGCGCGACCGAGATGCCGCGCTTATAACCCCGCCCGACCGCGCCAGGCGCCCGCGAAGATCGTCCGGCCGTCCGGGAGGGCCAAGGTGCGGGCAGGCATCGCGACCTTCGGGTCCACCATGCGCGCCAGGCACGTGCTACAGATCCCGAGCGGCAGCGTCGTGCCGAAGTCGTGCGTCGTCATTTCGCGTTCTCCAGGATTGCCCGCGCCTTCGCCCCCCGCCGCGGCGCCCTACCCGCCGCCGCCGCGCTGAGCCCCCCGCGCCGCGGCGGCCTTCCTGCTCCAGATCCACACATACTGGGTGCCCGACAGCGTCACGGTCAGACAAACAAGAACGAACAGCGGCTGCAGCCAGTCGCTCCCGTCGATGAGCGCCGCGGCGTGCGCGAGTAGGCCCGCGAGCGCGGTGAATTCCAGCGCGGTGTTGATCTTGGAGAGCCAGGTCGGCTCCATCTCCACGTGCCCGACCACGAGCCGGTACGCGATCGCGCCGCCGGCGATGACGACGTCGCGCAGCACGATCGCCGCCGCCAGCCAGAGCGGGAGCCACCCCTGCCAGGCAAGGAGCACGGTCGCGGTGAGCATCGTGAACTTGTCGGCGATCGGGTCGAGCCGCGCGCCGAACTCGGAGACGAGCCGGTAGTGGCGCGCGATCACCCCGTCGGCGAAATCGCTGAACGCCGCCGCCATGAACACGGCAAGCGCCCACCCGAAGTTTTCCCGAAAGAGCAGGTAGGCGAATACCGGGACGAGCAGCACCCGGACGACCGTGATCACGTTCGGAAGGTTCGGCACGCCGCGAGCTTACGATGTGCCGCGCGGTCACGTTGCAGCGCCGCGAATGACCGCTTCTCTTGAGCACGACAGGCAGCAAAGGGTGGCTATGCGACGGTCGGGCTAGGGTCGCTGATCGGGCCGGGAGCGGTCGTACAGTTAAGATGTTGCAAAGCAGTCCTTCGACGGTGCCGTCGATTCACAGCGGACGTGTGAGCTGATCACGTCATTGCCCGAGAGGGAGTGACCGTGGGCACCGCATCCGGCACTAACAGGGGAAGGGGACCCGCGAACTTCCTGCTGAGCACATCAACGCCAAGCCCGCTCCCCCCAGCAAGACAACGACGCTAAGGACAATTCCGCGCCGTAGTTTCAGCACCGCCCGACCGGCACCCCGTTCACGAACGAGCACTGCCCGTCGCTCATGTAGTCGCCGAACGGCCCGCGGCGGTTCATCGCCTGCCCGCCGCCGCCCGCCTGCGCCCGCCGGCAGTTGTCGGAGATGTGCCCCTGCGGCCGCGGGTTGTTCGCGTAGCCCCAGATGCCGCTGCCGGTGTCGAGCCAGTAACGCCCGTCGGGGATCGGCCCGCAGCGGAGCCGCTCGAGGTAGGCGATCTGCGCCGGCGCCATGCGCTGGCCGTTCACCCAGACATAGCGATCCGCGAACGCCGCAGGGCTGACCGCGAGGAGCGACAGGATCAAGGCAAGACGTCTCATGGCGAAACTCCTGGAGCAGGGTTTTCCTGACTTCAGGTTAGCCTCGATGCGCGGACGGAACCGGGTAATAGTGGCAATCCGCTCGGCAGGATTCCCCTTGAACGGGAAGCGGCGCCTTCATGACCCGCCTGGTCCCCATCATTCCTAGCCGCCCGACTTCACGAACGCCACGCGCCGCCCGTCCGGCGACAACGCCGGTTGACCGCAGTTCACGCCGTCGCACGTACTGACGTTCTGCGGCGGCTGGTTGCCCCGCCGCAGGTACACGTCGGTCCACTCGATCGCGCGCGTCATGCCGCGCTTGCTTTCGGTCTTGACGTACACGCTCGCGTCGCCGTAGACGCGCTCCTGCCCGCGGATCTGCACGAGCATGCGCCGCTCGCCGTCGGACTTGGCGTCGTACGGCAACGTGGCCATCTTTCCGGTCTTCAGGGACAGCACGCCGAGCGGCGAGCCCGCGCCGCCGCGGTCGAGGAGGACGACAACCTCGTCCGCGTTCCTGCCGTCGAAGCCGACGAGCTTCAGCGCACCGGATACCTTCTGCAGGGTGGCGACGCTGCCGGGTGCGACGCGAACCACCGCGTCGCCCTTGAGCGCGAAAACGCTGCCGTCGGGCGAGAAGACGGGCGAGCGGTAACCGCCGCCGGAGGTCAGCGCGGCCGGCGCGCCGCCGGGGCTCACCACCCAGACGTCGCCCGCCTCGGGCTCATCGCCCGGTCCGCGCATCTCCGCCGGCGACGCGGTGAGGCCGGAAACCCGCAAAAGCTTCTCGACCATCGTCTCCGCGTGCCCCGCCGTGGCGAACGCGAGGAGTGCAAGCACTCCGAGTATCTGCACGACCCGCCGCATCATGTCCTGCTCCCTTATCTCGCGCCGAACAGCGTCGGCAGGATGCGATCGAAGCCGACGATCTCCAGCTTTTCGACCTTGCTACGCTGCAACGTGAGGAGCGACCGCCGCTTGAGCGCGCCATCGCGAACGAGGAAGGTCACGCCTTCCTTGCCTTCCCAGACGAGCCACGCCTCCTCGCCCTCCCTGAGCGCCCGGTCGCCGAGCCAGGCGACGCGGGCCAGCGTTTTGTCGGCGATGAGTACGCCGTAGTTGATCGGGAGCAGCAGCACCTGCACCGCCGCGAGAAACGCGAGCAGCCCGCGTCCGAACGCGTCGCCCGAACCCGTGACGGGCGCGTTGCGCAGCGCCCAGAGGATCGCGATCGGCACGGTGCAGCCCGCGACGAGGCCGCTGAAGTAGAGCGGCATCAACCGGCCGTCGAGCATCAGCTCGACGAGCCATGCCGGCTCCGCCGGGAGGCTGCGGGCGAGTAGCAGGTCGCTCAGAAAAAAGCATTGCCGCATCACGAACTGGATCATCAACACGGCGAACAGAATGCCGAGGAGCGTAAGCCGCGCAGGACGCAGGACCGACGCGCACACGCCTGCCCGCGCGCCCTCCGGCAGGAGCCGATGAACGCCCCACGCGAGCGCCGCGAGCGGCAGGCCGGCGAGCACGATGTTGGGCACGCTCGAGACGAGATAGACAAGGAAGCGCGCGCCGGTGAAGAGATAGCGCTCGTCGAGCACCGCGAGGTCGGTGCCGATCCCGATCGCGGTGAGATGAAAGCGCAGCGCGAGATAGCCGACCACGTACAGCAGGAAGCTGCCGACGACCGTGTACTTGCTCCAGTCGCCCCCAACCGACTTGATCCCGTCGTTCAGCTTGTGCAGCAGCTCCGACATCCGGACTTCGCTCAGCGCCCGGTCATCGCGAACGCCGCCCAGTAGTAGGGGTGGCTGAACTCGGGTCTTCCTTTGACGCGGACGAGCGCCGCGCGCGCGGCCTCCGGCACCGGGCGCGAGTGCGCCACCTCGTAGAAGGTCTGCATCCAGAGCGCCGTCGCCGCCGAGTCGACCTCCCAGTACGACAGGACGAGCGTCCCCGCGCCGGCGTAGATCAGCGCGCGGACCATCCCGAGGAGCTCGTTGCCGTACGTCGCCTCGGCGCGGCCGGTCTCGCACGCCGAAAGCACCACGACGCGGCTCTTGTCGAGCGGGAGGCCGAACATCTCCGCCGCGGTCAGCCGGCCGTCGTCACCGCCGCCTCGCTGGAGGTTTAGGTACGAGAGCAACGGCTCGCCGGCGTTGAACTTGCCGTGCACCGAGAGGTGGATGACGTCGAAGTCGCGGACCCAGGCCTTGACGTCCGCTTTCCGCGCGAGCTCGTCGGTCACCACCTTGCTGCGGCCGGGGAAGAGCTTCGCGATCGCCTCGACCTCGGGCCGCGCCGCGGTGATCCCCGGATCGGCGACCGCGAGCAGCCGTCCGCCGGCGACGCCCGGCGAGCGCCGCAGCGCGAGCAGCACCGAGGCGCTCGGCGCGTAGGAGATCTGGAACCGCTCGCCGAGGAACCGACCGTCGGCGGGGTCCTGCAGCGCCTGGAACGGGATGGTGCCGAGATCGTCGTGCGGAACGATGACGAGCCGCTCGCTCCGGATCTGCCCGAGCGCAGGCTGGATCAGGAACAGGAACAGCTCCCGTGCCGTCGTCTCGTCGAACTTCGCGTTGCGGTCGGCGAGGCTCTTCTGCAGCGTGCGCACCTTGGCGATCACCTGGGTGCGCGGCAGGAACACATTGCGCACGAACACGGCGTCCGCCGCGATGTGCCAGACGATAACCCCGTGCTCGAGCACGAGGTACTGCAGCATCTCGTAGCGCTCCTCGCGCATCGATCGCTGCAGGGCTGCGAGCGTCGCGGGTTGCGACACCATCAGCTCCTGCAGCCGGGGCGCCTCGGCCGCGATCCGGTCTGCGAGCTTCTGCTGGTCGGACTCCATCGTGCGGATCTGGCCCTGCAGCGCCGCGATCCGCTGGCCGTGCTTGGCGACGTCGGGCGCCGCCGCGAGCTCGAAGAGCTCGCCCTGCGATACTGCGATGCGCGTGCGCAGCGTGACCGACTCGGCGTACAGCTTCTGCTCTTCGGGCCGCGCGAGGCCGAGGTTGCGGCTCGCGAGGAGATCGGCCATGGCGCGGGAGCGCGAGCGCTCGGCGAATTCGAACGCCTCGGCGTAGCGGCGGCGCTCGAGGTACTGCTGCACCGGCGCGTAGTAGAAGCCGATCCGGTCCTCGAGGAACGTGCCGCGGCTGCGCTCGTCGCGGAGCGCACGGCGGTCGCGCTCCAGCGAGTCGACCGCTTTCAGGTAGAAGCCGAGCGCCGCGTCGTTGTCGCCGCGCATCTCGCTCATGATCCCCTCGACGTAGAGGCTGCGCGCTTCCACGACGCTCGCGAAAGCGCCCGCCGCGCGCTCGGTGCGCTTGCTCGCCTCGTACATCTGCGCGACCTCCGGCGGGACCGGGCCGGGGGTGGCGACGAACTTCTCGGTCACCAGCACGTCGCCGGGCTTCTTCGGGCGGAAGATGCCGGTCTTCTGCATCATCTGGTGCATGCTTTCCTGCGAATTGACGAGCGCGCGGCGGGACTCGAGGTCGGCGAGGAACTGCTCGGTCTGCCGGACGAGCGCGGGGAACTGCTGGCGCCGGGCGATGGCCGCGGCCTGCTGCAGGTCGGCGCGCGCGCGATCGAGCGCGGCGTAGCAGGGTGCGAACTCGCGCTGGAAGTCGCACTTCACGCCGAGCTTCAGGTAGACGTCCGAGCGGTTGAGGTACGCGAAGTAGGCCGCCATCGGATCGCTCGCCTGGGCAGCGATCTCGACCTCGCGATTGAGCGTGTCCGCGGCGCCGGCGAGATTGCCCTGGCCGATCTGGACGGTGCCGAGGATGTCGAGCGCCCGCGCGAGCAGATCCTTGTCGCCGGTCGTCTCCGCGAGGCGCACCGCCTGCGTCGCGTCCGCAAACGCCTGGCCGAGGTTGCTGCGCGACGACTCGGCGAGGCCGCTCCAGGCGAGCGCGTCGGCCTGGTGGAGGACGCTGCCGCCGCGCCGCGCTGCCTCGCCGGCCTGGCGGTACAGCGTGATCGCCGGCGCCATGTTGCCCTGCATGCGCGGGATGTGCCCTTGCTTGATGAGACCGAGCGCGAGGGCGTTCCAGTCGCCGCGCGCCGCCAGCGCCTGGTTGCTCGCCGCCAGCTCCCGCTCGGCCAGGGCGAGGTCGCCGAGTCGCGACCGCATGTCGCCGGTCTTGCGGTACGCCTCGACGAAGGCATCGATGCGGCGGATCGCCTGCTGCTGCAGGGCTAGCGGGTCACCCTGCGCGAACGCCGGCGCGCAGAGGAGGAATAGGAGCGCGGCCAAGGCAGGCAGCGCGAACGGCGATCGACGGTTCATCTGCATCCTCGACGACCGGCCGTTGCGCACGGCGGCCAGTTTAACGGATGATTCTGAGCCCGCCGCGGGACCGTTCAAATAGACCGTGGGTCGGCCTTTTGGCGTAGGCCGGGCGTGGCCGCGGGCAGAAATTCCTCTCCCGGGTGGGATACCAACGGCCGTACGGGGCCGTGCGCTGTCAGCGCGTCGACGGGAAGCGCGCGACGCGTCTCGCGTCACCGAACCGTCAGCGCCGCTTCAGCTCCCCGACGATCGCCGCCGTCATTGCCGCGGTGCCCGCGCTGCCGCCGAGGTCGCGCGTCAGCGCCCGGCCGGCCGCGAGCACCGTGCCTAGCGCCTGCTCGATGCGGTCGGCCGCGGCACCTTCGCCGAGGTAGCGAAGCATCATCACCGCCGACAGGATCATCGATATGGGATTTGCAATGTCGCGCCCGGCGATGTCGGGCGCGCTGCCGTGCACCGCTTCGAAGATGACGTGGTTCGCGCCGATGTTCGCGCCCGGCGCGATGCCGAGACCGCCCACCAGCCCGGCCGCGAGGTCGGAGACGATGTCGCCGTACAGGTTGGGTAGCAGCAGGCAGTCGAACGCCTCGGGCTTGACGACGAGCTCCATGCAGAGCGCGTCGATCACGCGGCTATCGACTTCGATCCCGGGGCTCGCGGCGAGCGTCTCCTCGCACACCTTGAGGAACATTCCGTCGGTGAGCTTGAGCACGTTCGACTTGTGTCCGATGGTGACGCGCTTCCGGCCGGTGCGCCGCATGTAGTCGGCGGCGAAGCGGGCGATCCGTACGCATCCTGCGCGCGTGATGCGTTTCGTGGCCTCGGCCGTGTCCGGATCGGCCATGCGCTCGAGGCCGAGGTAGAGATCCTCGCTGTTCTCGCGGAACAGCACGATGTCCACGCCCTGGTAGCGGCCACCGGCGTTCGGATAGTTCTTGACCGGGCGCACGTTGGCGAAGAGCTCGAACTCGCGCCTCAGCGCGATGGTCACGCTGGGGTAGGTGCGGGTTGCGGACTTGCCACCGGGCTCGCGCACGTCGCGCCAGACCCGGTAGGGTTCGCCGAAGGGCGTCTGCGTCGGTCCCTTGAGCGCCACCCGGTTGCGCTCGAGCGACGCGAACACCGACTCCGGCAACGGATTGCCGGAATCCAGTCCCACTTTCATGCCGGCCGGGGCTTCCTCCCAGGCTATGGCGGCACCGCTCGCGTCGACGACGGCGCACGCCGCGGCGGTGACCTCGGGGCCGATGCCGTCGCCGGGAATCAGGGTGATCGTTTTCATCGTCTTGGTGCCTTAAGAGTCGGGAGTGAGGCGGTCTCTGATCGCTCGATGCTGCACTGCGTCGCGACCGCCCTGCCCACTTGGCGCGAGCGCGGCCGTCCCATACGAGCCGCGCTTGGGGCCGCGGACGGCGCAGCCCCGACGCAATACATGAAGCGTGCCGGGTCGGTGGTAGAGTCTCGCGGCCGAACCGTCAGCATTTTCGAATCGAACGCGTACGTCGTTCAGTTATCCAGGAGGAGGGTGCCATGAGCAGGTCGAAATTTGTATTGGCTCTTGCGGCAGCGCTGCTGTCGGGCGCCGCGGGGGCCGCCGACGTCAAGATGGCCTACGTCGGCGAGATCTCGGGCTCGATCGCCGTGTCCGGCGGCAACTTCCGCGACGGCGTCATCCTCGCGGTCGAGGAGATCAACGCCAAGGGCGGCATCCTCAAGGACAAGATCGTCCTCACGCTCTACGACACGCAGACCAACCCCGGCGTCGCGCGCTCGCAGATGCAGAAGGCGATCGACGGTGATCCCTATGTCATCCTCGGACCGATCTTCTCGGGCAACGTGAAGGTGACCCTGCAGATGGTCCAGCAGGCGGAAATCCCGGACTTCATCGGCGGCGAGGCGGCGGAGCTGACCACGCTCGGCAGCCCGTACCTCTTCCGGACCTCGTTCGGCCAGCAGATCGGCATGCCGAAGATCGCCAACTACATCCGCGACGAGCTCAAGGCGAAGACGGTCGCGCTGATCTGGGTGAACAACGACTTCGGCAAGGGCGGTCGCGACAAACTGATGAAGGAGCTCGCCGCGCGCAACATCAAGCTCGTCGCCGACGTGTCCACCGAGTCCGGCCAGGTCGACTTCGCGGCCGACGTCGTCAAGCTCAAGGCGGCCAACGCCGACGCGGTCTTCGTGTACAGCAACGAGGAAGAGTGCGCGCGGATCATGCGCGAGGCGCGGAAGCAGGGGCTCAAGGGGCCGTTCGTCGGCGACACGACGCTGCTCAGCCAGAAGACGATCGAGCTCGCGGCGGAGGCGGCGAACGGCGTCGTCGGTCACGTCGGCCTGACCGCCGACGCGCCGATCCCGGCGGTCACCGAGTTCGCGGCACGCTTCCAGAAGCGCTTCAATTACAAGCCCGACCACAACGGCATCAAGGGCTACACCGCGGTCTACGCGGTGAAGTACGTCACCGAGAAGAAGCTGGGCAAGTTCGACCGCAAAGGGCTCGCCAAGGTCATGCACGGGCTGACGATCACGCCGAAAGAGGAGCCCGGCATCCTGATGGAAACGACCTGGGACAACGTCGGCGAGATCGACCGCATCAGCTTCCTCGCCGAAGTGGTGAACGGCAAGCAGAACATCAGCAAGGTGCTGCCGAAGCTCGGCAAGTAACCGGGCAACCCTGCCTCCCGGAAGTCCAGGCGACCGGCGCTGAGAGTAGCGCCGGTCGCCGTTTGGGACGCCGCCGACCTTGGCCGACATCCTCCAGCTCCTCGTCGCCGGTCTCGCGACCGGCGGGATCTACGCGCTGGTCGCGGTCGGCTTCACGCTCCTCTGGCAGACCTCGCAGACGATCAACTTCGCCCAGGGCGAGTTCGTCATGCTGCCGGCGTTCTTCGTGCTGATCGCGATGGGCCATTTTGGGCTGCCGTTCTGGCCCGCGGTGGCGGTCGGTGGCGTCGTGTCCGTCGTCGTCCTCGGCCTCCTCTTCAAGAAGTGGATGGTCGACCCGCTGATCCGGCACGGAGTGCTGCCGCTCGTGATCGCCACCATCGGGCTCGCCATCCTCATGAAGGAAGCGGTGCGCGAGTTCTACGGCGCCGACGCGTGGCCGTTCCCGGCGCTCGCGGCCACCACCGACGTCGCCGTCCTCGGCGCCGTATTCTCGATCCAGAGCCTCCTCATCCTCGCGATCTGCATCGCGGTCGTCGCCGCGCTGCAGCTCTTCCTCAACGGCACGCGCACCGGGCGCTGCATGCAGGCGACGGCACAGAACCCCACCGTCGCCCGTCTCCTCGGCGTTCGGGTCGAGCGGATGATCCTTTACACGTTCCTGATCAACGGCGCGCTCGTCTGGGTCGCGTCGCTTCTGATCACGCCGATCTACCTCGCCAAGTTCACGAATGGCGAATGGCTCGGCCTGTACGCCTTCATCGCCGCGATCATCGGCGGCTTCAATCAGGTGCGCGGGGCGATCGTCGGCGGCCTGCTGCTCGGCGTCGTCGACAACTTCGCCGCTGCCTACATCTCCTCGCAGTACCGGATGGCGATCCCGCTCATGATCCTGATCGTCGTCATCCTGTTCCGACCCCAGGGCCTGCTCGGCCGGGTCGAGGAGCGCACGGTTTGAAGAACCGGCGCCTCGCCGCCGCCATCGTGCTCGCGTCCGCCGGCGCGTTCCTGCTGGTGGCGCCGTTCGGGCTGAAGCCCTACGGCATCTTCATCCTCAGCATGTGGGCGGTGATGACGATCGCCGCCATCGGCCTCAACCTGACGCTCGGCTACGCCGGGCAGATCTCGCTCGCGCAGGCCGCGTTCGTCGGGATCGGTGCTTACATCACTGCCTACCTGACCACGAAGGGCTGGCCGTTCTGGCCCACCTACGTGTTCGGCGGCGTCTCGTGCTTCGCGGTCGGCTGGGTGCTCGGCTACCCGGCGCTGCGCGTGCAGCACCACTATCTCGCGTTCGTGACGCTCGCGTTCAACACGCTCGTCTACCTCATCTTCCGCAACGAGGAATGGCTGACCGGCGGCATCTACGGCATCAGCAACGTGCCGCGCCCGAGCGTGCTCGGTCTGTCGATGAACTCGCCGCTCGCGTTCTACTACTTCTGCCTCGCGCACCTCGCGCTCGTGTCGGCCGCGACCTGGTGGCTCATCCGCTCGCCCTGGGGGCGCGCTTTCGTCGCGCTGCGCGAAAACCCGATCCGCGCGCTCTCGCTCGGCGTCGATACGCGCCGCTATACGCTGGTCGCATTCGCCATCGGCGCGGGCCTCGGCGGTATCTCCGGCGCGCTCTATGCGCCGCTCTTGCAGTTCGTCGATCCGACGCCCTTCGCGCTCGGGCTGTCGCTCAACCTGCTGCTGATGGTCGTCCTCGGCGGCTCCGGCTACTTCTTCGGCCCGTTCCTCGGCGCGATCGTGGCGGTACTGCTCCCCGAGTGGCTGCGCTTCACCCAGGGGTTCTACCTGATGGGGTACGCGGTCCTAGTGATAGTCCTGATGGCGTTTTCACCCACCGGCCTGCTCGGCCTCGCCGACCGGCTCACCCGCCCAGCCCGGCGGCGGACGGCGGGCGCCGCCGGCGTCCCGCCCGAGGCTGCCGCGGAGAGCGAGGGTACGCGATGAGCACCGTCCTCCAGGTGCGCGATCTGAAGAAGAGCTTCGGCGGAATCGTCGCGGTCGACGGCGTGTCCTTCTCGGTCGAGGAGGGCGAGATCCTCGGCATCATCGGCCCGAACGGCAGCGGCAAGTCGACGCTCTTCAACTGCATCCTCGGGCAGCTCGCGCCGAGCGGCGGCGAGGTGCACCTCGACGGCCGACCGGTGACCGGGATGCGCGCGTGCGATCTCAACCGGCTCGGCGTGAGCCGCACGTTCCAGCTGCTGCAGATCTTTCCCCAGCTCACCGTGCGCGAGAACCTGATCCTCGCGGGCCAGGAGCACAAGGGCACGATGCTCGGGCGCCTCGTCGGCCCGCGCGACGCCGGGCTCGCCGCGGCGGCGGAGCGGATGATCGGCTTCTTCCGGCTCGAGCATCTCGCCGACGAGCACGCGGGCGACCTGAGCTACGGCCAGCAGAAGCTGCTCGACGTCGCGATGGCGTTCATGGCCGGACCGCGGCTCGCGCTCCTCGACGAGCCGGCCGGGGGTGTCAACCTGACCATGCTCGCGAGCCTGCGCGAGCGGCTGCGCGCGATCAATGCCGAGAGCCGCTCGACCTTCGTCGTCATCGAGCACAACATGGAGTTCGTGATGGCGCTCTGCACGCGAATTCTCGTGCTCGCGGAGGGGAGGGTCATCGCCGAGGGCGAACCGGCAGCGGTCCGCAGCGATCCGAAGGTGATCGAGGCCTATCTTGGACACTCCTGACTGCCTCCGCTTCGAGGACGTCGTCGCCGGCTACGGCAAGGAGACGATCCTGCGCGGGCTCTCGTTCGGCGTGCGCCGCGGCGCGATCACGACCGTCATCGGCCCGAACGGCGCCGGCAAGTCGACCGCGTTCAAGGCGGCGTTCGGCATGCTGCCGGTGCGGAGCGGCCGAATCCTGTTCGAGGGCCGCGAGATCACCAACCGCGAGCCGCGCGAGCTGATCGCCGGCGGCATCTGCTACGTCCCGCAGGGGCGCAACATCTTTCCCGAGCTGTCGGTGCTGCACAACCTCGAGCTCGGCGGCGTCGCGGCGCCGAAGGGGTTCGACCTCGCCCCGCGCATCGAGTCGGTGATGGAACGCTTCCCGGTGCTCCGCAGGAAGGCTCGCCACCAGGCATCGACCCTGTCCGGCGGCGAGCAGAAGATGCTCGAGATCGCGCGCGGGCTGATGCTGGAGCCGAAGCTGATGCTCATCGACGAGCCGTCCATCGGACTCTCGCCGATCCTCGTCGGGGAGCTGTTCGACCTGCTGCGGAGCCTGCGCAGCCGCGGCATCACGCTGCTGCTGATCGAGCAGAACGCCAAGCGCGCGCTCGAGAATTCCGACGACGGGGTCGTGCTCGAGCTCGGCCGCGCGCGGCTGCAGGACGGCGCGCCGAAGATCCTCGCCGATCCGCGCATCGGGCAGCTCTTCCTCGGCGGCGGGCTGGAGCCGGCGCAGGCGTAGCCGCCGCGCGTTGGTGATAGATTCGGACACGAACCCGGAGGATCCAATGAACGCCGTCGCATCCCGCAACATCAAGTTCGTCAGCCACTCGGACCTCGGCGGCCGCGGCGACGGCGTGCAGATCATGGTCCATCGCGGCTACGCCTACGTCGGCCACGGCTTCAGCAACGGCATCACCACGGTCGACGTGCGCGATCCGAGGAATCCGAAGGTCGTCGATTTCATCGCCTGCCCGCCCGGCACGCGCGCGTTCCACCTGCAGACGCACGAGGACCTGCTGCTCGCGGTCAACGCGCCGAGCGTCTGGACGATGCAGGAGTTCCAGGGCGACCAGAAGGCCTATTTCGGCGGCTCGCCGGCGGACAAGCTGAAGGATCCGGCGAGCCGGTTCACTTCCGGCATCCGCGTCTACGACATCTCGAAGCCGGAGAAGCCGGTCGAGATCGGCTTCACGCCGACGACCGGCCTCGGGCCGCACCGGATCTGGTACACGGGCGGTCGCTACGCCTACGCGTCGATCCATTTCGCCGATTTCACCGATCACGTCTTCGCGGTCCTCGACATGTCGAACCCGCGCAAGCCCGAGATCGTCGGCCGGTGGTGGATCCCCGGCATGTGGAAGGGCGGCGGCGAGACGCCGACCTGGCGCACCGGGCGGCGCTACGCCATGCATCACGCTCTCGTGACCGGCAACATCGCCTACACCGCGTGGCGCGATGGCGGTCTCACGGTGCTCGACGTGGCCGATCCGACGAAGCCGAAGCTGCTGTGCCATCGCAACACGGATCCGCCCTTCGGCGGCGGCACGCATTCGCCGCTGCCGCTGGCGGACCGGAACCTGCTGGTCCTCGCCGACGAACCGACCGCCGCCAACTGCAGCGAGGGGCTGCGCTACATCTGGATGCTCGACGTCCGCGAGCCGAGCAACCCGGTGAGCATCGCGACCTTCCCGCAGCCGGCGGAGGCCGACTACTGCGCGAAGGGCGGTAGCTTCGGGCCGCACAACCTGCACGAGAACCGGCCCGGCGCGTTCCAGAGCTCGGAGCTGATCTTCGCCACCTACTACAACGCCGGCGTGCGGGTCTACGACATCCGGGACCAGTTCCGGCCGAAGGAGATCGCCCACTACGTGCCGCCGAATCCGACGAAGATGATGGATCCGCGGCCGAACCGGCCGCAGGTCATCCAGTCGTGCGACTGCTACGTCGACAAGAACGGGATCATGTATCTCACCGATCCCAACGCCGGCCTGAACATCCTCCAGTTCGAGGGGCGCTCATGAAAACCGGCTGGCGATAGGCCGTCCGGCCGACTACCGGCGCACCCGGCGTGGGGGCAGACTCGATCGCGGGGCGCGATCGAGCCGTCTCCGGGCAGAATCATGCAAAGCGCCAGCCGTTCCCCCGCGCGCACCATCGCCCAGCTTCCGGGACCGCGGGGCGTGCCGCTCCTTGGTAACCTGCTGCAGCTCGACGCTGCCCGGCTGCACCTCATCCTCGAGCAATGGGCGCGCGAGTTCGGTCCGATCTTCGCGTTCCGCGCCGTCGGCAGACCGGTCGTCGTCATCGCCGACGCCGAGCTGATCCAGCGCATCCTGCGCGATCGCCCGGAGGGCTACCGGCGCCGGACCGTGATGCGCGAGCTCATGCTCGAGCTGGGCATCGACGGCCTGTTCAATGCGGAGGGCACCGACTGGCGCCGTCATCGCAAGCTGGCGATGCACGCCCTGAACACGAATCACCTGCGGGACTTCTTCGGGCGGCTCGAGCAGGTGACCGCGCGCCTGCAGCGCCGCTGGCAGCGCGCCGCGCAGGACGGCAGCCGGGTCGACGTGCAAAGCGATCTCGTGCGATTCACCGTCGACGTGACCAGCGGGCTCGTATTCGGCTACGACCTCAACACCCTCGAGCAGCCGGCGGACGCCATCCAGCAACATCTGGGGAAGGTGTTTCCCGCCCTGGTGCGCCGCATGCTCGCGCCGGTGCGGTACTGGCGCTGCGTCAAGCTGCCGGTGGACCGCGAGCTCGACGCCGCGGTCGCCGAGGTCCACAAGCTCGCCGGCGACCTCGTCGCGCGAGCCCGCGCGCGGCTCGAGCAGGAGCCGCACCGGCGCGCGCGGCCCGAAAACCTGCTGGAGGCGATCCTCGCCGCGCAGGATGCGGACGGCGGCGGGTTCAGCGATCGGGAGGTCCTCGGCAACGCCCTCACGATGCTGCTCGCGGGCGAGGACACGACCGCGAACACGATCTCCTGGGTCATGCACTTTCTCGCCGCGTACCCGGACGTGCAGGCTAACGCGCAGGCGGAAGCCGATCGCGTGCTCGGCAGCGCCGAGCGCCCCGTGGATTACCCGAGCACGGAAGCGCTTCACTACATCGACGCGGTCGCGCACGAAGCGATGCGGCACCGACCGGTCGCGCCGTTCCTGGCGTTCGAGCCCAATCAGGACGTCGAGCTCGGGGGCGTGGCAGTGCCGGCCGGCACCATCCTTTACCTGCTGACCGGGAAGTTGGCGCGCGACGAGGAGAACTTCGCCGACGCGCAGGCGTTCCGCCCAGAGCGCTGGCTGGAAGAGCCGGGCCGTAGCCGGCCGGGACACGACACCCAGGCGTTCCTGCCGTTCGGCGCCGGCGCGCGCTTCTGTCCCGGCCGGCACCTGGCGATGCTCGAGATCAGGATGGTGACCGCGATGCTGTGCCGGAACTTCGCGGTCTCGCCGGTCACGGACGGACCGCCGGTGGAGGAGGTCTTCTCGTTCACCATGCGGCCGGAGAACCTGTTCGTCCGGCTGACTCCCCGGGCGCGCTGACGTCGCGTCAGTGGAGCGTTCGCTCCGCGGCAGGCTGCCGGCCCTACCGCATGCTCTGCCGCGGGTCGACCAGTCCGCAGTGGCTAGTCCACCTTCGCGCCCGAGTCCTTGACCGCCTTCGCCCATTTCGAGCTCTCGGCCTTGATGAACGCGGTGAACTCGCCGGGCGTGTCGCCGACCGGGATGAAGGCGAGCTCGCTCATGCGCTTCTGCATCTCCGGCTCCTCGAGCGCCTTCGCGATTGCCGCCTGCAAGGTCTTCAGGATCGGCTCGGGCGTGCGTGCGGGCGCCGCGATGCCGATCCAGCCGACCGCCTCGAACCCTGGATAGCCCTGCTCGGCGATGGTCGGCAGGTCCGGCAGGAACGGCGAGCGCTTGGGCGACGCGATCCCGAGCGCCTTCAGCTTGCCGGACTTGATTGCCGCGAGGACGCCCGGGATGGCGTCGAACATGATCGGGATTTCGCCGGCGAAGACCTGCGTCTGCGCCTCCGGGCTGCCCTTGAACGGCACGTGATTCAGCTTGACGCCGGACGCCGCCCGGAAGAGCTCCATCGAGAGGTGGCTCGCCGAGCCGTTCCCCGACGACGCGTAGTTAAGCTCGGTCGTCTTCGCCTTCGCGACGAGGTCCTTCACCGACCCGAAGCCCGACTTCGGGCTCGCGACCAGCGTCTGCGGCGTCAGCCCGAGGTTCGAGATCGGCGCGAAGTCCCGGAGCGGGACATAACCGAGCTTCGGGTACAGGCTCGGGTTGATGCCGAACGTGGCGATGGTGGCCATCACCAGCGTGTAGCCGTCCGGCGCGGCCTTCGCCGCCGCATCGGTGCCGACGCTGCCGCCGGCGCCGGCCCGGTTCTCGGCGATGAACTGCTGGCCGAGCGACTTCGAGAGCTGATCGGCGAGCAGCCGCGCGAGGATGTCCGTGGCCTGGCCTGGCGGGAAGGGCACGATGATTCGCACGGGCTTCGTCGGGTACTGCTGCGCGACCGCGCTGCCCGCGAGCGCGAGCGACAGTGCGGCGAACAGCGACCGTGCGAGACGCATGACGTCCTCCTGCGGGGAAATGCCGTCGGGATGCCGCTGCCGGCGCGCGCTCACTTGACGAGCCCCAGCCTGCGGGCGAGCGCGACGGTCGCCTCTGCCCGGACGACGAACGGTGCGTCCACCATTTTGCCGTCCACCATGTAGGCGCCGACGCCTTTCGCACCGGCCTCGCGTGCCGCTGCGACCACGCGCAGCGAATGCGCGATCTCCCCGTCGCTCGGCCGGAACACGGCGTTAATGATCGGGACCTGGCTCGGATGGATCGCGGACTTCCCGAGATAGCCGAGCCGGCGGGCGGTCTCCGCTTCCCGCCGCAGCGCCTCGGTGTCCTTCACGTTGGCGAACGCCGAGTCGTAGGCGAAGACGCCCGCTTCGCCTGCGGCCAGGCGCACGCCGAGCTGGAACTGCAGGATCACCGCCGGATCATAGCGGTCGATCCCCAGCGGCTCGAGGAGGTCGCCGAAGCCGAGCTGCAGGCCGGCAACGCGCCTGTCTCCGCCCGCGATCTCGGCGGCGAGACGGAAGGCCTTCGCGGTCTCGACGTTCGCGAGGATCCCGATCGGCTCCGCCAGCCCCTTCGCTTTCTCGATGAGTGCGATGACCGCGGCGGCCTTCCGCACGTCGTCGCCGGTCTCGGTCATCGGTACGTTGATGAGGTCGAGCCCCGGGCCGGCGATCGCTTCGACGTCGGCCTCGAAGTGCTCGGTCGCGATGCCGTTCACCCGGACGATGATCGTCTTCGACTTGTCGGCGGGGAGCGAGCGCAGGAACGCCTTTACCGCCGCGCGCGCTTCGGCCTTGCGGCTTTCGTCGACCGCGTCCTCGAGGTCGATCGACAGCGCGTCGGCCTCGCCGGCCATCGCCTTGGCGAAGAGCTCCGGGCGCGATCCCGGCACGAACAACTTGCTCCGCATGACCAGCGCAGACATGCTCATTCCTCCTCTTCCTTCGCCGGCGGCTCGCCTTCGCATGCCAAGCCGGCAGCCACGAGCTTCGCATACGCCGCGTCGTCCACGCCGACCTCGCGGAGCAGCGCGCGGTTGTGCTCGCCGAGATGCGGCGCGGGCGTCCGGATCGAGCCGGGCGTGCGGGAGAGTCGCGGCACGACGTGATGCATCGGCAGCTTGCCCATTTCGGGATCGGGATAGTCGGCGACGAGCTCGCGCTCGACCATGTGCGGATCCTCGAGGATCTGGGTGACGTCGTAGATCGGGCCGATCGTCACCTCGGCCTCCTCGAAGAACGCGACGTTCTCGGCCTGCGTACGCTGCGCGATGAAGCCCCCGATGATCGCGTCCAGCTCGTCGGCCCCGGCGAGGCGGTCGGCGTTGGTCCGGTAGCGCGGATCGTCGACGAGATCCGGCCGGCCGATCGCGCGGAAAAGGCGCTCGGCCATCTTCTGCGTCGAAGCCGAGAGCCCGACGAACTTGCCGTCCTTGCAGCGGTAGGCGTTCCGCGGAGCGGTGTTGGTCGAGCGGCTGCCGGTGCGCGGCTTCACCTTGCCGGTGAGCCGGTAGTTCGCCGCCTGCGGGCTCATGACCGCGAACAGCGGATCGAGCAGCGGGAGGTCGATCACCTGCCCGCGCCCGCCGTTCTGCTCTACTTCGCGGAGCGCGATCATCGCCGCCGAGGCACCGTAGATCCCCGCGACGCCGTCCGCGAGATAGATCGGCGGCAGCACCGGCTCGCGGTCGGCGAAGCCGTTGATCGCCGCGAAGCCCGACATGCCCTCGATCAGCGTGCCGAAGCCGGGACGCCGCTTGTAGGGCCCGTCCTGGCCGAAGCCGGAAATCCGCACGATGACGAGCTTAGGGTTCCGCTCGAGCAGGACTTCGGGTCCGAGCCCCATCTTCTCCAGCGTGCCGGGGCGGAAGCTTTCGAGGAACATCGCGGCGGAGGGCACCAGGTCGAGCAGCAACTTGCGCGCTTCGGGCTTGCGGAGCTCGAGGCAAAGACTCTTCTTGTTCCGCGAGTAGATCTTCCAGTGGGTCTGGATGTCCTTCGTGCGCCACGCGCGCAGGGTGTCGCCCGCCGGCGGCTCGACCTTGATCACCTCCGCGCCGAAGTCGCCGAGGATCTGCGTCAGCACGTTGCCGGCGAAGAGCCGCGACAGATCGAGGAGACGCACGCCCGCGAGCGTTCCCCGCGCATTCGGTGCGTAGTCCCGCTGCTTCAATGCCATCGTTACCTCCTGCGGCCGGTAGCGGCCCGTCTTCCCCGGCCGACGACGCGCGCCCATTTTGCTCGAGCGGCCGGATGTGCGTCACGGGCGGGCGATGGCCCCGGCCTCTGCCCGGCGGTAACATCCGCCGTCCCTCGCCCATCCTTCGACAGGAGCTCACCGCAATGATCCACGTCCTCGCCGTCATCACCGCCAAGCCCGGCATGCGCGATTCGATCCTGCAGGCGTTCCGTGCGAACGTCCCCGCGGTCAGGGCCGAGAAGGGGTGCATCGAGTACGGCGCCGCGGTCGACGCCGAGAATGCCCTAAGCGTTCAGACTCGCTACGGAGCCGATTCCTTCGTCGTCGTGGAAAAGTGGGAAAGCATGGATGCGCTGAAGGCCCATGTCGCGGCGCCTCACATGGCGGCCTACGGAGCCAAGACGAAGGAGATGATCGCGAGCCGCGTGATCCATATCCTCTCGCCGACATGACCGCCGGCGTCACACAGACGCGGGCCGATCGATCGCGTCGCCGGATGAACAACAGACTCCGCCATGGCCTCGCGGCAATGACGCGGGTCTTTCCCCCGTCGTCGCCGCACGACAGCACCTCGCGGGCGGAACTAAGTCGCCTTTTCGACCAGACAACTATTCCCGCCGTCCGGCCGCGGACGTTGAATCATTGTCATCGAAATCCCCCGGGGAGCTTCCATGTCTATCGCACATGTGACCAGAGCGGTGACGCTTGCGACGGTTGCATTGACACTCGCTGCGCCACCGACGAGTTATGCCGATCCACCACCCCAGGCACCCGCGCACGGCTGGCGGAAGAAGCACGACCCGAACTACGTCGGGTACACCGGCAAGAAGTGGGATCGGGACTATGGTGTCATCGAGGGGCGCTGCAACCGCGAAGCTGTTGGCGCGGTGCTGGGTGGGGTCGTCGGCGGCGCCATCGGAAGCCAGGTTGTACAGGGCGAGGGGCGCGCGGTAGCGATCGTCGTCGGCTCCGTGCTCGGCTCCGTGGTCGGCGCGAAGATCGGGCGCGAGCTCGAGGAGGCCGATCGAGGCTGCATCGGGCACGCGCTCGAGCTTGCGACTGATGGACGGCCGGTAACCTGGGTCGACCCGCGAACGGAGTTGAGCTATGTAGTGACGCCGACGCGCGGATTCAAGCAGAACGGCCAGAGCTGCCGCGAGTTCACGACATCGGTGACGTCGAAGGGCCGCAGGGATACCGTGACGGACCGCGCCTGCCGCAGCAGCGACGGGACCTGGCAGATCGTCTCATAACGTCCTCGTTTCCGCGGCACGGATTGGCGAAGAGGCTGCCGAGATCGCGAAGAAGCTACGCGAGCTGGCTGACCAGGTAGCGCGCCTCAAGACGTAGGCAGTGCGAGGCGACCTGTTTGCGGGTGTGCTTCCCAGACACTTTCCGTATTGCCGTACCAATCCTCTAGCTTGACGAGCGCTCCACCATCCATGACGGCCTGAGCTCTCGCGTAGGCGGTGGCTTCTTCTCGTGTGCCGAAGGACGTGGGCCTGTCTTCGTGCTCTTTCACGACTTCCCATCCGTCGAGCAGCGCGGCTGGGTACACGACGTATACGGACGATCGCTCTTCAGCCTTCATCGAAGTTCCGGCGAGGTGGTTAGCCATGTATGCAGACTAGCGAGATCCCGCTGCTTCAGGCCGTGAATATTCACGTGGGTTGAGTGGTGGCCGTGGGAAAGGTCACTGCCTGGCCTCAGCCGGCGGCGAATCGGCGCTCCCGACGACGCCGAATCGATGCCGCCCCAATCTAAGCGGCCGGCTGGGTATCGAGGAATCGAGACTCCTCGCCTCGCGATTCGGAACTCTCGATTGCAGGCTCTATTCGCAGCCGAACGCGCGCCACCCCGAGAATTCTTCGAACCTTGCCAATCAGCATCTTGCTGCGTTTGGAGCGATGGATTTCGGCGAAACGCTGGAGCGCTATCTCCAGCCGCACCAGATCACCAACACCTCGCAAGGGCGTGATCGGCAACTCGGAGAGGTTCGGCGCGCTCAGGAGGAGCGTACAAAGTTGTCGCTCAACGTCTGTCGCGACCTGTAACTCTGAACTGGTGCTCACAGCTTTTCTCGCTAACGGAAGTTCCAGCCTGAAACGTTGCAACCCTACGACAATCAGACGGTGGAACGGGTCTTGTTCGTCTCATCTAGAGCAAACACGAAACTCGATACGATTACCGCCCCGTCGCGTTCCAGTAGGTTGGCTTCGATAAGCCGCCTCGCTGCCGCCTGAATCAGGTCCTTGTCTCGATCGTAGACGGACAGGCAGTGCTCGTACGCTTCTCTCACGTCTCGCGGGGAATTTTGGCGTCCAAGGAGAGCAGCTTCCTGGACGTAGCAACGCAGTCTTCGCTCCCCGAGCACCGCGAAGAATAGAACGCTCTTTCGGGGTGCGACATAGGCGCGTCTGGCCTCAAACGTCACGTTCATCTGCACTGTCAGCACCCCTACTTACACGCCGGCACACAGTGTCTGCGGTAGATGTCCCGCAGCATTTGAAACTCGTAAAGCGGCGCGAGGGCGATTAGCTTCATCAGCGCGTCGCAGATCTCCGCTGCCGGCCGTTTTGTCTTGAGCCGCGCGACGATCTCTTCGAGCCGCTCGATTGGTGCGGCAGCAAGAAGCTCGAGTGCGGGTCGATTGTCATCGCTGTTGCGTTCAGTTGGCCTTTTCATGTTTTCTCCCAGACGTTTCCCTCAGCTACTGCGCAAATGAGTGAACACCCGAGCACTAGCAGCTTCTGGACCACCGTGAAAAACCGTTGCACGCGGGAAGGAAGTCACGTCGCGTGCGTGGCGTAGTTCTCGCTGGAACGCCCCGGGGCGTCGAGGTCGAGACACGTCCCCACGTCCATAAGCAGACGGCAAGAATTCCTGCCAAGCGTGACGCCGTTCACGCGGTCGCGGCATATCCCGCGTGCACTCTGGTTGCCCTCGGGGCTATCGCCGGACAGAGGCATCAGATGGATCAAATCGCATCGGATTCGACGACGGCCGCTGCGCCCGATGAGGCAAAGGTCTTTCGCGTGGAGTGCGCCGGGTTGTGCGGCTGGGTCGTCTATCTCGTCGGCGAGCAGAAGACCCGCCGCTTCCTGAGCCAGGACTTAGCGGTGAGACACGCTCAGAAGAGCGCCCAAGACAGCAGACCGAGCGTAGTCGTCGTGATCGAAGCCGACGGAACCGTGGTCAGAGGCTGGGAGTTCCCTTGTGAGGTTGGAGCGGTTGCATAACGCTCGGCGCCTCGCCCGACGTGCCCACGGTCCAGGCATCAAGTCCGAGTCAGGTCCGCCCGGTTGACGCTGTGCAACAGAAGGCCGCCTTGCAGATCGTAAGCTAGGCAACTATCCTGTGCGGCATGCTCCGCGAGGACCTGTCGCGCAACTTCGGCTTCCTGCTGACGGACGTGGCGCGCCTGATGCGCACCATCTACGACCGGCGCGTGAAGTCGCTCGGCCTGACGCGCTCGCAGTGGTGGGTGCTGAACAACCTGTTTCGCGGCGACGGGCTCACGCAGACCGAGCTCGCCGACCTGCTCGAGGTCGAGAAGCCCACCCTCGGCCGCCTGCTCGACCGCCTGGAAGCAAAGGGATGGGTGCGCCGCGAGGCCGACGCGCGCGACGGCCGGGTCTGGCGCGTGTATCTCACCGCTGAGGTCGAACCCGCGATGCGCACGCTGCGCACGGTCGCGGCCGAGCTGCGGCGCGATGCGCTCGCGGGGCTGAGCGCGGCCGAGTCCGAGCGCTTCGTCGACACGCTGCTCGCGATCCGGTCCAACTTGGTCAGGATGCAGGCCGGCCCGGCCGAGGCGGCCGCGCGCCGGAGTCGCCGCAATGGCTGAGCCGGGCGCACCGCGGCCGCGCGTCGGGCGGAAGGGGCTTCGCGCCGTCCTCCTCGTCGGCGTGCCGATCGTCGCCGGCCTGGCAGTGCTCTACTTCTACGCCGCCGGCGGGCGCCACGTCGAGACCGACAACGCCTACGTCAAGGCCCACATCATCGCCGTGAGCGCCGAGGTCGCCGGGCGCGTGGCCGAGGTGGAGGTGCGCGACAACCAGCCGGTCGCTGCCGGCGCGCTCCTGTTCCGGATCGATCCTGCGCCGTTCGAGGTGGCGATCGCCAAGGCCGACGCGCAGATGGCGGTGGTGCGCACCGACCTCGCGTCCCTGCGCGCGGACTACCGGGTCGCGCTCGCCGAGGCGAAGGAAGCCGAGGAGCGGATCGACTTCACCACCCGGCAGCTCGACCGCCAGCGGCAGCTGAAGGAGCGCGGCATGGGCCGCGAGGACACGTTCGACGAGGCGCGCCACAACCTCGACGTCGCGCGCGCGCGGCTCGCGGCCGTGCAGGAGCGCGGGGCGCGCGTCCTCGCGAGCCTGGGCGGCGATTCGGGCCTTCCGGCCGAGCGCCATCCGCGCTTCCTCGAGGCGCAGGCTGCCCGCAACGCCGCGCAGCTCGATCTCGCGCACACGCACGTGACGGCCGCCGCCGCCGGCGTCGTGAGCAACATGAAGCTGCAAGTCGGCGAGTTCGTCGCGCGCGGCGTGCCGGTCTTCAGCCTGATCGAGAGCCGCGACACCTGGGTCGAGGCGAACTTCAAGGAGACGCAGCTCGCCGGCGTGCGCGTCGGGCAGCCCGCGCGGATCGTCGCCGACGCCTATCCCGGTGTCGAGTGGACCGCGCGCGTCAGCACGATCGCGCCGGCGACCGGTGCCGAGTTCGCGCTGCTGCCGCCCCAGAACGCGACCGGCAACTGGGTGAAGGTGGTGCAGCGCGTGCCGGTGCTCCTCGCGATCGAGCAGGCGCCCGATCGACCGCCGCTGCGCGCGGGCATGACGGTCACCGTGACCGTCGATACGGGCCACAGCCGCGGCCTGCCGGGATTCCTGAGCGCGTTCGCGCGCTGACGCGGGCAGCCTGATGAGCGCGCAGGCGATCCCGCTCGCCGACGACATCGGCGCCGGCGCGGGTCTGCGCCGCGCCCTCGTGCTCGGCACCTGCACCGCGGTGACCTTTCTGTACGCGATGACGGTCACCGTCGCCAACGCGTCGCTGCCGCAGATGCAGGGCGCGCTCTCGGCGACGCAGGACCAGATCGCGTGGGTGCTGACCGCCAACCTCGCGGCCACCGCGGTGGCGACGCCGCTCGCGGGCTGGCTGGTGTCGCGGTTCGGGCGCCGGCGCCTGTGCACCGCGTGCGTGTTCGCATTCGGCGCGGCGTCGCTCGCCTGCGGGCTGGCGGACTCGCTCGAGCAGCTCGTGCTGTTCCGCGCGCTCCAGGGCGCGTTCGGCGCGCCGCTGGCGCCGGCCTCGCAGGCGATCATCCTCGAGACTTACCCGCGGCGCCAGCACGGTGCGGTGATCGCGATCTACGGCATGGGCTCGGTGCTCGGCCCGATCGTCGGACCGGTGGTCGGCGGCTACCTGAGCGAGACCTACGACTGGCGCTACGTGTTCTACATGATGGTGCCGTTCAGCGCGGCCGCGTTCGCCGGCACCTGGCTCTTCATCCGCGACCGCGAGTCGCCAATGCGGGTGCGGCTCGACTGGCTCGGCTTCCTGCTCCTCGCCGCCGCGCTGGCCAGCCTGCAGGTCATGCTCGACCGCGGCGAGCGCGCCGACTGGTTCGACTCCGCCGAGATCATCGCCTATTGCGTGGTCGCCCTTGCCGCGTTCTACGCGTTCGTCGTGCACAGCGTGACCGCGGAGTCGTCCGTTCCTGCAGCCGGCGCTCCTCCGCGATCGCAACTTCTCGATCGGGCTCGTCCTGATCTTCGTGTTCGGCATGCTCAACTTCACCCCGATGTCGCTCATTCCGCCGCTCCTGCAGGGCGTGAGCGGCTACCCGGAGTCGATCATCGGCTTCGTGCTCGGGGCGCGCGGCCTCGGGACGATGCTCGCGTTCGCCGTGATGATCTTCGCGAGCCGCTTCGACCCGCGCGCCATGATCGTGCTCGGATTCCTGCTGCAGGCGTTCGCCGGCTGGCAGCTCACCGGGCTCGACATGAACCCGAGCGCGGCCGGCGTGTTCTGGCCGATGGCGATGCAGGGGTTCGGCGTGGGCATGCTGTGGGTGCCGATCACGATGGTGACGTTCGCGACGATCAACCCGGCGGCGACGGCGGAGGGCGCGGCGATCTACCACATGGTGCGCAACGTCGGCTCGAGCATCCACATTTCGCTCAGCACCGCGCTCGCCGTGCGCATGGCCCGCATGAACTACGCGGAGCTGGCGCCGGCGGTGTCGCCCTACAACGAGGCGCTCCGGATGCCGTGGGTGACCGGCGGATGGAACGTCCACGATCCGGCCGGGCTCGCCGCCGTCGCACGCGAGGTCGCCCGGCAGGCGGCGATGCTCGGCTACATCGACGCATTCCTGTTCTACGTGGCAACCGCATTGGTCGTGCTGCCGCTCGTCCTGCTCGTGCGCTGGAAGCGGTAGCGGCGAGGCGCGCCGAGGCGGAGCGAGCCGAGCCGGCGCGAGGCGCGGTTCGCCCCGTCAGCCCGCGGCCTTTAGCGAGCGGGCGATCGGCAGCTTGCCGCGGACCGTGAGCGAGAACTCGTATGCCTCCGCCCGAGCGTAGTAGAGCGAATGCTCCCGCGGCACGCCCTCCGCGTTGTACGAAACCCGTTCGAAGACCATCAGCGGCGTGCCCTTGGGCAACCCGAGCGGGCGCGCGAGGTCGGCGCTCGCGCGCTCGTAGCGGATCGACACGTCGGCGCGGGCGATCCGTTCGTGCAGGATCTTCTCGAGGATCGAGTAGGTCGGGTTGCGGTCCACCTGCTCGCGCGTGAGCCGCGCGCGCCCCGCGTCGAGGTACATCGAGCCCACGGCGAACGGCTTGCCGCGCAGGACGTAGAGGCGCCGCCAGTGGAGGAGCTTGCGCAGGCCCGTCCCGAGCCGCCCCGCGATCCGCGCCGGCGGGGTCGCCTGGCGGAAATCGAGCAGGCGCATCTCCGGCTCGAGGCCCTGCGCGACCAGCTCGTCGTAGATGCCGCGGAGCTCGAGGAGATCGTGGTGCACGAGCGGCCCGGCGACGAAGGTGCCCTTGCCCTGCTTGCGGATCACCAGCTTCTCGCGCGCGAGCGCGTCCACCGCTTGCCGCGCGGTGATGCGGGACACCCCGAACCGGCGGATGAGCTCCGGCTCGGTCGGGATCCGGTCGCCGGGTCGGTAGTCGCCGCGGGCGATCGCCTCGCGCAGCTGCTGCGCGAGCTGGCGGTACATCGCGACGTGGCTGTCTCGCGCGAGCGGGATCACCTTCGCTTCGTGGCGCGGCTTCACGGCTCGATCCGCCGGCCGCTCGCGCGGTCGAAGACGTGCAGCTTTGCCGGGTCGATGCGCACCTGCACCTGCGCGCCGTCCGCCAAGCGCGCGCGGCCGGCGGCCTTCGCGCGCAGCGGCTGGCCGCCGAGGTCGAGGTCGACGATCACGTCCTCGCCGAGCAGCTCGCACAGCGTCACGACCGCCGGCGCGCCCGCGCCGTCGAGCGCGACGTCGGAGGGTCGGATGCCGAGCGTGATGTCGCGCTCGCCGAGGGCGGCGAGCTGTGGCAGCTCGAAGCTGGCGGTGCCGATCGTTGCGCGGCCGCCCGCGAGCCGCGCGGGCAGCACGTTCATCGGCGGATTGCCGAGGAAGGCCGCGACCTCGACCGTGGCCGGCCGGCTGAACACCTCCTCCGGCGTGCCGATCTGGACGACTTTGCCGTCCATGAAGACCGCCATGCGATCGGAGAGGGACATCGCCTCTTCCTGGTCGTGGGTGACGTAGACCGCGGTCACGTCGAGCGAGCGCTGCAGCCGCTTCAGCTCGACGCGCGTTTCGATCCGCAGCTTGGCGTCGAGGTTCGACAGCGGCTCGTCGAGCAGGAAGAGGGCGGGCTTCCGCACGATCGCCCGCGCGAGCGCGCAGCGCTGCTGCTGGCCGCCGGAGAGCTGTCCCGGCCGCCGCTCGAGCAGATGCCCGATGCGCACCCGCGCCGCCGCTTCCTGCACCGCCGCGGCGATCTCCGCGACCGGCGTGCGGATCATCTTCAGCGGGAAGGCGATGTTGTCGAACACCGTCATGTGCGGGTAGAGCGCGTAGCTCTGGAACACCATCGCCACGTCGCGATCGCCCGGCGGGAGCAGGGTCGCGTCGGTGCCGTCGAGGTACACGAAGCCGTGCGTCGCGGTCTCGAGGCCGGCGATGATGCGGAGCGTCGTCGTCTTGCCCGAGCCGGACGGGCCGAGCAGGGAGAAGAACTCCCCCGGCCGGATCTCCAGGTCGACGTCGCGCAGCACGCTCGTATCGCCGAACGACTTGCCCACGCCCGCAAGCCTCACCTCGCCGCGCCGGGTCATCGTGCGGTCATCTCCTGGTCACGCCCTTGACCGCGCCCGCCGACAGGCCGGCGACGATGTGCTTTTGCGCCGCGATGCCGAGAACGATCACCGGCAGCATCGCCATCAGCGCCGCCGCCGCGAGCTGCGCCCACTGCGTCTGCTCGGTATTGATGTAGTTGTACATCGACACGGTGACCGGCTTGACGGTGGCGCCGCCGAGGATCACCGCGAAGAGGAACTCGTTCCAGGCGTTGAGGAACACGAAGACCACCGTGACGCCGATCGCGCCGCGCGTCTGCGGCAACACCACGTGCCAGAAGGCCTGCAGGCGGCTCGCGCGGTCGAGGAGCGCCGCTTCCTCCATCTCGCGCGGGATGTCCTCGAAGTAGGACACCAGGAGCCAGATCGCGAACGGCAGCGAGAAGGTGAGATAGATCAGCACCAGGCCGCGGTAGGTGTCCATCCAGCCGATGCGGTTCATGATCAGGAAGTACGGGATGATCAGGCCGATCGGCGGCACGAGCTGCGTGGCCAGGACGTAGAAGCCAAGCGGCTTGCGGCCCGGGAGCTTGAGCCGCGCGAAGGCGTACGCGGCCGGCACCGCGATCACGATCGTGAGGATCGTCGTGGCGACCGCGATGATCAGGCTCGCGGTCAGGTTCGGCACGATGTTCGTCGGCCCGGTCAGCACCTCGCGGAAATTCTTGATCGTCGCGTCGAACACGATCGTCGGCGGATAAGCGAGCACCTCCTTCTCGTCCTTGAAGGAGGTGAGGACCGCCCACAGCACCGGCACGGTCCAGACGGCCAGGAGGATCGCGGCCGTCCCCATCAGGATCGAAGTGCGGGCGGTGCCCGGCTTCATCCTGCGCGCCTCAGGTGGAAGAGAAGCGCTGCGACCGCCATCGTCAGGACGAGCAGCACCACCGCCGCCGACGCGCCGTAGCCGAGCGAGAGCTCGGCGAAGGACACGCGGTACGCATACAGGTTGATGATCTCGGTCGCCGTGCCCGGTCCGCCGCCGGTCGCCGCATAGATCGCCGCGAACGCCGACAGCGCCACCGTCATCCGCAGGATCACCACCACGACGATCGCCGGCCGGATGAGCGGCAGCGTGATGTGGACGAAGCGCCGCCAGGCGCTCGCGCGGTCGATGCGCGCCGCTTCGTACAGGTCGGCAGGAAGCGCGGCGAGGGCGGCGAGGAGGTACAGGAACACGAACGGCGTCCACTGCCAGGTGTGGATCGCGATCACCGAGACGCGGGCGAGCTGCGGGTCCCCCAACCAGTTGTGCGCCCCGAGGCCGAGCGAGCGCGACGCGAAGTCGACGATGCCGAAGTCCGGCGTGAGCATCAGCGTGCGCCAGAAGAGGCCCGCCACGACCGGCGCGAGCACGATCGGCACGATGGCGACGATGCGGAACGCCCACTGCGCGCGCGGGATCTGCAGGATGAGGAGCGCCATGCCGAGCCCGATCACGAGCTGCAGCGCGACGGTCACCCCCGTGTAGATGATCGTGAAACCGAGCGCGCCCCAGAAGCGCCGGTCTTCCCACATCCGGACGTAGTTCTCGGCGCCCACGAACCGGTCCATCCCCGGCATCGCCAGGTTGATGTTCTGCAGGCTCTGCCAGAGGAGGTAGAGGAGCGGGAACGTGGTCGTGACGACCAGCACCAGCACCCCCGGCGCGGCGAGGGCGAGCGCGAAGCGTCTCTCCGGGCGTTCCGCGACGGCGAGACGCTGCGCCGGCGTCATTCCGGCGCGGGACTCAGCTGCCGCGCATGATGCGCTCGACCTGCACCTGCGCGTCGTCGAGCGCCTGCTTGGGCTTCGTCTGCCCGACGAGCGCCGCCTGGACGATCTTCGCCATCGTCTCGCCGATCGCCGGCCACTGCGGCACGCGCGGCCGCCAGTCGACGTCGGTGTCCAGCGCGAGGCTCTCGAGCGAGGCCGGCACCAGCTGGTCTCCCGCTTCGGCCATCACCTTCGCGTACGGGCCGCTCTTCCACATCGGCAGCCGGTTCACGCCGAAGCGCTTGCCGGGGCCCTTGAACGCGTACGAGGTGCGGATCTGCGTTTCCTCGCAGCACGCCCACTGGATGTAGAGCCACGTCGCCCGGCGCGCGGGCTCCGGGAGCGCCGAGTTGATCGGCATCGCCCAGTTCCAGATCGACGTCACCCGCCGCCCCGACGGGCCCTTCGGCCAGCGCGCGAAGCCGAGCTTGCCGACGACCTTCGAGCGCTCGGGGTTCGCGATCACGGTGACCGCGGTGTGGCCGTCGATGTAGCACCCGATCGTCCCCTGCGCGAACGCGTCGGCGATGTCCGGCCAGTTCCAGTTCTGCGCCGCCTGCGGCGCGTAGGCGTTGTTCGTCGTGACGTACCACTCGAGGGCCGCGACCGCTTCCGGGCTGTTGACCCGGATCTTGCCGCCGGGCTCGAACCACTTGCCGCCGAACGCACCGAGGATCGAGGGGTAGATGTACATGTTCTGCCCCGCGCCGGGCATGCCGCGCAGGCAGAAGCCCCACATGCGGTTCGCCGGATCGTGCAGCGCCTTGGCGTTCTTCACGACGTCGTCGAACGTCTCCGCCGGCTTCAGCCCCTTCGCGTCGAAGAGGTCCCGGCGATAGGTCTGGATGGTCATCTCGCCGTCGTACGGGATGCCGTACGTGCGGCCCTCGACCATGTCCGCCTTGCGCCAGGCCTCGAAGATGTCCTCGTGCTTGAACCAGGCCTTGTCGGTGAGCTTCGGGTCGTTGAGATAGGCGTCGAGCGAGTCGGTCCACTTGTTCGCGGCATACAGCGGCAGATACATCGGATCGGCCGCGTGCGTGCTGATGTTCCCGGTCTTGGACGACAGATCGAGCACCGCCTTCTGCCGGATCTGCCCCGGCGGCACCTTGTCGTAGCGCACTTTCACGCCGGTCAGCGCCTCGAACTCGGGCGTGAGCGCGATCAGGTTGTCGAAGTAGGCGGCCGGAATCACCGCGACGTTGACCGTCTGCCCTTCGGCAAGGCGCCAGTTGATCTTCGCCTTCTGGTAGGCGCCGAGATCCGGCGCCGCGCCTTGCGCGTGCGCGTAACGCAGCACCCACGGCGCGCCTGTCAGCGCGACGCCGAGCGCGACGCCCTGCTTCAGGACGCGGCGGCGCCCGCGATTCTCTTTCCGGGTGTGCTCGGGATTCCGCTTCATGAACGCCTCCTCCGACGGGTAACGTCCCGCCGCGAGCCGGCCCGATGCTGTTCCGCAGCGTGGCCAAGCGGACGGGACTTGGTATAACGTTATAGGATGACTTTGAATCGTGTCAACGTGAATTGCGTCGCTGCCGCCGACGATCGCGTCTGCGTCGGCGGCCGTCCGCCGCGAGCATGAGCGGGGAAGCGGGGACGTTCGACTACGTCATCGTCGGCGGCGGCTCGGCGGGCTGCGTGCTCGCCAACCGGCTGACCGAAGACGGCAGGCACTCGGTCCTGCTGCTGGAAGCGGGCCCTCCCGACCGCTACCCGTGGATCCACATACCGATCGGCTACGGCAAGACGATGTTCCACCCGGTGCTGAACTGGGGGTTCTACTCGGAGCCGGAACCGCACCTGAACGGCCGCAAGGTCTACACGCCGCGCGGACGCACGCTCGGCGGCTCGAGCGCGATCAACGGCCTGATCCAGATCCGCGGGCAGCCGGAGGATTTCGACGGCTGGGAGGCGCTCGGCGCAACCGGCTGGAACGCGCGCGAGACGCTGCGCTACTTCGTGAAATCGGAGACGAGCTCCCGCGGCGCGAGCGAGTACCACGGCGGCGACGGGCCGCTCTTCGTGTCCGACATCGCCGAGCGTCACGCGCTCGTCGAGGCGCTGATCGGCGCATCCGCCGAGCTCGGCATCCCGCGCACCGACGACTTCAACGGCGCGCGGCAGGAGGGTGCCGGCTACCTCCAGCTCACGACGCGAAACGGCCTGCGCTGCTCGGCGGCGGTCGCGTATCTCAAGCCGGCGCGCCACCGGTCCAACCTGACGATCGGGACCGATGCCCACGCGACCGGCATCGAGTTCGACGGGCGGCGAGCGGTGGGTGTCCGCTATCGGCGCAACGGCGCGGAGACTGCGGCGCGTGCGGCGAGAGAGGTGCTGCTGTGCGCCGGCGCCGTTCAGTCGCCGCAGCTCCTCCAGCTCTCGGGCGTGGGCCCCGCTGCCCTCCTGCGCGAGCACGGCGTTCCGCCGGTCGCGGAGCTGCCGGGCGTCGGCGAGAACCTGCAGGACCATCTGCTGCTGCGGCTCGTCTACAAGTGCGCGCAGCCGATCACGACCAACGATGATCTGCGCACGCTCTGGGGCAAGGCAAGGGTCGGGCTCAAATGGGCACTGTTCCGCACCGGGCCGTTGTCGGTCGGCGTGATGATCGGCGGAATGATCACGCGCGCCCGCCCGGACGCGAAAACGCCCGACATTCAGTTCTTCCTGAGCACCGTCAGCGCCGAGGAGCGCGGGGCCAAGCCCCACCGGTTTCCCGGGTTCACCCTGAATTTCTATCCGCTGCGGCCGACGAGCCGCGGGACGATTCGTATCAAGTCGCGGGACCCGGTGGCTGCGCCGGCGCTCCTCTTCAACTACCTGTCCACCGAGTACGACCGGTCCCTGATGATCGAGGGCACCAAGCTCACCCGCAGGCTCATGGCGACGCGCGCGTTCGCGCCGTACGTGGTCGAGGAGTACAGGCCAGGTGCCGGCGTGCGGACCGACGACGAGATCCTCGAATGCCTGCGCAACAGCGCGACGACCGGCTTCCACCCGGTCGGGACCTGCCGCATGGGCCGCGACGCGGGGGCGGTGGTGGATCCGCGGCTACGCGTGCACGGCGTTCAGGGGTTGCGCGTGGTCGACGCCTCGGTCATGCCGACGCTCGTCTCGGGCAACACCAACGCCGCAACCATCATGATCGCCGAGAAGGGCGCCGACCTGATCCGCGAAGACGCCAGGAAAACGGAGTAGCCACGAATGCCGGAAACCCGCCGCAAACGACCGAACATCCTCTTCATCACCTCCGACCAGCAGCGCGGAGACTGCTTCGGCTTCGAAGGGCGCAGGGTCCGCACGCCCCATCTCGACCAGCTCGCGCGCGACGGGACGCGCTTCTCGGCGTGCATCACGCCGAACGTGGTGTGCCAGCCCTCGCGCGCGTCGATTCTCACCGGGCTGCTGCCGCGCACGCACGGCGTGTGCGACAACGGCATCGACCTCGATCCCGCCTACGGGAGCTTGAGCTTCCCCGAAGCGTTCCATCGCGCCGGCTATGCGACCGGCTTCATCGGCAAGGCGCACTTCGCGACGATGCACACCTTCAAGGCGACCGGCACGCCGGAGTGCCGCTACAGCATGGATCGCTACGGCGCCGATTGGACCGGCCCCTACATGGGGTTCCGGTACGTGGAGCTCGTGACCGAAGGGCACAACTACTGGCTGCCGATGAAGCCGCCGTTCGGCCAGCACTACTCGCGCTGGTACTACGCCGACGGCAACGGCGACGAGCGCAACCGCCTCTATCAGACGCAGCTGCCGCCGCTGTCGAGCGCGGCACAGACGTTCCATTCGGCGCTGCCGCCGGCCTGGCACAACTCGACCTGGATCGGCGACCGGACGATCGAGTTCCTGCGCGCGAACCAGGACCGGCCCTTCTGCGTCTGGGCCTCGTATCCCGATCCGCACCATCCGTTCGACGCGCCGGACCCCTGGAGCCGGATGCACGACCCGGACGACGTGGATCTGCCGGCGCATCGCACGCTCGACTACGAGCGGCGGCCGTGGTGGCACAAGGCGGCGATGGAGGGGAAGCCGATCATCCAGGAGGACCTGCGCCGGATCCGCGAGGAGTACTCGCGGATTCCGCAGCAGACCGATCGCCAGCTGCGCGAGCTGATCGCCAACTACTACGGGATGATCTCGCTCATCGACCACAACGTCGGCCGCACGCTGATCGCGCTGCAGGAGCTCGGCCTCGCCGACGACACGCTCGTGCTCTACACCACCGATCACGGCGACTGGCTCGGCGATCACGGCCTCGTGCTCAAGGGACCGATGATGTACGAGGGCCTGCTGCGGATCGGCCTCCTCGCGCGCGGTCCCGGCGTGCCCAAGGGCAAGGTGGTCGCCGATCCGGTTTCCACTCTCGACGTCCCGGCGACGATGCTCGACTACGCCGGCGTCGCACCGGTCGCGGACTGGCACAGCCGCAGCCTGCGCGGGCTGATCGAGCGCGCCGGCGACTCGCGCGACTTCGCGTTCCACGAGTGGGATCTTTCCGCGTCGCGCTGCGGCGTCGAGCTGAAGCTCCGCACCGTGCGGACGCACACGCACAAGCTGACGGTCGAGCAATCGACCGGCGCCGGCGAGCTTTACGACCTCGCGAACGACCCGGACGAGATGGACAACCGCTTCGACGATCCCGGCTGCGCGAAGGTGCGGAAGGAGCTCGAAGCGATGATCGCCGCGCGGCCGGACGACGCCCGACGCGAGCGGCAGCCGGCGGTCGGGATGGCCTGAAGAGCGGGCCGACGGACGATCACCGCCGCGCGCGCTTCGCGGCGAGCCCGGCCCGCACCCATTCCGCGAACCGGTGGCAGTCGAACTCTTGCGGGACGAAGTGACCGTGCCGGAACTCGCGCGAGTGGATGCCTTGCTGCTGCCATTCGCAGTTGCGCGCATCCTGCTTGTTCGTGACGTCCCATAGCGCGACGTAGTGGTCGAGGTCGAAGCCCGGGTCTGCCAGCGCCTCCGGCTCGAACAGCCAGTCGTACACGATGCGCACGCTCTCCGGCCCGGTGGGAACCATCATGTGCGCGTTCACGTAGTCCGGTTGCACGTTCAGGAAGAGTCCCGGCGGCAGCATCGCCGGCACGTATAGCGTCGCGCGCTCCGCGTCGTTCAGGCCGCGAAACGGCAGGATCTTCGCCGTGCCGTCGAGCGTCAGGGTCTGCGCGCCGGCCTTGTATTCGGGCTTCGTCTCCGGCACCGCACGGCCGCGCTCGTCGCGGTGCAGACCCCACACCCCGGCTTCGCGGTACGCCGTCACGACGCGGCAGAGCTCCGGATGCACCAGCGGGCAGTGGAAGCACTCCGAGAAGTTCTCGCAGAGCAGCTTCCAGTTGGCGCGCACGTCGGCAACGATGCGTTTGCCGATCCGCAGCCCGGCGAAGCCGTACCGCTCGAAACGCGCCGGGAGCCCGCCGAGCGAGTCGGCGAGCGGCCGCGCCTTGCGGCCGGCCAGATTCACGAACACGAAGCCGCCCCAGCTCTCGACTGCGACCGCGAACAGGGCGAACTTCTCGAACGCGAAGTCCGGTGTGGCCATCCGCCGCGGCGTGGCGATCAGGTGGCCGTCGAGGTCGTACGTCCAGGCGTGATAGGGGCAGACGATGCGGCTGCGCGCGAACGCACCCTGTTGCGCGGTGCAGAGGATCGAGCCGCGATGACGGCAGGTGTTGTGGAAGGCGCGCAGACCGCCGTCCTCCGCGCGCAGGACGACGATCGACTGGGTGCCGATCGCGACGACGCGGTAATTGCCGGCCGCGGCGATCTCCTCCTCGCGCGCGACGGCGATCCAGCGGGCGTACCAGAACGCCTCCAGCTCCTGCCGGAAGTGCGCCGGATCGTGGAACCAGGCTGCGGGAAGTCCGGCTTCGAGCCGCTTCAAGGGCTCGCGTGTCGGTTCCAGCGCGGGGATTGACGCCGCAGCGCGGCGTTTCGTGCTAGTTCGGGGGGTACGAAGAGGGCTTGCCTCGCGGAGCGCGGCAACCCGATCACGACCGGTGCGTTTCACGCGGCCGAGTGTAGCGGATCAACCCGCGCCGGCGTCCTCGGTGACGTGATGCTTGGGCCGCGGGTCGGCCGGCGGCTCGCCCCCGTCGAACGTCCCGGGGGTCAGCTCGATGCGGTCGCGAACGAACAGCGGGATCTCGTGCACGCCGACGAGCCGGCCGCCTTGATCGGCGGAGGCCGCGAGCGGCGGGAGTCCGGTGGTCGAGAGGAGAAGCAAGCTGCAGAAGAGGCAATATCCCATGGCACACGGTCCTGCCGGCGTGACCCCGGGCTGCCGGCGCGATGTTCCGCGCCGGCAGCTCGAGCGAGCGAGGCTTACGGGTTGGTGAAGGGCGCGATTTCGTCGCGCATCGTGCGGCCACCGGCCTGCTGCACGTCGGCCTGGTAGGAGGTCGCTTCCGGCGCGTTGAACTTCACGACGTTGGCGTCCGTGTTGAGCGTGGGCTCGGCGACGGCGGCCGTGGCGAGGCCGAGGGTGCAGATGGCGATGGCGATCAGGTTGCGTTTCATTTGGTCGGTCCTGTCAAGTGAAGGTTGGGACTACGGGTGAGTGAACGACGAGACTTCGTCGCTCATCGTGCGGCCACCGGCCTGCTGCATGTCGGCCTGGTAGGAGGTCGCTTCCGGCGCGTTCTTGACGATCGCGTTCTCTTCCAGGTTAAGCGTGGGCTCGGCGACGGCAGCGGTAGCGAGGCCGAGGGTGCAGACGGCGATGGCGATCAGGTTGCGTTTCATTTGGTCGGTCCTTTCAATCAAAGTTGAGTGGGTAGGGTTCGTTCCAACAGCGACGCCAGTATCGGGAAACGCGCCGCATCTAGAAATCGGGCCATCTCCTTAGTACCCACGGGTTAGTTCGGGGCGCGCAGCGCCTCGCTCCTATGGCGCCCCGCGATGTCCGATCGCGCCGTGCGGCGCAGGAGGAACTAGGCCATGTGGCCAGAGGTGTTCGAACCTGACGTGCTGCGCGGATTCGTGCCGATTCCGCGACGCCAATTTGTGCCGCCGCCGTCGAGCCGCGCTCGGCAGCGCGCCTGCGCACAGGCGGCGGGTGCGTCTACTATTGCCTGTGCAAGCGGCTCCGAATCAATGGCTTGTAAGCCGATGCGGCAGGTTCCTCGCGACCGTGCGTGACACGTTTCGCGCGGCCCGAGCGACTTCGGTATCGTTCTTGCTACGTATGCGGGGTCCGCGGTCGGGGCGGGATTACGGCATCGTGAAATCGCCGGTGCGACGCCTGCCCCCCCGCGCGACACCCGTTATCCGTCCCGCGCGCAGGTCGCGCGGAGTGAGCCGAATCAGCCCTCGAGAATGGCGAATTCATCCTTGGTCTCGTCTCTCGGTCTTCGCCGTGCGAAGCTCGATCCGAACGCCGACGGCGGCGCGATGAGCGACGACGACTACATCTCCTGGGGCAAGACGTCGAACAGCGGCGAGCTCGCCGCGGGCGAGACGAACCCGCTCTTCCGGCTGCTCGAGGAGGAGGAGGGACTCGACTCGCTGGTCGACGTGCCCTTCGGTCTCAAGCACCTGAAGGACCTGCACGTCGTGATGCGCCACTCGGTCGCGGTCGCCGGCGACCGGCGCGAGGACCTGACCCGCCATCCGCTCTTCCACCCGGCGTTCGCCGCGTTCACGCTCGGCTTTGCGATCGGGCTCGCCCAGGCGCACCGCGCGAAGCACATGGGCTTCCGCGCGAACCTGGCGCGGCTCTCCAAGCGCCAGCTCGAGCTGTGCGACCAGTGGGGTGCGGAGGTCGCGACCTACTACCTCGCGGCCGTCGACTCCGACGGGATCTTCGGCAAGGACTCCGACGTCGACCTCTACGGCATTTTGGACCGCTGGCGGCTCCTCTCGGACGAACGCCGGCTGGACGGGTTCGAGCGCCTGAAGGAGGGCGTGGAGTCGGGCAAGCGTGCCGCGCACCGCTGGTTCGAGGACGACACCTGCGACGTGCCGCCGTACTTCCTCGACGCGCTCGCGAACTTCGTCGACGCGCATCCCAACCGCGGCTTCGAGTGAGGCCGGTCGCCTCCCGGCAGCGGGAGGCGGGCGGCGCTACGACAGCCCGTACCCCCGCTCGTACAGCACCCAGCGCCCGTCGCCGCTGCGGCGATAGTGGCGCTCGTCGCGGAGCGCGACGAGATGGATGCGCCAGTCGCGCGCCGGCTCGCGCGCAGCGAGCCGCTCGGCGTCCCGTACCGTCCACACGTCCTCGAGCGCGAAGCATTCGGCTTCGTAGACCGGCACGCCGTCGCGCGTGAGCGCGGCGTAGCCGACGCCCACCGCGAGCTGCGCGTCGGGCGGGAGCAGATCGTCGGAGCGCTGGCCGAGGAGCGTGCTGGCCGTGGCGCGCAGTGTGTCGTGGAGGAGTGACATAGGATCGTGTCCTCGGGGTGATCGTGTCGTCGGGAGCTGGCGGAACCTTACGCGAGCGTCATGACGGGCGCATGAAACCCGCCGGCGTCGGCGCCTTTGGGGTAGAGTCCGCCCGGCCCCGATGAGTTCCCGACTGCTGCTCGATCGCAACGCCGGCGTGCTTCGCCACGCGGGCTTCGGCCGGTTCGATCCCGAGGCGCGCGTGTGGCGGCCGGACCCCGCGTCGGGCGCGCCGGTCGCGCTGCGCGACGCGGTGCGCTGGTTGCAGCGCGAAAGCGGTCGACCCTGCCGGCCTCCGATCGGCGTGATCGGTGCGCGCGAGGCGACCGAGGCGCAGCTCGCCGATGCGCTCGCGCTCGGGCGCGGCCTCGCCGAGATGGGGCTCGCCCTCCTCTGCGGCGGTCTCGTGGGCGTGATGACGGCGGTGTCGAAAGGCGCCGCCGAGGCTGGCGGTACCGTCGTCGGCCTGCTGCCCGACGGCGACTGGCGCACGGCGAACCCGTGGGTGACGATCCCGATCGCGACCGGTATCGGCGTCGCGCGGAACGCGCTGATCGCGCGCGCGGCGCTCGCGCTCGTCGCCATCGGCGGCGGCTACGGCACGATCTCGGAGATGGCGTTCGGGCTGCAGTTCGGCAAGCCGGTGCTCGCCGTCGGCGGGGCCGCGCCGCTCGCGGGCGTCGAGCCGATGGCGACCGCGGACGAGGCGCTCGACCGCATCGCGCGCGTCGTCCTCGAGCTGCCGGCGAAGGAGGCGTGAGCCGCGTGCCGCCGCCGGCATGGCTCACGCAGGCGCTCGCGGTCGACTACGCCGAGTTTCTCCCGCTCCGCGCGGCGGAGCGCCGCTTTGGCTGGGTGCGGCCCGAGTTCGCCGCGGTGCTCGCGCGCTTTCCCGAGGTGTTCACGCGCGAGTCGCAGCGCGTGTCGCTCGCCGATGCGCTCGCGACGCCGGCGGCACGGACCGAGGCGCTCGCGCGGGTCGCGTCGCGGCTCCGCGACGAGGGGCTCGTGACCGGCTGGCGCGACGAGCCGTACGAGATCTACGCCGAGGCGAGCGGCGAGCCGCTCGCGCGGATCGAGCGCGCGGCGGTGAAGCGCTTCGGGATCCGCGGCCGGGCGGCGCACCTGAACGGCATCGTCGAGACCGACGCCGGCCTCGCGATGTGGGTCGCCTGCCGCAGCGCCACCAAGGCGACCGACCCGGGGAAGCTCGACAATCTCGTCGGCGGCGTCGTCGCCGCTGGTCTCGACGCCTGGCAGACGTTGATGAAGGAGTGCCGCGAGGAGGCCGGGCTGCCGTTCGAGCTCGCGCGGCGCGCGCGGCCGCGCGATTCGCTCGCGTTCGACTACGTGGTTGCGGACGGGCTAGACGCCAACGAGGTCGAGGCATTCGATCTCGTGCTCGGGGCCGGTTTCGAGCCCCGGAACGAGGACGGGGAAGTGGCCGGCTTCGAGCTCCTGCCGTTCGATGCCGTGCGCGAACAGCTCGAGGTGCCCCATCTCTTCACCGTCGATGCCGCGCTCGTTGCCTGGACGTGCCTGCAGCGGTGGGACGGGAGGTCGCCATAGGCGATCATCACCTCACGAGGGGTACGCCCCTCGCGCTCCCGGATGCCGGGCGACGCGCCGCGGCGTTACTTCGCCTGAGAGAGCGATTGTCAAAGATTGTCAAACCCCGGATGGCCCGGAAACGGTCCGCGCCCCGGTACCAAGTTGTACCGCGCGGGGCACTTGCCGGTGGCATATACTTTGCGGCACTTTGAACTCCCGGATTCACGTGCCGATTCCGAAACTTAGCTTCCTCCCGCCAGCCTCCCCCCGGGGCCGGTCCGGTCGCCCCGAGCGGAAGGCCCGCGGATGAGCGTCCAGGTCGGGACCTGGACCGCGGTCGCGAGACCGCTCCGCTACGCGGCGATCGCCACCCTGGCGATCCTCCTCTTCGGCGGCTGGGGTTACCTCTACGTCAAGGCGCGGGCGGTCGATCTCACGGCGGCGACCGACGTGCTCGCGAGCCTGCGCGAGCTGCGGGAAATCGATGGCCGCTGGAACGATTGGCTGATCGGGACGCGGCTCGCGGTCGGCGCGGACGCCGGCGCGGCCCCGCGCTCGTCGGTCGACCCGACGAAGCTCGCGCGCCTCCACGCGCTGCTCGCGCTGAAGGTCCACGACCTCGACAATCCCCTGCCGCCGACGATGCTCATCGGGCTGAAGGACGCGTTCGGCGCGAAGACGACGGCGGTCGAGGCCTTCGCGGCCGCGAGCGCGGCCGATGCGCAATCGCTCGCCGAGCTGAGGCGCGTGCACGATGCGTTCGGCGCGTACGCGCGCGAGCGGTCGTCGGGGATCGCGCCGGGCGTGACGCGCGATGCCGAGCGCGTCTACGAGGCGCTGCTCGCCTACGTGGCGCAGCCGTCCGCGGCGACGGCGAAGGGCGCGGAAGGCGCGATCGCCGACCTCGCCGGGGCGGAGGTGCCGGACCTCGCCCGCACGGAGGTCGAGCGCTTCGTCGCCGCAGCGCGCAAGGTGCTCGCTGACCGAGCGGCCGAGGACGCGCGCTTCCGGGACGCCTACTTCACCTCGACCGGCCCGCGGCTGGACACGGCGCTGCGGGCCTTCGAGGGCGGCTTCGGCGACTCGCTCGCCGACGCCGAGCGCTACCGCATGTATCTCCTCGTGTACTCGGGCCTGCTCCTCCTGCTTGCGGCGTGGCTCGCCTGGCGGCTGACCGCCAACTATCGCGTCATCAGCAGCCTCAACCGCAAGCTGCGCGAGGCGAACGAGTTCCTCGAGCATCGCGTCGAGGAGCGCACGCGCGACCTGAAGAACGCGATGGCGCAGCTCAAGGAGCAGGAGACGCTGCTGATCCAGAGCGAAAAGATGTCCTCGCTCGGTCAGATGGTCGCCGGCGTCGCGCACGAGGTGAACACGCCGCTCGCGTACGTGAAGGCGAGCCTGGAGACGGTGAAGGGGAGCATGCCGAAGGTGGCGCAGGCGCTGGCGGCATCCGAGAAGCTCGTCGGGATGCTGCATTCGGACAAGGTGAGCGAGGCCGAGCTGTCGGCGCAGTTCGCCACCGCGTCGCAGGCGCTCGCCGGCGCGCACTCCGGCGGCACCTTCCCGGACATCGACTCGCTCGTGAAGGACGGGCTGTACGGGATCGGCCAGATCGCGGAGCTCGTCACCAACCTCAAGAACTTCGCGCGCCTCGACCGCAGCAAGATCGCCGAGTTCGACCTGAACGAGGGCATCGCCTCGGCGCTGACGATCGCGAAGAACCAGCTGAAGAAGCGCACCGTCCGGCAGGTGCTCGGCCGGATCCCCAAGGTGCCGTGCGCGCCGTCGCAGATGAACCAGGTGTTCCTGAACCTCCTGACCAATGCCGCTCAGGCGACGCCCGAGGAGGGCGGCGTGATCACGGTGCGGACCTTCCAGCCGGATCCGGGGCGGGTCGCGATCGAGATCGCCGACAACGGCCACGGCATTCCCGAGGACGTGCTGCCCAAGATCTTCGACCCCTTCTTCACCACCAAGGAGGTCGGCAAGGGGACCGGGCTCGGGCTCTCGATCACCTACAAGATCGTGGAGAGCCACGGCGGGCGGATCGACGTCGCCTCGAGGGTCGGCACCGGCACGAAGTTCACCGTCACGCTGCCGGTGAAGCCGATAGTGGTCGCGGAAGCCGCCTGACGATGAACTACGAGCGCCCGCAGCAGGTCGGCAAATACCTGATCACCGGCGAGCTCGGTCGGGGCGGCATGGGCGTCGTCTACCGCGGCGAGGATCCGGTCATCAAGCGCGAGGTCGCACTGAAGGTGATCCGCCGGCGCGACCTCGACCCGAACGACGCCGAGAGCGTGCTCGAGCGCTTCAAGCGCGAGGCGCGCGCCGCCGGGAGCCTCCATCACCCGAACATAGTCGCGATCTACGAGTACGGCGAGGACCAGGATTCCGTGTTCATCGCGATGGAGTGCGTGCCGGGCAGGAGCCTCCGCGATCATCTCGTCGCCGGCTACCGGCCGGAGCTGAGGACCTTCCCCGAGATCCTCGACCAGCTGCTCGAGGCCCTCGAGTACTCGCACTCGCGCGGGGTCATCCACCGCGACATCAAGCCCGGCAACCTGCTGATCAGCGAGATGGGGACGGCGAAGATCAGCGACTTCGGCATCGCACGGATCGAGCATTCGCACCTCACCCTGATGGGCGAGGTGCTCGGCACGCCGTACTACATGGCCCCCGAGCAGTTCGACGGCCAGACCGCCGACGAGCGGAGCGACGTCTACTCCGCGGCGGTGATCGTGTACGAGGTGCTGACGGGCCGCCGGCCGTTCGAGGGGCAGGGTGCGAACCTGATGCGCCAGATCCTCGAGATGCCGCCCCCGCTGCCCTCGACGCTCGAGCCGCGGCTGTCGAAGGAGCTGGACCGGGTGCTGCTGAAGGCGCTCGCGAAGCGCCCGGAGGACCGGTTCCGCAGCGCGCGGCAGTTCCTGGAAGCGCTGCATCTCGCGTTCGACGACAAGCCGCTCCCCACCGCCCGGTTCTCAGACACCGGCGAGCACGAGATCACCTCGCCGCACCTCGAAGGCGACGACACGCCGTCGGGGACGCATCGGCTGCGCGCGACGACGGTCACCGCGCTGCGGCGGGCGATCGCCGCCGGCTCCGGCTCGCCAGAGGTGAAGACCGAGCCGCGGGCGCTGGACGTGGCGGCCGCGCCGGTCCGGAAGAAGCCGGCCATCCTCTTCGTGGACGACGAGGAGCGGGTGCTCAACGCGCTCCGGATCCTGTTCCACCAAACCTATGACGTCACGGTGGCGACCGGCGGGGAAGAGGCGCTGCAGCTCGCGAAGAGCCGTCACTTCCACGTCATCGTCAGCGACCAGCGGATGCCGGGCATGCTCGGCGTCGAGCTCCTGCGCGAGCTGAAGCTCGTCGCGCCAAACTCGGTGCGGATGCTCCTCACCGGCTACTCGGACCTCGCGGCGATCGTCGGCTCGGTGAACGACGGCGAGGTGTTCCGCTTCATCTCCAAGCCGTGGAACCAGGACGACCTGCAGGCGACGATCGGCGAGGCGGTGACGATCGCGATCGCGCTCGAGGCGAGCCCGCCCCCGCGCGCGGCGACGCGGTCGACCGCCGACCTCGCGATGCTCGTGCTCGACGACGCGCCGCTCGCGCGCGCGGCGCGCGAGATGTCGGGCGACCTCTGCCGCGTGGTGCACGCGAACAACCTGGACGACGCGCTGCACGCGCTCGCGGTGAACGAGATCGCGGTGCTGATCGCCGACCTCGAGTCGCAGCGGGTCGACAACACGGTACTGTTCAAGCTGCTGAAGCAGGAACATCCGCAGACGCTGGTGATCGTCACCACCAGCGCGTCGGACTCGGAGCTGATCATCAGCCTGATCAACGAGGCGCGGATCTTCCGCTTCATCAACAAGCCGATCAACCTGACGCTGCTCCAGAGCCACATCGTCGCGGCACTGGAGCGCTACTACGCGTTCAAGCAGTCGCCGGAAATGGTGAAGATGCAGGCCGCGCGCCGCTCCACGGACGCGCGCGAGTCCAAGCTAGGGCAGTCGATCCTCGACAAGCTGAAGTCGATCACGACCCGGCTGGCGAACCCGTTCCGCGGCTGATTTCGTGCGCTGGCTCCCATGACCGGAGTCGGAAGACCGTAAGCGCGAGCCGGGTCCCGGCCCGCGGTGGATCGCGACCGCGCGATCTGTCACCATGTCCGCCACCCTAGCCCGGGGAGCGACCCGATGACGCCCGTGCGCAACCGCCAGGTCCGGCTCAAGTCTCGCCCGAGCGGCATCCCCCAGGCCGAGCACTTCGAGATCGTCGAGGCGCCGGCGCCCGAGCCGCGGGACGGCCAGTTCCTCGTCCGCAACGATTTCCTGTCGGTCGATCCGGCGATGCGCGGGTGGGTCAGCGCGGTCGCGAACTACTCGCAGCCGGTCGGCATCGGCGAGGTCATGCGCTCGTTCGCGGCGGGCGTGGTCGTCGCCTCCCGCCATCCCGGCTACGCGGTCGGCGAGAGCGTGATGGGCCTCCTCGGCTGGCAGGAGTACGCGACAACCGACGGAAGCGCGATCACGCGCAAGGTGAAGGAGACCGATCTCCCGCTGTCGGCGTCGCTCGGGATCCTGGGCCTGAACGGCGTGACCGCGTATTTCGCGCTGCTCGACGTCGGCCAGCCGCGCGCCGGGGACACGGTGGCCGTCTCGACCGCCGCGGGCGCGGTCGGCGCGACGGTGGGCCAGATCGCGAAGCTCACGGGGTGCCGCACCGTCGGCATCGCGGGCGGTGCGACCAAGACCGCGCTCTGCCGCGAGGAGTTCGGCTACGACGCCGCCATCGATTACAAAGGTGCCGGCCTCGACACGGCGCTCGGAGCGGCGTGTCCGCGCGGCATCGACGTGTACTTCGACAACACCGCCGGCCCGATCAGCGATGCGGTACTGCGCCACCTTGCGGTCGGGGCCAGGATCGTCATCTGCGGTACCGCCGCGGTGGCAAGCTGGGACCCGCCGCCCGTCGGCCCGCGCGTCGAGCGGCATCTGCTCGTGAAGCGCGCGCGCATGCAGGGTTTCATCGTCTTCGACTACCAGCACCGCTACGAGGAGGCGGTCGCCCGGCTCGCGGACTGGCTGCGCGCCGGGAAGCTGCGCTATCGCGAGGACGTACTCGAAGGCATCGAACACGCACCGGGCGCGATCGCAGGGCTCTATCGCGGGGAGAACCTCGGCAAGCGGCTGATCCGCCTGCGGCACGACTGAGCGGGCCTCCGCTCCGGCCCGCGGCCTAGGTGCCGCCGGGAAACGCCGGGAAACCGCACGCCCTCCCGCGCGAGCTGTTCGACGAGCGCGACTTCCCACGTGAGGTAGTCGCGCATCGCCTGCTCGACGCGGTCGGCGTGGTCGTAGGGCAGGTAGTAGACGTCGTCCGTCTCGTCCAGCATCCGCGTGGCGCCCGGCTCGAGCGCGAGTCCCGCCGCCGACCATGCTGCCGTGCCGCCGTCCAGGACCGACACCGGGTGGTTCCGTGCTGCCGCCGCTTCGGGGGCTGCGAGCCGTGCGAGCACGCCGTCGGGGGAAGTGAGCACGAGCGCGCGGCCGGGCACGAGCTTCGTCAAGGCGCGCTCGAGCCGCGAGCGGATCGCGTACGCGGCGCCGGGAATGTGCCCGCGCCGGTACTCGAGGCTGCTCGCGAGATCGACGAGCTCGACGCGCGCCTGGTCGAGCAGACCTTTCAGCTCGTGCGGGGCGACCGTCCGCGCTTCGTTGAGCCCGAGGACCTGCTGCGGTGGAGCGCCCTCGATGAGCGCCGCGCCGACCATTGCGTCGCGCCAGACGAACACGTCGCGCCAGCCCATCTGCACGAGCCAGGACGCAGTCATCGGGGCGCGGACGCCGTCGGAATCCACGAGCACGATGCGTGCGTTACTGGTGCCGACGTACGCGTCGGTCGACTGCACGAGCTGGCCACCGGGCGCGCTTGCCGCCTCCGGCAGATGGCCGGCGAGATACTCCTCCGGCGTGCGCACGTCGAAGACGTAAAGCGTGCGGTCGGGATCGCGTCCGCCAGCGCGCACGTCGCGATCGGTCGCCTCGCGCACGCCGAACCGCACCGCGACCTTGCGCGCGCGGCGCGTGCCTTCTCGAGCGCGGCGGCGCCGGGTGGCGGCGCCATCTCGCGCTGGCCGTGCTCGAGCTCGAGCCCGGCCAGCGTCCAACCCATCGTGCCGTTGCGCAGCGCGACCACGCGGTGCGGCACCCCCGCGTTCCGCAGCGACTGCGCGCCGATGATCGAGCGCGTGCGGCCGGCGCAGTTCACCACGACCAGCGTGTCCGGATCGGGCGCCACCTCGAAGATCCGGTGAACCAGCTCCGCACCGGGGCAATCGAGCGCGCCGGGCAGGCTCATGCGCTGGAACTCGCTCAGCGGCCGGCTGTCCAGCACCACCATCTTCTCGCCTGCGCGCTGCTTGGCCGCCAGCTCCTCGGACGAGATCGACGGCGTGCCGTCGCGGTGCTCGACGTGCTCGCCGAACGCCTTGCTCGGGACGTACACGCCCGCGAAGAGCTCGTGACCGAGCGCGCGCCAAGCGGCGACGCCGCCGGCGAGCACCGAGACGTTCCGGTAGCCGAACCCGCGCAGCTTCGCCGCGGCGCGCTGCGCGAGACCGTCGTCCGCATCGCAGAGGACGATCCGCGTCGTGAGCCGGGGTACGAGCCGCGCCAGCCTGAGCTCGAGCCGCGAGAGCGGCAGCGACACGGCGTGGAAGAGATGCCCCTTCGCGAAGACGCCCTCTTCGCGGACGTCGAGGAGCGCGAGCTCGCCGCCGTCCTCCAGCATCGCGGCGAGCTCGGCCGCGCTCGCGATGCCGGTCACTTCAGGTGGCGCGCGAGGAAGTCCATCGTCCGGCTCCACGCGAGCTTCGCCGCTTCGGCGTTGTACTCGGTGATCGGCAGCTTGTTCGCGCCGACGGCCGTTTCGTTCGCGAAGGCGTGCTGGGCCTTGTAGCGGTGGAACTCGAACTTGACCTTGGCTCCCCGCAGCTTCTCCTCGAGCTTGTCGACGGTGGCGATCGGGAAGGGAACGTCGTCGATCGCGAAGTGACCGAGGAGCGGCGCCTTGATCTTGGTCGCGTCGATGTATTCGAGCGGCGGGAAGCCGTACCAGCACACGCCGGCGTCCACTTCCGGAACGTTCGCCACCGACAGCAGGGTGAGCGCGCCGCCCATGCAGAAGCCGGTGACGCCGACCTTGGCTCCGCCCTCCCTTCAGATACTGGACCGCGCCGCGCACGTCCTGACCGGCCGCATCGCCGAAGTCGAGGTTGGTCATGAGGTGCTCGGCTTCGTTCGCCTCCACGGCGACCTTGCCGCGATACAGGTCGGGCACCAGCGCGCGGTACCCGGCCGCTGCCAACCGATCAGCGACGCCCTTGATCTGCGCGTTGAGGCCCCACCATTCCTGAATGACTACCAGGCCCGGTGCCCGGCCGCCCGCCGCGGGCTCCGCGAGATACCCCTGCACGCTCTGTCCGTCCGGACGCTTGAAGCCGACCATTTGACCCATCGTTCGTCCTCCTTCGGGAAACGTACCCTCAATCCTACGATGCATCGGGGAGCGGGGCCGGAAGCCGAATCGCCGCCCGTGCGTCTCGCCCCCGGCCGGCAAGTCAGCCGCGGTATTTCCGCTGGAGCCAGTCCGCGAGCTGCATGCTCGCCCGCGAGCGCGGACGGTCGCGCGGGAAGACGAGCTGGATCCGGACTTCGATCCTGGGCCGGAACGGCCGGAAGGCGAGATCGTCGAACCGCCCCGACAGCTCGATCGAGCGGTCCACCAGCCCGACGCCGGCGCCGCAGCTCACCATCATGCAGGCGGCGAGCGACGAGCTCGCCTCGATGCCGATCGACGGCGGCGTCTCGCCCTCCCGCCGGCAGGCCTCCTCCACGAGCGCACCGAGCCGCGTGCCCGGGCCGGTCGAGATCACCGACTCGTCGCGCAGGTCGCGGGCGTTGGACCGCGGCCTGCTGCGCAAGCGCGTGACCATGCGGCACGACGACCGCCATCTCGGAGGTGATCAGGTCCTCCGCGTCGAGCGCGCCATCGGCGACCGGCGCATAGACGAGCCCCATGTCCGCCTCGCGCCGCGACACGCGCGCGATCGCCATCGACGTCGGCAGGGAATGCACGACGACGTTGAGCTTCGGCGTCGCCGTGCGCAGCGCGGCGATCGCCTGCGGGAGGAACGCGTTGACGAGCGTCGGCGAAGTCGCGAGAACGAGCTTGCCGGTGCGGCCGTCGCGCAGCTCCTGCATCGTGCGGCTCACGGTGTCGATGCGCCCGAAGATCTCCTCCAGGTCCGGCAGCAGCGAGAGCGCCTCCGGGGTGGGATGGAGCCGGCCACCGATCCGCTCGAACAGCGTCATCCGCAGCTGCTGCTCGGCGTGCTTGAGCACGGCGCTGACCGCCGGCTGGGTAACGTGCAGGTTGCGTGCGGCCGCGGTGATCGAGCCGGCGCGCATGATCGCGTAGAGGGTTTCGAGCTGTCGCAGCGTCATCACAAGACCCTGGCTGGACCCGGGTTAAGTATCACATGATCTTATGATCCCGCCAAAAATGGTGATTACCACCCGGGGCGCGCGCTCAGGAACAATGGTCGTTTTTGGAGGAGCGCCATAGATGCTCACCACCCAGGAGACTGCGAAGTTCACCGTCCGCCCCCTCCCTGCCGCGCTCGGCGCGGAAGTCACCGGGATCGACCTCTCCAGGCCGGTGGACGCCGCAACCCGCAAGGCGCTGTACGACGCGTGGGTCAAGCACGCCGTGCTCGTCATCCGCGGCCAGAAGCTGACACCGGGCCAGTTCGCGGACGCCGCCGGAATCTTCGGCGAGCTGCTCGAGCAGCAGATCAAGAAGTACGCCCTGCCGGAGAACCCGCTCGTCGGCACGATCTCGAGCCGCGACCTGCCGCTCGTGGACGGCAAGCTGCACGTGCGCGGGGAGAACTACCACACCGACCACTCGAACTTCGCGGCGCCCCCCAAGGCGACGACGCTCTACGCGGTCTCGCTGCCGTCGCAGGGCGGCGACACGCAGTTCGTCGACGTGCGCAAGGCGTACGACGATCTGCCGGAGGAGACGAAGCGGAAGATCCTGCCGCTGCGTTCGCCCCACGTCTACGAAAGTAGCCACAGCCCGCGCAAGATGACGGCGCTGAGCGCCGAGGAGCGTGCCAAGATCCCGCAGACGCTGCAACCGCTCGTCATCCGCCATCCGGACAGCGGGCGTCCGGCGCTCTACCTCAACACCGCCCGCATGGAGGGCGTCGAGGGCATGGGCCCGGACGCGGCGTTCAAGCTCATCGACGAGCTGTACGACCACGCGACGCAGCCGAAGTACGAGTACCGCCACAAGTGGCTGCCCGGCGACATGGTGATCTGGGACAACCGCAGCGTCATGCATCAGGCGAACCCGGACTTCGACCCGTCCGAGTACCGCTATCTCTACCGCATCATGCTGAAAGGCGCACCGTTGCAGCCGGCCGGCTGACGGCGAACGTCGGACCGACACAGCAAATAGCGAACAACACACACAAGACAGACACACACAGCACACCCGACAAACCACAACAAACAACAAGCACCGAACAACAAGTAGCGATCACCAACCAGGAGGCAGTACCGGTGAAGCTCACCCCGCTCGTCAGCGCGACGCTCGCCGCCGCGCTCCTCGGCGCAGGCGTCTACGGCGCGGCGCACGCGCAAGGCGCCTACCCCGCCCGGCCGGTCAAGATCATGGTCCCGTTCACCCCGGGCGGCGGCACCGACATCCTGACCCGGATCGTCGCGGGCAAGATGACCGAAAGCATGGCCCAGCAGGTTCTGGTGGAGAACCGGCCGGGCGCGAACACGATCGTGGCGACCGAGGCGCTGGTACGGTCGGCGCCGGACGGCTACACGCTGCTGATGCAGACGAACAACTTTGCGTCCAACGTGACGCTGTACGCCGGCAAGCTCACCTTCGACTCCATCAAGGACATCGCGCCGGTGTCACTCGTGGCGGGCAATCCGCACGTGCTGGTCGTGAACCCCGCGCTCCCGGCGAAGAACCTGCAGGAGTTCATCGCGCTCGCGAAGGCGAAGCCCGGCAGCATCACCTTCGCCTCGGCCGGCAGCGGCACGGTCAACCACCTGTCCGGCGAGCTGCTGAAGGAGCTCGCCGGCATCGACCTGCTGCACGTTCCCTACAAAGGCAGCGGCTCGGTGATGCCCGACCTGCTCGGCGGCCAGGTCAATTCGCTCTTTGCCGCTATGCCGACGGTGACCGGCCACCTCAAGGACGGGAAGCTCCGCGCGATCGCGGTGACGACACCGAAGCGCTTCCGCGGCCTGCCCGACGTCCCGACGATCGCCGAGCTCGGCTATCCGGGCTACGACTTCAGCTCGTGGTTCGGGATCCTCGCGCCCGCCGGGACGCCCAGGGCGGCCATCGACCGCCTGCACGCCGAGGTCGTGAGGGCGCTGAAGGACCCGGCCGTGCTCGACCGCCTGAAGGACTACGAGATCTTCGGCTCCTCGCCGGAGGAGTTCGCGGCCTTCATCCGCGTGGAGATCGACAAGACCGCGAAGATCATCCGCGCATCCGGCGCGAAGATCGATTCCTGAGCGGGCGCCATGAGCCGCAAGCTGCTCTTCGCCTTCGGCGTCCTCGCCGTCGCGGTCGCCCCGGCGGTGCTCGCGCAGGCCTGGCCCGCGAAGCCGGTGAAGATCGTCGTGCCATTCTCGACCGGGACGGCCGCGGACATCGCCGCGCGGCAGCTCGCCGCGCGCCTCGCCGACGTCTGGGGGCAGGGCGTCGTCGTCGAGAACGTGATGGGGGCGGGCGGAAACATCGGCGCGGTGACGGTCGCGAAGGCCGCCCCGGACGGTTACACGCTGCTGATGGCCGGCATCAACAACGTCATCAACCCGAGCCTCTACGCCGACGCCGGCTACGACATGGCCCGCGATTTCAAGCCGATCGCGCGCATCGCGATCGCGCCGCTCGCGTTCGTGGCCAACCCGGCCTTCCCGGCGAGCTCGGTGACCGAGCTCGTCGCGCTCGCCAAGGCGAAGCCGAAGACGGTGCTCTACGGCTCGGGGGGGAACGGCAGCGTGACGCACCTCGTCTTCGAGCTGCTGAAGACGAAAACGGCGATCGACATGACGCACGTGCCCTACAAGGGCATCGCGCAGATGATGACCGACATCCTCGGCAACCAGATTCCGCTGGGAGCGCCGGCGGCGGCGAGCGCGCTGCCGCAGCTCAAGTCCGGGAAGCTCAAGGTGCTCGCGGTCACCAGCGCGAAGCGCTCGACGCAGCTCCCCGACGTGCCGACCGTCACCGAATCGGGAATTCCCGATTTCGACGTCTCGGCGTGGAACGGGCTCGTCGCCCCCGCGCGGACGCCCGACGAAATCGTGGCGAAGGTGTACGGCGACGTCGCGAAGATCGCGCAGACGAGGGAGTTCGTCGAGGCGATGCAGAAAGCCGGACTCGAGACCGACCTGATGACGCCGGCCGAGTTCCGGGCCTTCATCGGCGCCGAGCTCGCCAAGTGGTCCAAGCTCGTGAAGGACAGCGGCGCCAAACTCGACTGATACGGAGCGAGACATGAAACCGAAAGGGATTCTTCGAGTCGGCGCGGGATCGAGCTTTGCCGACGACCGGATCGCGCCGGCAGTCGAGCTCGCCGAGCGGGGCGAGATCGACTATCTCGCGTTCGAGTGCCTCGCCGAGCGCACGATCGCGCGCGAGAACCTCACCCGGCTGAAGAATCCCGACAAGGGCTATACGCCGCGGCTGCTCGACCGGATGGGGGCGGTGCTGCCGGCGTGCCTGAAGAACGGCGTGCGGATCGTCAGCAACATGGGCGCCGCGAACCCGACCGCCGCGGCGCGCGACGTCCGGCGTCACGCCAAGGACCTCGGCCTCCCCGAGGTGAGCTGCGCGGTGGTGCTCGGCGACGACGTCGCGGAGATCCTCCGCCGGCAGCCGCAGCTGCCGCTGATGGAATCCGGCAAGCCGCTCGAATCGCTGCTGCCCAGAATGGTCTCCGGCAACGCATATCTCGGCGCCGACGTCATCTGCCGCGCGCTCGAGACGCGGGCGCAGGTCGTGATCACCGGCCGGGTCGCCGATCCCTCGCTCTTCGTCGCCCCGGCGATGCACCACTTCGGCTGGCGCTACGACGACTGGCCGCGCATGGCGGCCGCCACCGCCGCGGGTCACCTGCTCGAGTGCGCGGCCCAGGTGAGCGGCGGCTGCTTCGGCGATCCCGGCAAGAAGGAAGTGCCGGACCTCGCACGCCTCGGGTTCCCCTATGCCGACATGACCGCCGAGGGGGGCTTCTGGATCTCCAAGACCGAGGGCAGCGGCGGGCGCGTCGACCTCGCCACCTGCAAGGAGCAGCTGCTGTACGAGCTGCACGACCCCGCGGCGTACATTACCCCGGACTGCGTGCTCGACGTCACCGACCTCGAGATGGCGCAGGACGGCCGCGACCGCGTCCGCGTCTGGGGCGCGACAGCGCGGCCGCGGACGCCCACTTACAAGGTCACGGTGGGCTACGACGACGGTTATATCGGGGAAGGTCAGATCTCCTATGCCGGCATCCACGCGGTGGAGAAGGCGAAGTGGGCTGCCGAAGTGGTGCAGCAGCGGCTCAAGGATCGCGGCTTGAAGTACTCGGAAGTGCGCGTCGACCTCATCGGCATGTCGAGCCTGCACGGGCAGCCGGAGGCGAGGCCCGAGCCTTATGAGGTACGCCTGCGTCTCGCGATGCGCACGACCGACCGCAAGGCGGCGGAGGCAGTGGGCTTCGAGGTACGCGCGCTGCACGTCAACGGACCCGGGAGCGGCGGCGGCGGTTCCGATCCGATCGTGCGCGAGATCCTCGCCGTCCAGTCGGTGCTGCTGCCGCGCGCGCTGGTCGATGGGCAGGTCGTCGTAAAGGAGGCTTGACGTGAAACCGACGCCGCAGGCGGCAGTCTCGTGGGTTCGGGGAGTACGAGGGGGCTTGCTCCCTCGTGTCGTGGAGGAGTGAACGTGACGCTACGGGTCTGGGACATCGCGCACTGCCGCGCGGGCGACAAGGGCGACATCTCCAATATCTCGGCGATCGCCTACGACGCGGCGGGCTGGAAGCTGCTGCGCGAGCAGCTGACCGAAGAGCGCGTGATGCGGGCGTTCGCGCACATCGCCAAGGGCCCGGTCCGCCGGTACGAGCTGCCGAAGCTGCAGGCGCTCAACTTCGTCATCGAAGGGGCGCTCGGCGGCGGCGTGACGCGTTCGCTCGCGCAGGATCCACACGGCAAGTCGCTCAGCAGCCTGATGCTGACGATCGAGCTGCCGGGGGCGTGACCGGCGTGGGCCACTACGTCGCCTGCCTCGACGTCTGGGCACCAGCCGTGCGCGAGGTCGTGCGTCGCACCGCGCCGGCCGAACTCGACCTCCACTTCGCGACGAGCTATGACGACGCCGAGCAGATGGCGCTCGTCGAAGGCGCCGAGATCATCCTCGCCGGGTGGGCGGCGGTGACCGCGCCGATGCTCGCGCACGCGAGGCAGCTGCGCTTCATCGAGAAATGGGGCATCGGCGTCGATCGCATCGACGTCGAGGCGGCACGACGCAAGGGGATCCCGCTCGCGATCACCGCCGGCTCCAACGCCGGGCCGGTGGCCGAGCTGACGATCGGGCTGATGCTCGGCGTCTACCGGCGCCTCGCGCAGGTCGACGCCGCGCTGCGCCGCGGCGTCTGGTTGAAGGCGGAGATGCGCGAGATCGGCTACCAGATCGCCAACAAGACCGTGGGGCTCGTCGGCTTCGGCAACATCGGCCGCAAGGTCGCACAGCGGCTGCGCGGCTTCGAGTGCCGCGTCGCGTATTTCGACGCCCGTCGCGCCGATGAGGCGACCGAGGCGGCGCTCGGCGCGAGCTACGTGCCGCTTGAGCGGCTCCTCGCCGAGAGCGACATCCTCAGCCTGCACGCGCCCTTCACGCCGCAGACGGGAAGGATCATCGACGCCGCTGCCATCGCGAAGATGAAGCACGGCGCGGTCCTGATCAACACCGCGCGCGGCGAGTTGGTCGACGAGCGGGCACTGTACGACGCGCTCGTGGCCGGGAAGCTCCGCGGCGCGGGGCTCGACGCCTTCGATCCCGAGCCGCCGTCGCCGGACAACCCGCTGCTCAAGCTCGACCAGGTGATCGCGACGCCGCATACCGGCGGCGCGGTGTTCGACAACGTCGAGAACGTGGCCCGCCACGCGATCGGCAACATCCTGCGGTTCCTCCGCGGCGAGGCGCTGGCGCCGGCGGACGTGGTGGTGCCGGTCGGCGCCCCGAAGCAATAGGAGATCCCGACGTGACTGCGAGAGACAACGTTCCGAAGGTGCGGGTGGTGGCCGAGGACCTGTGGTTCCCGGAAGGGCCGGTGTGGGTGGGCGACGGCAGCCTGCTGGTAGTCGAGATCCGCCGCAAGACGCTGACGCGGATCTGGCCCGACGGCCGGAAGCACATCGTCGCCAACCTCGGCGGCGGCCCGAACGGCGCGGCGATGGGACCGGACGGGCACTGCTACGTCGCGAACAACGGCGGCTTCGCGTTCACACAGCGCGCCGACGGGCGCTGGGTCACCGCGGGCACGCCCGACGACTACGTCACCGGCCGGATCGAGCGGGTCAACATCGAGACCGGCAAGTTCGAGACCGTCTACGACCGCGTCGGCAGCGCGAAGATCCGCGGACCGAACGACATCGTGTTCGACGCGCACGGCGGCTTCTGGTTCACCGATCCCGGCAAGACGCGCCATCGCGACTGGGATCGCGGCAGCGTCTGCTACGGCAGGATGGACGGCTCCGCCATCCGCGAGGTGGTGTTCCCGATCCACAAGCCGAACGGCGTGGGGCTGTCGCCCGACGGGAAGACGCTGTATGTCGCCGAGACTGAGTCGGCGCGCCTGTGGGCGTGGGATCTCAAAGGCCCGGGCGAGCTCGCCAGACCCGCGACCGCCTCGCCGGCATCGCCGCACGGCAGCCGGCTCGTTTGGGGTTCGCCGGACTACCGGCGCTTCGACTCGCTCGCGGTCGAGGCGAACGGCGACGTCTGCGTCGCGACGCTCGACAAGGGGGGCATCACGGTCTGCCCGGTGAACGGCGGCGAAGCGCAGTTCGTGCCGGTGCCGGGCGACACGCACGTGACCAACATCTGCTTCGGCGGGCCGGATCTCAGGAAGGCCTACATCACCCTGTCCTACGCCGGGCAGCTCGTCGAGATGGACTGGCCGCGCCCCGGGCTGCGGCTCACCGCCTGAACGCCCTCCACGGAGACCGCATGCACTACCTCGTGATCAGCACCCCGCGTGCCGACAAGCCCTCGGTCGCGCGCGAAGGCCAGAAGCAGTGGTGGGACTGGGTGAACGCGCTCGCCGCCGCCGGCACCGCGAAGCACATCTACACGAAGCTCGGCCGCGGCGCGGTCATCATCTTCGACGTCGATTCGCCGGAGACGCTGCACAAGCTCATCAACCAGTGGTCCGAGTGCGTGCCGGCGACCTTCGAGGTGCACGCCCTGCTGCCGAAGGAACACCAGGAGCGCATCGCGAAGGCCGGCATCGACCCGATGAAGCTCTAGAGGCGGAACACGCGTGCAGAACACGACCACCCGGCTGCGGCAACTCGTCCGCGACAAGACGTTCCTGCACATGCCTTCGGTGTACGACGCGCTCGGCGGGCGGCTCGTCCAGTCGCTCGGCTTCGAGGCGGCGTACGTCGGGGGCTACGTCACCGGCGGCTCGAAGGCGGTCACCGAGCCGCTGCTCACGATGACCGAGCAGGTCGACCTCGCCGGCGAGATCGCGCGGCGGATCGACATTCCGCTCGTCGCCGACGCCGGTGCCGGCTTCGGCGAGCCGCTGCACACGATGCGCACGGTGCGCGAGTTCATCCGTGCCGGCGTCGCTGGCGTGCACATCGAGGACCAGCTCTATCCGAAGCGGGCGCACTACCACAAGTACGAGGTGCACGGCATCCCGGTCGAGGCGTTCGAGGAGAAGATCCGGTACGCAATTCGCCAGCGCGACGAGAGCGATCCGGATTTCGTCATCATCGCGCGCACCGATACGTGCCGGGCGCTCGGCCTGGACGAGGCGAGCATGCGGCTCAACCGCGCCGCCGACGCCGGGGCGGATCTCGGCCTGCTCTTCCCGCGCAATCCCGCCGAGGCGGAGCAGGCGCCGCGGGTCTGCCGGCTGCCCCTCGTGTACGTGCAGAGCCGCGGCAACCGCGACGGTCGGCCGATTTTCACGCGGCAGGAGCTGCAGCAGATGGGCTACGTCGCCTGCATCGAGGCGCAAGTCGTGCTTTGCACGGCCTTCCACTTCCTGAAGCAGGCGCTCGCCGAGCTGCGCGCGACCGGCCGGTATTCCGGCATGACGAATGCGGAATACGTCGCTTCGCGGCAGGCGGTGGAAGACCTGATCGATCTCGACCGCTATTACGAGATCGAGTCCGCGACGGTCGAAGCGCGGCAGAAGAAGTAGCCGGAGCGACGCCGGCCCGGTCAGCCGAGCAGCTGACGCGCGATGATCATCCGCTGGATCTGGTTCGTGCCCTCGTAGATCTGGGTGATCTTCGCGTCGCGGTAGAGGCGCTCGACCTCGCACCCGCGGATGTAACCGGAGCCGCCGTGGATCTGCACGGCGTTCGCGGTATGGGCGACGGCGGCGTCGGCGGCGAAGCACTTCGCCATCGACGCCTCGATCGTGGCGCGTTCGCCCGCATCGAGCTTCACCGCCGCAGCGTGCACCATCAGTCGCGCCGCATGCGCGTCCTTCGCCATGTCCGCGATCATCCATTGCACCGCCTGGAACTCGGCGATCGGCTTGTCGAACTGGCGGCGCACCTTGGCGTAGTCGATCGACGCATCGAGTGCGGCCTGCACGATCCCCACCGCGAGCGCGCCGATGCCGATGCGGCCCTTGTCGAGCACGCTCATCATCAGGTGGAAGCCACGACCTTCGGGGCCGAGCAGCGCGCCGGCCGGGAGGTGTACGTCGCTGAACTCGAGCGCGCCGACCTGCGAGGCGCGCTGACCCATCTTGTGCTCCTTCCGCCCGACCCCGAAGCCGGGCGAATCCCGGTCGACGAGGAAGATGCTCATCCCGCGATGGCCCGCGGCCGGATCGGTGCGCGCGAGCACGCATGCGAAGTCGCAGACCGGAGCGTTGTGGATCCAGAGCTTGCTGCCTGTGAGCGTCCACCCGTCGGCGGTGCGCGTCGCCGTGCTGCGCAGATTCGAGAGATCGGAGCCCGCCTCCGCCTCGGTGAGCGCATACGCACAACGTCGCTCGGCCTTCAGCAACGGCCGGAGGTAGCGCTCCTGCTGCTCGGGCGTGCCGTACGCGGCGAGCAGCGTGCCGACGAGCTCCACCAGGCCGCACTGGTCGGCGACCGAGGCGTAGCCCCGCGCGAGCTCCTCCATCACGACGGCGTAGGCGAGGGCGTCCCCGCCCGCGCCGCCAAGCGCCTCGGGTATCGCGATGCCGAAGAGCCCGAGCCCCGCCATCTCCGCGTACAGCTCGGCCGGGAAACGCTCCGAGTCATCGAGCTCGTTTGCGACCGGGCGGATGCGCTCGCCGGCGAAGCGGCGTACCGCGTCGCGGATCTGCACGTGGCGCTCGGCGAGAAGGGGTGTCATGCCTCTGGCGGAAGCCACTTCATGACGTGCTCGCCGACCACAGCGAGCTCGCTGCCGTCCCGGAACACCTCGACCTTCGAGCGGCTCCGGCGGCTCTCGGGGTCGAGCTCGAGGATCGTGTAGCGCGCGGTGAGCGTGTCGCCGACGAACACCGGCTTCAGAAACCTGATCCGGTCGTAACCCAGGGACACCGAGGTTCCCCGGCTCCCACGCTCGCGCGCGCGACGGCTGATCATCGCCGACACGGTGGAGAGGAGTGCCATCGCGAGGATGCCGTGCGCGATCCGGCGGCCGAAGGGCGTGGTGCGGGCATAGGCCTCGTCGACGTGGATCGGATCGAAGTCGCCCGAGATCGCACTGAAGAGCGCGAGGTCGGTCTCGGTCAGCGTCTTCGAGAACTCGGCGGTCTCGCCGACCGCGACGTGGAAGCCGGCGGCATCAGGCGCCGAATCCATAGAACGCCGCCGGGTTGTCGACGAGGATCCGACGGCGGGTCGCGTCGTCCGGCGCCCATTCGAGGAGGAGGTCGACGAGGTCCGCGTCGTCGGGCATCGCGTCCTTCGGCGCGGACGGATGCGGCCAGTTGCTCGCCCACATCATCCGTTCCGGCGCGTGCTTCACCAGCGCCTTCGCCAGCCGTCCGACGTCCTCGTACTTCGGCGCGCCGGTCTTCGACGTCTCGTACGCCGCCGAGAGCTTCACCCAGCAGCGGCCGGTGTCGAGGAGACGCAGCAGCGACCGGAACGCCTCGTGATCCGGCGTGACCGGCTCGAGGTACTTGCCGACGTGGTCGATCACGAACTTGCCGGCGAGCCGCTTGATCTGCGATTCGTACTTCGGCAGCTCGCGGCCGTCGAGCTGGATGTTCGCGTGCCAGCCGAACGGGTGCACGCGCGCCATCACCTCGTCCATCCGGTCGAATCCGACGGTGCCGTTCGGCAGCTGGAAGATGCGCTGCGCGACGATGCCGCCTTTCGTCAGGCGGTCGAGCTCGGAATCGGAGACGCCGGGCTTCACCACGCCGACGCCCTTCGCGCCGGGGCCGAGCGCCGCGATCGCCGCCAGGGTGACGCGGTTGTCGTCCTGATAGGCATTGGGCTGGACGACGATCACGCGCTCGAGCCCGAGGCGGCGCTGCAGGGCGCGGTAGGCGTCCACCGGGAAATGCCCCGGCAGCGGCGGCCCGCCGGGCGCGCTCGGCACCGCGGTGTCGTAGATGTGCATGTGCGTGTCGCACGTCCCGCGCGGCACGGCGAGGCGGGGAGCGCGGTCGGTCATTTCTTCTTCCCGGCGGCCTTCTTTCGGGGCGTCCGCTTCTTCGCTGCGCGCTTTGCGCGGCCCGGGAGCGGCCGCGACCGGCTCGGGTCGCCGCCGGCCTCGGCGTCGACGAACGTCCCGCCCTGGTACATCTCCACGAGCGGGTTCGGGTTGTCCTGATGCTTGGCGAGGATGCCGGCCGCGTACGCCTCGCTCTTGTCGAGCGGCCGGTAGCCGAGGCGGTACGCGTTCGAGTTGTCGTACCAGGCGCGCTGGTTGTCGGAGACACCGTACACGATCTCGAACTTGATGTCCGGGTGGTCGATGCCGATCGACACCAGCTGGGCGATGTCGCGCGGGCTGACCCAGATCGCGAGCCGGCGCTTGTCGAGCGGCTCCGGATTCACGTTGCCGATCCGGATCGCGAGCACCTCGAGCCCGTACTTGTGGGCGTAGAGCGCGCCGAGCGCCTCGCCGAACGCCTTGGACACGCCATAGCGACTGTCCGGCCGGGGCTGCGCGAGGTGGTCGATCGTCTCGTTCCGGCGGTAGAAGCCCACCGCGTGGTTCGACGAGGCGAAGATCACCCGCTTCACGCCGTTGCGGCGGGCTGCCTCGAAGCCGTTGTACGCGCCGACGATGTTGGACGACACGATGAGTGGCCAGTCGCCTTCGACCGGCCACGCGCCGAGGTGCACGATCGCGTCGACGCCCTTCGTCGCACGCAGCATGTCGGGCAGCTTCGAGACGTCGGCGCGCACGAACTTCTCGTTCTTGCGGAGATCCTTGATCGGCTTGATGTCCGAGACGCGCAGCTTGTAGCGGCCCGCGAGCTCGCGACGCAGATGCGAGCCGACGTCGCCCGCTGCGCCGGTGATCAGGACGGTTTTCATCGTTGGTGACGCTCCCTTGGCGAGACGAATCGGTGGCCGGACGAATCAGGAACCTACCAGTCGTATGTCATCGTACAACTGGCTGCTACCTGCGGACTCGCTCCCGGCCTGCGACCGGCCTCAGCCGAGCGGCGAGCCGGCCCGTTCGTGCGCCCGCCGCAGGCGCTCGCGGCTGTTCGCGAGATGGGTCCGCATCGCCGCGCGCGCCGCGTCCGGGTCGCGGCGGGCAATCGCATCATAGATGTCCTCGTGCTCCCGTCCGACGCGCCGGAGATACTCCGAGCGTTCCTCCTGCGCGAGCCGCGCGGTGTTCACCCGGGTACGCGGGATGATAACCATCCCGAGGTGCGTCATCAGGTCGGCGAAGTGGCGGTTGCTCGCGGCGAGCGCGACCTGCAGGTGGAACTGGAAATCCGGGTTCACCGCCTCGCTCGCGTCCTCGACGCTCCGCGCGAACGCATCGAGCGCGCGGCGCATCTCCAGGAGGTGCGTTTCGCCGCGGCGCTGCGCGGCGAGCCCGGCCGCCTCGGCCTCGATCGCAATCCTGAGCTCGAGCACCGCGATCAGCTCCTCGATCGTCGCGAGCTCGGCGGGGTCGACGCGGAACGGGCCGTGCGCGGCGCGCTCGAGGACGAACGTCCCGACGCCCTGGCGCGTGTCGACGAGACCGCCCGCCTGGAGCCGCGAGATCGCCTCGCGCACCACGGTCCGGCTCACGCCGTAGGCGGTCATGAGATCGGACTCGGTCGGCAGCTTGTCGCCGGGGCGCAGCTCGCGCTTGGCGATGCGCGAGGTCATGCTGTCGACCAGCATGCCGGTCAGGCTTCGGCCGCGACGCGGCCCGGGCGGGCGGGGTGACTCGGCGGTCGGGGTGCGCCGTGCTCTGGTGCGCGAAGAAAGGGTGCTTGACACCGCCGCCGGCCGGGCTCGTATAATGGTTGTACGATGTACGATAACACGCGGTTCGCGCGGTAAGCAACCCGGCCGCAGCGTATCGTTAGGTCCGGCGCGGCGGGCGGAGTCCGCCCGCCCAATCAACGGAGGAGAGAACGACCCATGAAGAGACGCGACCTGATTTGCGTCGCCGCCGCCGCCGCGGCGTTCGCGCTGCCGCCGCTCGCCACGGCGCAGCAGAAGATGGTGATGAAGGCGAGCGACGTCCACGCCCTCGGTTATCCCACCGTCGAGGCGGTGGTGCGGATGGGCAAGAAGCTCGAGGGGCAGACGAACGGCCGGCTCTCGATCCAGATGTTCCCCGCCATGCAGCTCGGCGGGGAGAAGGAGATGATCGAGCAGGCGCAGGTCGGCGCGCTGCAGATCGCGCGCATCTCGGTCGGCCCGATGGGCCCGATCGTCGACGAGCTCAACGTCTTCAACCTGCCGTTCATGTTCCGCGACGAGGCGCACATGCGGAAGGTGATCGACGGCCCGATCGGGAAGGAGCTGCTCGACAAGCTGACCGCCAACCCGAACGCGAAGCTGGTCGGGCTGTGCTGGATGGACGCGGGCACGCGCAGCGTCTACGCCAAGAAGCCGATCAAGGGGCCGGCTGACCTCAAGGGCCAGAAGATCCGGATGATGGGCAACCCGATCTTCGTCGAGACGATGAACGCGATGGGCGGGAACGGCGTTGCGATGGGCTTCAACGAGCTCTACAACGCCCTGCAGACCGGCGTCGTCGACGGCGCGGAGAACAACCCGCCGTCGCTGCTCACGCAGAACCACTACCAGGTCACCAAGTTCTACAGCCTCACCGGCCACCTGATCATCCCCGAGATCCTCGTGTTCTCGAAGGTGAGCTGGGACAAGCTGTCGAAGGCCGACCAGGACCTGCTCATGAAGGACGCGCGCGAGGCGCAGATCGAGCAGCGCCAGTTGTGGGATGCGATGGTCGCCGAGTCGGTGGCGAAGCTCAAGGCGGGCGGCGTCCAGTTCGTCGAGGTGGACAAGAAGGTGTTCTACGACGCGACCAAGCCGGTCCGCGAGAAGTACGGCGCGAAGCACGCCGCGCTGATCAAGCGCATCGAAGACACGAAGTAAATTCGTTTTCGCTCTAAAGCAGGCCGCCGCGGGCGGCCTGTTTTTTGGGAGGCGCCGTCGATGGACCTGAAAGCCCGCTACCGGCAGGCGATGGAAACGCTGTATCTCGCATGCATCGTCGTCTCGGGCGTTGCGCTCGTCGTCATCACGCTGATCATTCCGCTCGGCGTCTTCATGCGCTACGTCATGAACAGCCCGCTGTCATGGCCGGAGCCGGCGTCGGTGCTGATGATGGTGATGTTCTCGTTCCTCGGCGGTGCGGCGGTCTACCGCGCGAACGTGCACATCGCCGTGGAGGCCCTCGTCAAGGCGGTCGGCCCGGGTGCGCGGCGAGCGCTTCTCTTCGCGGCGGACGCGTGCATGATCGCGATCTGCCTCTTCATGGTGGGGTACGGCGCGCACCTCTGCCAGGCGGTCTGGCACCAGTCGATCGCCGAGTTCCCCGGGCTTTCGGTCGGGCTCACCTATATGCCGATCCCGCTCGGCGGCTTCTTCACGCTGCTCTTCATCTTCGAGCGGCTGTGGGCCGGCCCGCCGCCCGAGACCTCGATCATGTATCGCGACCAGCCGACGGCGGCGGAGTAGGCCATGGACATCGTCGTGCTGATCGGCGGGTTCACGGTGCTGTGCGCGATCGGGATGCCGGTCGCCTACGCACTCGGCTTCGCCGCGATCCTGGCGGCGCTCTGGGTGGACATCCCGCTCGAGGCGGTGATGCTCAAGATCTCCGACGGCACCGACGACTTTGCGCTCCTCGCAATCCCGTTCTTCGTGCTCGCCGGCGCGATCATGGCCGAGGGCGGGATGGCGATGCGGCTCATCAACCTCGCCAAGGTGTTCGTCGCGTTCATCCGCGGCGGCCTCGCCCTCGTCAACATTCTCGCCAGCACGCTCTTCGGCTGCATCTCGGGTTCGTCGGTGGCCGATACCGCCTCGATCGGCTCGGTGATGATTCCGCAGATGGTGAAGCGCGGCTACCCGAAGGTGTTCGCGACCAACGTCACCATCTGCGGCTCGGTCCAGGCGCTGATGATTCCGCCGTCTCACAACGCGGTGATCTATTCGCTCGCTGCCGGCGGCACGATCTCGGTCGCGCATCTCTTCCTCGCCGGCATATTTCCCGGCCTGTTGTTCGGTCTATGCCTGATCGGCCTGGTGCTGTGGACTGCCCACAAGCGCAACTATCCGAAGGAGGAAGCGGTGCCGTGGCGCCAGGTGCCGCGCATCGCCCTCGATGCGTTCTGGGGGCTGATCACGATCTTCATCATCATGGGCGGGATCCTCTCGGGCGTGTTCACCGCAACCGAGTCGGCGGCGGTCGCCTGCGTGTACGCGTTCCTGGTCACGGTGTTCATCTACCGCGACTACAAGTGGCGCGACCTGCCGAAGCTCATCCACCGCGTCGTCAAGACGGTGGCGATGGTGATGATGCTGATCGGGTTCTCGGTCGGGTTCGGCTACATGATGGCGATCATGCAGATCCCGGCGAAGGCGACGCAGTTCTTCCTCACCATCACCGAGAACAAGTACGTGTTGCTGTTCCTGATCAACGTGCTGCTGCTCCTGCTCGGCACGTTCATGGATCTCGCGCCGATGCTGCTGATCTGCACACCGATCCTGCTGCCGGTGATGGTCAAGTTCGGCGTCGACCCGATTCACTTCGGCATGATCATGATCCTCAACCTCGGCATCGGGCTGATCACGCCGCCGGTGGGCCCCACCCTCTTCGTCGGCTGCGCGATCGGCAAGGTGACGATGGAGGAGGTGTCGAAGGAGTTGTGGCCGTTCTACGGAGCGATGTGTCTCGCGCTGCTTCTGGTGACGTACATCCCCGCGCTATCGCTCTGGCTGCCGAGCTTCCTGAAGTTCTGAGGGGGCGCCGGGGGGGCCGCGGGCGCCCTCACAGTTCCGTGTCAGCATCCGGCCGGTCGCCGGTGTACCTTTCCGGGCGGTGAGGTGAACCGGTGCCGACGCAGACGCGCAGGATCGGGGTGCTGACGAGCGGCGGCGACGCGCCGGGGATGAATGCCGCGATCCGGAGCGTCGTGCGCGTCGCCTGCGGCCGCGGCTGGACCGTGCTCGGCTTCCGGCGCGGCCTCACCGGACTGATCGAGGGCGACTTCGTCGAGCTCGCACCCCGCGCGGTGGCGAACATCCTGCAGCACGGCGGCACGATGCTGAAGACGGCGCGCTCCGAGGCGTTCATGACCGAGGCGGGCCGGGAGGGGGCGCGGGCGACGCTGGAAGCGAGCGGCGTTTCCGGCCTCGTCGCCATCGGCGGCGACGGCACGTTCCGCGGTGTGCACGAGCTCGCGCGGATCTGGCGCGGCAGCGTCGTCGGGGTGCCCGCCACCATCGACAACGACGTCTTCGGGAGCGACGAAACGATCGGTTTCGACACCGCTCTCAACACGGCGCTCGACGCGATCGACCGGATCCGCGACACCGCGAGCTCGCATGAGCGGATCTTCATCGTCGAGGTCATGGGCCGGCACTCGGGGTTCATCGCCCTAGCCGTCGGTACGGCCGGCGGCGCCGAGGAGATCTTCGTCCCGGAGGTGGTGACGGACCTCGACCAGTGCTGCCAGCGCCTCGTCGAGGCGAACCGCCGCGGCAAGGCGATGAGCATCCTCGTCGTCGCCGAGGGCGAGCACGAGGGGGATGCGTTCGCCATCGCCGAGAAGGTGAAGGTCCGGACCGGTTTCGAGACGCGGGTCACCGTCCTCGGGCACATCCAGCGCGGCGGGCCGCCGACCGCGCGCGACCGGATCCTGGCGACGAAGCTCGGCGCCTACGCCGTCGACGTGATTGCCGAGGGGAAGTCGGACGTCATGGTCGGCGAGGTGCGCGGCGACCTGGTCGCGACCCCGCTCGAAGAGTCGGGGACGCGCAAGAAGCCGCTCGACGCGTTCCTCCTCAAGCTCATCCCGATCCTCGCTCGCTGAGCCCGCCCGGCCGCCGCAACCCGGCGGCTGGCTCTCAGGTGTGAGCGATCGCTATCTTTCAATTATCTGATTTTTATAATACTTATAGTTTTAGCGCCTAGTATTGCTGCGACGCACAAATTTTTATTGACTTGGCTCCGGTTCGGTGTAGGATACGAATTGTGCAGCGCAACATCGCTCAACCAGACACCGACCCAAATCGACTTACCTTACTTAACTTACCCAGATAGGAGCCATCCAAATGTACGTGACCCCCGACCAGATCACCGGCTACAGCAAAGCCGGCGTCGAAACCCTCCTCACGATCGCGCGGTCGAACTTCGCCGTGTACGAGAAGCTCGCGGCGCTCAACTTCAACGCGACCAAGGGCGCGTTCGAAGACGGCGTGAACCACACCCGCGCCCTGCTCAACGCCCGCGACGTCCAGGAGTACGTCAACCTGAACACGTCCGCCGCGCAGCCCGCGATCGAGAAGCTGATCGCCTACTCGCGCAGCGTGTACGAGCTCTCCGCCGGCCAGCAGGCCGAGTTCACCCGCCTCTTCGAAGGCCAGGCGGCCGAGATCAACAAGACCCTCGTCGGTCTCCTCGACAAGTTCGCGAAGAACGCGCCGGCTGGCTCGGACGTGGCGATCGCGGCGGTGAGGTCGGCGCTCGGCGCCGCAACCACGGCCTACGACAGCTTCACGAAGGCCACCAAGCAGGCCACCGAGATCGCCGAGGCGAACATCGCGGCGGCGACCGCGGCGGTGACGAACATCAAGAAGGCTGCCTAAGCCTCCCGCCCTCCCCGACAGGCCCCCGGGAACCCCGGGGGCTTTTTCATTTCCGGCTGCGGCGGATCGCTTCCCACACCCGGTACGGCGTGAGCGGCATGGCGATGTCCGTCACACCGAGCGGGCCGAGCGCGTCCAGCACCGCGTTCACCACCGCCGCCGGTGCCGCGATCGTCCCGGCCTCGCCGCAGCCCTTCGCGCCGAGCGGGTTGTGCGTGCAGGGCTGGCTTTCGTCGTTCTCGGAGACGAAGTCCGGCAGCCCATCGGCCCGGGGCAGGGCGTAGTCGAGAAACGACGCCGAGAGGAGCTGGCCCGCCGCGTCGTACGCGCACGCCTCCCACAACCCCTGCCCGAGGCCCTGCGTCACTGCGCCGTGGAGTTGTCCTTCGACGATGGCCGGGTTGATGACCGTGCCGATGTCGTCGATCGCCCAGTAGCCCGCGATCCGGACGATCCCGGTCTCGGGGTCGACCTCCACCTCGCACACGTGCGCGCCGTTCGAGAATGCGAAGTTCGCGGGGTCGTAGAACGCACTTTCCTGCAGGCCCGGCTCGAGGCCCGGCGGCAGGTCGTGCGCGGTGTTCGCCGCGCGCGCCACGTCCTCGAACGCGAGCGTCCGGTCGGTGCCTTTCACCGCGAAGCGGCCGGCAGCAAACTCGACGTCGGCCTCCGCCGCCTCGAGCCGGTGCGCGGCGATCTTCCGACCTTTGTCGATGATCTTCACGGTGGCGCGATCGAGCGCCGACCCGCCTACCGCCATCGAGCGTGAACCGAAGGTTCCGGTCCCGTAGGGCACTGCCGCAGTGTCGCCCTCCACGATCCGGACCTTCGAGAGCGGCACCCCGAGCCGCGATGCGAGCACCTGCGCGAAGGTCGTCTCATGCCCCTGTCCGTGGCTGTGCGTGCCCAGTGCGGCCTGCACGGCACCCGTCCAATCCACCCGGATCTCGGCCGATTCGAACAGCCCGACGCGCGCACCGAGCGCGCCGGCGAGCTTCGACGGCGCGACGCCGGACGACTCGATGAAGCAGGCGACGCCGATGCCGCGCGCGAGGCCGCGATCCGCCGCGCGCTTGCGGCGCGCCTCGAACCCCGCGTAGTCCGAGACTTCGAGCGCGCGCGCGAGAATCCCGGGGAAATCGCCGCAGTCGTACGTGGGCCCGATCGGCGTCTTGTACGGCATTGATTCCGGCGGAATCAGGTTGCGCCGGCGGATCTCGACGCGGTCCAGCTCGAGCCGGCGCGCCGCCTCGTCGGCGAGTCGCTCCAGGACGAAGCAGGCTTCCGGCCGGCCGGCGCCGCGGTAGGCATCCGTCGCCACCGTCGTCGTGAACACGCCGGTGACTTCCGCGTAGATCGCCGGCGTCGTGTACAGCCCGGCGAGCAGCGCCGTGTAGATCGCGCTCGGAATCGCGGCGCCGACGGACGAGACGTAGGCGCCGAGGTTCGCGACGGTATCGACCCGGAGGGCGAGGAAGCGGCCGCCGGCGTCGAGCGCGAGCTCACAGCGGGTGACGTGATCCCGCGCCTGGTTGTCGGAGACGAAGCTCTCGGTGCGGCCGGCGACCCAGGCGACCGGGCGGCGAAGCCGCCGCGCGGCCCACGCCATGATCGTCTCCTCGGGGTAGTGCTTCCCCTTGTAGCCGAAGCCACCGCCGACGTCGGGCGCGATCACCCGGATCGCGAGTTCCGGGAGGCCGAGCTGCTCCGCCACGAGTCGCCGCGTGAAGTGGGGCACCTGGGTCGACGAGTAGAGCGTGAGCGATTCCGCATCGGCGCCCGGCACGCCGATCGCCGCGCGCGGCTCGATCGCACAGCCGGCGATGCGCTGGTTGACGAGGTCGAGGACGATCCGGTGCGCAGCGCCGGCGAACGCTTTCGTCACCGCCTGCTCGTCACCGCGCGACCAGCGGAAGCAGACGTTGCCGGGCGCCTCCGGGTGGACCTGCGGCGCGCCGTTCGCGAGCGCGTCGCGCGCCGCAATGACCGCGGGCAGCGGCTCGTAGTCGACGGCGACGCGCTCGGCCGCGTCCGTCGCGGCGCCGCGCGTCTCGGCGACGACGAGCGCAACCGGCTCGCCGACGTGCCGGACGCGCCCGCGCGCGAGCGCCCACCGTGGCGGCTCGGCCATCGGGCGGCCGTCCTTCGAGCGGATCGTCCAGATCGAGCGCATCGGACCGACGCCGTCGGCCGCCATGTCGGCGCCGGTAAGGACGGCCACTGTGCCGGTCGCGGCCGCCGCGTCGATCGCGCGGATGCGGGCGTGCGCATGCGGCGAGCGCACGAGCACTGCGTGGAGCGCACCGGGGATCGCTAGATCGGCGACGAACTCGCCCCGACCCGTCAGAAAGCGACGGTCCTCCTTGCGGAGGACGCGCGCGCCGATCCCCTCGTAGCTCACCGGTCCGTCACTGCGCGACCCGTCACTGCGTCTCGGCTCGCGCGAGCTCGAGCGCTTCGTACACCGAGCGGTCGGTGACGAGAAAGAGATCTGCGTCCGTGCCGCGGGCCTCATGGCTCGCCCAGGTCCAGTGCGGCACCGTGAAGACGTCGTGCTGCGACCATTCGAAACGCTGGTCGCCGACCGTCGAGCGTCCCTCGCCCGAGACGACCAGCACGACCGCGTTCCAGGTCGTCCGCGCCGGGCGCGTCGCCGCACCCTTGGCGAGCCGGGCGGCGTAGCAGTCGAGCGTCGGCATCAGCGGGCCGCTCGCGGCGTTCGTATAGCGCAGCATCCTCGCGCCGTCCGGGCCTGCCGGAAGCCCGGCGAGTTTCCGGCGCGTCTCCTCGCCGGGATAGCGGTATTGCCGCGCATCATCGGCGCCGACGTTCCAGAAGTCCGCGTCGTCACGCCGGCCAGGCTCGAAGAAGCTCGCCTCGAGCCCGCAGATCAGCGGCATGTTGGCAGCGTCGAACCAGTAGGTGCGGTGGTCCGATTCGTTCACGTGCCCGTGCCAGCACATCGGCGGGGTCACCACGAGGTCGCCCGGCTTCATCTCGCAGCGCTGGCCGTTCACGATCGTGACCGCGCCCTCGGCGCGGGTCGAGAACCGGATCGCCGCCGCGGTGTGGCGGTGCGGCACCGCGTGGTCGCCGGGCTCGAGAATCGTGAACGCGGCGATCAGATTCGAAGTGGTGACCGTTTCGCCGCCGAACGCCGGGTTGACGCAGATGATCGCGCGCCGCTCGACGTCCTCGATCGGCACCTCCTTCGCCGCCCGGCCGGCAAGCGGTTCGAAGTCGCGCCAGCGCCAGTGCATCGGCTCGTCGCGGGGTCTCGGCGCGATCGGCGTGATCCTTTTATAGCGGTCCCAGAGCGGGTGATAGTGCGCGCCCTCGAGCGCGCGGATCAGGTCGGCGTCGGGGCGTGCGGCCGCGGCGTGGTTCATGGGCGAGCCTCCTCGGTGCCGGGAAGTGTAGCCGGTCCGGACCGGGCGCAAGCCGCCCGCGCGGCACCTCTTCCCCGGGATACGCCGGCCTAGCCGGCGAGGTCTTCCTCGGGCTCGCGGGCGACGCAGAGGCCGATCAGCCCGCGGCACGCGAGGAACGTGAGCAGCCCGATCGTCGCCAGCGCGACGAGCGCGGGGATGAAGAGCAGCTTGCCGGCGTACGTGAGCACGGGGTTCTCCTGGGATCTCCCCGGTCAGTCGGGGGACCCCGGGGCCCGATTACCGCGCTACGTGTTGCCCCCAATTTCCTACGTGCATCCCCCTACCGGGGAACTCGCGCGACCTTCATGCCCGGGTCGGCGATCCGGCCCTTGTCGATGACGTCGGTCCCGTCGAGAGCCACGGTGCAGTCGCGCATCGGCACGTCGTAGTGGCCCTTCGTGTCGCGCTTCCCGCCGCCCTGCGTGTTCGGACCGGTGGAGAAGAGGAAATTGCCGGGGAACGTGCGCGCCGCCGCGCGGTGGCGCTCCGGCTCGTCGCCGTTCAGCGCGATGCCGTACCACAGCGCCTGCGGGTTCAGCCCCCAGCCGAGATGCGAGACCGCGAACGGGTCGCGGTCGGCTGCGTCCTTCCGGCCGTCCTCGAGCCAGTCGCGCATCAGCTTCGCGTCCAGCCCGCCGTCGATGCGCACCACGTGGCCCTCGCGGATCTCGAGCTTCACCGGGTCGACGACGTAGCGGCAGTAGGGGAGGATCACGATGTCGCCCGGCTGGAAGACGACGGTCCCGTGCGCGCTGCCCTCGTTCGGGAACGTGTGGATGTGGCCGCCGCCCCAGTGGTCGAAGTGGCCCGGTTCGTCGGCGTAGCCCCACTGCGTCATGACCGGGTACTGGCCGCACTCGTATGAAAGATCGGTCCCGGCCTCGCTCGTGACGCGCACCTTCCTCGTCTTGCGGTAGATCGACTCGGCGTGCCTGCAGGCCTCCTTCAGGCCCGGCGGCGACATGAGCTGCTCGAGGTCGTCGGGAGCGTCGATGATCATCAGCACCCGCGTGCCGCCACCGGTCACCTGCTTCAGCCACTTCGTGAAGAGCGGCACGTGGAAGATCACCAGCATGTCGGCGGCGCTCACCGCCTCGAGCGTGCCCTTGCACTTGCCGATCGTCGGCACGCCGACCTTCGTCCACGACGGGATCGAGTTGACGCACAGCTCGTACACGTCCGCGCCGAGGTCGTCGGCCGCAGCGAATGCGGCCTGCACGTACTCGCGCCGCGTGCCGAGATCGCTCACGACGGCGATCGTCTCGCCGCTCTTCACCCGGCACAGCTCGAACTCCCGGCGGTAGAGCATCGCGAGCTTGGCGGGGTTGACTTCCTGGATGCGGAGCGCGGCATGGGTGTTCATGGGCATACCTTCCGGGCTGGTCGCGCTATTCTAGGCCCGGACCGACCCGCAGAACGACGAAGGAGAAGCGCCGTGCCGGCAGAGATCACGATCTTCAATCCCGACGGCCTGGGCAGGCCGCTCGGCCAGTACTCGCAGATCACGCGCGTGAAGAACGCCGCCGAGTGGCTGTTCATCGCCGGCCAGCTCGCGACCGACGAGACGGGCACCGTCGTCGGCGCTGACGACTTCGACGCCCAGTGCGTGCAGGTTTTCAGGAACATCGAAGCGGCGCTCGCCTCCTGCGGGGCCGGGTGGAAGAACGTCGTGCAGTTCACCACCTACCTCGTCCACTCGCAGGACATTCCGAAGTTCATGGCGTTCCGCAAACGGGAGTTCCCGCGGCTCTTTCCCGACGGGAAGTACCCGCCGAACACGCTGCTCATGATCGACCGTCTCGTCGGCGAGCCCTTCCTGGTCGAAGTCCAGCCGATCGCCGCGCTGTAGCGCGGCCGAGACCCTCCCTGCTGCGGGCCCGAGCGCAAGTCCGGCGGGAGGTTTATCGTTGCGGCCTCAGCAGAACCGGGACTCCACGCCATGAAAGCGTCCGGCCTCGCGCGCGCCTCCGCCACCGAGCTCGCCCGGCGCATGCACGCGCGCGAGATCCGCGCGATCGACGTGGTCGAGGACTGCCTCGCGCGCATCGCCGAGCGCGAGCCGGCGATCCACGCATGGGCGTTCCTCGATCCCGACCGGGCGCGCGGCCAGGCTCACGTCCTCGACGCCGGGCCGATCCGCGGTCCGCTCCACGGCATTCCGATCGGGGTCAAGGACCTCATGGACACGGCGGACATGCCGACCGCCTACGGCTCCCCGATCTACACCTGGCACCGCCCGGCGTGGGACGCAGCCTGCGTCGCCGCCGCGCGTGCCTCCGGCGCCGTGATTGTCGGCAAGACGGTGACCACCGAGTTCGCGACGTTCACGCCGGCGGCGACTCGCAACCCGCGCGGCTACGAGCACACCCCCGGCGGCTCGTCGAGCGGGTCGGCGGCCGCGGTGGCCGACGAGATGGTGCCGCTCGGGTTCGGCTCGCAGACCGTCGGCTCGATCATTCGGCCGGCGAGCTTCTGCGGCATCGTCGGCTACAAGCCGAGCTTCGGGGTCCTGAGTCGCGCCGGCGTGAAGCTCCTCGCCGAGACGCTCGACACGCTGGGCGCGCTCGCGCGCACGGTCGAGGACGCGGCGCTCTTCGTCGGCGCGCTGACCGGCCGTGACGAGCTCGTCTCGCTGCCGGCCGTCCCGAAGCTCCGCATCGGGTTTTGCCGCACGCACGACTGGAACCAGGTGCAGCCCGAGGTCGGCGAGGCGATGGATACCGCCGCGCGCCAGCTCGCGGCCGCGGGTGCGCAGGTGATCCAGGTCGAGCTGCCGCAGAATTTCGCCGGGCTCGGCGACGCCCACGGCGACATCCTGGCCTACGAGATCTCCCGCAACCTCGCCCACGAGCACACGGTACACGGGGTCCGGCTGAGCACGCGCCTCCGCGAGCTGCTGGACGCGAGCCGGCAGGTCACCTCGGAGCGCTACGATCGCGCGCGCCTGCTGGCGCGCGGCTGCCGCATGGGGTTTTCCGGCGCGATCGACGAGTGCCACGTGGTGATCGCGCCGAGCGCGACCGGCGAGGCGCCCGAGGGGCTCGACTCGACCGGCAACCCCGTGATGAACCGGGTATGGACGCTGCTGCACGTGCCGTGCATCAGCGTGCCGGTCGCGCGTGGCCCGCACGGGATGCCGGTGGGCCTGCAGGTGATCGGCCGGTTCGCCGACGACGCGCGCACGCTCGCCGCGGCGAAATGGGTGCACGAGCGGCTGGCGAGCTAGCGGGCTCGAGCGCCATCGAGGCCGCTCACAGCCGCCGCACGATCGCCCGCGTCAGTTCCTTGGTGGTGGCCTTGCCGCCGAGGTCGCCGGTGCGCACGTTATCCTCGCGCAGCGCCTTGTCGACCGCGGTCCGGATGCGGGCGGCGAGGTCGTTCTTCCCGACGTGCTCGAGCATCATCGCCGCGGCGAACAGCAGCGCAAGCGGGTTCGCGACGCCCTTGCCCGCGATGTCGGGCGCCGACCCGTGTACCGCCTCGAAGATCGCCGCATCGACGCCGATGTTCGCCCCGGGCGCCATCCCCAGGCCGCCGACCAGCCCCGCGATTTCGTCGGACAGGATGTCGCCGAAGAGATTCGTGGTCAGGATCACGTCGAACTGCCACGGGTTCAGCACCAGCTGCATCGCGCACGCGTCGACGATCCGGTCATCGGCCTGCACCTTGCCGTCGTACTTCTTCGCCACCTCGCGCGCGGTCTCGAGGAACACCCCGGTGAGCGCCTTGAGGACGTTCGCCTTGTGGACGATGGTGACCTTCTTGCGCCCGTGCTTCGCCGCGTAGTCGAACGCGAACTCCGCGATGCGCCGCGAGCCGGCGCGGGTGTTGACGCCCGAGGAGATCGCGACCGCGTGCGGATCGCCCTCGATCGGGATGTAGTGCTCGAACGCGACGTACAGCCCCTCGAGGTTCTCGCGCACGAGTACGAGGTCGATGTCGTCGTAGCGCCCGCCCGGGATGACGGTCCGCGCAGGCCGGAGGTTGGCGTAGAGCTGGAACGCTTCGCGCAGGCGCACGTTCACCGACCGGAACCCACCGCCGACCGGCGTGGCGAGCGGTCCTTTCAGCGCAAGCTTCGTGCTCCGGATGCTGTCGAGGAGCGCGGCGGGGAGCGGGTCGCCGCTGGCCTGGATCGCCGCCATGCCGCCCTGCTGGCTGTCCCAGACGAACGGCGCGCCAACCGCGTCGAGAATCTCGACGACCGCGGCCGTGATCTCCGGGCCGATGCCGTCGCCGGGAATGAGCGTCGCCGGGATCTTTCCGCTCTGAGCAGCCATGTCTCCCCCATCGGGATGTTGCGCTGCGTCAGTATGCCATTACGCGGCATCGTTCCGCGCGGTGCGCGGAAGCGGCGATGCGCGTCGGACGCTATTCCGCTTTGACCCCGGCGTCCTTCACGAGCTTCGCGTAGTAGGCGAGCTGCGCCGTGATCAGCCTCGCAAACTCTTCCGGCGTGCCGCCGACGATCTCGTTGCCGCCCTGCGTCGCGAGCCGCTCGATCACGTCCGGCTGCTTGAGCACCTTGACGGTTTCCTGGTTCAACCGCGCGATGATCGTCCGGTCGGTGCCGGCCGGCGCGAGGAGCCCCTGGAACTGGGTGATCTCGAAGCCCTTCAGCCCGAGCTCATCGAGCGTCGGGATGTCGGGCATGGCGGCGGCGCGCGTCAGGCCGGTCACCGCGTAGCCGCGCAGCTTGCCGGTCTTGAGGTGCGGCACCGACGTGATCGGCGTGTCGAACATGAACGAGAGCTGTCCGCCGAGGAGATCGGCGAGCGCCGCGGCGCTGCCCTTGTACGGCACGTGCGTGAGCTTCGTGCCGGTCATCAGGGCGAAGAGCTCGCCGGCGAGGTGATTCCCGCCGCCGATGCCGGTCGAGCCGAAGCTGAGCGCGCCGGGCCGCGCCTTCGCCGCCGCGGTGAGATCGGCCACCGACTTGATCGGCGAGGCGGCCTCCACGACGAGCACGTACATGAAGGTGTGGACCTGGATGATCGGCGCGAAGTCCTTCACCGGGTCGTAGGGGACTTTCGCGTACAGCACCGGGTTCACGACGATCGGACCGCTCGCGGTGTGCAGCAGCGTGTAGCCGTCGGGCGGGGCCTTCGCCACCACGTCGGTCCCGATTCCGCCGTTCGCACCGGGCCGATTGTCGACGAGCACGCTGACGCCGAGCGCTTCCCCGAGCTTCTGCGCGATCGTCCGCGCCGTGATGTCGGCGTTGCCGCCCGCCACGTAGGGCACGACGATGCGGATCGGTTTCGACGGGTACTGCTGCGCCGGCGCGCTCGGGGCCCACGCGCAGAGCGCGAACAGCGCCGCGCCCAGCAATGATCTGGTCTGCGATCTCATTGCTGCAGTCCGCGATCTCGTTGCTCCAGTCTGCGGTCTCATCGGCCTCCTTCTACTCCGCACGGATGTTGGCTTCCTTGATCAGCCGCGCCCATTTCGCGGACTCGGCCTTCATGAACGCCCCGAACTGCTCGGGGGTGCTCCCGACCGGATCGGCGCCCATCTCGGTGAACTTCTCGCCGACCTCCTTCTGCGGGAGCGCCTTCGCGACGTCGGCGTACAGCTTTGCGATGCGGTCCGGCGGCGTTCCGAGCCGGCACCACCAGCCCGAACCAGTTGGTGAGCTCGAAGCCGGGCACCGTCTCGGCGACGGTCGGCACGTCCGGCAGCAGCGGCGTGCGCTTCGCGCCCAGCACCGCGAGCGCCTTCAGCCGGCCGGCGCGGATGTAGGGCAGCGCCTGAACGAGGCTGTCGCAGGTGAGCGAGACCTGCCCGGCCAGCAGGTCGTTGAAGCTGGGCCCGCTGCCCTTGTAGGCGACATGCACCATCTTCACCTTCGCCATGTTCTGGAAGAGCTCGGCCGCGAGGTGCGGCGCGCCGCCCGCACCCGACGAGGCGTAGTTGATCTGGCCGGGCCGCGCGGCCGCGAGCGCGATCAGCTCCGGCACGCCGCTCACCGGGAGCGACGGGTGCGCGACCATCACGAAGTTGACCGCCACGACCTGCGTCAGCGGCGCGAAGTCCTTCTGCGGATCGACCGTCATCTTCGGATAGAGGTGCTGGTTGACCGCGAGGTTGCCGAGCGTCCCCATGAAGAGCGTGTAGCCGTCGGCGGGCGACTTCGCGGCGAGCTCGGTGCCGATGATCCCGGCCGCGCCGGCGCGGTTCTCCACGACGACCGGCTGGCCCCACGCTTCGCTCAGCTTCTGTCCCAGCACCCGCGCGACGATGTCGGTGCCGCCGCCCGGCGGAAATGCCACGATGATGCGCACCGGTTTGGACGGGAACGGCTCGGGCGTCTGTGCGCCGGCGACGACCGCCGCGAGCGCGGCCGCCACCGCCAGGACCAGCCGTGCGAGCTCTTTCGCGACCTGCATGCTGCCCCCTATTCCGCGGTGATCCCGGCTTCCTTCACCACCCGCGCCCATTTCGCCGTCTCCGCGGCGACGAACGCCCCGAACTCCGCCGAGGTCATTTCGCGCGCCTCGGCGCCTTCGGTCTCGAAGCGCCGCCTCGTCTCCGCGGACGCCTGGACGGCGCTGACTTCCTGGTGCAGGCGGTCGACGATCGCCTGCGGCGTCCCGTCGGGCGCGAGCAGGCCCCACCAGTTCGTCGCTTCGTAGCCGGGCACGCCGGCCTCCGCGACCGTCGGCACGTCGGGCAGCACCGGGCTCCGCTTCGTGCCCGTCGTGCCGAGCGCCTTCAGCTTCCCGCTCCGGACGTGGGGCAGCATCTGGATGAGCGAGCCCACCGAGACGTCGGCCTGCCCGGCAATCAGGTCCATCATCGCCGGTCCGCCGCCCTTGTACGGCACGTGCAGCCACTGGATGCCCGCCTGGATCCGGAAGAGCTCGCTCGCGAGATGCTGGAAGCTGCCGACGCCGGCGGACGCGTTGTTGAGCTTGCCCGGCCGCTCCTTCGCGAACGCGACCAGCTCGGCGACCGAGTTCACCGGCAAGGCCGGATTGATGACGAGCACGCCCGGGCCGCTGCCGAGCAGCGCCACCGGCACGAACGACTTCACCGGATCGTAGGGCAGCTTCTTGTAGATCGACGTGTTGAACGCGTACGCGGTCGAGATGAGGAGCAGCGTGTAGCCGTCGGCCGGGGCTTTTGCGGCGAGCTCGGTGCCGATCGTGCCGCCGGCGCCGCCGCGGTTGTCCGGGACCACCTGCTGGCCGAGCCGGTCGCCGAGCTGTGCGGCGATCATCCGTCCGACGATGTCGTTGCTGCCGCCGGGCGGGAACGGAATGATCAGACGCACCGGTCGCGCGGGATAGGATTGCGCCATCGCGTTCGTCGCCGGGATGCCGAGCGCGATCGCGAGCAGCACCGCAAGACTGTTGCGCAGCAGGTTCCCCATCCGGATAACATAACCCAGGCGCATGGAATGCGCCCGGATGGTCGAGTGGATTCTCATCGAGTGAGGTCGACGGTGCTCACGGAGCTGCCATGACGACAGAACGGAAGCTGCTGGGCCGCGTGCCGCGCGAGGCGATCCACCTCTTCGAGCTGCCGCGGCTGCCCGCCGCGGTCGTCGACGGCTTCCGCGGACTCGCCGGGCCCACCGGCTCGGTGTCCGACGCCCTCGACGAGCTCGGGCTGCCCGGAGCGATTCCTGCGAGCGTGCTCGCGCCGCTCACCCCCGGGGCGAAGATCGTCGGACCTGCACTCACCGTCCGGAACGTCACGCACGAGCTGCAACCGCATCGCGCTGCGCGCGACAAGGTGAACGGGCAGGGCGAGGGCGAGGCGCACAACCTCGCGCAGCGGGGCGACGTGCTGGTGATCGAGGGCCTGCCGGGCGTGTCGAATCTCGGCGGGCTGTCGGCGACGATCGGCCACCGCCAGGGCGAGATCGGCGCGATCGTCGACGGCGGGGTGCGCGACCCGGACGAGGCGCGCGCCGCCGGGCTCGCCGTGTGGGCGCGCGGTGTGACGCCGATCTCGGGCAAGTGGCGGCTCCGCACGGTCGCCATCAACGGCACGGTCCACGTCGCCGGCGTGCGCGTCGAGCCGGGCGATCTCGTCGTCGCCGACGAGGCGGGCGTGTGCTTCGTTCCGTTCAGACACGCCGAGGCGGTGCTCGCGGAGGTGCGCCGGGTCGAGGAAGGCGATGCCCGCCGGCGCGCGGACGTGCTGGCCGGCGTGAGCATGCTCGAGCTCTTCACGAAGAAGTACAAGTAGATGGCCGCGAGCATCCACGGCGTGGCGCATACCGCGCCGGCGTTCCGCGTTCCCGCCGGCGCGTGCGACTGCCACGTGCACGTCTTCGGACCGTACGACCGCTTTCCGCTGTGGTCGGGCCGCAGGTACACGCCCGGACCGGCGTCGGTCGAAGACCTGCTCGCGCTGCAGCGCGCGCTCGGCCTGTCGCGGGTCGTCGTCGTGCAGGCGAGCCCGCAAGGCACTGACAACGCCTGCTTGGTCGACGCCTTGCAGCGGCTGCCGGCCAGCGGCTCGCAGGCACGCGGCGTCGCGGTGATCGACGAACGGACCACCGACGCCGAGCTGCAATCGATGCATCGCGCCGGCGTCCGCGGGGTGCGGGTGAATCTCGAGTCGCAGGGGCAGAGCGATCCCGCGATCGCGCGGCGCCAGCTCGAGCAGGCGGCGGCGCGTGCCGCGCCTTTCGGCTGGCACGTCCAGACGTACACCACGCTGCCCGTGCTCGTGTCGGTCGCGGACGCGATCCGCGCGCTGCCGGTTCCCCTCGTGATCGACCATTTCGGACACGCCGTCGCAGCACGAGGTCCGGGCCAGCCCGGCTTCGACGTGCTGCTCGCGCTGCTCCGGGAGGGGAAGACCTGGGTGAAGATCTCGGCGGGCTATCGGATCTCCGGTCACGCGGAGTGGGCGGATGCGGGACCGCTCGCACGAGCGCTGGTCGACGCGAACCCGGACCGGATCGTGTGGGGCACCGACTGGCCGCATCCTGGCGGCGGACACGGGCCGCGCTCCCCCGACGTCGTCGAGCCGTTCTTTCCGATCGACGACGGCCGCGCCCTGAACCGCCTGCACGAGTGGATCGGCGACCCGGTGCGGCTCGCGAAGATCCTCGTCGACAACCCGGCGCGGCTCTACGGCTTTTGACGACGTTGGAGGAGAGAGAACAATGACCCGTGAACGTCTCGCGCGCGCGGCGGGGGCACTCGCGCTCGCCTGCGCCCCGCTCGGCGCAGGGCTCGCCGCGTATCCCGAGAAAGCGATCCGCTTCATCGTGCCGGTCGCGCCCGGCGGCACCGTGGACATCGTCGCGCGGACGCTCGCCGAGCCGATGTCGAAGAGCCTCGGCCAGCCGGTCGTGGTCGAGAACCGGCCGAGCGCGAGCTCGCTCGTCGGCACCCAGCTCGTCGCGAAGTCGGCGCCGGACGGCTACACGCTGCTCACGACCTCGACGACGTTCCTGTCTGCGCCGGCGATCGTCGCGAATCCGGGCTACGACCCGATCAAGGACTTCGTCCCGGTCACCCTGACGGCCCGCGCACCGATGATGGTGGCGACGCATCCCAGCCTTCCCGTCAAGACGCTCGGCGAGCTCGTCGCGCTCGCCAAGGCGAAGCCCGGCGAGCTGACGACCGCGAGCTCCGGCAACGGGTCGACCGGCCACATGGCGGCGGAGCTCTTCGCGTACCGCGCCGGCGTGAAGTTCAACAACATCTTCTACAAGGGCAGCGCCCAGGCGCTCACCGACGTCGTCGGCGGGCAGACGATGATGCTCTTCGACCAGATCGGCACGACCGGGCCGCAGGCCCGCTCCGGCAAGCTCCGCGCGATCGCGGTGACGACGTTGGCGCGCTCGCCGCTCTTTCCGGACATCCCCACGATCGCCGAGTCGGGCTATCCGGGGTACGAAGACGTCACCATCAACCTGATGCTCGCCCCGGCCGGTACGCCGCGCGACGTCGTCAATCGGCTCCACGCGGAGGTCGTCAAGGCGTGGACCTCGCAGGAGCTGGTGAACCGCTTCGCCGAGCGCGCGATCGAGCTCAAGGCGAGCGGGTCGCCGGACGAGTTCGCGGCGTACGTGAAGGCCGAGGTGGAAAAGTTCGCGCGGCTTGCGCGCGAGGTCGGGATCAAACCGGAGTAACGCGATATGAAGATTTACGTGCTCGACGAGATCTACCCCGGCGGCGTGGAACTGGCCGCCAAGCGCGCCGAGGTGGTGCGCTGGGACGATCCCCGCGTCAAGAACTGGCACGAGGACGCCGACGGCCTGATGATCCGGCTGACGCGCATCCAGGCCGCCGACTTTGCCCGCGCGAAGCGGCTGAAGGCGGTGGTGAAGCAGGGCGTCGGCGTCGACAACATCGATCTCGCGGCGGCACGCGACAAGGGCATCGTCGTCTGCAATACGCCCGGCGTCAACGCCGATGCGGTCGCCGAGCTGACGCTCGGGCTCGCGCTCGCGGTGGCGCGGCGGGTGGCCGAATGCGATCGCCGGATCCGGTTCGACGGCAGCACGATCGACCGTGCCCGGTTCCTCGGCCTCGAGCTCGGCGGCAAGACCGTGGGCGTCATCGGCATGGGCAACATCGGCACGCGCGTGGCGCGGAAGTTCCACGCCGCGTTCGGCGCGCACATCCTCGCCTACGATCCGTACGTGCCGCGCGACATCTGGCCCGACATCCCGCACGAGCGCCTCGACTCGCTCGACCAGATGTGGCCGCGGGCCGACGTCATCACGCCGCACGTCCCGCTGACCGCGGAGACGCGGCACATCATCGGCCGCGCGGCGATCGCGAAGCTGAAGCCGACCGCGATCATCGTGAACGCCGCGCGCGGCGGGGTCGTCGACGAGCAGGCGCTCTACGACGCGCTGAAGGCGGGGAAGATCTTCGGTGCGGGGCTCGACGTCTTCGAGGCCGAGCCGCCCACCAACCGCGATCCGCTCCTCGGCCTGCCGAACGTGGTCGCCACGCCGCACGGCGGGGGCGGCACGCTCGAGACGCAGGCGAAGAGCTCGATCGCCGTCGCCGAGACCCTGCTCGCGGTCCTCGACGGCAACATCCCGGCGAAAGCCCGGGTCGCCTGAACGGCATCGAACGGAGGATCACCCATGGCCGCTGCAGCCGAAATCAAGCTCACGAATCCGGCGAAGGAGCGGATGCGCGCCGGCCAGCCCGCGCTCGGCATGAACATCCGGCTCGGACGCTCGGCCGACATCGCGCGCATCGCGAAGAACACCGGGCACGACTTCATCTTCATCGACATCCAGCACTCGATCTTCAATCTCGAGACGATCGTGCACATCGCCCAGACCGCGCTCGCGATCGGCATCGCGCCGCTCGTACGCGTGCGCAGCGTGAACGATCCCGACGTGTCGCTCCTGCTCGACAACGGCGTGGCCGGCATCGTGTTCCCCGACGTCGCCACCGCGGCCGATGCGCGCAGGGCGGTCGAGATCTGCCGGTTCGCGCCCCTCGGGCGGCGCTCGGTGAGCGGCGGCTACCCGCACTTCGACTACCGCTCGGTGCCGGTCGCGCAGGTCATGCCGGCTCTGGACGAGCACTGCCTCCTCGTATGCATGATCGAGACCGTCGAGGGCATGAAGAACCTCGACGCGATCGCGGCGGTGGACGGCGTCGACGTCCTGCACCTCGGCAGCAACGATCTCCTCGCCAACATGGGCAAGCCCGGCAAGTTCGAGGATCCGGAGATCATCGCCGCGCAGGAACGCCTGATCGCCGTGTGCAAGGCGCGCGGGAAGTTCGCCGGCATCGGCGGCCACCGCGACACCGCCCGCCAGGCGGAGCTGGTGCGCAAGGGCTGCCTCTTCCTCACGACGCAGAGCGACATCGGCTTTCTGATGGCAGCGGCGAGCGCGTGGACGAGCGGGGTCCGGGGCGCGCTGGCCGGCTGAGCATCGCCGGTCGGTCGGGCGTCGGGCCGATCAGTTCCCGGTCCTGACCTGGTCCCGACCCCAGCGGCGACGCAGGGCGACGCATTCCGCCTGGCGACAACCGGTCACCAGATCGAGCGGGTAACCCATCAGTTCGGCAAAGCGCTCGATCGAGTAGCGGCCGAGGTCGGTGCGCTGCAGGTCGGCGTGCCTCGCGCCGAGGACGACCGTGCGTATGCCGGCAGTCCGGATCGCCCACGCGCACATCGGGCACGGCTCCATGGTGCAGTAGAGCGTCGTTCCGTCGAGGCTCGCTCCGGCGCTGAGCGCGCTGCGGATCGCCTCGAGCTCGGCGTGCCGCGTCGGATCGGCACGGCTGTTCTGGCGACCCTGGCCGGTCGAGACGATCGCGCCTTCGCGCACGATTACCGCGGCGACCGGCCAGTCGCCGCGCGCGAGCGCCTCCCCGGCCAGTGCGAGTGCGACGTCCATGTATTGTTCGTGATCCATGTCCTGGCTCCCCGCTTGTAGCACCCGTCGCTAGCGTCTCCGCCGTCGGACGCGGCGCCCGCTGCGGCCGGCGCGAGCCGGAGCGTCGCCGAACGCGTCCTCGACGTCGAGCCACCGGGACTCGTCGCGCGCCGCAGTCACGCGCCCTTCGACCCGCGTGAGATGCTCGATCATCGTCTGCATCGCCGACGTGGCGTCGCGGCGACCCAGAGCCGCGAGGATCTTCTCGTGTTCCTCCACGCCGCACGACCACGCGATGCGGGGCTCGTAGAGCGAGACCATCAGCTGGGTTCGCGACACGAGCTTGCGCACGAGCTGCGCGAGCTCCGCATTGCCGAGGAGATCGGCAGTGAGCAGGTGGAAGTCGCCGGACAGGATGACCGACTCCCCGCGTCGCCCGGTTTCCGCGGCCCGGAGCTCGGCCGCGACGTGCTTGCGGAGCTCGGCAACCTGCGCGTCGGTGATGCGCTCGGCGAGCACGGCGACGATTCCCGCCTCTACCGCGCGGCGCGCCTCGTAGATCGCCTGCGCCTCCGCCAGCGACGGCTTCGGGACGAACGCCCCGCGGTTGTGCACGAGATCGAGGCGCCCTTCGTGCCCGAGGCGGTGGAGCACCTTGCGGATGCACCCGCGGGTCACGGCGAAGATCGTCGCGAGCTGGCGCTCCCGCAGCTGAGTGCCGGCGCGCAGCCTGCCGTTGAGCAGCGCCGCGGAGATCCCCTCGTATACCTCATCCTCGGCGGGCGGCCGTCGCGACCCGGGACGCGACGCTCCGGTACTCATCCTTGGCGCGCGGGTCGGCTTTCTTCGTGCGAATACGGTCAAAGCGGGGCTCCCGAGGTCCGTTCGTCGCCCGTGTGTTCCAACCCGATCCCTCGCTTCCGGCCGGCAGGCGGCGCCACCAGAAATAGTTGACTTTAAGATAGCAGATAGCCCACACTTTGGTTAACCATTTTGCAGGTTTGCGGTCCGCCCGCCGGTCGCTCGCGAGCCGGCGGGCGCGGTGCCGGCTGCAGCGAATCCGCCAGAAGGAGGTCAAGCCATGAGTCGCTCTTCTTCCGCTTCCGCACTACGCGCGCCCTTGCTCGGTTTGCTGCTCGGCGCCGCGCTCGCGCTGCCGGCGAGTCAGACGGGATTTGCCGCCGACCTGAAGATGGCCTCGGGTTATCCGGACAACAACTACCTGACGCTCAACCTGCGCGAGTTCCTTGCCGACGTCGACAGCCGCACGAAGGGCGGGGTCCAGGTCACGCTCCACAACAACCAGTCGCTGGTGAAGCTGCCGGACATCCTGCGCGCGGTGCAGAGCAACCAGGTCGCGTTCGGGGAGATCTACGCCGCCAACCTCGGCAACCAGGACCCGGTGTTCACCCTCGACGCCATACCGTTCGTCGCCCCGGACGAGGCATCGGCCTGGAAGCTGTGGTCCGCTTCCAAGCCCTATGTCGAGCAGTGGTTCGCCAAACGCGGGATCCGCGTGCTGTTCGCGGAGTTCTTCCCGCCGCAGGGATTCTTCACGAAGAAACCGGTCAGCACGAGCGCCGACTTGGCGGGCCTGAAACTGCGCATTTACAGCAACGAGACCAAGCGCATGGGCGAGCTGCTCAAGGCGCAGCCCCTCGTCGTGCAGTTCGGCGAGGTGCCGCAGGCATTCGCGACCGGACTCATCGACGCGATGTTCACCTCGCCCCAGACCGGCATCGACACGCAGGCCTGGGACTTCACCAAGAACTTCGTCAACGTCGGGGCGATGCGCGCGAAGCTTTTCGTCGTTGTCAACGACGCGGAGTTCAAGAAGCTGAGCCCGGACCGCCAGCGCGCCGTGCTCGCGGCCGCGGCCGAGGCCGAGAAGCGCGGCATGGACCGCAGCACGTCGGTCTCGAAGACCCAGACCGATGAGCTCAAGCAGCGCGGGATCGCCGTGACCGAGGCGTCACCGCAGCTGCTCGGCGACCTGAAGGGGGTCGGCCGGACGATGGTCGACGAGTGGGCGCAGCGCGTCACCCCCGAGCAGCGCAGCGTCCTCGAGCGCTACCGGCAGGCGCAAGGCTCCGACGCGAAGAAATAGCGTCGTGCGCCGACAGCCACGGCGAGAGCTCGCCGCACGCGAGGCCGAAGTATGCGCAAGCTGTTGCGTGTGATCGTCGAAGCCTCCGGGGCGATCGCGTGCCTGCTGCTCGCGGGCATGGTTCTCGTCCTGTTTGCCGCGATCGTGCTGCGCCAGTTCGGGGTGCTCCTCCCCGGGCACGAAGAGATCACGACCTTTGCCATGGTCGGCATGGCGTTCCTCGGGCTGCCGGTCGCCTACCGTAGCGGGGCGCACGTGCGGGTCGAGACGCTGCTGACGCGGGTGTCGCCGCAGGGGCGGCGGAGGTTCGACACCGGGTGCGTGGCGGTGGGCGCCGCGGTCTGCCTCGCGTTCAGCTACTACGCCTTCTGGCTCTGCTGGGACTCCTGGCGCTTCGGCGACGTGAGCGAGGGCCTGCTCGCGATCCCGCGCTGGATCCCGCAGCTACCGGTCTTCCTGGGGCTCCTGCTTTTCTCGCTCGCGCTGCTCGCGGACCTCGTCGCGCTGCTCGGCGGCGGTACCGCGTCGTTCGAAGCGGCCTCCGGGCAAGGCGCGACGCAGTCGGAATAACCCGCGCAGGCGCCCGGCCGTGAGCGCGACGCTCGGCATCTCGGCACTGCTCGCGCTGCTGTTCGGACTGCTGGCGAGCGGGCTGTGGGTCGGGCTCGCGCTCGGCGCCGTCGGGCTCGTGGGGCTGCTCGCGCTCGGCGGGGACAACGCCGGATCGCTGGTGGCGACCGCCATCTGGGGCGGGATCAACAGCTGGCCGCTCACCGCGATGCCGCTCTTCCTGCTCATGGGCGAGATCCTGTTCCGCACGCGCCTCTCGGAGGACATGTTCCGGGGCCTCGCGCCATGGGTGGCGTGGCTGCCCGGCCGACTGCTGCACGTGAACATCGTGGGCTGCAGCATCCTCGCGGCGATCGTCGGTTCGTCGGGGGTCTGCTGCGCGACGATCGGCCGGATGTCCCTGCCCGAGCTCAAGCGTCAGGGCTACGACGAGACCATGATGATCGGGACCCTCACCGGCTCGGGCACGCTCGGAATCCTCATCCCGCCGTCGATCATGATGATCGTCTATGGCATCGTCGGCCAGGTGTCGATCGCAAGGTTGTTCATCGCGGGCGTGCTGCCCGGCTTGCTCATCGTGGCGATATTCATGGGCTACGTCATCATCTGGTCGCTGGCGAACCCCGCCAAGGTGCCGGCCGCCTACGAGCGGACGCGGTTCGCCGAGAAGATCCGCCGGTCGGGTCGCCTCATCCCGACGCTCTTCCTGATCGTCGTCGTGATCGGCTCGATCTATGCCGGGTTCGCGACGCCGACCGAGGCGGCGGTGCTCGGCGTGGTCGGCTCGCTCGTGCTCGCCGCAGTGAGCGGCTCGCTGAACTGGCGGACCCTGAAGGAGAGCATCTCCGCGGGCATGCGGACCTCGGTCCTGATCATGCTCATCCTCGCCGGCGCCTCGGTTCTGTCGGCGCTCATGGACTACTCCGGCCTTCCCGACCAGCTCGCGCGCACCGTGAAGACGATGAATCTCTCCAGATGGGAGCTGCTCCTCGCCCTCACTGTGCTCTATCTAATCCTCGGATGCTTCCTCGACGGCGTGTCCATGATCGTCTCGACCGCCGCCGTCGTCCTGCCGATGGTGCAGACCCTCGGGATCGACCTCGTCTGGTTCGGCATTTTCCTGATCGTCCTCATCGAGGTCGCCCAGATCACCCCGCCCGTGGGCTTCAATCTCTACATCCTGCAATCGCTCACCGGACGGGACCTGATGGCGGTGACGAGGGCCTCGATCCCCTTCTTCTTCCTCCTGCTGGCTGCACTGCTCCTGCTTTGCGTATGGCCGGAGATCGCCCTGTACCTGCCGCGGCAGGTCATGGCGAGGTGACAACTGCACCGCGCCGCGCACCCGTTCGATGAGCCCGCACCAGCCGATCGACCTCCTGCTTCGTGGCGCCACGGTGCTGACTGCGGATCCGGCGATGCCCGTGATCCGCGACGCCGCGGTCGGGATCGACGGGGAGCGGATCGCCTTCGTCGGCAAGGCCGGCGATCCCGCGGTGCGCGCGAAGCGCGTTCTCGACCTGCCGGGGCGCGTGATCACGCCGGGGTTCGTCAACGTCCACACTCACTCCATCCTCACGATGGTCCGCGGCGTCGCGGCCGACGTCGGGTTCGCGCCGTCGTACACGCCCGGAATCCCGAAGGGCACCGACGTCCGCCCGGAGGAGGCCCGCGCTTTGGCGCGGCTCGGCGCGCTCGAGGCGCTGCTCTTCGGGTCGACCTTGATCGGCGACAACTTCGTGCATGCCGACGTCACGATTGAAGCCATGGCCGAGCTCGGCCTGCGGATCTTCGGGAGCTGGCGCATCCACGACGTCGACTTCGCCAAGGTCGCCGAAGGCAAGTGGGAGTTTGACCCGAGGATCGGCGAGCGTACCCTCGGCGCGGGACTGGAACTCGCACGCGCCTGGCACGGTAAGGGCCGCGTCGGCGTTCAAATCGCCGCGCATGCTCCGGACACTTGCTCCGAGGGCTTCCTGCGGGAGATCGCGGAGGTCACTCGTGCGCGCGGCCTGCGGGTAAACACGCACCTCGGCCAGAGCGAGGTCGAGGTCGAGCGCGTCAAGGCGCGCACGGGACGGACGTCGGTCGAGCTGCTCGACGACGTCGGCCTGCTCAACGACCGGCTGATCGGCGGCCACTGCATCTACGTGAGCGATGCCGACATCGCGCGGATGGCAAAGGCCGGCGCGCACGTTGCGCACATCCCGAAGTGCAACGCGACGTCGGGCCGGCTCGCGCCGACACCGAAGCTCAAGCGGGCGGGCCTCAATATCGCGCTCGCGACGGACACGCAGCACGGCGACATGGTGGAGCTCATGCGCTGGGCGCTCGTCACCGCGCGCGTGCAGGAGGGCGGCGTGACGGACGACTGGCAGCCGGAACACGTGTTCCACATGGCGACGCTCGGTGGCGCCCAGGCAATGGGCCTCGCCCGGGAGATTGGCAGCGTAGAGCGGGGCAAGAAGGCCGACCTAGTGGTGTTCGACTTCCGCCGGCCGCACCTCACGCCGGACGTGAACCCCCTCGGCAACCTCGTCCATACCGGCCAGGGCCGGGACGTGGCGATGGTGCTCGTCGACGGCGAGGTCGTCGTCGAGGACGGCCGACCGACCCGCGTCGACATGGATCGCGTGCGCGCGGACGCGGAGCGCGCGTGCCACCGCCTCTGGGCGGACGCCGGGCGCCCCTACTGAGCCCGGGGTCGCTTGCTGCATGCGCGACCTGCGACGCTACGATTGCCGATCGCCTGGCCCCGCGGCGGACGGACGGTAATCCCGATCCCGACCGTTGCCGACCGGTGGCGGGGACATCGGTGGTGCCTCATTTATTCGCGATATGCCCCGATAAGGGCGCGCGCGTAGCGAGCGCGCCGCCGCGTGGCATAGACTTTCGCGCGACGATACGGGAGCGAGCCATGCTTTCCAGGACCAGATCGCGCGGCGCGGATGCGCTCGCGCGCACGCTCGAGCAGGCTGGCGTGAAGCGGATCTTTGCGCTCTCGGGCAACCACGTCATGTCGGTATTCGACGCCCTCGTCGATTCGGGCATCGAGCTCCTGCATACGCGGCACGAGGCCGCGGCGGTGCACATGGCCGATGCCTGGGCGCGCCTCACCGGCGAGCCGGGCATCGTGCTCGTGACCGGCGGGCCGGGACACGCGAACGCGGTGTCGGCGCTCTACACCGCGCAGATGTCCGAGTCGCCGGTGGTGCTGCTCTCGGGCCATGCGCCCAACGATCAGCTCGGCCTGGGTGCGTTCCAGGAAATCCGGCAGGCCGAGATGGCGGCGACCGTCACCAAGTCGGCCTGGACGTCGCAAGGCGCCGACGCCGTCGCGGGCGACGTGGCGCGCGCGGTGCGCACGGCGCTCGGCGGACGGCCCGGACCGGTCAACCTCAATCTCCCGTCCGACGCCTTGCACGGGGCGACCGACGCCGCGCGTGCGACGAGAAGGGAAGACTTCGCGCCCGAAGTGGCGAGCCTCGATGCGGGAACGGCGAAGACGATCGTCGAGCGCCTCGCGCGCGCGAAGCGTCCGCTGGTCCTCGCGGGTCCCGCCGGCGTCACGCAGCGCGGGCGCCTGCGCCTCGCCGCGTTGGAGGAAGCCTGCGGCGTTCCGGTCGTCGGCATGGAAAGTCCGCGCGGCATGTCGGACCCGTGCCTCGGAGCGTTCGCCGAGGTTCTCGCGCAGGCGGACTGCGTGCTGCTGCTCGGCAAGCGCCTCGACTTCACCGTGAAGTTCGGCAAGGCGCCGACGTTTCCCGCCGATTGCGAGTTCCTGCAGATCGATCCGGAGGAGGAAGAGATCGACCGCGCCCGGCGTGCGGTCGGTGCGCGGCTCGCGCTCGCGGCGCTCGCGGACGTCTTTCCGGCCATCGACGCGCTGATCGGCGAGCGGCGCGCCGCGAAGCCGAGCGGCGCCTGGCTCGCCGAGGTGCGCGCCGCGGTTGCGTACCGGCCGGCGGCGTGGGAAACCGCGCAGGCGAGCCGTCCCGGATGCGTCCATCCGGTCCAGCTCGCCCGTCCGCTGCAGGCGGTGCTCGACAGCGATCCGGACTCCGTTCTGGTCGCGGACGGCGGGGAGATCGGGCAGTGGGCGCAGGCGTGCCTGCAGGCGCCGCGCCGGGTGATCAACGGCGTCGGCGGGTCGATCGGCGCCGGGTTGCCGTTCGCCCTGGGCGCGCGCTGCGCCGAGCCCAAGGCGCCGGTGATCGCCGTGATGGGCGACGGGACGTTCGGCTTCCACGCCGTCGAGCTGGACACCGCGGTCACGCAGAAGCTCGCTTTCGTGGCGGTCGTGGGCAACGACGCCCGCTGGAACGCCGAATACCAGATCCAGCTGCGGGAGTACGGTGCGGAGCGGGCGCGCGGGTGCGAGATGCGGGAGCTGCGCTACGACCGGATCGCGCAGGCGTTCGGCGCCTGGGGCGAGCACGTCACCGCAGCCGACGAGATGCTGCCGGCCGTTCGCCGCGCGCTCGCGTCCGGCCTGCCGGCGTGCATCAACGTAATGATCGAGGGCCTAGCTGCGCCGCAGTTCGCGCGCTAGCCCGTTCCGGGCGCGCCGCCGCCTTGGGCGGTGCGCTCCGGTCCGCGCCGTGGCCCGCGCGGTGGTCCTGGGTGTGCTCGGCGTCCTCGACCGGCCGCATCGCGGCGATGCGCTCCTTCGCGAAGCCGAGAAAGCTGTTGATGAGCCGCGAATGGATCCGCTCCTTCGGGTAGACGACCGATAGCGGCCGGAGGAGCCGCGGCGCGAGCGGGATCTTGCAGAGCTCGCCGAGCTTCACTTCGCGGACCACGTTCGCCCAGGACATGATCGAAAAGCCGACGCCTGCGGCGACCAATGCCTTCACTGCGTCCGGGGTGCTGACCTCCATCACCACCTGGAGCACGCCGGGCGAGATCCCGGCCTCCAGCAGATAGCGGTCGACGGCCTGACGCGTCCCCGATCCCGCCTCGCGGCTCACGTACGGATGCCGGGTGAGCGATTCGGCGGTCGCGGCCGCCTCCCGGGCGAGGGGGTGCGAGGGCGCGCACACCACCTGCAGCTCGCCGTTGCAACAGAGTTCGGTCGTCAGCGCCGGCTGCTGGGAATCGCCCTCGATGAAGCCGATGTCGAAGGCGCGCTCGAGGAGCCGGGTCTGCACGGTCTCCGAGTTCGCGACGACGAGCCGCGGCACGACCGCGGGATGGTGCGACTTGAACGCGACCAGCACCTGCGGCAGCAGGAGATCGGCATAGACGGTGCTCGCGCCGATCAGCAGCTGGCCGCCGATCCGCCCGCTCATCTCCTTCAGCCGCGTCTTCAGCTCGCCCGACATCGCGAGGATGCGATCGGCGTACTCGAGGGCGACGGCCCCGGCGGGCGTGAGCGTGATCCCGCCCGGCGTGCGGTCGAAGAGCCGCGTGTCGAGCTCCTCCTCGAGCTGCCGGATCTGGAACGTCACCGCCGGCTGCGACATGAACAGCGCCTCGGCCGCCCTGGTGAACGAGAGGTGCTTCGCGACCGCGTGGAAGACCTGGATGCGCCGATCCGACATGGTGCGCCGATCGAGTGGCCGGGCGGCCATTCAAGCACAAAGCCGGGCCGCGACAAAGCCGCGCCGCCGCAAGGCCCCCGGCGCCGGAATGTCCGTGCCGGCAGGACCTAGGCCATCAAAAAGAGCTGCGGCTTGATCCCCAGGTGGTACTGCCCGACCGACTGCATCCGCGAGATGCTGCCCTGCACCTGCTGGGAGACGGTGTGGATGTCGCGCAGCCGGCGTTCGAACGCGTTGCTCTTGAAGATCGCCGTCGCGCCGGCCTCGAGGAAGATCATGTCGGCCGCTTCCCGCGCCTCGTTGATCTGGTGCGTGCAGGCGGTGCGGATCTTCACGCGCATCGGGAAGCTCGGCTCGCCGGCGGTCTCGCATTCCGCCCACGCCTCCTCGAGCAGCTTCACCAGCCAGGCGCTCGGGGCACTGATCTTCGCGTCGGCCTGCGCGATGCGCGCCTGGATCCAGGTGTCGTCGCGCAGGGACTGGAGCGCGCTCGTCGGATTCTTCTTCCGCGCGAGCTCGATGAAGCCGTCGAGCACTGCCCGCGCGATGCCGATGGCGACCGAGGAGAGCCCGACCTGAAACACCGCCTGACTGCTGAAGCGGTAGAGCGTCCCGCGCTCCCGCCGCTCCGGATCCGGCGCTGCGTGGACGCCCTCCGGCTGCTGCTGGTCGCGGGCAATCGCGCGCGGCACCACGGAGAACTCCGTCGGCACGAAGAGGTCGGTCACCGAGTAGCTGTCGCTGCCGGTGCCGCAGAGCCCCATCACTTCCCACAGGTCCTCGCGCACCATCGCCGCGGACCGCGGGAAAATCATCGTGCGCTCCACGAACTTGCCTTCGGGCGTCTTGAGCGGCGTGCCGCTCTCGTCGCACACCTGGCAGTGCCCGCCGAGCCACTGGCAGAGCCGGTTGCCGCTCGCGAAGGTCCAGGCGCCGTTGACGATCCAGCCGCCCTTCGTCGGGACCGCCCGGCAGGGCGGCTGGCCGCTGGTGAAGCCGAAGGTGAACGCCGCCCGCGGATCGCCGAAGATTTCCTTCGCGACGCGCGGTTCGAGGTACGCCGATGCGATGGAGGAGCCGGCGGTTTGCGCGACGCACCAGGCGGCGCTCGCGTCGCCCTCGGCGATCGCAGCCACCACCTGCGCGTAGGTCGCGAGATCCAGCTCGGCGCCGCCGATCGAGCGCGGCAGCGTCATGCGGAAGAGCGCCGCCTGGTGCATCGCATCCCGGACGTCGGGCGGCAGATCCTTCGCCTGCTCGATGCGGGGTGCCGCGGCCTCGAGCAGCGGCTTAAGCGCGCGTGCCCGCTCGATCCATTCCCGGGAGCTCTGCGCCAGGGTCGCGTCGTGGCCCTCCATCTTCATACGCGCTCCTTCCGTCTCGCGCCGTTCGCAATCGACGGCGACGTTAGCAGAAAAGCGCGCGCGATAGCTCCGGCGCCGCGGCCAATAATTTGGATCAGGGCATACAGGAACCGAATCACCGCCGCTGCGGGGTTTCGCTATGCTCGTTCCACCTGCCCCAAGCCGGCAGGAAGATCACCGGAGGAGGAAACCATGGCGGCTTCGCGGTTTGCCAAGTCGGTTCTGCTCGCGCTCGTCGTTGCCGGCGCCGCGCCGGCGCTCGCGCAGGAGAGCCTCAAGATCGGGGTGCTCACCATCCGCAGCGGTCCGGCGACGCCGGTCGGCGACGACATCATCGCCGGCATCGAGACCGCGACGCGGATGTACGGCCCGGTCCTCGGCCGGCCGGTCGAGCTGATCGTCGAGGAAAGCCAGTGGAACGCGCAGCAGGCGGTGACCAAGGCGACCAAGCTGGTGCAGCAGAATCGCGTCGCCGCGATCCTCGGCACGAGCACGGTCGAGGCGCTCGCGCTGCTTCCGGTCGCCGATCGCCTCGGCGTGCCGATCGTGACCTCCAACTCCGGGTCGGCCGCGATCACCCGGCAGAACTGCAACAAATGGGTCTTTCGCACCAACGCGGAAGACCTGATGTCCGCGGAGGCGCTCAAGTACCTGCTCGCGCAGAACCCGAAGCTCGCAGCCGCGAAGTGGTTCACGCTCGGGCACGACTATCCGTTCAGCCGGCTCGTCGCCGGGACCGTGAAGCAGGTGACCGGCGCGAACTACGTCGGCGACGCGTTCGCGCCGCTCGACACCGCCGACTGGTCGCCGTTCATCGCGCGTGCGCGCGCCTCGGGCGCGACCGCGGTCATGATGTCGGTGACGCTCGGAACGCCGCTGCTGCAGTTCGTGCAGCAGGCGAACGAGTTCGGACTGACGAAGGAAGCGCAGCTCGTCGCGCCGATCGGGCTGCCGGACTGGCTCGTCGCCAAGCTCGGGCCGCTCTCGACGAACATCATCTCGGCCGGTTCGTGGGCCGCGTGGCGGTACGAGGAGGTCGAGCCCGCGACGAAGCAGTTCAACGACGCCTTCTTCAAGCAGCACGGCCGGGTGTCCGGCATGCAGGCGCTGCAGTCCGCGAGCGCGGCGCTGATGCTCTACAACGCGATCACCAAGGCGGGTTCGACCGATCCCGACGCGGTAGTGAAAGCGCTGGAGACGGTCGACGTGCGCACGCCGGTCGGGCCGCTCAAGTTCCAGCCGGGCGGCCGCCAGGCGCTGGTGCCGATGTTCCTCGGGCCGTACGAGGCGGTGAACCCGCCGCGGTACGGCGCGCAGTTCGCCCAGGTCGTCGAGGTGTTCCCGGCGAGCAAGTCGCTGCCGGCCACCGGACCGGAGGTCGGCTGCAAGCTGAAGTGATTCGGTGAAGTGACTCGGACCTGACTCGCGGCCGGGCGCGCGGCGCGCGCCCGGCCGCGAGCGGCCGCGACCGGGCATGGATCTCAGTTTCCTCTTCGCGAACACCGTGAACGGCGCCGTCTACGGCGCCTTTCTGTTGCTGACGAGTCTCGGCCTCAGCCTCGTGTTCGGGCTCGGCCGCGTGGTGAACTTCGCCCACGGCGCGCTCTATGCGCTCGGCGGCTACGGCCTCGTCGCGGTGATGCAGCGGCTCGGGCTGGGATTCTGGCCGGCGCTCGCCGTGGCGCCGCTCCTCGTCGTGCCGATCGCGATCGCGATCGAGCGGGTCACGATCCAGCCCATCCGCAGCCGGCCGGAGATCTACACGCTCCTCGTCACCTTCGGGGTGTCGTTCATGGTGATCGGCGCGCTCGAGTACGTCTTCGGCACCGCCACGACCCTGGTCGAGGTGCCGCGCCTCTTCGCCGGCACCGTGGTGATCTTCGGCAACGAGTTCCCGATCTACCGGCTGGCCGCCGCCGGCCTCTCGCTCGCGGTGTCGGGCGCGGTGTTCGCGTTCGTCCAGTTCACGCCGATCGGCCTGCGGATCCGCGCGGTGACCGACGATCCGGGCATGGCCGAAGCGCTCGGGGTGAACACGACGCGGCTTCTTACGCTGGTGTTCGGAGCCGCCGCGGGGCTCGCCGCGCTTGCCGGGGCGCTCGGCGCGCCGATCTTCGCGGTTCACCCGGAGATGGGCTCGGGCATCCTCCTCGATTCCTTCCTCGCGGTGATCCTCGGCGGCCTGGGCAACCTGCCCGGATCGGCCATCGGCGCGTTCTTCGTGGCGCTCACGAAATCGATCGGGGGCGGTTACGTGGCCGACTGGTCGATCGCGATCCTGTTCGTGGTCGTCGCGATCGCGCTCGTCTTCCGGCCGACGGGACTGTTCGGACGCGGGCGGGTGGCCTGAGCCCCGTGCGGAAGCCCGCGGGATTGCGCGGCCTGGCTCTGCCGCTCGTCGGCGCGGGCGTGCTGGTGATCCTCCCGTTCGTCGGCGCTTCGCCGTTCACCATCACGCTCCTGACCGAGAGCCTGATCTTCGCGATCTGGGCGATGAGCCTGGATCTGCTGGTCGGATACACCGGCCTCGTTTCGTTCGGCCATGCGGCGGCCTTCGGCCTCGCCGCCTATGCCGCCGGCTACTTCGCGCGCGAGGTCACCGGCGACTTCTTCGCCGCGCTACTGGTCGCCGAAGCGGTGGTCGTGCCGGTCGCGCTCGGATTCGGCTTCGTCGTCGCGCGGGTATCGGGGATCGCCTTCGCGGTCATTTCGCTCTGCATCGCGCAGGTGCTGTTCACGATCGCGGTCACCTGGCGCTCGGTCACCAACGGCATGGACGGGATGGTCGGCGTGCCGCTGCCCAAGGTCGCCGGCATCACGCTCGGCTCGGGGAACGCGTTCTACCTGCTCACGGTCCTGTGCCTCGTCGCGGTGTATCTGTGGCTCGTCCGGCTGGTGGATTCACCGTTCGGCCGCACGCTCCAGGCGATCCGCACGAACGAGGAACGGGCCGCCTCGATCGGCATCGACGTCTATCGCCACAAGTGGCTCGCGTTCGTCCTGTCGTGGGCGGTCGCCGGGCTCGCGGGCACGCTGATGGTGTTCCTCAAGGCCGGCACGACGCCGATGTCGCTGCACTGGACCGAATCGGGGAACGTGCTGATCATGACGATCTTCGGCGGCATCGGCACGCTGCTCGGGCCGGTGATCGGCTCGACCGTCTTCGTCTTCGTCCGCGACGAGTTCACCACCCGCTTCAAGGCCTGGCAGTTCGTGTTCGGCCTGGTGTTCGTGGTCGTGGTGCTCCTCTTCCCGACCGGGCTCGTCGGCGCCGTCAACCGCATCCGGAGCTTTCTGTGGCGGGCGCGCTCGTAATCCGCGGCCTGTCCAGGTCGTTCGGGGCGTTCCGCGCCGTCGAGGCCGTGAGCCTCGAGCTCGCGCCCGGCCACGTCCACTCGCTGATCGGCCCGAACGGCGCGGGCAAGACGACCGCGTTCAACTGCGTCTCCGGTTTCCTCAAGCCCGACGCGGGGCAGGTGCTGCTGGACGGCCGCGACGTCACCGGCTGGGCGCCGCATCGCCTGGTTTCGGCCGGCATGGCGCGCACCTTCCAGATCACGCGGGTGTTCGGCGAGCTGACCGTGCTCGAGAACGTGGCCCTCGCCGCGCGCTCGCGGGAGGGCAGGAACCTCGAGATGTGGCGGCCGGCGCGGAGCGTCGCCACCGCGCAGGCGCAGGCGCTGGAGGTCCTCACGACGCTCGGCCTCGCCGACCGCGCCGAATCGAGCGCCGAGCATCTCGCGCACGGGGAGAAGCGCGTCCTCGAGATCGCCATCGCGCTCGCGCTCCGGCCCACGGTGATCCTGCTCGACGAGCCGACCGCCGGGATGTCGAGCGGCGAAACCGAGCGCATCGCGGCGCTGATCCGCAGCCTCTCGGCGCGCGCGAGCGTGCTCCTCGTCGAGCACGACATGGAGATCGTGCTCGGCATCTCGGACGTCGTCACCGTGATGACGCAGGGCAGCGTCATCGCGAGCGGCCCGCCGTCGGCGATCAGCCGCGACGCGCGCGTCCAGGAGGCTTATCTCGGTGCCGTGGCGGGAAGCGCGTCATGCTGACCCTCGACGCGGTGCACGCCCACTACGGCTCGGCACACGTCCTGCACGGCGTGAGCCTGACCGTGGAGGCCGGGCAGATCGCCTGCCTCGTCGGACGCAACGGCGTTGGCAAGAGCACCACCCTCAAGGCGATCATGGGCGTGGTGCCGCCGAGCGCGGGCACGATCGCATTCAAGGGCGAGCGGATCGACGGCCGGCCGCCGCACGTCATCGCGACGCGCGGTCTGGCATGGGTGCCCGAGGACCGGCGCGTGTTCGCATCGCTCTCGGTCGAAGAGAACATCCGCGTCGCGGGCCAGGCGACGCCGCGCTCCAGTCCGGCCCGCATCGCGGAGGCGCTCGCTTTCTTCCCCGACCTCGTGACGCGCGCCGGGCAGCGCGCCGGCAGCCTGAGCGGCGGGCAGCAGCAGATGCTGGCGATGGCGCGCGCGCTCGCCAGCCAGCCCGACCTCATCCTCCTCGACGAGCCGACCGAGGGGCTCTCGCCGCTCATCGTCGAGACGATCCGCGCCGGCATCCTCAAGACCCGGGAGCGCGGCGCGGCGATCCTGCTCGTCGAGCAGAACTTCGCCCTCGCCCTCGGCATCGGCGACGTATTCTTCGTGCTCAGCCGAGGTGCGGTCGTCTACCGCGGTACGCGTGAGGAGCTGCTCGCCGCGCCCGCGGTCATCCACGAGCACCTCGGCGTCGGGAAAATCGAAGCCGTCGGGGAGGTCCGCATGAGCGTTGAACGAGCGTGAGCCATGCCGAGTCGTAACCGCTCGCTCCGCTTCGATCTCACCAGCCTGCAGCTGTTCGTGGCGGTCGCGGAGGAGCTAAGCATCACCAAGGCCGCACAACGCGAGCACATCGTTCTTTCCGCGGCGAGCAAGCGGATTGCCGAGCTGGAGGACGCCGTCGGTTCGCCGCTGCTCTACCGGCACGCGCGTGGCGTCACCCTTGCGCCCGCAGGCCAATCGCTCCTGCACTACTCGCGCCAAGTCATGCAGACGCTCCACCGCATGCAGGGCGAGCTGAGCGAGCATGCACAGGGCATCCAGGGACATATCCGGATGCACGCCATCGCGTCCGCGATCATGCAGTTCCTGCCCGAAGAGCTGGAAGCGTTCATGACCCGGCATCCACGGGTGAAGATCGATCTCGAGGAGCAGGTGGGTGGCGTGATCGTCCGCGCGGTCGCGGAAGGTCGCGCCGACCTGGGGATCATCACCGCGAGCACACCCTCGGGTGATCTCGAACTGCTCCCGTATCACGCGGATCGCCTCGTGCTGCTGGTCCCGAAGCGCCATCCGCTCGCCCGCCGAAAGTCGGTCAGGCTCGCGGAGACACTCGATTTCGATTTCGTCGGCCCGCACACGGGCAGTTCTCTCTATTCGCTGATGATGCGGGCTGCGGCAGAGGCGGGCGGCTCGATCAAGCTGCGCATCCAGGTACGGAGCTTCGATGGCATGTGCCGCATGATCCAGGCCAACCTCGGCATCGGCATTCTGCCTGCCGGCGCGATCGCGCCGCACGTGAAGTCGATGGGGATCCGGAGCATCGCGCTCGACGAGGACTGGGCGTCGCGCGAGCTCAGGATCTGTGTGCGCGAGCTGAAGGCGCTTCCCGTCACCGTCCGCCAGCTGGTCCAGCACCTCTTCCGGCCTGCCGTGGGCTGACCCTTCGCGCCCGGCGAAGGGTCGGTTGGCGAATGATCAATTGTGGCGGTCCAACCCCGTCGGTATCGTGCAGTGCATTCGCTGATCCACCGGAGGAGAGAGATGAAGCGCTTGCACACGAAATCCCTGCGCGCCGCGGCCCTGGCCGCGACCGCGGCTGTCCTGGCTGCGCCGGTCGCTGCGCAGGATTACCCGACCAAACCGATCCGCATCATCGTGCCGTACACGGCCGGCGGCGGCGTCGACATCGTCGCGCGCCTGCTCGGCGAGAAGCTGCGCGAGAGCCTCGGCCAGGCCGTCATCGTGGACAACAAACCCGGCGCGAGCGGGATGATCGGCGCACAGGCTGCGGCCAAGGCCGCCCCCGACGGCTATACGCTAGTGCTTTCCGCCGCCGGCGAGATCGCGGTGAACCCGCACCTTTACAAGAAACAGATGCAGTACGACCCGGAGAAGGACCTCGCCCCGGTCTCGCTCGTCGTGAAGGTACCGAACGTGCTCGTGGTCAACCCGGACGTGCCGGCGAAAACCACCGCCGAGCTCGTCGCCTACGCGAAGTCAAATCCCGGAAAGCTCACTTACTCGTCGAGCGGTGTGGGGAATCCCCAGCACCTGAACGGCGAGCTCTTCAACAAGCTCGCCGGGACCGATATTACCCACGTCCCCTACAAGGGTGCGGCACAACAGCTCACCGACGTGACCGCCAAGCAGGTGACCATGACGTTCACCAGCATCGCTGCTGCGCAGCAGTTCATCAAGAGCGGCCAGCTCCGGCCGATCGCGGTCACGTCCGCGAAGCGCAGCGGGTCGCTGCCCGATGTGCCGGCGATCGCCGAGTTCAAGCCGCTCGCGAGCTACGAGCTGGTGAACTGGTTCGGCCTGTTCGCTCCCGCCAAGACCCCCGACGCGGTGATCAAGAAGCTCAATGCCGCGGTGGTTCAAGCGCTGCGCGACCCGGCGCTCGTGAAGAAGCTGGAAGCGCAGGGCGGCGAGCCCGCGCCGAGCACACCCGAACAGTTCCGCCAGTTCGTCGGCGCCGAGTCGAAGAAGTTCGCGAAGATCATCGCCGACGCCAACGTCAAGCTCGAAAACTAGCGCGGCGAGGAGGAAAGCATGTACCAGGTCGACGTACTCATCCAGGGTTTTCCCGGCCGCGCGGTGTGTCACGGCGGCCTCGGCTGGAGCACGGTCACGCTGCTTCGTGCGCCGGGACGCACCATCCTCGTGGACGTAGGCGCGTTCGGCGTACGCAAGGAGCTGGCGAAGCAGCTGCGGGCGCGGAGCGTCGAGCCGGCCGGGGTCACCGACGTCGTGCTCACCCACGCGCACTACGACCACTCGGTGAACTTCACGCTCTTCCCCAACGCGACGGTGTGGATCGGCGCGGAGGAGCTCGCATGGGCGGCGCGCCAGCCGCCCGGCTTCAACCCGCTCCCCGAGCTCTATGTGCGCGAGCTTGCGGCCTCCAGCCGCGTTCGTCGCATCGGATACGGCGACGAGTTCCTGCCCGGACTGAAGGCCCTTGCCTCGCCGGGGCACACGCCGGGGCATCTCCTCTTCTACCTGACCGGCAACGACGTCTCCGCTCCTTTTCACCGGCGATGCCGCCAAGAACCGCGCCGAGCTGCTCTCGGGCAACGTCGACTCGAGCGAGGATTTCGCCGCCAGCAAGGCGACGCTCCGGTCGATCTGGTCGGTCTGGCGGGAGGGGCCTGGCACGATCCTCATTCCCGGGCACGACCTGAGCATGCGTCTCGATGTCGCGGGGAAGCCGGCGTACATCGGCGAGCGCAATGCAGCGATCTCGGCCTGGTTTGCCGAGGATCTCGAGCTGACGACGGTGATCGACCTCGCCCCTGCGGCGGGCCCCGCGACGAAGGAGGCGGCCGGTGCCCGCTGAGGCCATGCGCTTCCACGAAGCCTTGAGCGTCGGCGGGCAACGCTTCGCTTACGTGAGCCTCGGGCGCGCGCTGCCCGATGCGGCGCTCGCGGAGCTGCCCCGCTCGCTGAAGATCCTGTTCGAGAACGTCGCCCGGAACAGCCCCGAGGATCTCGCGTCGATCGGCGCCTGGCAGCGCGATCGCGAGGGCGCACACGAGATCCCGTTCTTCCCCAACCGGGTCCTCATGCACGACACGACGTGCGTACCCGCGCTTGCCGACTTCGCTGCGATGCGCGACGCGGTCGCGACGCTCGGCGGCGACCCGCAACGCATCAACCCGGCCATCCCCGTGCACCTGGTCATCGACCACTCGGTGATGGTCGACCACTACGGCAGGCCCGACGCGGTCGAGCTCAATCTCGCTGCGGACTTCAAGCGCAATTCCGAGCGCTACCGGTTCGTCAAGTGGGCGGAGAAGAGCCTCGCGAACTTCAAGGTGGTGCCGCCCGGCACCGGCATCCTCCACCAGGTGAACGTCGAGCTGCTCGCGGACGTGGTCAAGGTCGTCGATCGCCCGGGCGAGCTCCCGCTCGCGCATCCCGATGCGCTCGTCGGTACCGACAGTCACACGCCGATGGTGAATGCACTAGGCGTCCTCGCCTGGGGCGTCGGCGGGATCGAAGGCCAGGCGGCGATGGTCGGGCAGCCGATCGCGATCCGGATCCCGCGCGTCGTAGGCGTCCGGCTCGAAGGTAGGCTGCCGCCGGGCGTCACCGCGACCGACCTCGTGCTCTCGCTCACCGAGCGGCTGCGCCGGCACGGCGTGATCGGGAAGTTCGTCGAGTTCTGCGGGCCGGGTGTCTCCGCCCTCTCGCTCGCCGACCGCGCAACGGTGTCGAACATGGCGCCCGAGTATGGCGCGACGTGCTCGGTGTATCCGATCGACGAGGTGACGCTCGCGTACCTGCGCATGAGTGGCCGGGCGCCCGCGCACGTCGACCTCGTCGGTGCCTACGCGCGTGCCCAAGGACTGTGGTCGGATTCGTCGACGCCGGATCCGCGCTTCGACGAGCTCCTGACCGTCGAACTCGGCGCGATCGAGCCGAGCGTCGCCGGACCGCGGCAGCCGCACGACCGCAAGCCTCTCTCGCGGGTCGCCGAGACGTTCGTGACTGAGCTGCCGGGGCTCGCCCCAAAGGGCGCGCCGAGCGCGCCACGCACGATCGAGGCATCGGGCTACGCGCTACCGGACGGTGCCGTCGCGCTGGCGGCGATCACTAGCTGCACCAACACCTCGAATCCGGCGCTCATCGTCGGTGCGGGGCTGCTCGCACGGAACGCCCGCCGGAGAGGCCTCGGGCGCAAGCCTTGGGTGAAGACGTCCCTCTCGCCCGGCTCGAAGGTCGTCACGGACTATCTCGCCGCTTCCGGTCTCCAGGACGACCTCGACGCGCTCGGCTTCAACGTGGTCGGCTACGGCTGCATGACCTGCATCGGCAACTCCGGGTCGCTCGAGCCAGCGGTGGTTTCCGCAGTCGAGAAGGACGGGCTCTGCGCGATCGGCGTGCTGTCGGGCAACCGCAACTTCGACGGGCGCGTGAACCCGCATCTGGCGGGCGCGTACCTCGCCTCGCCGGCGCTCGTCGTAGCCTACGCGATCGCGGGCGAGGTGACTCGCGATCTGACTACGCAGCCGATCGGCTTCGATCGCGACGGCGCACCGGTCTACCTGCGCGACATCTGGCCGACCGAGTCGGAGATCGACGAGGTCGTCTCGCGGCACATCCGGCCGCAGATGTTCGCCGAGCGCTACCGCGAGGTATGGGTCGGCCCCGCGCAGTGGCGCGAGCTCTCGGGGCCGGACGGTTTGCGGTTCCAATGGGACGAAAGGTCCGACTACATCCGGCAGCCGCCGTACTTCGACGGACTTCCGGTCGAGCCATCGCGGGAGATCACGCTCCGCGGAGCGCGTCCATTGCTGATGGTCGGCGACAACGTGACGACAGACCACATCTCGCCAGCCGGCGCCATCCCGGCGGCGAGCCTCGCAGGGCGCTACCTGTCCGCGCGTGGCGTGTCCGTGGCGGAGTTCAACCAGTATTCGACCCGCCGTAGCAACCACGAGGTGATGCTGCGCGGCGCGTTCAGCAATCCCAAGCTCAAGAACGAGTTACTGGGCGCCGGACAGAAGGGCGGGCTCGCGCCCACGGCCGACGGGTCGGCCGCGCTGCCGGTGTACGAAGCCGCGCGGACCTATCGCGAACGGGGCGAGCCGCTCGTCATCCTCGCGGGCAAGAACTACGGCGCCGGCTCGAGCCGCGATTGGGCGGCGAAGGCGCCGGCGCTCCTCGGCGTGCGGGCAGTGATCGCCGAGAGCTTCGAGCGCATCCATCGCAGCAACCTGATCGGGCTCGGCATCGTGCCGCTCGTCTTCCCCGCAGGCGTGAAGCGCAGCGACCTGTGCCGCGACGGACGCGAAACACTGACGTTCGATGGCCTGGAAGCGCTGCGTCCGGGCGCGAACGAGATCCGCATCGAGGTCCGGCACCCGGAGCGCGCAACGCAGACGTTCGTGCTCGCGTGCCAGCTCGACTCCCAACGCGAGCTTGCCTACCTGCGTGACGGCGGCATCCTGCCGTACGTCGTCCGGAGCGTAGTGCACCCCGGCCGCTAACCCTGCTGTTTTACTCGCGGCCCACCCGTGGCAAAGTTCGCCTCGGGTGGAGAACGCGATGCTGGAAGACTGGATCGGCAGGCAGGAAGAGGCGCGCGACGAGGTCACGCTGCCCGCCGTGCGCCGTCTCGCTGCACTGCTCGACCTGCCGCCCGACGATTACCGGCGCGGGCAGGCGATCCCGGGCGGCTGGTATGTCGTCCTGTTCGGCGCCGAGGCGCGCCAGTCGACGCTCGGCCCCGACGGCCATCCCGCCAAGGGACAGTTCCTTCCGCCCGTCCCGCTGCCGCGCCGGATGTTCGCCGGGCGACGCGTGTGGTTCGAAACGCCGCTCCGTATCGGCGACGAGGTGACGCGCGTATCCCGCATCCAGAGCATTACGCCGAAGCAGGGGCGTTCGGGCGCGATGTGCTTCGTCACCGTGCGTCACGAGATCGCGTCGCCGCGCGGGCTCGCGGTCGTCGAGGAGCAGGATCTCGTCTATCGCGAGGTGTCGACCGCGGCACCGGCGAAGCGCGAAGCGTCGCCTGCGCCACGGGATGAGGCGCCCGACTGGACGCGCACGGTGACGCCGGATCCGACGATGGTGTTCCGCTACTCGGCGATCACGTTCAACGCGCACCGCATCCACTACGACGCCGCGTACACGCGCGAGAAGGAGGGCTATCCTGATCTCGTGGTCAACGGCGGCCTTACCACCTTGCTGCTCTGGGAGTTCGTCGCCGCGCGGAGCGGAAGGGCGATCAAGTCATCATCGTCGCGCAACGTGAAAGCGCTCTTCGTCGATCGCCCGATGACGTTGTGCGGCCGGATGACTGCGGACGGCAAGGCGCGTGCGTGGGCGCTCGACGCGGAGGGCGAGCTCGCGATCGACGCCGAGCTGGAGCTCGCATGAGCGGTGGGCCGCTCGAGGGCGTGCGCGTGCTCGACCTGACCTCGGTCGTGGTCGGCCCGCTCGCGACGCAGATCCTCGCCGACCACGGCGCCGAAGTGATCAAGGTCGAGACGAAGGCCGGCGACCTGATCCGGGTGATGAACGGGAAGTCGGTGACGCCGGGCATGGGGGCGAAGTTCCTGCACCTGAACCGCAACAAGCGCTCGATCGTGCTCGACCTGAAGCAGCCGGCGGGCCACGCGGCGCTGCTCAAGCTCGTCGCGCGCGCGGACGTGCTCGTCTGGAACGTCCGCCCGGCGGCGATGGTGCGGCTCAAGCTTTCGTACGACGACGTCCGCGCGGTGAACCCGAGGATCGTCTACTGCGGGATGTTCGGCTTCGGGCAGGACGGCCGCTACCGCGACAAGCCGGCCTACGACACGATCCTCCAGGGCTCCGGGGGCATGGCGGCGCTCCATCACCGCGCGACCGGCGAGCCGCGCTACGTGCCGATGGTGGTGGTCGACAAGGTCTCGGGCCTGATCGCCGCGCAGATGATCTCGATGGCCCTGTACCGCCGGGCGCAGACCGGCGAAGGCTGCGCGATCGAGATCCCGATGTTCGAGAACCTGGTGAAGTTCGTGCTCGAGGAGCACCTGTACCTGAAGACCTTCGAGCCGCCCCTCGGGGAGACCGGCGACCCGCGCCTCCTCGACCCGCTCGGCAAGCCGATCCGGACGAAGGACGGGTGGATCTCGATCTCCGCGAACACCGACGAGCAGGCGTTCGCGTTCTTCGCCGCGATCGGGCGCCCGGAGCTGAAGGGCGATCCGCGGTTCGCGAGCGTGCAGGCGCGCTTCGCGAACGTCGGCGAGTACTTCAAGCTGCGCGCCGACGCGCTGCAGGCGAAGACGACCGCGGAATGGGTCGGGATCTTCGACCGCCACGACGTGCCGGCGATGCCCTATCACACGCTCGACAGCCTGCTCGAGGATCCGCATCTCGCGGAGACCGGGTTCTTCGAGCTGAGGGACCACCCGACCGAAGGGAAGATCCGCAACATGCGGCTCCCGAACAAGTGGTCGAGCGGGGCGCGGCGCGACTGGAACCCTGCGCCGAAGCTCGGCCAGCACTCGGTCGAGGTCCTGCGCGAGGCGGGCTACAGCGCGGCCGAGGTCGAGCGCCTCGTCGCGGACGGCATCACCGTCGACGGCCGGCTCGCGAGCTGAAGGGGCGCCGCGGGCGCTAGGCGCGGACCGCGCGCGCCGTCGGGCCTGCGCCCTCGATCCGCACCGTGTCGCCCGCGCGCAGCGTTTCGTCCTCGAGCTGCGTGATCACGACGGTCACGCCGTTGTCGAGCCTTACGGTCACGAGCTGTCCAGGCTGCGGCGTGGCGTAGATCACGTCGGCCGTGCTCGCGCTCAGGCTGCCGAGCGCGTTCGCGACGTCGGCGAACGCGCGGCCATCGCCGCGCGGCAGCGGATTGCCGAGCGCGGCGCCCGACACGCCGTTGATCACGCCCTCCAGCCCGAGCTCGTGCTCGGCGCGGATCGTCACCGCGTCGGCGCGCACGACGCGGCCGTAGCGGATCCCGGCTTCTCCGGGCAGGCGCGCGGCGGGCGGCGTAGTCGCCGGCGCCGGGGGCTCGCCGCGCGCCATCCGCTCGCGGACGCGCTCGCGGAGCTCGTCGCGCAGCGTGTCGGCCTGGGGCCCGGCGCCCGGCGCGGGCGCCCCGGGCGTCGACGCGGGACCGACGCAAGCTGCGCGCCCGACGCGCGCCGTCTCGCCCGAGCCGTCGATGCGCACGCAATCGCCGGTGCGCGGCTCCCCCGCCGCAAGCTGGGTGACGCCGACAGCGACGCCGTCGTTCAGGGCAACGGTGAGATGCTCGCCCGGGCGGCGGGCCGGGTATTCGTCCTTCAGCCCCTCGCTCCCGTAGCCGCCGCCGAGCGCGCCGAGCACCTCCGCAACGGCGCGGGTGCTGCCCGTTGCGCCCGGATGCCCGAGCGCATTGGCCGCGACCGTGCCGAGCACCGATCCGATGCCGAGCTGATGGTCGCTTTGCAGCGAGACCGGGTCGATCCGCACGACGCGGCCGTAGCGGACCTCCGTCTCGCCCGGCCGGGACGCGCAGCCGGCCGCGAACAGCGCGAACGCAGCGACGAGCATCGCGGAGCGCGTCATCGCTCGTGGGCCGGACGGCACGCGTGGGTCGTCACGACTTCCAGCACCCGCCGTTTGTCTTTTCCGGTCAACTGCGTGCGGACCACGGCGGTCAGCCGGCCGTGATGAACGATCTCCGATCGCGCGCGCAGGCTCGTGCCTTCGCCCGGGCTGATGTACCAGCCGGAGATGCCGGTAAGTGCCCAGGTCGCGGGCAGCGCCGCGCTCGCGGTGATCGCTGCCAAGCCGAGCTGGATCCCGCCCTGGGCATGCCCCACGCGGTTGCCGACGTGCGGGCCGTTCTTCATCGCGGCCGTCGCCCCGCCCGCGACGCGGCGCGGTGCATACCCCCAGAAGCGATGGACGAACGATCCGCCGCTCGGCGGCGACGCGCGCGAGCGCGGCGTCGGCATGGCGCAGGACCTTCAGCTCGTCGCGCTTGAGGTCCGCCGCCGCCAGGACCGGCGGCGGCGCGTCGTCGCGGCGGCGATTCGGCGCCGGGTGCATCGTCACCCCGGCGGGCGGCCGCAGCGCCATGAACGAGCCGCTGCCGAACGCGACTTCGCCGCCGGCGTTGGTCACGACGACCCGGGCCTGCCCCAGGCGCCCGGATCCCTCCCGGAAGAAGCCGTGGAACTCGCCGGCGGCCTCGAGCCGCCCGACGCGCGGTACGCCAGTGAGCTCGAGGTTGATGCTCACGGTGGCGAGCCGCTGCGAACGCTCGAGGTTCGCCCGCACGGTCGCGGCGAGCGCGAGGTCGGCCAGCATCGCGAGCGTTCCGAGGTCGATCTGCCCGTCGGCGTCCACGCAGTGCGGCCCCGGCTCGAGCGAGAGCCGGCTCCCCTCGCGCGCAACGTGATCGAACGAGACGTCGAGGAAGTTGCCGGCGAAATGGAACCCGGGCTCGCGATTGAGCGCGAGCCCGCGCAGCACCTGCTTGCGGATCGCCTGTTCCGGTCCGGTCTCGCGCATTGTCGCCATCGGTCGGGTCTTCTCCGGTAGATTATGCTGGACGAGCCGCCCGGAGGAGCCGAAGCGAATGACCCAGGATCCGCGCATCGATGCCACGCGGACGATCCGCGCGCCGCGCGGCACCGAACGCACCGCCAGGGGGTGGATCGCCGAGGCGGCGCTCCGCATGCTGATGAACAACCTCGACCCGGAGGTTGCCGAGCGTCCGCAGGAGCTCGTCGTCTACGGCGGCATCGGCCGCGCGGCCCGCGACTGGGCGTGCTTCGACAAGATCGTCGAGGTGCTGCGGCGGCTCGCCGAGGACGAGTCGCTCGTCGTCCAGTCGGGCAAGCCGGTGGCGGTGTTCAAGACGCACCCCGATGCGCCCCGCGTGCTGATCGCGAATTCCAACCTCGTCCCGCACTGGGCGAACTGGGAGCACTTCAACGAGCTCGACCGGAAGGGCCTGATGATGTACGGGCAGATGACCGCGGGCTCGTGGATCTACATCGGCAGCCAGGGCATCGTGCAGGGAACCTACGAGACCTTCGCCGAGGCCGGGCGCCAGCACTACGGCGGCGACTGGGGCGGCAAATGGATCCTCACCGCCGGCCTCGGCGGGATGGGCGGCGCGCAGCCGCTCGCCGCGACGATGGCCGGCGCCTCGATGCTCGCGATCGAGTGCGACCCGACGCGCATCGACATGCGGCTGCGCACCCGCTACCTCGACGCGCGGGCCAATACGCTCGACGAGGCGATCGCCATCCTCGAGAACGCCAGGACGCCGGTCTCGGTCGGCCTGCTCGGGAACGCCGCGGAGATCGTGCCGCAGATCCTGAAGCGCGCACAGGGCTCCCGCTTCCGGCCGGCGCTCGTCACCGACCAGACGTCGGCGCACGACCCGGCGAACGGCTACCTGCCCGAGCGCTGGACGCTCGAGCGCTGGCGCGAGCTGCGCGCGCGGGATCCCGACGAGGTCGCGACCTCGGCGCGCGAGTCGATGGCGAAGCACGTGCGCGCGATCCTCGGCTTCCAGGCGATGGGGATCCCGTGCGTGGACTACGGCAACAACATCCGGCAGGAGGCGAAGGACGTCGGCGTGACGAACGCCTTCGACTATCCGGGCTTCGTTCCGGCTTACATCCGTCCGCTCTTCTGCGAGGGCAAGGGCCCGTTCCGCTGGGTCGCGCTGTCCGGTGATCCCGAGGACATTTACAAGACCGACCGCAAGATCCTGGAGCTCTTCCCGACGAACGAGTCGGTGCGGCGCTGGCTCGGGATGGCGAAGGACCGGATCGCGTTCCAGGGGCTGCCGGCGCGGATCTGCTGGCTCGGCCTCGGCGAGCGTCACCTCGCGGGACTGGCGTTCAACGAGATGGTGGCGAAAGGCGAGCTGAAGGCGCCGATCGTGATCGGCCGCGATCATCTCGACGGCGGCTCGGTCGCGAGCCCGAACCGCGAGACCGAGTCGATGCGCGACGGCTCGGACGCGGTGTCCGACTGGCCGCTCCTCAACGCGCTGCTCAGCACCGCCGGCGGCGCGAGCTGGGTCTCCTTCCATCACGGCGGCGGCGTCGGGATGGGCTACTCGCAGCACGCCGGGGTGGTCATCGTCGCCGACGGGACCGAGGCCGCGGCGAAGCGCCTTGCGCGCGTGCTCTGGAACGATCCGGCGACCGGCGTGATGCGCCACGCGGACGCGGGCTACGAGGCGGCGATCCGGTGCGCGAAGGAAAAAGGCCTCGACCTGCCGATGCTGCCGTGAGCGGTGCCGACGCGATCTGGGTGAACGCGCGGCTTGCGACGATGGTCGCGGGGCCGGACTACGGCGCCGTCGAGGACGGCGCGATCGCGGTCCGTGCCGGGCGAATCGCGTGGGTCGGCGCGCGGGCGGACCTGCCGCCGACGCTGCGCGCAGCATCCACCCGCGAGCACGACGCAGGCGGCCGGTGGATCACGCCCGGCCTGATCGACTGCCACACGCATCTCGTCTACGCCGGCAGTCGTGCCGGCGAGTTCGAGCAGCGGCTGAACGGCGCGAGCTATGAGGCGATTGCCCGCGCCGGCGGTGGGATCCGCTCCACGGTCGCCGCGACCCGGGCCGCGTCCGAGGCGGAGCTCGCCGGGGCGTCGAAGCCGCGGTTGAAGGCACTGATCAGCGAAGGCGTCACGACGATCGAGATCAAGTCGGGCTACGGCCTCGATGCCGGCACGGAAGCGAAGATGCTCAGGGTCGCGCGCGCGCTCGGGCAGACGCTGCCGGTGACGGTACGCACGACGTTTCTCGGTGCGCACGCGCTGCCGCCGGAGTTCGAGGGCCGCGCCGACGAGTACATCGACGAGGTCTGCGGGCGGATGCTGCCGGAGGTCGCGCGCGCCGGGCTCGCCGATGCGGTGGACGCCTTCTGCGAGCGGATCGGGTTCAGCGGAGCGCAAACCGAGCGCGTGTTCGAGGCGGCGCGCCGGCTCGGGCTCCCGGTGAAACTCCACGCCGAGCAGCTTTCGAATCAAGGTGGTGCGCGGCTCGCCGCGCGCTACGGCGCGCTCTCGGCCGATCACGTCGAGTACGTCGAGGAGGAGGACGTCGTCGCGATGGCGCGGGCCGGCACGGTGGCGGTGCTGTTGCCGGGCGCGTTCTACTTTCTGCGCGAGACGCGGGTGCCGCCGATCGACCTGTTCCGGCGCCACGGGGTCGCGATGGCCGTGGCGACCGATTGCAACCCGGGGACGTCGCCGATGACCTCGCTCCTTCTCGCGCTCAACATGGCGTGCACGCTTTTCCGGCTGACGCCGCACGAGGCGCTGGCGGGCGCGACTCGCGAGGCGGCGCGCGCGCTCGGCGTTGCCGCCGAGGCGGGGACGCTTGAGACCGGGAAGGTGGCCGACTTCGTACTCTGGAACGTCGAGCGGCCCGCCGAGCTCGCCTACGGCATCGGGATCAATCCCTGCCATGCGGTGGTGAAGCAGGGCGTCGCGCGAGCGCCAGCGGAACTTCTTGCATGAGCGCGTTCTTCGCCGAGCTCGCGCTGCTCCCCGGCGGCTGGGCGAGAAACGTGCGGATCGACGTGGACGCGAGCGGTGTCCTTTCCGCCGTGTCGCCGGATGCGTCCGCGGCCGGCGCCGTCCGGCTCAAGGGCCCGGCGCTCCCCGGGATCTGCGACCTGCACTGCCACGCCTTCCAGCGCGCGATGGCCGGATTGACCGAGCGGCGCTCCGCCACCACAGACAGCTTCTGGACGTGGCGGGACGTCATGTACCGCTTCGCCGCGCGGCTCGGGCCGGAGGACCTCGAGTCGATCGCTGCGCAGCTCTACGTCGAGCTGCTGAAGGGCGGCTACACCTCGGTGTGCGAGTTCCACTACGTCCACAATGATGAGGACGGGCGGCCGTTTGCGAATCCGGCCGAGATGTCCGGTCGGCTCGTCCGTGCAGCATCGCGCACCGGGATCGGGTTGACCCTCCTCCCGGTGCTCTACCAGACGGCGAATTTCGGCGACGTTCCGCCGCACGACGGACAACGGCGCTTCATCTCGACCGTAGACGGGTTTCTCCGGATCTTCCAGGCGCTGCGCGATGCGACCGCCCGCGATGCAAACGTCCGCGTCGGAATCGCACCGCACTCGCTGCGCGCCGTTCCGCCCGAGGCGCTGCGCGATGCGATCCGCGGTCTCGACGCGATCGATCCCACCTCGCCGATCCACATCCACATTGCCGAGCAGACGAAGGAGGTGGACGACTGTCTCGCGTGGAGCGGCCGGCGGCCAGTCGAGTGGCTGCTCGCGAACCAGGGGGTGTCGTCACGCTGGTGCCTCGTCCACGCGACGCATCTCACCGACAACGAGACCGCCGCGCTGGCAGGGTCGGGTGCCGTGGCCGGGCTGTGTCCAACCACGGAAGCCAATCTTGGCGACGGCTTCTTCTCCCTGCCCGGGTTCCTCGCGCAGGGCGGTATGTTCGGGATCGGCTCCGACAGCAATGTGTCGACCGCGGCAATCGAGGAGCTGCGCTGGCTCGAGTACGGGCAGCGCCTGCTGCATCGCCGCCGGAGCGTGGCGGCGTCCTCGGCGACTCCGTCGCCGGGGTTAGCGTTGTACCAGGGTGCGGTAGCTGGCGGCGCGATCGCGTCGGGATGCCCGATCGCGGGCCTCGCGCCGGGACAGCGCGGCGACTTCCTGGTGATCGACCCGGACGCGCCGTTCCTTTGCGGACGGCGTCCGGACGAACTGCTCGATGCGATCGTGTTCGGCGGCAACGCGAACCCGATCCGCGACGTGTTCGTGCGCGGGAGGCAGGTGATCGATCGAGGGCGGCACGCGCACGAGGATGCGGCCCTGGCCGCGTATCGGGGAACGGCGCGGCGTCTCGCGGCGTTCTTGTAGAGTTGCGCTGAATTCGCGAGGTCACATGAACTATCAGTCACTGTTCGCCGCCGTTGCCACCCGTCCCGTCCGCGCCGGCGTCGTCGGTGTCGGCGAGTTCGGCGTTTCGCTCGCGGCGCGCGACCGCCGCCTCGAGCATCTCAATGTCAGCGCGCTTGCCGACATCGACGTCAACCGGGCCTGCGAGCGCCTCGTGCGCGCCGGCCTCGCGCGCGACGAGCTGGCGGTCTGCGATAGCGTCGCCCAAGCGCTTGCCGCGCTCGAGGCCGGGAAACGCGTGGTCGCGTCCGACGGGGCGATCCTGCCGCAGCTGCCGCTCGACGTGCTCGTCGATGCGACCGGCGACCCCGAGACCGCGGCGCGCACTGCGGATGCGGGAATCCGCAACGGCAAGCACGTCGTGCTCGCGTCCAAGGAGGCCGACTCGGTGGTCGGCCCGATGCTGTATCGCAAGGCGCACGCCGCGGGGCTCGTCTACTCGCCGGTAGATGGGGATCAGCCGAGCCTCCTGATCAAGCTCGTGGCCTGGGCGCGCGAACTCGGCCTTGAGGTGCTCGCGGGCGGCAAGGCGAGCGAGTACGACTTCGTGTACGACCCCGCTGCGGAGACCGTCAGCACGCGAACCAAGTCCGTGCACGTACCGCGGATCCGCGAGTTCTGGGACCTGCCCGTCGCACGGCGCGCCGAGGCGATCGCGGCCCGCGCCGAGATCCTGGCCGCCCTGCCGCAGAAATCCGCGCCGGACTTCTGCGAGATGGGCATCGTCGCGAACGCCACCGGGTTGAAGCCCGACCGCGCATCGATGCATGCGCCGGTCGCGCGCACGATCGAATTGCCCGAGCTTTTCTGCAAGCGCGCGGACGGCGGGCTGTTCGCCGACGACGGAACCGTCGACATCTTCAACTGTTTCCGGCGCGCCGACGAGGCGAGCTTCGCGGGCGGCGTGTTCGTCATCGTCGATATCCACGACGACGCGACGTTCGATGTCCTCAAGGGAAAGTGCATCCCGGCGAGCCGCAAGGGCTCGCGCCTGCTGCTCTACAACCCGACGCATCTCCTCGGCGTCGAGGCGCCGATCACGATCCTGTCCGCGGCGCTGTGCGGACACTCGACCGTCAATGCCGACTTCCGTCCGCGCTGCGACTTCGTGGCCCGCGCCGCCCGCGACCTCGCGGCCGGAACGGTCCTCGCGATCGGCGACCAGCATACGCATTCGGTGCCGCATCTCGAGCCGCACCTCGTCGACGCCGCGCCGGTCGGCGCAGGCCGCCCGCTGCCCTACTACATGGTGACCGGGAACCGGCTCGCGCGCGCCGCCAAGGCCGGCGAGTACCTGACCGCCGACATGGTCGAGCCGCCGCGGGACTCGACGCTGTGGCGTCTGCGCGCCGAGCAGGACGCGGCGTTCTTCCCGGCGCGATGAGCTCTGTTTACAGCCTGCCGGTGGTGGACGCGCACCACCATCTCTGGGACCTCGAGCGCGGCCACTATCCCTGGCTGCAGGAGGAATACGACCCGAAATCGTTCTTCCTCGGCGACTACGCGGCGTTCTGTCACGATTTCCTGCCCGACGACTACCGCGCCGCGAGCCGCGGCTGCAACGTCGTCGCGACCGTCCACGTCGAGGCGGAGCGCGACCGTGCCGAGCAAGTGGCCGAGACCGAGTGGCTGCACGAGATGAACGCGCGGTACGGCATGCCGAACGCGGTGGTGGGCCACGTCTGGCTCGACCGTCCCGAGACCGAGGAGCGCCTGCTCGGGCATCTCCGCTATCCGCTGGTGCGCGGCATCCGCAGCAAGCCGGTAACCAGCCGCAGCCCGGGCGAGAGCGTGCGCGGTCAGCCCGGCACGATGCAGGACGAGAAATGGCTGCGCGGCCTGTCGCTCCTCGCGAAGCACGGCCTGAGCTGGGACCTGCGCGTCCCGGCGTGGCATCTGCCGGAAGCGGCGGAGGTCGCGGCGATGTTTCCCGACCTCCCGATCGTGCTGAACCACCACGGGTTCGCCTGGGACCGCAGCGAAGAGGGCTTGCGGCGCTGGCGCGGCTGGCTGGAGACGATCGCGCGGCAGCCGAACGTGCACGTCAAGGTGTCGGAGTTCTGCGTGCGCGACCGCGCATGGGACTGGGCGGAGAACACCCGGATCATCCGCGACACCGTCGCGATCTTCGGCTGGCAGCGCTCGATGTTCGCCAGCAACTTCCCGGTGTCGGGCCTGCGGATCGACTACCCTGGCCTCGTGACCGGCGTCGCGCGCGCGCTCGACGCGCTCACGCCCGGCGAGCGCCAGGCGGTGATGTGCGACAACGCGCTTAAATTCTACCGGATCGAAGCGACCCGAGGCCGCTGACCGTTCAGTCGGGCGTCTTCTCGATCGCGTCGACGAGCGCCGGCCCGAACTTGGCGACGTAGTCCGCCTTGACCGCGCCGTAGACCTTGGCGCGGAACTCGGCGCGGGGGAAGTCCGTGACGATCTGCATCCCCTCCGCCTTCAGCTTGGCGAGATCACCGGCCTCGATCTTCCGGTTCGCGGCGCGCTGGTCGCGGATGACCTCCGTCGCGGCGGTTTCCAGCACCTTCTGCGCCGCCGGGGAGAGCGACTGGAATTTCTTCAGGTTCATCACGAACACCGCCGTGGTGTAGGCGTGCTGGGTGAGCGTCAAGTACTTCTGCACCTCGTAGAACTTCGCCGACTGGATCAGCGTGATCGGGTTTTCCTGCCCGTCTACCGTGCGCGACTCGAGCGCGGTGAACACCTCGGTGTAGGGCATCGGCACCGGGTTGGCGCCGAGCAGCTGGAACGCCTTCATGTGCGACGGGTTGGGCGTCGTGCGGATCTTCAGGCCGGCCACGTCCTCGAGCTTCACCACCGGGCGGCGCGAGTTGGTGAGGTTGCGGAAGCCGATCTCGGGGAACCCGAGGCCCTTGAAGTTGTACTGCTCGAGCTCGGTGCGGATCTCGGCGCCGATCGGGCCGTCGAGCACCTTGTAGGCGTGGCCGAAGCTGCGGATGATCCCCGGCAGGTCGAGGGCGCTCTGCCGCGGATTGATGCCGGCGAAGAACGGATTGCCGGTGAGCGCGAAGTCGATCACTCCGCCGCGCACTCCCGAGAGAATGGCGTTGTCGTTGCCGAGCTGCCCGGCGTGGAACACTTCGATGACGACCTGGCCGCCGGTGCGCTCGCGCACGAGCTTCGCGAACTGCACGAGCGCGAGGTGCTGCGAATCGGTGTCGGGCTGGGTATGGGCGAGGCGGAGCTTCGTCTCCTGGCCCCAGGCGACGCCCGATGTCGCCAGGAGGACCCCGACGACGAGTCTGAACATCCGGTACCCCATTTTCTCCTCCTGCGTTCTCCGAGTCGCGGCCCAGCGCCGGGGCGGCGATGCTATCACACGCGCCCCGGGCGTCTTCGCCCACGTGCGCTAACCGCACGCCACGCGCACCGGTCAGTTGGAGTAGATTGGCAGCCCCTGCGCACGGCAGCGCCCCACCGCCCCAGGAGACCCGCATGACCGCCGCCGAACTCCTCGTGAAATGCCTCGAGAACGAGGGCGTCGAGTACATCTTCGGCGTCCCCGGCGAAGAGAACATCGACGTGATGGACGCGCTCCTCTCGAGCCCGATCAAGTTCGTCACCACGCGGCACGAGCAGGGCGCGGCGTTCATGGCCGACGTCTACGGCCGGCTGACCGGCCGCGCCGGAGTCTGTCTCGCCACCCTCGGACCGGGCGCGACGAACCTGATCACCGGCGTCGCCGACGCCAACATGGACCGCGCGCCGCTCGTCGCCATCGCGGGGCAGGGCGCGACCACGCGCCTGCACAAGGAGAGCCATCAAATACTGGATCTGGTGAACCTCTTCCACCCGATCACCAAGTACTCGACGCAGATCCGCGAGCCGGAGATCGTGCCGGAGATCGTGCGCAAGGCGTTCAAGGTGGCGGTGACCGAGAAGCCGGGCTGCTGCTTCATCGACTTCCCCGAGAACATCGCGGAGGCGAAGGTCGACAAGAAGCCGATCCCGGTGCAGACGGCCTACACCTCGACCTCGCCCGACTTCAAGATCGAGGAGGCGGCACGGATCATCGCGGCGGCCAAGAACCCGGTGATCCTCGCCGGCAACGGCGTCATCCGGCAGGGCGCGACCGAGTCGCTCCGGAGCTTCGTCGACCTGCTGCGCATCCCGGTCGCCAACACGTTCATGGCGAAGGGGGTGGTGCCGTTCTCGGACGATCTCTTCCTCGGGACGATCGGCCTCAAGGCGCGCGACCTGCCGTGGTTCGCGTTCGAGAAGGCGGACGTCGTGATCTGCGTCGGCTACGACATGGTCGAGTACCACCCCGACATGTGGAATCCCGACGGCAACAAGACCATCGTGCACATCGACGCGCTGCCGGCGGAGGTGGACGAGCGCTACATCGTGGCGACCGGCGTGCTCGGCGACATCGGCGAGTCGCTGCGGGCGATCGCGCTGCGCACCAAGCCGCGCCCGGCCAACCCGTTCAAGGGCGTGCGCCAGGCGGTGATCGCGGACCGCACGCAGTACGCCGAGGACCAGGGCTTCCCGGTCAAGCCGCAGAAGATCGTCTGGGACCTGCGCAAGGCGCTCGCCCCGGAGGACATCGTGATCTCCGACGTCGGCGCCCACAAGATGTGGATGGCGCGGATGTACCAGGCGCAGGAGCCGAACACCTGCATCATCTCCAACGGCTTCGCCTCGATGGGCATCGGCGTGCCGGGCGCGATCGCCGCGAAGCTCGCCTACCCCAACCGCAAGATCGTCACCGTCACCGGCGACGCCGGCTTCCTGATGAACTCGCAGGAGATCGAAACGGCGATCCGGATGAAGGCGCCGATCGTGATCCTGATCTGGAACGACTCCGAGTACGGGCTCATCACCTGGCACCAGCTTCGCCACTTCGGCCGGCCGAGCCACATCGCGTTCAAGAACCCCGACTTCGTGAAGTACGCCGAAAGCTTCGGTGCGAAGGGCTACCGGATCGAAAAGACCGCCGACCTCCTGCCGACGCTCAAGCGGGCGCTCGCCGACGACACGGTCGCGATCGTCGACTGCCCGGTCGACTACTCGGAAAACATGAAGCTCACCGAGCGGCTGAAGAACCTCAAGTCGCCGCTCTAGCTGGAGATCCGCAATGAAGATTCGCGCTGCAGTGCTCAACGCGATGGGCGCGAGCCTGCCCTACGCCAAGTCGCGCCCGCTCTCGATCGACGAGATCGACCTCGAAGGCCCGGGGCACGGCGAAGTGCTGGTGAAGATGGCCGCCGCCGGCCTGTGCCACTCCGATCTCTCCGTGATCAACGGCGACCGCCCGCGCCCGACGCCGATGGCGCTCGGCCACGAGGCCGCCGGCATCGTCGAGGAGGTCGGCCCGGGCGTCGACGACCTGAAGAAGGGCGACCACGTCGTCATGGTGTTCGTGCCGAGCTGCGGCCACTGCCTGCCGTGCTCGGAAGGGCGGCCGGCGCTCTGCGAGCCCGGCGCGGCGGCCAACACCAAAGGGACGCTGCTCTCGGGGGCGAAGCGTCTCAAGCGCAAGGGCGAGCCGGTCAACCATCACCTCGGCGTGTCGGCGTTTGCCGAGTACGCGACGGTCTCGCGCCGCTCGCTCGTCAAGATCGATCCCGAGCTGCCGCTCGATCAGGCCGCGCTCTTCGGGTGCGCGGTGCTCACCGGCGTCGGTGCCGTGGTCAACACCGCGAAGGTTCCGGCGGGCGCGACCGTGGCCGTGATCGGTCTCGGCGGCGTCGGCCTCGCGTCGCTCATCGGTGCGGTCGCTGCCGGTGCGTCGCGCGTGGTGGCGATCGACCTCGCCGAGGACAAGCTCGAGTTCGCGAAGAAGCTCGGCGCGACCGACACGTTCAATGCCCGCAAGGACACCACCGCCGACGAGGTGCGCGCCGCGACCGGGGGCGGCGTCGAGTTCGCGTTCGAGCTCGCCGGCTCGGTCAAGGCGATGGAGCTCGCGTACAAGATCACCCGCCGCGGCGGCACCACGGTGACCGCGGGCCTGCCGCCGCCGAGCGCGAACTTCTCGTTCCCCCAGGTCGGCCTCGTCGCCGAGGAGCGCACGATCAAGGGCAGCTACATCGGCACCTGCGTGCCGGTGCGCGACCTGCCGCGCTACATCTCACTCTTCCGCCAGGGGCGGCTGCCGGTCGACCGCCTGCTCACCGGCCGGCTGAAGCTCGAGGAGATCAACGAGGGCTTCGATCGCCTGCACGAGGGCAAGGCGATCCGGCAGGTCGTCGTGTTCTAGAGTCGTCGGCGCCGATGGCCGAGACCGACCAGGACAAGCTGCTGCAGATCCAGCGCCGCTACTGGGAGGTGCAGCAGGAGCTGTTGCGGCGGCTCAACGCCGGCGGCAAGCAGGAGCCGGTGATCAGCGCCGAGCCGTCCGACCGGCGGTTCAAGGCGCCCGAGTGGGCCGAGCAGCCGTTCTTCGACTACCTGCGGCAGTCGTACCTGCTCTACTCCCGCTACGTGATGGAGCTCGCCGAGGCCTCGAAGCTCGAAGGCCAGGCGCGGGAGAAGCACCTGTTCTTCACCCGCCGCTATCTCGACGCGATCTCGCCGGCGAACTTCGCCGCGACCAATCCCGAGGCATTGAAGCTCGCCGCGGCGACCGGCGGCGAGAATCTCGCGCGCGGCCTGCGGAACCTCTTCACCGACGTCGGCAAGGGCCGCATCGCGCTTGCCGACGAAGCGGCGTTCGAGGTCGGCAAGAACCTGGCCACGACTCCGGGCGCGGTGGTGTTCGAGAACGAGGTGATGCAACTCATCCAGTACTCACCGCTCGCGAAGAAAGTGTACGAGCGCCCGCTGCTGATCGTGCCGCCGTGCATCAGCAAGTACTACATGCTCGATCTCCGGCCGGACAACTCGTTCGTCCGTTACTGCGCGAGCGAAGGCCATACCGTGTTCCTGGTGTCATGGTGCAATCCTCCGCCTGCGCTCGGCCGCCTCACGTGGGAGGACTATGTCAGCCAGGGCGTGCTGAAGGCGGTCGACGTGACGCTCGACATCGCCGGCGGCGCGACGCTGAACGCCCTCGGCTTCTGCGTCGGCGGCGCGCTGCTCGCGGCCGCGACCGCGGTCATGCGGGCGCGTGGCGACGAACGCCTCTCGAGCGTGACCCTGCTCGCGACGCTCCTCGACTATCGCGACTCCGGCGACCTCGGCACGCTGATCGACGGCGAGTACGTGAAAGCGCGCGAGGCGGGGCTGCCGCCGGGCGGGGTCGTCTCCGGATCGGAGATCGGGATGAGCTTCGCGAGCCTGCGCGCGAACGAGTTCATCTGGAGCGCTGTCGTCAATAACTATCTCAAAGGCGAGAACGCGCCTACCGTCGACCTTCTCTATTGGACCAACGACCAGCCGAACCTGCCGGGCGCATGGTTCCTGTACTACATCCGCAACATGTACCTCGAGAACAATCTCGCGAAGCCGGGATGCCTGAAAGTCGGCGCGACCCCGGTCGACCTGGGCAGGATCGACATGCCCGCCTACGTGCTCGGGGCGCGCGACGACCACATCGTGCCGTGGAAGTGCACGTACGCGAGCGCGCGCCTCCTCGGCGGCGAGGTCGAGTACGTGGTCGGCGCGAGCGGACACGTGGCCGGAATCGTCAACCCGCCAGCCGCCAAGAAGCGCAACTACTGGGTTGGCGGGGAGCGGGGAGGCGACGCGGAGCGGTGGCTCGCCACCGCGGAGTCGCGGCCCGGCAGCTGGTGGCCGCACTGGAGCGCCTGGCTCGCGCCGCGCGGCGGGGCGAAGATCGCCGCGCGTTCGGCGCTCGGGAACAAGCGCTACCGGGAGATCGAGCCGGCGCCGGGTCGCTACGTGCGCGAGCGGTAGCTAAGGGGCCGGCCATCAAGCACAAGCTCGCCACCGCCGACCAGGCCCTCGCGCTCGTGCGCGACGGCGACACGGTCGCGTTCTCGGGCTTCGTAGGGACCGGCACGCCAGAGGCGCTGATCGGCGCTCTGGAGGCGCGCTTCCGGCAGTCGGGCGGCCCGAAAGACCTCACGTTCGTCTTCGCGGCCGCGCCGGGCGACGGCAAGGACCGCGGCCTCAACCGGCTCGCGCACGAAGGCCTGGTGCGGCGCGCGGTCGGCGGGCACTGGTCGCTCGTGCCGAAGCTCGCGGCGCTCGCGGTGGACGGCCGGATCGAGGCGTACAACCTTCCGCTCGGCGTCATCTCGCAGCTCTTCCGCGACATCGGCGCCCGACGGCCCGGCGTGTTCACGAAGGTCGGCCTCGGCACGTTCGTCGATCCGCGCCACGGCGGCGGCAAGATCAATTCGCGCACCGTCGAGGATCTCGTGCGCGTGCACGCGATCGACGGCGTCGAATGGCTGCACTACAAGGCGTTTCCGATCAACATCGCGCTGCTGCGCGGAACGACCGCGGACGACGCCGGCAACGTCACGATGGAGCGCGAGGCGCTCACGCTCGACGCGCTCGCGATCGCCACCGCGGCGAAGAACTCGGGCGGCTTCGTGATCGTGCAGGTGGAGCGCATCGCCGCGACCGGCTCGCTGAATCCGCGGCAGGTGGTGATCCCCGGGGCACTGGTCGACTGCGTCGTCGTGGCGGGCGCCGCCGATCACATGCAGACCTACGGGACGCCCTACAGCCCGGCGTTCTCGTGCGAGACGCGCGCCCCGCTCGGCGCGCAGGCGCCGATGCCGCTCGACGAGCGCAAGATCATCGCGCGCCGCGCCGCGTTCGAGCTCCCGCTCGGGGGCGTCGTCAACCTCGGCATCGGCATGCCCGAGGGCGTCGCGGCCGTGGCGGCGGAGGAGGGGCTGTCGAGCTACTTCACGCTCACCGCCGAGCCGGGCGTCATCGGCGGCGTGCCGCAGGGCGGCCTCGACTTCGGCGCGGCGGTGAACGCGGACGCGATCATCGATCAGAACCAGCAGTTCGACTTCTACGACGGCGGCGGGCTCGACCTCGCGGTGCTCGGGATGGCGCAGACCGACCGCGCGGGCAACGTCAACGTGAGCCGCTTCGGCCCGAAGCTCGCCGGCGCCGGCGGCTTCATCAACATCAGCCAGAACGCGCGCAAGCTCGTGTTCGCCGGGACGCTCACCGCCGGCGGCCTCGAGGTGCGGGTCGCCGACGGCAAGCTGCAGATCGTCACCGAGGGGAAGCACCCGAAGTTCGTCGAGGCGGTCGAGCAGATCACCTTCAACGGCGCGCTCGCGGCCGCGCAGGCCGGCAAGACCGTGCTGTACGTGACCGAGCGCTGCGTGTTCCGCCTGGCGCCGGAAGGGCTCGAGCTCGTCGAGGTCGCGCCCGGGATCGACGTCGCGCGCGACATCCTCGCGCACATGCGCTTCCCGCCGATCGTGCGCGAGCCGAAGACCATGGACGGCCGGATCTTCGGCGTCGACCCGATGGGGCTCGAGGACACGCTGCTCCTGATGGACTTCGCGGAGCGGCTGAGCTACGACGCCGAGCGCAACACGGTGTTCCTCAATCTCGAGGGGCACTCGATTCGCAGCCGCGACGACGTGGACCGGATGCACAACGTGCTCGATGTGTACTATCGGCCGCTCCCGACCGGGTTCTCGGTGGTGGTCAACTACGACAACTTCCGGCTGGACGACCGCCTCGCCGAGCGCTACTTCGGGATGATCCGGAGCCTCGCCGAGCGGTACGGTTACACTGTGACCCGCTATTCGACGAGCGCGTTCCTGCGGACCAAGCTCGGCGAAGGGTTGTCGCGGCGCGGCATGGCGCCGCACGTGTTCGAGACGCGGGCCGAGGCGCAGACGTTCGCCGCAGCGCACCGCGCGAAGTGACCGGGTCGAGGAGGAGGTAGTGATGAGGCGTGTGGTGATTCTCGCCGTCGTGCTCGCCTTCGCGGGCGCGGCGGCGGCGCAGCAGTATCCCAACCGGACCGTGCGCGTGGTCGTGCCCTGGCCGCCGGGCCAGGCGACCGATCTCGCGGCGCGGCTCGTCGCGGACAAGCTCTCGCAGGCGCTCGGCCAGCCGTTCGTCGCCGACAACCGGCCGGGGGCGGGCGGGCAGATCGGGACCGACGCCGTGGTCAAGGCCGCGCCGGACGGCTACACGCTGCTCGCCGCGTCGAGCGGGCCGATCTCGATCATGCCGGTGCTGCAGAAGCCGCCTTACGATCCGCTCAAGGATCTCGCGCCGATCAGCCTGATCGCGCGCGTGCCGTTCGCGCTCGTGGTCAATCCCTCCTTCCCCGCGGCGAACGCGAAGGAGTTCATCGCCGTCATCCGGGCCAACCCGGACAAGTACGCCTTCTCGTCCTCGGGCACCGGCGCGACCGCGCACATGTTCGTCGAGCTCTTCAACTCGATGGCGCAGATCAAGGCGCGCCACATCCCCTACAAGGGCACCGTACCCGCGCTGACCGACATCATGAACGGCCAGATCGCCTACACGATCGAGACGGTCGCGGCGACCGGGACGCACATCAAGGCGGGCCGGCTGAAGGCTTACGGGGTGTCGACGAAGCGGCGCACGGCTGCGCTGCCCGACCTGCCGACGCTTGCGGAAGCGACGGACCTCGCCGATTACGATGCCGCGGCGTGGGTCGGTTACATGGCGCCGCCCGGGACGCCCAAGGAGATCCTCGCCCGCCTCGCGGGCGAGATCCGGAAGGCGCTCAACGCCGACGACCTGAAGGAGCGCTATCTCTTCCTCGGCATGGACGTCGCGTCGAACACGCCGGACGAGATGGCGGAGTTCCTGCGCCGCGAGCAGGACCGCTACGCGGCGATCGCCAAGAGCGCGAACATCAAGATCGAGCCGTGACCGCGACGGCTTCGAACGCGTAGGCGTCCATCGCCAGCGCGCCGCCCTCGATCGCGTCGTAGACGCGCGCGGGGCGCGACGCCTCGCCCGCGGCGCCGAGCGCGAAGAAGAGCGGCAGTAAGTGCTCGTCGGTCGGATGCGCGCGCACCGCGTGCGGCGCACGGCTCCGGTACTCGATCAGCGCTTCATGGTCGCCCGCTTCGATGCGTTCGTGCACCCAGGACTGGAATTCCCGCGCATAGGGCGCGGGCGGCACGTCGCGCGCGCCGCGCAGCCAGTCCCGCAGGTTATGCGTCATGTGGCCCGAGCCGACGATGAGCACGCCCTCGTCCGCGAGCGGCGCGACGGCGCGCCCGAGTCGGTAATGGTGCCGCGGACCCAACTCCGGCTGGAGCGAGAGCTGCACGACCGGAATGTCCGCTTCCGGATACATGTAGAGGAGCGGCGACCACGCACCGTGATCCAGCCCGCGGCAGCCGTCGATCGCGGCGGTGAGCCCGGCGTCGGTGAGCAGCGCGCGGGCGCGCTGCGCGACGTCGGGATCGCCCGGCGCCGGGTAGCGCAGGCGGTAGAGCGGCGCCGGGAAGCCCGAGAAATCGTGGATCGTTTCCGGCCGGGCGCTGCCGGTGAGCATCGGCACGTTCGTCTCCCAGTGCGCCGACGAGATCAGGATCGCGCGCGGCCGGGGCAGCGACCGCGCGAGCCCCGCCCATGCCGCGCCGGCGGCGCCCGGCTCGAGCGCGTGCATCGGCGAGCCGTGGGAGATGAATACCGTGGGCAGGGTGGACATGGCGGTGCTCGACGTCACGCGGCGCGCGCTACGGGTGCGCGGTCGAACAGCTCGGACAGCGCGTACTTGCCGTCGCCGAGCAGCGCCTGGACCAGCGCGACGATCGTCAGGAACGCAGGGTACTCCCAGCCGCCGTTCGCCGCGGTGAACACCCAGCCGTTTCCGGCGTGGGCCCAGGTCGCGCCGATGAGGATCGGGATGAGCGCGGCGGAAACCCAGCGCGAATAGACGCCGGCGAGGATCAGCGCGCCGCCGACGAGCTCGGCGAAGAACGTCAGATACGCGAGCGGCCCGGGCAGCCCGAGCGACTCGAAGAATTTCGCCGTGCCGGGCAGGGTGAACACGGAGTACTTGAGCAGCGCGTGCGCGATGAACATGACGCCGAGGGCGATGCGCAGGACGAGCGCGGCGTAGGGAGCGGTGCGAGTGTCGATCATCTGTGCCTCCTGAAAGGTTGGGTTGAGACCACGGCGCTCAGTCTGGGCATCTCTCGTTCAGGGATAAACTGGTCTACAGTTGATTGATTTTCACTAAAATCGTGATAATCGAGATTCATGGATCGCTTCAGCGCCCTCCGGGCTTTCGCTCAAGTCGTTGAGTCGGGAAGCTTTTCTCGCGCTGCCGATCGACTGGGTCTCTCGACGACGGCGGTCTCGCGGCAAGTCGCGGAGCTCGAAACCCATCTCCAGACCCGACTTCTCAACCGCACGACGCGCCGGCTGAGCCTCACCGAGAGCGGCCAGGCGTTCTACGGCCGCGCCGTGCAGCTCCTGCACGATCTGCAGGAGGCGGAGCAGGAGGCATCGAAGGCCGCGATCACGCCGCGCGGCACGATCCGCCTCACGACCTCGCTCAATTTCGGCACGCGCGAGGTTGCGCCGGCGATCGCAGCATTCCTCGCCCGGCACCCGGGCGTGAAGTTCGACGTCCAGCTCTCCGACCGCATCGTCGACCTGGTCGAGGAGGGCTTCGACCTTGCGATCCGCATCGGCGGGGGCGGCTCCGACAACCTGGTCGCCCGGAAGCTCGGCGAGACCCGGCTCGTCGCGTGCGCCGCGCCGGAGTACCTCGCGCGGCGCGGGACGCCGGCGACGCCGCAGGACCTCGCGCGGCACGACTGCTTCACCTACGAGTACGCGTCGCCGCGCAGCCAGTGGCGGTTCCGCGGGCGCGACGGCCGCGAGGAGACCGTGCGCGTCTCGGGACCGGTGCACTCGAACAGCGGGGACCTGAACGCGGCGCTCGCGGCGCGCGGTGCCGGCGTCGCATTCGAGCCCGATTTCATCGTGACCGACGAGCTGCGCGCCGGACGGCTCGTCGCGCTGCTGCCGGACTACGCGGCGGCACCCTCGCCGATCTACGCGGTGTACCCGACCCGCAAGCACCTCTCGGCTAAGGTGCGGCTCTTCGTCGACTATCTCGCCGAGCGTTTCGCCGCCCAGCTCCGGTAGAGCCGCGTCGCCCGCGTCCGCCCGGAATAGAATGGCGCCGGTCCGAGAACGGGTGAGGCGAGGTGCACATGATCATCGATTGCCACGGCCACTACACCACCGCGCCGAGCGAGTTCGAGGCCTGGCGCAAGGCGCAGATCGCGGCGTTCGAGAGCCGCGGCTCTGGCCCGGCGAAGAGCGCGCTCAAGATCAGCGACGACCAGGTGCGCGCGAGCCTCGAGGGCGCGCAGCTCAAGCTGCAGCGCGAGCGCGGCACCGATCTCACGATCTTCTCGCCGCGGGCGGCGGGGATGGCGCACCACGTCGGCGACGCCGCGACGAGCCGCGCGTGGTCGGAGCTCTGCAACGACATGATCCATCGCTGCGTGTCGCTCTACCCGAAGAATTTCGTCGGCGTGTGCCAGCTGCCGCAGTCGCCCGGGGTCGCGCCCGCGAACTGCGTCGCGGAGCTCGAGCGGTGCGTGAAGGAGCTCGGCTTCATCGGCTGCAACCTGAATCCCGATCCGTCCGGCGGCTACTGGAAGGACCCGCCGCTGACCGACAAGTGGTGGTATCCGCTGTACGAGAAGATGGTCGAGCTCGACGTGCCCGCGATGATCCACGTCAGCTCATCCTGCAACCCGAACTTCCACGCCACCGGCGCCCACTACATCAACGGCGACACGACGGCGTTCATGCAGTTCCTGACGTCCGATCTCTTCAAGGATTTCCCGACGCTGAAGCTCATCATCCCGCACGGCGGCGGGGCGGTGCCCTACCACTGGGGGCGCTACCGCGGGCTCGCGCAGGACATGAAGCGGCCGCCGCTGAAGGAGCTGCTGCTGAACAACGTCTTCTTCGACACCTGCGTCTATCACCAGCCGGGGATCGACCTGCTGCTCAAGGTGATCCCGGTCGAGAATATCCTGTTCGCCTCCGAAATGGTCGGCGCGGTGCGGGGCATCGATCCCGAAACCGGCCACTACTACGACGACACCAAGCGCTACATCGACGCGATCGACTGGGTGAACGCGGCGGACAAGAAGAAGATCTTCGAGGGGAACGTGCGGCGGGTGTTCCCTCGCTTCAAGCAGTAGGGCACAGCCGCTAGAGCACGCCGCGGCGCGCGAGGTTGCGCATCAGGTGGCCGGCGCCGAAGTCCCACGGCGCGGCGTCGCACGACGCGGACCATCCGGTTGGTGAGCGCGCCCAGCTCGGGCGCGGAGATCGTCACGACGTCGCCCATCTTGTGCGTGAACCCCTGGCCCGGCGCGTCGCGGTCCTCGACCGGCGCGAACATCGTGCCGACGAAAAGCACCGCGCCGTCCGGATACTGGTGGTTCGCGCCGATCATCTGCGCGACGAGGTCGGCCGGATCGCGGCTGATGCGCGCGATCGACGAGCTCCCGCTCAGCTTGAATCCGTCGGGGCCGGTCACCTCGAGCTTCACCGTGATCCCGCGCACGGTGTCGAGCGTGAACCCTTCGTCGAGCAGCCTGACGAACGGGCCGACGGCGCAGGACGCGTTGTTGTCCTTCGCCCGGCCGAGCAGCAGCGCCGAGCGCCCTTCGACGTCGCGCAGGTTCACGTCGTTGCCGAGCGTCGCGCCCACGATCGCGCCGCGCGACGAGACGACGAGCACCACCTCCGGCTCCGGATTGTTCCAGGTCGAATCCGGATGAAGGCCCGCATCCATGCCGTGGCCGACCGCCGACATCGGCTGCGCCTTGGTGAAGATCTCGGCGTCCGGGCCGATCCCGACCTCGAGGTATTGCGACCACATCCCCTTCTCGACCAGCAGTTTCTTTAGCGCCATCGCTTTGGGGGAGCCGGGCTTGAGCGCCTGGAGGTCGGTGCCGATCGTCGCGCGCATTTCCTCGCGAATCGCAGCGGCGCGCTCCGGCTGGCCGCGGGCCTGCTCCTCGATCAGCCGTTCGAGCAGCGACGCCACGAAGGTCACGCCGGCGGCCTTGATCGCCTGCAGGTCGATCGGCGCGAGGAGCCACGGTCGCCTGGGATCACGCGCGTCGGCCGGGGTATTGGCGAGGATTTCCTCGAGGCTGCCGATCCGCTCGCCGGCGGCGCCGCGCAAGGTCGTGGCCGGGTGCTCCGCCTCGCACAGGTCGCGGATCGTCGGCGCCGCGGCGGTCACGTCGTAGACGCCGTCCGGACGGACGGCGACCACGGCCGGCCCCGCGACATCGGGTCGCCAGACCCGGCCGGCGAGCGTCGCGCGAGCGGCATCGGCCGGCAGGGTGGTTTCTTGCGGGATCTTCATCGTCACGGCGCCTCCTCCTTCGAACGGTGCGCGGGGATGTTAGTGGCTGGCCTGCCGCCACACAACGCGGGGGGCTTCGGCGGGGGCCGCCACACGCTACGCCCCTCGGGCCGATGGACGCTCGGCCGGGAGGGGCGTAGCATGGGCCCGGCAGGTGGGAGCACAGGAATTCCAGGAGGCAAGCGAACAAGGACCCCCGGCGAACTGAGGAGGTACGAATGGGTTATCACCTCGAAGGACGACTGCTTGAAGTCTGCAACTGCCGCGTTCTCTGCCCGTGCTGGATCGGCGAGGATCCGGACAACGGCACCTGCGACACGATCATCGGGTGGCGCTTCGAAAAGGGCAAGATCGACGGCGTAGACGTGGCCGGGACCACGATCGCAGTGATCGCCCATGTTCCGGGCAACATCCTGCAGGGCAACTGGAAGGCTGCGGTCTACGTCAGCGACAACGCGACGAAGCAGCAGGAGGAAGCGATCCTCAAGGTCTACACCGGGAAGCTCGGCGGGCCGGTGGGCGACCTGGTGAAGCTCATCGGCGAAGTGGTCTCGGTCGAGCGCGTGCCCATCACCTTCGATGTGCAAGGCGGCAAGGGCACGCTCAAGGTCGGCACCGCGGGCTACGCTGAACTCGAGCCCTATAAGGGAGCGAGCGGGAAAGCCACGACGCTCATGGACACGGTCTTCTCGACGGTCCCGGGCGCGCCCGTCTTCGTCGGCAAGGCGTCGACCTACCGCTCCAAGAACGCGAAGCTCGGCATCGACGTCGACCTGAAGGGTCACAACGCGCTGCAGAGCGTGTTCGTCTTCGACGGTTGACGTCATCCCGGCGCGCGCGCCGCGCGCGCCGGTGACCCCATGACGACGCACGAGGTTCAGGCGGTCGGCCGCATCGCCGGGCGAAGTGTGCCCGGCGAACATCGCGTCGCGTTCATCGTCCTGATGGGCGCGCTCCTAGCTCTCGGCCTGGGCGGTGCTGTGGTTGTGGTCGGGCAGTCCGTACGGGCGCTATCTCGATCATGGCCGATGGACCGACGTCGGCTTCGCCGCGGCGCTGTGCCGTGTCGTTCCGGCGGGCGACATCCTGGTGCCTGCGCTCCTGTACGCGACCGGCTGGGTCGTCATGATCGCGGCGATGATGCTGCCGACGACGCTCCCGCTGCTCGAGATCTTCCGCCGCATCACCGCGGGACGCGCCGATGCGAAGCGTCTCCTCGCGCTCGTCGTCGCCGGCTACCTGGTCGTCTGGCTCGCCTTCGGCCTCGTCGCCCACGTCCTCGACCTTGGCGTGCACGCGGCGGCGACGCGATGCGCCGTGGCTCGTCGCCCACGGCTGGGTGATCGGCGTGGCACTCGTCGGCGCGGCGGGCCTCTTCCAGTTCAGCTCGCTCAAGTACCGTTGCCTCGACAAATGCCGCACCCCGTTCGGCTTCGTCGCAGAACGCTGGCGGGGCGTTGCGCCGTCGCGCGAGGCGCTGCGCATCGGGCTCGATCACGGCGCGTTCTGCGTCGGCTGCTGCTGGGCGCTGATGCTGCTGATGTTCGTCGTCGGCAGCGGCAGCCTCGGCTGGATGCTCGCGCTCGCCGCGGTCATGGCGGCGGAAAAGAATCTTCCGGGCGGCCGGCGCCTGAGCGCGCCGCTCGGCGCGGCGCTCGTCGCCTGGGCCGCCGGAATCGCCGCCGTCAATCTCGCCGGCCTCTGACGGCGGCTCACTCCGCTTTCAGGCCGGCCTTCTGGATCACCGGCCGCCAGCGCTCGATCTCGGCGGCGATGAACGCGCCGAACGCCTGCGGCGTCGTCGGCGCCGCTTCCGCGCCCTCGGCCACCAGCCGGGCTTTCAGTTCCGGCGTCGCTAGCGCGCGGTTGATCTCGGCGTTGAGCCGTGCGATCACCGCTTCGGGCGTTCCCGCCGGGGCGACGACGCCGTACCACTGGATCGCCTCGAATCCGGGGACGCCGGCCTCCGCGATCGTCGGCAGGTCGGGCAGGCTCTCGACGCGCTGCGCGTTCGACACGCCCAGCGCGCGGAGCTTGCCGGCCCGCACGTGCGGCATCAGCGCCGGCGCGCCGCTCATCATCACCTCGACCTGCCCGCCGAGCAGGTCGGTGACCGCGGGCGCGGTGCCCTTGTACGGCACGTGGACGATGTCGGTCTGCGTCTGGAGCTTGAAGTACTCGGTCGTGAGGTGCGCGGCGCTGCCGTTGCCGCCCGAGGCGTAGCGGAGGCGCCCGGGTTGGTCGCGTGCGAGCTTGACGAGCTCCTGCACGGTATGCGCCGGCACCGCGGGATTCACGACCAGCACGTTGGTCACGCGCGCCACCCACGCGACCGGCACGAAGCTCTTCAGCGGGTCGTAGCCGAGCTTCGGGTAGAGGCTCGGGTTCACCGCGAGCGTGCCGATGTGCCCCATCAGCAGCGTGTAGCCGTCGGGCGCCGCGCGCGCGGCCGCCTCCGCCCCGATCGAACCGCCCGCGCCGGGCCGGTTCTCGATGACGACCTGCTGCGCGAGCGCCTCGGCGAGCTTCTGGCCGATCGCGCGGCCGAGGATGTCGGTCGAGCCGCCGGGCGTGAACGGCACGATCAGCCGGATCGGCTTCGACGGATAGGGCTGGGCGAGCGTGCTGCCGGCCCAGACGGCGAGCGCCGCCGCGAGCAATGCGCGCCGGCCGATCACTTGCGCGAGCGCGAGTTGGCAGGCCCGCGCTCGCGCTCCCGGGCGAGGATGACCTTCCGCTTCCACAGCTCCCACGGGCGGCGGAGCACCGAATCGTTCATCACCGCGGCGAGCCGCGCCTCCTCCGGCTCGAGGAAGTTGACCGTGCCGAGCCGCATCGCCTCCATCTGCAGGCGCGCGTTCATCTCGGTGTAGATCGCTCGGTACACGACCTGCTGTATCGAGCTGCCGACCGCGACCGAGCCGTGGCCGCGCATCAGCGCCACCGCCCGCGGCCCCAGCGTCTGCGCGAGCGCGTCGCCGAGCGCGTTGTCGCGGATCAGCATGTCGGTCATCCCGCCGGCGTCGCGGATCTCGAAGATCGGCGCACCGGCGCCGAGGAAGCCGCTCATGTGATAGATCGGCCGCAGCGTCCCGCCGGTCACGCCGAACGGGATGACGCTCGGGCTGTGGCTGTGCGACCACCGCGGTCACGTCGCGCCGGGCTCTTGTAGATCGCGCCGTGGATGAAGCGCTCGACGTATGGCGTTCGCGCGTCGCCGCCGAGTCGCGTTGCCGTCCAGATCGAATTCCATGATGTCGCCGGCGGCGACGAGCGCCGGCGCCATGCTGCGCGCGAGGAGAAAGCGGTCCGGCCGTTCCGGGTGGCGCGTACTGACGTGGCCGAAGCCGTCGACGACGCCTTCCGCGTAGAGGATGTGGTTCGCGACGACGAGGTCGTCGAGCGTCTCCCCGGGTGCGTCGCCGCTCATCGGCGGGTCAGCCGAGCCGCTCGCGCGCGAGCCGCGCACCGGCCGCGAGCGCTTCCAGCTTGCGCAGGGCGATCTCCCGGTCCATCGGCGCCATGCCGCAGTTCGTGCAGGCGACGATGCGTTCCTTCGGCACGTATTTCGCCGCTTCCGCGAGCGTCGCGGCGACCTGCTCGACCGTCTCGACCGCGTCGTGCGCGACGTCGATCGCGCCGACGAGCACGTCCTTGCCCTGGAGGAGCGCCATCAGCTTCGCCGGCACCTTCGAATTCGCGCACTCGAGCGACACCTGGTCGATGCGGCTCTTCGCGAGCGCAGGGAAGATCTCCTCGTACTGCCGCCATTCGCCGCCGAGCGTCTCCTTCCAGTCGAGGTTCGCCTTGATGCCGTAGCCGTAGCAGATGTGCACCGCGGTCCTGCACTTCAACCCGTCGGCCGCCCGATGCAGCGCGTCGATGCCCCACCGCCTGACGTCGTCCATGTAGACGTTGAACGCCGGCTCGTCGAACTGGATCACGTCGACGCCGTCGGCGGCGAGCGCGCGCGCCTCCTGGTTCAGGCATTCGGCGAACGCCATCGCCATCTTCACCTTGTCGCCGTAGTGGTTGTCGGCGATCGTGTCGACGATCGTCATCGGGCCGGGCAGCGTGAACTTGAGCGCGCGCTTCGTGTGGGCGCGGGCGAGCCGCGCCTCGGTCGCGTGGACCCGCGCCCTCGGACGCAGGGGCCCGACCACCGTCGGCACCAGCGCCTCGTAGCGGTTGTTGCGGATGCCGAGCTTCACCTTGCGATCGAAGTCGATGCCGTCGATCGCCTCGAGGAAGCCGTGCACGAAATGCTGCCGCGACTGCTCGCCGTCGGTGACGATGTCGATCCCGGCGTCCTCCTGCGCCTTGAGCCAGAGGAGCGTCGCGTCCTGCTTCGCTTCGGCGAGCGCCGTGCCTTCGAGCTTCCAGCGCGGCCAGAGCTTGTGCGTCTCGGCGAGCCAGCCGGGCTTCGGCAGGCTGCCGGCGATGCTGGTCGGAAAGAGTGTCATACCCACACTTGTAGCACGTATTCGTAGGGCGCCTGCGCGTTCACCATGTCGACCCGCTGCAGCTTGATCCGCAAGCCGTCCTTCGTGCGCTTGAGGTGGTGGCGATAGGAGCCGGCGAAGTGACGGAGCTCGTCGCGCCGCAGCTCGACCATGTGGAAGCGCGAGCGCACGTGCACGTCGCCCGACTTCGGATCGACCCTCTCGACGACGACGTTCGAGACGACGTGGTTCGTGCCCCAGTCGGGGTGCTGCGACCAGGCGTGCGGGTGCGTCACGCGCTTCATCCGCACCGTCATCATGTCGCGGTCCTCGGCGAAGATCGACGGCGCGCCGTCCCAGGTCGTGTAGTGCGGGGCGGGCGGCATCCAGTACATGCCGTCCGCGGTGAAGAGATCGATGAACGCCTTCCAGTCCCTGCTGTCGAGCGCCTCGGACTGGCGGTAGAGGAGCGCCTCGACCTCGCGCTGGACGTCGGCGCCGTTGCCCTGCCGCGCGGCGGGAGCGCGCCGCACGGCCGGCTTCGCCGCCGTCGCCCGCTTCGTCGCCGCCCGTCGCGCGCTGCTTCGTCTTCTTCGCCGCCACGGCCATCACTCCGCCGTCAGGTACTTGAGCCATGCGCGGAACTGGTTGCGCATCGGCACCTCGCTGCAGCCGTTCGACGAGCGCAGCACGTCGCCTTCGACCTTGTCGCGCCCGTAGTCGCGGTGGAAGCTCACCCAGTCGCCGCCCTCGGAGGCGAGGCCCCACTGGCCCTTCTGCCAGTTCTCGAGATCGTCGGCGTTCACCATCGTCGCCGGCGAGTTGACGAGGTTGTAGTACCAGAGCGAGCGGCGGTAGATCGCCTCCGGCGCGCCCTTCAGGCGGAAGTGCCAGATCTCGGACAGCGTGCGGTCGGGCGCGATCGGACGGATCGCGCGGAGCTGCTGCAGCGGCGACTGGACCGAGAGACAGGGATAGACGAGCACGTGATGGATGTTCCGCGAGAGGAACTCCTCCTTCTTCTGCTCGCCGTACGCCTTCGCGAGGATCTTCTCGTAGGCGACGGTGTCGGGGTCCTGCGGCCGCAGGCCCATGTACCCGCCGAGGATCGTGTGCCCGTACGGATAGCCGATCGTCTCGAGCGTGTCCCACTTCTCGAACGGGATCGTGAACGCCGAAAGCATGTGGTAGTGGAGCGGTTTCTCGCCGGTGCGCCGCTGGATCTGGAACTCGACGTCGGCGGCGGCGCGTCCGGTCGACTCGTGCGTCACCGAGGGATGCACCGCGTCGAGCTGGTTCTCCATGAAGAACTTCCAGTTCGAGCGCTGGATGACGCGGTAGCAGTTCATCACGACTTCGACCTCGCCTTCGGGCGACCGGTCGCAGATGTCGTCGAACGCCACCCTGGCCGGGCCCAGCCATTCCTGGAGGGACGGTCCGCCCTCGGCGAGGCTCGCGAACACGAAGCCGCGGTAGGACTCGACCCGCGGCGCGCGCTTCATGTTGCGGTCGTAGTTCCCGAACGTGGTGTCGTCGTAGCCGCGCGGCAGCGGCACCGACTCGTTCGTGCCGTCGTAGCGGAAGCGCCAGGAGTGGTACGAGCAGGTGAGAGCGTCGCCGGCGTTGCCGTGGCGCGCGCCGCAGACCTGCACGCCGCGGTGCGGGCAGCGGTTGTAGAGGACGTGGATCGCACCCTTGTCACCTTTGACCATCACCATCGGCTGCCGCCCGATCTGGAAGGCCCAGAAGTCGCCCGGCTTCTTCACCTGGGACTCGTGGCCGGCGTAGATCCAGCAGCGCTCGAAGATCCGCTTGATCTCCAGATCGAAGATGTCCTGGTCGGCGTAGCAGAGCCGGTGCACGCGATCGGGCTCGACCAGCGCCTTCAAGTTGGGAATGCGCTCCTGCAGCACGGCGTTCTCCTCCCTCGGGAACGCGGAACATAGCGCCGGGCGCGGCCGGGGGCAAGTCGGCGCGGGGTAAGATCGCCCGCTCGGGAAGGAGGGGGTAATGGGCGCGGTCCAGTTCGGCTTCAAAGGCAAGGTCGCCCTCGTCACCGGCGGCGCATCGCTCCTCGGCTCGACCATCGTCCGGGGGTTCCACGCGGCCGGGGCGGGGGTCGCCATCGCCGATCTCGACGAGGTGCGGGGCAGCCGGGTCGCGGCGGAGCTCGGGGACCGGGCGCTCTTCGTGCGCACCGACGTCACCGAGGACGCCTCGCTCGAAGCGCTGGTGGCGACGGTCGGCAGACGCCTCGGCGGGATCGACTATCTCGTCAACGGGGCAGTCACTTTCCTCGACAACGGCCTCGCGTCGACGCGGGAGGAATGGCTGCGCGCGCTGAACGTCAACGTCGCGAGCGGCGCGATCCTCGTGCGCCTGGTCGCGCCGGTCATGAGGGCGCGCGGCGGCGGCGCGATCGTCAACTTCTCGAGCATCGCCGGCAAGTTCGCGAACGCCGGGCGGATCCTCTATCCGGCCGCCAAGGCGGCGAACCGGCAGATCACGAAGAACGAGGCGCTCGACCTTGCGCCCGACGGGATCCGGGTCAACTGCATCTCGCCGGCGTGGACCTGGTCCGACCCGCTGAAGGCGCTGAGCGGCGACGACCGGGAGGTCGCGGACCGCGTCGGCGCCCCGCTGCATCCGCTCGGGCGGATCGCCGGCCCGGAGGAGGTCGCGGACGCGGTGCTGTGGCTCTGCTCGGACGCCGCCTCGTGGGTCACCGGCGCCGACATCCCGGTCGACGGCGGCTACTCGATGCTCGGTCCAGACCGCGGGCGCGGGCCGAAGGGAATGTTCGACGACGCCTTCGCATAGCGGCATGGCGCCACCGCGCCGCATCCTGCCGGTCATCATCGGCTCGCAGTTCGCCGGGACCTCGCTCTGGTTCGCCGGCAACGCGGTGCTCGCGGACCTGCAGCGGGAGTGGGGGCTGCCGGCCGAGGCGCTCGGCTACACGACCTCGGCGGTGCAGCTCGGCTTCATCGCCGGCACGCTCGCCTTCGCGTTCTTCGCCGTCTCCGACCGCGTGTCGCCGCGGATCGTGTTCTTCGTCTGCTCGCTGGCCGGCGCGGCTGCCAACCTCGGCGTGTACGCGCTCGCGGGAGGGGTCTGGTCGCTCGCCGCGTTCCGGTTCCTGACCGGCTTCTTCCTCGCCGGGATCTACCCGGTCGGCATGAAGATCGCCTCCGGCTGGTACCGGAGCGATCTCGGCAATGCGCTCGGCTTCCTCGTCGGCGCGCTCGTCGTCGGCACCGCCTTCCCGCACCTGTTGAAGGGCCTCGGCGGCGCCCTGCCATGGGAGACGGTGCTCGTCGCCGTCTCCGCGGTGGCCGCGCTCGGCGGCGTGCTGATGCTCCTCTTCGTCCCCGACGGGCCCTATCTCGCCAGGGCGGCGAAGTTCGACCCCCGGGCGCTGGCGGTCATCTTCCGCTCGCCGCGGTTCCGGGCGTCGGCGTTCGGCTACTTCGGCCACATGTGGGAGCTGTACGCGTTCTGGGCGTTCGTGCCGTTCGCGATCGCCGCGCACGTCGCGGCGAGCGGCGGCGGGGGTCTGAACGTCCCGCTCTGGTCGTTCGCGGTGATCGCCGCCGGCTTCCTCGGCTGCGCCGGCGGCGGCCTCGTCAGCCTGCGCGCGGGGAGCGCGCGCGTGGCGTTCGTGCAGCTCGCGGCGTCCGGCGCGTGCTGCGCGGCGTCGCCGCTCCTTTTTCACGCGCCGACGCCGGTGTTCCTCGCGTTCCTGCTCTTCTGGGGGGTCGTGGTGGTGGGCGACTCGCCGCAGTTCTCGGCGCTCAATGCGCAGAACGCGCCGCGCCAGCTCGTCGGCTCCGCGCTGACGATCGCGAACTGCATCGGCTTCGCGATCACCATCGGGAGCATCCAGCTCCTGAACCTGCTCGCCACGCCGGCGAGCGCGGCGCTGCTCTTCCTCGCGCTCACGCCCGGACCGGTGCTCGGGCTGATCGCCCTTGCCCCGCTCCTGCGCGGAAGCGAAGGAACCTAGCTCGTCCCGCCTACCGCGCCCCGCGGCACTTCGCGAGATCGTCGTCCGACATCACCGGCTTGATCACGCAGGACGGCGGGGCGGACGCCATCTGATTGCGGCGCGCCTCGCGCGCGCGCTCCTCTTCGCGCTTGCGCGCGGCGGTTTCCTCGTCGAACTTCTTCCGCATCGCCACCGGCTCTTCCCCGCGCTTGCGCTGCGCGCCGGCCGGGAATGTGCGGTTGTTCCGACGGCGCTGCTAGCGCGCCGGCGCGATCGGCGTGAGCAGCGGTTTTCCGGCGAAGTGCGCGCGCAGGTTGTCGCGCATCAGCTCGAACGCGGCGCGAAACCCCTCGTGCGTGAAGCCGCCGACGTGCGGCATCAGCACGACATTGTCGAGGCGCCAGAGCCGCTCGGGCACCTCGGGCTCGGTTTCGTAGACGTCGAGCGCGGCGCCGGCTATCGTGCGCCGCTCGAGCGCGTCGAGGAGCGCCGCCGTGTCCACGATGCTGCCGCGCGCGACGTTCACCAGGTAGCCCTCCGGACCCAGCGCAGCGAGGACGCGCGCGTTCACGAGGTGCTGCGTCTCCGGGCCGCCCGGCGCGCACACGACGAGGAAGTCGCTCGCAGCGGCAAGCGCCTCCGCGCTCTCGAAGTAGCGGTACGGCGAGTCCGCGGCGCGCGCGGGCTTCGAGTAGCCGACCGTCATACCGAACGCGCCGGCGCGCGTCGCGACCGCCCGGCCGATGTTGCCGAGGCCGAGCAGCCCGAGCCGCTTGCGGTCGAGCGTATGCGCGAGCTCGCGGGTGTCGGCGAAGCGCCCCTGCCGGATCTGCCGGTCGCGCAGCGCGATGCCGCGCTGCACGGCGAGCATCAGTCCGAGCGCGAGGTCGGCGACCGAGCCCGCGTTCACGCCCGGCGCGTTGGTGACCGGGATGCCGCGCTCCGCCGCCGCCACGAGATCGATCCCTTCGTAGCCGACGGAGAAGAGCGCGATGATCTCGAGCTTCGGCAGCGAAGCGATCAGCTCGCGCGAAGCACCGCCGGTGCTGTTGGTGGCGAGGGCGCGGATGTTCGGCGCGACTGCGCGGATCGCGGCTGCCGGGTCGGCCGCCTTGGCGACGTAGCGGACCGTGAACTCGTCCGCGAGCTCGCCATGCCACTGCTCGAAAAGCGTGATCGGGACCAGCAGCTCCGGTTTCGCAGTCATGCCCTTGTATTTTTCTCGGCTTTTTGCGCGGCTAGAGCGCCAGGAGCCGCCGCGCGTTCCCTTCGACGATCAACGCCCGTTCCTCGGCGGTGAACCCGGGGTGCGCGGTCACCGTCTCGACCGGCCGCTCGAGCGCGATCGGGAAGCAGTAGTCGCTGCCCATCATGACGCGATCCGCGCCGACGAGATTCTTGAGGTAGTCGAGCGCGGGCTCGTGATAGCTGATCGTGTCGTAGTAGAAGCGCCGCAGGTACTCGAGCGGACCGAGCTTGCGGCCGACGAGCTCCGGCCGCTTCTCGAAGCCGCGTTGCAGCCGTCCGACGAGATAGGGGAACGCGCCGCCCGCGTGCGGCAGGCAGAAGGTGAGCCGCGGAAAGCGGTCGAGCACGCCGCCGAAGATCAGGTGCGCCGCGGCGATCGCGGTCTCGAACGGGTTGCCCAGAAGATTGTGCAGGTAGTGCGCGGCCAGGCGCTCGTGGCCGATCACGCCGTTCGGATGCAGGAAGATCGGCAGCCCGGCCGCCTCGATCGCCTCGTACACCGGGAAGAAGGTCGCGTCGGAGAGCTCGCGGCCGGCGATCGACGTCGCCATGTAGACCCCGCGTACCCCGGGGAGGGTGCGCGCGCGCGCGAGCTCGGCGATCGCCGCCGCCGGGAAGTGCATCGGCAACATCGCGAGTCCGACGAGCCGGTCCGGATAGCGGAGATGCGCGGTCGCGGCCGCGTCGTTGTAGCACTCGGAGAGTTTCTGCGCGAGCGCCTTGTCCGCCCAGTACACCATCGGGAGCGACAGCGACATTGCGTGGACCGCGACGCCCTGCTCGTCCATCGCCTGGAGGCGCGCGTCGAGATCCGAGAACCGCGGCCCGAGCGGATTCGTCGCGAGCGCGCCGGCCTTGAGGACGACGCCCTTGCCTTCGACGTCGGCGACCTCGCCGCCGCAGCGAGGTCCCTCTTCCCGCCAGAGCGCGATCAGCTCGTCGGGATAGAAGTGCGCGTGGATGTCGATCGGCGTGTGGGGCATGGCCGCGCGACTGTATCAGGCCGGGCGGAGCGGCGCGTGCCGGGAACCGGCCGCGAGACCGATCGTCGTGCACCGGGCTCGGAAGCCCCGACGGAGCGAGGCTGCAGGCGGTGCTCGGCGGCTCGTGAGCCTGCGCGGCCCGATCCCGCCCGGACCGGGCTACGACGGTGGCGGCTACGGCGCGACCGGCCGCCAGCCGCCGGAGCACGTCATAACGTAGGGGTAGTAGTTGTTCGCGGTGGGGCAAAACCACCAGTAGGCGGGCGCGGGCTGTTGCTGGGGCCCGGGTTGCTGCTGCGGCCCGGGCTGCGGTGGGGGCGCCGGCTGGTCCTGGCCCTGCTCGATGTACTCGGGCGGGGAGTTAGGCGCGGAATCGTACGGCGCAGAAGGGTAGTACGGCGCCGCGGGGTAGTACGGCCCGGTGGAGTAATACGGCGCGGCCGGGTAGGCGTAGACGGGCGGGTAGTAGGGCGCCCTGAAGCCGCCGTAAATCACGGGCGCGGTGACGACCACCGCGGTGCGGGGGGCGCCACGGGCGAAGCCCATGGACCCGCTGGCGTGGTGGCCCCGGCCACCGTGGCCGCCATGGCCGCCGTGGCCGCCCCCACGTGCGAGCGCGATTTCGCTCACGACCGTTCCGAGCAGAAAGATCCCGAGAACCGACGCTGCACTGAATCGCCGCATTGCTGAACGTCTCAATCTTTCGACAGCATAGCGCGACGGAGTTTCGGTTCTCCCTGCTGTTACATCTGCTACGCCGCAGCAGGGCCTCCCTTCCCGTCGTCGGCCTTCCGTCAGATCGCCGCGGAGGTGAATTCGTCACCCGCTCGACGGGAGGAATGGACGCCGCAGGGGAGGGCGCGTCGCTACGCTTGGGCCAGATCACAACACGCCCGAGGAGGATGACGTGCCGAACAACCAAACTGCCAGCCGAATCTCGGTCACCGACGCCGCAGTGCTCGCCGTCGAAGGGCCTTTCCGCCGCCTCGGGTGGTATCTCCGCACCTCGGGGATCATCGAGCGCACGAGCGTGCGTGTGGTGGGCGCCGCCATGTTGTTCGCCGGGCTGGCATCGGCGGTCTGGCTGGCGACGTCGCTGATCGTCGCGCTGTAGCGCGAGCGAAGGGCGGCGCTGGCGCTGCCTGCATCCCGTCCGTAGGCGGACGATCGAGCAGAAGCGGCGCCCTATGCGTAATCGAGCGGCAGCGCGGTCGTGTATTTGATCTGTTCCATTGCAAAGCTCGAGCTGACGTCGAACATGTCGACCGCACGGATCAGCCGCTTGTACACCGCGTCGTAGCCAGCGATGTCGGGGACCACGACGCGCAGCAGGTAGTCGATTTCCCCGCTCATCCGATAGAACTCGACCACCTCCGGAACCGCGCTCACCGCGCGGGCGAATTTCTCCAGCCACGCCGCGTTGTGCTGGCTCGTTTTCACCGCGACGAACACGGTGACGCCGACGTTGAGGCGGGCCGGATCGAGCAAGGCCACGCGGGACCGGATCACCCCCGATTTCTCCAGGTTCCGGATCCGCTTCCAGCAGGCAGTGGTCGAGAGGCTGACTTTCTCGGCGATCTCGTTGAGCGGGATGGACGCGTCCTGCTGCAGCAGCGCGAGGATCTTCTTGTCGGTTGTATTCATTGCTTCGAATCGATGATTCGGTTAAAAACATTCTATTCGACCCGCTCCACGCGGTAAACAATCGAAAAAAATTCGTTACCGCCCGTCCTAGACTCTCCGGCGTCACTGCGGTCCCGAGGGGCGTCGACGATGGAGCACCTGCGCAAGCTGTTCACCGAGCACCCGGCTTCCGTCGGCGAGACCTACGGCCAGCACTTCGCTTCCGCGCTCGGGTTCGCCGTGGCGATGGTCGCCGGCGGTCTCGCCTGCCTCGTCCATGCCCTGCTGCCGTTCCTGTGCGTGACGACCGGCAGCCGCACGGTCGCCCGGCTCCACGATCGGATGATCAGGAATCGCGCCCGGGTATCATCCAAGGTTCGCGACCCGACGCCCCGTACCTGATTCCGCTTCACCGCCGATGGAGTTGCTCCCGCAGGTGATCATCACCGGTCTCGCCGTCGGCGGGACTTACGCGCTCGCGGCAGTCGGCGTCTCGCTGGTCTTCGGCGTCCTCAACATCGTCAATTTCGGGCACGGCGCGGCGTTCGCGGTCGGCGCCTACCTCGCGCTCGTTCTCTTGAAGGCGCTCGGGATGAACATCGTCCTCGCCTTCGCGATCGCGACCGGGGGCGCCTACGTGATCGGTTGGGTGATCGAGCGCACGGCCGTGCGGCCGCTGCGCGACGCGCCGCTCCTCATGCCGCTTATCACCACCCTGGGGCTGGGGATCTTCCTGGAGAACCTGATCCAATTCATCTTCGGGCCCGAGACCCAGCCGTTCCCGACGCGCGTATCGCACGAGCCGTTCCACTTCGCCGGTGCGACGGTCAGCCTGTGGGAGCTGATCACGATGCTGGTGACAGTGGTCTCGATCGGCGCGCTGCACGTGTTCCTGCACCGGACGAGCTTCGGCACCGCGGTGCGCGCGATCGCCGAGGACCGGCGCACGGCCGCGCTGCTCGGGATCAACGTCGATCGCCTGATCCTGGTCACGTTCTGCATCTCGTCGGCGCTCGGCGGGCTCGCCGGCATCCTCGGCGCCGCGCTCTACAACGCGGTCCATCCCACGATGGGCTCGGCCGCGATGCTGAAGGCCTTTGCGGCGTCCGTGCTCGGCGGGATGGAAGTGATGAGCGGTGCGATCCTCGGCGGGGTACTGCTCGGCGTCGCCGAGTCGCTGGGCAGCGTGTACATCTCCTCGGCCTGGCGCGACGGCATCGCGCTCATGGCGCTGGTCGTCGTGCTGCTCTTCAAGCCGACCGGTCTCCTCGGCCATCGGCAGCTGGAGAAGGTCGAGCGGCCAAGCCTCAACGTTCTCCCGCTGCCGCCGATCCCCAAGCTCGACTTCCGCCGCCCGGCACTCTGGCTGATCCTGGCGGCGGCGCTGGCACTGCCGCTCCTCGTCACCGACGCGTATGCGCGACGCATCATGACCGTGATGCTGCTCTACGCCACGCTCGCGCTCAGTCTGAACCTCGTCGCGGGCTTCGCCGGGATCATCTCGATCGCGCAAGCCGCGTTCTACGGCGTCGGGGCATACGCGTCGGCGCTGCTCGCCACGCGCGTGGGACTACCGGTCTGGCAGGCGTTCATTGGCGCCATCGTCGTCACCGGGCTCTTCGGCGTGCTCTTCGCCTGGCCAGTGATGCGCCTCCGCGGCCACTACGTCGCGATGGGCACGCTCGGCCTCGGCGGGGTGATCTCCGTCGTCATGCTCAACTGGATCGACCTGACGCGCGGCCCGATGGGTATTCGCGCGATCCCGCCCCCGTCGCTCTTCGGCGTCGAGATCGACGGCGCAGGGTACTACTACCTGATCCTCGCGATCCTGATCGTGTCGGTGGTGGTGGTGATCCACATGATGGAATCGGCCTTTGGCCGCGCGATGCGGGCGATGCGCGACGACGAGCTCGGCGCGGCGAGCGTCGGCGTCGAGGCGCGGAAGCTCAAGATGGTGGCGTTCGGCGTCGCCGCGGCGATCGCCGGTGCCTGCGGCAGCTTCTGGGCGCACTTCGTCAGCTTCATCAGCCCCGACAGCTTCAACGTCATGGAGTCGATCGGCATTCTCGCGATGGTGGTCCTCGGCGGCCTCGGGAGCATCCCCGGTGCGATCGTGGGCGGCGCGATCCTCGCCGGCCTGCCCGAGCTGCTGCGCTTCGCCTCCGACTATCGCCAGGCGGTCTACGGTCTGGCGATGATGCTGGTGGTCCTCTATCGGCCGCAGGGCCTGCTCGGGTTCAGCCCGAAGCGGCTTGCCGCCGCCGCCGAGCGGTCGAAGCCCGCGCCGGCGTCCGAAATCGCCCGCGCCGAACGATGACCGCCGCGACGCTCCTCGAGGTCCAGTCGCTCGAGCGCCGCTTCGGCGGCCTGCTTGCCGTCGACGGGCTCTCGTTCGCGGTCGCCGAAGGGGAGATCGTGAGCCTGATCGGCCCGAACGGTGCCGGCAAGACGACCGCGTTCAACGTGATCACCGGCATCTACCCGCCGGGGGGCGGCGCGATCCGGTTCGCGGGTGAGGACCTCCGCGGGCTCCCGCCCCACAAGGTGTGCGCGCGCGGCATCGGCCGCACCTTCCAGAACCTGCGCATTTTCCCCAACCTCACCGTGCTGGAGAACGTGCTGGTCGGGCTGACCCTGTCGAACGGCGCCTCGCTCGTGAGCGCCATCCTGCGGCTGCCCTCCCAGCGCCGCGAGGAGCTGCGGCTGCGCGACGAGGCGCTCGCGCTCGTCCGGCTGCTCGGGCTCGAGAGCGTCCGGGACCAGCTCGCGCGTTACCTGCCCTACGGCGATCAGCGGCGGGTCGAGATCGCCCGCGCGCTCGCCGCGAAGCCGCGCCTCCTGATGCTCGACGAGCCCGCCGCCGGGATGAACCCGGCCGAGATCGACGATCTCAATGCCCTGATCCGGCGGCTGCGCGACGAGCTCGCGAAGACGGTCCTGCTGGTCGAGCACCACATGAGCGTGGTCATGGGCATTTCCGACCGGGTGGTCGTCATGGACCACGGGCGGAAGATCGCCGAGGGCACTCCGGGTCAGGTGAAGGCCGATCCGCGGGTGATCGAGGCGTACCTCGGCGCCGAAGCGGCGGCGTGACGGCCATGGGGCTCGAGGCGTCCGATCTGCACGTCGCGTACGGCCACATCGAGGCGGTCAAGGGCGTCTCGATCCGACTCGACGACGGGGCGCTGGTGGCGGTCGTCGGCGCGAACGGCGCCGGCAAGAGCACCACGATCCGGGCGCTCTCCGGCGAGGTGTCGCCGACGCGCGGGCAGATCGTGTACGACGGCGCGTCGCTCGTCGGGCTCAAGCCGTACGAGATCGCGCGCCGCGGCGTCGTGCAGTGCCCCGAAGGCCGGCGGGTATTTCCCGGGCTGACGGTGGTCGAGAACCTTAAGATGGGTGCCTACGGCCGCGGCCTCGTGAAGGAGAGCGCGGCGAGGTATGAACGGGTGTTCGAGCTCTTTCCGCGGCTCGCCGAGCGGCGCGACCAGCTCGCCGGCACGCTGTCCGGCGGCGAGCAGCAGATGCTCGCCATCGGGCGCGCGCTGATGGCGGCGCCGAAGGTGCTGCTGCTCGACGAACCCTCGCTCGGGCTCGCGCCGATCCTGGTGCAGGCGGTCTTCGACGCGATCCGGGCGATCCACCGCGCCGGCACCGCGGTCCTGCTCGTGGAGCAGAACGCGTTCATGGCGCTGCGCACGGCGACCTATGGCTACGTGCTGCAGACCGGCCGGGTGGTGCTCGAGGGCAAGGCCGAGGACCTGCTGCGGGACGAGCAGATGATGCGGGCGTACCTGGGGTGATACCGATGAAACGGAGCGTGAATGGCTGAGCAGCTATCGATCGCGATCGACGTAGGCGGAACGTTTACCGACGTCGTGGCAGCGACGAGCGGCGGGCGGCTGGTCCTCGTCAAGGTGCCGACGACGCCCGCCGACCCCGCGCAGGGTGTTGTCGTCGGGTTGCGCCGCATCCTCGATCTCGCCGGCGGCGGCGCGGCGGCGAAGAACGTCGAGCGCTTCATCCACGGCACGACCGTGGCGACGAACGCGGTGGTCGAGCGCAAGGGCGCGCTCACCGGATTGCTCACGACCGAAGGCTTCGAGGACGTGCTCGAGGTCGGCCGACAGAAGCGCTCCGAGCTCTACAACCTGTTCATCGACCCCGAGACGCCGACCTTTCTCGCGCCGCGCCGGCGGCGGTACGGCGTGCGCGAGCGGGTCGGGGCGAAGGGCGAGGTGCTCGTCCCGCTCGACGAGGAATCGGTGCGGCGGGCGGTCCGGGAGCTGCGCACGGTCCACGAGGTGACCTCCGTCGCCGTCTGCTATCTCTTCTCGTTCCTCGCGCCGGGCCACGAGCGGCGGACGCGCGAGATCATCGAGCGCGAATTTCCCGGGCTCGCGGTCTCGATCTCCTCGGCCATCGACCCGACGTTCCGCGAATACGAGCGCACGCTCGTGACCGCATTCGACGCCTACCTGCGGCCGAAGGTGTCGAGCTACATCCGCTCGCTCGAGCGCGAGCTCGAGCGCGAGGGCGTACCGGCGAAACTCGAGGTCATGCAGTCGCGCGGCGGGATCGCGAGCGCCGCCTCGGCGATCGAGCGGCCGGTGACGCTGCTCCGGTCCGGGCCGGCGGCCGGGGTGATCGCGGCGCAGCTCGTCGGCGAGCTCTGCGGCGAGCGCAACCTGATCTCGAACGACATCGGCGGCACGACCGCCGACATCGGCGTGATCGTCGACGGGAAGCCGCTCACCTCGACCGAGGGGAAGGTGCTGAAGTACCCGATCCGCATCCCGATGATCGAGGTGAGCTCGATCGGCGCGGGCGGCGGGAGCATCGCGTGGCTCGACGCCGCGGCGAGCCTGCACGTCGGCCCGCAGAGCGCGGGGGCGGTGCCGGGCCCGGTCTGCTACGGCGCGGGCGGCGCCGAGCCGACGGTGACCGACGCGAGCATCGTGCTCGGCTACCTCAATCCGGCCTACTTCGCCGGCGGCGACGTGCCGCTCGACCCGGACGCGGCGCACCGCGCGCTCGAAGCGCTCGGCAAGCGGCTCGGCCTCTCGCGGGTCGAGGCGGCAGCGGGCGTCCATACGATCCTCAACAATCACATGGCGGACGAGATCCGCCTGCTCACCGTCGCGCGCGGTCTCGACCCGCGCGAGTTCGCGCTGATCGTCCTCGGCGGGGCCGGACCGCTGCACGGCGGGCCGCTCGCGCGCATGCTCGGCGTCCCGCGAGTGATCGTGCCGCTCGCGCCCGGGGTCCTGTCGGCATTCGGGCTGCTCGTCTCGAACATCGAGCACGATCACGCGGTGTCGTTCCCGCGGCCGGCCGCGTCGGTGAGCGCCGGGGAGATCGCGGCAACCTATCGTGGCCTCGAGGCGCTCGGCGCGGAAGACATGCGCCGCGACCGCGTGGCGCCAGAGCGCGTGCGGCTGCGGCGCTCCGCCGACATGCGCTATCTCGGTCAGTCCTACGAGCTCGAGGTCGAGCTCACGGGCGAAGTCGACGACGGCGCGGTCGCGCGCCTGGTTGCCGGTTTCCACAGCATGCATCAGCGCGTCTACAAGCAGCACAACCCCGGACAGCAGGTGGAGCTCGTCAACCTGCGGACGGTTCACTACGCACCGATGCCGCGGCCGGACCTGACGCCGCCGCCGCCCGGGCCCTCGTGGGAAGCGGCGCGGCAGGGTGTCCGGCCGGTGTACTTCCGCGAGACGGGCAAGTACGTCGAAGCCCCGGTTTATCGTCGCGACCGGTTGCCGTTCGACGCCCCGCGGGAAGGTCCCTTCATCGTCGAGCAGGCAGACACGACGACGGTGGTGTTCCCGGGCGAGACCGCGCGGGTCGAGCGGCAGGGCAACCTCATCATCGACATGGGCCGCAATGGCTGAGCCATGGACCCTCGGGCCGGTGCTCGTGACCGGCGGCACCGGCGAGATCGGGCTCGCGATCGCACGCGCATTCCTCGAGCGCGGCGCGCGCGTCGCCGTCGTCGGCACGCGCGCCGAGCGCGTCGAGGCCGCGCGGGCGCGCCTCGCGTCCTTCGGCGAGCGCGTCCTCGAATTCGCGGCCGACCTGCAGACGGCGGCCGCGGTCGGCCGGACGATCGACGCCGTCGAGTCGCGGTTCGGGGCGATCGCGGTGCTGGTGAACTGCGCGGGGCTCAACTTCAACCTGGCGATCGACGAGGTCACCGAGGCCGACTACGACCGACTCATGGCGACCAACCTGAAGTCGGCGTTCTTCGCGAGCCAGCTTGCCGGGCGACGCATGATCGCTGCGGGCATCGCCGGACGGATCGTGAACATCACCTCCGGGAACTATCGCTACGCGCGGCCGAACGCCGCGCTCTACGCGGCATCGAAGGCGGCGCTCGAGATGCTCAACCGGTCATTCGCGATCGAGCTCGGTGCGCACGGGATCACGGTCAACGCGGTGGCGCCCGGGCTCGTGGCGCGCACCGGCGAACCGTCACCGGAGTTCGCGCGGATCGCCGACTATTACACCGCGAACAGCCCGCTCGGCCGCCTGGTTCGGCCGGACGACGTGGCCGCGGCGGTCGCATATCTTGCTTCGGCGCAGGCTTCCGGGATCACCGGCGAGACGTTGGTAGTGGACGGCGGGTTCTCCGCGGGCAGGTACGATTTCCCGCGGCGGTCGCAAAGATGACGAGGGGTGACGGATGGGACGCGTGAGCGGACAGGAAGTGCGCGCCGGGGCGATCGACCCGGTGACGCTGGAGGTCGTGCGGAACCGGCTCGACGTGATCGCCGCAGAGATGGAGTCCGCGCTGATCCGCAGCGCGTTCTCGGTCGTGATCAAGGAAGGCGCCGACTGCTCGTGCGCGCTGTTCACCGCGACCGGCGACACGATGGCGCAGTCGGTCGCGCTGCCCCAGCACCTGGGCGTGCTCGCCGCGACCGTCAAGACGGTGCTGCGCGAGTACCCGATCGCGACGATGGCCGAGGGCGACGTCTACATCATGAACGACCCCTACGACGGGGGGACGCACATCCCGGACATCAACATCCTGATGCCGGTGTTCTGGCGTGGGCGGCTGGTCGCGCTCGCCTCCTGCATGGCGCACCAGCAGGACATGGGCGGGATGGTGATCGGCAGCCTGCCGCCGGACGCGACCGAGCTTTTCCAGGAAGGCCTGGTGCTGCCGCCGGTGAAGCTGATGGAGAACGGCGAGTTCAACCGGCAGGTGCTGAGCATCATCCTCAAGAACGTCCGGATCCCGAACCACACCCTCGCCGACTTCGGTGCGCAGATCGCGGCGGTCCGGACCGGGGCGGAGCGCTTCCGGTCGCTCTGCGACGAGTACGGCGCCGACGAGGTGCTTGCCATCGTCGCCGAGCTGATGAACCGGGCCGAGGCGCTGACGCGCGCGAAGATCGCCGAGATTCCGGACGGCGTCTATACCTTCTGGGACTACCTCGATAACGACGGCATCGTCTTCGACCGGAAGGTCAAGATCCAGGCGACGATGACGATCAAGGGCACGGAGATCCACGTCGATTTCGCCGGGACCGACCCGCAGGTGCTCGGCGCGGCGAACGCGTCCTACTCGCACGCCGCCTGCGTCGCCTATTACTGCGTGCGCTGCGTCACCGACCCGACCCTGCCGAACAATGCGGGCTGCTTCCGTCCGTTGAGCTTTTCGCTGCCGGAGGGTACCGTCATCAATCCGCGTCACCCCGCGGCGGTCAACGCCCGCACGATGACCGTCTGCCGGATGACCGACGTCATCTTCGGGTGTCTCGCGCAGGCCGCGCCCGAGCGTGTCCGGGCGTCGTCGAGCAGCATGCAGGGCGTGAGCTTCTCCGGCCGGCGCGCCGCCGACGGACGCGCGTACGTTTATCTCGAGCTGTTTTGCGGCGGAATGGGCGCACGGCCGACGAAGGACGGCGTGAACTACATCGAGACCGACATCACCAACATGATGAACGCGCCGACCGAGGCGATCGAGATGGAATACCCGCTGCGCGTGCACTCGATGCGGCTCAAGCAGGATTCCGGCGGTGCCGGCGAGCACCGCGGCGGCCTCGGCATGGAGAAGATCATCGAGGTGCTCGAAGGCACCTCGGAAGTGACCCACCGCGGCGACCGGCACTACACCCGGCCCTGGGGCCTCAAGGGCGGTCTGCCGGCGATGAGCTGGTCGTCGGTCGTGCACCGGCGCGACGGCACCTTGCACAAGGTGCCGGCGCGGCAGCGCTTCAAGATGCAGCAGGGCGAGATCATCGAGTGCATCACCGCCGGCGGTGGCGGGTACGGTGACCCGCTCGCGCGCCCGGCGCGCGAAGTGGCCGAAGACGTGCGCGACGGCTTCGTGTCGCGCGAGTCCGCGGCAGGCGACTACGGCGTCGTGCTCACCGCCGCGGCGGAAGTGGACGACACGGCGACCGAGCGCCTGCGCGCGGCGAGACGCGCGGCGCGCGGGGAGATCAACTGGACTTTCGATCGCGGCGAGCTCGGACGGAGCTGAAGTGCGCGATCGCCGGGCAATGGACGAAGGCGAACCCGAAAGGAGACCGCAATGAACGACCTGTCGCAGACCGCAGCAATGGACGTGAAGTCGAACGAGCGCCTGCAGAGCATCCACGTCAGCACCGAATACCTCGGTGGCTACCAGAGCGTGAACCAGGTGCGCGACCTGCCGCCGATCTACCTCGACGAGCCGGTGGAGCTCGGCGGCAAGAACTCGGGGCCGACCGCGCTCGAGTCGATCCTGGTCGCGCTGAACTCGTGCACCGCGATGATCATGCACATCCTGCGGCGCGAGATGAAGTTCGACCTGCAGGGGGTGAAGTTCGAGGCCGAGGGCGTGCACGACGTCCGGCGCGTCGAGATGAAGCGCACGGGAAAGCTGTTCTCCCAGGTGGAGCCGATCGCGTACCACTATCACAAGGTGATCCAGAAGATCCACATCAGGACCTCGGAGCCGGAGGAGCGGCTCGCCAAGTTCCGCGAAGAGGTGGAGCGGCTCTGCCCGGTGCACGCGCTGCTCCGTGACGCGAAGGTGAACGTCCGGACCGACTGGATCCGGGCGTCGTAGGACGCGCCGCCCGGGAACCCCGATCACGCTTGAGGACCAAGGAGGCAGCCATGCATACGATGCGAAGATTCCTGCAGGGAGTGTTGCTCGCCGTCGCCGCCGCCGCGCTTGTCGCCCCGCAGCTGGCGACGGCCCAGGCGCGAACCGTCAAGATCGGCCTCTCGGCGCCGATCACCGGCGACCAGGCGCAGTACGGCGCCGATTTCCGCCGCGGACTCGAGCTCGCGATCGAGCGGCTCAACCGGGACAACGTCGTGCCGGGGGTGAAGTTCGAGGCCGTCATCGAGGATTCGAAGAGCGATCCGAAGGAGGCCGCGAACGTCGCGCAAAAATTCGCCTCCGCCAAGGAGGTGATCGCGGTCGTCGGCGACTTCTCGAGCACGGCGGTGCTCGCCGCGGCGCCGATCTACCAGCGCGCGAAGATCATCATGCTGACGCCGACCGCCTCGCACCCCGACATCACCAAGACCGGCGATTACATCTTCCGCAACACGCCGATCGCGCAGTTCGAGGCGAACGCCGTCGCCGACTGGGCGACGAAGGAGATGGGCGCGAAGAAGATCGCGGTCATCGGGCGCAACGACGACTACGGCCGCGTCCAGAGCCAGTTCTTCGCCGCGCGCAGCAAGGCGAACGGCGCCGAAGTCGTGGCGACCGAGTTCATCAACCCCGCCGACAAGGACTTCAAGCCGCTCATCACCGCGATCCGCGGGCGCAACCCGGACGTGACGCTGCTCGCGCTCTTTCAGGTCGAGGCGGCGCTGCTGCTGCAGCAGGCGCGCGAGATGGGCTTCAAGACGACGTTCATGTCGGGCGCGTCGCTCTTCAACCCGCAGCTGATCAGCCTCGCGGGCGACACGGCTGACGGCGTGCTGCTCGTCTCGAGCTACTACCCGGGCGATCCCAACCCGACGGTGCAGGGCTTCGTGAAGGCCTACCAGGCGAAGTACAACGCGCTGCCGAGCAAGTTCGCGGCGCACAGCTACGATGCCACGCTGATGATTGCCGACGCCATCAAGCGCGCCGGCACGACCGACGGGGCGAAGGTCCGCGATGCGCTTGCCGCCACCAAGGGCTACCAGGGCATCATCGGCGCCGTGACCGTCGACCCCGACCGCGAGGTCATCCTCGTCTTGCAGCGGCTCCAGGTCGCGAAGAAGGAATTCGGCCCCTACAAGAAGTAGGTGCACGCACGTGAGTGCGGCGCGGGTCGCCCTCGTCACCGGGGGCGCTCAAGGCATGGGGCGGTCGCACGTCCTGGGGCTCGCCCGCGCAGGCTTCACGGTCGTCGCGCTCGATCGCGAGGCCGGCGCGGCGCGCGCGGTGGAGGACGCGTCGCGATCGGAAGGGCTCCAAGTCCACGCCATGGTCGCGGACGTGTGCGCCGAGGCGGCGGTCGGCGATGCGATGGACGAGATCCGCAGGCGGTTCGGGAGAGTCGACGTGCTCGTCAACAACGCCGGCGGCGCGCTATCAGCCAAGACACTCGCCGACACGACGCTCGCCGAGTGGGACGACACGCTGCGGCTGAATCTCACGAGCCAGTTTCTGTGCATCCGTGCGGTCGTCCCGCTGATGATCGTGCAGGGCGGGGGACGCATCATCAACATCGCCTCGGCATCGGTCTTCAGCGGCATCACCGCGTCGCTGTATCGCGGCAACACCGGCGCGAACCTCGTCCCCTATATCGCGGCGAAAGGCGGCGTGTTCGGGTTGACCACCGCGCTCGCGCGCGAGCTCGGACGCTGGAACATCACGGTCAACGCCGTCGCCCCGGGCTTCACGCCGACCGACCGTGTGCGCGCGCGGTTCCCGGCCGAGGCGATCGACCGGATGGTGAGCGATCAGGCGCTGCAGCGGGTGCAGGGCGTGGAAGATGCGACGGGCGCGGTCGTCTTCCTGGCGTCGGACAGCGGTGCGTTCGTCACCGGCCAGGTGATCCGCGTCGATGGCGGCGCGAGCATGGGGTAGCGATGCGACTTCTCGAGAAGAAACGGGTTCTGGTCACCGGTGCCGGATCGAACGTCGGCCGCGCCGTGTGCGCGTTGTTCGCCGAGCACGGCGCGATGCTCTCGCTCGCGGACCTCGATGCGGGGCGGGCGCGGGACGCCGCCGCGGGCGCAGCCGGGCACGATGTGCCGGCGCCGAGCGTCCTGCAGGCCGACCTCACCAGCGCGGCTGACTGCGAGCGGATGACGCGCGAGGCGGCTGCCGCGCTCGGCGGAATCGACGTGCTCTGCAACACCGCGGGCATCGATCCGCCGACGGCGACGAAGGCGCACGAGACGAGCGAGGCCGACTGGGACCGGATCATGGCGGTCAATCTGAAAGGCGTGTTCCTGAGCTGCAAGCATGTGCTGCCGGTGATGCAGGCGCAGCGCGCCGGCGCGATCGTGAACGTCGCCTCGCAAGGCGCCCTGCTCACGCTGCCGGCGATGACCGCTTACGGGGTTTCCAAGGCCGGCGTGCTCCAGCTCACGCGGCAGATCGCCGCGGACTATGCGCGCGAAGGGATCCGCGCCAACTGCGTCTGCCCGAGCGGGCTCGAGCTGCCGTCGCTCGACCGGCTATCGCGCTTGCAGCCCGGGCAACTCGAGCGGCGGGCGGAGGTGATGAAGCAGGCTGTCCCGCTCGGTCGCGTCTGCACCCCGGCGGACGTGGCCTCGGCGATGCTCTTTCTCGCGAGCGGCCTATCGGGGTTCACGACCGGCGCCGCGCTGCCCGTGGAGGGCGGCGCGACGACGGTGCTCAGGTTCTGAGGCGGCGGAGGGAATCGATGCGGTGGGGAATCGTAGGCGCCGGCTTGCATGCCGAGCAGCGGATCGTACCGGCGTTCGCGAAGACGAAGGCCGAGCGTCTGCACGGCGTTGTGGGCAGCAGCGAAGCCGCCGCGACCGCGTTCTCGCAGCGCGTCGGCTCGCCGCGCGTCTACGCGTCGATCGAGGCGCTCGCCGCGGATCCCGCGATCGACGCCGTCTTCATCACTACGCCGAACGATCAGCATCGTCGCCAGACGGAGATCGTCGCCGCGGCCGGCAAGCACGTGCTGGTCGAGAAGCCGATGGCGCTGAGCGAAGCGGACTGCCGCGCCATGATCGATGCCGCGCAGAAGGCGAGGGTGCGGCTCGGCGTCGGGTTCCAGGCGCGGCACCACCCGGTCCACCGCGCGATCCGGGAGCTCGTCGCCGCCGGCGAGCTCGGCGACGTCGTGCTCGTGCGCGGCGAGTGGCACTCGTCGTACGGCCCATGGAAGAACTGGCGCGCCGATCCGAGGCGCGCCGGGTCCGACGTGCTCGGCGCGATCGGAGTGCACGTGCTCGACCTGATGTGCTGGCTCGCCGGCGCGGAGGTACGCGACGTTTCGGCGCTCGTCGATCGCTGCGGCCGAGACCGGACAGGACCAGACGATCGCCTGCACGCTCGCCTTCTTGAACGGCGCGATCGGTACCGCGACCTTCACCCGGCGCTCGATGTGGCCGCTCAACAGCATCAACGTTTGGGGCACGAAAGGCACCGCGAGCGGGGTCGGGACGCTGGGCATGAGTCCATCAGGCCTGCTGCGACGGACCACCGGGCAGCAGGTGGCAGACGCGACGTTTCCCGTGCCGGATCTCTACGCGGCGCAGTTCGAGGCGTTCGCCGAAGCGGTGGCGCGCGGCGAAGAGCCGAACGCGTCGGGGATGGACGGACTGAGGTCGGCGCAGATCGCCGAGAGGATCCTGGGCGCCACCGGCTAGCGTCGCGGTATGCTCCGCATCGCCACCTGCCGATGACCCAACCCTACGACCTTCTCCTGGGCGGTGCCACGCCCGTGAGCGGCGATGCGGTCGTGCGGGACGGCTCGCGCGCGGTGCAGGGCGACCGGATAGCGTCGTTCTGCAACCCCGCCGCGGGCCGGCTCGTGCCGACCCCGGCGCGACTCCCCTGACGCGAGACGATGGCGCGCGACTTTCACGGCTACGGCAACCGCTACCCCCAGGTGCGCTGGCCCGGCGGCGCGCGCGTGGCGGTCTCGGTGGTCCTCAACATCGAGGAAGGCGCTGAACTCGCGATCTCCGCCGGCGACGAGCGGAACGAGACGATCCACGAGGCGGTGCAGCGGGTCGAGGGCGCTCCCGATCTGTGCATCGAGAGCCACTTCGAGTACGGCTCGCGCGCCGGGTACTGGCGTATCTGCGAGACCGCGCAGTCGTTTGGCGTGCCGCTCACGCTCAACGCATGCGCGCGCGCGCTCGAAGCGACGCCGTGGGTCGGCGCCGATGCGGCTGCGCGCGGCTACGAGATCTGCTGCCACGGCTACCGCTGGGAGCCGCACGCCGGCATGGACGAGGCGCACGAGCGCGCGCTGATCGCAAAATCGGTCGAGATCATCCGGCGCGTGCACGGCAAGCCGCCGGTCGGCTGGCACACGAAGTCTTCCGCCTCGGTCAACACGCGGCGGTTGCTCGCCGAGGCGGGCTTCCTGTACGACAGCGATGCGTACAACGACGACGCGCCGTATTACGTCGAGGTGTCCGGCAAGCCGCATCTCGTCCTGCCGTACGCGTTCGACACCAACGACATGCGCTTCTTCGACGGCTACGCCTTCGTGCGCGGCAGCGATTTCGCCGGCTACTGCGCGGATGCGTTCGACCGCCTGTGGGAGGAGGGCGCGCAGGTTCCACGGATGCTGTCGATCGGCCTGCACACCCGGATCATCGGGCGGCCCGGACGGATCGGCGGGCTCGCCGCGCTGCTGCGCCACATCCAGGCGAAGGGCGGGGCATGGTTCGCACGACGCGAGGACATCGCACGGCACTGGCTCGAGCACGCACCGCCGCCATGAGCTCGCAGCCCGCTCCACGACGCCGGATTTGCCGGACAATCGGGTATCTCGCCCGCGTCCGAAAGGGAACCCCTTCAATGAAGCCCTGCACCATCCCCCCGTTCCTCGCGGGTGCGCTGCTCTTGGCCAGTACTTTCGCCGGCTGCGCCGGCGTGTCGGAGCCGAAGCCGGCGGCCGATTACGCCGTGATCGTCGCCGCGCCCGATCGCAGCGAGGCCGACCGGAAGACCGACCAGCGGCGCGATCCGGTGAAGCTCTTCGCCTTCACCGGCGTGGGCCCCGGCATGACGGTGCTCGAGATGGGGGCGGGCGGCGGGTACACGGCCGAGATGCTCGCGCGGGCCGTCGCACCGAACGGCAAGGTGTATGCGCAGGATCAGCCGCCGGTGATGCAGCGCGCAGCCGACGCATACGCCAACCGTGCGAAGGGCCCGGCGATGAAGAACGTCGATTACGTTCTGCGCCCGTTCGAGGATCCGCTCCCGCCGGGGGCCGGCCACCTCGACGCGATCACGTTCTTCTTCGCCTATCACGACACGGTGTATATGGGCGTCGACCGCGCGAAGATGAATCGGCGTCTCTACGATCTGCTGAAGCCCGGCGGCGTGCTCATCGTCGCGGACCACTCCGCGCGCACCGGCGACGGCATCGGGGTCACGAAAAGCCTGCACCGCATCGAGGAGTCGTCGGTCGTCAGGGAGATCGAAGCGGCCGGGTTCCAGCTCGTTGCGTCCGGCGACTTCCTGCGCCATCCGGAGGACAAGCGCGATGCGATCGTGTTCCGCGCCCCGACGCCGGTGGACGAGTTCGTGCTCAAGTTCCGCAAGCCTGCTGGTTCGTAGCGACCCTCGGGGGAACATGCTCGCTCGCCTGCTCCTTGGAGTGGTCGTGGTTATTCGCGCGGTACCCCGACCACCCCCGAAGATCGTCGTGCCGTTCCCACCGGGTGCGCCTGGCGAGAAAACCGCGGCCTAAGGCCGCGGTTTTCCTGGATTTGGGGAGCGCGAGGGGGTGTGGCCCCTCGCGTCGTGAAAACTCTCGCTACGCGGTCACCTCTTCCGGCTGCGGGCAGCACGGCACGAACTCCGACAGCTCGCCGTTGGCGATCCGGCTCTTGCGCCGCTCGTTCTCGCGCTCCAGCAGCTCGACCTCCAGCTCCAGCTTCTTCACCTCGAGCGCGATGCGTCTTTCCAGCTCGGGCTCGCAGGAGCTGCAGTGGGCGAGCTCCGCCTCGTACAGGAGCCCGTCCGTGGGGAGGGCGATCTCGGTGCTCCGCTGCGAGACCTGGCCGACGATGATCGGGCCGAGCTGCTTCAGGATCGCGTCCCGCAGGGGCTCGGGCACCGCTTTGATGTCGATCCAGTTGCCGCCGATCTGGACCTCGATCCCGACCAGCCTGGTCGAGAGGCAGTAGACCTCGAGCACCCGCCGGATGAAGTAGGTCACCGCGTGGCAGTGGTTCTCGTTGCGCAGCGTCCGGAACGTCGTGTTCGTGCTGACGTTCTCCTCGAACGTGCTGACGACGATCGAGCGCTCGGTTTCGACGGCTTGGGAGCTGATCTCGGCGACGTGGCTGAACGACTCGAAGACCGAATCCACGTTCAGATGGTTGCTGACGGAGACCGTTGCCGAAGAAGAAGCCTCGCCGCCGAAGCTGACGATGCCGAGGTCGATCCCGCCGCCCGTCGAGCCGGCAACCGAGGCGGTGCTGGAGAACGCGGTTCCGAAATCGGTCTTCACGCTCGCCAGGCTCTCGGTCACCTTGCTCACATAAGAGAAGAAGTTGGAACGCTGGCTGAACCGCGCCGACGTGCTCGTGGCGCGGCGATACCGGTCGTATTCGTAGATCTTGATTTCCTCTTGCGGAAGCAAGGTCTGGCTGTGGACGATCGGCCCCTGCTTGCGGCCCATCGGACACATCGCATGCTCGAACCGGGCGCGGATCTTGATTCCTTCCCGGAGCGCGGCCGCGGTCCCGAGCTGAATGACGTATTCCCGGAACTCGTAGATCTTGAAGCAGTGCTTCCAGTCGAGCCAGGGCGTCGGCGGGGGGCCGTCGCATCCTTCGTGAAGCGGACCCGGATCGCACTCGGGGCGCGGGACCAGTATCGCATCGCTCTTGAGGGGATCTGCTTTCGTTGCCATGTCGCTCTCCGTTCGTCAGGGGATGATCTTCACCCTAGCGCTCGCAGGCGCCCGCGGTAACGGCCGCAAGGTCTAACCGTGTCGGCTACCGATCGCGGTCCAAGGAGGTAGGCCGTCCGGCGTTCACCGGCTCGCCGGAGGCGCTTGCCGGCTACTGGCGCGACGAGGGCGGAGCGCCTAGACCCCGAGATACCGGTGCCACAGCGCGCGATCGGCGTCGAGCTCGGCCGACGTTCCCTGCCAGGCGACGCGCCCGCGCTCGATGATCGTGTGCCGGTCGGCGATGCGGACCAGCCGCTCGACGTACTTGTCGATCACCAGGATCGTCTGACCGGCGGCTTTCAGCGCGGCGAGGCAGCGCCAGATCTCCTCGCGCACGAGCGGCGCCAGACCTTCGGTCGCCTCGTCGAGGACGAGCAGGCTCGGATTGGTCGTCAGCGCGCGGCCGATCGCGAGCATCTGCTGCTCGCCGCCGGAGAGCTGGTTGCCCATGTTCTCGGTGCGCGCCGCGAGCGCGGGAAACACCGCGAGCACGCGCTCCAGCGTCCACGGCTCGGCCGCGCCGCTGCGGTTCTCGGCGAAGGCGACCAGGTGCTCGCGCACCGTCAGGTTGGGGAAGATCTGGCGGCCTTCCGGCACGAGCGCGAGCCCGAGGCGCGCGATGCGGTCGGCGGCGCGCTTCTCGATCCGCTCGCCGCGGAACGTGACCGCGCCGCCGCGCGCCGGCGTGAGGCCGAAGATCGACCGGACCGTCGTCGTCTTGCCCATGCCGTTGCGGCCAAGCAGCGTCGCGACCTCGCCGGCGCGGATCTCGAGCGAGACGCCGAACAGCACCTGGCTCGCGCCGTAAGCGGTCTCGAGCTTCTCGACACGGAGCAGCGGCTCGCTCATCGGATTTCCGTCGCGCTCACGCGCTGAGCTCCTCGCCGAGATAGGCCCGCTTCACCTCCTGGTTCGCGCGGATCTCCCGCGGCGGGCCGCTCGCGATCACGCGCCCGTTGACGAGCACCGAGATGCGGTCCGCCAGCCGGAACACCGCGTCCATGTCGTGCTCGACGAGCAGGACGGAGAGCGCGCCCTTCAGCCGCGCGATCAACCCGATCATGCGCTCCGACTCGTCCGGGCCCATCCCCGCCATCGGCTCGTCGAGCAGGAGCAGCCTGGCGTTCGTCGCGAGCGCGAGACCCACCTCGAGCTGCCGCTGCTCACCGTGCGCGAGGTTGCCGGCAAGCGTGTCGTCGCGGCGGGCGAGGCCCACCGACGCGAGCACCCGGCGGGCCTCGTCGAAGAGCGCCTGTTCCGTCGCGCGCGGCCGCCAGAACGAGAGGCTCGAGCCGCTGCGCGCCTGCACCGGCAGCAGCATGTTCTCGAGCACGGTGAATTTCCGGAAGATGCTGGTGATCTGGTAGGAGCGCGCGAGGCCGATCCGCACGCGCTCGTGGAACGGCATCGACGTGACGTCGGCGCCGTCGAACACGATCCGGCCGCGATCGGGCCGGAGCGCGCCGGAGAGCTGGTGCACCAGCGTGGTCTTGCCGGCGCCGTTCGGGCCGATGAGCGCGTGGATCTCGCCGCGCCCGACCTCGAGCGAGACGCCGTCGGTGGCGACGACGCCGCCGAAGCGCTTCGCGAGGTCGCGGATCTCGAGGAGCGCCATCAGCCGCGCCGCTTCCGCGTGAACGCCCCGGCGAGCCCCTGCGGCGCGAACAGCACGATCGCGAGCAGGATCGCGCCGACCGGGAGCTGCCAGTAGATCGTGTAGGAGGAGAGCACCTCCTCGAGCGTGAGCAGCACGACCGCGCCGATCGCCCCGCCGTAGAGGTGGCCGATGCCGCCGAGGATCACCATGATCATCAGCGACCCCGACTGCGCCCAGTCGAGCAGCCGCGGGCTGACGAAATTGCCCTGGTTCGCGAGCAGCGCGCCGGCCAATCCGCACACCGCGCCGGCGATCACGAAGCACACGAGCTTGTAGCGGTAGGTCGGGAAGCCGACCGCCTCCATCCGGGTCTCGTTCTCGCGGATCGCCTCGATCACGCGCCCGAAGCGTGCATGCACGAGGCGGTTCAGGCCGTAGAGCGTCGCGACGAGGCTCGCCAGCGCGAGGTAGTAGAAGGTGGTGTCGCTCTTCAGGTCGAGCCCGAGCCCGATCCACGAGCGCGTCGGGAGGTTGAGCCCGTCGTCGCCGCCGTACTCCTTCAGCGAGATGAAGACGTAGTACATCATCTGCGCGAAGGCGAGCGTGATCATGATGAAGTAGACGCCGCGCGTGCGGAGCGAGATGGCGCCGATCACCAGCGCGAAGAACGCGGCGAGCGCGATCGCGACCGGCCAGGCGATCCACGCGCTTGCCACGCCCTCGGCCATCAGGATCCCGACCGCGTACGCGCCGGCGCCGAGGAACGCGGCGTGGCCGAAGCTCACCATGCCGCCGTAGCCGAGGATCAGGTTGAGGCTCGAGGCGGCGATCGCGTAGATCATGATCCGCGACGCGAAGCCGAGGTAGTACTCCCAGCCGAGCGGCGCCGCGAGGAGCGGAAAGACGAGCGCCGCCGCGAGCGTCGCGATCGTGAGCGCCTTCGTCGGCACGGTCGCTCTAGTCGTCACGACCCGAGGGGCCACACCCCCTCGGGCACCCCAGAATCACGCAAACCGTGGCCTCCGGCACGGTTTTCTCCCAGCCTCGCGCCGGGAACAGGCCCTGCGGCTTCCAGAACAGCACCGCCGCCATCAGCACGTAGATGAGGATCGACGCCACCGCCGGGCCGAGGTTGGAGGCGTAGGCCGGCGGCAGGAACTCGCGGAAGAGGATCGGCAGGAAGGTCCGTCCGATCGTGTCGACGATGCCGACGAGGAGCGACCCCACCAGCGCGCCGCGGATCGAGCCGATGCCGCCGATGACGATCACCACGAACGCGAGGATCAGGATGTTCTCGCCCATCCCCACCTGCACCGCGAGGATCGGCCCGAGCATCGCGCCGGCGACCGCGCACAGCGCGGCGCCGATGCCGAACACGATCGTGAAGAGCGTGCGGATGTTCACGCCCATCGCGGTCGCCATCTCGCGGTTCGACGCGCCGGCCCGCACCAGCATGCCGGTGCGGGTCTTCGCGACGAGGACATAGAGGAGGACCGCGACCGCGACGCCGACCGCGATGATCAGCAGCCGGTACGACGAGTACGACAGTCCGGGCAGCAGGTCGACCGGCCCGGAGAGCGCGGCCGGCGTATTGAGCAGCACCGGCTGCGACCCGAAGACGAGCCGCACGAGCTCGTTGGCGATCAGGATCAGCGCGAACGTCGCGAGCACCTGCGTCAGGTGGTCGCGCTGATACAGGCGCCGCAGCAGCGCGACTTCGAGCGCCATGCCGATCAGCGCGGTGCCCGCGACCGCGAGCACGAGCCCCCAGACGAAGGACCCGGTCGCCTGGACGAATGCGGCCATCAGATACGCGCCGACCATGTACAGCGAGCCGTGCGCGAGGTTGATCATGTCCATGATCCCGAACACGAGCGTGAGGCCCGCCGCGAGCAGGAACAGCATCAGCCCGAACTGCAGGCCGTTCAGGGTCTGCTCGAGGATCAGGATCCCGGACATGAAGGCGCGGCGGCGCCGCCGCGGCCTATTTCAGCTTGCAGTCCTTGGCGTACGCGTCGCCGTGGTTGGTGAACACCGTACCGACCGTCTTGTTGATGATGCGGCCCTGGGCGTCCTTGCCTACGACGCGAAGGTAATAGGTCTGGATCGGGAACCCGTTGTTGTTCATCTTGTAATCGCCGCGCACCGAGCGGTACTTGCCGGTCTTGAGCGCGCGCATCAGCGTGTCGCGGTCCTCGACCTTGCCCTTCATCGCGCGGATCGCGCCGTCGATCATGAGCGCCGCGTCGAACCCCTGCGCCGCGTACGCGCTCGGGATGCGGCCGTACTCCTTCTCGAACGCGGCCACGAACCGCTTGCTCTCCGCGTTGTCGAGGTCGGGCGACCAGTGCGCCGGGTTGAAGAGGCCGAGCATCGGCTCGCCGACCGCCTTGATCGTGTCCTCGTCGGCGCTGAAGCCCGGCAGGACGAGCTGGATGTCCTTCGACAGGCCCGCGGCCACGTACTGCTTGATGAAGTTGATCCCCATCCCGCCGGGCATGAACGCGTAGACCGCGTCGGGCTTTGCGGCGCGGACCTGCGCGAGCTCGGCGGCGAAGTCGAGCTGGCCGAGCTTCGGGTAGACCTCGTCCACGACTTTGCCCTTGTAGAAGCGCTTGAACCCGGTAAGCGCGTCCTTGCCGGCCGGGTAGTTCGGCGCGAGCAGGTAGACCGTCTTGAAGCCCTTGTTCGTGGCGTACTGCCCCGACGCCTCGTGGGAGCCGTCGTTCTGCCACGCCGCGCTCACGAAATACGGATTGCAGCCGCTGCCGGCGAGTTGCGACGGGCCGGCGTTCGAGCTCACGTACGGCACCTTCGCCTCGAACGCGCTCGGCCCGGCGGCGAGCAGCACGTTCGAGTAGATGATGCCGGTGACGAAGTCGACCCGGTCGCGCTTCACGAAGCGCTCCACCACCTGCTTGCCCGTTTCGGGGTTGAACTGATCGTCCGCGACGAGCACCTCGACCGGCAGGTCGCCGAGCTTGCCGCCGAGCATCTTTACCGCGAGCTGGAAGCCGTCGCGCGAGTCGATCCCCGGCGCGCCCTGCGGGCCGGAAAGCGTGGAAACGAAGCCGACCTTGACGTGGTCGGCAGCCTGGGCGCCGGCCGCGACGAGGGCGAGGACGACGAGCGCGATCATGTTTTTCCGCATTGCCGGAACTCCTGGTCTGAGAACGAGATCCCCCGGGGCGCGGCCCGCGCCTTGACGCTCGCTTCGGGCGCGACTTACATTAGTCTCAACGATACGAGGGGCCACAGCCCCTCGTGTCCCCAATGTCGGGAAAGCCGCCGTCTTCGCCGGCGGGTTTCATCGTGAGCACGAGGCATTTAATCCGATCGCGTCCGGGCGCGCAAGCGCCCGAGGGAGAGCGGGGATGTTCCTGCGAAACGCCTGGTACGTCGCGGCCTGGGACCACGAGGTGACCGCGGAGCGGCCGTTCGGCCGCGTCCTGCTGAACGAGCCGGTGGTGCTGTACCGCACCCGCTCCGGAAACGTGGTCGCGCTCGAGGACCGCTGCTGCCACCGTCACTTTCCGCTGCACAAGGGCGCGGTCACGGGCGACTTCCTCGAGTGCGGCTACCACGGCTTCACCTACGACGCCACCGGCAAGTGCGTGCGCGTCCCGGGACAGGACGTCGTTCCCGCCGCGGCCCGGGTGCGGAGCTACCCGGTCGTGGAGCGCAACCACTGGATCTGGATCTGGATGGGCGATCCCGCCGCGGCCGATCCGGCGCAGGTGTGCGACTTCCACTGGCTCGAGCACCCGGCGTGGCGCGCCAAGGGCGATCTCCTCCACGTCAAGGCGGACTACGAGCTGATCATCGAGAACCTGCTCGATCTCAGCCACCTCGCGTTCCTGCATCGCTCGACGATCGGCAACATGGCCACGGCAGAGCAGGCGGAGGTGCGGGCCCAGCGCAGCGACGACGAGGTGACCGTCGCCCGCTGGATGGTCGACACGCCGCCCCCGCCGACCTACGTCAAGGCCGGCGGCTTCACCGGCAACATCGATCGCTGGCAGTTCATCAACTTCGTGCCGCCGGCGTTCGTGCGGCTCGACGTCGGCGGCTGTGCGACCGGGGCGGGCGCGCGCGGCCTGAAGACCGGCGCATTCGTCGCCGAGGGCAAGATGCCCGGCGGGATCGAGATGCGTAACCTGAACGCGATCACGCCCGAGACCGGGCGCACCACGCACTATTTCTGGGCGCAGGCGCACAACTTCATGATCGATGATCCGAAGGTCACCGATCTGCTCTTCGAACAGGTGAAAACCGCGTTCCTCCAGGACGTGGAAGCGATCGAGGCGCAGCAGATCAACATCGACCGCGACCCGTCGGCGCCGCGCATCGACGTGAACGGCGACACCGGGCAGATCCAGGCGATCCGCCTCCTCCGCCGCCGGATCGCCGAGGAGCGCGAGGCCGCAGCGCGCCGCGCTGCCTGAGATGGCCGGACCTGCGCAGCCCGGCGCCGGGCTTTCGCCCTGGACGCTCGGGCTCCCGCGCGATCAGGCCGAGATCGACGCGATCCACCGCACGCGGAAGCGCCTTGCCGTCGAGCGCGCGCGGCGGTCGAAGCTGCTCGCGCCGCGCGTCGACGGCATCCGCCTCGACCGGCTCGACGATCCCGAGGAGTGGGCGAAGATCCCCGTCCTCACCAAGGACGAGCTGCGCAAGCTTTCCACCGGCGAGTTCTACGCCGATTTCTGCATCGCGCCGATCAGCGCCTCGCGCGAGCTGTGGCGCTCGGGCGGCGCGACCGGGAAACCGCTCTTCTATCCGCGCTCGGCCGAGGATCTCGACTACAACCTCGGCGTCGCCTTCCGCCGCATCTGGCCGTGCATCGGCGCGGCACCCGGCGACATCGTGCACGCCTCCTTTCCGCTCGGCATCCACCCGGTCGGACAGCTCACGCCGCGTTCGGCGCAGATGGAGGGCCTCGCCACCACCTGGGCCGGCGCGGGCACGACCACGCCGACGCCGGTCCAGCTCGAGCTCATCCGGGAGCTGAAGCCGACGATCCTCGCGGCGATGCCGAGCTACGCGCTGCACCTCGCGAACGTGGCCGAGGCTCAAGGGATCGACCTTGCGGCGGGTTCGGTCCGGAAGCTCCTCGTCAGCGCGGAGCCGCTGACCGCGGCCAAACGCAGCAAGCTCGAGCGCGCGTGGGGCGCGAAGGTCTACAACAGCTTCGGCATGACCGAGGCGTCGATGACGACGGTCGAGCGCGACGGCGTCGACGGCATGGTGGCCTGGAGCGATCTCTTCTATCTCGAGGTCGTCGATTCGTCGAGCGGCAAGCCGGTCGCGCCGGGCGAGCAGGGGTTGCTGGTGATGACGCCCCTCTGGTCGAACACGATCACGCCGTTCCTCCGCTGGCTCACCGGCGACGTCGTGCGGCTCGCGCCGCAGCAGCGCACCGACGATCCGTTCTCGGTGTTCCCGGTGCTGCACCACGAGCTCCGTACCGAGGGCTTCTTCAAGATCCGCGGCGTCAACGTCAACCACGGCGACCTGGAGGACTTCATGTTCGCCGAGAGCGCGGTCACCGACTTCCGCGCCGAGGCGCTGAACGACGGCGGGCTCGACGCGCTGCGGCTGCAGATCGAGGTGCGCCGCGGCGCCGACCCGGCCGGGGTGCGCGGCGGGCTCGCCGAGCGGATCAAGCTCACCTTCGGCCTGACCCCGGAGGTCGAGGTGCTCGAGATGGGCACGCTCGCGCGCGACTTCGAGAAGGCGGTGAAGGTGCCGCGCTTCGTCGATCGGCGGAACTAGGAAGGGACGATGCGGGCCGGCCCGCCCTGCCGCGCCGACCACATCGGCAGCCTGCTGCGGCCGAAGCCGCTCCGCGACGCCTACAAGGCGGCGGCCGCGGGGCGGATGCCCGCGGCGGAGTTCGACGGCGTCCTCGACGACTCGATCCGCGCGGTGATCCGCATGCAGGAGGAGGCGGGCCTCGACGCGGTCACCGACGGCGAGTTCCGGCGGCGGTCGTGGTTCGCCGGCTTCGTCGACGCGGTCGACGGGCTCGAGCACCGCGACACCGAGTTCAGGTTCATGGCGGGAGGCGAGGCCCAGCTCTCGGTGCCGGTGCCGCACACCGCCGGGCTCGTCCGCCGCACGCGCGGGATCGCCACGCACGAGCTCGCGTTCGCGCGGTCGGTGGCGCGCCGGCCGGTGAAGATCACGCTGCCCGCGCCGTCGGTCATCCACTTCCATCGCGGCCCGGAGGCGATCGATCGCGCCGTCTATCCCGACGAGGAGGCGTGGTGGCGCGATCTGATCGCGGTGTACCGCGCGGAGATCGCCGAGCTCGCGCGCCTCGGCTGCGCCTATCTCCAGCTCGACGAGGTGCCGATCGCGCTCCTCTGCGATCCGCGGATCCAGGCGCTGATCGCGGAGTGGCACTGGGACTGGCGGCAGCTCCTCGACAAGTACTTGTGGGCGAACGCGGAGGTGCTGCGCGACCGCCCCGCCGGCATGACGATCGGGATGCATCTCTGCCGCGGCAACTACCGCGGGCACTGGATCGGCGCCGGCGGCTACGAGCCGGTCGCCGAGAAGCTCTTCGACCAGCGTGGCGTCGACGTGTTCCTGCTCGAGTACGACAGCGAGCGCGCCGGCGACTTCCGCCCGTTGCGGTTCGTGCCCGCGGAGAAGCACGTGGTGCTCGGACTGGTCAGCAGCAAGACCGCGGTGCTCGAGGACCCGGCGGCGCTGCGCCGGCGCATCGACGAGGCGACGGCATTCGTGCCGCTCGAGCGGCTCGCGCTCAGCCCGCAGTGCGGATTCGGCACCACCGTCGGCGGGGCGCCGATGACCGAAGACGACGAGCGCCGCAAGCTCGCGCTGGTCGGGTCGGTGGCGCGTACGGTGTGGAACTAGCACGATGAGACCGCCGGCCGACCCCGAGCACGGCGCCCCCTGGGACGCCGCGCGCGTGAAACGCCGTGCCAGGGCGCTCGGCGCCGATCTCGTCGGCATCGCGTCCGCCGAGACGCTCAATGCTTTTCCGCCCGATCCGCGCTGGCCGCAGACGCCGGACCGCATCTCGCCGTATTGCAAGAGCGTGATCGTCGTCGTGAGCCGCATCCCGGTCGGCGCCTTCCGCTGCAAGTCGAACGTGCCGGTGCAGTACCTCGACATGCTGGTGCTGCGGAAGATGGACCGGCTCGCGTACCGGCTCGCGGAGGAGCTCGAGCGCGACGGCCATCCGACGTTCGTGACCGCGGCGCAGGAAACCGAGTGGACGCTTAAGCGCGCGAGCTACGGCCGGCTCTCGACGCGGCACCTCGGCGTCGAGGCGGGGCTCGGCACGCTCGGGCTCGAGGTCAACATCCTCACGCCCGAGTTCGGGCCGCGGCTCTACCTCACCGGCATCCTCACCGAGCTCGAGCTCGAGCCGGATCCGCGCATGACCGAGCAGGTGTGCATCGGCGAGTCGTGCAGCCGCTGCCTGCACTCGTGCCCGGCGGACGCGGTGCTGCACTGGGGGATCGCCAAGCGCGAGTGCGCGACCGAAGCGCAGGAGTTCGGGTTCGCGCAGATCCTGAAGTTCTTCGACCGCATGATCGAGCGGCCGGACGAGGACAAGATGGCGACGTTCCGGTCGCGCGATTTCTTCGGCTTCTGGCAGGGCCTGCTGCGGGTGGTCGGCTCGTTCGGCGACTGCCCGCGCTGCCTCGCGGTGTGCCCGGTCGGGAACGACTATCACGCGCATCTCGCCGACGTGCAGAAGGCGATCCCCGAGAAAACGCCCGAGAAGGTGGCGCTCGCGAAGCAGTACAAAGAGGCGCGCGCGGCGCACGAGCGCGGCGGCGAGCAACTCCCCGGCCTGTCGGAATGGAATGCGCGCTGGGTGGGGCCCGAAGGCTACAAGGGCATCGTCGCGAAGCAGTTGCAGGCGTTCAGGCAATTGCAGCGCGAGCGGGCCGCGGAAGCGGCGGACGAGGACTAGAGCGCGTGGTCGGCGTATTCAAGCAGCCGTTGACGGCCGACGAGATCAAGGCGAAGGCGAAGGCGCTCGGCGCCGATCTCGTCGGCATCGCCGACGGCGCCGCGCTCGAAGCGAATCCGCCGGATCCGGAGGATCCGCGGCGGCCCTCGGACATCACCGATCACGACGGTGGCCGCGTGATCGTGCTGGCGAAGAAGCTCTCGAGCGGCGTCGCGCGCATCGCCGCGTGGGGCGACCGGCACAAGTACTACAACGACGAGCTCGCGCTCACCGCGCTCGAGGAGAGCTCGCTCGAGCTGGTGTACTGGCTCGAGGATTGCGGCTACCCGGCGATCATCGTGCCGCCGACGCACGTCGACCCGTGGCGCTACGAAGGCGACCCGCGCGAGCACCAGACGACGCTGCTCTCGCTGCCGCACGCGGCGGTGGAGGCCGGCCTCGGCACGCTCGGCCTCAACCTCCAGCTCCTCACGCCCGAGTACGGGCCGCGCGTGCTGCTCACCGCCGTCCTCTGCTCGGTCAACGTCGAATGCGACCGGCCGATGTCGCAAGCGCTGTGCCTCGGCCCCTCGTGCGGGCGCTGCCTCAAGGCCTGTCCCGGGGATACCGTCCGCCACTGGGGCCGCGACTGGGAGACCTGCGACGAGTACCGCTCGCCCTACGGCTTCGCGAAGCTCACCGGGCAGATCGAGAAAATCGTGCAGGCGGACGATGCGCAGGCGCGGAAGGAGCTGCTGCGCTCGGAGGCGACGTTCAACCTCTGGCAGAGCATCCTGCGCGGGTCGGGCGTGATCACCGGCTGCCGGCGCTGCGCCGACGTCTGCCCGGTCGGCGCCGACTACTCGGCGATGCTCGCGGATGCGCTCGACGCGATTCCCGAGGACACGCCGGCGAAGGGCGCGCGGCTCGCCGGGATGGCGCAGGCGGAAGCGCGCGGCGAGGCCGGCGAGGGCTACGCGTCGCAGCAGCGATGGATCGGCGCGCTGAACGACCCGCAGCGCAAGACTTAGAACTTATCCGTGAATAATGTTTACTTTCGCGGGCACACGCCGGAAGCTGATGATGGCAGCGGCGAGCATGGTCAACGCCAGGTAAGAGCGATGCATCTTCTCATAGCGAACGAGCAGTTTGCGGAAGCGCGTGAACCACGAGTGCGCCACTTCGACCACCCAGCGCCGCGGGCGCTTGCCTTGGGCGCGTTGGGTCCGCTCTTCGCCGCGCGGACGGACATGCGGCGTGTAGTTGCGGTCGACCATGCTCTGCTTGGCGACTGCGCCGACGAAGCCGGCGTCGGCGCACAGGTGTTGCCGGGCGCGCGGGGGCAACGGCCGGCCGTGGCAGGACGAGCGCGTCGAGAGTGGGCACCAATTGGCTGATGTCATGGCGATTAGCCGCGGTCACGATGATCGACAGCGGGACGCCACCGGCGTCGACCAGCAACATTCGCTTGCTTCCATTTTTTCCCCGCGGCGGCCGAAGCGGCGTCGCCACGGCATTCCATTCACCCTGCGGCACTTCCCTTCAGGAGGACACCATGCTCAAGACCGCAATCGCAGTGCTCTTCGCCCTCTGCGTCGGCTACGCCCTGCACGCTCTCGCGCAACCGCGACCCGACTTCCGCCAGGGCGTCGTACCGATGGGGAACTCGTCGTCCGACGGCGTCGGGTTCGCGTGGTTCTACGATCCCGCCGACCGGACCGTGCACGTGTGCCGGACCGGCCGCGGTGCGGCCGATCCGCTCGACTGCAAGGCGAAGACGACGCTGCCCTGATCAGGGCTCGCGCTCGCCCACGCGCTCGAGCAGCACTGCGAGAAAGCAGAGGCAGCCGAGCACCATGAGGGCCACCCCGACCTCGAGCAGCGTCGTTACCTGAAATCCGCCGAGCCAGTACGCACCGGTAAGGCGCGCGACGCCGGCGACCGCACAGACGACGGCGCCGGCGATCCCGGCGAGACGGCCGAGCGTAACCAGCAGGACTTCCATCTGATTCACCTCCGCGCGGGAATGCCGCCGCGGAAGCTTACCCGCGGCCGCGCGTCAGCGTTCTGATCAAGTGCGCGACCTGCTCCGGCCGGAGCTCCTCGAGCGGGATCAGGCGCGCGAGCTGCTCGGTTCGCAGCTCGGCGATCGTATAGCCCTCGAGGGAGGGCACGTCGGGAACGGCGACCTCGCGGGCGGCAGCCGGCCCCTCGGGCGCGACGCGCCGGGGCGGCTGGGGTGTCGGGTGCTTCGGTCGCAGTCCGAACATCGTCTGGCCTCGTCGGATTCTTCATTGCGTAAGGCCGGTACGGGAAGTCTGGACCACGCGAGCGACGAGTTACCCGCCCTGTGACAAGAATTGACAATTCAGTGCGCGCTTTGGCGCGATCTCTGCTCCCACGCATCCTGGTTGGACCCGAGCAGGAAGAACGGCATGAACCAGGAAGTCGTTACCGTCAGACCCGGCCCGCGGCGGGGCTGGGTAGTCTTGCTAGACAAGACGGAGCGCGAGCTGTCCTTCTCGACGCGACAGCTCGCCCTCGATTTCGCCCGCGCCTACGCGCGGCTGCGCCGCGCCGGGACGGTGCAGGTGGTGAACGGTAAGGGGATCATCGAGCACGAGGAGCGGGTGGCCCTCGCCAACACGCCGGCGCGCGCGGCCTAGACGCGCTCGCTGCGCCGTGTCGGAATCCCGGCTCGATCCTGGCCGGGAATCGTGATCTGCGCCAGCCGCTCCTCGGTTTGCCGGTCTCCGGCTTCGAGCAGCCGCAGCGAATCCGCCTTCTCGTCGTAGTACGACGCGAGCCGCATGCTGTACCGATACAGGCTCCCGAAGACGTACACCAGCGCGATCAGCAGGACGACGGCGGTGATCCGGATCACCGCCGCCGACAGCGCCTCGTCGCTCACTGCGAGGGCCGTACGCGGGCCGTTCTCCGCCGTCAGCGCGGCAGGTGGCTGCGACTGAGGTTGTGGCGTCGGCGCCGCTGCGATGTGCTGCGCTGGCGGTTGCGCCGGCTGTGCGCTGGCGCCGCCCGGCGCCGCGGGCGAGTCCGTCGTGTCCGGGTCACCGTGGCTGCTCGCCGGCTCCCCGGCGCTCCTGTCGTGCTTCTCGACACCCTTCGTCTGCGGCTCCGCCTGGGAACGCCGCATCTCGAGCGCCGCGCGGGATTCGGTGACCGCCATATCTCCGGCGAGAAAATACGGGATGGTGCCGAACGCAAGGGTCAATGCGATCAGCACGACGAAGCCGATGCCGAGGCCCCGGAACACGCGGGCTCGATGCCGGAGGCGGACGTAGATTGCTCGCGATGCCTGATCTTCGACGTGCACCTGGAGTCCTTACAGGATGGATGGGGTCAACCGTCGGTCCTTATTACACCCGAACGGCGGCGACTCAAGCCTTTTTGGAGGAGTCCGGCGTAAGGGCTTGAGCGGCGTAATGCTGCCGCAGGCTGGTACGACTCGTGCACGGTTCGCTCCCTGGAGATCAGCATAGACCATGCCCATCAAGACATTACCCAAAGGACACCCGTCGCTGCTCGGCGCCGGCTTCCGGTACACGCCCGCCGTGCACACCGACCTCGCCAAGACCTTCGCCAGAGTCCGCGAGCAGCAGGAGAAACAGGCGAAACCCGCAGATACCGGCAACGTCTGCGCGTTGCCGGTCCGGAAGACGAGCTGACCTGCCGTTCGCGCGCGCACGCTGCGGCCTCCGCGGCGCGCGCCGGCTACTTCATCTTGCAGTCCTGCACGTACGCGTCGCCGCGTGCGGTGAGGATCTTGCCGATCGTCTTGTGGGCGATCCTGCCGTCCGCCGTCTTGCCGACGACCTGCAGGTAGTAGTCCTGCACCGGGAACTGGTTGGCGTTGAACCTGAAGTCGCCGCGCACGCTCTTGAAGTCGGCCGACTTGATCGCCGCGCGCAGGGCCTCCTTGTTGGCGAGGTTGCCCTTCACTTTCCGGATCGCGGCGTCGAGGAGGAGCGCCGTGTCGTAGCCGCTCGCGGCGTACCCGGTCGGCAGCCGCTTGTACTCCTTCTCGAACTCGGCCACGAACTTCCGGTTCGCGGCGTTCTCGAGATCGATGGTCCAATGGCCGAGGCTGAAGAGGCCGAGCATCGGGTCGCCTACGGCGCGGATGATGTCCTGGTCCGAGCCCCACAGCGGCACGACGAGCTGGATGTCCTTCGACATGCCGGAGGCGACGAACTGCTTGATGAAGTTGATCCCCATGCCGCCGGGGAGGAAGACGTACAGCGCGTCGGGCTTGGCGGCGCGGATCTGCGCGAGCTCGGCGGCGTAGTCGAGCTGGCCGAGCTTGGTGTACATCTCGTCGGCGAGCTTGCCCTTGTAGTAGCGCTTGAAGCCGTTCGCCGCGTCCTTGCCGCCCTGGTAGTTCGGCGCGAGGAAGATCACGTGCTTGAACCCGCGCTGCGTGACGTACTCCCCGGCCGCCTCGCTGTAGGCTTCGCTCGGCCACGACGACACGAAGAAGAACGGGTTGCACTGCGCCCCGGTGTACTGCGCCGGGCCGGCGTTCGGGCCGATGAAGAACGTCTTCGACTCGGTCACCTGCGGCGCGATCGCGAGCACCACGTTCGAGAACACGGTGCCGGTCACGAAATCGACGTGGTCGCGCTTCAGCAGGCGGTCGGCGTGCTGCTTCGCGTTGTCGGGGTTGAGCTGGTCGTCGGCGACGATCACCTCCGCCGGCAGGCCGCCGAGCTTGCCGCCGTTCAGCTTCACCGCGAGGTTGAACCCGTCGCGGATGTCGCCGCCGATCGCGGCGTTCGGCCCGGACAGCGTGCTGATGAAGCCGATCTTGACCTTGTCCGCCGCGTGGACGGCGAGCGCCGCGGCGCCGAGCAACGCCGCGACGACGAAATGACGCGCTTTCATCGGGTTCTCCTCAACGAGATGCGAAGGCCGGACCCGCTGTTGTCGAAGCAGCCGCGGGTGGCCCGCATTCTAAGCGATGGGGGTGCGGGTTGCGTGCGCGGACGCGAGTCCCCGCCGTTCAGGGCTCGACCGCGATGCGCTCCGCGAGCAGGGTGTGGGAGAGCAGGAAACCGTCGCAGACCACGGTCTTGCCGACGTATCGATCGAGCTCCGGATCGCCGAACGCGGGGCCGCCCTTGCGGCGCAGGACGAACGACCCGCGATCGGTGTCGATCCACACCGCCAGATGCTCGCTCTTGGTGCCCTTGCCGAAGACGCGACGGGTCACCTGGCCGCGCAGGCCGGCGACGGGTACGGGGGTCTCCGCGTCCGCCATCCCCGCGCTAGCGCTGGCGGTACACGCGGTACCCCACGATACGGTTGCCGGCTTCCTTCGCGACGACCGCAGTGCCGAGGTGCAACCCTTCGGTCCCGGTGCGAGCGGGGGGCTTCTTGACGACGACGTAGTAACGCTCGGCGCCACCGCCTGCCCCCGCTTTCTTCCCGAGCCTCGGTGCGGCGGAACCGGCCTTCACAGCGAACACCTTGAACCCGGCGCTCGCGGGGATACCCGCGCGGCGGGCGATGCTGCGGAGCGCCTTCTTAACCGTTGGCGATCGCGTCTTCCGCTTGGCCAGCTTCGACGCGGTCGGCTTCGTGTCGTGGAGAAAATCGCCGGTCGCCTTGAGCCGCGCGCGGCGCTCGCGCCGGGCCACGCGCTGCGCCTTGTCCGCATCGACACTCGCGGGGATCCGCGTCGCCGTCGGCAGCCGGACCGGGTGGACGCTCGGATCGCCATAGAGACAGAACTGCGCCAGCGTCTTCAGGTCGATCGGATCCATCTGTCCGGTCTGCGCGACGAACCGCTGCCGGGCGGCGAGCGCCGCCCGCCCGATCGACGCGCCGCCGAGGACCTCGAGCAGGAAGTACTGCGCGATCAGGTCGGCGGCGCCGTTCTCGTCGGCCGGCCCGTACGCGATCGTCGTGCTGCCGAAGTATCCATAGGCGCCGGTACCGAGGTACTGCTGGCAGATCGGCATGTCGAGAGCGAGCGTCACCGAGTCGTAGAGCTGGGCACCATAGCAGCATTCGGCGGCCACGACCGTCCCGTTCGACACCTTGCCGCGCAGCGCACGGGTCGTCAGGGACGGCGGCATGGTGCGCGCGTCCTCGCCATAGAAGGTCGGGTCGCTTTCCGCGCCATGGCAGTTGATGAAGTGCGATTTATTTCGCAGCGCGGTCGCGGGGTGGGACGGACCGCTCGGCGGGGCAAGGCGCAGGCGCGTGTTGTTGCCGAAGATCTCGTCGAGGCTCATCGCGGTGGACTTGCGCCAGGTGCGGGTCGAGAGCCCGAAGTAGGGCGCGTAGTCTGCAGGCGGCCGCGACTTGAACGCGGCGGCCGCCTGCAGGAGGCGGATGAGATAGGCCGGCTTCTTCGCGCCGGTCAGATCGGGCAACCTGCCCACGACTCGCGTCGGGCCGACGAACTTGGCGGTGTCCGTCGCGTACGGCGCGTCGCACGCGTAGGGCAGGTCGCCGTACGCGAACTTGTCGTCGTCGTTCCCCGCCTCGTACGCGGCGTTCCGGACGTCCTGATGCGGGACGACGTCGATCGAGCCGAGGATCAGGAGATAGTCCGGGTCGAGCGCCTTGAACACGGCGTCGATCGCGCGCTTGTTCTGCTGCGGGCTCTTGCGGTCGGTGACGGCCTTGCCGCGGCACCGCTTCATCTGGGCCCGGTCGTCGATCGCGACGAGGCGCGTGACGATCCCGCGGCTTTTGTCGGCGGCGGTCAACACCGCGACCGCGCGGACGATGTCCCGGTAGCCGGCAGCGCCGTATTTCGCCTGCAGCGCGCCGCGATTGGTGACGATGATCTTGTCGTCCATGAGTGTCTCCCGTCAGTGGTCGGGCAGGAATCAGCGCGTCGGCGGCTAGCCTCCGCGTCGTGCGGCCCGGGGTCAATACCCCGGACGGCCTAATGAAGGCACGGGTGGTAGCATCGCCGCGAGCATCGCAGGATCGCGCATGGACAGAACGGAACCGGCATCGCTCGAGGTGCAGCATCGCGCGACGCCGACCCGTGGCGCATTCGTGATCGAGCGGGACGGGCGCCGCTTGGCGGAGATGACGTACGTTCGCGCCGGCGCGAAGCGCGCGATCATCGAGCACACCGCCGTCGACGACGCACTGCGCGGGGAGGGTGCGGGATCGCGGCTCCTGCAGACTGTCGTCGAGTGGGGGGCTGTTGAGCGAAGATCGTCAGCCGCTGGGAGGCCAGCGTTGAACGTCGCGTTCTGGCCGGGCTATGCCGGCGACGAGATCGCCGCAAAGCTGCGCGAGATCCCCGGCGTCGAGCTGGTGCTGGCGGCGAACCCGGCTGAGCTCGCCGCGGCCGCTCCCGCGATGGAGGTGCTGGTGATCGGCGCGCAGTTCTACGACGCGGCGCTCGCGGCGATGCTGCGCGCGCGGGCGGGACGGCTTCGCTTCATCCAGGCGTTCACCGCCGGCTACGAGGGGCTGCAGATGCACGGCGTGCCGCCCGGCGTCGTGGTCGCGAACGCTGGCGAAAGCTGGTCGCCGGCCGTCGCCGAGCACGGGATGGCGATGCTGCTCGCGCTGGTGAAATGCCTGCCCGAGTCGCTTCGCAATCAGACGCGCCACGCCTGGGAGCGCTCCCAGTCCGGGCGGATGGGCACGCTCGAGGGATTGACGGCCGCGATCGTCGGCTACGGCAGCATCGGGCGCGCTTTCGCGCGGCTCGCGAAGCCGTTCGGCATGCGCGTCGTCGGCCTGTCGCGCTCGGTGCGCCCGGACGGGCTTGCCGACGAGGTGCGGCCGATCGGCGAGCTGGCGGCGGTGCTCGGCCGTGCGGACGTGGTGGTCGTCGCCGCGCCCCACTCGACGGAGACCGACCGGATGATCGGCGCCGCGCAGCTCGCGGCATGCCGGCGCGGCGCGGTCCTGATCAACCTCGCGCGCGGCGGCCTCGTCGACCAGCAGGCGCTCGTCGCGGCGCTGCGCAGCGGGCGGCTCGGCGGCGCTGGCCTCGACGTGACGGATCCCGAACCGCTGCCGGCCGAAGATCCGTTGTGGGATTGCCCGAACGTGCTGGTGACGCCGCATGTCGCCGGCTCGGGCGGCCCGGCGGGCCGGGCGCGGCTGGCGGCATTCGTGGCGGGAAACGTGAAGCGGTTCGTCGCGGGCGAGGCGCCCGCGTCGGTCGTCGCTCTGAGCGCGCGTCCCTCAGTTCCAGCGGAGCGGAAGCGGTCGGGATAGTCTTGCCGGGAGACCTGCGAAAGGAGACACGCCGTGACCGCGACACCGATCAACCTCGCCGCGCGAATCGCCGGCCTCGAGGACGGCCGCTACCAGGCGATGATGGCCCGCGACCTGGACGCCCTCGGGCGGCTCCTGAGCGACCGCCTGACCTACACGCACTCCAACGCCCTGACCGAGAGCAAGGCCGAGTATCTGGCGAGCGTCGCGAAGGGCGTGTTCAAGTACCGCGACATCAAGGTCTCGGAGCGGACGATCCGCGAGGCGGGCGGCACGGTGCTCGTCACCGGCCGGATCACGATCGACATCCTGATCGACGGCCACCCGAAGCTGCTGCAGAGCCGGTTCCTGAACGTGTGGGCCGAGGAGGGCGGTGCCTGGCGGATGATCGCCTGGCAGTCGACGCCGATTCCCGCGGGTACGGGTCACTGAGCCCGGCGGCCGCGCCGGCAGCGCGGCCGTCCCGGCTCCGCCTCAGTTGACGAGGATCTCGAGGTCGTCGCTCCCTAGCCACCGCACCCGGTCGCCGACGCCGAACTGCGCGCCGTCGGGCCGCCGCACGAATCGGTACGAGCCGTCGTCCAGCCGCACCGTGATCTCGTAAGTGGTCTCGCTGAAGCGCTTGTACATTTCCGGCGTGCCGACTCCGCCGATGTAGGGCTTGTCGGCGCCCTGGCCGCCGAACGGGAGATAGATCACCGCACCGACCAGGTTCTGCTGGGTCGGGTTGCCCGCGTCGGTGCCGCCGGTGCCGGTGCCGACCGGCGCGGGGGTCGGGACCCCGCGGCTCGTATCGGTGTTGATCTCGCGGATCGAGAGGATCTTCCCGCAGTTCACGCACGGCTCGCCCGCGCGCGGCGCGGGGGCGACGCGCGGCGCCGCGGGTTTGAGATCCGGAATGCGATACGACTGGGCGGAGGCGGCGAGCGCGATCCCGCCCGCGAGCGCCGCAGCGAGCCGGCGGACGCTGCGCCCGCTCGACCCGGGCGCGCTCCCTGTCGCGCACACCGGCATGCGCTACTCGGAGATGCCCTGGACGAAGTAGGTGGCGGAGAGGAGCGCGCTCGGCGGGCCGAGCGGGCCGAGCCAGCGCTCGTAGACCTTCGCGATCTCGCCGGTGCGGAAGAGGCGCGCGAGCACGCGATTCACCGCCAGGCGGTACTCGTGGTCGCCGCTCGGAAGCGTGAACACGTACGGCTCGATCGAGAAATCCTCGTCGAGCAACCGATAGGCTTTGCCGCCCGGCCGGGCGAGGACCGCGCCCACCAGCGTGGTCCGGTCGGCGGCGAACCCGTCCACCTTCGCGTCCTCCACGAGCTTCACTCCTTCCGGCCGCGTGTTCACGGTGAGGACCTCGGCGTTCGGGGCGTAGCGCGCGAGCGATGCGCGCAGGGCCTGCTCGGTAGTGGTGCCCTTGATCACCGCGACGCGCTTGCCGCTCAGGTCGGCGAGCCGTCCGAGCCCGGAGCCCGCGGCGGTCAGCACGCTCCCGCCGTCGACGAACGTGATCAGGCTGAAATCGACGTTGCGCTGGCGGCCGAGCGTCCAGGTCGTCGTGCTGCACTCGATGTCGACCCGGCGCGAGCTCACCGCCTCCAGCCGGTTCTGGATCGTCAGTGCGACCCACCGCGTGTCGAGCTTCGCCAGCCCGAGCTGCGCGCCGATGCCGCGCGCGATCTCGCGGCACAGGTCGACGGAGTAGCCCTGCGGCTCGCCCTTGGCGTCGACCGAGGAGAACGGGGCGGCGTTCTCGATGTAGCCGAGCGTGATCGCGCCGTCGCGGCGGATCTTCTCGAGCGTTCCGGTCTGGGCGAATGCCGGCGCGGCGAGCGCGCACGACAGCGCGAGGGCGAGCAGTGTGTGAGGGCGCATGGTGCGTCTATTCTACTGCCCGCGAGTCGCGCGCACCTTCACGGCGCGCGCGACGTCGCCGCAGTCGCTCTGACGGACGCTGGCGCCGGGCCGCCGCGGTCAGGGCGCGAAGAGGTTCGTGCAGTGCCCCTTCTGCGACGGCGAATCCGCGATCGAGCCGCCCCGCGGGATGCACTGGCTGGGCGGCAGCGATATGCCCCGTTCGACGTAGTGCACGAGCAGGTCGAACGCGCGCTGCGCGTGCGGCTGGATCAGCTCGAGCTGCGGGTAGAGATCCTGATACGTCTCGATGTGGTTGCCGTTCTGCACCTCGTACAGCCGGTACGCGGGCCGGCGATGATCCCAGCCGCGATGGCGATCGCGACCGTCGTCGTCGTCGTCGCGCTTCTGCTTGGCCGCAGCGGCTACTTTTCGCGCATACGCCCGGGCGTGGTGGTCGATCGGGAGCAGTCCATCCATCGTGCCGGCGACCGTGATGAGCGGCCGCTGGATCTTCCCGGAAGTCGCGAAGGCCGCCATCTGCTGGCCCACGTCCGTGAACGGCAGACGGGCCACGTAGTTGTACGTCCCGGTGCCGCTGCCATAGGTGTTGTAGGTCGGATCGAGGCGCTTCTGCCACTGGCATTGCGTCACCTCCCAGAACTGGGCCGAATACCTTTGCCAGAGCGTCAAGGGAGTCGAGACGATATCCGGCGGATATCCGGCGCCGAGGATGTTCTTCGTCGCAGTGCTCGCAGGGTCGAACTTGGACGCCACATAATCGGGAAGATTGAGGATGGCCGGCGGCAGGTCGGTGAGGATATTGGGCGCGTGCTCGTCGACGAACGTTCCCTCCCAGTCGACGCCGCCGTCGAAGAGCTCCGGCTCGGTCTCGACCGCGCGGCGCACCTGGTAGCCGCCGTTGGAAGTGCCGACCGCGTAGGTGAAGCGCGGCGAGTGGCCGTAGCCCGCCTGCACGCCCTCCTTCGCGAGTCGCGCCGCCCGGATCATGTATTCGCGCCAGCGGGTGAAAGGCTGACCGTCGTCGTTGTCGTAGAAGTGCACGAAGACCGGGCTGTCCGGGTTGAGCCGGCACGCGAGCGGGTCTGTCGACGCGCTGAGGAAGAGGTTGAGCACCCCCTTGTTCTGGGACGCGTAGGCATAGCCCTTCTGCAGGACGTAGTCACTCCACGCGAAATCGCCATTGAACTCGCTGCGCGTGCCGGAGGCGCCGGCGACGACCAGTCGGCCGTTCCAGTCGTTGGGCAGGCGCAGCAGAAAGCGCGCCTGGCCGGTCGGATCCGATGCGATCCGCGCCTGAATCTGCAGTCCGGGCACGACCTTGGTGATCGGGGGGCGCTTGCTCGGGCTAGGCGTGATTACGTCGCGATCGGTTATCGGCGTGAACGCGAACGGCGGGAGGCCCGGGAGCGAGTTGTTGGCCGGCGTCGTGGCCGGGTTGGTGGTGGTGAGGTCCGGGCTCTGGACGCAGGTGGCGTCGGCGAGCTGATTGCCGATAGCTTTCAGGACCTGGGCGCAGGTCGGCGTCGCCTGCGCGGAGAATGAAACGACTAGCGCGAGCACGCCCGACCAGATCGATGCGCCGCGCACGAATCGCCGGCTGGCCGGCCGCAAGTTCGTCAAACGAATCATCCGAGTCTCCCTTTGTGTCACTGCCGACTGGAAGAATGAATTCTTAAGACTGACTTTCCAACCCCCCCATATTCTACGCACACCGCCGCACGCAACGCAGTCGCCGGCTCACCTGCTCCGCGGATCCAGCGCGTCCCGCAGGCCGTCCCCCAGCAGGTTGAACGCGAGCACCGTCACGAAGATCGCGAGCCCGGGAAACACCGCCATCCACGGCGCCTGGGTGAGAAAGCGCTGCGCGATGTTCAGCATCGAGCCCCAACTTGGTGCAGGCGGCTGCTGGCCAAGCCCGAGAAACGAAAGCGCCGCCTCCGCGATGATCGCCGCAGCGATCGCGAGCGTTGCCTGCACGATGACCGGCGGCAGGATGTTCGGGAGGATGTGGCGGACGAGGATGCGCAGCGGCGGGTTGCCGACCGCGCGCGCCGCCTCGACGTAATCTTCCGATTTGACCGTAAGCACTTGCCCGCGCGCAAGACGGACGAACACCGGCGTCGCCGCGATGCCGATGGCGATCATCGCGTTGCCGAGGCTCGGGCCGAGGAACGCGGCGAGCGCGATCGCGAGGATCAGGAACGGGCAGGCGAGCATCGCATCCGCGATGCGGCTGATCAGGCCGTCGACCAGGCCGCCGAGATAGCCGGCGAGCATCCCGAGCGGCACGCCGATCCCGACCGCGATCGAGACCGAGATCACGCCCGCCGCGAGCGAAGCGCGGGCGCCCCAGATCACGCGCGAGAGGAGATCGCGCCCGACCTCGTCCGTCCCGAACCAGTGCGACGCGTTCGGCGCCTTGCGCACGAGCGACCAGCTCGTCTGCACCGGGTCGAACGGCGCGACGAGCGGCGCCGCGACCGCGAGGAGGATCATCGCCGCGACGACGCCCAGACCCCACACTGCGGTGCGCCGCTGCCACAGCCGGCGCAGCGCGCGCCGGGCCGGACTGTCGGCCGTGACGCGCGGCGCATCGAGGACGACGGCGCTCATTGGGTCAATTGCCCTCAGCCGCGCAGTCGCGGGTTGACCAGCACATACGCGACGTCGGCGACCAGGTTGAGGACGATGTACGTGGTGGCGGTGACCAGCACGACGCCCTGCACCACCGCGTAGTCGCGGTTGAACACCGCGTCCACGATCAGCTTGCCGAAGCCGGGGATCGAGAACACCTGCTCGGTCAGTACCGCGCCCGAGAGCAGCGTGCCGAACTCGAGCGCGCCGAGCGTGATGACCGGCGTGAGCGCGTTGCGGAGCGCGTGCTTCAGGACCACGGTCTGTTCGCGGGCGCCCTTGGCGCGCGCGGTGCGCACGTAGTCCGCGCTCATCGCCTGCAGCATCGCCGAGCGCGTGTGCCGCATGAGCACCGCCGCAATCGCGTTGCCGAGCACGAACGCCGGCATGATGGTGGTTGCGATCGAGCGCCAGAAATCCTCGGCCGGGCTGACGAACCCGGAAGCGGGCAGCCAGCCGAGCGTCACCGAGAAGAGAAAGATGAACAGGATGCCGAGCCAGAAGTTCGGCGTCGACAGCCCCCACAGCGCGAAGAGGTTCGCGCCGACGTCCCACGCGGTGTCCTTCTTCACCGCCGAGATCACCCCCGCCGGAATGCCGATGAAGAGCGCGATGACGAACGCCATCGAGGCGAGCTGCAGCGTGACCGGCAGCTTCTCGAGGACGAGGTCCGACACCGGCCGCTTGATCCGCATCGACTCGCCGAGGTCGCCGGTCAGCACGCCCTTGACCCAGTGCAGGTACTGCATCGGCAACGGCTGGTCGAGCCGGTACTGCTTGCGGATCTGCTCGAGGACCGCGGGGTCGCGCTCCTCGCCCGCCATGACGAGCGCGGGATCGCCCGGCAGCAGCTGCTGCAGGAGGAAGATGATCACCGACACGAAGAAGAGCGTCGGGACGAGCTGGGCCAGGCGCCGGGAGAGGAAGGCGGCCATGGCCGTCGTACGCCAGGGTTACTTCAGCCGCAAGCCGGTCACCCGGATCAGTCCGTCGGGATAGACGCGGAACCCTTCGAGCCGGTTCGTCTGCGCGAACAACAGCGTGCGGTGGTAGAGGTACATCACGCTACCGTTCGCGAGGATCGCCGGCGCCGCGGCCTCGTACGCGGCCTTGCGCTCGGCGAGCGAGCCCACGGTCCGCGCCTTGTCGAGCAGCTCGTCCACTTTCGGGTCGCAGAACCGGCCCATGTTGAGCGGGCCCTTGCAGGTCGCGAACGAGTAGATGTTGCCGTCGGGGTCGGTCCGGCCGCTCCAGGCGAGGAAGTAGATCTGGAAGTTGCCCTTCTCGCCCTCGTTCAACGAGGTCGCGAACTCGGTGACCCGGATCTTGAGATCGAACCCAGCCTCGGCCGTCATCGACTGCATCACCTCGGCGACCGAGCGGCTCTCCGGGTTGTTCGGCACCATGAAGTCGAGCACGATCGGCGTCGCGACGCCGGCCTCCTTGATGAGCGCCTTCGCTTTCGCGACGTCGCGCTTCGGCGTCGGGAACTTCGCCATGTAGTACGGGTTCGTCGAGCTGATCCACTGGTTGTTCGGCCGATTGATGCCGTTGAACACGACCTGGTTGATCGCGTCGCGGTCGAGCGCGAGCTCGAACGCCTGGCGGACCTTGGGATTCTTCGCGAGCGGGTTGTTCGCCTTCTCGCCGTTCGCGACGTTGATCGTGAGCCCCTGGTAGCCGAGCTCGGTGCCCATCGCGAGCGTGAGCTTCGGATCCTTCTTGACCTCGCCGATGTCGGTGGCGAGCACGCGCTCGATCAGGTCGAGCCCGCCCGACTTGAGGTTGGCGAGCCGCACCGTCGAATCCTGGATCGGCTGGTAGACGATGCGGTCGATCTGCACCTTGCCCTTGTCCCAGTAGTCGGCGAAGCGCTCGACGACGATGCGGTCCTGCGCGATCCGCTCGACGAACTTGTACGGGCCGGCGCAGACCGGCTTGGTGCCGAACTTGTCCCCGGCGGCCTTCGCTGCCTTGGGCGAGACCATCATGCCGGCGCGGTCGGTGAGCTGCGCGATCAGCGGGGCGAACGGCGCTTTCAGGTGCAGGCGGATCGTCGACTTGTCCGCCACCTCGATGCTGTCCACCTGCGCGATCTCCGACCGGCGGAACGAGCCCTGCATCGTGAGGTGCCGGTCGAGGCTGAACTTCGCCGCCTCGGCGTCGAACGGCTCGCCGTCGTGGAACTTCACGCCCTCGCGCAGCTTGATGGTGACGGTTTTGCCGTCGGCCGAAGTCTGGTGCGAGAGCGCGAGCTGCGGCACGAGCGCGAGCTTCTCGTCGATGTCGAACAGCTTGTCGCAGATCGACGCGAACACGATGCGGCCGACGTAGGTGCGCGCGAGCGTCGGGTCGAGGACGTCCGGGTCCTCGGCGAGGCCGATGCGGAGCGTGGTCTGCGCGAACGCGGGCAGGGCGACGAGGAGCGCGCCGGCCGCGGCGCCGAGGAGCTTCGTTCTCATGGACGGGCCTCCCTGGAGATGTCGATCGATCATAAGCGTGCGTCGCGCGCGCCGTCATTGACGCGGGTGAAGGCGGCCTGGAGCCGCGCGAGCACCGGGTTCCCGGACGGCCGGCGCTCGACCCCGGTCGCCGCCGCGTCGATCTCGCGCCAGCGGTGGCAGGCGACCGTGCCTCCGTCGGGCGTCGCTTCGGGCGTGGGGACCTCGGTGCTGCACCGCGCGATCGCGTGCGGGCAGCGCGTGTGGAAATGGCAGCCGGGCGGCGGCGCGAGCGGGCTCGGCACGTCGCCGGCGAGGACGATGCGGCGCGAGCGGCTGCCCGGCTCGGGGACCGGCACCGCGGCGAGCAGCGCGTGGGTGTACGGATGCCGCGGGCGCAGGAAGAGGGCTTCGGTCGGACCGGACTCGACGAAGCGGCCGAGGTACATCACGCCGACCGCCGTCGCGATCTGCCGCACGACCGCGAGGTCGTGCGAGATGAACACGTAGGCGAGCCCGAAGCGCTGCTGAAGGCCGGCGAGGAGATTCAGGATCTGCGCCTGGATCGAGACGTCGAGCGCCGAGACCGGCTCGTCGCAGACGACGAGGCGCGGCTCGGCCGCGAGCGCGCGGGCGATCGCGAGGCGCTGGCGCTGGCCGCCGGAGAATTCGTGCGGGTAGCGTTGCGCGCTGCTCCGCGTGGAGCCCGACGAGCGAGAGCAGCTCGGCGACGCGCTCGTCGCGGCGCGCCGCGGGGACGACGTCGTGGAGCGCGAGCGGCTCGGTCAGCATCGCGCGCACAGTCATGCGCGGGTTGAGCGATCCGAACGGATCCTGGAAGACGATCTGCATCCGGCGGCGCAGCGCGCGGAGCTCGGCGGGCGCGGCGCCCAGGACGTCGCGACCTTCGAGGCGCACTGCGCCCGACGTCGGCTCGATTAGGCGCAGGACGAGCCGCGCCACGGTCGACTTGCCGCAGCCCGATTCGCCGACGATCGCGAAAGTTTCACCCGCACCGATCGAGAACGACACGCGGTCGACCGCCTTCACGACCCCGCCCCGCGGGGCGAACAAGCCCGAGCGCGCGGCGAAGTGCTTGACGAGGTCGACCGCTTCGAGGACTGCAGTCATGCCGCTAACGCTTCCAGCGGCGCCTTCCAGCATCGCGAGGTGTGTCCGTCGCCGAGCTTCACGACCGGCGGCGCCTCGCGCCGGCAGTGCGCGTCGGCGAAGGGGCAGCGCGGCGCGAAGCGGCAACCCTCGGGCCACGCGGTCGCGCTCGGGACGAGACCGTCGATCGCAGTCAGGCGTGCCTTGCGTGCACCGAGCGCCGGGATCGCGCCGAGGAGTCCGACGGTATAGGGATGCTGCGGCATCGCGAAGAGGTCCGTAACACTTGCCTCCTCGACGATCTCTCCCGCGTACATCACGGCGACTCGGTCGGCCATCTCGGCGACGACGCCGAGGTCGTGCGTGATCAGCATGATCGCGGTTTTGGTCTCGGCGCTGGAGGCCGCGCATCAGGTCGAGCACCTGCGCCTGGATCGTCACGTCGAGCGCCGTCGTCGGCTCGTCGGCGATCAGCAGCGCGGGCGAGCACAGCAGCGCCATCGCGATCATCACACGCTGGCGCATTCCGCCCGAGAGGCGATGCGCGTACTCGTCGAAGCGGTTCTCGGGGGCCGGGATGCGCACGCGCTTCAGCATCTCGATCGCGGCGGCGCGCGCGGCGTGCTTACTCATGCCGCGATGTCGAATCAGTACCTCGGTGAGCTGCCAGCCGATCGTGAACGCCGGGTTGAGGGCGGTCATCGGCTCCTGGAAGATCATCGCGAGCCGGTCGCCGCGGAGATCGGAGAGCGCGGTAGCGTCGAGCTCGAGGAGGTTGCGGCCTTCGAACGTGATGCGCCCGGTGACTTCGCCCGGCGGGCAGGCGACGAGGCCCATGACCGAGAGCGCGGTCACGCTCTTGCCGCAGCCGGATTCGCCGACGATGCAGAGCGTCTCGCCGGGCGAGAGCGAGAACGAAATGCCGTCGACCGCGCGCGCGATCGCCCTGGTCGGTGGTGAAGCGGACGCGCAGATCCTCGACTGCGAGGAGCGCGCTCACCGGGTGTCCCCGGCGAGGGCGCGGGCGATGCCGGCTTCGATGACGTCGCGGTCGTATGTGCCGGCGGGCGACGCGTGCGTGGGAAGGAACTTCGCGAAATGGACGAAGCGCTCGCGGCTCACCGCCTCGAGGCGCTCGAGCTCGGCGAGCGGGTCGGGGTGGTCGTCGACGCGGAGGTCGAGCGCCGGGTATTCCTCGGTCGTGTAGATGACGAGGGCGGCGGATTGCTTGCCGCGCTTGTCGCCGCCAGCGGCTTCGCCGGCTTTGAGTGCGGTGATGAGGCGGCGGGGGAAAGGGAGGGTCCTGGATTCCTCGTAGACGCGTGCGGTCTCGGCGATGACTTCGGGGCCGGTGAGCATGTTGCCGGCGACCGAAAAACCCATACGGATCGTGTGGCCGCACCAGGGGACGCAAGCGTCGCCGGTGTGAGCGGCGATGGTTCCGGCGGAGTCCTGCACGTGGAGCTGACGCGTCGCACGACCTTCGTCGGAGGCAGTGAGAACTTCGACGACCGTCGCGGCGGCGACGCCTTCGCGGAGGAGGCGGAGGCCGCGCGGGCCGTAGGTCGGGTTGATGAGAGCCTGGGTTGCGAGCGCGCCGACGCCGCCGAGCGCGTGCGGGCAGAGTGCGCCGACGGCGAAGAAGCGCGTCGCGACGGCGATGCCGAAGGCGCCGGTTTCAGGGTGGCGGGCGATGAGGGACCAGGTCATCCCCGAAGAATGCCTCGGACGCAAAAGATTCGCACGACTCGAGCCTGCCACGTCGTGTCAAGTGGAGCAATGTCGGCTTCCGACCCTCTGCTGCCCTTCGTCGTCGCCTCGCCAACGTCAGCAGTGCAGCGGGTCCGGTCATTCGCGGCCACAGCGTGAACTCACGGTCTCGGCCACATTCCGGTCATCCAGGCGCCAGAGAGATCGTGACGCCGATGACCGCTCTCAAGGTAGTGCAGACGTAGCCCGCCGCATGTGCGTGGCGAGGTGGTTTCCAGAGCGCGAGCTCAATCGATGCCGTGGCCATTGGGCATCGAAGACCAATCGAATGTCTGCTGCCCACGGCGCCGGACTCACGCACCCGACCCGTTGCTGCCTGTCGTCTAAAGGGAAGCGGACCTTCGCGGACTTCGCTGAATTGCTATTTGCGGACGCCGCGAGCGGCCGCGCGGCGCGCCGTTGCGAAGCAGTGCTCCCCGATCAGCGCATCATCATGATTACGACCATGACCGCCACCATGATCGCCACCATGATGATGACCATCAAGGGGCTCTTCACCATGTGCCGAAGCATGCCGAAGCGAGCGCCTTCTGGCAGTAAATCCATGCCGCACTTTGGACACTTCCCGGGGTTCGACTGACGAGCTTGCGGATGCATGGGGCAGACATATGCCTGTACCCCGCCTTGCCTTTGATTCATATTCGACCCACCAAGATCAACCTCATCCCCGTGCTGCGCCAGATCTCTAGCGCTGGCCTCCCGAGAGGATGGCGGCTTTTTTCTCCTCGTACTCTTGCTTTTGGATCTCGCCCTTCGCGAAGCGCTCGTTCAGGATCTGCAGCGCGGAATAGGTCGGATCGCCCCATGAGCGGCCCGGACCAGGCGGTCGGTCCATCATCTGCCACGGCCCCCAATGATGGTGCCCACCGCCGCCCGCTCTGTGACCAAGAAAGAAAATGGCGACACAGATGATGATCATGAACAACATGAACAGCGGGAAGATCCACCAGAACCCCCAACCGCCGCTCCACATGTGCCAAGGACCAGGCCAATCCCACGGGGATTGCTGCGGACCAGTCGGTTGCTGAGTCTGCTGTGCAAACGCTAGTAGCGGCTGAAACAGTCCGAAGAAGGCTAGGCCTAAGGGTGCTGAGAGCTTGGTTGCCACGTCTGTCTCTCCCGCGTCACTAGTGGACTGTAACGCGCGAATCCGTAGTGATGCGATGGGTCGGGGTACGGTAGACCCACTTCACTGGTTTCGGCGAATCGTTGTACTTGCGGATGTAGCGCATGAGCTTTCGCTTCAGATCGGTGATCGAGGTAAACACGCCGCGCGCGATGACATCGCGCTCGATCTTGGAGAACCAGAGCTCGACCTGGTTGAGCCAGGACGAATAGGTCGGGGTGTAATGCAGATGCACGTTCGGATGCTCGGTCAAGAAATCGTCGACGCCCTTGGTCTTGTGCGCCGAGAGGTTGTCGCAGATGACGTGAATCTCTTTGCGGCGGGGTTGGTGAGCGACGATGTCGGCGAGGAAGGCGACGAACTCGGCGCTCGTGTGCCGCGCCGCGGTCTTGCCCAAGACCTCGCCGGTCTTGGTGTTGAAGGCGGCGTAGAGCGAGAGCGTGCCGTGACGGTAGTACTCGAATCCGTGGCGCTCGATGCGCCCGGGCGAGAGCGGCAGCACCGGATCGAGTCGATCGAGCGCTTGAATCGCGGTCTTCTCATCGACGCAGAACACCGCCGCGTGCGCCGGCGGATTGAGATACAGGCCGATGACATCGGCGGCCTTGGCTTCGAAGTCCGGATCGTTGGAGGCCATGTAGCGCTCCAGCCGATGGGGCTTCAGGCCGTGCTTGGCCCAGATACGCGCCACCATCATGTGCGAGATCCCGAGCGCCGCCCCGAGTTTGCGCGTGCTCCAGTGCGTCGAACCATCGCTGGGGGGCTTCTGCGTCCAGGCCAGCACCCGCGCCTCGAGCCGGGCGGTGTCATCGGCCGGGGCGCGACCCCGATGTCGGGCGTAGAGTCCGCCGAGCCGCTCGGCCTCGAAGCGGCCCTTCCAGCGACTGATGTAATCGGGCGTGCAGGGCAGCTGGGCACTGATCGCGCTCCAGCTCACGCCCTCATCGAGCATCATGATCAGCCGGGCGCGCTTCACATCAGCGGCCGTCGCGCTGCGCGAACGCGTCAGCCCTTGCGAGCACCCGGCGCTCTTCCGTAGTCAGACTGAGGAGCGAGTTCATGCCTCATATGATACTACGGATATCAACGTTACAGTCCACTAGGTTTACGACGATCCCGCTAAGTCGCGATTGCGGCCCCTTCGTGTGGCCGACGCGTCCCACCCGCGCGCGTTGCCCGAAAGTGCCGGAGCGCCGCGATGAACAGGAAGACCGTCACGAGACCGGATATCAGGCAGTAAACGCAGAATGCCTGGATGTAGGTGCGCTGAACGTAGAAGAAGTATATCGAGACGCACAGGCCCGCAGCGGTATAGAGAAGCGCGACCCAACGCAAACTACGCGAAAAGGGTTCGAAGGCAAGCCAGGCCGCGAGGCCGAACATGCCCAAATAGTAAGCAAGCCCAAGATAACCGATCGGCACCCCAAGAATCCGGGCGTAGGGGCTGTAGGCAACTGTATTGCATCCGTCGATCGGCGGCGGACACCATAGCTGCTGACCGTTATAGATGACATAGGAATCATAAAACGCGACCCCTATTCCGATGAGCGCCAACGCAAGCATCACGTAGATCGTCTTTCCGGCGTAGTCCGCCCTTCGCCGATAATCGCTCATGGCACCCTCCTCGTCGATCTGGGCTTCAATAGAGTCAACATGCACGCAATGACAGGGCAGTACTTGATCCGAATCAACCGGATGGCCGCGCGGTTATGTCGTGACGCGTCATCGCGAATGCTCACGAGAACTGTGCCGGGAAGTAGTCGTGGCGATCGCCATGGGTAGGCTCCTGTCTAGAGTGGTGGTCCCGGCGGCACTATAGGCACTCGGCGCTCACCGATGGCTGACCGATACGGGAATCGGCATACGGGCGACCAGTGCCCGACACGACGTCGTGGCGTCACCGCGGGAAGACCCGCGAATGCTGGATTTCCGCGGGTAGGCCGAACGGCCTAAGACGGTGTGCACGAGCTTCGAACGCAGCCGGTCGCGTAACCCCATCAACCAAGGCTGATCCTCGTCGGCACCGAGAAAGTGCCCGGGTTCGCGGCGAGGAGACGCAACGGGCGAAAGGTCCGCGTCGGGCGGCAAGCGGCGCGCCGCAACGAGCGCTGCGGCTGTGGTGGTGTGGCGCATCAACCCCCGCTCAACGGCGACGCACAGGAACTGGGCGTGCGTTAGCCGGAACGTTGGCCGCCCGAGCGTGCGCTAAGTGGCGCGCCTGCTGGCGTCGGCGGGCGGCGCCAGCGCATGCGATTCCGCTCCGCCCGTGACGTGTTTGCCTGAACGGCAGCTCATCGCCATGCGGGTCACCGCAGGGTGCGTTCAAATGTCCGCTTACCTGCGAAATGGGCGGCATCCACGAACGTCGGTTCATGGCCGAGACTGCGAATTCGAGGCCGCGCCGGGGATCCAACGCCAACGCTGTTCATCGCGAGCCGTGGAACAAGGGCAAGATCGTCGGCCAGAAGGCGCCATTCAAGCTCAAGGACATCTGGACGCTTCGAGTCCGCCTTCAGATGGAAAGTCGTGTGCGCGAGCTTGTGCTTTTCAACCTGGGGATCGACAGCAAGTTGCATGGGTGTGACCTTGTCAGCCTCAAGGTCCGGGACATCTGCCACGGCGACCAGGTGGCAACACGCGCCGTGGTAATGCAACACAAGACCCAGCGCCCTGTGCAGTTTGAGATCACGGCGGCGACCCGCGAGGCCGTGCAGAAGTGGATCAAGCAAGCGGGGCTGAAGTCCCGAGGACTTCGTGTTCCCGAGTCGGATTCACGACTCGCCACATCTGGGGACGCGGCAGTACGCCCGAATCCTCGAGGGCTGGGTCGAGGAGCTCGGACTTGATCCCGCCGACTACGGCACGCACTCGATGCGGCGACACCAAGGCGACGTTGATCTATCGCCGTACAGGGACATTCTACTGCCGCGCATCTTCGATGGTGCGTGCTGCGGGAGATCGGCCGGGGTCCGTGGCGTGCCGCGTGCCGCGAGGACCCGCCACGCGCAGACCACCCACCGCACCGAACCGACCCCCCGCGCGCAGCGACGAACCGGCAGGTGCGCGATGCGGACGGTGACGTCGAGCCCTCATCGATCGATCGACGATCCGATCGAGGAACAGCATTCGCGCGGTCACGCGCGGGTGACGCGCTAGGAACTCGACCACGATCGGCGCGACGTACATTCGGCCGAACATCACTGGCGCGGTTACCGCGAGATGTCCCCGCGGCTCGGCATGCGCCCCCGCGGCCGAAGCCTCCGCTTCTTCGATCTCGCCGAGGATTCGCTTGCAGTCGGCCAGGAATCGGCTGCCGGCTTCGGTCAACCGCACGATACGCGTCGTGCGGTGTAGGAGCCGCGTGCCGATGCGCTCTTCGAGTGCGACAACCGCACGCGTCACCGCGGGCGGTGACATCGCCAACCGGCGCGCGGCGGACGCGAAGCTTTGCGCTTCGGCCACCGCGACGAAGACCCGCATGCTGGCCAGACGATCCATAGCACTATTCCGCACTGCGGAATAGTCACTTGTCAAGCTGGGTCATTCTCTTTGCAACTCGGAATGACTACCTTTGGACCGGCAGCCGCAGCCAATCCGCTCAACCAGCCCGCAGGAAGGAGACGCCGAATGACTTCGCCCGTTCGCCCGATCCGCCTCGAATCCGGCGCTGAGCCACATGGCGCCTGTGGCTCAGCGCGACCGGGGTCAATCCGATGGGTCATCCCGCAAATCGATTCGAATTCGAGGCAGGTGTCCCGCTGCCCCGCGATTGCAGAGACCTTATCAGGGACGAATGCCACAAGCGCTGCTCGCACCCGTCGCATGACGACGTGAGCGCGTTCATTCGATTTAGCTTAAGGAGGAAATCATGCAAACCATGCAGCACACGGGAACGAGCGATCGTTATGCAAAGTGTATCGAGGTGTCCAAGCGCATCCGCTGGCACATCGACCGCGACGTGATTCGCGGGCGTAGATTCGACATCTCGAAGAAGTTCCTGCCCGACGGCCTGTCCAAAGTCGATCGCCTTCCGTTCCTCGACGCCGGCGAGAAACGCCTGGTGAGCCAGATCCAAGGGCGTACGTATGCCAACATCTTCGGGCTCGTCGAGCGTTACATCAGCGCAAAGATTCTCGAGATTAGCCGCGAGCATTGGCTGGGCGACCAGACTGCGCTCGAGGCGCTGGTGCGCTTCACCGATGAAGAATTGAAGCACCAGGAGCTGTTCCGTCGGGTCGAAGCGATGGCGGCGGCAGACTTGCCGGCCGGTTACACCTTCCTGCCGCAGCCGAACGACATAGCCAAGGCTGTGCTCAGCAAGTCAACATGGGCGGTGCTCGCGCTGACTTGCCACATTGAGCTTTTCACCCAGGCGCACTACCGGCAGAGCATCGAGCCTGATGCCGCGCTATCCGAGCTATGGAAGGACGTGTTCCTGTTTCACTGGAAGGAAGAATCGCAGCATGCGATTCTCGATGAGCTCGAATGGCATCGCGAGAATGCGAAGCTGACGCCGGACGAGCGCAATCAGGCCGTTACCGATCTCATCGAGCTGGTGGCCGCGGTGGACGGCATCCTGCAAATGCAAGCCAAAGCCGACGCTGATTACTTCTTGCGAGTGTGCCGCAGGACGCTCGACGAAGTCCAAGCACAGCAGCTACGCGACACCACGCTGCATGCCTATCGCTGGCAGTACATCGTTTCGGGCGTTAACGACGAGCGCTTCCAAAAGATCCTCGGTGGCATGATCACTGAGGCGCAATTCAAGCGCATCGGTGCGGCGCTCACGTCGATCCTCCACTGACGGCGGGCATCGACCTCGGGCTCGAGCGCAGACCATTGTCGACCGGGTCGGCGCAGGTCAGTACCGCGCCAAGCCCGCTCGGGTGTTTGGGTTTGAGGAGGTCGCGGAGGCCCACCGCTTGATGGAGTCTTGAAAAGCGAACGGGAAATTGGTGGTGCGCGTTTGAAGGCGCGCGAAGAAGGCAGCTACTCGCCTTCACCACTTAACTAACTGATGGAGAGCGAACATGTTCAATCATCATCATCCTGGCGAAACTGCACCGAACGCCCTGGAAGTAGCTCACCGCAGCGTCGAGGTTGATGGCGTGTCGGTGTTCTATCGTGAGGCCGGCAGCGTGGCAGCGCCGACAATGCTGCTGTTGCACGGCTTCCCCTCATCGTCGCACATGTACCGGAATCTGATCCCGCGGCTGGCGGATCGCTACCACGTCGTGGCCCCTGATCTGCCGGGCTTCGGCTTTACCCAGGTGCCGGCGAGCACCAAGTACGTTTACAGCTTTGCAAATTTGGCGACGACCATCGATGCGTTCACGCAGACGCTTCGTCTGAGTCGCTACGCCATCTATGTCTTTGACTATGGCGCGCCGGTCGGCTTTCGTTTGGCGCTGGCACATCCGGAACGTATCGCCGCGATCATTTCGCAGAACGGCAATGCGTACGAGGAAGGGCTGAGCGAGGGCTGGAATCCGATTCAGAACTACTGGAAGCAGCCCACCGCCGCAAACCGCGCCGCGCTACGCGGGTTCCTGAAGTCGGAGACGACGAAGTGGCAGTACCTGCATGGCGTTGCCGAAGAAGCGTGCGTCGCTCCGGAGTCGTACACGCTGGATGCCGCACTGCTGGCGCGACCCGGTAACGACGAGATCCAGCTCGACCTGTTTTTAGACTATGCGAGCAACGTTGCGCTGTATCCGCAGTTTCAGGCCTATTTCCGCTCCAAGCAGCCACCGCTGCTAGCAGCCTGGGGCCGAAATGATCCGTTCTTCCTACCGGCCGGCGCCGAAGCCTTCAAGCGTGATAACAAGAGCGCCGAGGTGCGGTTCTACGACACCGGCCATTTCGCACTTGAGACTCATGCGAGTCCAATTGCCGCTGACATCCGCGAGTTCCTCGCCCGCGCGGCCGACGCAGACAGGGGCCGAGTGACACCAAGGCGCATGCTCAAGCGCGAATGGATTTGCGACGAAGGGCAAAACGCCCCCTTGGGTGGCACATCGACCGGGTTCGCCGGGACTGACGGATGCTCGCTAAAGCGCAGTTGAACGTCCGCTCCCAGGGTATTTTGGCCACGTTCGCGACGGGCGGCTTCTGGCCGGATGCAGTCACTGCCCGGTGTCGCGCAGGTGCTCGTTCAGCCGCTTCCGCGTCACGCCCGCCTCGACGACGACGTCGAGATCGTCGGCGTTGACTGCGGTGATCCGGTTCATCTGCGGGAGGTCCATCGAGACGCTGCCCTGCACCGCGAGCACGTGACCTTCGAGCGAGCTGCCGACGCCGTACGGAATCATCGGCACGTCGGGCGCCGCGCACCCCCTGACGATCGCGACGACCTCGTCGGTCGACCGCGGGAAGACCACCGCATCCGGCGGCATCGGCGCGAACGACGACTCGTCGCACCCGTGCTGCGCCCGGACGCTCTCGCCGGTCGACGCCCGGTCGCCGAAGGGCTGGCGCAACGCCTGGAGGCAGGCGGGCGGCAGCGGGCGGCGGGGAAGCTCGGGCGCGTTCCCGGTTCGTGCTCCAATGCGGCCCCTATGGACCACGCCGCGTGGCTCTGGATCCCCGTCACCATCTGGGCGGCGCTCGCGCAGACGCTGCGCAACGCCGCGCAGCGCCACCTCACCGGCGAGCTCGGCACGCTCGGCGCGACGCTGGTGCGCTTCCTCTACGGCCTGCCCTTTGCGGTCGCCTGGATGGTCGCGGTGCAGGTCTGGCGCGGCGAGCCCCTGCCGGTCCCGCCGGCGATCTTCTACGTCTGGATCACGGTCGGCGCGGTGGCCCAGATCGCCGCCACCGCGTTCCTCCTGCGGGTCATGCAGGAGCGCAATTTCGCGCTCGGCGTGGCCTACTCCAAGACCGAGCTGATCCAGATCGCGATCTTCGGCCTGATCGTCCTCGGCGACCGGGTAAGTGCGGCGACCGCCGTCGCGATCGCCTGCGGCACCGCCGGCGTGCTGCTCCTCTCGCCCGCGGACAAGCAGCACCCCTTGCGCGCGCTCGTCACCGGCTGGGCGACCAAATCGGCGGCGATCGGGCTCGCCTCGGGCGCGTGCTTCGCCGTCTCGGTGGTCGGCTACCGCGGCGCGACGCTCGCGGTAGGAGGCTCGTCCTTCCTCCTCGCCGCCGCCGTCTCGCTTGCGATCGCGCAGCTCATCCAGACGGCGCTCCTCGGCGGCTGGCTCGCCTGGCGCAACCCGGCGGTCGTCCGCGCGACGTTCCGGCTGTGGCGGCCGTCGCTCTTCGCCGGCTTCATGGGCGCGGCCGCGTCGGTCGGCTGGTTCACCGCGTTCGCGATCGAGCCCGCGGCGCACGTGCGCACGCTCGCGCTGATCGAGCTGCTCTTCTCCTACGTGGTGTCGCGGAAGATCTTCCGCGAGAAGCTGACGACCCTCGAGCTCTCGGGCCTCGCGCTGCTGACGGTCGGGCTGATCGTGGTGACGCTCGGCCACTAGGCGCGGGCAGACGCAGTCGCCGCCCGCGCCCGCCCCGCCTATTTCGCTCCGGCGAGCTGCTTCAGCGTGAAGGTGTAGCTCACGTTGTCGAGCGGCTTGTGGCAAGCGAGGCATTCGGCCTGGTTGACGCCGGGCCGGTGCTGCTTGTCGAGGGTGAAGATGGCGTAGTTCCAGTTTTCATTGCGCAACATGTCGGGGATGTCCTTGCCCCAGCCCGCGTCGCGCGCCATCGCCGTGTAGAAGAGGAGCTTCTCCGCGACGAAGAAGCCGTCGGCGCCGGTCACCGGCTTGCCGTCGGCGTCGAGCTTCGCCGCCCACACCTCGGCAAAGAGCACCGAGCCGTCGGGCAGGGGCTTGCCCGCCTTTGCGGCCTGCACGGCGGCCTTGTTGGCGAAGTAGTAGCGCACCTGCTTGGTCGCCGGGAAGTTGATCGTGTGGTACTTCGTGAAGGTGTCCTTGTAGCCCTCGGGAAAGGTCACGTACGACTTCGCGACGTTCGGCAGGAAGGTCGACTTGGCGCCCGTCGGGGGGCCGGCCTGCGCGGCGAAGTAGGCCGCGACGTTGGCGATGTCGTCGGGGCTCAGCTGGGACGCGATCGCGTTCATGATCGGGTTCTTGCGCGAACCGTCCTTGAGCGCCTTCAGCTGCGTCTCGAGATAGCCCGCCCGCTGCGCTGCGAGATTGGGGATGGTATCGCTCACGCTCACTCCGTTCGCGCCGTGGCAGGCGGCGCAGACGGCGGCGACCTTCGCCTTGCCCGCCTCGACGTCGGCGGCCTGCGCGGCCGGCATGAGAGCGAGCACTGCGGACACTGCGAGCATCTTCTTCACTGGACCCTCCTCTGAGATCGGTGACCTGTATCGGGACTGCGGTGACGCAGGTTAACGCTTTTCGGGAACGCCAAATTCCCCCCCCACGGGCTGGGGCGCTAGGCCGGCTCGTCGAACACCACCAGCGTCCGCGCTTCGATGCTCTCGCGCGGCACGAACCCGCTCGGGCAGGCGGGATTCACGAAGCCGGTGTGCGGCATGAACCGCGCGCGGCCGTCGGCGCGCGAGTCGTAGCCCTTCAGCAGCAGGAACTCGTCCGGCCGCATCGCCGACACGTACAACCAGCGGTGCGCGGGGTTGTGGCGCACCGAGTAGATCTGGCCGCTGTGGCGCGGCACCTTCAGGTCGTCCTCGCCGAAGTGGCGGATGTCGGTCGCGACCAGGTCGGCCGGCGCGACGCTGCGCGCATCGCACACCGCGAGCGGGTTGTCGAGCACCGGCCCGACGATCGGGCGCCACAGGTTGACGAAGGCGACGCGCCGGTCGGCGAGCTCGGAGCGGCCGGCCGCTTCGAGGATCTCGAGCTTGCGCTTCGGCCCCGACTGCTCCGTGTAGTCATTGTGCGCCTGATCGACCGGCAGCCGCACGCCGGCCTCGCCGCGGGCCGCGCGCGCCGCGCTGCGCACGTTGTGGTCGAACACGATCACCGCGAGCGCGCGCAGGAGCGTCTGGACGATGCCCTGCACCTCGGGGTAGTACCGCGCGCGCACCGCCGCCTCGTCGTAGAAATCGGCGAACGCCGTGCCGCGCGAATGGAGCTCGAACCCGTGCTCGTCGAGCCGCAGGCGGTCGGCGATCGGGCGCGCGTCGCGGATCGGCATCACGTGCCGCGCCGACGCCGGGCGCACCGTGGCGAGCCCGCTCGAGGGCGGATAGACGCGCACCTCCGCCGGCCCGTCCCCGGGCGCGAGATAAGTGAGCGGCGCTTCCACGGCGGGGAGGGTCTCGGGCGCGTTCACGCGGATTGGCAAGCAGGTGGGTTCGGGGCATTCTACCGCCGGAAGGAGGGCGCCCCATGGACGGGAACCGCGCGCCGCCGCAGCTCAACGACATTCGGTTCGACTTCGGCGCGGTCGGTGATGCGCGTCCGCTCGACGTGCGCGACGCGCTCACCGCGTGCGCGTGGATCCTCGCCGACGAGAACCACGAGTCCGGTCTCGCCGGGCAGATCACCGCGCGCGGGCCGCAGCCCGACACCTACTGGACGCTGCCGCTCGGTCTCGGTTTCGACGAAGCCGCGCCCGAGGCGTTCGTCCTCGTCGACGGCGAGCTGCAAACGCTCGAAGGCCGCGGCGCCCCGAACCCGGCGACGCGCTTCCATCTCTGGGTCTACCGCGCGCGGCCCGACGTGCACGCGATCGTGCACACGCATCCGCCCTACGGCTCGGTCCTCGCCGCCGCCGCGAAGCCGCTCGTCGTCGCGCACATGGACTCGACGCCGCTCTACGACGACTGCGCTTTCCTTCCGGAGTGGCCGGGCGTGCCGGTCGCCGACCGCGAGGGCGAGATCATCTCCGCGGCGCTCGGGCAGCAGCACGCGATCGTCCTGGCGAACCACGGCATCCTCACCGCGGGACGCCACGTCCAGGAGGCGGCGTTCCTCGCCGTCTTCATGGAGCGCGCGGCGCGAATGCAGGTGAGGGCGGCGGCTCTGGGCGGCGTGAAGTCGGTGCCCGACGCGGAAGCGCGCGCGGCGCGCGACTTCCTGCGCCGGGACGGGATCATTCTGCAGACCTTCAACTACTGGATGCGCCGGGCGCGGCGGCGGCGTGGACTCGCCTGACCGTCAGACCGGGCAGGCTCCCGACGATTCCGGTGTTCGCGTAGAGAGCGCACGCCAGAGCGCGATCGCCCGTCTGATCCTCGCGCTGGTCACCGTCGCGTTCGGCGGCGGCATCTTCTACGTCACTTCCGCGCTCTGGCTCGGCTGGCGGATCGGCCTCGCCGTACTCGTGGCGTCGCCGCTGCTGCTTCTCGTGGATCTTCTGCGCTCTGCGCCGGGCGTCAGTCCGGGCCGGGACCCGCCGCCACCACCACGATCGCCACGCGCCGATTGAGCGCGCGGCCTTCCGGCGTATCGTTCGACGCCACCGGGTGCTCGAAGCCCCACGCCTTGCGCTCGATCGTCGCATCCGGGAACCCGTTGTCGACAAACTCGTGCGCGACGACTTCCGCCCGCCGCCGCGACAGCTCGACGTTGTAGCCGCGGGTTCCCTGGTTGTCGGTGTGACCTTCGATCCGGATGCGCTCGATGCCGACCTCGCGCAGCTGCTTCGCCATCTGCGCGATCGCGCGCTTCGGCTCCGGTTTGAGCTCGTCGCTGTCGACGTCGAAGAGAATCGGCACGGCGAGGTTCAGCGTCCAGCCGTTGTCGGTCTCGACGAAGCCGAGCGAGCGGAGCGCCGCGACCTGCTCGGCGCGCGGGGCCGGCCCCGGCGTCTGGCATCCGGCGAGCAATCCGACAAGACATCCGGCCGCAACGAGCGCGCGTCCCGCGCGTGCCCACCGCGTGCGCGGCGCACGCGTCCCGCATGCTTCAGAGCGATTCCTGTTCACGACTCGTCCTCGGTTCGATTGGAGATTCGACTATTGCGCATCCTCGACCGCTTCCGGTTCGAGGGCGTCCCCGCGCGCCGCTTCCCAGCGCGTGCGGTCGCCGGCTCGCCGGCGCTGCTTCTTGGACAGGTACATGGCGCGGTCCGCCATGCTGATCAGCTCCGCCCCTGCCATGCGGGCTTCGCCGGAAACGGCGCAGCCGATGCTCAGGCCGGGGTGGAAAACGTGCGGCCCGATGCGCATCGGGGCGTGCAGTGCGCGGTCGAGCCTGGCCGCGAGGGCGTGCAGTTCCTCTTCCGAGGCGACCGGGGAGACCAGCACGACGAACTCGTCGCCGCCGATGCGCGCCGGCAACGCGTGCGGCGGCAGGGCGCTCGTCAGCCGGGACGCGAGCCCCTTGAGCAGCGCGTCGCCCGTGGCGTGACCGAGCGAGTCGTTCACCGCCTTGAACGAGTCGATGTCGAAGTACACGAGGCCGGTGCGCTCGTCGTCCTGTACGTCGTCGCTCAGCGCGGTGAGCAGCGCCGACTCGAGCATCGCGCGGTTCGCGAGGCCGGTCAGCGTGTCGCGGAACGCGAGCCGCTTCAGCGCCGCGTGAGTCCGGCCCAGGTCCTGGTCGCGGCGCTGGATCTCGTCGAGCAGGCCGTGGAAGTCGGTGCGCAGCGCCTCGATCTCGGCGATCCCGCACGGCAGCGCGCGCCGGCTGAAATCGCGCTCCTCGCGCGCGGTCCGGATCACCGTTTCGAGGTCGGTGAGGGGCCGGGTGATGTGCCCGGTCAGCCGACGCTCCACCACCAGGACCAGCGCGACGACGAATATCGCGCCGAGCAGATCGAACACGAGCAGGCCGAGCAGCCCGCGGAGCAACGGCTCGCCGGCGCTCTCCAGCGTCACGGTCCCGATGCGCCGTCCGTCCACGACCACGTCCGCGCTTGCGCGCTCCTGGATCAGGATCCGGATCGCGGCCGCCGGAAGCGTCGCGTCCGCCTTCGCGTCGCGCGCCAGCAGGCGGCCCGATGCGTCGTGCAGCTCGGCGACGATGACGCCTTCCTCGGGCGGGATGCCGCGCAGGACCTCCTCGGCCGCGTTCCGGTCCTTGAAGAGCAGCGCCGCCTCGCTGTGCGTTGCGGTGACGCTCGCCAGCGCGCGCAGGTGCGCGCGCATCTGCTCGAGGAGGTAGTGCGACCCGACCGCGAGCGCGCCGACCGTCGCGATGAGGATCGCCGCGAGCGTCACCGACAGCAGCGCGCGCCGGATCTGCCCGGCCAGGGTCGCGACGCCGCGAATCTCCGGCGCGCTCACGGGTTGCCCCCTGCCGTCTGGCGCTTGCGGCCCAGCATGAGGAGCTGGGCATTGACGTTCAAGCCGGCTTCCTGGACTGCGGAGAGGTTGATCTCGAAACCGCCCGTCCCGTCGCCCCCGCGGAGGCACACGACGCCGCCCGCGGTGCAGAAGGCCGAGCTCTCGCCGACGGTGAGGATGGGCAGCTTCCGCGCCTGCGCGAGCAGCGCCTTCGCGCTCGCCGCCGGCGCGACGGTGAGGTCGAGGATCTGGCAGCCGGCGAGCGTGTCGCCCGCCGCCACCGTGCGCACCGCGACCGGTTTGCCGCGCGCGGGCCCGACGCGATAGGACGCGGCCTTCTTGTCGGGCGCCGTCGACGTGCACACCTGCCACGCCGTGATCGACTCCTCGGCCGGCCAGCGCACGTACTGGATGAAGCCGAGGAGATATGCGCCGGCGCCTGCGCCATCCCCCGCCGCGTCCTGCGCCCGCGCACCGCTGGCGCACGCGACACAGATTGCAACGCCGACGAGGCGAACGAGTGCGCGACCGAGCCCTGTCCGGCGCCGGTCTGGGATCGTCCGATCGAGGGGCATCGCGCGCATCGGTACGCACGAAAGCAACTCCCGGACCAGTCCGGAAGACGGCAGGAGCGAGGGATAACGCCGCGCTGCGGCCTACGGTTCAATCGCTTGGCGCGACGCGCTGACCGGAACTCGACGCGTTCCTCGGACGGCAGTGTGACAAATTACGCGCGCCGGGTCCCCGGCGGGGTCAGCCGGCGCCCGCTGCCTGGTCGAGCGCCCGCGTCTGCTCGACGAGCTTCGCCGCCGTGAACGACGGCCGCTGCACGATCCGCTCGTACCAGTCGCCGACGCGTGGCCAGCGCGACAGCTCGTACTCCGGGAAGCTCGCCATCCGGTGCACGAACGGCGTCATGTTCGTGTCGGCCAGCGTGTACGCATCGCCCGCGAGCCACGCCGATTTCTCGAGCGCGGCTTCCATCCGCTCCAGCGTAAGCCGAAGCTTGCGGTCGGCGTCGGCGAGCTGTTCCTGCGGGATGCCGTCCCGCGCCGCGCTCCGCCAACGCTCGGCCGTCTCGCGGCTCGGCATGCGCTCGAGCGCGGCCTCGAGCTCGTGGTCGGAGTAGCCGCGGATCGCCGGCCCGAGGTTCCGCTGGAAGCTCGGGTACTTGATCGCCTGCGTCGGCACCTCGTCGATGAAGCGCGTCCACATCCCGACCCGTGCCCGCCCGATCGCGTCGCGCGGCCGCAGGCGCGGCTCGGGGAACGCGTCGTCGAGGTACTCGTTGATCGCGGTCGATTCGCGCACGACGAAGCCGTCGTGGACGAGCACCGGCACGACGCCGTCCGGATTGAGCGCGAGGAATTCGGGCGTCAGATGCTCGAACCGCCGCAGGTTGAGCGCACGCCCTTCGTAGTCGAGCCGCTTCTCCGCCAGCGCGAGCCGGACCTTCTGCGAGCAGGTGGAGGTCCACCCGTGGTGGAGGACGAGCGTCACGGCGGCCGACGAAGGACGGGTGCGGCTCGCGCTACTTCGCCTTGCGGTACAGCGTGACGAGCGCCGCCGGGTCCTCCTCGCCGCGGCCCTGCGCGGCGAGCTGCCGGAAGAGCTCGCGCGCGAGACTCGCCATCGGCAGCGGCGTCCCGCTCGTGCGCGCGAGCTCGGCGGCGGTGTCGAGATCCTTGAGCAGCAGGTTCGCCGCGCCGATCGACTCCTGCCAGCCGGACACCATCCGCGGCAGGAAGATCTGCAGCGGCTTCGAGTCGGCGAACCCGCCGGCGAACGCCTCGACCAGCCGCCGCGCATCCACGCCGGCGTTCTGCGCGAGCGTCACCGCCTCGGCGATCACCGCGATCGCCGCGCCCGCGATCACCTGGTTGCAGAGCTTCGTCGTCTGGCCGGTGCCCGCCGCGCCCATGTGGGTGATGTTCTGCGCGTAGGCGGCGAGCGCAGGCCGCACGCGGTCGATCGCTTCCGGGTGCCCGCCGCACATGATCGCGAGCGTGCCTTCCTGCGCGCCCTTCACGCCGCCGGACACCGGCGCGTCGACCCACTGCATGCTGCTGCGGCTCCCGAGCCGGTCGGCGAACGTGCGCGTCGCGTCGGGGCTGATCGAGGAGTGGTCGACCAGCACCTTGCCGCGTCCCTCCGCGCCGGCGATGCCGTCGGCGCCGAACGCGACCTCCTCCACCGCGCGCGTGTCGAGCAGGCAGAGGAGCACGATGTCGGCGGCCTTCGCCGCCTCGCGCGGCGTCTCGGCCTCGATCGCGCCGCGGTCGAGCGCGGGCTGGAGCTTCGGCCGGCTGCGGTTCCAGACGTGCACGCGGAAGCCCGCCTGCAGGAGGCGAAGGGTCATCGGCTGGCCCATCAGGCCCTGGCCGAGGAAAGCAAGCGTGGGTTTGTCCATTTAGCGTCCTTATTCGTAGGGCCACTCGAGCGCGCCCGAGTGGGTCACTGCGCCCAGATTCGCCGGGCCGACCAGCTTCGCATACTTCTCCAGCACGCCGGCGAGGCGCTCGTCGCGCCGCGGCTGCCAGGCGGCCCGCCGGCGGGCGAGCTCCGCCGCGTCGACGAGCAATTCGATCCTGCCTGCCTCCGCGTCGATCTTGATGCGGTCGCCGTTCTGCACGAGCGCGATCGGGCCGCCGCTCGCGGCCTCCGGACAGGCGTAGCCGATGCAAAGCCCTCGTGTCGCGCCCGAGAACCGTCCATCGGTCAACAGCGCCACCTGCTCGCCCATTCCCTGGCCGTAGAGAAGCGCCGTGACGCCGAGCATCTCGCGCATCCCCGGCCCCCCGACGGGACCTTCGTTGCGGATCACGATCACCTCCCCCGGCCGGTAGTGGCGCGCCCTGACCGCCGCCGCCGCGTCCTCCTCGCACTCGAAGACGCGGGCGAAGCCCTCGAACGCGAGCGACTTCAGGCCGGCGATCTTGATCAGCGCGCCGTCCGGGCAGAGGTTGCCCTTGAGTACGACGACGCCGCCCGAGGGATGGATCGGCGCCGAAGCCGGGTGCACGACCTTGCCGTCCGCGACCGGGGCGCCCGCGAGACGATCCTTCAGCGGCCGGCCGGAGAGCGTCAGGCAGTCGCCGTGGAGGTAGCCGCCGCCGAGCAGCACCTTGAGCACGGCATCCACCCCGCCGGCGTGATGCAGATCGCGTGCGAGATACCTTCCACCGGGCTGGAGATCCGCGATGAGCGGCGTGCGGCGGAACACCTCCGCGACGTCGTCGAGCGTGAAGCGGATGCCGGCCTCGTGCGCGATCGCCGGGAGATGCAGGCCGGCGTTCGTCGAGCCGCCGGTCGCCGCGACCGCGGCGGCGGCGTTTTCCAGGCTCTTGCGCGTCACCAGCTCGCGCGGCAGCGGGCCGCCGTCGCGCAGGATGCGCATTACCGTCTCGCCGGCGGCGCGCGCCGCGTCGAGCCGGTCGGGGTAGGGCGCCGGCAGCATCGCCGTCCCGGGCGCCGCGAGCCCGAGCGTCTCCGACACCATCGCCATCGTGTTGGCGGTGAACTGCCCGGGGCAGGAGCCGAGCGTCGGCGCACAGGCACGCTCCATCTCGGCCAGATCGGCTTCGCTCATCTTTCCGGCGAGGACCGCGCCGACCCCTTCGTACGTGTCGATCGCGCTCACCTCGCGCCCGCGCCATTCGCCCGGGAGCATCGCGCCCCCGTACATGAAGACGCTCGGGACGTCGAGCCGAACCATCGCCATCATCATCGCGGGAAGCGTCTTGTCGCAGCCGGCGAAGCCCACCAGCGCGTCGTAGCCGTGGCCGCGCACCACGATCTCCACCGAGTCCGCGATCCATTCGCGCGAGACGAGACTCATGCGCATGCCGCGGTGGTTCATCGCCACGCCGTCGGAGACGGAGATGGTGGTCATCTCGAACGGCGTGCCGCCGGCCGCGGCGACGCCGGCCTTGGCGGCGTCGGCCTGCGGGCGGAGGGACTTGGAGCAGGGCGTGTTGTCGCCGTGCGTGCTGATCACCGCGACGAACGGCCGCGCGAGCGCCGCATCGTCGAGCCCCGCCGCACGGAGGAACGTGCGATGCGGCGTCCGGTCGAGCCCGTCGACCGCGACGCGCGAGCGGCGGCGGTTGTCGTTCGGGGTGCTCACGGTGTGCGCACCGGATTATACGACCTCGCCGGTGCGACCCTTCGGATCTAGAATCTCCGCTCGCGGGAGGCGAGGAGACAGGGAATCGAATGCGCGTAGACGTGATCGGCGGCGGCCCGGCCGGGCTGTACTTCGCCATCCTCATCAAGGCGAGCCATCCGGAGGCGCGCGTCGAGGTCGTCGAGCGCAACCGCGCCGACGACACCTTCGGCTTCGGCATCGTGCTCTCCGACGAGACGCTCGCGAACCTCCGGCGCGCCGACGAGCCGAGCTATCGCGAGATCGCGGCGAACTTCGCCTACTGGGACGACATCTACACCCATTTCAAGGGCAACGTGCTCAGGTCGAGCGGGCACGGCTTCTCCGGCATCCGGCGCCTGACGCTCCTCCAGATCCTGCAGCGGCGCGCAGCGGCGCTCGGCGTGGCGGTGCGCTACCAGACCGAGGACGCGGGCATCCCCGCCCACCGCGACGCCGACCTCGTCGTCGGCGCCGACGGCATCAACAGCAAGGTGCGCTCGCAGCTCGCGGTGCACCTGCAGCCGACGGTCGAGACGCGGCCGAACCGGTTCGTCTGGCTCGGCGCGCGGACGACGTTGCCCGGCTTCACCTACAGCTTCCGCGAGGACAAGGCCGGCATCTGGAACCTGCACGCTTACATGTACGCGCCGGGCGAATGCACGCTCGTCGTCGAGACCACCGACGCGGCGTTCAAGAAGAGCGGCCTCGGGGTCGAGGACGAGCAGGCCACCGCCGCGTACGTCGCGCGGCTCTTCGCCGAGGAGCTGAATCATGCGCCGGCGCTCGTGAACCGCTCCTTCTGGCGCCAGTTCCCGGTCGTGCGCTGCGTGCGCTGGCACCACGACAACGCGGTGCTCCTCGGCGATGCCGCGCACACCGCGCACTGGTCGATCGGCTCCGGCACGAAGCTCGCGCTCGAGGACGCGATCGCCCTCCACCAGGCGGTGATCGCCCACCCGGGCGACGTGCGCGCGGGGCTCGCGGCCTACGAGACCGAGCGCCGGCCCGAGGCCGAGCGGATCCAGCACTCGGCCAACACGTCGCTCTTCTTCTTCGAAAACGTGCGCCGGTTCTGGCAGGCCGACCCGGTGCAGTTCAACTTCGCGCTGATGTCGCGCGCGAAGCAGGTGACCTACGAGAACCTGCGCAAGCGCGACCCGCAGGTGATCCGCGACGTGGACGCGTGGTGGACGAAGCACGTCGCAAGCGAGGCGTCGATCCGGCTGCCGGCGGGCTTCCGCGCGCCGCCGCCGATGTTCGCGCCGTTCACGCTCCGCGACATGACGGTGGCGAACCGGGTCGTGGTCTCGCCGATGTGCCAGTACTCGGCGGTCGACGGCACGCCGACCGACTGGCACTTCGTGCACTACGGCTCGCGCGCGGTCGGCGGCGCCGGGCTCATGTTCACCGAGATGACGTGCGTGAGCCGCGACGCGCGCATCTCCCCCGGCTGCACCGGCATGTACAAGGCCGAGCATCGTGCGGCGTGGAAGCGGATCGTGCAGTTCGTGCATGCCCACACCGACTGCCGGATCGCGCTCCAGCTCGGGCACGCCGGCCGCAAGGGCTCGACCCAGCTCGGCTGGGAGGAGATGGACCGCCCGCTCCCGAGCGGGAATTGGCCGATCGTCGCGCCGTCGTCGCTGCCCTACTATCCGGGGCTCTCGCAGGTTCCGCGCACGCTATCGCGGAAGGACATGAACCGGGTGCGCGAGCACTACGTGGCCGCGGTGAAGATGGGCATCGAGTGCGAGTTCGACATGCTCGAGCTGCACATGGCGCACGGCTACCTCCTTGCGAGCTTCATCTCGCCCGTCACCAACCGGCGGGTCGACGAGTACGGCGGGCGGCTCGAGAACCGGATGCGCTTCCCGCTCGAGGTGTTCGACGCCTGCCGCGAGGCGTGGCCGCAGACGAAGCCGATGTCGGTGCGCCTGTCGGCGACCGACTGGATCCCGGACGGCATCACCGGCGAGGATTCGGTCGAGATCGCAAGCCTGTTCAAGGCGCACGGCTGCGACCTGATCGACGTCTCGACCGGCCAGACCGATCCGCAGTCGAAGCCGGTGTACGGGCGGATGTTCCAGGCGACGTTCTCGGAGCAGATCCGCAACGACGCCGGCATCGCCACGATGGCGGTGGGCGCGATCACCACCGCCGACCAGGTGAACACGCTCGTCGCTTCCGGCCGCGCGGACCTGTGCGCGCTCGCGCGGCCGCACCTCGCCGACCCGTACTTCACGCTGCATGCGGCGGCCGAGTACCAGGCGATGGGCTATCCGATCGAGGGCGCGTCGTGGCCGAAGCAGTACTGGTCGGGCCGCGACCAGCTCTACCAGCTCGCGCGCCGGGCGCGCGAGGATGCGCGGGAGGCGAAGCCGCCGAAGCCCGAGATCGTGACCACGCACTAGATGAGGAAACCGATGCGAAGTATCGCTTTCCCCGCCTTCGGGGAGCACGAGGGGGCGCCGCGAAGCGGCCTTGCCCCCTCGTAACGTGACAGACAGCGAGGAAACCGATGCCCTACGAAACCGTGACTTACGACGTCGCCGAAGCCGTTGCGACCATCACCCTCAGCCGGCCGACGGCGTACAACGCCCTCGACCTGACGCTCGCGCGCGAGCTCTTCGCCGCCGCGCTCGAGGCCGACGAGGACCGCGCGGTACGCTGCGTGGTGATCACCGGCGCGGGCAACGCGTTCTGCGCCGGCGGCGACGTCAAGGCGTTCCACGAGAGCGCCGACCGGGCCGGGATCCTGATCAAGCGGCTCACGACCTACCTGCACGGGGCGGTGTCGCGGCTGGCGCGCTCGCCCAAGCCGGTCATCATGGCGGTGAACGGCATCGCCGCCGGCGGCGGCATGAGCCTCGCACTCGCCGGTGATCTCGTCGTGGCGGCGGAATCGGCGAAGTTCAACATGGCCTACTCGAAGATCGCGGCCTCGCCGGACGGCTCGTCGACCTACTTCCTGCCGCGGATGATCGGCCTCCGGCGCTCACTCGAGCTGCACTACACGAACCGGACGCTCTCCGCGCGCGAGGCGATGGACTGGGGCCTGGTGAACCGCGTGTACCCCGACGCGGAGTTCCGCGCCGCGACGGCGGCGTTCGCGCGCGAGCTGGCGCAGGGGCCGACCGCCGCCTTCGGCCGCGCCAAGCTGCTCTTCCATCAGTCGACGCAGGAGAGCCTGGAGACCCAGATGGAGCTCGAGGCGCAGGCGATCGCGCAGAGCAGCGCGACCGAGGACTTCCGGAACGGCGTGGCGGCATTCGTGCAGAAAAAGCCCGCGCGGTTCGTCGGGCGGTAGCTGGGCGCGCGTCGAGCTGCCCCTGGAGCTCTACGTCGCGTGGCGCGCGGCGGGACTCCAGGTCGAGACGCCGGGAGCCAGACGGTGACCCCGGGGGCTCACCCCCCCCGATCCCACCACTTCGTCTGGCTGACGTCCTCTTCCCAGGGATGCAGCGGCTTCGTGAAGCGGTACTGCTCGGTGTGCAGCCGCGCCACTTCGAGGATCGCGGTCAGCACGTCCGGCGGGAAGCCCTGGCGGCTGCCGCGGTCGTCGACCACCAGCTTCGCGAAGTAGTCGTCGAGCGCGCGCTTCCCCCAGTCCTTCCGGATCGTCTCGGCGATCCGCGGGAATTGGTGCGCGATGATCGGCCAAGGATCCGGTCGTTCCTTGCGTTTGTACTGGTTGTGCAGCTCCGTCCGCCGGCTCGCGGCCGCGGCCTCGACCTGGATGTCGTTCATGATCGGAGGCAGGTCGAGCGGCTTCCCATTGCCGTTCTTGGCGGGGTTGAGGCGCCGCTGCAGCTTCTCGGCGGCGTCGGGATCGAATTCGACGAACGAGTCGAGGTCGGGCGCCCCGGCCGGAGGCTCCGGCCTACCCGCGTGATCGTTTCCCGGCGACGAAGGCTTCTTCTGCACGGCTGCGATTAAATCAGAATCCAAGTTCTTCCTCATTTTCGCCGGCAGGGCGTCACGGCCGACGCATCCCGGTCGGTCGGAGACCGCAGGATCCGCTGCAGGTTCGCGACGTCGCGTCCGGCGAGGCCGCCAGGACCCATCGTTCGTGCATTTTTGCCTGTGCGGACGGGAGGGCGTCAGGTGCCTGACAAGCACATCCCGGGCCAGCCGGCCCCGCGAGTTCAGCTACCATGCCCGCTCGGAGGCGCCCGAATGCTGCGCGAGCGTATCGAAGGGAAGTGGATCGACTGCTTCGCCGAGGTGTTCGGCCGCTGCGGGGTGAAGGCGGGCGATGCGACCGCGATCCTGTCGGAGACGCAGTCGCGCCCGGTGAACGTCGAGCTCGCGGAGCTCGCGCTCGCCCGGCTCGGGGCGCGCGCCTTCCACCTCGTCGTGCCGAGCCCGCGCCTCTCGGCGCCGGCGCCGGTCCGCTCGACCGGCGCGAGCGACGCGCTCGGGCGCTTGGCGCCCGTCGTGAGCGCGCTCGCGCAATCGGTGCTGGTCGTCGATCTGACGGTCGAAGGCCTGCTGCACGCTGCGGAGCTGCCCGACATCCTGAAAGGCGGCGCGCGCGTGCTCATGGTCTCGAACGAGCACCCGGAGATCCTCGAGCGCTGCCTGCCGTCGCCCGCGCTCGAGGAGAAAGTGCGCGAAGGGATGCGGATGCTGCGCGGCGCAACCGCGATGCGCGTGACCTCGGACGCGGGCACCGCGCTCGACGTGAAGCTCGAGGGCGCGCGCGTCGGCGGCGTCTGGGGCTACACCGCGAAGCCGGGGACGGTCGCGCACTGGCCCGGCGGGCTCTGCCTCGCGTTTCCCGCGGCGGCGAGCGTGAACGGGACGCTCGTCATGGCGCCGGGGGACGTGAACCTGACCTTCAAGCGCTACCTCCGCGAATCGATCGCGCTGCGCATCGAGTCGGACTACGTGCGCGCGATCGAGGGCGACGGCCTCGACGCGACGCTCATGCGGGAATACTTCGCGGCCTGGGGCGACGCCGAGGCGTACGCGGTCTCGCACGTCGGCTGGGGCATGAACCCGGCCGCGCGCTGGGACGCGATGGCGTTCTACGACAAGCGCGACTTCAACGGCACCGAGCTCCGCGCGTTCGCCGGCAACTTCCTCTACTCGACCGGCGCCAACGAGGTCGCCGGTCGGCACACGCTCGGCCACTTCGACCTGCCGTTCCGCAACTGCTCGGTCGCGCTCGACGGGAAGACGATCGTCGACTCGGGGCGCCTGCTCCCGCCGCTCGCGTGAGCGTTCCGATGTCCGTTCCCGCTTTCGACGAGCGGGGCCGAAGCGGCACCGCGGTGGTGATGCTCCACGGCGTCGGCGGCGGCCGGGGCGCGTGGGCGGCGCAGCTCGAGTCGTTCGCCGCGGCGGGCTACCGTGCGGTCGCCTGGGACGCGCCCGGCTACGGCGACACGCCCGCGATCGAGCCGTACGACATGACGGGCCTCGCACGCGCGCTCGAACGGCTGCTCGACGCGATCGCCGTGCCCCGGGTCGTGCTCCTCGGCCACAGCATGGGCGGGATGCTCGCGCAGGAGGCCATGACGGTCTTTCCGCGGAAGATCGCCGGGCTCGTATTGTCGGCGACGAGTCCGGCCTTCGGCAGGCCGGACGGCACGTGGCAGCAGGACTTCCTCCGTCAGCGCCTCGGCCCGCTCGACGCCGGCAAGACGATGGCGGACCTTGCGCCGAAGCTCGTCGACGGGCTCGTCGGCCCGAACCCGGAACCCGCCGGCGTGCGGCTTGCGACAGAGGTCATGTCGCGCGTGCCCGGCGACACGTACCGCAAGGCGCTGCGCGCGATTGTCGGCTTCGACCGGCGTCCGGCGCTCGGCGCGATCGCGGTGCCGGTGCTCGCCCTCGCCGGCGAGCACGACGCGACCGCGCCGCCGGCGGTGATGGAGAAGATGGCGCAGAAGATCCCGGACGCCGAGTACGTCCTGCTGCCGGGCTGCGGCCATCTCGCGAATCTCGAACGCCCGCGGGCGTTCGACGACGCCGTCCTCGGCTGGCTGAGGCGGCGCTTCCAGGACTGAGGAGGTCCCGATGTACGTTCCGCCGCCGATCGCCGGCGAAGGCTATCCGCTCTCCGCCGAGCAGCGCGAGCTCCTGGGGACCGCAGCGCAGCTCGGGCGCGAGAAGTTCGCGGCGCGCGCCGAGAGGTACGACCGCGACGCGACGTTCCCGTTCGAGAACTACGACGACCTGCGCGCCGCGGGGCTGCTCGGGATCTGCGTCCCGAAGCGCTACGGCGGCTTCGGCGCCGATTTCGTCACCTACTCGATGGTCGCGGCCGAGATCGGACGCCACGACGGCGCGACCGCGCTCACCTGGAACATGCACGTCTGCTCGACGCTGTGGAGCGGCGCGCTTGCCGATGACCTCGACATGACGCCGGCCGAGCGCGCGGAGCACGAGCGGAACCGCGCGATCCACTTCGAGCGCATCGTGAAGCACGGCAAGCTCTACGCGCAGCCGTTCTCCGAGGGCTCGGCCGCGGCGGCGGGGAAGGCGCCGTTCGGCACGCTCGCTCACAAGGTCGATGGCGGCTGGGTTCTGAACGGCAAGAAGATCTTCGCCTCGCTCTCGGGGGCGGCCGACTACTACGGCGTGCTCTGCACCGAGGACAAGCCCGAGCGCTCGATGCGCGACACGCTGTACATGGCGGTGCCGGGCGACGCGCGGGGCGTGTCGATCGTCGGTGACTGGGATCCGCTCGGGATGCGGGGCACGGTGTCGCGGACGCTGCTGCTCAAGGACGTCTTCGTGCCCGACGACGCCCAGCTCATGCCGCGCGGCGTCTACTTCCAGGCGGCGATGCGCTGGCCGCACATGTTCTCGACGCTGTCGCCGACCTACATGGGGATCGCGCAGGCGTCGTACGACTTCACCGTGCAGTACCTGCGCGGGGAGGTCCCGGGCACGCCGCCGGTCAAACGGCGGATGTATCCGACCAAGCAGATCGCGGTCGCCGAGATGCGGATCAAGCTCGAGCAGACGCGCGCGCTCTTCCTCCGCGCCGCGGGCGAGGCGAAGGTCGACCCGTCCAAGGACGAGCGCCTGCGCTGCTACGCGGCGCACTACACGATCATGGAGAACGCGAACGACATCGCGCGGCTCGCGATCCGCACCTGCGGCGGTCAGTCGATGCTGAAGAACCTGCCGCTCGAGCGGTATTATCGGGACAGTCGCTGCGGCTCGCTGATGCTGCCCTGGACCGCCGAGCTCTGCCTCGACCGGATCGGCCGCGAGGCGCTCTACGAGCAGGGCGAAGCGGACGACTGACGCGCCCGCCCGTCAGGCCACTCGGTAGCGCGCGATCACCGCCGGGTCGGGCTCCACGCCGAGCCCCGGGCCGGTCGGCACCTTCAGGCGCCCGTTCCTCACCACCGCCGCCTCGCCGAAGAGCTCGGCCGCGAAATCGAGGTACAGCCGCTCGAACAGCGGCGGGCGCACCTCCGCGGCGGTGAGGTGGATCGTCGCGATCTGTCCCGGCCCGAAGATCGCGCAGTGCGGCGAGAACGCGAGCCCGTGCGCGTCGCAGAAGCGCGCGATCTTCACCAGCTCGGTGACGCCGCCGGTCTTGGCGACGTCGGGCTGCGCGATGTCGATCGCGCCGGCCCGGTGCATCGCGACGAAATCGAACAGACTCCCCGCGTTCTCGCCGGCGGCGATGCGGTGGCGGCCGGTCGCGCGCATCGCGGCGAGCCCGGCGTAGTTCTCCGGCGGCCAGACCGGCTCCTCGAACCAGTGCAGGCCGAGGTCGGCGATCTCGGCGTCGATCCGCAGCGCCTCCTCGACCGACCACGGGCAGTTGACGTCGAGCATCACGCGCGCGTCGCCGCCGGCCGCCGCGCACGCGGCGCGGATGACCGGCACCGCGATGTCGTGCAGCTTGATCCAGCGGTAGCCCTGGCCGATCGCGCGCCGCACCGCCGCGGCCACCGCCTCCGCCGTGCCGTAGCGCACGAGGCTCGCGTACACCTCGACCTCGGTCGCGTTCGCGCCGCCGAGCAGCTCGACGAGCGGCCGGCCGGCGCGCTTGCCGGCGAGGTCCCAGAGCGCGATGTCGACCGCGGAGATCCCGTACATGATCCCGCCGTTGCGGCCGAAGTTGTGCAGGTTGAACTCGACGTCGTGCTTGATGCGGGCGATCTCGCGGGCGTCGCGGCCGACCACGAGCGGCAGGACGCGCGTGTCGATGACCTGCTTCAGCGCCACGTCGGCCATGCGCGAGAACGCCTCGCCCCAGCCGATCAGGCCATCCGCGGTCTCCAGCCTCACCAGCAGCGTGTCGAAGGTGTTCGCCGGCGCGCCGCCCCAGCCCCACGGCGGCAGCCCGCCGCTCTCGAACGGCACCGAGATCAGGATCGTTTCCGCCCTGGTGATCTTCATGTCCATCCTTTCGCTGCGGAGGCGCGATCTTACGCGCGCGCCGGGGAGCGCGCGAGGTGGATGGCGACCGTGTACCATCGCCGGCGCACCCATCGACACCAACGGAGGAACGACCAATGCTGCTCGACGTTCGGACCTACACCTGCAAGCCCGGCATGATCAAGAAGCACCTTGCGCTGTACGAGAAGATGGGCAAGGGGCCGCAGACGCGGCACCTCGGCCAGCCGTTCGCCTACCTGGTCACCGAGACCGGCAACCCCAACCAGTACCTGCACATCTGGCAGTACGAGAACGCGGCCGACCGCGAGAAGCGCCGCGCGGCGATGCAGGCCGACCCGGAGTGGATCGCGTACACCGAGGAGAGCGCCAAACTCGGGGCGCTCGACACGCAGCAGAACGCGCTGATGAGGCCGGTCGAGTTCTTCCAGCACAAGCGCTAGCGAGAGCGCCGGCGATGATCGGCGAACCCGTGGCGCTGACCATCCGGCGCAGGATCCAGCGGCCCGCGCCGCAGGTGCTGCGGGCGTTTCGCGGCGCGCCGACCGGGTTCGTCACCGACGCCTTCAACGGGCGCGGCTGCCTCGACTACCGCATCAAGCCGCTCGTGCCCGACACGACGCTGTGCGGGCCGGCAGTGACGGCGCTCTGCTCGCCGGGCGACATCCTCGCCGCGATGGCGATCCTCGACTTCGTCGAGAAGGGCGACGTGATCGTCATCGCGGCCGGCGGCGACACCGTCGAGGCGAAGGTCGGCGACCTCTGGCTGCACGAGGCGCGCAAGCGCGGCGTCGCCGGCGTCGTGTGCGACGGCCTCGTGCGCGACGTGAAGGGGCTGCTGGCGGCGGGCGTGCCGGTCTTTTCGCGCGGCGTCGCGCCCAACGCCGGCTACAAGACCGGCCCGGGCGAGATCAACCTCGGCGTGAGCTGCGGCGGGGTCTCGGTCGGACCGGGCGACATCGTCGTCGGGGATCGCGACGGCGTGGTCGTGGTCCCGCTCGCGCAGTGCCCGGCGGTCGCGACCCAGCTGGCGCTGGTGAAGCGCAAGGAAGCGGACGCGGAAAAGAAACTCGCGCGCGGTACGAGCTTCGAGTTCTGGGATGCGTCGGCGCTCAAGGGGCGCGTGCGGTACGTCGACTAGGCGCGACCGCACCCCGCCGGACGCTCGGCCTACGGCTTCAGCTGGCCACGGATTTCCCCGCCCTTGTTGGCGGCGGTGTGGAAGTTGACGTAGGTGTTGCCGGCCTTGAATGCGTCGTACTGGGCGTCGGTGAACTTGGCCCCGGCCGGCACCGACCAGCTCGCATCACTCGACTTCTGCAGCGGGATGACGACCGGGCCGTTCACGCCCGGCGCGCCGGTGTGGATGTGCGCTGCGATGGGCGTCAGGCCCATGACCTCGAAGCTGCCGCTGACCGACTTGTCCTCGCCGACCGTGACCTTGCCCGTGCCGTGGGCCGAGGTGTTCACCGGCGGGACCTCCTCGGCGCCGCTCAACATGATGTTGACGGTCTTACCCGACATGCCGGCGCATGCGGCGATGAGAATCGCCGCCGAGCCGGCTCCGACTGCCAGTTTGATGCGATGCATCGCGCTCATTTCGCTGATCTCCGTTCTGGTGCAAGTTGGAAGGGATTTCACGCCTACGCTGCACCCGATAACACTATAGCGCCGCTGATATTCCTGCCGCCCGCCGGAAAATCAGGCCAGGGGCGCTCGGGGGCTGATCCCCGGCGAGACCTTCCCCGGCTCAGCGATACGCCGGCAGCGCGGCGACGCGCGCGTCGATCTCCCCGATCATGCGACTGTAGGCCGGTCCGTCGACGCCGCCGAACCGGCGCTTGAACTCCGCCTCGGGCATCGATTCGGGCAGGTCGGCCGCCGCCACCATGACGTCCGGCTCGCGCAGCCCCGCTCGCGCGAGCGCCTGCAGCTTTCGCGCCGAACCCGCGCTCGTCGTCGCGGCTTCGCCGAACCGCGCGCCCGCGCGGTCGGCGGCGATGTCGGCGAACGAGAAGCCGCTGCCGCGGCGCGAGTCGTCGACTTCCTTGTAGATCCCGACGGCGTCGGCGAACGGCCCGCCGGCGCCGGCGGCGAGCGCGGCGGAGATTGCGAAGTGCTGCGCGAAATCCACCCGGCCGCCGAGCGTCACTTTGCGTGCCGCCGGGCGCGGCCAGTCGACCGCCGCAGGCACGGCCGCGGCCAACCCTTTGCCGCTCGCGTAGACGGCGAGAACGAAGATCGCGGCGCGATTCTCGGCGGCCGCACCGGCATCCGCGCCGCGTTCAGCGGCCAACTGCAGTAACGAGCTCACCAGCTCGACGAGCAACATCGGTGCGGCGCGGTCCCCGCGCGTCAGCTCGGCGAGCCGCTCCTGATACGGGCGCAGGCGCACCTGCTCCGCGCTGGGCAGGAGCACCGTACGCACGCGGTCCGGCAGATCGGTCCGCCATTCGTAGGTCACGTCGAGACGACCTTCGGCGAATCCGATCTTCTTCACCGCGTCCGCGACCGCGCGGGCGTCGGCGCTTTCCTGCAGCTTCCCCCATCCGCGTTCGAGGAGGGCGTTAGCGAGCCAGTCGGGGACGGGCAGCCGCCCGACGCGCGCGTCCTGCAGCCGCGGCGGCAGGTCGCCGGTGTCGTGCAGCGATGCGCGAAGGTTCAGGAACCGTCCGGCCGGGTTCGCCGCCAGCTCGGCGGTCGCGGCCACCGTGGCCACGCCCGGTCGCAGTGCGATCCGGGCGCCGCCGCGCGCGTAGCGGCCGGCGAAGTAATTCGCGAGGAGATCGAGATCCTCTTCGGACAGTGAAACCGTCCGTTGCACGCCCGGCTTCAACCGGCGTGGATCGTTGTCGTCGAGGATGCGTTTGGCGCGCTCCACCTGCGCCGGGCCGAGCACCGGCGGGCGCGCGACCAGCGGCTGGTCTTCGAGGGCAAACAGGACCGCGCCGACGAGCGCGAACGGTAGCGCGAGGACGAAGAGCGTCAGCAGGAGCAGGGCGCGCCGCATCGCTCGAAACCGTCCGCGCGGCGCAGCCGCGATTACGGTTCCCGCCCCTCCTGCACCGGGTAGCCCGCCTCGCGCCACGCGACCATTCCGCCGTCGAGCGCAACTGCGCGCTGGTAGCCCATCGCGCGGAGCGTCGCCGCGGCGAGGGTCGAGATGCGTCCGACCTCGCAGTACGCGAGGATGCGCGGCGTCGGATCGGGCAGGTCCTGGTTGACGCGCAGCTCGAGCTGGCCGCGCGGCAGCAGGCGCGCGCCCGGGATGTGCCCCGCCTCGTACGCGTCGCGCTCGCGGACGTCGAGCACGACGAGCCCCGCGTCGCCTGCTTCCACGCGCGCCTTCAGCTCCTCGAGCGACATGAACGGCACGGTCGCGGCTGCCTCGGCGAGGAGCTGGGCGACGGTCTTGCCGCCGCTCAGGTTCGTCCGCAGCGCCTCGGTGAGGTGCGTCGGCATCGTGAGGTTCAGGTTCCGCATCATTTCAACGAACGCCGGCCGGTCGCGCTTCTGCAGGCGCGGGTTGGCGGCGAGCTCCTGCCCGATCGTGCTGTGACCGTGGCCCTTGTAGTCGTGCGCCGGATAGACCTCGAGCGCCGGGTCGAGCTTCAGCAGCCGGTCGAACAGGCTCGCGTGGAGCGCCTCCGGATCGCCGGTCGGCAGATCGGTGCGGCCGGTGCCGCCGATCAGCAGCGTGTCGCCGGTGAACACCCGGTCCTCGGCGACGAGGCACATCGAGTCGCGCGTGTGGCCCGGCGAGTAGAGCACCCGCAGCCGCAGCTTGCCGACGACCAGCATCTCGCCGTCGTCGAGCCGCAGGCCCACGAACGGCGCCGGGCTCGCGCGGTGCATCACCACCGGCACGTCCAGCCGGCGCGCGAGCTCGCGCGTGCCGGAGAAGTGATCGGCATGGGTGTGCGTGTCGATCACGTAGCGGATCCGCAGGCTCGCGCGCGCCGCCAGCGCGACGTAGCGATCGACCTGGCTCAGCTCCGGGTCGATCAGCACCGCAGCGCTGGAGTCGGCGCAGCCGACGAGATACGACTGACATCCCCCGGTCGCGGTCTGCTCGAAGATCATCGGTCGTCCTCGCGGGCGCTCAGTCGGCGCGGAAGCGCCGGATGACATCGGGGTCGGGGTCGGCGCCGAGGCCCGGTCCACCGGGCACCGCCAGCGCGCCGCCGACCGGGTCGAGCACCACGCCAAAGAGCTTGCCCTCGGCCCACAGGTAGAAGTGCTCGAAGCGCGCGTCCGCGCGCGCGGCGAGAAGGTGCAGCGTCGCAAGGGCGCCCGGGCCGAAATAGGGCGAGTGCGGGGCGACCCGGACGCCGCGCGCGTCGGCGAGCGCCGCGACCTTGAGGAACTCGGTGATGCCACCGACCTTCGTCACCGACGGCTGCGCGAAGGCGACCGCGCGCGCCTCGAACAGCGCCGCGAACTGGGTCGCGAAGCAGAAGTTCTCGCCGGCGGCGATCGGGACTGCGGACGCCTCGCCCACCGCGCGGAGCGATTGAAAGTCCTCCGGCGGGAACACCGGTTCTTCGAGCCATTCGAGGTCGTGCGGGCGGAAGCGCTTCGCCGCCGCGATCGCGTCCGCGGGCGACCACTCGCAGTTCACGTCGACCATCAGCGGCACCGGGCGCGGCACCGCCGCCCGCGCCGCGGCAACCGCAGCGTCGTCGACCTCGTGGAGCTTGATCGAGTCGTAGCCTTCGTCGAGCGCGCGCCTGCAGTACTCGGCGACGAGCTTCGGCTCGGTATAGCGCAGGAGGCTCGCGTAGCAGGGGAGCGTGGTCCGCTTCGCGCCGCCGAGGAGTCGGTGCACCGGCACGCCGGCCGTCTTCCCGGCGAGGTCCCACAGCGCGATGTCGAGCCCCGAGATCGCGAACAGGGTGATCCCGAAGCGGCCGAAGATGTGGAGATCGCGCTGCAGCTTCGCGTGCAGGCCGGCGATGTCGGCGGCGTCGTGGCCGACCGCGCGCGGCGCGACCATGTCGGTCACCGCGGCGGCGACCGCGCGCCGGCAGGAGTAGGCGAACGCCTCGCCCCAGCCGACCGCGCCGGTATCGGTCTCGACGCGGACGAGGCAGAAGTCGAGCGTCCGCCAGGCGCCGACGCCGTGGCGGACCGCGCCGCCGCCGTAGGTGAACGGGATCGAGAGCGGAACCGCCTCGACGCGCGCGATCTTCATCGACCCTGCCCTCCGCAGCGCTGGAGGGGCAAGTGTAGCTTGCCCCGCGACCGCCGGGACCGCGGCCGCGCCCGCGACGCGGGATCGATCGAGCGATTGACGACATCGACGGCCGATGGAAGACTCGCCGAGTCCCAGTCGAGGGAGACCCGATGCCGAAGCAACGCTTCAAGCCGCTTTCGATCGACGAGATGACGCCGGACCAGCGGCGCATCGCCGAGCGCATCACGAGCGGCCCGCGCGGCAGCCTGCAGGGACCGTTCCATCCGATGTTGCGCTCGCCCGGACTGGCGGACGTATGGGAGCCGGTCGGCGCGTACGTCCGGTTTCGCAGCGTACTGCCGGAGCCGTTGAAGGAGCTCGCGATCCTGGTCACCGCCCGCCACTGGACGTCGCAGTTCGAATGGTGGGCGCATCGCCGCCTCGCGCTCGCCGCGGGCCTCGCCGAAGCGACCTGCGACGCGATCGCCGCGGGACGACGCCCGGCGGCGATGAGCGCGGACGAGACGGCGATCTACGAGTTCGCGACCGCCGTGCTCGAGCAGCACGAAGTGAGCGACCCGGTATTCGCGGCGGTGAAGGACCGCTTCGGCGAGCGGGGCGTGATCGAGCTGATCGCGACGGTGGGACACTACTGCCTGGTGTCGATGATCCTCAACGTCGACCGGCACCCGGTGCCCGAGGGGGCGGTGCCGCTGCGGCCGCGCGAGCGGCGCGTGCCGGGGAGGCTCTTGGGAGAAGACCAATGAACAGGTTTGCTTTGATCGTCGAGTTCCAGGTCAAGCCGGAAAACCTGGCCGGCTTCAACGAGCTGATCGCCGTGAACGCGAAAGCATCCGTCGCCAGCGAGCCCGGCTGCCGGCAGTTCGACGTGCTGCGCGCGCTCGACGATCCGTGCCGGGTCGTGCTCTACGAGGTGTACGACAGCGAGGGCGCGTTCAAGACGCACCTCGAGCAGGCGCACACCAAGACCTTCCTCGGTCAGGCGAAGGAACTCGTCACCAAGCAGACCGTGCTCAAGCTCGCACGGACGGTGGCGCCGGCGAAGGGCGCGTGACGCGCGGCGCGCACCGCGCGCCGCCTACCCCCGCCCGACGAACGGCATCTTGGTCGCCATCACGGTGACGAACTGGATGTTGGCCTCGAGCGGCAGGCTCGCCATGTGGACGACCGCGTTCGCGACGTGCTGCACGTCCATCAGCGGCTCGACCGCGATCTCGCCGTTCGCCTGCGGCACGCCCTTCGCCATCCGCTCGGCCATTTCGGTGAGCGCGTTGCCGATGTCGATCTGGCCGCAGGCGATGTCGTACTTGCGGCCGTCGAGCGAGGTCGACTTGGTGAGGCCGGTGATCGCGTGCTTGCTCGAGGTGTAGGGCGAGGAGTTCGGCCGCGGCGCGTGCGCCGAGATCGAGCCGTTGTTGATGATGCGCCCGCCGCGGGGCGTCTGCGCCTTCATGAGCTTGAACGCTTCCTGCGTGCAGAGGAACGGGCCGGTCAGGTTGGTGTCGACGACGTTCTTCCACTGCTCGAACGAGAGCTCCTCGAGCGGGATCCCCGGCGCGTTCTGGCCGGCGTTGTTGAAGAGCACGTCGAGCCGGCCGAACTTCTCCTTCGTCTTTGCGAACAGCGCACGCACCGACTCGGGCTTGGTCACGTCGGTGGGGACCGCCAGCGCACGCGAGGCCGCCGCCCCTGCTGCCTTGACCGTCTGCTCCAGGGCGTCGGCGCGGCGGCCGGCGAGCGCGACCGAATAGCCCTCCTTCAGCAGCGCGAGCGCGACCGCTTTCCCGATCCCGCTGCCTGCGCCGGTGACGATCGCGACTTTGCCGTTCGAGCTCATGATCTTTGGTCCTCCGTTGCGGTAGGCGGAGGATTCTACGGCCGATCAGTGGCTCGTGTGGATCACGTCGCGGACGACCGGGTAGATGTTGTTGGTCCAGCGCTTGCCGCTGAACACGCCGTAGTGCCCCGCGCCGGCCTGGATGTAGTGGGTGCGCATGAAGAGCTTCAGGCTCGAGCAGAGGTCCTGGGCGGCGAGCGTCTGGCCGAGCGAGCAGATGTCGTCGCGCTCGGCCTCGACGGTGAGGAGCGCCATCCGCCGGATCGCGCGCGGATCGACCTTCCGGTCGCGCCACTTCATCGCGCCGGCCGCGAGCGCGTACTCCTGGAACACGACGCGCACCGTCTCGAGGTAGAACTCGGCCGGCAGGTCGGCGACGGCGAAGTACTCCTCGTAGAAGGCGCGCGTCGCGTCCGCCCGCGCGAAGTCGCCCTTCACCAGGTCCTCGAACAGCGACCGGAACGAAGCGATGTGCCGCTCGAGGTTCATGTTCATGAACGCGCTGAGCTGCACGAAGCCCGGATAGACCGGCCGCAGCGCGCCCGGGTAGCGCGCCGGCACGACCGCGATCAGGTTGCGCTCGAACCACTCGATCGGCTTCGAGGTCGCGAGCCGGTTCACCTCGGTCGGGCTGATCCGGCAGTCGATCGGGCCCGCCATCAGGGTGAGGCTCCGCGGCATCGCCGGATGGCCGTCCTCAGCCATCAGCGCGGCGGCGGCGAGCGCCGCGACGCACGGCTGGCAGATCGCCATCAGGTGCGCGCCCGGCCCGATCGCCTCCAGGAACCGCATGACGTGCTCGACGTACTCGTCGAGGCCGAACCGCCCGGCGGCAAGCGGGACTTCGCGCGCGTTGTGCCAGTCGGTGATGAAGACGTCGTGGTCCGCGAGCATCGTGCGGACGGTGTCGCGGAGGAGCGTCGCGAAGTGGCCGGACATCGGCGCGAGGAGGAGCACGCGTGACTGCGCGGCCTTCGTGTCCTTCCTGAAGTGGAGCAGCGTCCCGAACGGCGTGCGGTGGAAGATCTCCTCACGCACCGGCACGTCCTCGCGGCCGACGCGGACCGAGGTGATCCCGAAGGCGGGACGCCGGTGGGTCAGTTGGGCGAGCGCGAACACCTCGACCGCCGCCGCGGCCTTCCGCACCGGGAGCCAGTCGAAGAGGGCCCGCCGGACCTCGTTGAGTGCCGGCACAGCGGCCTTGGCGGCCGTCCGTGGCGGCCACATCAGGTCGGTGTGCGTCTGGAAAGCCTGATAGAGCATTGCTCCTCCCGGTGTGGCGTCTCCCCCGGCATGCAAGTGGCGCGCCAGCCCGCGCCGATCGCTGGCACGTCCCTTGCGACGCGGTGTTCCAGACACCCCGGGAGACGCGCGGCATGGGCAAGGCGACCCTGACCCTCAGCAGCAAGAACTATTCGTCCTGGTCGTTACGCGGCTGGCTTCTCGCGCGCTTTGCCGGGCTCGATTTCGACGAGGTGATGGTCGCGCCGGACGACGCCGACGCCCGCAAGGAGCTGCTGCTCCTTTCGCCGTCCATTCTGGTGCCCTGCCTGACCGAGGACGGCATCAAGGTCTGGGACACGCTCGCGATCGCCGAGTACCTGAACGAAACCCGGCCGGAGGCAGGCCTGCTGCCGGCCGATCGCGCGGCGCGCGCGCACTGCCGGGCGATCTGCGGGGAGATGCACTCCGGCTTCTCGAGCCTGCGCTCGGCGCTGCCGATGAATCTGAAGCGGACCTTCCCCGGCCACAAGGTGTGGGCGCGCGCGCTCGCCGACATCGAGCGGATCACCGCCATCTGGCGCGAGTGCCTCGCCGACTACGGCGGCCCGTATCTCTTCGGCGAGCGCTCGATGGCCGACGCGATGTACGCGCCGGTGGTCACGCGGTTCCTCACCTACGACGTCAAGCTCGACGCGCCGTGCACCGCCTACGGCGCGCGCATCATGGCGATGCCCGAGATGACCGAGTGGGTCGGCGCGGCGAAGCGCGAGCCCGACGACATCGACGAGCTCGATATGGAGTTCTAGTCGATACGAGGGGCCACACCCCCTCGTGCTCCCCAAAGTCGGCAGAACCGCCGGCGTCGCCAGCGGTTCTCAATTGGAAAGTCCGCTCAGGCCCACGGTTTCGGCGCCGGGACCTCGCACGGCGCCGGCACGTCCACCGTGTTGAAGTCCGCGGGGCCGACGATCTCCAGGTACTCCATGTCCGGGGAGTAATCGAAGAGGTAATGCACGATTCCGGGGCGCTGATGCACGCAATCGCCCGCGGCGACCAGCGTCTCCTTGTCCTCGTACATGAACCGCGCCCACCCCTTGAGCATGATCACGATGTGGAAATCCGCCTCGTGGCGGTGCCACCCGGTGCCCTTCTCTGGTGCGATATTGGCCTTCACGAGCTGCGCGAGCACCTTTCCGGCCGTTGCCTCCGCCACCCCGAGATCGCGGTAGAGGAAGAAGTCGCGCAGCCCTTCCCCTCTGTAATCAGTCTCTCCCGGTTTGACGTGCGAGAACTGCAGCGCGGTCTTGTCGAGCATGGACCCCTCTCGAGCAGGATGGATCCGTTGTGCGATGCATGAAACGTTCCAATCGGCAACCGCCGCGTCAGCCGACCGGTGCGCGCCGCCGCAGGATCACCGAGACGTTGTTCGCCGGCATCTCGATGACCGATTCCGGTGCAAGGCCGGCGTCGGCCGCGGCCGAGGTCACCGCCTCGAGATCGCGCACGCCCCACGCCGGGTCGCGCGCGCGCAAGGACGCGTCGAAGGACGCGTTGCTCGGCGCGGTGTGCATGCCGTCGCGCTTGTAAGCGCCGTAGAGATAGAGCACGCCGCCGGGCGGGAGCAGCGCGCCGGCGCCGCGCATCAGGCCGAGCGTCGCCGGCCAGGGCGAGATGTGGATCATGTTGATGCAGAGGATCGCCGCGACCGCCGCCGGCACGCCCCCATCCGCCTCCCAGGCAGGCGCGGTCACGTCGATCGCGAGCGGCGCGCGCACGTTCGAGACACCGGTGAACCGGGTCCAGGCGGCAATGCTCGCGCGGTTCTCCGGGTCGGGATCGCTCGGCTGGATCACGATGCCGGGCAGGTGGGCGGCGAACCAGACCGCGTGCTCGCCGGTGCCGCTCGCGATCTCGAGGGCGGTGCCGCTCGTCGGGAGCGCGCGGCGCAGCACCGCGACGATCGGCTCCCGGTTGCGCTGGGTTGCGGCGGCGTAGCGGCGTTCGTCCATTGACGCGCCATCGTACCGGGAACGGATCCGCCCCACCCCGCCCGCCCGAGCGGGGAATAATCGGGGGCATGAACTTTTCCCGCATCGTGGAGCGGTGGGCCGGGCACCGGCCGCGACACGTCGCCCTCCGCTTCCAGGGCGAGGAGATCCCCTACGAGGCGCTCTGGCGCAGGGTCGAGGCCGCGACGCTCCGGCTCGCCAGCCTCGGCATCCACCGGGGCGATCGCGTCGCCTACCTCGGCTACAACCATCCGGAGCTGCTCGCGATGCTCTTCGCGTGCGCCCGGCTCGGCGCGCTGCTCGTCCCGCTCAACTTCCGTCTCGCGCCCCCCGAGCACGCCGAGATCCTCGCGAACGCCGACCCGGCGGTACTCGTCGTCGGTCCCGACTTCCGGGAGCACGCCGCCGCGATCGCAGGATCGCGGCCGCTGATGCGGCTCGTCGCGCTGCAGGGCGCGCCCGCCGGTTGGTTCGCCTGGGACGGACCGTCGTCGGCCGGGTTCGCACCGAAGCTGCCGGGCGCCGACGACGACCCGGTGCTCATCGTCTACACCTCGGGCACGACCGGAAAACCGAAAGGCGCGGTGCACACGCAGGCCGGCCTCCTCTGGAATATCGTCAACGCGACCGCGTGCCAGAACCTCACGAGCCGCGATCACGTGCTCACCGTCCTGCCGATGTTTCACGTCGGGGGCCTGTGCATCCAGACGCTGCCCGCGCTGCACGCCGGTGCGACGGTGACGATCCACCCGCGCTTCGACCCGGGGGCGTTCCTGCGCGACGTCGCCGCGCTCCGGCCGACGCTGACCCTGCTCGTGCCGGCCACGCTGAAGGCGGTATACGCCCATCCCGATTGGAATCGGACCGACCTCTCGAGCCTGCGCGAGGTGAACACGGGCTCATCGACGATTCCCGACTCGCTCTTCGCGCCGTTCCACGCGCGCGGCATCCCGGTCGGTCAGGTGTACGGCGCGACCGAGACCGGGCCGGTCTCGATCTGTCTCCATGCCGAGGACGCGATGCGCAAGGTCGGCTCGGCCGGCAAGCCCGCGGTGCACGCCGAGATCCGGCTCGTCGATGCGGCGGGCGGCGACGTCGCGCCGGGCGCGGTCGGCGAGATCCTCGTGCGCGCGCCGAACGTGATGCAGGGCTACTGGAAGGACCCCGACAACCCGGCGTTCCGGGACGGCTGGTTCCACACCGGCGACCTCGCGCGCATGGACGGCGAGGGCTACTACTGGGTCGTCGGCCGCAACAAGGACATGATCATCTCCGGCGGCGAGAACGTGTACCCGGCGGAGCTCGAGAACGTGCTTGCCGATTGTGCGCAGATCGCCGAGGCGGCGGTCGTGGGCGTGCCGGACCCGAAGTGGGGCGAGGCGGTCGTCGCGGCGATCGTGAGGAAGCCGGGCGCGGCGCTCGACGAGGCCGCGGTGCTCGCGCTTTTCGACGGCCGGCTGGCGCGGTTCAAGCATCCGCGGCGCGTGGTCTTCGTGGACGGCCTGCCGAAGAGCGCCCTCGGGAAGGTGCAGAAGGTCGAGCTGCGGAAGGCGCTGGGCGCATAATTGCCCGTGTAAGGCTTGCAGTCCCTGCCGCGACGGAATCGAACGCCGCTCGCCGGCGCCGGGAGGCACCATGGAAGCAGTGCGACACGCTCAGCCCGTCCAGCCCATCGAGTGGGTCCGCGTGCACCCGCTCGTCGTCCGCATCGCGCACTGGATCAACGCGCTCGCGGTTTTGATCATGGTTGCGAGCGGCTGGCGCATCTACAACGCCTCGCCGCTCTTCGACTTCAGGCTTCCCGGCCGAGCTCACCCTCGGCGGCTGGCTCGCCGGCGCGCTGCAGTGGCACTTCGCCGCGATGTGGCTGTTCGCCCTCAACGGGCTCATCTACGTCGGGTACGGCATCGTGTCCGGCCACTTCCGGCGGAAGCTCCTCCCGATCACGCCGCGCGCCATCCTGCAGGACATCCGCGAGGCCCTCCGCGGCAAGCTCGCGCACGACGACCTGTCCGTGTACAACGCGGCGCAGCGCGCGGCCTACCTCGCGATCATCGTCGCCCTCGCCGTGCTCATCCTGTCCGGGCTCGCGATCTGGAAGCCGGTGCAGCTCCAGGGGCTGGCCGGGCTGATGGGCGGGTACGAGGGCGCGCGGCTGCTGCATTTCTTCGCGATGGCGCTCATGGTCGTCATCGTGCTCGTTCACATCCTCATGGTGATCCTGGTGCCACGGACCTTCCCGACCATGTTCACCGGGCGCGCAAGGAGGCGGTCATGAAGCGACGCGGCATGGCGCTCAGCCTCGCCGATCACCCGGCGCGGCAAATCGCGAGCCTCGAGCGACGGCTCTTCCTCGGGCGCGGGCTCTCGCTCGGCGCGCTCGCGATGCTCTCCGGCTGCAGCATCACCGACGGCGAGGGCGTGCAGAAGGTGCTGTGGGCGATGTCGCGGTGGAACGACGGCGTGCAGTCGTGGCTCTTCGACCCGAGCAAGCTCGCGCCCGAGTACCCGGAGAGCGCGATCACCGTGCCGTTCCCGTTCAACGCCTACTACGGCGAGGACGAGGTCCGCAAGGTGGACGGCGCGACCTACAGGCTGCAGCTCGGCGGGCTCGTCCGCGAGAAGAAGTCCTGGACGCTGCCCGAGCTCTACGCGCTGCCGCAGACCACCCAGATCACGCGCCACATCTGCGTCGAGGGCTGGAGCGCGATCGGCAAGTGGAGCGGCGTGCGCTTCTCGACCTTCCTCGAGCGGATCGGCGCCGACACCACCGCGAAGTACGTCGGCTTCGCCTGCGCCGACGACTACTACTCGAGCATCGACATGGCGACGGCGCTGCACCCGCAGACGCAGCTCACGTTCCGCTACGGCGGCGAGCTCCTGCCGCCGAAGTACGGCTTCCCGATGAAGCTGCGGATGCCGACGAAGCTCGGGTTCAAGAACCCGAAGCACATCGTCGGCATCTTCGTCACCAACAACTACCCGGGCGGCTACTGGGAGGACCAGGGCTACAACTGGTTCAGCGGGTCCTGATCCGAGCGGTGCGGCGGGCCGCTCGCCCCCGCGTTGTTGCGCTTCCCTCGACTCCGCGCGGCGTCAGCCGCCCGGCTTTGCGGCTGGCTGGAGAATTTCGCGGTGGTGCGCCATCAGCGCGTCGAAGACGAGCTTGCGGCCGTCCGGGTCCAGCTCGGCCTCCATCGCCGCGCCGACTTTCTTGAGCAGCCCCGGGAGCGCGCCGACGAGCTTCGCGCGCTCGGCGGGATCGGGCTTGGGCTTGAGGCTCCAGACCAGCTCCTGCGTCGTCGCGGCGGTCTCGCGCCACGTCGCACCGCCCGCGGCGTGCGCGCGTGCAACCACTCGCACCCAGGTCTGGCTGAAGAAGAGATCGAGCATCGGCGGCAGGGTCGTGCCGGCGAGCGCGTTGGTGATCGCCTTCTCGGCCGCTGCGAGCGCGTCGGCGGACGGCTCGTCGCTTGCCTGCGCGGCGCGTGCGGGTGCCGGCGCGGGCGCCACGCCCCGGCCCGTGGCCGGCTCGATGCCGAGCCCGGCGAACGCGCGGTTCGCGTTCTGGTACATCTCGCGCACGACGTTGGGCAGGCGCTTCTCGAGCTCGCCGCGGATCGCCTTCATCGCGCGGCCCTCGATCTCGAGGGCGGAGAAGCCGGCGTAGACGCTGCGCGCGATCGGCAGCGGCCCGAGCGGGTTGTCCCCGTCGCCGAGCCCGCCGCGCTTGAACATCGACGCGACCCGCGCCGAGAGCTCGGTGAGTTCGGCGGTCGCGTGTTCCTTGAACCTCGCGGCGAGCTTCCCGACCGCGACCTCGTTCTCGAGGACGTTGGTCTTCATCGCCGCGAGCTCGTCGCGGCCGGGGGTGCCGACCGGCGGCGCGGCGCCCTGCAGCGCCTTGGCGTAGGCCTCGAAGGCGTCGCCGTACTCCTTGCGGAAGGCGGCGAAGAACGCGTCCCGATCGCGGGCGAGCCGCGCGGACGCCTGCGAGTACTGGTCGCGCTCGTCGCGGTCGCGGCTCTGGCGGCCGAGCTCGTCGAGCTGGCCGGGCAGCGCCTCGAGCAGCGGCTCGAGCTCCTTCCCGAGCTGTCGCTCCACCGCGCCGCGGCACTGGTTGAGGAAAGCTCTGCGGTCTATCGGCTGGGCTGCGCCCGACACGTGATCCCGTCCCCTCGGCTGGCCGCCACTCGTGGTGCGGAGCCGCGTGAGCCCCGCACTTCATCGGGCCACCCTTCGCCGGGGCGACCGAAGGCTACTTTACGACGACAGGCGGTCTTGCAATAAGGAACTTGCCGCAGCAGCGTGGCCGCGATGTGGAAGATGTCGCGCGCGACGCTCAGCCGGGCTTCACACCGGCCGCCCTGATGACCTTTCCCCACCGGTCGGCCTCCTCGCGCATCAGGATCCGCAGCGCCTCGGGCGCGGTGCCCACCGGCTGGAAATAGATCCGGATCAGCTGCTGGCGCACGTCGTCGGAGCGGATGATCTTCACCGATGCCGTGGCGATGCGGTTCACGATCGGCTGCGCGGTCCTCGCCGGGGCGACCATCGCGATCCAGGCGGTCGATTCGAACCCCGGGAACCCCTGCTCGGCGACGGTCGGCACGTCGGGCAGCACGACGCTGCGCGTCGTCGTGGTCGCGCCGAGCGCCTTGAGCCGCCCGCCGTGGACGAGCGGCATCGCGGTCGCCGGGACGACGAAGCCGCCGGCGATCTGACCGTTGAGGATCGCGGTGTTCACCTGCGGGCTGCCCGGGTAGGGCACGTGCACGAGGTCGATGCCGGCGCGCTGCTTCAGCAGCTCCATCGTGAGATGCGAGGCGCTGCCGTTCCCGACCGAGCCGTAGTTGAGCTTGCCCGGCTGCGCTTTGGCGAGAGCGATGAATTCCTGCAGCGTGCTCGCCCCGAGCTTCGCGTCCACGACGAGCACGTTCGGGCTCGCGGCGACCACCGTGACGGGCGCGAGCTCCCGGAACGGGTCGTACTCCATGTTCTTCACGAGCACCGTGTTCACCGCGAGCGGGCCGGGAATCGAGACGCCGAGCGTGTAACCGTCGGGCGCCGCCTTCGCCACCTGCGCGGTGCCGACCATGCCGCCGGCGCCGGGCTTGTTCTCGACGACGACCGGCTGGCCGAGCGCCGCGCCGAGCTTGTCGTTGATCATGCGCGCGACGAGATCGGGCGACGAGCCGGGCGGGAACGGGACGATCATGCGGATCGGCTTCGTCGGCCAGGCGCCTTGCGCCGCGGCGGCTCCGCACAGCGCGAGCCCGAGGACGGCCAGCATCGTTCGCGATCCAGTCATGGCTTTCCCTTCCTGTTGTCGTCACCGAGGAACGCCCCGTCGCGGCGGAGCTGCGCCTGCAGCGTCGCGACGTCGAGCGCGCGCGGGGCGACGCCGGCGTTCAGCGCGAGTGCCGCCGCGGTGCCCGCCGCCTGGCCCATCACGAAGCACGCGCCGCTCACCCGCGCCGCCGACTGGCCGTCGTGGGTCATCGAGGCGCAGCGGCCGGCGACGAGCAGGTTGTCCACCTCGCGCGGCAGGCACATCCGGTAGGGGAGCTGGTTGTAGCCGCGCGAGCGCGGGATCGGCGGCCAGCTCCACTCGACGTCGCCGGCGACGTGCCGCTCGAGCGGCCAGCCGTTCACGCCGATCGTGTCGCCGAAGTCGGCGCAGCTCAGCACGTCCTCGCCGGTCAGCACGTACTCGCCGAGCACGCGCCGCGTCTCGCGCACGCCGACCTGCGGCGCGATGTCGAGCACGTACGCGCGCTCGAAGCCGGGCACGCGGCTGCGCAGGAACGTGATGTAGTCGCGGATCTGGCGCCGCCCCTCGATCTCGCCGGCGCCGAGCTCGTCCGCGTCGGTGCCGTCCATCGCCGTGCCGTCGGGATTCGCGATCTGCGTGACGTTCGCGCGCCACTCCGTCGGATGCTTCTGCGGCCGCACGATCGCACCCTTGCGCGGGAACCGGAACTCGCCCTTCGCCTCCGCGTCCGCCATCAGCTCCGGGATGTCGCGCCAGGCCTCGCCGGCGCGGACCGGATCGACGTCGGCGACCCGGAACATGAGCGTCGGGAAGAGGAGGTCCGCCGCCTTCTCCCACGGCGCGCCGGCCCACGCGGCGAGATCGCCGTCGCCGGAAGCGTCGACGAAGATCCGTCCGCGGAGCGCGCGCCGCCCCGACTTCGTCTCGACGACGAGCGCGTCGATCGTGTGCGCGTCTTTCATCGCGACCCCGGCCGCGGTCGCGTGCAGCGCGAGCTTTGCCCCGGCGCCGAGCACGAGGTCGTCGGCCGCGCACTTGTACGCCGACATGTCGTACGCCTGCGCCTTGGTCCGGCCGAGGACGAGGTGCGGTTCGTTCAGGCCGCCCAGGCCCCGGATCCGTTCGAGCAGCTCGTCGGCGACGCCGTGCACCACCTGCCGGATGTCGCCGCGCACGTTGGCGAAGAGGCCGCAGAAGTTGGTGACGCCGGCCGCGGTCCCCATGCCGCCGAGAAAGCCGTAGCGCTCGACGAGGAGCGCGCTCGCGCCGGCGCGCGCCGCGCAGGTCGCGGCGGCGAGGCCGGCCGGCCCGCCGCCGAGCACGACCACGTCGTACTCGCCGGCGACCGGGACCCTGCGCTCGGGCTCGGTGACGTAATCCATGGCGGGACGCAAAGATACCCACTGCGGGGAGGGCGTTGCAATAGCGATCCCTTAGAATTACCCGCGTGAACAAGCCCCTGCAGCCGGCCGAGACCGAAAGCCCGAACGAGCGGCTGGGCCGCGTGCGGGCCTTCTGGAACTGGCTGAGGCGGACCGGCGACCCGGCCAGCGCGCAGCCGCTCTCGCCGTCCGATCTCCGGCTGACGCGCGCGACGTTCCGCGACGCCCTCGCCGGCACCGGCGGCGAGGCGTCCGCGCGGCAGCGGGTTGCGACGCTGGCGAAGCTCTACCGGAGCCTCGACGACGACGGGCGCAGGTCGTTCCTCGGCGTGCTCGCGGACGAGTTCGGTCCGAACGAGCTGACCGTGAACCGGGCGATCCAGGCGTACCTCGACGCGACGGGGCCCAACCGGCGCGCCGCCGAGTCCCAGCTCCGCCTCGCGCTCGGCAGCCCGCGGATCCGCATCGTCAAGCAGTTCAACCTGCTCCCGGAGGGCGTGAAGTTCCTCGTCGACGTGCGCGCCGACGTGCTCCGGTACCTGAAGGACGTGCCGCAGCTCGAGGTGCTCGACGAGGAGCTGTCTTCGCTCCTGTCGAGCTGGTTCGACATCGGCAACCTCGAGCTGCGCCGGATCAGCTGGAGCTCGCCCGCGGCGCTGCTCGAGAAGCTGATCGCGTACGAGGCGGTGCACGAGATCCGCTCCTGGACCGATCTTCGCAACCGGCTCGACTCGGACCGGCGCTGCTACGCGTTCTTCCACCCGCGCATGCCCGACGAGCCGCTGATCTTCGTCGAAATCGCGCTCGTCAAGGAGATGGCCGACAACATCCACGGCCTGCTCGACGAGAGCGCGCCGGCGTTCGACCCGCACGCGGCGCAGGCGGCGATCTTCTACTCGATCTCGAACACGCAGGTCGGCCTGAAGGGCGTGTCGTTCGGCGGGTTCCTGATCAAGCGCGTCGCCGACATGCTTGCCGCCGACTTCCCGAAGCTCAAGGTGTTCGCCACGCTCTCGCCGGTGCCCGGCTTCCGCCGTTGGCTGGACGCCGAGGCGAAGCGGAAGGCGCCCGACTTCTTTGGCAAGCACGAGCGCGACCGGCTGTGCGAGGAGGCCGACGTGAAGGATCCGCACGAGGCGCTCGCCCAGCTGCTCCTCCGCGGGTTCGCGTCCGAGGCGCATCCGCCGGAGTCGGTGAAGACGACGCTCATGCGGCTCTGCGCGCACTACCTCGTCGAAGCGAAGGACGACGGCCGGGACCAAGCGGAGGCCGACCAGCGCCCGCTCGACCCGGTCGCGCGCTTCCATCTCGGCAACGGCGCGCGGCTTGAGCGCATCAACTGGCTCGCCGACACGAGCGCGCGGGGGATCAAGCAGTCCGCGGGGCTGATGGTGAACTACCTCTACAAGCTCGACGAGATCGAGGACAACCACGAGGCGTTCGAGCGCGAGGGCCGGGTCGTGATCGCCGACGCGGTGAAGCGGCTGCTGCGGAAGCCCGCCTAGTCGGCAGCCTCGCTACGCCCGCTCCGGCGCCGGGGGCCGCGGCATGGTGAAGAATTCGTCGACCGCGCAGTAGTCGAGGTAGCCGAGCCGGGCGACCGGCCGCATTCGCGTGATGTCGACCAGGCCGTCGACGATCACGCGATCGTCGATGTAGATGCCGATCACTTCGCCGATCACGACCGACGACCGGTTGCGCTTGCCGTCGGAGCCGTACAGCTCGACGGTCTTGAAGTGCCTGCACTCGAGCGCCGCCGGCGTGCGCGCTACCCGCGGCGGCTTCACCTGGCGCGACGGCGCCATTTCCAGGCCGATGCGCTGGGGCTCGCTCGTGCCGTGCGCGAACGGCGCGGAGCTTGCGTTCATCGCGTCCTTGAGCTCGTAGCTCGCGAGGTTGCAGACGAACTCGCCCGTCTCCTCCGCGTTCCGCTGCGAGTCCTTGCGGTCCGCGCTCGAGAACATCACGAACGGCGGGTAGCTCGAGACGAGGTTGAAGAAGCTGTACGGCGCGAGGTTCACGACGCCGTCGGTGCTCACCGTCGAGATCCAGCCGATCGGCCGCGGGACGACGAGCGCGGTATAGGGGCTGTGCGCGAGGCCGTGGCTCTCGGTGCGCGGGTCGAAGTACATGCGGCTCGCGCGTCCTCCGGTCCCGGTCAGTGCAGTTGCGGCTTCTTCAGGAAATCGTTGCGGTCGGCCGAGCGGACCTTGACGCGCGCGATCGATCCCTCGCGCGCGAGCGTCATCGGCACCTCGGTGCCGGGCGGGCCGAGGCTCCAGATCTTGCGGAAGAGCTGCGGCAGCGCGGTCACGCGCTCGCCCGCGACCTCGAGCACGAGATCCCCGACCTGGACCGACGCGCGCGCCGCCGGTCCATTGTCCGCCAGACCCGCGACCACGAGCTGCCCGCCCACCTCGGTCGTGTACATGCCGAGCCACGGGCGCGCCGGGCGCTGCGCGCGCCCGAGCGTGACCATGTCGGCGAGGATCGGCTCGAGGAGGTCGATCGGCACGATCATGTTGCCCTGCACCTGGTTCCCGCCGACCTGCTCCTGCACGAGCAGCGAGCCGATGCCGAGGAGCCGCCCGTCGCCGCTGATCAGCGCGGCGCCGCCCCACTGCGGATGCGCGGGCTGGGTGAAGAGCGCCTCGTCGAGCACGTACTCCCAGTAGCCGGCGAACTCGCGCTTGGCGAAGAGCTTCGCCTTGAGCGCGTGTGCACGGCCGCCGTGGCCGGCGACGATCACCGCGTCGCCGACGTGCGCCTCCGCGGTGGAACCGCGTGTGAGCGGTCGCACGCCGAGCGGACCGAGCGGCTGGATGAGCCCGAAGCCGGTGGCCTGGTCATAGGCGAGCGGGTAGCCCGCGACGGCCGCCCCCTGGTTCGTCGTGAGCCAGATTGCGGTCGCCTCGGTAATCAGGTAGCCGATCGTGAGCACGAGGCCGTCGGCGCCGATGACGACGCCGTTCCCGATGCGCTCGGTGCCGAGGATCGACGCGGTGAACGCGTCCTCCGGGATCTCGGCCCGCACGAGGACGAGTGAGTCGAGCGCCGCCTCGAGGTCGAAGCGCAGGTCGGCGGCGCGCGGCTGCAGCTCGTCCGGAAACGCCCACTCGCTCGATTCGGCCATACCGCATTCTAGATAGAAGCGCTGCCGGCGGCAGCGGTTTTCCTCGTTTTGCGGAGCACCAGGCGGCGACGGCCCCTCGTGTCGCATAGAATCGCGGAGGCTAGTACAACCACAAGGAGGAGGCATGAAAGTCGTCGCATTGGCGGCCGCGCTCGCCGCGGCCGTCGTGGGCGCCGCCGCGCAGGCGCAGCCCTATCCCAACCGGCCGATCACGATGATCGTGCCGTTTCCGCCGGGTGGCATCGCGGACATCACCGGGCGACCGCTCGCGGTCGCGATGGCGAAGACGCTCGGGCAGAACGTCGTCATCGAGAACAAGGCCGGGGCGGGCGGCGCGGTCGGGCACGCGTACGTCGCGAAGGCGAAGCCGGACGGCTACACGATCATGACCGCGCTGTCGTCGATCGTCGTGATCCCGGAAGCGGACCGGGTGAACGGCCGGCCGGCGACCTACCAGATGTCCGACTTCGCGTCGATCGCGCTCATCTCGGCCGATCCGACGATCCTGCTGGTGCCGGCGGATGCGCCGTGGAAGTCGCTCAAGGAGCTGATCGACGACGCGCGGTCGCGGCCCGGCAAGATCAGCTACGCCTCCTCGGGCGTGTACGGGACGATCCACACCTGCTTCGAGATGCTCGCGCAGGCCGCCGACGTGAAGCTCCTCCACGTGCCCTACAAGGGCGGCGGACCGGCGATGACGGCGCTCCTTGCCGGCGAGACCAACCTCGGCGCGCAGTCGCCCGGCGTGTCCAGCCCGCACATCAGGTCGGGGAAGATCCGCGTGCTCGGCTCGTGGGCCGGCAGCCGCACCGCCGCGCTGCCCGACGTGCCGACGATGAAGGAGCAGGGCTTCGACGTCGAGTTCTACATCTGGGCGGGCGTGTTCGCGCCCGCGGGCCTCCCGCCCGACGTCGCCGCGCGCATCCGCGCGTCGGTGCGACAGGCGGTGCAGGATCCGGACTTCAAGACCGCGATGGCCGGCATCAACACGCCGATCAATTTCCTCGAGGGCGCGGAGTTCGACCGGTTCCTCGACGCCGACACGAAGCGGCTCGCCGCCGTGGTGCAGAAGATGGGGAAGACCGAGTAGCGCACCGGAAGGCGTGGGCTGCCACCGACCGCACCGGATTCGCGATCAAGACGTCGCCGACCTGCGCGGCAAGCGCATCGGCATCAACGCCTACGGATCGGCGGTCGACCTCGCGCTGCGGGTCCGGCTCAAGAAAGAGGGCATGGATCCGAAGAAGGACGTGCAGATCGTCGAGATCGCCTTCCCGAACATCGGACCCGCGCTGCGCGAGAAGCGGATCGACGCCGGCGTCCTGATCCTGCCGTTTATGAACGCCGAGCTGCAGAAGGGCGGCCTGCGGCCGGTGTTCGACGGCGGCGACGCGTTCGGGCCGTACTCGGTGATCTTCCACGTCGTGACCAACAGCTTCCTGAAGGCGAACCGCGAGGCGGTGCGCGCGTTCCTTGCCGACTACGTCCTCGGCCTGCAGTGGTTCTACGACCTGGCGAACCGCAAGCGTGCGGTCGAGATCACCGCCGAGTTCACCAAGTCGCCTGCCGCGGTGCTCGACCAGTACTTCATGACCGCGCGCGACTACTACCGCGACCGCAACGCTGCTCATCTTCCTCTACGGCGAGAGCGGCGCCTACGCCTACATGTTCGCGGGGATCCTCGCGATCGTCGCTGTCGCGTACGCCGCCGACCGCGCGATGGTCTGGGTGATGCGTGTCGCGCTCCACTGGCACGATGCCGCGCCGGCGGCGGGAGAGCACTGATGGAATCGGCGGCAGGCGGCGCGGTGAATGCTCCGGCGCGGCTCGGTCAGGCGGCCTGGCGCGCGGTCAGGTTCACGTATCCGATCGCGCTGGTCGTGCTCGTCTGGGCGCTCGCCGCCCGGAGCGGCTGGGTGCGGCCGCTCTTCCTGCCGTCGCCCCAGGCGGTAGCGGAGCAGTTCTGGCCGCTCCTCGGCGGCGGCGAGATCGTGAAGCCGCTCGCGGTGAGCCTCTGGCGCGCGTTCGGGGGGCTGGTGATGGCCCTGGTGGTCGGCGCCGCGGCCGGGCTCGCGATGGCGCGCATGCGCTGGATGCGGTGGGGTGTCGACCCGCTGGTGTCGTTCGCCTTTCCGGCGCCGAAGATCGCGTTCATGCCGATCTTCATCCTGTGGTTCGGGATCGACGACGTGTCGAAGATCCTCCTGGTCGCGTTCACCTGCGTCTTTCCTATCATCGTTGCGACCTACCACGGCGCGATCGCGGTCTCGCGGACCGTCATCTGGTCGGCGCAGGCGATGGGCACTTCGGAGCGCACGCTGCTGCGGCGGGTGGTGCTTCCGGCCACGCTCCCCTACATCTTCAGCGGGCTGCGCGTGACGGTTCCGGTCGCGCTCATCACGGCATACACTGCCGAGATGGTGGCCGGCGGCGGCGGCCTGGGCTCGGCGCTGATGTTTGCACAGCGCTTCTTCCAGACACCGGCGGTGTTCCTCTACATCATCCTCATGCTGCTCTCGGGCGTCGTGCTCGACCAGGTCATGCTGGCTGCGCGCAGCCGCCTGATCCCGTGGCAGCCGGAGGAAGACGCATAGTTTCTTCACATTGGAGCGAGGAGAGAGATGAAGATCGTCCGATTCACGTTCGACGGCACGACCCGGCTGGGCGCGCTCGACGGCGACGCGGTCGTCGAGCTTCCGGGCTTCGGCGACATGCAGGCGCTGATCGCCGGCGGCGCCGCGGCCCTCGACGCCGCACACAAGGCGCTTGCCTCGGGCGCGCGGCGCCGGCCGCTCGCGAGCGTGAGGCTCGCCGCGCCGATCGTGCCCACGACCATTCTATGCAGCGGCAGCAACTACACCGACCACAACAAGGAGAAGGCGAACACGCCGATCTCCGGCAAGGAGCCGGAGTTCTTCGTGAAGACCGCGGACTGCGTGATCGGGCCGGGGGACACGATCATCCACGACGAGCGGCTGACGAAGAAGCTCGACGCCGAGACCGAGCTCGCGATCGTGATCGGCAAAGCGGGGCGGCACATCCCGGTCGAGCGCGCGCTCGAGCACGTCTTCGGCTACACGGTCGCGAACGACGTCACCGCGCGCGAGCGGCAGGTCCGCCGCAACGAGCAGGGCTTCACCTGGTACGAGGTGGGTCGCGGCAAGGCCTTCGAGACCGCCTGCCCGCTCGGACCGTGGATCGTCACCGCCGACGAGATCCCGGACCCGCAGAAGCTGCGGCTCCGTACGCGGATCAACGGCGAGCTGCGGCAGTCGGCCTCGACCGGCAACATGATCTTCTCGTGCGCGCACCTGATCCACTTCTTCTCGATCAGCTTCACGCTCAAGCCGGGGTTCGTGATCCTCACCGGCACGCCGGGCGGCACCGCGTGGTCGATGGACCCGGAGCTCGGCGGGAAATGGGTCGGCGGCGACGGGAGCGAGCAGCTCGTGCCCGCGAAGGGCTACCTCAAGCCGGGCGACGCGATCGAGAACGAGCTCGAGAAGATCGGGGTGCTGCGGAATACGGTCGGCGTGGCCTGAGGAGGCTCACGCCGCTTTCGCCGCCGGGACCAGCCCCCGCGCGGGCCGCTCGATCGGCGTTGGTGTCGCCGTCGTGGCAACCGTTGACGCGGTTGCCGGCGCCTGCGGCGCTGGCGTCGGCACCGCCGCAGGAACTTCGCGCCTCAACTCCACCTCGAGCACTGCGCCGGGATGCACCTCGAGCGCGCCGTAGCGGAGCTCCCCCGAGATCCGCGCGCCGGGAAGCAGCTCGAGGAACTCGCTCGCGTGGATCGATCCCGACACGACGCCGCTCACGACCATGCGCGTCGCCTTGATGTTGCCCTCTACGCGACCGGTCGCGCCGATCACGAGCACGCTCGGCTCGTCCGGGGCTGCAGCGATGTTCCCGCGCACCTCGCCGTCTATTCTCAAGCCCCCGGCGAAGGCGAGGTCGCCCTCGACCCGGACGCCGGGGCCGATCAGCGTGTCGATGCGATCGGGATGCGCGCGCAGGAAGCCGAACACGACGCTACTTCCCGGCGACTGTCACAGTTTGAGCCCGAGGGCTCTCGGTCGCCGCGGTCGCCGGTGTCGATACGAACGCGGCGACGAGCAGCATGAGCGCGAGGAGCGCGCCCACCAGCGCCTCCGGCAGATGGAAGTCGTCGTCGCGCATGAGCTCGGCTCGCGGGGGCGTCGGCATGGCAATGACGTTGTCATCGGCAGGGCCGCGCCGCAATCGCGTTTACCGCATGCGTGTGGCATATGCCGCGCACCCTGTGCCGCGCTGGTGTCGGCCTTCGGACAAGTGCGTGCGAGGGGCCTCCGTCGCGTCGACCGCTCGACGCACAGCAAGTCCCGCACCAGCGGCCGCTCCGTTCGTCGCGCCGCGCGCTTGGACGACCCCGTCCGGTCGATGGTAGATTCCAACGCCAGAAGGAGGACGACCAGATGATCAAAACAATCCTAAGCGCGCTTCTGGCGTGCGCTGCATTGCTCGGCGGGCAGGCCGCGCTCGCACAGGCGTTTCCCACGCGGTCCGTCGTGATCGTCGTGCCGTACCCGCCGGGCGGGCTGATCGACCTCGTCGCGCGCCAGATCCAGCCGCGGCTGCAGACCGAGCTCGGCCAGCCGGTAGTCATCGAGAACCGCGGCGGCGCGGGCGGCAACGTCGGGGCGGAAGTGGTGGCCCGCGCGGCGCCGGACGGCTACACGCTGCTGCTCGCGAACCCGTCGCTCGCGATCAGCCCGCTCATCTATCCGAAGCTCAACTACCGGCCGCTCGAGGACCTCGTCGCCGTCGGCCAGTACGGGACGGTGCCGAACGTGCTCGTCGTGAACCCGGCGCTGCCGGTGCAGAACATCCGCGAGTTCATCGCGTACGTGCGGAAGAATCCGGGCAAGCTCAACTACGGCTCGCCCGGCTACGGTACGTCGCCGCAGATGTCCTCCGAGCTCTTCAAGGCGATGAGCGACACCTTCATCGTGCACATCCCGTTCCGCGGCAGCGGGCCGGCGCAGGCGGCGCTCCTCGGCAACGAGATCCAGCTGATGATCGACAACCTGCCGCCGCAGGTCCCCCTCATCCGCTCCGGCAAGGTGCGCGCGCTCGCGGTCACCAGCCTCACCCGCTCGCCGGTGCTGCCGGACGTGCCGACGTTCGACGAGGCGGGGCTGAAGGGCTACGAGGTGACGTCGTGGTTCGGGCTGTCCGCGCCGGCGGGAACGCCCCGCCCCGTCGTCATGCGGCTCAACGAGGCGCTGAACCGCACCACGCAGGACCCGCAGGTGCGCGACTCGCTCGTCTCGCGCGGCGCGACGGTGATCCAGGGCACGCCGGAGCAGTTCCAGGCGTTCATAAGGGCGGAAAGCGTCAAGTGGGCGCCGATCGTGAAGCGCGCCAACATCATTCCAGACTGACCGCGGCCGCGTCCTCGTCGGGCGGCGGCTCCTCGTAGCCGCCATCCTCCTCGTCTTCTTCCTCCTCCTCCTCGAACTCCTCGTCGTCGTCGGGAGGCTCGCGATACGCGACCTCGAGGAGGTCGCGGCACCAATCGAGCGGGGGTCGCATTGCGGTGCCCTTTCTACTTCGCGCCGGCCTGCTCCAGGATCGTAACCATCTCCGCATAGCCCCGCCCGCGCGCGAGCACGAGCGGGGTCGCGCCGCGCCCGTCGGCGAGACTCGGGTTCGCCCCCGCGGCGATCAGCGCGCGCAGGGTCTCGGTGTGACGCTTTCCGCCGTTGCCGAGCACGATCGCCTCGATCACAGCGGTCCAGCCGAGATTGTTGACGTGGTCGAGCGGCGCGCCGGCGGCGATCAGCACCTTCACGACCTCGTCGTGGCCGAGATGCGCGGCGGCGATCAGGGCGGTGCCGTCGTAGGGGCTGGTGACGTTCTTCGCGCTCGCGCCGCCCTCGAGCGCGACCTTGAGCATCGGCACGTCGTCGGCGACGGCGGCGATCGTGACGATGTCGTAGCGCTGCGCATCGAGCGCGTTCGGGTTCGCCCCGCGCTTCATCAGCACGCGCGCGGCGTCGTACTGCCGGCGGTACGCGGCGACGTGGAGCGGCGTGCGGCCGTTGCCGTCGCGGAGCTCGCGGTTCGCGCCGGCGGCGACGAGCCGCTCGATCTCGGCGACGTTGCCGGCCGCGGCGGCGGCGTGCAGGCCGGTATACGCCCGCACTTCGGGCTCGGTGGGCGGGATCTGCGCGAGCGCCTGTGCGGTCACGCAGGCGAGCAGCGCGAGGCCCGTCCGGAGCCGATACATGGCCGGAGACGCCGTTCCCTCGGCGCGAAACGCACCCGGCCTAGTCGATCACCGTGTACAGCTGCTCGTCGTAGAGGCTGCCCGACAACGGGTTGATGACGAACAGCGGGTTGGCCGGCACGCCGCTGCCGGGCGCGACGCCCGCCAGGCTGTCGCGGAAGTTCCGCGTATCGGCATGCATCGTGTGCGCTTCCTGATCCTTCGCGCTGCGCCAAACCTCGATGACCGTCATGTGGTTCGGTCGGTTGGCCTGGGTGAGCGCGTCGAAGCGGAGGTTGCCGGCGTGCTTGCGGCTGTCGACGACCAGCTTCTCGACCAGCCCGATGCCGCACGGCCCGTTCTCGCTCACCTGGCGCTTGCAAGGCGGAATCTGCTCGGTCGGGATGATGTCGACGTGCGTCACGACGTACACCGATCCGCGCCCGCCCTGGCCGCCGCCGGCGGCCGCCAGCCCGGCGTGTGGCCGCTCGTCGTACGGGCTGTGGAGGAGCGGCTGCAGCGCCTTGCGAAACGCCACCGTGCCCGCCGACTTCGCATGCGCTTCGCGGGCGGCCTGGTCCTGCCAGACCTCGAGCAGCACGAAGTGGTTCTTGCGCCCGATCTCCTGCAGCGCTTCGGACTGGATGTTCCCCGGCTCCTGCCTGGACGCGGCGCTCTGCTTCTTGATGAGTGCGGCGGCCTTCTGCGCCTCGGCCGGCGCAGCCTCGATGTACGAGACGATGAAGAAGGGCTTGTCCGGCAGCACCGTGCCGTTGGCGAGTTTCACCTGCGCCGACGCCGGCGACGCGGCGACGAGCCCCAGCACGGCAATGCTGCCCAGCAGCCTGCAGAATCGTTTCATGTCTCCCTCCTTTGGGTGGTATCGAGTCGGCTGCAGCGTCCGATCGGACGCAACGTGCGATTCGTTCGATTCTTGTGCCCGGCGCCCAGCCCTTACATCGGCCGGCCGAGCGCCGCCTCGAGCAGCGACCACGCCCGCGCGCCGAACTCGCGCTTCCACCGGCGGTAGAAATCCGCCGACAGCGCGCGCCGGAAGCTCGCGACGTCGGCGGTGTTGAACACGAGGCCGCGCTCGGTTTCGAGCTTCGTCTTCAGCTCGGTGTTGAACCCGTCCGTGTACGCGCGCTGACGCGCGATGTGCTTCGCCACCGCGCGGTTGACGATCTCCTGCACACGCTCCGGGAGCCGGCGCCAGAACGCGAGGTTGCCGATCAGGTTGAAGCCCGACCACATGTGCCCGGTCAGGCTCACGTACTTGCACACCTCGTACAGGCGGTTCACTTCGGTCACGACGAGCGGATTCTCCTGGCCGTCCACCCTGCGGTCGCGGAGCGCACCGTAGAGCTCGTCGATGTTCACGACGACCGGGTCCGCGCCGAGCGAGCGGAAGAGATCCTCGAACATGCGGCCGGCCGGGATCCGCATGCGGTAACCCGCCAGGTCGGCCACCGTGCGGACCGGCCGGTCGATCGACACGATGTGCCGGAAGCCGTTCTCGAGCACGCCGTACCGGAAGCCGTGAATGCCTTTCGCGGCCATCTCGTCGCGGAGGTGGTCGCCGAGCGGCCCCTGCATCACGTGATGCACCTGCCGGTGGTTCTCGAACGCGAACGGCAGCCCCTGGATCTCGGCGACCGGCGCCACCTGGCCGATGATGCCGCCCATCAGCGTCATGAACTCGAGCTCGCCGGCGACGAGCATCGCGAGCGCGGACGGATCCGATCCCGCGACCCCGCCGTTCCGCGGGTGCACCGTGATCGCGAGCTCGCCGCCGGTGTCGCGGGCGACCTCCTCCCACAGCGCCGCGAGGAAGCCGTGGGTGTGGCTCTCTTCGGGCTGGTTGTGGAACTGGCGGCCGGTCCAGCGTGCGCGGACCGCGGAGGCGACCGGGCCGGTCACGCGGCCTTTCTCGCAGCGCCCTCCGCGGCGTAGGTGATCACCAGGTCGCCGACGCCGTCGACGTGGCCTTCCAGCTTGTCACCCGCCTTGCACGGGCCGACGCCGGCCGGCGTGCCGTTCAGGATCAGGTCGCCCGGCTCGAGCGCGACGAACTGCGAGAGGTAGGCGATCGTCTCCTCGACCCGCCAGATCTGCTGGTTGAGGTCGCCCTTCTGCTTGACCTCGCCGTTCACCTTGAGCCAGATCGCGCCCTTCGCCGGATGGCCGACCTTCGCTGCCGGCTGGAGCGGCGTCACCGGGCACGACTGGTCGAAGCTCTTGCCCATCTCCCACGGGCGCTGGAGCTTCTTCGCTTCCGACTGCAGGTCGCGCCGCGTCATGTCGAGGCCGACGCCGTAGCCGAACACGTGGTCGAGCGCTTTCGCGACCGGGATGTTGGTGCCGCCCTTGCCGATCGCGACCACGAGCTCGATCTCGTGGTGCAGGTCCTTGGTCATCGCCGGGTAGGGGAGCGTCGAGCCGCTCCCGACGACCGCGTCGGAGGGCTTCTGGAAGAAGAACGGCGGCTCGCGGTTCGGGTCGTGGCCCATCTCGCGCGCGTGATCGGCGTAGTTGCGGCCGACGCACCAGATGCGGCGCACCGGGAAGGTCGCGTCGGTGCCGGCGACGGCGATGACGGGCTGTTTCGGGGCGGGAATGACGTGGCTCATGTGCATCTCCACTAAGGTTGGCGGCCAGCACTCTACTCTCAATTTGCCCGCACCTGTGCGGCGCGCCCGCGCGGGTGCGGCATCCGTCGCACCGCGCGTTGCGGGACCGAACGCCCTCGCCGATAATCGTCCCGATGGAAGATTCTCCTGCCGCGGCGCAAGCCGCGCCGGCGGGCGCGACGCCGCCGGTCACCTGCCGCGCGCTCGCCTGGGGCTTCGCGCGCATCGGGCTCTCCGGCATCGGCGGCGTGCTGCCGTACGCGCACCACACGATCGTCGAGGACGAAGGCTGGCTCACCGACCGCGAGTTCACCGAGGTGCTCAGCATCGCGCAGATCCTGCCCGGGCCGAACATCGCCAACGTCGCGATCCTGCTCGGCACGCGGTTTCGCGGCGCGGCCGGCGCGGCGGTCGCGCTCGGCGGGCTGTTCGTGCCGCCGCTCCTCGTCTTCATCGCGATCGCGATGCTCTACCGCCAGTTCGCCGACGTGGCGTGGCTGAAGCGCGTCTTCATCGGCGTCGCCGCCGCGGCCGCCGGACTGATCCTGGGGATGGGTTTCAAGCTCGCCGTCGCGCTGCCCCGGAACGCGTGGGCCGTCGCGATCGCGGTCGTTGCGCTCGGGGCCGCAGTCGTGGCGCACATCCCGCTGCCGTGGGTCGTCCTCGCGCTCGCGCCGGTCGGCCTCGCCTGCGCGTGGAAGTGGCCGGCCTGAGGACGGCATGGCGGATCCGACCTGGCCGTTTGCGGCGCATCTGGCCGTACTGTCGATCGTATCGGTCGGCGGCGCGCACACGATGCTGCCCGACATCTACCGCTTCACCGTGATCGAGCACGGCTGGCTGGGCGGGCAGGAGTTCGCCACCCTAGTGGCGCTCAGCCAAGCCGCGCCGGGACCGAACGTCCTTGTGACGGCGCTGATCGGGTACCAGTTCGGCGGGCTCCTCGCCGCCGTCGTTGCGCCGGTCGCGTTCATCCTGCCGTCGTCGCTCGCGGTGTACGCGTTCGCGCATCTCCACGTCCGCAGCGGCGATGCGCCGTGGAAGACGATCGCGATGCGGGGCCTCGCGCCGCTCACCGTCGGGCTGGTGATCGCGAGCGGCGTCGTGCTCGCGCAAGGGGTGGGCGCCGGCGTCGCGGGCTACGGGATCGCCGTCGCCGTCGCCCTCGCGAGCGCATTCACGCGGCTGCATCCGCTGTTCCTGATCGCCGCCGGCGCCGCCGCCGGCTTCCTCATCTAGGAGTCCCGAGCATGTACGTCGCGAACACGAAGCGTCTGACTCTCGCCGGCGCGCGCAAGATGGCCGCGACCGCGGTGGCGAAGGCCGAGGAGGCGAAGATCGCGATCACGATTGCGATCGCCGATGGCGGCGGCAACCTCGTCGTGCTCGAGCGGATGGACGGCGGGCGGTTCCACACCGTGCATTCGTCGACCACGAAGGCGGTCTGCGCGGCGTCGAACCGGCGGCCGACGACGACGCAGGGGGCGCAGGGGCAGCCGCTCGACACCGCGCACGCGCTCGGCCTCGCGCTCGCCGCCGGCCCCGAGCGCTGGACCGCGATGGAGGGCGGCTTCCCGATCCTCGTCGACGGCGAGTGCGTGGGGGGCATCGGCGTGAGCGGCGGCGACTGGGAGACCGACGCGCGCATCGCGCAGGCGGCGGTGGAATCGATCGGGGCGAGCTGGAAATGAGCGCCGGGCCGCTCCGCGTCGCGTCCATCGGCATGGGCTGGTGGTCGGACGTGCTCGCCGACGCGATCGTGCGGTCGGGGAGGCTGAAGATCGCCGCGTGCTACACGCGCTCGGAGGAGAAGCGCGCGAAGTTCGCTGCCAAGTACGACTGCAGGCCGGCGCCGAGCTACGAAGCGATCCTCGAGGACCGGTCGATCGAGGCGATCGTCAACACGACGCCGAACAACGTCCACCTCGAAACGACGCGGCTCGCCGCGGCAGCCGGGAAGCACGTCTTCCTCGACAAGCCGATCGCCAACACCGTCGCGGACGCGCGCGCGATCACGCAGGCGTGCCGGGCGGCAGGCGTCGTCCTCGCCATCGGCTACCAGCGCCGGCGCGAGAGCCAGTTCCGGTGGATCCGCAGGCAGATCGACGACGGCGTCTTCGGCCGCCTCGTCAACGCCGAAGCGAACATCAGCCGCGACCGGCTGGGCAAGATCGACCTCAGCTCGTGGCGCTACACCGCGGAAGGGATGCCGGGGGGCGTGATGCTGCAGATCGGCGTTCACTACACCGACGTCCTCGAGTACCTCCTCGGGCCGGTGAAGGCGGTGAGCGGCAGCCTCGCGCAGCTCGTCCTCCCGGGCGACAACCCGGACGTCGCGAGCCTGATCCTCGAGCACGAGAGCGGCGCGCTCTCGACGGTGAATGCAAGCTACGCGTCGGCCTCCGAGTACTACCTGATGAACGTGTACGGCAAGGAGGCGAGCGCGTACTACGACTTCCACCAGGGCCTGCGGTTCCTCAAGCGGGGCGCCGAGCGCTCGGAGCCGGTCGCGGTCGCGAAGACCGATGCGTTCGTCGATGAGCTGGAGGAGTTCGCGCGCGCCGCGCGCGGCGACGGGAAACCCGAGATGGACGGCGAGGCCGCGACGCGCTCGCTCGCGGTCATCCGCGCCGGGATCGAGTCGGCGCGGGCCGGGCGCCGCGTGGCGGTCGCCGAGGTGATCGCAGACGAGAAGGCTTAGGAGGAAGCGATGAGAGTCACCAGGAGAACCCTGCTGCTCGCTTGCGCTGCGCTGCCGGCGCTAGCTCCGATGGGCTTGACCCGCGCGCAGGAGCCGCCATACCCGCAGCGCGGCAATATCGAGATCACCGTGCTCTTCCCTGCCGGCACCTCGGCCGACGTCACCGCGCGCCTGCTCGCCGAGGGCATGTCGAAGCAGCTCGGCCAGACCGTGCTCGTCGTCAACCGCCCCGGTGCCGGCGGCGCGATCGGCTACAAGCACGTCGCGAGCCAGAAACCCGACGGCTACGCGCTCGTCTGGAACTCGAATTCGATCTCCACCACGTATCACTCGGGCCAGCTCGCGTTCGACTACAAGGCGTTCGATCCGGTGGCGCGCGTGCTGGTCGAATCGCCGGTGGTCGCGGTGCGCGGCGACGCGAAGTGGAAGTCGCTAGGCGATCTGATGGACGACGCGAAGGCCCGGCCGGGCGTGATCACCGTCGGCAACTCCGGCATCGGCAGCCACACGCACATCTCGTCGGTGGCGCTGTTCCACGCGGCGGGCGTCAAAGTCGTCGACGTCCCCTACGCCGCCGCGCAGGTGGTGCCGAACCTGCTCGGCGGACACGTCGACGTGCTCGTGCAGCTCCCGGGCGCGCTCGCCTCGCAGGTGAAGTCGGGCAACGTGCGGCTGCTGGCGGCGATGATCCCGGCGCGCGACCCGGCGCTGCCCGACGTGCCGACGGCGAAGGAGCAGGGGATCGACGTCTCGCTCGAGGCGTGGCGCGGCATCGCGGTCCCGCGCGGCACGCCGCGGCCGGTGATCGTCGCGCTCGAGGGCGCGATCCGCCAGACCGCCGAGAGCCCGGATTTCGCGCGCTCCGCCGAGAAGCTCGGCGTGCGCCCGGCCTTCATGCCGTCGGCGGAGTTCGGCGAGGTGATCGCGAAGGAAGACGCCGAGCTCGCGCAGCTGATGACGCTCATCGGGCTGAAGAAGCAGTAGCCGGTTACGGCGCGCTCCTCGCTCGCCCGGACGAGCGCGAGCGCCGAGGAATGGGCGGCGGCTGTTGCGCACGTACGTCGTTGTCTCGATACCGACCTTCTCGGCGGTGATGGGGAAAGTTCGGGTGTGGCCTAGCATGCCAATCTTCCTCGAAGTCCACTAGGTGCGAGGCTGATCGAAGGTCCCGCGGTCCCGTGCGGGCCGGCTAAGTGTCGTCTAGTTGATCTCACGCAAAGAGAGTACGAGACGCTGTCCGAGAATGTTTGGGCTGTCTCGGAGGAATGTCCAGCGTAACCGTGTTCACTTAGGAGCTGAAGAGATGAAACGCCAAAGAAGCAAAGCGACGAAACGCCAAAAAAGCAAAGTGACGGGTTCCTTTGCCGCCGTACGCAAGGCGATCAAAGAGTGGCAGCGCGTCGAAGCCCGCTTGTATGCGCACCTCAACAAAATGATAAACGACCTGGAGCGCGCAGCGAAGGCGCTCAAGCGATGACGCCCACGCGGCAACCGGCCAGTTCAAGTCTCGGCTTTCGGACTTACTTGCGTTTCTGGTAGGTCCCCACGAGTTCGACCTGCGCGATGACGTGGCCCTTGATCCGCGCTTCGAGCTTCGCCTTCGACGGCCTGCCGAGATCGGGCAGCATCGTGTCGAGCGCGTAGAGCTTGTGAAAGTAGCGGTGCCGGCCGACGGGTGGGCAGGGGCCGCCGTAACCGGTGCGCTTCCAGTCGTTCACGCCCTCCAGCGTTCCCGCGGGCAGCGGTGTTGCGCCTTCCGGAAGTGAGCTCACGCTCGTCGGGAGGTTGTAGAGCACCCAATGTACCCAGGTCATCTTCGGCGCGGCCGGATCGGGGGCGTCGGGATCGTCGACGACGAGCGCAAGGCTCTTCGTGTTGGCCGGTGCACCGGACCAGGCAAGCGGCGGCGAGACGTCCTGTCCTTCACAGGTGTACTTCGACGGAATTTCGCCGCCCTGGGCGAAAGCTGCCGACATCAATTTGAGCGTCATTGCAGAGACCTCCTTCCGCTGTGCCAGTGCATCCGTCGCCCCCCAAGCAAGGACGAGCAAGACAACCGATGCGATGGATCTTCGATTCATGGGCCAGCCTCGAACGATGCGCGCTGATGGTCGGATTTGCACGACCGCTTCGCGTCGGGAGCGGCCCGTCGCCCTGTTGGCTCCGTTCTTTCAAGAGCAGCCCGCGGCACGTTTGCGCCGAGTTCGACGGCGCTCCTTTGCGTGGAGTATCGTTGCCGAAGCGGGAACTGGCCGGACGGAGAGCGTGCCCAGCAGTCCTGCCGATGGCTCCATCCACAGCCGATCCCGTAGCCGGGAGAAGAGGAGACGATCATGAGCGCATTGGACGAGGTTCTTTCCAAGGGCGTGTCTTCCGGGGCGGCTCCCGGGCTGGTTGCGATGGTCGGCAACGCGGCCGGGTTGAAATGGAGCGGTGCGGCCGGCGAATGCGCACCTGGCCGTCCGATGGGCCTGGACACGGTGTTCCGGATCTTTTCGATGACGAAGGGTGTCGGCTCCACGGCTGCGATGATCCTGATCGACCGGGGCAAGCTCGACATGGAGGCCACGGTCCAGAGCATTCTCCCCGAGTTCTCGAAAGTCCAGGTACTCGATGGCTTCGACGGCGACACGCCGCGCCTTCGCGCACCGAAGTCGCGTGCGACGATCCGCAATCTCGCGACGCATACGTCGGGCTTCGCGTACGAATTCTGGAACCCCGACGTGCCGCGCTGGATGGCGAAGACCGGCCACCCGACGATCCTGTCGGGCCTGAAGTCGTCGTTGTTCTACCCGATGGTGTTCGACCCCGGAACGCGCTGGGACTACGGCATCGGCATCGACTGGCTGGGCCAGGTGGTCGAGGCTGTCGATGGCCGTCGCATCGACAAGTTCTGCCAGGACGAGATCTTCGGTCCGCTGGGCATGGCGAGCACCGCCTTCGAGTGCGAAGGTGCGCTGGCGGCGCGCCTGGCTTCGGTCAGCGCGCGCGGCGAAGACGGAAAGTTCGCGCCGTTCGAGATCGCGCCACCGCCGCACCCCGAGTTCTACGGCATGGGCCACTCGCTCTATTCGACCGTCGGCGACTACATGCGCTTCATGCGCATGTTCCTGAACAAGGGCGCGCTGGAGGGCCGCCGAGTGCTCACCGAAAAGGGCGTCGCAGACCATGCTCGCGAACCAGATCGGCAACCTGCGGGTCCGCAAGCTCGTGACCGTCGTGCCGGCGATCACCGCCGACTGCGAGCTGTTCCCGGGCACGCCCAAGACGCATAGCTTCGGATTCGCGCGCATGGAACAGGACGTGAAGGGCATGCGTTCCGCGGGTTCGCAGGGCTGGGCTGGCGTGCTGAACACGCACTTCTGGTTCGACCCGGCGAAGGACGTCGCAGGGACGATCATGACGCAGACGCTACCCTTCGTCGAAGCGCCGTTCATGAAAGTGTACGAACAGTTCGAGCGCGCGGTCTACGCGTCGATCTGAGAGTGAGGCGCGGTGGCGCGCGACGGAGTGTATCCCGTCCGCGCGCGCCGACTCCCTAACCCTCGGGCGCGAGCGCCGCGACGAGCGCGAGATCGCCCGCCTTGACGCTCTTCGCGTCAAAGCGCTTGGCCGCGGCGGACATCCGGGTGAGGGCTTCCGCGATCGGCATCGGCGGCTTCTTGTCTCCCGGCTTGGTGCGATGGAATCGCACCGGGTTGATGCGCGCGACCACGTAGGTGCGGAGGTACGGCGATTTGAACCCGCGCGCCTCGAGCGTCTTCACGATCCTGCGTACCTCGGTATCGATGCCCCGCAGCCGGGCAGCGTAGCCCTCGCGCTCGCGTAAGGTGACGGGCAGCGTGCGCTCGGAGAAGCGGTCGACCTTCTTCAGGAACGGCCCGTAGGCGCCGCCGGCGAACCGGGCGTCCTCCTCGTAGAGGATCCCCAGGGTGAGAAACTCCGCCGCCTCGAACTCGGCGGCGAATTCGCTCTCCTTCGCGCGCGGCTGGCGCTTTGCGAGGTTCCGCGCCATGCGGATCACCTCGAGGCTGCGGTCCTTGAGGTTGTGCGCCTTCTCGGTGTTCAGCGCGAGGATCCGGAACGCGAGCCGCTCGTCCGGCGAGACGAGCGCCGAGATCTGCTTGAGCCCGAGCACCTTGGCCGCCGCGAGGCGGTGGCGGCCGTTGGGCGTCCACAGCCGGCCGTCCTCGCCGCGCACGACGATGATCGGGTCGAGGAACGCCCCGGCTTCGTCGATCTTCTGCGCGAGGCGCTTCGTATGCGTCGGCGACAGATCCCGCTGGAACGGCGTCGGCTGCACGGCGGCGATCGGCAGCGCCGCGAGCAGCATCGCGCGGCCCGAAAGCGGCTCGCGGTAGGCGCCGATCGGCGCGCCACCGGCGGCCCGGACCTCGGCGACGAGCGGCGCGACCTCGGGCGCGTCCGGCGGGAGCGCGATCTGCGCCGCGTCGAGCCCGCGCTTTTCCTTGCGCGGGGCGAGGCTCGGGCGGCGGGACGGGCGCTTCGCGGCCATGAACGGAGTTTAGGCGCGCCGGGCGCACCGCGAGAAAATCGGGCGCGGCCCAGCGATATCGCGAAGCCGAGCCCGGCGACGATCAGGCGATGATCAGCCAGACTTCTTGACGGGCGTCGGCTTCCACGTTCCGTCGAGGATCGACGGCGGTTTCTCCCGCGGCCAGTACACGCGCAGCATCAGGACGAACTTGTCCTTCGGCGCGGGCAGCCAGTTCGCCTCCTTGTCCTTGCCCGGCGATTCGTTCTGGACGTAGACGTCGATCGAGCCGTCCTTGTTCGGCTTGAAGCGGCTGCGCGAGCTCACGTTGTAGCGGTTGAGCGGGTTGGCGACGAAGAAGTACTCGGCGTTGTACATCGTGATCGACCAGAACGCTTCCGCCGGCGGCAGCTGGCCCTTGTCGAAGTGGATCACGTACTTGTTCTCGCCGCTGTACGCCTTGCCCTCGGCGTCTTCCTCCGAGGTGGGATAGACGGCATCCTGCGGGCGGTTGGCGCCGAGCCCGATCGCCGTGATCAGCGCGCGCTGGTTGTAGTTCGTACCGTAGAGACCGGTCTTGGTCGTGAACAGCCAGCCGTTCTCGAACGTCGCGTCGCCCGCCTTGATGGCCTCCTTGAACCACCCCATGATCCTTTCCTGCGCGGGCTTCGGCGCGCCGGCGATGCCCTTCGCCACCGCCGGGTCGAGCTTCGCGGCGTCGAAGTCCTGGCCCGGCACGAGGCCGATCGTCGCGAGTTTCGTCACCATCGGCGCATCCTCGGCGGCCGGCGGGCTCGTCTTCATCAGCTCGGCGAGCAGCTTGAAGTACGCCGCGCCATCCATCCCGTTGACCTCGTCCCGCACCGGCGCCTTTGATTCCCACGCTGCGTCGACCTTGCCGGGCTCAGGCTTGAACGGCTTGCCGTACGCCGACAGCGGAACGACGGACATCCGGTCCTGGAGCGCATGCACGGCCTTGTAGTCCTCGGGCGTGCCGGTGCAGTAGATGCGGCCGAGCAGCCAGACCATGCCGGTCGGCGACTTGTACTCGGTCACGCCGGCCGGCAGCGTCCCGGTCCAGCCCGGTCCCGTGATCGCGTACTTCTGTGCCCCGGTGCCCGTCGTCCGCTTGCCCGGCACCTGGAACACGTCGGTCCAGCCGCTGAGCATGGGGAACAGCGCGTAGCGGCCCTTGAAGTCGGGGATGCTGACGACCCACGGCTCCTTGGACACGTCCAGCCAGACGACGGTGTAGAGGGTGTCGGCGTTGGGCGCGGTGACGGTCTTGAACGACGCGTTCGGATAGGTGCGCAGCTTGGCGAACTGGCCCATCGGCGCGCGGTCGCCCTCGGGCTTCTCCACGTTGGTCGACCGCCGACGCGTCATCTCCATGGTGATGAGCGGGTAGCCGTAGACGTAGGCGTCGATCGCCGTCTCGAGCGCGGCCTTTTCCTTGGCCGCCGCTGCGGCCGCGTCGGCCTCCGCCTTCGCCTTCGCGGCATCGGCCGCGGCGTCGGCCTTCGGCGGTGCCGGCTTCTCCTCGCCGCATCCGGCAACGCCGAGCATTGTTGCGGCCAGCAGCGGCAGCCACACCTTCCACTTCAAGCTTGACCAGTGCGTCACGTTTTTCGCTCCTTGGGAACGGGATAGAGCCGACCCCGGGAATTGACTCTTGGATGTACGCGTAGATGCTCGGTCCGGACGACGGGAAATCCAGCGCGGTCAGCAGGGTAGTGGCGCCGGCGGCCGCAGTCAATCGGACGTTCGGTGCCTATTGGGCATGACCATCTGTCTACCCGACGTTACTTCAACCCCGGCAGCCACAGCGCGACCGCCGGAAAGAAGAGCAGCACTGCGAGGCGGATCGCGTCCATCGCACAGAAGCCGAGGACGCCTTTGTACGTCTCCTTCATCGGGACGTCCTTCGCCATGGAGTTGATGAGGAACAGGTTCAGCCCGAACGGCGGGCTGATCATGCCGACCTCGACGCTTATCAGTACCAGGATGCCGAACCACACCAGCACCGCACCCTGACTCAAGCCGAGATCGAGCGAGAGGACGAGCGGGATGAACACCGGCAGGGTGAGCAGCACCATCGCCAGCGATTCCATGAAGCAGCCGAGGACGAAGTAGATGAGCAGGATGACGCCGACGACCACGACCGGGGAAGCCTGCAGCGCGACCACCTTCTGCGCGAGCTCGGCGGGCATCTGCGAGGAGGCGAGCGCGGCCGAGAAGAGCTCGGCGGAGAGCATGATGAGGTACATCATCGCGGTCGTTTCGCCGGCCGAAAGTAGCGACTCGCGGATCCCCGGCCAGCGCATGCCGCCGCGCCACATCGCGAGCACCATGGTCGCGAACGCGCCGACGCCGGCGGCCTCGGTGGCGGAGAACCATCCGCGATAGATGCCGATTACCACCAGCAGAAACACCGCGAGCACCGGCCACGCCTCCCTGGTAGCCGGAAGGCGCTGTCGCCAAGGCGTCTGCTCGGCTGTCGTGGCAGCACCGGGGACGAAGCGCACGTACAGGTGAACCACCAACATGTACTGCACCGTGGCGAGCAGCCCGGGAATCACGGCGGCCACGAACAGCACGCCGATCGACTGCTCGGTGAAGACCGCGTAGATCACCAGGATCACCGATGGCGGTATCAGGATCCCCAGCGTGCCGCCCGCCGCCAGGGTGCCGGTATACAGTGCCGGCGAATAGCCGAGCTTGCGCATCTCCGGCCCGGCAACCTGCGACATCGTCGCCGCGGTGGCGAGGGAGGAGCCGCAGATCGCGCCGAACGCCGCGCAGCCGCCGATGGTGGCCACCGCCAGGCCGCCGCGCCAATGCCCGAACCAGGCGCGTGCAGCACGAAACAATGCGCCGTTCATGCCGCCCTTGGTCGCGAACTCGCCCATCAGCAGGAACAGCGGGATGACCGAGAGCGTGTAGTTGGCGAACTTCGAGAAGGTCATCGTCTTCAGCGTGTTGAGGAGCGGCGTGGCGCCGTTGATCGCCGCGTAGCCGGCACCGCCGACGAGCAGCATCGCGACCGCGACCGGCATGCGCAGGCCGATCAGGACCAGCGTCGCGACGAACATCCAGATGCCGATGTCGAAGCGCGTCATCGGCTGCGCGCGCGCTGCACGCTCTCGTACGTCGTCCAGGCACAGACGACGACCCACAGCGCCATCGCGACCACGCCGATCGCGTAGCCCCACCATTCCGGCAGCTGCAGGAACATGCTGCGCTTCGCGCGCTCGTACGCGGTGAGCCCGCCTTCGGCGAGCCGCCAGGCGAGCACCGCGGCCACGCCCGTGAACGCGATCCCCATTACGGTGTCGAGCCAGTCACGGGCGCGCGCAGGCAGCGGCCGGCTAAAGAAGTCGACGATGACGTTCGCGCCGCGGAGCTGGCAATAGGGCAGGAACGCGAACACCGCGACGCTGCAGAAGAACTCGACGAGCTCGGAGTCGCCGAGGACCGGCCGGCCGAAGGCGCCGCTGGCGACGGTGGCGACCAGCACCCCCATCGCGGCGAGCAGCGCTGCGCCGCCCGCCACCGCCACGTGCTCGCACACGCGGCCGAGGAGGTTCCGCGCCGCGCCCGCCGGAGCTGCCGTCGGGTGATCCAACGCCGGCCCGCGTGCGGGCTAGGTGTCACGACACGAGGGGCCACACCCCCTCGTGCTCCCCAAACTCAGGAAAGCCGCTGCGTTCCGCATTGGCTCTCCCGCTAGGACTTGCGGCCGTACTTCGCGGTGGTGACGAGCAGGTCGTCGAACATCTTCTGCCCGGGCAGCCCGCGCTTGTTCATCTCCTCGATCCAGATCCTGTAGACCGGCTCCACGGCCGCGACCCACCGGGCGCGCTCCTGGTCGGAGAGGGTGTAGATGTTGCCGCCGCTGTCACGCGTCTGTTTGCGTGCGCCCTCGGTCAGGCCGTCCCACACCTTGCCGATGTACTTGGCGTACTCGAGCCCGGAGTTCTCGTCGATCAGCTTCTGGAGATCGGGCGGGAGCTTGTCGTACGAGCGCTGGCTCATCAGCGTCATCAGCGGCGACTGGTAGACCGGGGTCTCCATGTGGTTCTTCGTCACCTCGTAGAAGCGGTACGCGGGGACGATCGCCCAGTTGATGAACATCCCGTCGACCTGGCCGCGCGCGAGCGCCTCGTACACGCCCGGCAGCGGGATCCCGACCGGGGTCGCGCCGAGCGCCTTCGCCGCCTCGCCGACGAAGCGCCCGGGCACGCGCAGCTTCACGCCCTTGAAGTCGTCCAGGGTGCGGATCGCCTTGTCGCGGGTGTGAAGGATCGATGCGTCCGTGGCGTGGATCGCGAGGATCCGCATGCCCTTGAACTCGGTCTCCTTCAGCCAGCGGTTCGCCCACTCGTACACTGCCGGGCTCTGGCCGGCGGAGACGCCGACGTTGGTGAACGCGAGCTCGGTGCCCTCCATCCCTGGAAAGCGCCCCGGCGAGAAGCCGGGCAGGTGGAAGATGATGTCCACGACGCCGTCGTCGAGCTGCTGCGGGAGATCGGCGGGTTTCCCGCCGAGCTGCATGTTGGTGTAGACCTCGATCTTCAGCCGGCCGCCCGCCGCCTTGTTGATCTTTTCCGACCAGGGGAAGAGATGGAGCGCCTGGTCGGGCGCCTGCGGGCCCGAGAACGAGTGCGCCTTCAGCACGGTCTGCGCCGGGACCGGCGCTGCAAGCATCGCGGCGGCTGCCGCCGTGGCGAAGGCGAGTTTCCTCATTGTCCTCTCCTGTGAGTTGAGCGCGACGCCCGACCGCACTCACCAGCGCGGATGGGCCGGAACGAACACCGGTTCGAACAGCCAGCGGCGCGCGATCTCGCCGTAGCCTGCAAAGAAGTAGCCGCCGTTGTGCGCGAGGAGCTTGGCGCTATTCGCGCGCCAGTAGGCCGGCAGCCGCCACCACGCCATCTTCGGGTGCAGGTGATGTGCGGCGTGCAGGTTGTTGTTGAGGAAGAGGAGGCTCCAGAACGGGCCCGATTCGGTGATCGCGGTGCGCTCGCCGGGGCGCGTGCCGTAGCGGTGTTCGATGAAGGAGCGTACCCAGCCCAGGCCGAACGCCGGCCAGGCGATGAGCAGCACGTACTGCCACCACGGCATGCCTGCGGCCGACGAGATGAACCAGAAGAGCCCCGCCAGCAGCACCGCGTGCACGATCCAGTGCGGGACGTGCGCGAAGTCGCCCCGGGCGAGCCGCGCGGTCTCCAGCCGCACGAGCTTCTCGAGTCGCAGCACCGGCCCGAGGAGGACCCGGCCGGCGAGCGTCTGGTTGGCGAGGAGGAGGGCTTTCCGCGCCGGGTGCATCGCCGCCCAGTCGGCGCGGCGGACGTAGAACGACTCGGTGTCGACGCCGGGCTCGGTGAGGTGGGTGTTCTGGTGATGCTTCCGGTGCGCCTCGTAGTAGAGCGGGAACGGCAGCCACAGCCCGAGCGGCGGCATCACCACCGCCCAGCGCAGCCAGCGCGGGGCGGAGAGGAACGAGTGGACCGCCTCGTGCTGCAGCGAGAAATGCCAGGCGACGAGGTAGGTGCCGAGCGGCGCGATCACCCACCACGGCAGCCTCGCGTGATACCAGATCAGCGCCGCCCAGCCGCCGTACAGCACGATCGCGACGAGCCACGTGGGGCCGTCGTAGCGGAAGAAGGTCCGAGCGATCGCGCTCATGATCGTCCGGAAATTCTACGCTGGATCCGACGCAGCACGGCGTCCGGCGGCGCCGCGAGACGCCAGTCGTCGCGGTCAGCGGGCTTGCGTGTCGCGTCGATGCCGAGCTTGGCGATCCGCACGTCGTCCTGGAGCGGATCGGACCGGTTGGTCGGCGCACCGGCGGCGACGACGAGGTCGCGATCGGCCTGCATCCGGGTCGCCAGCGACCACTCCACGTGCAGCGGATCCCACGGATCGACGTCCGCGTCGACCACCGTGACGAGCTTGACGAGGCGGACCGCCTCCCAGGTCGCTTCGATCAGACGCCGTGCGTCGCCCGCGCGTGGCTCGCCGAGGCTTGCGACGGCGTGCAAACGGCCGGCGCCCCCCGGCGTGATCGCCACGGCGCGAAGATTGGGGAAGCGCGGGCGCAGGCGACGGAAGAGCGAGGCGGCGATCGCCTCGCCGCCGATCCAGACGTGTTCTGGGTAGGAGCCGGGCTGGATCACTTGGAGCATGGCGTCGCGGCGGCGCGTCAGACGGCTAAACTCGACGAGGTAGCCCGCGCCATAGTCCTCGTACATGCCGTGGTACTCCGACACCGGGCCTTCCTCGACTGGCGATGCGGCGTCGATCTCGCCTTCAAGGACGATCTCGCACTGCGCTGGGACCTCGAGCCCGCCGTTCGCTGTTCGCGCGGCCTCGATCGGACGTCCGAGCAGCGCGCCGGCGACATGCAGCTCGTCCTCGCCTTCGCCGAGGTACAGCGCGGCGGCGACGAGCACGGCGGGGTGGTTGCCGAGCGTCACCGCGATCGGCAACCGCCTTCCGGCGCCTTGCGCGCGCCGCGCGAAGATCGCCAGGTGGTGGTTCGGCGCGATCCCGATGAACGCGCGGTTTCCGCCGAGGGGTTTCAGCCGCGCGAACGAAAGGTTGCCGCGACCCGATTCCGGATCGCGCGCCACGATCGCGCCGGCCGTGAGGTACGGCCCGGTCTCGTGCTCGAAGAACGTGGGGATCGGGAGCGTCGCGAGGTCCGGCCGCTCCATCGCGACGGCCTGGCAGGGCGCCGCGCGGACGAGCCGCGGGGCGACCGGCGCGTCGATCGCGGTGACGATCCGCTTTTGCAGCCCGGCGACCGTGGTCCCGAGCCCGAGCGCGATCCGCTCGCGGTCGCAGAGCAGGTTGCCGAACACGCGCATGCGATGCCCGACAACCCGGTCGAACCGGAGCGCCGCGCCGGCGCCGACGAGGCAAAGATGCGCCGAGATCTCGAACCTCGGTTCGACCGCCTCGGCGACCGGCCTCAGCCAGCCGCGACGCTCCAGCTGTGCGAGGTAGGCGCGAACCGACTGGCTGTGCATGCTCTCTCAGGTGCGCCGCGCGCGCAGGAAGCCGAGCTCGCGTGCGAGCAATGCCGCGCCGAGCACGAGGCCGACGACGTCAGTGTAGATCGCCCCGGGGAACATGTCGGCGGGAATGAGCGTCAGCACGCCAGCGGCGATGAAGAGGGCGCGCCGCAGCAGCGGGATCGGCGCGTAGAAGAACCCGACCACCCCGAGTGTGCCCGAGCCAGATCCCGACGGCGGCGGTCACGACCGCCCAGACGATGACGAGCGGATTGCCCTGCATCAGCAGGCTCGGTGAAAGCACGAACAGGAACGGCACGATGTATGCCGCCCAACCGATGCGCGTCGCGGTCCAGCCGGTCTTGTCGACGTCGGCCCCCGCGATGTTCGCGGCCGCGAACGCCGACAGTGCAACCGGCGGCGTCACCATCGACATGATCCCGAAGTAGAGCAGGAACATGTGCGCCGCCATCGGCGCGATGCCGACCTTGACGAGTGCAGGCGCGATCAGCGTCGCCATGATGATGTAGACGCCGACCGTGGGGAGGCCGAGGCCGAGCAGGATCGCCATTACCGCAGTGAGCACGAGCAGCCACGGCAGGCTCTCGCCGGTGATCGCGAGGAGCTGCAGCGTCATCCCAAAGGCGAGCCCGGTGATGTTCAGGATGCCGATGAACATCCCGGCGACCGCGCAGATCAGGATCAGATCCACCACCGCGCCACCGGTGGCGACGATCGCCTTCACCATCCCCTTCAGCGGCACGCGCTCGCCCTTGTAGCCGAACGCGAGCGAGCACGCGATCAGCACCGCGGCCGCGGCGAGCGCGGCGTACTCCGCGCGCCAGTTCCACACGACCAGCGCGTACACGAGCAACCCGAACGGCAGGGGGAAATACCAGCCCGCCCTCAGGACCGGGAGCGTCCGCGCGGCGCGCGCCGCAGGCTCGCCTCGGATGCCCCGCTTCGCGGCCTCCAGGTCGACCTGGAAGAAGAGAGCGAGGTAGTAGAGGAACGCCGGAATGATCGCGGCGACCATCACCGCGACGTAGGGCACCTGCAGGACCTCGGCCATCAGGAAGGCCGCCGCGCCCATCACTGGCGGCATCAGCTGTCCGCCGGTCGAGCCCACCGCCTCGATCGCCGCGGCGATCTGCGCCGGGAAGCCCGAGCGCTTCATCAGCGGGATGGTGACGACGCCGACCGCCGAGACGTTCGCGACCGCGCTGCCGGAGATCATGCCGAAGAACGCCGACCCCGCGACCGCGATCTTCGCCGCGCCGCCGCGGTAGCGTCCCATCCAGGCCATCGCGAGGTCGGTGAAGAACTCCGAACCGCCGCAGCGGCTGAGCACCGTCCCGAGCAGGATGAACGGCACCACCACGATCACCGCGATGTTGAGCGACGTGCCGAGGAGGGCGTTGGTGTCGAGGCCGAGGTAGACGACGAGGCGCGTGAAGTCGACCGGCCGCGCCTGGAACACGCCGGGCAGGTGATGGCCGAGCATGGCGTAGACGACGCCGGCGAGCGTGAAGCCGACGAGCGAGAAGCCGGTCATGCGCCGGGTGCCTTCGAGCACGAGCAGCGCGAGCGCCGCGGACATCAGGATGCCGTCGAGCGGGCGGCTCGCGAGTTCGGTGACGAGCTCCGGATAGCGCCAGGCGAGCCACAGGCAGAGTGCGAGCCCGAGGAACGCGGCGACCGCGTCCCACCACGACACGCGGCCCCTGAACCGCTCGCTCGCCGGCGCGGTCAGGAAGCAGAGCGCAAGCGCGAGTCCGAGGACGGCGAGGAGGAACTGCTCGGTGTAGAGCGCGACGCCCGCCTTCTGCGGCAGGTCCAGCACCCACCCGACAACGCAGGCGACGAGTGCCGTTTGCAAGGCGGGGATCGTGCGTGCCCAGGGGCGCGGGGCGCCGGCAGGCTGAGGGCTTGCGATGGACGCCTCAGCCGTCTCGTTAACCATCTGGGCTACTGCTTGAGGCCCTTTTCCTTGAAGAACTTCTCGGAGCCGGGGTGGAACGGCGCCGGCATCTGCTTGTACATCCCGTCCGGGTTGAACCCGCCGAACGCGCGCAGGCTCTCGACGAGCTTCGGCTTGTTCTCGTACATCGCTTTCGCGATCCGGTACGCGATGTCGTCCTTGACGTGGCTGCCCGCGACCACGAGGTAGTCGTACGCCATCAGCTTGGTCGGCCCGGCGAGGCCGGCGAAGGCAGGCGAAGGGTTCACCGTCGTCACGTACGCGTACTGCATGATTTTCTGCATGGCCGCTACTGCCGCCGGATCGTCCGACACCGGCAGGTAGCGGATGCCGCCGACCGACTTGTCGATCTCGGACACCTTGGCTGCGCCGAGGGCGAAGAAGCCGCCGTCCGCCTTGCCCTCGGCGAAGTCGTCGACGCCGCGGATCACGTTCGGGACCAGCACCGGGACGATGTCCTTGCCGGTGAGCCCGCCGGTCGCGAGGATCGCGTCGACCACGCGGTTGAGCGTGAGCTGCGCGGTATAGCCGTAGGGGAGGCGCTTGCCCCTGAGCTCGGCGATCGACTGGATCGGCGAGTCCTTCCGCACGAAGATGCTGGAGTAGATCGGGAAGATCACCGCGAGCACGCGCACGTTCGGCTGCCTGCGGCCGTTGTACGGCCCTTCGCCGTGCGCCGCCTCCTGCGCCTCGAGCACGTTGCAGACCGTGAGGTCGAGCTCGCCCGAGTTGACGAGCGGCAGGATCGCGCTCGAGCCGGAGTAGGGCTGCACCCGGCTCTGCAGCTTCTCGGTCTCGGCGATCACCTTAGCGATCGCCGAGCCCATGTTGTAGCCGATCGAGCCCTGCGGCGCGGTGCCGATGCCGAGCGTCTGGGCGGGTGCGGGACCGAGCGCGACGAGCGCGCCGATCCCTGCGACGATCGCGAGTGACCTCATCGCATCCTCCTCCTGGGAAGCGGAGGCGGAGTATAGCAACCGGCGGTCGGCGCACGCGCTGCGCTCGCGCGACGCGGGTCGCCGCAGGTAAGATCGCGACTCCAGAAGAGGAGCCAACCATGAAGAATTCGATCGTCAGCACCCTTGTCGCGGCGCTCGCCGTCTGCACGGGGCCCGCCTTCGCCCAGGACTTTCCGACGAAGCCGGTCCGCATGATCATCTCGTTCACTCCCGGCAGCGCCACCGACATCGTCGGACGGATCGTGAGCGCGAAGCTCGCGGAGTACTGGGGCCACCCGGTGATCGCCGAGAACCGCTCCGGCGCAGGCGGCGCGATCGGCTCGGCGGTGGTGGCCAAGGCGGCACCGGACGGCTACACGCTGCTCATCAATTCGGCGGCGCACTCGGTGAACCCGGCGATGTACGCGAACCTGCCGTACGACACCGTCAAGGACTTCACCGACATCGCGCCGCTCGCGGTGCAGCCGAACGTCCTGGTCGTCGCCGCCGGCTCGCCGATCAAGACCCTTGCCGACCTTGTCGCTTACGCCAAAGCCAACCCCGGGAAGCTCAACTTCGGCCACGCGGGCGTGGGGAGCGGCACGCACCTCAACACCGAGAAGCTGCTCGCCCAGGCCGGCATCACCGCCACGGTGGTGCCGTTCAAGGGCACGCCCGAGGTCGTCGCGGCGATCCTCGGCGGATCGGTCGACTGCTACTGGGCGCCGATCTCGGCCGGGCTCTCGAACATCCGCAGCGGCAAGCTGCATGCGCTGGCAGTGAGCTCCGCCAAGCGGAACCCCCAGATCCCGGAGCTGCCGACCACTGCCGAAGCGGGCGTGAAGGGCGCCGAATCGGTGCTGTGGTTCGGGCTCTGGGGACCGTCCGGCATGTCGCGTGACCTGGTGCTCAAGATCAACGCCGACGTGCGCAAGGCGGTCGCCGATCCGGGCGTGCGGGAGAAGCTCCTCAACCTCGGGAACGACACGCTGGAAATGTCGCCGGAGGAATTCTCGCGCTTCATCCGCGAGGAGATCGAAGTCAACAAGCGTCTCCTCGCGGCGGCCGGAGTGAAGCCGCAGTAGCGGGCGGCGCTCGCCGCGGCTCAGCGCGAGATCGCCACCGGCCGCGGCACGAAGCTGATCCGCCGCGTCTCGACGATTCGCTTCTCGGTCGTGGCGCCCTCGACGATCTCGTAACCCATCAGCGCGAACACGCGGCCGCCGACGAAGAGCGGCCGCGAGTTGCCGTACCAGTCCACGCAGGAGGCGCGGCAGCCGTCATTGCGCTCGGCCGCGGTCGGGCGCGCTTCGAGCAGTCCGAGCTCGCTGAAGCTCAGGCCCCGGTTCCGCAGGTAGAGCAGCGCCGCGGACTCCTTGCGGAGCTGCCGCCCGGCCGACTCGCCGCCGCCGATGATCGGCAGGCCGAGCATGCCGTCCTCGGCCGCCTCGGGCTTGTAGAAGAAGCCGTGGCTGCGCGTCTCGCCCTGCGCCGCGTCCTTGCGCGTGTAGCGATCGACCGCGACCGGGAAGCGGGCGAGGCGCAGGCTGGTGAAGTGCAGGTCGCGGCCGTCGCTGCCGACCGCGACCGCGTTCGCGCCGAGCGCCTCGATGCGATCGACCGCGTGGACGAGCGGCACCTCGTAGGTCTCCGCGCCGCCTGCATAGCGCACGGCGTAGAGCTGCGACTGCGCGGTCGGCTGCGGCCGGTGCCAGCCGGTCCCCGCGCCGTAGAGGAGATACGCGCCGACGTAACGGCTCTGGAGCGCGTAACCGGCCGGCTTCGGCAGCGAGCGGTACGCGCTCGCCGGCGCGCTGTCGCGGCCGTCGGAGAAGCTCGCGAGCGGCACGCGCAGCAGCGCGAGGTCGCCCGGATTCGTCTCGGCCGCCCACATGCCCTCGCCGCGCCCGTTCGAGCGCACCAGCACGTTGAGCATGCCGTCGTCGCCCTCGAGGAACGAGAACTGGTCGATCGGGCTGCCGGCGGTCTTGAGCGCGCTCGGCGCCGAACCGTCGAGCGGAATGCGGAACACGCTCGAGCCGGCGCCCGCGCCGCCGCGCCGCCACTGCGTCGCCCATACGAAGACCGAATTCGGCGACACGTAGAAGACGCGCCCCGGCGGGCCCATTACGGCCGTGCTCTCGCACTCGAGCTCGGGCTTGGCGAGATCGCAGACTGAGACGCTGTGCAGCGCCACGCCGGAGTACGGGTCGAGCGGCTCGTCGGTGCGGTAGATGCGCGTGGCCGGCGCGATGCGCTTGAACTCCGCCGGTGTCGCGCCATAGCGCCACTTGCGCATCGCCGGGAACTGGGCGTACGGGTCCGCGACGAACGGGTTGAGGTAGAGCGGCGAGTAGAAGACGAGCTTCGTGCCGATCAGCCGGCTCGCGTAGTTGCGCGAGGAGTAGTAGTCGTTCGAGCGCAGGTGATAGGTGCCCTTGTGCGCGAGCCGGCCGGCGCGCGAGATGTCGAAGACGCCGACCTCGGTGCCGCCGCGCGCGTAGCTGTACCCGATCACGGCGATCGTGTTGCCGGCGATCAGCATCTCGTCGTACCACGCGCCGTGTGGGTCGACCTCGGGGCCGAACGCGTCGGCGGACGACACCGGCTCGAGCGCACCGCCGGCGATGCGGACGGTGAAGAGGCGCCCGCGCCGCAGCACCACGAGGTGCTCGCCGTGCAGCTTGACGATTCCGCCCTCGTCGACGCCCGCGTGCTGGACGTTGGTGACCGAGTCGGCCACCGCCTCGGCCGTCTTCGCCGCCACCGAGCGTGGCGGGGGCGGAGGCGGCGGAGAGTCTGGCCAGCATGCCCTGCGACGCCGCCGTGTCGCGGCGCAGTCGCTCTTCTTTGCGCCGGCGTTCGGCCTCCTCGGCCCAGCGCTTGAAGAGGTCCGCCAGCTCCTGCTCGCTGGCGAACGCGGTGAGCGTCTTTTGCGGCGCGGTAGAGAGAGTCGCCGCGGCCCGGGCAGGGATCGTATTGAGGGCAAATGCCGCAACGGCAGCGGCGAGCAGCAGGTTCTTCGGCATCGGTCGTTCCTTCCGCGTCAGCTGTCCGGGACGGGAAACGTCCCGGCTTGCTGGCGGTAAACGCCGGGCGCGGAAGGGAGGGGTTAAGCGGCGGACCCGCCGGCGGAGCCCGCGGCGGGAGTTGCGACAGAGTTGGCGGGACGGTCGGCGAAGACCCGGGCGAGCGTTTCGGGCAGTCGCCGGATCTCGGCTCCATCGAGGATGCCGTGCGCTTCCAGCGCGGCGTGCAGCAGCGGCAGGTTGTAGTGCGGCACCGCGGGATAGAGGTGGTGCTCAACGTGGTAGTTCACGTGGTGCGGGAAGAGGAAGTAGCGCAGCCACGACGGCACGAGGTTCGTCCGCGCTGCGGTCAGCGGCGAGCCGTAGTCGGTCACCGCGCCGTGCTCGCAGATCGCGCGGAGGCGCAGGATCGCCTGGAGCACGGTGGCGAGCGGCAGCATCCACAGCACGAAGTACTGCCAGCCCCAGCCCGCCGCGAACGCCGCGGCGACGTGGAAGCCGAGCACCGTCCAGCGGTCGCGGCGTTGAGCGCCGGCGCCCCGAAGAAGTACGAATAGGTCTTGAACGCCGTCAGACCCGCGAGGTCCTTCGCGAGCTTCTTCGCGAGGTAGGCCTTCCCGCGCGGGTAGCCACCGTGCAGCGCGATGTCGGGATCCTGCGGCCCGTACAGATGGTTGTGGTGCAGCCGGTGGATCACCCGGTAGGTGCACATCGAGACGCTGGCGATCGTGCCGCACAGCCGGCCGACCGCGTCGTTCAGCCAGCGCGTCTCGTAGAGCCGGTAGTGCGCGCCGTCGTGCGCGAGGACGAACAGCGCGTGCTGCAGCGGCCCGATCAGCACCACGGCGATCGCGGCGGCCCACCACGACCAGAACGCGACGGCGAGGCCGATGACGAGTGCGAGCAGCCCGAAGGTCTGTGCGACGGCGAGCGTCGAGCGCAGGGGATCGAGGCGCGTGAGCGGCGCGAGCACGCCGGCAGGGAGCTTCTTCCGGATGTCGTCGCGGAACTCCTCGCCCACGGTTACGGTTCGGGCGGGTGCGTTCATGGGACAGGGCGGACGTTACGCCCCGGTGCCGGCAAGCGCGACGGAGGCTGGCGCTATACTGCCCGCCCATTCCGAGGAGGGCACACCATGAGTGTCGCAGCGCTCGTCCGCTTCCTCCTGCTCGCCCTCGCTGCGCCCGGTCTCGCCCTCGCACAGGGGACATTCGCCTCCAAGCCGGTGAAGTTCATCGTCCCGTACGCGCCGGGCGGCGGCACCGACATCCTCACCCGCACTACTGCCCAGAAGCTCGGCGAGCTCTGGGGCCAGACGGTCATCGTCGAGAACCGCGCCGGCGCGAACGGCATCATCGGCACGCGCGCGATGATCGACTCGCCGCCCGACGGCACCACGCTCGCCGTCGTCGTCGCGACGCACGTGATCAACGCGTTCACGATGAAGGAGATGCCGTTCGATCCGCGCCGCGACGTCGCGCCGGTGACCGTGATCGCGAGCTCGCCGTTCGTGCTGGTGATACCCGCCAGTTCGCAGTGGAAGTCGGTGAAGGATCTCGTCGCGGAAGCCAAGGCGAACCCGGGCAAGCTCTCGATCGCGCACTCGGAGGGCAGCACGCAGCTGACCGGCGCGATGTTCGCGCAGGCCGCTGGCGTCGAGTTGCTGCCGGTCGCGTACAAGGGCGGCGCGCTAATCATGACCGACCTCATCGGCGGCCATCTCGCGATGGGGTTCACCAGCGTGACGACCGCGCTCTCGCACGTGAAGAGCGGCAAGCTGCGCGTGATCGGCGTAGCGCAGTCGAAGCGCGTCGCGGCGTTTCCCGACGCGCCCACGTTCACCGAAGGTGGAGTCCGCGGCGTCGAGTCGGCGGCCTGGTACGGCGTGCTCGCGCCGCCCAAGACGCCGCCCGAGGTGCTGAAGCGACTGCAGTCCGACATCGCGAAGGTGCTTGCGACGCCTGAGATGAAGGAGCGGGTCGCCCAGGTCGGCGCAGAGCCGGTCGGGAACACGCCAGAGCAGTTCGCGAAGCTGATGGATGCGGAATACGAGAAATGGGCGCGGGTGGCGAAGGCCGCCGGCGTAAAGCCGGAGTGAAATCGGAGCGAAGGAGCGGAGCATGAGCGAAGCCAAACGCCGGAAATTCGCCGAGCGCCTCGCGCGGAAGGAGTTGATCTCCGCGCCGGGCGTCTACGACCTGATCTCGGTCAAGCTCGCCGACCGGATGGGGTTCGACGTGCTCTACATGACGGGCTACGGTGTCGTCGCGTCGCACCTCGGCCTGCCGGACGCGGGGCTGGCGACCTACAGCGACATGGTCTCGCGCGTCGGGCAGATGGCCGCGATGTCGCAGACGCCGCTCGTCGCGGACGGCGACACCGGCTACGGCGGCCTCCTCAACGTGCAGCACACCGTCCGCGGCTACGAGCAGGCGGGCGCGGTGGCGATCCAGCTCGAGGACCAGGAGTTCCCGAAGAAGTGCGGCCACATGCTCGGCCGCCGCGTGGTGCCGGTCGAGGACATGGTGGCGAAGATCCGCGTCGCGGTCGACTCGCGCCGCGACCGCAACTTCAAGATCATCGCCCGCACCGACGCACGCACGACGCTCGGCCTCGACGAGGCGCTGCGGCGCGCGGAGGCGTACCTGAACGCCGGCGCGGATCTCCTCTTCATCGAGTCGCCCGAGAGCGTCGAGGAGATGCGGCGCATCGGCCGGACATTCGACGTGCCGCTCATCGCCAACATGGTCGAGGGCGGGCGGACGCCGGTGCTCGATGCGGCGAGCCTCCAGGAGATCGGCTACCGGCTCGCGATCTTCCCGGCGCTCGGCTTCCTCGCCGCCGGCGCGGCGCTGGAGGCGGCGTACGCGGGATTAAAGGCAAAGGGGTCGAGCACCGCGCTCGACGTTCGCCTGTATCCGTTCAAGGACTTCAGCGAGCTGATGGGCTTCGGCTGGGTCGCCGAGTTCGACGAGAAATATCGCGGCGCCGACGCGCGCAAGGGCTGAGGCAGGAGCCGTCAAACCGGCGAACATCAAGCTCGAGTGAAGCGCGGCGCGCGCGGCGGCGCGCGCGCCGGCTCAGCAAGCCCGGGCTACTTCGGCGTTCGACTCGCCGTGCTGTAGAGGTCCGCAACTGGCACGACGCGGCCGTGCAGCGGCACGATCCGGTCGACCGCGAGCTTCTGCCGTTCGATATTGTCGATGAGGTTCAAGTTGTTCGCGTTCGGCGGCGACGGCGGCTTCGAGTTCGGCGGCAGCGGCGTGAACGCGTCGGCCTCGATCAGCAGCCGCTCCTTCGGCAGATAAACCATCAGGAACGTGTCGGTGTGGACGCTGTCGCCGATGCGGCGGAGCTCCACGATCCGCGCACCGTCGCTCAGCGTCATCGAATCCTTCACCGGCCGCACCGTGGCCTTCTTCCCGGATTTCGTGAGCTGGTCGGGAAGGATCTTGGCCGGCGTTGCGAACACGCGGTCGAAGTACGGCTTGTTCTCCGCCTGGGTGATGATGGTCGCGCCCTCGGCCGCGGCGGCGCGCAGGCCGCCGGAATGGTCGAAGTGGTGGTGCGAGTTGATCACGTAGCGGATCGGCTTGCCCGGGACGAGCTTCTTCGCGGCCTCGATCACCGGCCCGGTGCGCGCGTCGTTGAGCGGCGCTTCGACCAGGATCAGGTGATCCTTCATCTCGATCACCGCGCTGTTGTGCGAGCCGCCGGCGACGAACCAGACGCCTTCGGCCACCTTGTCGGTGGTGACCCGCTCCGCCGCGGTGCGCACGTTGTCGGGCACCTGGATGTCGGCCGGCGCGTTCGGCTGGACTTCCTTGATCGCGACGTCGAGCGTCGGGAACCCGCCCTGCGATTGCTGGATGCGGCCGGGGAACTTCACGCCGCCGTAATCGCGGTAGTTCGAGTACACCGTCACGGCCGGAACCTCGCCGAGCACGGCATCGGGCAGGCGCGACTCGACGCGCTCGACCAGGTAGTCGTCGTTGACGAACACGGTCGCGGAGAACTTCCCGGGCTCGGTGAAGGACACCGCCGCGAGCGACTTCCCGTCCTTCGTCTGCCACTGCACCGTCGCGTTGTCCTTCATTGCGGCCTTGATCGCACCGTGCGGGGTGGTCCAGAGCTGATGCGTCCGGTCGGCGACCCAGCGCGGGCCGGGGACCGCGCCGCCCGGCGATCCGTTCCAGGCGGACGTCCCGCTCACGTACTGGTCGAAGCGCGCCTGGCCGGTGAGCGGATAGCCGCCGCCTCCCCGCGGCTCGCCGCGGTTGAACGCGATCTCCTCGCGCATCGAGCCGGTGTCGTAGTTGATCGTCCGCGCCTGGCTCTGGATGTCGATCTTCGGCCACGCCGTGCCGGGCTTGTAGGCCTGGCCGAAGGTCCAGCCGGTGCCTTCGCCGACGTAGCGGATCGTCTTGGGATCGCCCATCGCGGCCGACGCGCGCTTGAGCACCGATGCGGCCGAGTCCTGGGCGAGTGCGGCCCCGGGGACGAACGCAACGGCGCCAGTGGACAGGGCCAGCCCGGTTAGCAGGGTCTTGCAGTGCATCGACTCCTCCTGTTGTTGTCGGTAGTGCGGCTCCAAGCAAACACCTTGGGGCGCCGTTTCTTCCGCACGTCGAGCATTCGGGCGTTGCTTTTGGAAGCGCGGAATGCCGGGGCCCGGGGTCTTGCCGGGCTCAGGCTCGCGCTGCGCGATTCCGGAACGCGTGGTGGAAGAGGCTCGCCGCGGCGTACGCGAGCACCAGCGCCGCCAGAGGGCGATCGCCCTTCATTCGACCGCGATCGCCTGGTCGCTGCTACCGCGCGTCCTGCTGCAGGTACTTGTGGACGAAAGCGATCGCCATGCTGCCCTCGCCGACCGCGGAAGCGACGCGCTTGACCGGGCTCAACCGCACGTCCCCGCAGGCGAAGACGCCCGGGACGCTCGACTCGAGGAGGTAGGGATCGCGCTCGAGCGACCAGCGCCCGGCCTTCACCACGTCGTCCCCGGTCAGGACGTAGCCCCGTGCATCGCGCGCGATGCCTTCCGGCAGCCAGCCGGTCTCCGCGTCGGCGCCGATGAAGACGAAGAGCCCTCCGCAGTCGTGCCGGCTCGCCTTCCCGCTGGCGTTGTCGCGGATGTCGACTGCCGTCAGGTTGGTGTCGCCGTGCGCGACGATCACCTCGGAGTGCAGCCGAACCTTCACGTTCGACTTCCCGGCGAGCTGCTCGATCAGGTAGCGGGACATGCTTTTCTCGAGCGAATCGCCGCGGACGACGAGCGTCACCGTGCGGGCGTGGCTGGCGAAGTACAAGGCAGCCTGCCCGGCCGAGTTTCCGGCGCCGATCAGGTGGACGTCGAGCCCGTGGGTGACGCTCGCTTCGCTGCGCGCCGCGCCGTAGTAGATGCCCTTGCCGATGAGCCGGTCGAAGCCGTCGATCGCGAGGCGCCGCCACGTGACGCCGGTGGCGAGGATGACGGTCCGCGCCCGGACGACCTCGTCGCCGTCGAGGCAGAGCTGACGACCCGCCGGATCGATGCGGGCGATGGAACGGGTGACGAGGATCTCGGCGCCGAGCCGCTTGGCCTGTTGCAAGGCCCGGGTCGCGAGCTCGTCGCCCGACACGCCGCTGGGAAAGCCGAGATAGTTCTCGATGCGCGAGGACGTGCCCGCCTGGCCGCCGGGCGCCTCGCGCTCCACGACCACGGTCCGCAAGCCTTCGGACGCGCCGTACACCGCGGCCGCGAGGCCGGCCGGCCCGCCGCCGATGATCAGGGTGTCGTATTCGGCGGAGCGCGGACTCGTTTGCAGGCCGAGGCGCTGGGCGAGCTCGCGCCTGGCGGGTCGCCGGAGCAGCGTCCCGTCGACCAGCCGCAACGCGGGACACTCGTCGTCCGTCGGACGCGGCCCGGGCCAGCGCGTCGCGAGCTCGGGCGCATCGGGCGTCATCCAGTCGTGGCTGATCTGGTTGCGCGCAAGGAACCTGCGCAACTCGGTAGCGGTGGTGTCCCAGCGGTGGCCGACCATCGTCACGCGCGCCTTGGGCGCTTCCGCAGCGAGGCCCTGCAGGCCGCCGATCCGCTCGCGCGCCAGCGCCCCTACCTTTGCGGCGATCGATGGCGCCGCCGCTGCAATGGCGTAATAGTCCTTCGGCTCGACGCGAAAGACGCGCGTGGGTCCGGACGCCCGATAGCCGCCCACGAACGTCGTGCCGAAGGTGATCGGCACTTCGCCGAAGATCGTGCCCGGAAGGCGCCAGCCGAGCGTCCGCTCGACGCCGTCGAACAGCTTGACGACCTCGATCTTCCCGGTGAGCACCGCGTAGAGCGCGCGCTCCCCGCCCTCGGGAACGGCGAACTCCCCGGCGGCGAGATGAATGTCGGCAGACGTCTTCGCCAGACGGTCGAGCTCGGGCAGCTCGAGCGTCCGAGAACAGCGGAATCGCCCGGACGTCGTCGGTCGTCAGCATGGTCCGCCGCGCCTATTTTCCGGCCTGCAGCACCCGCAGCGGACTCCCGGCGATCCACCCCTTGATGTCCTCGACCGCGTGCGCATAGAACGTGCGGTACCCCTCCCGCGTCACGTACCCGAGATGCGGCGTCGCCACGACGTTGTCCAGCTTCCGCAACGGATGATCCTTCGGCAACGGCTCATGATCGAACACGTCGATTCCCGCCCCGGCGATCCGCTTCTCCCGCAGCGCCGTGATCAGCGCCTGCTCGTCGATGAGCGGCCCGCGCGACGTGTTCACGAGAATCGCGTCGCGCTTCATCAGCCCGAGCTCGCGCGCCCCGATCATCCCGCGCGATTTCTCGTTGAGCACGACATGGATGCTCACCACATCGGACGTCCGCAGCAGATCGTCCAACGACGCCGCTTTCGTCGCACCGATCTCCGTGCACCGCTCCGGCGTCAGCCGCGGGCTCCACGCGATCACCTTCATCTCCATCGCGAGCCCGACCTTCGCCGTCCGCGCGCCGAGATTCCCGAGCCCGACGACGCCCAGTGTCTTGCCGTTCAATCCCGACCCCGAGCGTCGTCTGCCACTTGCCCCCCGAGTGGAAGAGCGCGTTCTCCTGCGGAATGCTCCGCGCGACCGCGAGGATGAGGCCCCACGCGAGCTCCGTCGTCGACCCGACCGAGCCCGACGTCCCGCATACGGTGACCTCGTGCTTCGCCGCCGCCTCGAGATCGATCGATGCGTTGCGCATCCCGGTCGTCACGAGCAGCTTGAGCTTCGGCAGCCGGTCGAACAGCCACGCGTCGAACGGCGTCCGCTCCCGCATCGCGACGATGATGTCGAACTCGGCGAGCGCCTTCACGAGCGCTTCCCGGTCCTCGATGTGCTCGTTGAACACCCGCGTGCTCACCTGCCCGCCGAGCGGGCTCCAGTCGGCGACGCTCAAGGCCACGTTCTGATAGTCGTCGAGGATCGCGCACGAGTGCATCTTGTTCTCCAGTCAGTCGCCGCCAGCAAGTAGTATAGCGAGCCCCCGTCGCGGTTGACCCACGGATCTCGAGGGCTATCATCGGCGCGCCTGCTTGCGGGAAACGTCGACACTGGAGTGAAGTGGCGACCCTGCGCGAGCAGCGCGTATTCGGGCAGGCGAAATCAACCCATGCGAAAGGAGCAGCCGGATGATCTACGAGCATCGCACGTACACGACCCATCCCTGGAAGGTGAAGCCGCAGCTCGAGCTCTACGAGAAGCACGGGTTGCCGGTGATCGCGCGCCATTACGGCTACCCGGTGCTGGTGGGCGTGCACGAGGACGGCGACGTCAACTCGTACATCCATATCTACGCCCACCCGAGCTTCGACGAGCGCATGCGCCGCCAGGCGGCGATGCGCGCCGACCCGGAGATGCAGGCCTATCTGAAGATGCTGCGCGAGGCGGACACGATCATCAAGCAGGAGTGCCGCTTCCTGATCCCGCCGCCGTTCTTCAAGCCGGGCGGGGGAGCTTGAGCGCGCCGGCGGCGCACGGCGCGAGCCTGCGGGCCGGCGCGAGGTTCACCGCATCGGGGCCTTGCTCGGCCGCTCCTTGTCGATGCGATCAGACTAGTTGTCGGCGGTCCAGCGCGGCGCGCTTGCGAGAAGCGCCGATGCTTCGCGGACGATCCGCGCCACGACCTCCCGCGCCGACCCGATCTCGCGCACGAGTCCGGACGCTTCGCCGGCGATCACCGCCGCGACGTCGAAGTCGCCGTCGCTCCGGGCGGCCGCATACCGCGCCGCTTCCTCTTCCTGGTGGCGCAGCAGCTCAACCTCACGCCCGAACCAGTGCTCCAGATGCGCGTTGCGCAGGCACCGCCCGGTGAACGGGGCGGGCCAGACGTTGCGCCGGGAGATGTCGAACACGATGCTGCGCAGCGTATCGTCGCCGCTGGCGGCGCGAATGCGCTCTTTCGCCGCCTGCGCTCCGGCCGCCTCCTCGGTCGCATAGAAGCGCGTGCCGAGCAGCACGCCGGATGCGCCGAGCATGAGCGCGGCCGCGAGCCCGCGCCCGTCGGCGATCCCGCCGGCGGCGACGACCGGCACTTTCGGGCCGACCGCATCGACGATTTCCGGCACCAGGGACACGACGCCGCGGGCGGCGCCGTGCCCGCCGCCCTCGGTACCCTGCGCGACGAGGACGTCGGCGCCGGCCGCGACGGCCACCTTCGCCAGCGCGAGCGACTGCACTTGGCAGATGAGGCGCGCGTCGCTCCGCTTGATGCGGTCGGCGAACGGTGCCGGGTCGCCGAAGGACAGCATGACCGCGGCCGGCCTGCGCTCGAGCGCTACATCGAGCAGCTCCGGCTGCTTCGCCATGCTCCACGTTATGAAGCCGACGCCGAAGCGTTGTCCGGATCTCCCGAGCGAATCGAGCTCCCGCGCGAGCCAGTCGCCGTCGCCGTACCCGCCGCCGAGGATGCCGAAGCCGCCGGCGGCGCTCACCGCCGCAGCGAGCTTCGCGTCGGACACGAGATCCATCGGCGCGAGCAGGATCGGATGAGCGATCCCGAGGAGCTTGGTGAGCGGCGTGGCGAGCGACATGCAACCTCCATCGGGTCGTAACGCGGACGAACGATTTCGCGGCGGATCGGGCGGCCGCGCAAGCGGTGCGTGCTAAGTGCCGAGGTGCGCGATCGTCGCGACCTCCACCAGGAACTCGGGCTTCACGAGGTCGGCGCGGATGCAGTAGCGCGCCGGCGGATTGCTCGGGAAGTACTCCCGGTAAACCTCGTTCATCGCGGCATAGTCGGCGAGGTTGGCGAGGAAGATGTGATTGAAGGCCACGTCCCGGAGCGTGCCGCCAGCGGCCTCGATCACCGACTTCACGCTCTCGAGCACGTGGCGCGTCTGTGCCTTGACGTCGCCGACGCCGACCGTCTTTCCATCCGGACCGATCGCGAGCGTGCCCGAGACGTAGATCGTGTTGCCGGCGCGCACGCCGGGCGAGTAGGGCGCGAGCGGCGGCGGCGAACCGGGCGGGACGATGGGCTGGACGGCCATGGCATTGTCTCCTCGGGCTGGGGTTGATAGGCTTGCCCGGCGGATGTTCTCACGAGGAGGCACGGCATGACCGGCATCTACACCCCGACGCGCGAAGAGCTCGAGCGGCGCGTCGCGCGCTTCGACAAGCTGCAGTCGATGTCGACGGCGCGCGACCTCGGCTGGACGCCCCAGGCGGCGATGGACATCATCTTCGCGCGCAAGCTGATGCCGGTGATCCTCGACGACACCAAGAACCCGTTCGGGAGCGAGGCGCCGATCTTCGGCGCGGCGCGGACGACGATGTTCGTGTCGATCCTGCCGCCGGGGCAGGGGCCGTGCCTGCATTCGCACAACGACACCTTCGAGACCTTCGTCGTGCTCGAGGGCACGATCGAGTACGAGATCGGCGAGCCGGTCGCGCACCGGCTCACCCTCAACAAGTGGGACGTCTTCTCGTGCCCGCCGAAGGTCTACCGCGGCTTCCACAACGTCGGCAAGACCGACGCCGTCCAGCTCACCGTCATCACCGGACTCGCCGACGGGCGCGACGACGTCTCGATGCCGCACTCCGTCGCCGAGCGCGTCGAGCGCGAGCACGGCACGAAGGTGCTCGACGCGTTCAAGAACGTGTTCGTCTTCGATCCGCCGGCGCAGCGCTGAGGCGCCCGGCTCAGTCCACCCGCGCGCCGACGTCCTTCGCGACCTTCGACCACTTCGCGATCTCCGCGCGGATGAACTCGCCGAATTCCTCCGGCGTGCTGACGATCGGATCGAGCCCGCCTTCGACGAGCCGCGCGCGCACGTCGGGCAGTGCCATCACCTTCGCGATCGCGGACTGAATCTGCCGGACGACGTCCGGCGGCAGGCCGGCCGGCCCGGCGATGCCCTGCCAGGCGCGCGCCTCGAATCCCGGGTAGCCCGACTCCGCGATCGTCGGCAGGTCGGGGTAGACCGCCGAACGGACGAGGGTGCCGACGGCGAGCGCGCGGAGCTTGCCGGCCTTCACGTGCGGCATCAGATTCGCCTGGTCGGCGATGACGATCTGGATCTGACCGCCGAGAAGGTCGGTCACCATCGGGCCGCCACCCTTGAACGGAATGTGCACGAGGTCGATGCCGGCGCGCGCCTTGAAGAGCTCCATCGAGAGATGCGGCGCGCTGCCGCTCCCCGCCGAGCCGTAGCTCACCTTCCCCGGATGCGTCTTCGCATAGGCGACGAACTCCGCCACCGACTGCACGGGCAGCGACGGATGCACCACCATCGCGTAGTCGACGGCGACGGTGCGCATGATCGGCGTGAGGTCCTTCACCGGGTCGTACGGCATCTTCGAGTAGAGGGCGACGTTCATCGCGAGCGCCGCGATGTTGCCGACGAGCAGCGTGTAGCCGTCGGGCGGGGACTTCGCGACGAACTCGGCGCCGATCATCCCGCCGGCGCCGGCGCGATTCTCGATCAGGATCGGCTGGCCGAGCGTCTCCGCGAGCCGGGTCTGGACCGCGCGCGCGTAGAAGTCGACCGCGCCGCCGGGCGGAAACGGCACGATCAGCCGGACCGGTTTCGACGGATACGCGCCTTGCGCAAGCGCCGCGGACGCCGCGCCGATCGCGAGTACCGCGCCCAACCACCGCCAGGTTCGCATCGATTGCCCCATTGCCGCGCGGCGTAGGCTAGCATGCAGGGATGACCTCGACGATCGCCCGTCTCGAATCGTGGCTGCTGCGCGCGCCGGCGTCACGTCCCGTGCTGGCCGCCATGGGCGCGATGGCGACCCGCCCCGCGCTCTTCGTGCGCGTGACCGCGGCCGACGGCGCGTACGGCTGGGGCGAGGTGTGGTGCAACTTCCCGCCGCCCGGCGCGGAGCATCGCGCGCGGCTCCTGCGCGCGATCTTCGCGCCGCTAGCCGTCGGCCTAGACGCCGCGCACCCGGAGCGCGTCCGTGCGGCGCTCGAAGCGAAAACGCGCACCCTCGCGATCCAGTGCGGTGAGCCCGGACCCTTCGCGCAGGTGATCGCGGGCATCGACCAGGCGTGCTGGGACCTCGCCGCGCGTCGCGCGGGCGCGCCGCTGTGGAAACACCTCGGCGGCGCGAGCGGGCGCTTGCGCGTCTATGCGAGCGGGCTCGGGCCGGACGGCGTCGTCGAGACCGCGCTCGCACGGCGCGCGGAGGGCTACCGCGCGTTCAAGCTGAAGGTCGGCATGAACACCGCGCGCGATCGGACGAATCTCGCCGCGCTCCGCAACGCGCTCGGCGAAGACGCGACGATCATGATCGACGCCAACCAGGCCTGGTCGCCCGCGGAGGCGCTCGAGCGGATCGCCGAGCTTGCGCCCCTGCGCCCGCACTGGATGGAAGAGCCGATCGCGGCCGACGAGCCCGCCGATGCGTGGAGCCTGCTCGCCGAGCGGGCGGGTGTGCCGCTCGCGGCTGGCGAGAATCTGCGCGGCGAATCGGCGTTCGACGCGGCGATCGCGGGCGGATACCTGCGTGTCATCCAGCCCGACGTCGGCAAGTGGGGCGGTATCAGCGGCTGCCGCGAGGTCGCGAGCCGTGCGGTCGAGCGCGGCCTCGCGTTCTGCCCGCACTGGCTCGCCGGCGGCCTCGGGCTCGCCGCGTCGATGCATCTCGTCGCCGCCGCGGGCGGAAACGGCTACGCCGAGATCGACTCGAACCCGAACCCGCTACGCGAGGCGGTGTTTCCCTTCACCGTGGTGGACGGCTGGACGACGCTGCAGGATGCGCCGGGGCTCGGCGTCGAGCCGGATCTCGAACGGCTCGCGCCGTATGTCGTTGCCGTCTAAGACTACGGGCGCAACCCGGCGTTCGACGCCGCTTCCATCCGCAGCTTGAAGCGCTGCAGCTTCCCGGTCTCGGTGCGCGGCAGCGCGGGGCGGAACTCGACCGCCCGCGGATACTTGTACGGTGCGATCGCGGCCTTGACGTGGTCCTGCAGCGACTTGGCCATCGCATCGTCGCCGGCGAAGCCGGGCTTCAGCACGACGTAGGCCTTCACGATCATCCCGCGCTCCTCGTCCGGAGCGCCGACGACGCCGCACTCCGCGACCGCGGGGTGCTCGAGCAGCGCCGACTCGACCTCGGGCCCGGCGATGTTGTAGCCGGCCGAGATGATCATGTCGTCGGTGCGCGCCTGGTAGAAGAAGTAGCCGTCCGCGTCCATCAGGTAGGCGTCGCCGGTGACGTTCCAGCCGCGCTGGACGTAGTTCCGCTGCCGGTCGTCGGCGAGGTACTTGCAGCCGGTCGGACCCTTCACCGCGAGCCGGCCGACGGTTCCCGGCGGGCACGGGTTGCCGTCGTCGTCCACTACGGTCGCACGGTAGCCGGGGATCGCGTAGCCGGTCGCGCCGCGCCGCGCGCGGTCCACGGCGTGCGACACGAAGATGTGGATCATCTCGGTCGATCCGAGGCCGTCGAGGAGCTCGATGCCGGTCGCCTGCTTGAACGCCTGGCGCGTCGCGTCCGGCAGCGCCTCGCCGGCGGAGACGCACTTCTTCAGGCTGGCGAGGTCGTACTTCGGCGCGAGCTGCGCCATCTGGCGGTAGAAGGTCGGCGCGGTGAAGCACACGGTCGCACGGAAGTCGCGAACCGTCTCGAGCAGGGTCTCGGGCGTGAGCCGCTCCATCAGCACGGTCGAGGCGCCGAAGCGCAGCGGAAAGCAGAGCATCCCGCCGAGGCCGAAGGTGAACGCGAGCGGCGGCGTGCCGCAGAAGACGTCGTCGCGCGTCGGCTTCAGGCACGAGCGGGGAAACGCGTCGCACATGGCCATCACGTCGCGGTGGAAGTGCATGCAGCCCTTGGGCTGCCCCGTCGTGCCCGAGGTGAACGCGATCAGCGCGACGTCGTCAGCGGCGGTGTCGGCGTTCGCGAATGCGGCCGGCTTGCGCTCGAGCGCCGCCTCGAGCGAGCTGGCGCCGCCGTCGCCGAAGTACAGGACCCGCTTGAGGTCGCGGCAGCGCGTGCTGGCGATCTCGAGCTCGTCCTTCAGCCGCACGTCACAGAGCGCCGCCCCGATCCGCGCCTTGTCGACGATGACCGCGAGCTCCTTCGCGCGGAGGAGCGGCATCGTCGCGACCGCGATGCAGCCGGCCTTGATGATGCCGAACCAGCACGCCGCCATCATCGGGTTGTTCGGCCCGCGCAGCAGCACGCGATTGCCCGGAACGAGCTTCAGATCCTCGATCAGGACGTGCGCGATCTGGTTGGCGCGGACGAGGAGCTGGCGGTACGTGCAGGAGTACTTCCGCCCGCCGATCAACGCGTGGAGCGCGGGTCGGTCGCCGTGTCCCGCGGCGACCATCTTGTCGAGGAGCTCGGCCGCGCAGTTCAGGCGCGCCGGATAGCGGAGCTCCGGCAGCTCGAAGAAGACCTCCGGCAGCTCGTCCGGCGGCGGGAGATTGTCCCGCGCGAACGTGTCGACGTGAGCGGTATAAGCCATTCCTTGGCTCAACCCTTGAGCGTTTCCCGCGCGATGATCAGCTTCTGCACCTCGGTCGCACCTTCGTAGATGCGCAGGGCCCGGATGTCGCGGTACAGCCGCTCGACCGCCTGGCCGGATACGACGCCGAGACCGCCGAAGATCTGCACCGCCCGATCGATCACCGCCTGCGCGGTTTCAGTCGCGACCATTTTAGCCATCGCCGCCTCGCGCGTCGTGCGCTCGCCCTTCGCGTCGCGCAGCCAGGCGGCGCGATAGGTGAGCAGGGCGGAGGAGTCGATCCCCGTCGCCATGTCCGCGATCGCGGCCTGCGTCAGCTGGAAGTCGGCGAGCGTCTGGCCGAACATCTTGCGCGAAGTGGCGCGTGCGACCGCCTCGTCGAGCGCGCGCCGCGCAAAGCCGAGCGCGGCCGCGGCGACCGACGACCGGAAGACGTCGAGCGTCTGCATCGCCACCTTGAATCCCTCGCCCGGCGCGCCGAGCCGCTGCGTCGCCGGTACGCGGCAGTCCTTGAATTCGAGGCGGGCGAGCGGATGCGGAGCGATGACTTCGATCCGCTCGGCGATCGAGAGCCCGGGCGCGTCCGCGTCGACGACGAACGCGCTGATCCCCTTTGCGCCGGGGGCGTCGGTCTCGCGCGCGAACACGGTGTAGAAGTCGGCGATCCCGCCGTTCGAGATCCAGGTCTTCGTGCCGTCGATGACGATCTCGCCGCCCGCCTGGCGCGCGCGCGTCGACATCGCGGCGACGTCGGAGCCGGCATCGGGCTCCGACAGCGCGAACGCGGCGATCGCCTCACCCTGCGCGACTCGCGGCAGATAGCGGCTGCGCAGCGCCTCCGATCCGGCGAGCGAGATCGCCCCCGAGCCGAGCCCCTGCATCGCGAACGCGAAGTCGGCGAGCCCGTCGTGGCGCGCGAGCGTCTCGCGCGCGAGGCAGAGGCTGCGCGAGTCGAGGCGCTCGAGCCGCCCGCCGTGCGCTTTCGGCACGCAGTACTCGAGCCAGCCCGCTTCGCCGAGCAGCGCGACGAGGTCGTTGCACGCGCTGTCGACGTCCTCGTGGTCGAACCCGCCGGCGAGCCGGTCGGTGCACCAGCGGTCGAGCTCGCGCGCGAGCGCGCGGTGCGCGTCGTCGAAGAACGGCCAGTCGAGATAGGTCTTGTCGGACACGATGGTACGAGACGGCCCGCGCCGTCAGTCGCCTTCGAACTTGGGCTTTCTCTTCGCGACGAACGCCTCGTACGCGCGGTGGAAATCCTTCGTCTGCATGCAGATCGCCTGCGCCTGGGCCTCGGCCTCGATCGCCTCGTCGAGCCCCATGTTCCACTCCTGGTGGAGGAGCTTCTTCGTCATGCCGTGCGCAAAGGTCGGGCCGTCGGCGAGCGACGCTGCGAGCGTTTTGGCTTCGTCGAGCAGCTTCTCGGGCGGGCAGAGCCGGTTGAAGAACCCCCAGGCGAGGCCTTCGTCGCCCGAGAGCGAGCGGCCGGTGTACAGCAGCTCGGCCGCGCGTCCCTGGCCGACGAGCCGCGGCAGCAGCGTGCAGGCGCCCATGTCGCAGCCTGCGAGCCCGACGCGCACGAAGAGATACGCGGTCTTCGACTGCGCGGTGCCGTAGCGGAAATCGGAGGCGAGCGCGACCATCGCGCCCGCGCCGGCGCACGCGCCGTCGATGGCGGCGACGATCGGCTGCGGGCAGTTGCGCATCGCCTTGACGAGGTCGCCGGTCATGCGCGTGAAGTCGAGGAGCTCCGGCATCGTCATCTTCGTGAGCGGGCCGATGATCTCGTGCACGTCGCCGCCGGAGGAGAAATTGCCGCCGGCGCCCGCGATCACGATCGTCTTGACGTCCGATGCGTATTGCAGCCCGCGGAAGAGATCGCGCAGCTCCGCATAGGAGTCGAACGTGAGCGGGTTCTTCTTCTCGGGCCGGTCGAGGGTGACGATGCCGACCCTCCCCTCCGTTTGCCACCGGAAGTGCCGGGGCTTGTAGCCCGCGAAGGCGCGCTGCTGCGTTCATGACATCACCTCCCCACCCGCGACCGCGATCGCCTGCCCGGTGACCGATGACGAAGCCGGCAGGCAGAGCCAGAGCACCGCTCCCGCCACCTCCGCGGGCTGCACCATCCGACCCTGCGGGTTGCTCGCGACGAGCGCGGCGCGCGCCTCGCTTTCGGTCTTCCCGGTCTTCGCGACGATGTTCGCCACCGCCGCGCCCACCATGTCGGTTTCGGTATACCCCGGGCACACCGCATTGACGGTGACGCCGGTCTTCGCGCACTCCAGCGCGGCCGCGCGCGTGAAACCGACGACACCGTGCTTCGCGGCGCAGTAGGCCGAAACGTACGCGTAGCCGACGAGCCCCGCCGTGCTCGCCACGTTCACGATCCGGCCTGCCCGGCGCGCGGTCATCTCCGGGAGCACCTCGCGCGTGCAGAGAAACGTGCCGGTGAGGTTCACCGCGAGCATCCGCTGCCACAGCGCCAGATCGCTCTTCGCGAGCGGCGCGCTTCCCGCCTCGCCGGCATTGTTGACGAGGATGTCGACGCGCCCGAAGCGCGCATGCACTAGCGCGAACGCCGATTTCACCGACGCTTCGTCGGTCACGTCGACTGCGACGCCCTGAGCGCGGGCCGCGCCGCCGAGCGATGCGACCTGGGCGGCGAGCCGCGCGGCGTCACGGCCGAGCACCGAGACCGTTGCGCCCTCGGCGGCGAGGGCCGCTGCCACCGCAGCGCCGATGCCCCGTCCGCCGCCGGTGACGACCGCGTGCTGCCCGGCGAGAGCGCCCATCGGGCCGGAGTGAGCGCGCTACTTCAGGATCCGGTCGTAGAACTTCGTGAGCGCGGCGTTGAACGCCTCGGGCTGCTCGACGTTGGCGATGTGGGAGGCCGACGGAATCGACACGAACTCGGAGCCCGGGATGCTCTCGTGGATCGTCTTCGTCGAAGCCGCGGACGCATCCTCCGCGCCGGTGAGCGCGAGCACCGGCGCCTTGATCTCCTTCAGCCGGTCGGTAAGGTTGATCTTCGGCAGCGCGTGGCAGCAGCCGACGTAGCCCGCGACCGGCGTCGCGCGGATCATGTCCGCGATCGGTTTGACGCGGTCGGCTCTGGCCTTGAGGTAGGGCGCGGTGAACCAGCGCGCGAGCGTCGGGTCGACGAGCGGTTCCATGCCCTTCGATTCCGCGACGTCGATGCGGTCCTTCCACATCCCCCAGACTTCCGGCGGGTTGCGGCTCGTCGTGTCGGCGAGGACGAGGCTCTTCAGCAGCCCGGGCTTCTTCAGCGCGAGCGTCTGGCCGATCATCGCGCCCATCGAGATCCCGATCCAGTGCGTCTCCTTCACGCCGAGCTCGGCGAGGAGGCCCGCTGCGTCGTCGGCGAGGAGGTCGAGCGTGTACGCGCCGGTCGTCGCCTGGGTCTGGCCGTGGCCGCGCGTGTCGAAGCGGAGCACCTTGAAGCGCTTCGAGAGGACGGCGACCTGCTCGTCCCACATGCGGGAATCGCAGGCGAGCGAGTGGCTCATGGTGAGCCACGGGCCGTTGCCGTCGATCGTGTAGTGGATGTCGATGCCGTTTGCGCGAGTTTTCATGGGCGTGGATCCGGGAGTTGGGGGGAATTCGAGCCTGCCGGACCGGATTCTACGGCGTCGCGCGGGGTGCGGGGACGGACGCGAGGGCCGCCCGTGCAGGGACGATCGTTCCCCGGGGGCGACCCGGGCGCTCAGCGCGTCGGCTGATCCTTGATGCGGACGATCCGCACGACGTCAGGAATGCGCCGCAGCGACTTCATCACCCGCGCGAGGTGCAGCCGGTTGTGCACCTGGATCGTGAAGTGCATCGCGGTGTAGATGCCGCGCTCCTCGTCCATGCTGACGTTGTCGATGTTGGAGCCGGCCTCCGCGATCGCGGTCGCCACCTTGGCGAGCACGCCGCGCTGGTTCGCGGCGATCACCCGGATGCCGACGTCGAACGAGCGCTCGGTGTCGGGCGCCCACTCGACGTCGATCCACTTGTCCGGATCGGTGCGCGCCTTGGTCACGATCGGGCAGTCGTGGGTGTGGACGACGAGCCCCTGGCCCTTCTTGATGAAGCCGATGATCGGGTCGCCGGGGATCGGGCGGCAGCACTTGGCGAACTGCACCGCCATGCCCTCCGAGCCGCGGATCACGATCGAGGCGGAGGGCGTACCTTGCGTCCTCGCTTCGGCCGGGACGTGGTCGGCGAGGGCGAGGAGCTGCCGGGCGACGATCGCCGCGAGGCGCTTGCCGAGGCCGATGTCGGCGAGGATCTCCTCGCGCGACTTCGCGCCCGACTCGCGCACGAGCTTGTCCCAGCGCTCGGGACCGATCGCCATCGGGTCGGACTCCAGCGCGCGCAGCGCCTGGCTGAGCAGGCGCTCGCCGAGCGCGGTCGACTCCTCATACTGCATCGTCTTGAGGAAGTGGCGGATCTGCGAGCGCGCCTTGCCGGTCTTGACGTAGGAGAGCCAGGCCGGATTCGGGTGCGCGTGTGCCGCGGTGACGACCTCGACGCGATCGCCGTTCTTGAGCTCGGTCCGCAGCGGCACGAGCTCGTAGTTCACCTTGGCCGCGACGCAGCGGTTGCCGATGTCGGTGTGCACCGCGTAGGCGAAAGTCGACCGCAGTCGCGCCGCGCGGCAGCGCCATGATCTTGCCCTTCGGCGTGAAGACGTAGACCTCGGCCGGGAAGAGGTCGACCTTCACGTGCTCGAGGAACTCGGCCGAGTCGCCGCTCGCGTTCTGGATCTCGATCAGCGACTGCAGCCACTTGTGCGTGCGGCTCTGCACCTCCGACAGCGTGCCGCTCTCCTCGTCCTTGTACAGCCAGTGGGACGCGACGCCGGTCTCGGCGACGCGGTGCATGTCGCGCGTGCGGATCTGCACCTCGACCGGCACGCCGTACGGGCCGATCAGCGCGGTGTGGAGCGACTGGTAGCCGTTCAGCTTCGGGATCGCGATGTAGTCCTTGAACTTGCCGGGCACCGGCTTGTAGAGCGAGTGCAGCGCGCCGAGCGCGACGTAGCACGCCGGCACATCGCGCACGACGACGCGGAAGCCGTAGATGTCGAGCACCTCGGTGAACGAGAGTTTCTTCTCGATCATCTTCCGGTAGATCGAGTAGATGTGCTTCTCGCGCCCGCTGACCGACGCCTCGAGCTTCGCCTCGGCGAGGCGCTGCTTGATCCCGTCGAGGATCTTGTCCACCACCTCGCGGCGGTTGCCGCGCGCGCTCTTCACCGACTTGGCGAGCACGCGGTAGCGCATCGGGTGGATGTGCTGGAAGCCGAGCTCCTGCAGCTCGCGGTAGAGCCCGTCGAGCCCGAGGCGGTTCGCGATCGGGGCGTAGATCTCGAGCGTCTCGCGCGCGACGCGGCGGCGCTGCGCCGGCGAGACCGCGTCGAGCGTGCGCATGTTGTGCAGCCGGTCGGCGAGCTTGATCAGCATGACGCGCACGTCGCGCGCCATCGCGAGCAGCATCTTGCGGAAGTTCTCGGCCTGCGCGTCCTGCTGCGACTGGAACTCGATGCGGTCGAGCTTCGAGACGCCGTCGACGAGGTCGGCGACCGGCTTGCCGAAGCGCTTCGAGATGTCGTCGGTCGAGACCTCGGTGTCCTCGACCACGTCGTGCAGCAGCGCCGCGCACAGCGTCTGCGCGTCGAGCTGCCAGTGCGAGAGGATCTCGGCGACCGCGACCGGGTGCGAGATGTACGGTTCGCCGGACTTGCGGAGCTGGCCCTGGTGGGCCGCGTCGCTGAAGTGGTAGGCCTCCTCGAGGCGGGAGAGGTCCGCGGGCTTGAGATACCCGGCGACGCTCTGCCGGAGGCTTTCGAGAGGGGCGACTGCGCTCAAGCAGCCTCCCCGAACAGGCGCGACGTGTGACCGGCCGCGGGGTTTGCCGCGGTGCGGGGGAAGACGGTCAGGTCACACGCGCGTTCGGTCACTAATTCTGGTGGACCCTGCTCAGCAGCTCGATCCCGACCTTGCCGGCCGCGATCTCGCGCAGCGCGGTGACGGTCGGCTTGTCCCGCGCCGCCTCGATCAGCGGCGTGCCGCCGTGCGCGAGCTGCCGCGCGCGGTAGGTCGCCGCCAGCGTCAGCTGGAAGCGGTTCGGGATCCGGCTCAGTGCGTCTTCGACGGTAATGCGTGCCATATCGGTTCCAGGCCTCAATTATGCAATCGGAATAGCTCGGGGTGACGCGCGCTCTGGCGGGGGAGGGTGAGCCGGGATGCGCGCAGGACCGCGGCGAGGTCGCGCCGGGCCTCCTCGAAGTCGTTATTAATTATAACGTAATCGAACTCGCCGGCATGGCTCAGCTCGGTCTCGGCGGCGGCGAGGCGGCGCCGGATTGCCTCGTCCGAGTCCTTGCCGCGGGCGCGCAGCCGCCGCTCGAGCTCGGCCGGCGAGGGCGGCAGGATGAAGATGCCGATCGCCTCGGGAAAGAGGCGCCGCACCTGCTCGGCGCCCTGCCAGTCGATCTCGAGGACCACGTCGCGGCCCGCAGCCCGGTTCGCCGTGATCTGCTTCTGCGAGGTCGCGTAGAAATTGCCGTGGACCTCCGCGCTCTCCAGGAACTCGCCCGCGTCGAGCATTTTCTGGAACGCCGCCCGGTCGACGAAGTGGTACTCGCGCCCGTTCACCTCGCCCGGACGCGGCGCGCGCGTCGTGTACGAGATCGACAGCGCGAGCGCCGGGTCGTCGGCGAGCACTGCGTTCACCAGCGACGACTTGCCGGCGCCGGAGGGGGCGGTGACGATGAAGAGCAGGCCGTGCATGCGCTTGAGCGGGAAATGGCGAATGGTGAACCGATCGGGGCCGCCGCGCGAGTCAACAATTCACTGTTCGGCCCGCGCAAGCGCTCACTCGAGGTTCTGCACCTGCTCGCGCATCTGCTCGATCAGGACCTTGAACTCGAGCGCGGCGGCGGAGAGCTCCTTCGAGACCGACTTGGACCCGAGCGTGTTGGCCTCGCGGTTCAGCTCCTGCATCAGGAAGTCGAGCCGCTTGCCGACCGCGCCGCCGGCCGCGAGCACCCGCTCGACCTCGTCGAGGTGAGCGGCGAGCCGGGACAGCTCCTCGGCCACGTCGATCCGCACGCCGTACACGGCGATCTCCTGGCGGATACGCTCCTCATCGGCGCCGCCCAGCGCTTCCCGCAGCTTCGCTGCGAGGCGCTCCTCGTAGGCGGCGATCGCCTGCGGGACGAGCGGCTCGAGCGCGGCGAGCCGGGCGCGGATCTTCCCGACGCGCTCGAGCAGCATGCGGCCGAGTTTCTCGCCTTCGCGCGCGCGCGATGCCGCGAGCTCGGCGAGCGCCGTGCGCATCGCGTCGGTCGCGGCTTCGCGCAGCGCCTCGGCCTCGCGCGCGTCGTCGCCGAGCACGCCGGGCCAGTGCAGCACGTCGGCGACCCGGAGCGCTTCGGCGTCGGGGATCGCCTCGCGCACGCGGCGCGCGAGGCGCGCGAGGCGCTCCAGCGCTTCGGCGTTCAGCGCCGTCTCGCCACGCGCGGCGGGGGATGCTGCGAACCCGAGGCGGCAGTCGATCTTGCCGCGAGCGAGGCTCGCCATCGCGAGCTCGCGCAGACCCGGCTCGACCGAGCGGAGCTCTTCCGCGATCCGGAACTGCACGTCGAGGAAGCGGCTGTTCACGCTCCGCAGCTCGAGTGCGATCGAGCCCGCGGCGACCTCGCGAGTCACCGCGGCGTAACCCGTCATGCTGCTGATCATGGAATGTTCCTGTTTTCGGGGTCGGCCGGCTTTACATTGCCCGCCTAAACTCAGAGAATCGGGCGGTCCTCTCCAATCTTAACAAAGGCTTACGGTTCCTCCCGGTCGATGCCGTCGCAAGCGAACCTGCCGCTGCCCGAGGGCTACCAGCTCCAGACCTACCGCATCACGAAAGTGCTGTCGGCCGGCGGCTTCTCGATCGTGTATCTCGCGCACGACGACGGCGACCAGCCGGTCGCGATCAAGGAGTATCTCCCGAGCTCGCTCGCGCTGCGGCGCGAGGGCGACGTGCTGCCGTCGATCGCCGACGAGAACCTCGCGACGTTCCGCTACGGCATGAAGTGCTTCTTCGAGGAGGGCCGGGCGCTCGCGAAGCTCTCGCACCCGAACGTGGTGCGAGTGCTGAACTTCTTCCGCGCGAACGAAACGGTGTACCTCGTCATGCGCTACGAGCGCGGACGCACGCTGCAGGAGCACATCCAGGCGCGGCGCGGCGCGATGAAGGAGAACTTCATCCGCCGCGTGTTCACGCTGCTCCTTAACGGGCTGCGCGAGGTGCACGCGAACAAGCTGCTGCACCTCGACATCAAGCCGGCGAACGTCTACATCCGCAACGACATCACCCCGGTGCTGATCGACTTCGGCGCCGCGCGCCAGACCCTTACTGCCGAAGGCTTCAAGCTGAACCCGATGTACACGCCCGGGTTCGCGTCGCCGGAGCACTACCAGAAGCGGGAGCTGCTCGGACCGTGGAGCGACATCTATTCGGTCGGCGCGAGCCTGTTCGCGTGCCTCGCCGGCGCCGCGCCGCAGGCGGCGGATCTCCGCGTGGAGAAGGACCGCTACGTGTCGGCGACGAAGCTCTTCGCCGGCAAGTACTCGGACCAGCTGCTCGAGACGATCGACTGGTGCTTGCAGCTCGATCACTCGAAGCGTCCGCAGAGCGTGATGGCGCTGCAGAAGGTGTTGCTGCGCGAGCGCGATCCGGAGGGGCCGAGCAAGCGCTCGTTCGTGACGAACCTGCGCGGCTCGCTGCTGAAGCTCGCGCGGCGATAAGATGGAGGGGCCCCTCGGGGAGGGTGCAGACGATGAAGTTCTCGATCTACCAGGAAAGCCGGCAGGGACCGCGGAAGTCCAACCAGGACCGCATCGCCTACTGCTACAGCCGCGATTCGCTCTGCATGGTGATCGCCGACGGCATGGGCGGGCACCTGCACGGCGAGGTCGCGGCCCAGATCGCGACCCAGTTCATCGCCGAGGCGTTCCAGCGCGAGGCGCAGCCCCGGATCGCCGACCCCTTCAAGTTCCTGCTCGACTCGATCACCAACGCCCACCACGCGATCGTCGACTACGCGAACGTGCGGAGCCTGCTCGAGACCCCGCGCACGACGTGCGTCGCGTGCATCATCCAGGACGGGCTCGCGCACTGGGCGCACGTGGGCGATTCCCGCCTCTACCTCATCCGCAACGGCAAGGTCGAGGCGCAGACGAAGGACCACTCGCGGGTGCAGATCCTCGTCGACGCCGGGCGCGTACGCGAGGAGGCGATCGCCGCCCACCCCGACCGCAACAAGATCTTCAACTGCCTCGGCCAGATGGGGCCGCCGAAGGTCGACCTCTCGCGGCGCGTGGCGCTCCGCCACGGCGACGTCATCCTGCTCTGCTCGGACGGCGTCTGGGGACCCTTGAACGCGCGCCACATCTGCGAGGAGTTCCTGCGCAACGACGTCATGCGCGCGGTGCCGATCCTGCTCGACATGGCCGAGGCGCGTGCCGGCAAGGACGGCGACAACGCATCGGTCGTGGCGCTCGGATGGAGCGACGATACCGGCAGCGCGACCGGCGACGAGATCTCCACCGTGAGCATGGACCCGACCGAGCTCAAGACGACGGTCGAGCAGTTCGGCCGGTCGAAGCCGCCGGCGCCGCAGGCCGGCTATCTCACCGACGACGAGATCGAGCGCGCGATCGACGAGATCCGGAACGCGATCAAGCGCCACACCAAATGACGGTCGGGGGCCGGTAGCGCGCGATGCGTCCCTCCGGCCGACGACCCGACGAGCTGCGCCCGGTCCGCGTCACCCGCGGTTACACGAAGCACGCCGAGGGCTCGGTGCTCGTCGAGTTCGGCGACACGAAGGTCCTCTGCACCGCGAGCGTCGAGGAGCGCGTCCCCCCGTTCCTGAAGGACAAGGGCCAGGGCTGGGTGACGGCCGAGTACGGGATGCTCCCGCGCGCGACCAACACGCGCACCGACCGCGAGGCGGCGCGCGGCAAGCAGTCGGGCCGCACGCTCGAGATCCAGCGGCTGATCGGCCGTTCGCTACGCGCGGTGATCGCCCTCGACAAGCTGGGCGCGCGCACGATCCAGGTCGACTGCGACGTCATCCAGGCCGACGGCGGGACGCGCACCGCGAGCATCACCGGCAGCTTCGTCGCGGTCCACGACGCGATTTCGGTCCTGACGGCGCGCCGGCTCCTCGGCGAATCGCCGATCCGGGACTTCGTCGCTGCGGTGTCGGTCGGCATCTACCGGGGCACGCCGGTCCTCGATCTCGACTACGCCGAGGACTCGGCTTGCGACACCGACATGAACGTCGTGATGACCGGCGCGGGCGGCTTCGTCGAGCTGCAGGGGACGGCCGAGGGCGCGCCGTTCACGCCCGTCGAGATGGTGTCCCTCGTCGCGCTCGCCGAGCGCGGGATCCGGGAGCTGATCGCGAAGCAGCGCGCCGCGCTCGGCGTCTGAAGCTCCGTGAAGCAGCTCGTCCTCGCATCCTCCAATCCCGGCAAGCTCCGCGAGTTCGGCGAGCTGCTCGCCCCGCTCGGGATCGAGGTCGTGCCGCAAGGCGCGCTCGGCGTGCCGGACGCCGAAGAGCCGCACGCGACGTTCGTCGAAAACGCCCTCGCCAAGGCGCGGAACGCCGCGCGACACGCGAAGCTTCCGGCGCTCGCCGACGACTCCGGGATCTGCGTCGCGGCGCTCGACGGCGAGCCGGGTGTCCACTCGGCGCGCTTCGCCGGCGAACCGAAGTCCGATCGGCGCAACAACGAGAAGCTCGTCGAGCTTCTCAAGGACGAGCGCGATCGCCGCGCACACTATTACTGCGTCGTCGTGCTCGTCCGCCACGCCGACGATCCCGAGCCGCTGATCGCCGAGGGGCGGTGGCAGGGCGAGGTGATCGATCGCCCGCGCGGCGCCGGCGGCTTCGGCTACGACCCGTACTTCCTGCTGCCCGATCTCGGCCGCACCGCCGCCGAGCTCGAGCCGCACGAGAAGCACGCGGTCAGCCACCGCGGCAAGGCGCTGCGGCGGCTGCTCGCGTTGCTGCGCGAGGCAGGAGCTGATCGCCCGTTACCGCGTCCGGGCGCCGGGGCGGGTCAGATGCTGCCGCGGTCGTCCGGGCCTTACGCCCGCACGGCAACCACCTCGAGGTACTCGCTCGGCAGCACGAGCGTCCCGTCCCGCGCGCGGTTGAACCGCGCCATCAGCGCCTCGAGCTCCTCGGCGAGCGCCGTCCTGCTTCTCCGCGTCGAGCGCGCCGAAGGCCTTGTGCAGCGGCCCGTACCAGGTGCGGAACACCTCGAGCCAGTGCGCCGGCGAGCGGTACCGGAACACGTAGTCGCGCCGCTGCGCGTCGATCGATTCGACCGCGCCGGCGAAGAGCTCCGCGAGCCGCACCTCGGTGCCCCACAGCGCCGGCGACTTGACCCCGGCGGGCGGCGGGAGGTACTTGCCGAGCGTCTTGAAGAGCTGGCCGATGAAGCTCTCGGGCGTCCAGTTCGCGAGCCCGATCTTCCCGCCCGGACGGCACACGCGCAGCGAGCTCGGCGGCTGCGCGCTCCTGGTTCGGCGTGAACATCACGCCGAAGGTGGAGAGCACGACGTCGAACGACGCATCGGCGAACGGCAGCTTCTCGGCGTCGGCTTCGCGAAACTCGATCTCCAGGCGGTCGGCCCGCGCCCGCTCGCGCGCGCGCTCGAGGAGCGCCGGCACGTAGTCGCTTGCCACCACGTGGCAGATAGCGCCGCGCCGCGGCGAGCGAGGCGTTGCCGTTGCCGGCCGCGACGTCGAGCACGCGGCTGCCGGCGCGGAGATCGACCGCCTCGCACAGCGACTCGCCGACGATCTGGAGCCGCGTGCCGATCTCGGCGTAGTCGCCGGAGGACCAGGCGGCCTGCTGGCGGGCCTTGACGGCCTCGAGGTCGGCGTGCCGGCGCTGCGGCGGTAGCTGGACTGCTTGTTGCATCACGAGTCTCCTTCGGGTTGTGGGTGTTCAGCCGCGGGTTGGATGTTCTGGTTCACCCGGAAGAGGTTCTTCGGGTCGTACTTGCGCTTCACCTGCGCGAGCCGGCCGTAGTTGTCGCCGTAGGTCGCCTGCACGCGGCCGTCGGCCTCGTCGTCCATCATGAAGTTCACGTAGACGCCTTCCAGGTTGAACGGATGGACCGCCTTCCAGTACGCGCGCCCCCACTTCTTCAGCGCGTCGGCCTGCTTCGGCTCGGGGTCGATCCCGGCGATGACCATGGACCAGGTCGCATCGCGCGTCGCCCACGCGGTCGCGTCCTTCGCGACGCGGCGCACCGCGCCGTCGATCGGGTAGAGGTGCATCAGGCACAGGGCGCTCGGCGCCTCGGCGGCCTGCGCGATGTGCGTGTCGATCGCCTCGTCCGGCAGCGACTTCACGAAGTCGCCCTTCCAGTACCACTGCAGGCCCTTCGGGAAGAACGGGTCGAACAGCGCCTGGATCGCCGGGAACGGCATCGCGCCCATCCAGTTGAAGATCGGCGGCGGCACCGCCTTCAGGAGCGGCGCGATCGCCTTCTCGCCGTCCGCCGCGGGGCCGTTGTAGGCGGAGATGACGGCGCACGCGCGCTGGCCCCAGTGCTCCTTCGGGAACGGGTCCATCGGCGGCACGGTCTTGAGGCCGACGAAGGTCCCCAGCTCCTCGGGCGCGGTCGGCAGGAAGTCGCGGTACGCGCGCATCACCGCCTTCGCGTCCTTCGCCAGCCAGAAGATCGGGCCGGCGTAGACCATGCCGACCGGATGCGCCTGGAACAGGAAGCTCGTCACGACGCCGAAGTTGCCGCCGCCGCCGCAGAGCGCCCAGAAGAGATCGGGGTGCTGCTCCTTGCTGGCGGTCACGAAGCTGCCGTCGGCGAGCACCACGTCCGCTTCGAGCAGGTTGTCGACGGTGAGGCCGTACTTGCGCGTGAGGTAGCCGGTGCCGCCGCCGAGCGTGAGGCCGGCGACGCCGGTGGTCGAGACGATGCCGAAGGGCACCGCCAGCCCGAACGGATGCGTCGCGTGATCCACGTCGCCCGACGTGCAGCCGGCATCCACGCGGACCGTGCGGCTCGCGGGATCGACGCGCACGCTCTTCATCATCGACAGGTCGATCACCAGGCCGTCGTTGCAGCTGCCGAGGCCGGGGCCGCTGTGGCCGCCGCCGCGGATCGCGACGAGCAGGCCCTGCTCGCGGCCGAAGTTCACCGCGGCGATGACGTCGGCGACGTCCACGCAGCGCGCGATGAGCCGCGGCCGCTTGTCGATCATCCCGTTGTAGAGCGCGCGGGCGGCGTCGTAGTCGGCGTCGCTCGGGCTGGATGAGCTTGCCGCGCAGGGCGGCGCGAAAGGCCTGGATCGCTTGGTCGGTGGGCATGGTGTCCTCGCTCTGGTGTGACGCGTCGCGGAATCCTAGGCGGGCGCAGGCACGGCCCCGCATCGACAGGCCTGATCATTCGCGCTGCCCGTCCGCCCGGCGACGGCCTAGTCAGACCTGACTATTGACCCGGGGCCGATTCGGGCGGAAATTGCGGGGCGCGCCACGCCGCGGAGGAAGCCGATGCCCCTGTTCGTGATCGAACGCCACTTCGCCGAGCAGCTCGATCTCACCCGCGAAGACGCCGCCGCGGTGAAGCTCGTCAACGACGACGTCGGCGTGCAGCTGGCTCTTCTCGTTCCTGAGCGCGGACAAGAAGAAGACCTACTGCCTGTACGAGGCGCCGAGCGCCGAGGCGATCCGCGAGGCGGCGCGGCGGGCGAACCTCCCGGCCGACGTGATCGTGGAGGTGACCGAGGTCCGGCCGGAGGCCTACGCGTAGGCCGGTTCCTGGCCTACTTGCCCACGAGCGCGTGCTGGACGGCGAAGGCGGCCGCCTCCGTCCGGTTGGCGGTGTTGGTCTTGGTCAGGATGCTGCGCACGTGGTTCGCCACCGTGTTGTGGCTCACGAAGAGCGCCTCGGCGATCTCGCGGTTGCCCCGGCCGGCGGCGACGAGGCGCAGCACCTCCACCTCGCGCTGGCTGAGGCCCGCCGGATAGCGCGCCCGTCCGGCGCGCGGCCGGCTTCTTCCCGTAGCGCGGCCGCGCGCTCCGCGAGCGCCGGCATCCCGATCTCCCGCGCCGCGGCGAGCGCCTCGTCGAGGAGCGCGATCGCCCGCTCGCGATCGCCGGCGCCGTTGCGAGCGAGGAGCATCGCCGCGTACTGGTGCTGCGTGTGGGCGAGCCACGGGCGAGCGCGCTGGCGCGCGTTCATGGCGAGCGCGGCCTCGAAGTGGCGCTCGGCGTCGGGCCAGCGCTTCATCGTGGCCGCGAGCATCCCGAGATGGCGCGACGCGGCGCCGAAGCAGGCGACGTTCGGCGGCGCGATGAGGTTGCGGCCTTCGAACGGCGCGAGCTCGGCGTAGAGCGCGGCGGCGCGCTCGGCGTCGCCGAGGAACGCGCAGACCTCGGCGAGGTAGGCGATGCAGGTCACCCAGCGGGCGTCCTTCGGCACGCTCTCGAAGCCGTTCGCGGCGACCGCCTCGAACTCGGCGCGCGCCTCGTCGGCGAGGCCGAGCTCGCTGTAGACGAGCGCGAGCCCCGGCCGCCACGTCGCCGCCGCGGCGGTGTGCTGCACGAAGTGGGCGACCACCGGCGCGAGCTCCCGCAGGCGGCCCTGCTCGCGCCGCACGCTGAACATCTGCAGGCCGTAGACCCCTTCGGCGTCGAGGCCCGGCATCCGGCCGCCGAGCTCGAGCGCCTCGCGCGCGAGCCGCTCCGATTCCTCGAGCCGGCCCTCGAAGAGCGCCATCATCGCGCGCGAGGAGACGCCGATGTACTGGTAGAACGGCTGGCGGACCTCGTCGGCGAGCTTCAGTGTAGGCCTCGAACTCGTGCGCGCGCGCGTGGAGGTCGCCGAGCTCCATCAGGTCGAACAGGCGCCAGCTCGCCGCCTCGAGCACCCGCTCCCGGTCGCCGATCGTCTCGGCGAGGTCCTCGGCCTCGCGCGCGACCTGCACCCGGGCGGCGAACTGCTGCGGCAGCCAGCGCGCAGTGGCGACGGAGCGCAGCGCCGCGGCGATCGTGGCGGGGTCGCCGAGGCGGCGCGCCATCGCGAGCGCTTGCGCGTGCACCGCGTGCGCGTCGTCGAGCGCGCCGCTGAAGACGAGCGCCCGCGTCAGCGAGCTCAGGACGCGCGCCCGGAGGATGCTGTCCTCCTCGGCGAGACCGGCGAGCGCGTCGCGCAGCAGCCGCGCGGCCGCGTCGCCCGGAATGCCCGGCCGCCAGGTCGCCTCCTCGAAGGCGAGCGCCGCGCGCGCGAACTCCTCCGACACGCCGAGCGCCTTGGCGCTCGCCGCCGCATGCTGGAGCACGTCCGCAGCCTGCAGGTTCTCGCCGGTCTTGACGAGCGCCTGGCCGAGCGCGATCAGCAGCCGGCAGCGGCGCGCGGGATCGTCGGACGCGCCTTTGGCCTCGAGCGCCTGCAGCGCGAGGCGGCAATAGCGTGCCGCCTCCTCGTAGGCGAACAGCTGGTCGGCGCGCTCGGCAGCGCGCTGCGCGTAGTCCGCGGCCTTGCGCGGGTCGCCGCCGGGCAGCGCCGCGCAGTAGTGGTGCGCGAGCGCGGCGAGGCTCGACATCGGGTCGCGGCCGTGCAGCGTCTCGAGCGCGGCGCCGATGCGCAGGTGCAGGCGGGCGCGCCGGATCGGCGGGAATCTCGTCGTACAGCGTCTCGCGCACCAGGGCGTGGCTGAACTGGTAGCAGCCCGGCTCGACCGCCGGCTCGATCACCGCCGCCGCGAGCGCCTCCTCGAGCGCGCCCGCGAGCGCGTCCTCGGAGCCGGCGTCGAGCAGGGCGGCGAGCACTTCTGCGCTGAAGGTGCGCCCGATCGCGGCGGCGTTCGCGAGCACCGCGTTGCATCCGGGCGAGAGGCGGTTGAGGCGGGTGCCGATCACCTCCTTCACGCCTTCGGGGATGCGCCGGAGCACCGGCCCGAGGCCGGCGCGCGCGGCGGCGGCGGCTTCGTCGAGCACGCCCTCCTGCACGAGGAAGCGCGTGATCTCGCCGAGGAAGAGCGGATTGCCCTCGGTCTGGCCGTGCACCGCCGCGAGCGAGGTCCGGCGGGAGCGGCCGGCCGGACGCGGCCGCCATGAACCGGCTCGCCTCGCCGAGGCTCAGGCCGGCGAGGCGCAGGCGCTGGAACCGCGGGATCGCGCGCGAGCTCGCCGAGCGTGTTCGACAGCGGGTGGCGGCGCGACAGCTCGATGTCGCGGTAGGTCCCGAGCACGAGAAGCCGCGCGGCGCCGACCGTCGGCGCGAGGAACTCGAGCAGGCGGAGCGAGGGCGCGTCGGCCCAGTGCAGGTTGTCGAGGACGAGCAGGTGCGGCGCGTCCGCGGCGGCGCGCTTCCAGAAGCCGGCGATCGCGTCGAACAGGCGGAAGCGCGCCTGCGTCGCGTCGGCGGGACGCTCGACCGCCGCGAGGTCGGGCAGGCGCTGGGCGAGCTCCGGCACGATCTCCGCGAGATCGGCTGCGCCCGCATTCGAGCAGCGTCCGCAGGCGCGCGTCGTCGTACGACTCGGCGCACGCGCGGATCAGCTGCAGCCACGGCCAGAACGGCGGTGCGCCCGGCTCCTCGTAGCAGCGGCCCCACAGCACGCGCACGTCGCGGTGCTCCGCGTAGCGGGCGAGCACCTGCGCGGTGCGGGTCTTGCCGATGCCCGGCTCGCCGGAGAGCATCACGATCCGGCCGCGCCGTCGAGCGCCTGGTCGAGAGCGGTGCCGAGCGCGGCGAGCTCGCGCTCGCGGCCGACGAACACCTCGCCGTCGCCGGTGGCGACCTGGGCGCGCACCGTGTCCGCGATCGGGCTGCGCAGCGGCGTGCCGCACGCGTCGCAGAACGCCGCCTCGGCGCGGTTCGTCCTGCCGCACTTGGGGCACGCTGCGACGGTGGCGTCCACCACTCCGAACCTTGCGCGGTAAAGCCGAGCGGGCGTTCGGGCGAACATGCTAACGCGCTCCGCGGGCTTCCGGAAGTCGGGCTGGCGACGCGCCGGGGACGCTACCGTGCTCTATCATCCGGGCGCGTCATGTCCAGCACCGTCGTACACGTCCCCGCCGCGGGCGCCCAGCTCCGCCTCGCCGCGCTCCCCCCGCTCGCCCTCTACGTGCACGTCCCCTGGTGCGTGCGGAAGTGCCCCTATTGCGACTTCAATTCGCACGAGCTCCGCGAAGCGCTCCCCGACGCCGCGTATCTCGACGCGCTCATCGCCGATCTGGAGCGTGCGCTGCCGTCGGTATGGGGCCGGCGCGTTCACTCGATCTTCTTCGGCGGCGGAACGCCGAGCCTGCTGCCGGCAGCGGCCATTGACCGGCTGCTTGCGGCGTTCCGCGCGCGGCTGCAGCTCGCGGCGGACGCCGAGATCACGCTCGAGGCGAACCCCGGAACGTTCGAGGCCGGGAAATTCCGCGACTTCCGCGCCGCGGGCGTGAACCGGCTCTCGATTGGCATCCAGAGCTTCAACCCGACTCACCTCCAGGCGCTCGGCCGCATCCACGACGACCACGAGGCGCGGCGCGCGATCGAGATCGCGCACGCGAGCTTCGACAACTTCAACCTGGATCTCATGTACGCGCTGCCCGGGCAGACACTCGCCGCGGCCGAACGCGACGCGGCCGAAGCACTCGCTGCTCGCGCGCCGCATCTCTCCTTCTATCACCTGACGCTCGAGCCAAACACACTCTTCCATCGCTTCCCGCCTCCGCTGCCGGACGAAGAGACCTCCGCGGCGATCGGCGACATGGTGGAGGAGCGGATCGCTGGCGCGGGCTACGTCCACTACGAGACCTCGGCGTACGCGCGCCCCGGCGCCGAGTGCAGGCACAACCTCAACTACTGGCGCTTCGGCGATTACCTCGGCATCGGCGCCGGGGCGCACTCGAAACTCTCCTTCCACGATCGCATCGTGCGCGAGATGCGCTACAAGCAGCCGCGCGAGTACCTCGCGCGCGTCGCTGCAGGCGACGGCGTGCAGGAGCGCCGTCCGGTCGATCGTCGCGAGCTCGGGTTCGAGTTCATGATGAATGCGCTGCGGCTCGCCGAGGGGTTCGACGTGACGCTGTTCGTCGAGCGCACCGGACTGCAGCTCGCAGCAGTCGACCGGCAGCTCGCCGCCGCCGAGGCGAAGGGCCTCATCGAGCGCGACCACGTACGGATCCGCCCGACGCCGCTTGGCCGGCGGTTCCTGAACGATCTCCTGCAGCTCTTCCTCCCGGAGGCGAAGTGAAAAAGATCGCACGCGAAGTGAGGGCCCTGACGTTCGACGTGTTCGGCACCGTGGTCGACTGGCGCGGCTCGATCACTGCCGAGGGCCGTAAGCTCGGGCGCAAGAAGAAGCTCGCGCTCGACTGGGTGGCGTTCGTCGACGCCTGGCGCGCGGGCTACCGGCCGGCGATGGACCGTGTGCGGCGCGGCGATCTTCCGTGGACGAATATCGACGGCCTGCACCGCGTGATCCTCGACGATCTCCTTGCGCGCTTCGCGATCGGCGGCCTCACCGAGGCGGAGAAGGATCACCTCAACCGCGCCTGGCACCGCCTCGCGCCGTGGAAAGATTCGGTGCCGGGGCTGAAGCGGCTCAAGAAGAAGTTCGTGATCGCGACGCTCTCGAACGGCAATGTGGCGCTCCTCACCAACATGGCGAAGCACGGCGGACTGCCGTGGGATTGCATCCTGTCGGCGGAGCTATTCGGGCACTACAAGCCCGACCGCGAGGCGTACGAGGGCGCGGCGCGGCTGCTCGGCCTCGCGCCCGGCCAGGTGCTGATGGTCGCCGCGCACAAGGACGATCTGGACGCCGCGGCGCGCGCCGGCCTGCGCACGGCCTTCGTGACGCGGCCGATGGAGCGCGGCGACCCGGCGAAAGCGGATCTCGCGCCCGAGCCGCGCTTCGACTTTAACGCGAAAGACTTCGTGGACCTCGCACGGCAGCTTGGCTGCTAGAGCCAGTCGCGCGGAACGAGAAAGACTTCATAGAGGCGCGCTTCGGGCGTCCCGGGCTCCGGCCGCCAGTCGTAGCGCCACTTCACGACCGGCGGCAGCGACATCAGGATCGATTCGGTGCGGCCGCCCGACTGCAAACCGAAGAGCGTGCCGCGGTCGTACACCAGATTGAACTCGACGTAGCGCCCGCGGCGGTACGCCTGGAAGTCGCGCTCGCGCTCGCCGAACGCCTCGTTCCGGCGGCGCTCGACGATCGGCAGGTACCCCGGCAGGAAGTGATCGCCGACGCTCCGCACGATGCCGAAGCAGGTCGCGAAGTCCGGCGCGGCGAGATCGTCGAAGAAGATGCCGCCCACGCCGCGCGGCTCGTCGCGATGGCGGAGGCGAAAGTACTCGTCGCACCAGAGCTTGAAGCGCGGGTGGAGATCGTCGCCGAACGGTGCGAGCGCGTCCCGGCAGGTCCGGTGGAAGTGAGCGGCGTCGTCCTCGAAACCGTAGTACGGCGTCAGGTCCATGCCGCCGCCGAACCACCAGACGGGATCCGCGGCCGCGCTCTGCGGCGGCTCTCCGGCTTTCGTCGCGACGAAGCAGCGCACGTTCATGTGCACCGTCGGCACGTACGGATTGCGCGGATGGAGCACGAGCGACACGCCCATCGCCTCGAAGCCGCGCCCGGCGAGCTCGGGCCGCGCGGCGCTCGCCGACGGCGGCAGCTGCGCCCCGGTGACGTGCGAGAAGTTGACGCCGCCGCGCTCGAATAGCGCGCCGTCCTCGATCACGCGCGAATCGCCGCCGCCGCCCTCGGGACGCGTCCACGCGTCGCGGCGGAAGCGCCCGCCGTCGACCCGCTCGAGCGCGGCGACGATACGGTCCTGCAGGTTGGTGAGATAGTCCCTGACTGCGGCGACGTTCATGCGCCGCATTTAACCACAGCGCCCGAGCTCAACTCTTGCGCGTGGCGATCCCGCGGAAGCCGATGTCGCGGCGGTACTGCATGCCCTCGAACCGGATCGCGGCCACCGCTTCGTAAGCGCGCTTCTGCGCCATCTTCACGCTGTCGCCGAGGGCGGTGACGCAGAGGACCCGGCCGCCGCTCGTGACGAGCTTGCCGGCGGCGAGCTCGGTGCCGGCGTGGAAGACGTGGCAGTCCTGCGCGGCGGGAGGGAGGCCGGTGATCTCGTCGCCCTTGCGCGGCGTCTGCGGATAGTTCGCCGCGGCGAGCACCACGCCGAGCGCGGTGCGCCGGTCCCAGTCGGCCTCGATGCGGTCGAGCTTGCCGTCGAGCGCGTGCTCGAGTAGGGGCAACAGGTCGCTCTTCAACCGCATCAGGATCGGCTGCGTCTCCGGATCGCCGAGCCGGCAGTTGAACTCGAGCACCTTCGGGTCGCCCGCGCGGTCGATCATCACGCCGGCGTACAGGAACCCGGAGTAGGGAATGCCGTCCTTCGCCATCCCGCGCACGGTCGGCGTGACGATCTCGCGCACGATCCGCGCGTGCAGCGCCGGCGTGACGACCGGCGCCGGCGAATAGGCGCCCATGCCGCCGGTGTTCGGGCCGTCGTCGCCGTCGCGGAGGCGCTTGTGGTCCTGGCTCGTCGCGAGCGCGAGGCTGTGCTCGCCGTCGACGAGCGCGATGAAGCTCGCCTCCTCGCCGTCGAGAAACTCCTCGATGACGAGCTGCGCTCCCGCCTCGCCCATCGCCCGATCGACGAGGATGCGGTCGATCGCCGCGTGCGCCTCCGCCGCGGTCGTCGCGACGACGACGCCCTTGCCGGCGGCGAGGCCGTCGGCTTTCACCACGATCGGCGCGCCGCGACGGTCGACGTACGCGTGCGCCGCCCGCGCCTCGGTGAAGGTCTCGTAGGCGGCCGTCGGAATGCCGTGGCGGATGAGGAAGCTCTTCGCGAACGCTTTCGAGCTCTCGAGCTGCGCCGCGGCCTGCGTCGGACCGAAGATCCTCAGTCCGCGCGCGCGGAAGCGGTCGACCACACCGGCCGCGAGCGGCGCCTCGGGCCCGACGACCGTGAGGTGGATCTGCTCGCGCGCGGCAAAGTCGGCAAGCGCATCGAGATCGGTGATCGCGACGTTCTCGACGCCCGGCTCGCGCGCGGTGCCGCCGTTGCCGGGCGCGACCAGGATCTTCTGCACGCGCGGGCTCGCGGCGAGCTTCCACGCGAGCGCGTGTTCTCTGCCGCCGCTGCCGATGACGAGAAGCTTCACCGGGCTTCACGACACGAGGGGCCACAGCCCCTCGTGCTCCCCAAAGTCGGGCGAACGCATTCGATCGCCGCCTAGTGTCGGAAATGCCGGACGCCGGTGAACACCATCGCGAGCCCGAGCTCGTCGGCGGCCCCGATCACCTCGTCGTCGCGCATGCTGCCGCCCGGTTGAATGATCGCCCGCGCGCCCGCCTGCGCGACGACGTCGACGCCGTCGCGGAACGGGAAGAACGCGTCGGACGCGACCACCGAGCCGGCGAGCGAGAGTCCCGCGTTCTGCGCCTTGATCGATGCGATCCGCGCACTGTCGACCCGGCTCATCTGCCCGGCGCCGACACCGAGCGTCATGCCACCGCCGCAGAACACGATCGCGTTCGACTTGACGAACTTGGCGACGCGCCAGGCGAAGAGCAGGTCCTCGAGCTCGGCGGCGGTCGGGGCGCGCTTCGTCACCACCTTCAGCTCGGCGGCGGTGACGTTCTTCGCGTCCGGCGTCTGCACCAGCACGCCGCCGCCGACGCGCTTGAGGTCATAGACTTGCGCGGCGTGCCCCATCGGCACCGCGAGCACGCGGACGTTCTGCTTCGCTTCCAGCACTGCGCGCGCGTCGGCGCCGATCTCCGGTGCGATGACCACCTCGACGAACTGCTTCGCGACCGCGTCCGCGGTCGGTCCGTCGAGCGGCCGGTTGAACGCGATGATCCCGCCGAACGCCGAGGTCGGGTCGGTCTTGAACGCGTGCCGGTATGCGGTGAGCGTATCCGCGCCTTCCGCGACGCCGCAGGGATTGGCATGCTTGATGATCACGCACGCCGGGCGCTCGAACGTCTTCACGCACTCCCACGCCGCGTCCGCGTCCGCGATGTTGTTGTAGGAAAGCTCCTTGCCCTGGAGTTGGGTGTACCGCGCGAGACTCCCTGCCACCGTCTCCGGGTCGCGGTAGAAGGCCGCGAGCTGGTGCGGGTTCTCCCCGTAGCGCATGTCCTGCACCTTCTCCCACTGCAGGGTCAGGCGGCCGGGGAAGAGCGTGGGTTTGCGCTCGGCATCCAGACCGGTGAGGTAGTTCGCGATCGCCGCATCGTACGCGGCGGTGTGTGCGAACGCTTTCTTCGCGAGCGCGAGCCGCGTCGCGGCGCTGAGCGCGCCGCCGTTCGCCTCCATCTCGGCGATGACCCCGTCGTAGTCCGCCGGATCGGTCACCACCGCCACGCCCGCATGGTTCTTCGCTGCGGCGCGCACCATCGTCGGCCCGCCGATGTCGATGTTCTCGATCGCTTCGTCGAAGGTGCAGCCCGGCCGCGCGATCGTCTCGCGGAACGGGTAGAGGTTGACGACGACGAGGTCGATCGGCTCGGTGCCCGCCTCCTTGATCGCCGCCATGTGCTCCGGCAGGTCGCGCCGCGCGAGGAGTCCGCCGTGGATCTTCGGGTGCAGCGTCTTCAGCCGCCCGTCGAGCATCTCCGGGTAGCCGGTGTAGTCGGCGACCTCGGTGACCTTCACCCCGCTCGAGGCGAGGAGCTTCGCGGTGCCGCCGGTCGACAGGATGGAAACGCCGAACAGCGCGAGCGAGCGCGCGAAGTCGGCGAGGCCGGTCTTGTCCGAGACGCTGGCGAGCGCCTGCCGGATGCGGATGTCCATTTGCGGCAGGAAGGGGGAAGGGAAAAGGGGGAAGGGGTAAGCGCGGGCCGCTCTGCAGTCACCCTTCCCCCTTCTCCCTTCCCCGCCGTTAAACCTTGATCTTGTGCTGGCTGATCTTCTTGCGCAGCGTGTTCCGGTTGATGCCCAGCATTGCCGCGGCGATCGTCTGGTTCCCTCCGGACTTGACGAGCACCGTCTCGAGCATCGGCTTCTCCACGTTCTTCAGCACCATGTCGTAGATCGCCCGCGGCCGCTCCCCGTCGAGGTCCTTGAAATAACGCTCGAGGGACTTGCGCACGGTCTCTGCGATCTCGCTGGAGGTCTGCCTCATGCCGCCAACTCCTCTTTGTTATCGCAACGCAGGTAGGTTTTATGTTGCGCGAGCTCGTCGAAGTAGCGCCCGACTGCCGCGAGCTGCTCCTCGCACGACTCGATCCGGTTCAGCGCCTCCCTGAACTGCGCGGACCCGGCAAGCGGTTTCACGTACCAGCCGACGTGTTTGCGGGCGATGCGCACGCCCGCCTCCGCGCCGTAGAACTCGTGGAGCTCGGCGAGGTGGGCGAGCAGTACGTCGCGGACCTCGGCGAGCGCCGGCGGAGGTGACCGCCGGCCCGTTGCGAGATAGTGTTCGATGTCGCGGAAGATCCACGGCGCCCCCTGCGCGGCGCGTCCGATCATCACGCCGTCGGCACCGGTGTAGTCGAGCACCCGCTTCGCGTCCTCCGGCGTCGCGATATCGCCGTTCGCGATCACCGGCAGGCAGGTCGCCGCCTTCACCTCGCGGATCGTATCGTACTCGGCGGTGCCGCCGAAGCCGCAGGCGCGGGTGCGACCGTGGATGGCGAGGAGGCGAACCCCGGCCTGTTCCGCAATGCGCGCGACGCGCACCGCATTCCGGTTTCCCGGATCCCAGCCGGTGCGGATCTTGAGGGTGACCGGGACGCCTACCGCCCGCACGACGGCGTCGAGGATGCCCGCCACCAGGCCCTCGTCGCGCAGCAGTGCCGACCCGGCGGCCCGGTTGCAGACCTTCTTCGCGGGGCAGCCCATGTTGATGTCGATGATCTGGGCGCCGCGGTCGACGTTTTCGCGCGCGGCATCCGCCATCATGGCCGGATCGGCGCCGGCGATCTGCACCGCGATCGGCTCGGCCTCGCCGCGATGGTCGGCGCGGCGGCGCGACTTCTCGGTCGCGCGCAGGCTCGGGTTCGACGCCATCATTTCCGACACCGCGAGCCCCGCGCCGAAGCGCTTGCAGAGCTTGCGGAAGGGCCGATCGGTCACGCCTGCCATCGGTGCGACAAAAAGGCCGTTCCGCAGCACGTGCGTGCCGATCTGCATTCGTCGCGAGGGGGAAATGCAATCGAGAGGAGCGCGATTCTACGCTCAAAAATTCCCACGCGGTAATGAAATTGTGCGCGCTGTGCGGCAACTCGCTGCGTGCGAGTCGCACGCGTGCAGCGCACGACTCGTGCGCGATGCGGCGGCGGAAAAAAACGAAACGCGCCGCAGATTTCCGCGCGATTTCTAACCCGCTGCGACGATTGCGGATCGGCGCGGTGCTTGCTTACGGCGACCGACCGACGTTGAACGGTCTCAGGGAAATCCGCGCGCGCCGAGCATCATGCGGCGCGCGAACAGACGCCGCGCGGGCGGAACGAGGTCGAGCGCGACGAGGCCTGCGCCGCGTGCCGCGCGGAGGAGCGGGTTCGCGTTGGAAAAAACGTTGACGAGAAAATCGGTTACGCCGATTGCGGCGAGCCGGTCGACGCGCCGGGCGGCGCGGAACGCGGCGAGGAAACCGGGGTCGCCGACCGATGCGCCGTCGGCGCGCGCGACGAGCGCCGCGAGCTCGGCAGCATCGCGCAAGCCGAGGTTCAGTCCCTGGCCCGCAACCGGATGGAGCGTCTGTGCCGCATTGCCGATCGCGACGACCCGCGGCCCGGCGACGTTCGACCTGCGATACCACAGCCGCAGCGCAAAGCTCGAGCGCGGGCCGGCGTCGGTGAAGCGACCCAGCCGCGCGCCGAAGCCCGCGGCGAGCGAAGCGAGGAAGCGCTCACCGCTCGCGTCGAGCAGAGCCGGCGCGCGTGCAGCGGGCACGGTCCAGACGAGGGCGAGCGTTCCGTCCGCGAACGGCAGGAGCGCGAGCGGGCCCTCGGCGGTGAAGCGCTCCCAGGCGATGCCCCGATGCGCGATTTCGGTGCGCACCTGCGCTACGATCGCCGTCTGCCCGTAATCCTTCAGCACCAAATCGTCGCCGGCCACCCGCCCGCCGTCGGCGAGCACGAGCAGCCGCGCGGCGACTTCCCGCGGTGCGCCAGCCGCACCGGGCGCGCCAGCCGTATCAATAGTGTTGAGGCTGACGCGCACCCGCTCGCCGTCGCTCCGCCACGACACTACCCGGCCGGGAGCGCAGACCGGCGCGACAGCCCCGGCGAGCGCTTTTGCGAGCGCGGCCGCATCGCAGACGTGGCCGAGGGCCGGCACGCCGAGCTCTTCGCGGCGGATCACGGTGCGACCGAACCCGCCGGTCTGCGACACGTGGATCGTCTCGATCGGGGTGGACCGGGTCGCCTCGAACAGCCCGATCGATTCCAGGATCAGCCGGCTGCCCTCGGAGAGGGCGATCGGCCGGAACCCGCCGGCGGGCTCCGACGCCGCGTCCACGAGCAGCACGTCGGCGCCCCCGCGCGCGAGACTGCACGCAGCCGCGGCACCGACCGGGCCGCCGCCCGCGATCAGGACATCGCAGGCCTCAGGCGGAGCGGGCATCGCGCATCAGCGCCTCGACCTCGCCCACGAGCTTCGGCGCGCCGGCGGTGAGGATCTCGCAGCCGGTCGGGGTGACGAGCGCGTCGTCCTCGATGCGCACGCCGATGTTCCAGAAGCGCTCCGGCACGCTTTCGGCAGGCCTGACGTAGCAGCCCGGCTCGACGGTGAGCGTCATGCCCGGCCGGAGCGGCTTCCAGTCGCCGCCTTCCTTGTAGTCGCCGGCGTCGTGCACGTCGAGCCCGAGCCAGTGCCCCGTACGATGCATGTAGAAGCGCTTGTAGTCTTCCTTCTCGAGCACCGCGTCGAGCGTGCCCTGGCACAGGCCGAGGTCGATGAACCCCTGCGCCAGCACCTTCACCGCGGCGTCGTGCGGCGCGTTCCAGGGGGCGCCCGGCTTCACCTCCGCGATCGCCGCGAGCTGCGCGGCGAGGACGAGCTCGTAGATCGCGGCTTGCGGGCCGCTGTAGCGGCCCCCCACCGGGAACGTCCGGGTGATGTCGGCGGCGTACCCGTCGAGCTCGCAGCCGGCATCGATGAGGAGGAGCGTGCCGTCCTCGAGCTGCTTGTCGTTCTCGCGGTAATGCAGGATGCACGCGTTCGCCCCGCCGGCGACGATCGGCCAGTAGGCGGGAAACTGCGAGCCGTGGCGGCGGAACTCGTAGAGGAGCTCGGCCTCGATCTCGTACTCCATCTTCGCGGGCCGGGTCGCGCGCATCGCGCGGACGTGGGCGCCGGCGGAGATCTCGGCCGAGCGCCGCATCACCGCGAGCTCGTGATCGTCCTTGACCAGCCGCATCGCGTCGAGCGCCACGCGCAGATCGCGGATCTCGGCGGGCGCAGCGACACCGGTGCGGGCGAGCGCACGGACGTCGTTCAGCCAGCGCATCACGCGCGCGTCCCAGGCCGCGTCCATGCCCGGCGCGTAGTGCAGCGCAGGCTGGTTCGCAAGAAGCTGCGGCAGCTTCGCGTCGAGCTCGGCGATCGAGTACGCCTCGTCGAACCCGAACGCCTCCCGTGCCGCCTCCGGGCCGTAGCGGAAGCCCTCCCACAGCTCGCGCTCCGGATGCTTCTCGCGGCAGAAGAGGATCGTCTTCGGGCTCGCGCCCGCGACCAGCACCAGCACCGCCTCGGGCTCGGGAAATCCGGTGAGGTAATAGAAATAGCTGTCGAAGCGATAGAGGTAATCGCTGTCGCGGTTACGCATCCGCTCGGGCGCCGTCGGCACGATCGCGAGCCCGGCGCCGATCCGCTCGAGTACCGCCGCACGCCGGGTGAGGTAGTGGGCAATGGCTGTCATGGCTCGCGATTGTCGGCTGCCCGCGCGTGCCGATCAAGCGGGCGCGCCGGGCCGATCGATACGCGGCGTGACCTCGTCCGCGAGCCGGGCCGGGCGATCAGCCACGGCCGAGCTCCGCGTCGAGCCGGGCGAGCCGCTCCGGCGTCCCGACGTCGACCCAGCGCCCGGTGTAGCGCTCGCCGGTCACGCGCCCGCGCGCCGCGGCGGCGCGGAGCACCGGCCCAAGCGCCGCGCGGGTTCCCGGCGCGATGCCGTCGAACAACTCCGGCCGGTAGACGCCGATGCCGCTGAAGGTGAGCGGCGCGGCGCCCTCGTTCGCCACGCGATCCCCGACGAGCGCGAAGTCGCCGCCGGGATGATGCGGCGGGTTGTCGACCAGGACGAGGTGCGCCTGCGCAGCGTCCGCGAGCGCGCCACGCAGGCGCGCGAACGGATAGTCGGCATGCAGATCGGCATTGACCACGAGGAACGGCGCCGGCCCGAGGAGCGCGAGCGCGTTGGCAATCCCGCCGGCGGTCTCGAGCGCGTCGCGCTCGGGCGAGTAGCGGATGCGGACGCCGAACCGCGAGCCGTCGCCGAGCGCGGCCTCGATGAGCGCGCCGAGATGCGCGTGGTTGACGACGAGATCGGTGTAGCCCTCGCCGGCGAGCCGGCCGATGAGCCGTTCGATCAGCGGCGTGCCGCCGGCGCGGAGCAGCGCCTTCGGCGTAGCGTCGGTGAGCGGGCGCATGCGCTCGCCCCGGCCCGCTGCGAGGAGCATCGCCCTCAAAACGAATACCTCGCGTCGGCCTCGCGGCCTTCCAGCCGGTCGACGAGCGCGGCGAGCGGGGCGAGCGCGCGATAGCGCGCAAGCACCGGCCGGATGTAGCCGAGGAACCGCGGCGTGTCGTCGAGGTACTGGCGCTTGCCGTCGCGATGCGCGAGCCGCGCGAAGATGCCCGCCACCTTGAGGTGCCGCTGCAGCCCCATCCATTCGCAGTCGCGCCAGAACGCCGCGAAATCGGCGTCGACCGGGAGCCGCGCGCGCTTCGCCTTCTCCCAGTACCGGATCGTCCAGTCGAGCGCGCGCTCCTCCTCCCAGCTGATGAACGCATCCTTGACGAGGCACGCGATGTCGTAGGTGATCGGACCGTAGACCGCGTCCTGGAAGTCGAGGATCCCCGGGTTCGGCTCGCTGACCATCAGGTTCCGCGGCATGTAGTCGCGGTGGACGAAGACCTTCGGCTGTGCGAGGTTCGCGGCGACGATGAGCGCGAATGCGCGGTCGATGGTTTCGCGGTCGGCCGCCGAGAGCGTGATCCCGAGGTGGCGGCCGAGGTACCACTCGGGAAAAAGCTCGAGCTCGCGACGCAGCAGCCCGGCGTCGTACGCGGGGAGCTCGTCGCGGCGGCTCGCGAGCTGCCATTTCACGAGCGCATCGGTGGCGTCGGCGAACAGTGCGTCGGCGAGCGTGCGATCGCGCTCGAGCGCGGCGAGATAGGTCGTGGTGCCGAGATCGGTGAGCAGCAGGAACCCCTGTGCGAAGTCCTGCGCGAGTACCCGCGGCGCGTTGAGGCCGGCGCGCTCGAGCAGTCCGGCCACATGGACGAACGGCCGACAGTCTTCGCGCCCGGGCGGCGCGTCCATCGCGATCGCCGTGCGCGGGCGGGCGCCTCCGTCCTCGTACGCGACGCGGAAATAGCGCCGGAAGCTCGCGTCGGCCGAGGCGGGGGCGAGCGCGAACCGGGCGTCGGGATCGAGGCCGGCGAGCCAGCGCTCGAGCGCAGCGAGGCGTTCCATCCTGGAAGGACCTGTTGCGGCGCGGGCCGCGCCGTCGAGTCGATCGCTTTCGGCGTTGCTCTCCGAAAGCGATTGTGCGATTGTAGCAGCGAAAAAAAGCATCCCCGTCGCGCCGAGATGTCACCCGGTCCTGTCCGCGCCGCGCTGGCGGCGATGCTGGTGCTTGTGCTCGCCCCGGAAGCGGCGTCGGCGCAAGGCCAAGGCTTGCGGCTCGAGCGCGCGCTCGGCGCGCCGCCGCCGGGACGCGGTCCCGATCTTCCTACCTTCCTCACCGCGGACCGCATCGAGGGCCTGGGCAGCGCCGAAGTGGAAGCGATCGGCAACGCCGAGATCCGGCGTGGCGACACGGCGCTGACCGCGGACCGCATCAAGTACTTCGGCGAGGACGACGAGGCGCTGGCGACCGGGAGCGTTCACCTCAGGATCGGCCCCGACGAGATGACCGGCCCGCGCCTGCGGATGCGGCTCGAAGACTCGAGCGGCATCTTCGAGGAGCCGACGTTCCGGTTCGCGCAGCGCACCGTGCGCTCGCGCCTGAAGAAAGGGATGCCGCCCGGCGCCCAGCTCACCGCGACCGACAGCGGGCGTCTCATGGTCGACGTCGAGGGCCGCGGCAAGGCCGCGGCGATCCGCTTCGAGGGCGACGAGCACTACCGGGTCACCGACGGCACGTTCACCACGTGCAAGCCGGGCCAGGACGACTGGTTCATCCAGGCCGAAGAGCTCGACATCGACATGCAGCGCGAGGTCGGCACCGCCCGCGGCGGGAGCCTCACCTTCCTCGGCGTGTCGACGCCGCGGATCCCGTGGTTCGACTTCTCGCTCAACAACGAGCGCAAGAGCGGCTTCCTGCCGCCGACCTTCGGGATCCAGAGCGCGAACGGATTCGAAATGATCCTGCCCTTCTACTGGAACATCGCGCCCAACTACGACGCGACGATCGCGTCCCGCTACATGGCGAAGCGTGGCCTGCAGTTCCTCAACCAGTTCCGGTTCCTGCTGCCCTACGCCACCGGCGAAGCGCGGTACGAGATCCTGCCCGAGGACCGGTCGCTCAACAACGAGACCCGTTACGCGACCGCGCTCGTGGGCACGTACAATTTTCTGAACGGCTTCAGCGGGCTGGTGAACTACCAGAAGGTCTCCGACGACAACTACTTCCGCGACCTCTCCAGCCGGCTCTCGATCGCGACGCAGCTCTATCTCCCGCAGCAGGTACTCGCGTCCTATGGTGCACCGTCCGGCTACTGGAGCGCGACGGCGAACTATCAGCGCTTCCAGACGCTGCAGGACGCGCAAAACCCGGTGCCGGTCCCTTACTTCCGCGAGCCGCAGTTCCTCCTGAACGCGCTGCGGCCGACGCCGGTCGGGCTCGACCTCGGCTTCCGCGGCGAGTACGTCAACTTCGGCAACGCCTCGCTCGTGCCGACGGGCAGTCGCGCTACCGCCTACCCGTGGGTGTCGTATCCGATGGTGAGATCCTACGGCTACATCACGCCGAAGGTGGGTGTTACCGGGATCGGCTACAGCCTCTCGACCCCGGGTACCTTCACCGACGAGCGCCCCTCGGTCACGCTGCCGATCGCGAGCGTCGACTCCGGCTTGCACTTCGAGCGCGACACACGTTGGTTCGGCACCGACTACCTGCAGACGCTCGAGCCGCGCGCCTACTATCTCTACGTTCCGTTCAAGGACCAGTCGGCGTTTCCGGTGTTCGACACCACGAACGCCGATTTCAACTACACCCAGCTCTTCCAGGAGAACGCGTTCGTGGGCGGCGACCGGATCGCGAACGCGAACCAGCTCTCGCTCGGCGCCACCTCGCGGCTCGTCCGCCCGTCGGACGGCCAGGAGCAGGTGCGCGCGGTGATCGGCCAGCGCTACTACTTCACCGAGCAGAAGGTGACGATTCCCGGCCTGCCGGTGCGGACCCACGACATATCGCCCCTCATCCTCGGGCTCGCGGGTCGCATCACGCCGCGCTGGACCGCCGACGTCAGCACCCAGTACCAGTTTGGCTCCCCGAGCGGCTTCGGCGCTGCGGTCGCCGCGGTACGCTATTCGCCGATGCCGTCGGCGGTGGCGAGCATCGCGTACCGCTACACGAACCAGCAGCTGACCGCCGGCGCCGGGACCATCGAGAACGTCGACGTCGCAGCGCAGTGGCCGCTCGGGGCCGGGTTCTACGGTGTCGCCCGCTACAGCTACGACCTCGTGGGGCATCAGTCCGTCGAGGGGCTGGTCGGGGTCGAATATAATGCCGGCTGCTGGATCATCCGCGCGGTCGCGCAGCAGTTCCAGACCGCGACCGCGCAGCAGACGAACCTGTTCTTCGTGCAGCTCGAGTTCAGCGGGCTCGCACGGGTCGGGTCGAACCCGCTCGAGGCGCTGCGACGGAGCATCCCGGGCTACTCGCTCATCAACCAGTCGGCGGCCGAGAACCGGCCGCTCGATTTCGGGATCAGCGACACGGGCAGTACGCGAGTGACGCCGATCCGGTCCGGTGTTCCGGGCGCCTACGGCACTTACGACTGACATGCGACTCGTTGTCCTGATTCTCCTCGCTGCAGCCGCCGCCCCGGCGGCCGCGCAGTTCCGGTTGCCCGGGTCGGACAAACCCGGCGGCGCGTCGCCGAGCGTCCAGCCGGGCGGTGGGTCGCCGAGCGTCCAGCCGGGCGGCGCGTCGCCGGGCCTCCAACCGGGCGGAGCATCGCCGAGCCTCCAACCGGGCGGGGCATCGCCGAGCCTCCAGCCGCGCGCCCCCGACGCGCAACCCAGGCCCGCGCCGACGCGGCGCGGACCGGAGCTCGTCGACCGCATCGTCGCGATCGTCAACAAGGAAGTCATCACCCAGCGCGATCTCTCCGAGCGGATCAAGCTGATCGAGAGCCAGCTCAAGCGCCAGGGCACGTCGCTGCCGGCGCCCGACGTGCTCGAGCGCCAAGTGCTCGAGCGCATGATCAGCGATCGCGTGCAGGTGCAATACGCGCGCGAAACGGGCGTCCGCGCGGACGATCTGCAGGTCGATCGGACGGTGCAGATGATCGCCGAGCAGAACAAGATGTCGCTCACGGATTTCCGCGCGACGCTCGAGCGTCAGGGAATGTCGTTCCAGAAGTTCCGCGACGATATCCGCAACGAGATCCTGATCTCGCGGCTGCGCGAGCGCGAGGTGGACAGCAAGATCCAGGTGGCCGAGAGCGACATCGACAACTTCCTCCAGGAAGTGCAGGCGACGGCGGGGGGGCCGGTGCAATACAACCTGTCGCACATCCTGGTGCGCGTCCCCGAGAACGCGAGCCCCGAGCAGATCGAGGCACGGCACCGGCGCGCGGCGGACGCGCTCGCGAAGGCGCGGGGCGGCGCGGACTTCGGGGAGGTCGCGGTGGGCTACTCCGATGCGCCCGACGCGCTGCAGGGCGGCAACATGGGCTGGCGCGCGCAGGACCGGCTGCCCGAGATCTTCAGCGAGACGCTCGCGAAGCTCAAGCCGGGCGAAGTGAGCGACATCGTGCGCAGTCCGGCCGGGTTCCATCTGCTCAAGCTCAACGACCGCCGCGGGGCCGGTGGCGATCCGTTCGCCGTCGAGCAGATGCACGTGCGGCACATCCTCGCGCGGGTGGGCGAGCTCGTGTCCGAGGCGGAGGCGCGCCGCAAGATCACGCTCCTCAGGGCGCGGATCGTCCAGGGGGAGAACTTCGCCGATCTCGCACGGCTCAACTCCGACGACACCGCTTCCGCCCAGCGCGGCGGCGATCTCGGCTGGATCGTGCCGGGCGACCTCGTGCCGGAATTCGAGCAGGCGGCGGCCGCGCTCAAGCCGGGCCAGCTCTCCGAGCCGGTGCGCACCTCGTTCGGCATCCACCTGATCCAGCTGCTCGAGCGGCGCGTGGCCGATCTCTCGGTCGATCGCCGACGCCTCGAGGCACGCAAGGTGCTGCGCGAACGCCGGAGCGACGAGTCGTACGAGGAGTGGCTCCGCCAGCTCCGCGACCGGGCGTTCGTCGAGTACCGGCTCGAGGAGCGGTGACCGGCAGGTCGCCGCCCGCCGGGATGGGTCACGTCCCGCGCAAACGGTTCGGACAGCACTTCCTTCACGATCCGGCGGCGATCGCCAAGATCCTCGGCGCGGTCGACCCGCGGCCCGCCGATGTCATGGTCGAGATCGGTCCGGGGCTCGGCGCGCTGACCGGGCGCCTGCTCGAGCGCGCGCCGCGGCTCGTCGCGATCGAGATCGATCGCGATCTCGCCGCCCGGCTGGAGGAGATCCATCCCGCGCTCACCGTCCATCGCGGCGACGTTCTCGAGTTCGATTTCGGGCGCCTGCCGGAGAGCCTCCGCGTCGTCGGCAACCTGCCGTACAACGTGTCGACGCCGCTTCTGTTCCGGCTCGCCTCGTACGCTGCGCGGCTGCGCGACGTGCACGTGATGCTGCAGCGGGAGGTCGTCGACCGGATGGTTGCGCGGCCCTCGACGTCCGAGTACGGCCGGCTGTCGGTGATGCTCCAGTACCGCTTCGCGATCGCGAAGCTGTTCGACGTCAAGCCGGGAGCGTTCCGTCCGCCGCCGAAGGTGGATTCCGCGTTCGTGCGGCTGGTGCCGCTGCCGGCCGCGGCGCTCGGGGCGCGCGACGAGGCCGGACTCGCGCGCGTCGTGACGGCGGCGTTCACGAAGCGCCGGAAGCAGCTGCGGAACGCGCTCGCCGGCGTGGTCGCCGAGAGCGACCTGCGCGCGCTGGGAGTCGATCCCAAGCTGCGGCCGGAGAACCTATCGGTCGCGGACTATGTCGCCATCGCGAATGCGGTCAACGGGTAGCAAGCTGCGCGCGGCGCGCGGTCCTTCAATCCCGTTCGATCAGCTCGATCTTGTAGCCGTCCGGATCTTCGACGAAAGCGATCACGGTCGTGCCGCCCTTGACCGGGCCCGCTTCGCGCGTCACCTTCCCGCCGCGGCGCTTGACCTCCGCGCACGCCTTGGCCGCATCGGCGACTGCGACCGCGACGTGGCCATACGCCGTGCCGAGCTCGTACTTGTCGACGCCGTAGTTGTAGGTGAGCTCGAGGACCGCGGTCTTCTCCTCGTCGTCGTAGCCGACGAAGGCGAGCGAATACTTCTGGTCCGGCCGGTCGGTGGTGCGCAGGCACTTCATCCCGAGCACCTCGGTGTAGAACTTGACCGACCGGTCGAGGTCGCCCACTCGCAGCATCGTGTGCAGCATCCGCATCGCCGTTTCCTTTCGCTTGGTCGTCGCTACAGATCCGGTATCAGGTGACCGCGCTCGCGCAGCTCGCGCCGAGCCCACTTGTGTTCCGGGAATACCGACTCGACGACGCGCCAGAACGCGGCCGAGTGATCCATGTGCCGCAGGTGCGCGAGCTCGTGTGCGACGACGTAGTCGACGAGGCGCGGCTCGAAGTGCACCAGCTTCCAGTGCAGCAGCACGCGCCCGCGGCCGTCGAGGGTCTGGGTGCAGCTGCCCCACTGCGACGTCGCGTTCGACAGCGCGACCTCGGGCGCCGGTACGCCGATCCGCGCGCGCAGCGCGGCGACGCGCTCGAGGTACAGCGCGAGCGCCGCGCGCCGCACCCACTCGAGCACCGCTTCGCGCAGGCGCGTCGCGCTCTCGAACGCGACCCCCGGCACCTCCAGCCGCTCCCCGGCGAGCCGGACACCCGCCCAGACCGTGCGCGCGAGCGCGACGTCGCGGCCGAGGAAGGGGAGCCGGGCGCCTTCCTGCCACAGGAACGGCGCGCGCGCCTCGCGGCGGACCTCGTCGAGGCGCTTCGTCACCCAGCGCTCCTTCTCGCGGATGAACGCCTCGATCTCGCCGATCGTCGCCCAGCGCGGCGCGGCGGCCGAGACACCGCGCTCGTCGACGACGATCCCGATCGTCCGGCGGCGCGCGCGCCGAAGCCAGTACGGCACGACACGCCCGGAAAGCTGCACATGCCGCAGCCGCCCGGGCGGCGCCTGCGTCGGCCCTCTCAGGTCGCTGCGGCCCGCTTCGGCGAGGAACGGCAGTTCGAGCTGCGACGACATTTCAAACGCCCTCGTCTCGCTCTCGCCCGACCTTGGCGGAGAGGGCCGGGGCGAGGGGGGCGGCTCGCCGACCGCGTGCTGCACGAGGCGCGCGAGTCCTCGAGGCCGGCGATCCGGGGATCGCCTCGGGCGGCGTCAACCGCTCCATCTCGCCTTCGATCCACTCCTCGACGCGGCGCATCAGCTGTTCGGCGGTGAGCCCGGCGCTCTCGATCGGCGGTCCGACCACCACGGTCACCTTGCCGGGATGTTTCAGGAACGAGTTCCGCGGCCACACGAGCCCGGCGTTGTGCGCGACCGGAAGGACGCGCGCGCCGGTGCTTACCGCGATCGCCGCGCCGCCGAGCTTGTAGACGCCGCGCCGTCCGACCGCGATGCGAGTGCCCTCCGGGTACACCATGATCGACAACCCCTGGCGGAAGCGCTCGGCGCCCTGTTCGATCAGGCGCTGCATCGCCCGTTTGCGGTCGGCGCGATTGATCGCGATCGGGCTCATCAGCGCGAGCCCCCAGCCGAGGAACGGGATCCACAGCAGCTCGCGCTTGATCACGTACACGTGCGGCGGAAAGATCGACGTGTAGGCGATCGTCTCCCACGCCGACTGGTGCTTGGAGAGGATCACGCACGGCTCGCGGGGGATGTGATCGCGGCCGAGGACCTCGTAGTCGATCCCGAGGAGGTGGCGTGCGAGCCAGGTCGCGAGCTGCGGCCAGGCGGCGATGACGCGCCAGCGCACGAGCCGCGGCAGCGGCGCCGCGAGAGCGCACGCCACCCAGTGAAACGGGGTATAGACGACGAGGATCGCGAGATAGAGCGCCGAACGTACCGCGACCATCGCCATGCGCGTCCCGGCTACGTGGTGAGCGCCGCGGCGACGGCCGCGAGATCCGGGTAGACCCGCGTGCCTTCGGGCAGGCCGCCCGCTTCGAGCGTCTTCGCGCCTTTGCCGGTAAGCACCAGGATCGGCTGCGCCTTCGCCGCTGCGGCCGCCTGCAGGTCGCGCAAGCTATCGCCGACCGCGGGCACGTCCTCGAGCGAGGTCGCGAGCCGCTCCCCGATCTCGACGAACATCCCGGGGTTCGGCTTGCGGTACGGCGAATCCGACTCGGCGGTGTCCGGGCAGTAGAAGATCGCCTCGATGCGCCCGCCGGCCTGGCTCACCATCTTGTGCATCTTGCTGTTCACCGCGTTCAGGGTCGCCATGTCGAAGAGGCCGCGGCCGATCCCCGACTGGTTGGTCGCGACCACGACGCGGTAGCCCTCCTGGGTGAGGCGCGCGATCGCCTCGAGACTCCCCGGGATCGGCTTCCACTCGTCGGGGCCCTTGATGAACGCGGTGCTGTCATGGTTGATGACGCCGTCGCGGTCGAGGATGATGAGCTTCACGGCTGGCGTGGCCCGGATTGCACGCCGGGAGTTTAGCGCAGCTTCGCAGGCGGGCTACGCCGCGAGCTTCGAGACGTCGGCCACGCGGTTCATCTCGCGGCGCAGGTCCTCGAGCAGGGCGAGCCGGTTCCGGCGCAACGACGGATCCTCGACCATCACCATCACCGAATCGAAGAACGCGTCGACCGGTGCCTTGAGGACCGCGAAGGTCTTCAGGTAGCCGGTGAAGTCGCCCTGTTCGAAGCGCGGGGTGGCGTCGCGCGACGCGGCACGAAGCGCGTCGAAGAGCGCGCGCTCCTGCGGATCCTGCAGGAGCTTCGCGTCGGCGTTCGCGAATGCCTCGCCTTTGGCGGCCGCCTGCCGCAGGATGTTGGCCACGCGCTTGTTCGCCGCGGCGAGACTCTCGGCTTCCGGCAGGCTGGCGAACGCGCGCACGGCGGCGAGCTGCCGCGGCACCAGGTCCAGGCGTACCGGACGCAGGGACAGCACCGCCTCGACCTCGTTCGCGGTGTAGCCCGCGTCGCGGAGGTAGCCGCGCAGCCGCTCGAGGATGAACGTGACGATGTCGGTCTGCGCGCCGCCGACCTCGCCGAACGGGTACGTCGCGGACGCGGCGTCCGCCAGATCGAGGATGGAAAGCGGCAAGTCCTGCTCGACGAGGATCCGCACAACGCCGAGCGCCTGCCGCCGCATGCCGAACGGATCCTTGTCGCCGGTTGGCTGCTGCCCGATGCCGAACAGGCCGGCAAGCGTGACGAGCTTGTCCGCGAGCGCGACGCACGCGCCGACGCGCGTCTCGGGCAGCGCGTCGCCGGCGAAGCGCGGACGGTAGTGCGCCTCGATCGCGCCGGCGACCGCCTCGGGCTCGCCGTCGTGACGTGCGTAGTACGTGCCCATGATGCCCTGCAGCTCGGGGAACTCGCCGACCATCCCGGTGAGGAGGTCGGCCTTGCAGAGGCGGGCGGCGCGCCGCGTCGCCGCCTCGTCCTCGCCGAGTTTCGTCGCCACGATCGCCGCGAGCCGCTCGATCCGATCGACGCGCTCGAGCTGGCTGCCGAGCTTGTTGTGGAACACCACGTTCGCGAGCCCGGCGACGCGTGCGGCGAGCGTCACGCGCCGGTCCTGGTCGTAGAAGAACTTCGCGTCGGCGAGCCGCGCCCGCAGCACCCGCTCGTTGCCGTGCACGATGTGATGCGGGTGCGGGATCGCCATGTTGGAGACGATCAGAAACCGGTTCGCGAGCCTTCCCTGGCCGTCCACGAGCGGGAAGTACTTCTGGTTCTGCTTCATCGTGAGCATCAGGCATTCCTGCGGCACTTCCAGGAACGCCTTCTCGAAATGCGCCTCGTACACAGCAGGGAACTCGACCAGCGCGGTTACCTCGTCGTAGAGCGACTCCTCCGCGGCGATCGACGCTGCCCCCGCGGCGGCCTTGAGCTCCTCGCGCATCTTGCGCGCGCGGAGCTCGAAGTTCGCGATCACCTTGCCGTCGCGCTCGAGCAGTGCCTCGTAGTCGTCGGCGCGCGCGATCTCGATCGCGCCCTTGCCCAGGAACCTGTGCCCGTGCGTCGTGCGGCCGCTCGATTGGCCGAGCACGGTCCCCGGTACGACGCGGTCGCCGTGCAGCAACGCCAGGCCGCGCACCGGACGCACGAATTCCTCGTCGCGGTCGCCCCAGCGCATCATCTTCGGGATCGGCAGCTTCTTCAGCGCGGCCTCGACCAGCCCCGCGAGCGTCGCGTCGAGCCGCGCGCCGTTCGCGACCGAGCGGAACGCGAACACTTCCTGTTTGCCGTCGTGGATGCGCTCGAGTCGCTCGACCGCCACGCCCTGCTTCTTGGCGAAACCGAGCAGCGCCTGCGACGGGGTCCCGTCGGCGCCGAGCCCCGCCTTCAGCGACGGTCCCTTCGCGAGCACCTCGCGGTCCGGCGCCTGCGCCGCGACGTCGCGAGCAAGCACGCCGAGTCGTCGCGGCGTCGCGTACACCGTGAAGTCCCCATCGGCCGGCGCGAACCCTTCGCTCCGCAGGCCGGCGACGAGCGCGTCGGCGAACGAATAGCCGAGCGCGCGCAGCACCTTCGGCGGCAGCTCCTCGGTGAGGAGCTCGACGAGGAGCGACGCCTTCACTGCGCCGCCTTCTTCAGCATCGGGAAACCGAGCCGCTCCCGCGACTCGTAGTACGCCTGTGCCACCGCGCGGGCGAGCGCTCGCACGCGGCCGATGTATGCCGCGCGCTCGGTGACCGAGATCGCGCCGCGCGCGTCGAGCAGGTTGAACGTGTGGGAGCACTTCATGACCATCTCGTACGCCGGCAGGGCGAGCCCCACCGCCATCAGGCGTTTCGCCTCGCGCTCGTAGTCGCCGAAGAGCCCGAGCAGCCACTTCGCGTCGCTCTCTTCGAAGTTGTACCTCGACTGCTCGACTTCGTTCTGGTGATAGACGTCGCCGTAGGTGACACCCGGCGTCCACACCAGGTCGTAGACGTTCTCGACGCCCTGCAGGTACATGGTGAGGCGCTCGAGCCCGTAGGTGATCTCGCCGAGCACCGGCTTGCAGACGAGCGACCCGACTTCCTGGAAGTAGGTGAACTGCGTCACTTCCATCCCGTCGAGCCACACCTCCCAGCCGAGCCCCCACGCGCCGAGCGTCGGCGACTCCCAGTCGTCCTCCACGAAGCGGATGTCGTGCTGCGACGGATCGACGCCGAGCGCGCGCAGGGAATCGAGGTACTGGTCCTGGATGTCGTCGGGCGAAGGCTTCAGCACCACCTGGTACTGGTAATAGTGCTGGAGCCGGTTCGGGTTCTCGCCGTAGCGGCCGTCCTTCGGGCGGCGCGAGGGCTGCACGTACGCCGCGTTCCAGGGTTCCGGTCCGATCGCCCGGAGGAAGGTCGCGGTGTGGAACGTCCCGGCACCGACCTCCATGTCGTAGGGCTGCAGGAGCGCGCAGCCGCGCTCACCCCAGAACTGCTGCAGGCGGAGGATGACGTCCTGGAAGTACACGTGGCTCGAGCGGCTCGCGATGCGCGGAAGGCCGCGATTCTACCGGCTTCGCCGGGGCGAATCGGTGCCGGGCGCCGCGACCTACGCTCCGCTATAGTGGACGCGCCATGGATGCCTCCCGCACCGCATGAAACGGGCGCTCGCCGGCCTCGCGTGGATCGCCGCAGCGGCCGTGCCGCTGGCGGTGCCGGCCCAGACCTTCCCGTCGAAGCCCGTCCGGATCGTTGCGCCGTATCCGCCCGGCGGCGCGGTGGATCTCCTCTCGCGTTATCTCTGCGAGCGCTTCGCGCAGTCGCTCGCGCAGCCGTGCCTGGTCGAGAACAAGTCGGGTGCCGGCGGGATGATCGGCATCGACTTCGCCGCGAAGGCCGAGCCGGACGGCCACACCCTGGTGATGGTCCCGAACAACATCGCGATCATCCCCGCGCTTTACGCGAAAGTGCCGTACGACACCCTCACGGATCTCGCGCCGGTCGCGCTGGTGGCCGGTACGCCGATCATGATCGGCGCGCACCCGTCGTACCCGGCGGCGTCGTTCCAGGAGCTGCTCGCGCAGGTGCGCGCGGCGGGCGGCAGGACGAACTACACGACGTGCGGACCCGCCTCGCCGCAGCACCTCGCCGGCGAGATGCTCGCTTCGGCCGGGGGGTTCCAGTGGACGCACGTGCCGTACAAGGGCTGCGGCGACGCGCTGACCGCGGTCCTCGCCGGCACGGTTCCGATCTTCATCAGCACCGTCGCCCACTTCAATCCGCAGATCAAGGCGGGAAAACTCCGCGGGTTCGCGGTCCTCGGTGCGAGCCGCACGCAGTTCGCGCCCGATGTGCCGACCGTCGCCGAGCTCGGGTTTCCCGGCTACCAAGTCGACCTGTGGTTCGGCCTGGTCGCACCGGCGAAGACGCCGGCGCCGGTGCTCGCGCGGCTCAACGACGAAGTGAACAAGGCGGTGCAGTCGCCGGAGCTCCGGGAGAAGCTCGTTGCCCAGTCCTACGAGCCGCTCGGCGGCACGCCGGAGCGCTTCGCGGAGGCGATCCGCGCCGACATGGAGCGGTTCGGCAAGGCGGCGCGCGACGGCGGGATCAAGGTCAACTGACGGGGTACGGACGATGGACATGAGGAACGGAGTGACGCACGTGCCCGGCGCCGAGACGCCGCGCCCCGGGACCGAGCCGCCGACCTACTGGGGCAGCGACGCGGTCGCCGCGGCCCTGCGCGCGCTCGACGTTCCGTTCATCGCGCTCGTCCCGGGCGCGAGCTTCCGCGGCCTGCACGACAGCCTCGTCAATTATCTCGGCAACCAGCAGCCGCGGATGCTGGTCTGCCTGCACGAGGAGCATGCGGTGGCGATCGCCCACGGCTACTACCGCGTGTCGGGCCGGATGATGGCGGCGGCGCTGCACGCCAACGTCGGCCTGATGCACGCGACGATGACGATCTTCAACGCCTGGTGCGACCGCGTGCCGGTGCTCGTGCTCGGCGCGACCGGGCCGGTCGACGCGGCCAAGCGCCGGCCATGGATCGACTGGATCCACACCGCGCGCGACCAGGGCGGGCTCGTACGCGACTACACCAAGTGGGACGACCAGCCCGCTTCGACGGCCGCGGCGCAGGAGTCGATCCTGCGCGGCGCACTCCTCGCCAACACCGCGCCGCGCGGGCCGGTCTACATCTGCCTTGACGCCGGCCTCCAGGAGTCGCAGCTCGATGCGGCGCCGACCGTGCCCGACGCATCGCGTTTCGCGCCACCGCCGCCGGCGCAGCCGTCCCCCGAGATGCTCGCCCGGGCGGCGCAACTGCTCGATGGAGCGGTGCGGCCGCTCGTCCTCGCCGGTCGAGTGGGCCGCAGCGAGGGGGCATGGCGCGAACGCGTTGCGCTCGCGGAGAAGCTCGGCGCGCGCGTGATGACCGACATCAAGCAGGCGGCGGCGTTTCCGACCGATCATCCGCTGCACCCGGTGCCGCCCGCGACGTTCCTTTCGCCGGCAGGCGCCGAGCTCGTCCGCTCCGCCGACGTCGTCCTCAGCCTCGACTGGAACGATCTCGCCGGGACGCTGAAGAGCGCCTACGGTGCGGCCCCGGTGTCGGCCAAGGTGATTCAGATCTCGGTCGACCTACACGGGCATCGCGGCTGGAGCATGGACCATCAGGGTTTGCCGCCGGTCGATTGCCACCTGCTTGCCGAGCCCGACGTCGCGGTGCCGCTCCTCATGGCGGCGATGAAGCGCACGGCGCCGGCGGCGAGCGTACCGGCGCAGGCCGCACCGGCGGCAGCGCCGGCCGATGGCGAGCTCACCGTCGCGAGCGTCGCTGCCGCGATGAACGAAGCGCTCGGCGACACCCCTGCCTGCTACTTGCGCGTACCGCTAAGCTGGGGCGGCGCCTATCGCGCCTTCCGGCATCCGCTCGACTTCATCGGGCAGGACGGCGGCGCGGGCGTCGGCTCGGGTCCCGGGATGGCGGTGGGTGCGGCGCTCGCGCTGCGCGGCTCGGGTCGCATCCCGGTCGCGTTCATGGGCGACGGCGACTTCCTGATGGGCGTCAGCGCGTTCTGGACGGCGACGCACTACGGCATCCCGCTCCTCGTCGTGATCGCCAACAACCGCTCGTTCTTCAACGACGAGCTGCATCAGGAGCGGGTCGCACGCCAGCGCGGCCGCCCGGTCGAGAACCGCTGGATCGGCCAGCGCATCGCCGGGCCGGACATCGACCTCGCGGCGATGGCGCGCGCGCAAGGCGCGCACGGCTTCGGGCCGGTCGACGACCGGGGCGCGCTCGCACGGAGCCTGCGCGAGGCGATCGACGCGGTGCGCGGCGGCGCGGTCGCGGTGGTCGACGCGCGCGTCGCTGGCGGCTACTCGACCGGTGCGGCATCGACTGGCGCGCCGGGCCTCGGCAAGCTGGACGGGTGATGGGAAGGTCGACCAGGAATCGCGCCTGCGCGGCCGGAACCTGACCAGTTATTCGAGCGTCGACCGCGACTCGCGCGCCACGTTCATTCCTCCTTTACCCCTGCCTCGCGGATCACCGTGCCCCAGCGCGCGTGATCCTCGCGGATCAGATTTGCGAGTTCCTCGGGCGAGCCGGTCGAGAGGTCGATGCCTTGCGGCACCAGCCGTGCTCTGACCTCGGGAAGACCGAGGATCCGAGTCACGTCGGGATTCACCTTCGCGATCAACTCGGGTGGCGTCTTCGCGGGCATGAACAAGCCAATCCAGGGGTAAAGCGAGAACCCGGGAACGCCGGCTTCGGCGACCGTAGGCACATCCGGAAACTCGCCGAAGCGCTGCGAAGCGGCGGTCGCGAGCAGCCGCAGCTTGCCGGCGCGGATGTGCGGAAGCAGCGAGTTCGCGGCGCCGATCCAGACCTGGATCCGGCCTGCCAGCAGGTCCGCCACCGCCGGCGCGGCCCCCTTGTACGGCACGTGGTTCATTTTCGTGCCCGACAGCTGGGTTAGCAGCGTGCCGCCGAGGAACTGCGGGCTGCCAGTGCCCGAGGAGCCGAAATTGAGCTCGCCCGGCCTGGACTTCGCATAGGCGACCAGCTCGGCCACCGAATTGGCCGGTACCGACGGATGCACGACGAGCAGGAACTGGATGCGCGCGAGCAGCGTGACGGGCGCGAGGTCGGCGAGAGGATCGAAGGATTGCCTGGCGAGATGCGGATTGACTACGAACACGTTGTCGGGCGCGATTAGCCAGGTGTATCCGTCCGGCGCGCTCTTCGCCACCAGCTCGGAAGCGATGTTCTGGCTTGCGCCGGGCCGGTTCTCCACCACCACCGGCTGCGGCCAGACCCCTTGAAGTCCCTGCGCGATGGTGCGCGCGATCAGATCCGGCGAGCCGCCGGGTGGCAGCGCCACGATCAGGCGCACGGGGCGTTCGGGGAAACCTTGTGCCGAGGCAAGCGACGAGAACAACGCAAGTACACCTGCCGCAAGCCAGTTCACGGCATCAACCCTCCTCCGCCGTGGCGCGATGCAAATCCTCTCGCTCGCACGGCCGCGTGTCGCAGCTCTACGCGACTCGCCCGATCGCCAGGCTGCTGCCCCCGGCGATGGGGACGCCCGGCGCTAACCGACGTAGCGCCGGAGGAACTCGAGCGTCCTCGTGCGCGCGAGCTTCGCGCTCTCGGCGTGATACGAACCGCGGTGGTCGCAGTTGAAGCCGTGACCGGCGGGATAGATGTGGGCGGTGAGCTCGGGGCGCGCCGCGAGCCATGCGCGCACCTGGTCGATCGGAATTGCGTGGTCCGTCTCGCCGAAGTGCAGCAGCACCGGGCAGCGCGGCTTGAGGTCCTTGTTCGCGAGGATGCCGCCGCCGTAGTAGGGTGCCGAGCACGCGAGGCCGTCGAGCTTCGACGCCGCGACCCAGGCGACGGTCCCGCCCCAGCAGTAGCCGACGATGCCGACCTTGCCGGCGGACGCGACGGTCTTGATCGCCACCGCCACGTCCTTGAGCGCATCGTCCATCGACACCTTCTGCATGATCGCGCGGCCGCGGTCGATCTCCGGCTGCGAGTACCCGATGTCGAGGCCTCGCTCGCTCCGGTCGAAGAGCGCAGGCGCGATCGCGAGATAGCCGTCGGCGGCGTAGCCGTCCGCGACGCTCTTGATGTGGCTGTTGACGCCGAAGATTTCCTGGATGACGACGAGCGCGCCGCGGGGCTTGCCCGCGGGCTCGGCGCGATAGGCGGCAAAGCGATGGCCGTCGGCTGCAGCGAGTTCGATGGTGGTTCCCATTGGAGAAACGCCGAAGGCGCGCGGGGCTGGCCCCGGCGCGCGGGGATTACGGGGGGCGGGTAGAAACTCCCCGGCTCTAGTGGGTCGGCTCGCCGAGCTTGTGCTCGAGGGAGACGATCTGATCCTTCAGGTGCAGCTTCTTCTTCTTGAGGCGATGCAGCTGCTCGTCTTCGAAAATCCTGCTCTCTTCCATGCGACAGATGGCCGCGTCCAGATCGTGGTGCTCGGTGCGTAGCGAGGTGATTCTTTCCCTAAGCGCCTCGATCTCTGCGTCAGTCATTGGCAGCCTCCTTTGCGCGAAAGATTGACGGGGTGGCGCGGTATCCGCCCGCGCCCGGCTAGTTTACTCCTGGCCGCGCGCCAGGGAAGCCTGCGGCGCGCATTTCCCGATCCGGAATCGCGATCCGTCCGCTGGAGTGGTTGCTGCGCCGCGCTCGCGCTAGCGACCCGCGTCCAAGTCCGCGTCGGGACGGCGTTTTGCGTGGGTCCGGGCGGCCGCGACCGCGAGTACCGCCAGGCAGGCGAGCAGGACCGGCGCATTCCCGGTGGTCACGTACGGGGTGGCCCCCGTACGGCCCTGGACCCGACCCTCGAGCACCCCTTCGCTGAACGACGGGAGGCGTCCGGCGACCGACCCGTCTGGCGCAACGATCGCGGTGACGCCGGTGTTCGTGGCGCGCAGCATGTAGCGTCCAGCCTCGACCGCGCGCATCCGCGAGATCCGCAGGTGCTGGGCGGGGGCGAGCGAGTCGCCGAACCAGGCGACGTTGCTCACGTTCGCGAGCAACGTCGCGGCGGGGAGCTGCCGGATGATCTCCTCGCCGAACGCGTCCTCGTAGCAGATGTTCACCGCGACACGCTGGCCCGCGACCGCGAGCGGCTGCTGGTCCGTCGCGCCGCGCGCGAACTCGCCGAGCGGGATCCGCATCATCGCCACCAGCCAGCCGAAGCCGGTCGGCACGAATTCGCCGAACGGCACGAGGTGGGACTTCGCGTACGCCTGCTGCGGCGACGCACCGAAGCTGACGACCGCGTTGTAGTAGCGCCGTGTCCGGTCGAGGAGCGGCACGCCGATCAGCATGTCGCCGCCGCGCGCGGCGACGGGGGCGGTGAGCGTCTCGAGGTACGCCGGGTCGACGTCGTCGAGAAAGCGCGGGATGGCCGTCTCCGGCAGCACGACCAGACGCGCCTTCGTGCCGGCGGCGAGCCGCGCGTAGGTCTCGAGCGTCGCCTGGTAGCGGCCCGGCACGAACTTGAGCTCCTGCGGGATGTTCCCCTGCAGCAGGGCGACGTCGAGCGGTTCGCCGTAGGGCGCGGTCCAGTCGATGGCGCGCAGAGCCCAGCCGCCGCCTGCGATCGCGCCGATCACCGCGATTGCGGCGATCCGCGGCGTACCGCGCGCGACGAAGAGCGTGACGAGCGCGCCGGCGATCGCGGTCGCCAGGAGCGAGACGGCGAACATTCCGCCGACCGGCGCGAAGCCGGCGAGCGGACCGTCGAGCTGCGAATAGCCGATCGCGAGCCAGGGGAACCCGGTGAAGATCCAGCCGCGCAGCCACTCGGCGACCGTCCAGAGCGCGGGGATCACGAGCATGAGCCGCACCGGAGCCGGCGCTGCAAGCTTGGCCTGCGCCCAGCCGACCGCGGCCGGGTAGGCCGCGAGGATGAAGCAGAACACGATCGTCGCGAGCCCGGTGACCGGCGCCGGCAGCCCGCCGAAGTCGTGCAGGCTGACGTACACCCAGCTCACGCCGACGAGAAAGTGGCCGGCGCCAAACGCGAAGCCGAGGAGGCCTGCAGCGCGCGGCGTCGGTGCCCGCAGCCAGAGCCGCGCGAGCACGGCGAACGTGGCGAGCGGGAGCGGCCAGAGCGACCAGTCGCCGAACGCCGCGACCGAGGCGGCGCCGAGCGCCATCGACGCCGCGCCGGGCGTGCAGGCGGCCGCGAGCCGGACGGCGCCCGAAGCCGCCGCGGTCATGCCTGGGGCGGCGCCTTGATTCGCTCGACGAGCAAGGTGTGGAGCCGCCGGCTGTCGGCGCGCTGCACCTGGAACCGGAGGTCGTCGATCGTCGTGGTGTCGCCGCGCTTCGGCAGCCGGCCGAAGCGGCTGATCACCAGACCGCCGACGGTGTCGAACTCCTCGTCGGGGAAGGCGGTCTTGAACACCTGGTTGAAGTCCGCGATCTGGGTCTGCGCCTTCACCCGGAACCGGCCGCCCTTCTCGCGCAGGATGTTGTCCTCGACCTCGTCGAAGTCGTACTCGTCCTCGATGTCGCCGACGATCTGCTCGAGCACGTCCTCGATGGTGACCAGCCCCGCGATGCCGCCGTACTCGTCCACGACGATCGCCATGTGGTTGCGGTTGCCGCGGAACTCGCGCAGCAGCACGTTCAGCCGCTTCGATTCCGGGACGAAGATCGCCGGCCGCAACATCGCGCGGACGTTGAACTCCTCCTCGCCGGCGTAGTAGCGCAGCAGGTCCTTCGCGAGCAGGATGCCGATGACGTGGTCGCGATCGCGGTCGATCACCGGGAAGCGCGAGTGCGCGGTGGCGATCACGTGCGGGATGAACCGGTCGGGCGGCTCGTTGATGTCGATCACGTCCATCTGCGCGCGCGGAATCATGACGTCGCGCACCTTGGTCTCGGAGACCTGGAGCGCGCCCTCGATCATCGTGAGGGCGTCGGCGTCGAGGAGGTTGCGCTCGTGCGCCGAGCGCAGGAGCGTGATCAGCTGCTCGCGGTCCTCGGGCTCGCGCATGATGAGCGCGCCGAGACGCTCCAGCAGGGACGGCTTGTGGCTAGGGCTGTCGTCCATGGAAACCGGCCGGGGCCGCGTCAGCTCCGGTAGGGGTCGTCGAACCCCAGCCGCGCCAGGATCCGTCTCTCCGCTGCCTCCATTATGGCCGCATCCCGGCCCCGCCCGTGGTCGTGGCCGGCGAGATGCAGCGCGCCGTGCACGACGAGATGGGCGAAGTGCGCGCGCACGGGGAGCGAGCGCTCGCGCGCCTCGCGCGCGACCACCGGGGCGCAGAGCACGATGTCGCCAGCGAGCCCGGGTCCGCCATAGGCGAAAGTCAGCACGTTGGTCGCGTAGTCGCGAGCGCGATAGTCGCGATTGAGCCGGCGCCCTTCCGGGCCGCCGACGAAACGCACGGTGAGCCGCGCCCTGCGCCCGGGCAGCGCGGCCGCGAGCCAGGCCGCGACGCTCGAGCGCGCCGGCAGCCCCGCACGCCGCGCCGCGTACTGGACCGCGAGCTCGGAGCGCGACCGGCCGCGGCGTTCATCCGCCACGCCCGTCGCCGCGCGCGGCCGCCGCACCCTGCTCGTACGCTTCGTACGCATTGACGATCCGTGCCACCAGCGGATGACGCACGACGTCCTCCGAGCCGAACCGGGTGAAGGCGATCCCGCGCACGCCCGCGAGGATCCCCTGCGCCTCGACGAGGCCGCTCTTCTGCCCGCGCGCAAGGTCGATCTGCGTCACGTCGCCGGTGACCACCGCCCTGGTCCCGAAGCCGATCCGCGTGAGGAACATCTTCATCTGCTCGGGCGTCGTGTTCTGCGCCTCGTCCAGAATGATGAACGACTGGTTGAGCGTGCGGCCGCGCATGAAGGCGAGCGGCGCGATCTCGATCGTGTTGCGCTCGAGCGCGCGCTGCACCCGCTCGAACCCGGCGAGGTCATAGAGCGCGTCGTAGAGCGGGCGGAGATAGGGGTCGACCTTGGCGACGAGGTCGCCGGGCAGGAAGCCGAGCCGCTCGCCCGCCTCGACTGCGGGCCGCACCAGCACGATCCGCTTCACCGCGTCGCGCTCGAGCGCGTCGACCGCGCACGCGACCGCGAGGTAGGTCTTGCCGGTGCCGGCCGGGCCGACGGCGAAGGTGATGTCGTGCTCGACGATGTTGCGGAGGTATTCCCGCTGCCGCGGCGTGCGGCCGTGGAGATCGGGCCGGCGCGTCTGCAGCACGGGCGTCCCGTCCGCGGCGGCGTCCTCGCGCGCCGCGCGTGCTTCGACCAGGCCGAGCTGGATCTCCTCGACCGTGAGCTCGCGCTTGGCGCCGGAGTAGAACTTCGCGAGCAGCTCGGCGGCGCGCGCGGTGCGGTCGGGCTCGCCGCGCAGCGTGAACCGTTCGCCGCGACGCGCAATCGTGACGTCGAGCGCGGTCTCGATCTGGCGGAGGTTCTCGTCGAGCGCGCCGCACAGGTTCGCGAGGCGCTGGTTGTCCGCCGGGGCGAGCGTGACTTCGACGGGCTTCGACTTCAATGCCGGGCTTGGGGGATGGACGGGCAATCTATTGTGGCAGGCTTGGACGAACGGCGCCCGCACGACCGCGGCCGGCCTCGACGACGGTGCCGCGCAGGCTGTGGGACCGTGCTTCGTCGATCGCGACGTCGACGAAGCCGCCGACGAGGCGCGGATCACCGGCAAAATTTACGACGCGATTGTTGTCGGTGCGCCCGCAGAGCTCGGCCGGGTCCTTCTTCGCCGGACCCTCGACCAGCACGCGCTGCACGGTGCCGACCATCTCGGCCGCGATTCGCTGCGCGTGCGGCTCGAGCGCGGCCTGCAGGCGATGCAGGCGCGCGAGCTTTTCGTCCGGCGGCGTGTCGTCGGGAAGCTCCGCCGCCGGCGTGCCGGGGCGGCGGCTGTAGACGAAGGCGAACGAGGCGTCGAACCCCACCTCGTCCACGAGCCGCAGCGTCGCGTCGAAATCGCGCTCGGATTCGCCCGGAAAGCCCACGATGAAATCCGACGAGATCGAGATGCCCGGCCGCACCGCGCGCAGGCGCCGGACAATCGCCTTGTACTCGAGCGCGGTGTACCCGCGCTTCATCGCCGCGAGCACGCGGTCGGAGCCCGACTGCACCGGGAGGTGCACGTGCGAGACGAGCTTGGTCGTACGCGCGTAGCAGTCGACGAGCCGCGGCGTGAATTCGCGCGGGTGCGACGTCGTGAAGCGGATCCGCTCGATGCCCGGGATATCCGCGAGATAGTCGAGGAGGACCGCGAAGTCCGCCCGTTCGGCACCCGCTTCCGCGGCGTCGCCGTCGTCGATCCGGCCGCGATAGGCATTCACGTTCTGGCCGAGCAGCGTGATCTCCTTGACGCCCTGCAGGCTCAGGTCCGCGACCTCGGTGAGCACGTCCTCGAAGCGCCGCGAGATCTCCTCGCCGCGCGTGTAGGGCACGACGCAGAAGCTGCAGTACTTGCTGCAGCCTTCCATGATCGAGACGAATGCCGCAGGCCCCGCGACGCGCGGGGGCGGCAGGCGGTCGAACTTCTCGATCTCGGGAAACGACACGTCGACCTGCGCACGGCCGGTGCGACGGCGCTCGGCGAGGAGATCGGGTAGCCGGTGCAGCGTCTGCGGACCGAACACGAGATCGACGTAGGGCGCGCGCGCGACGATCGCGCGGCCTTCCTGGCTCGCGACGCAGCCGCCCACGCCGATCACGAGGTCGGGGCGCGCGCGTTTGAGGTGCTTGACGCGTCCGAGATCGGCGAACACCTTCTCCTGCGCCTTCTCGCGCACCGAGCAGGTGTTGAAGAGGATGAGGTCGGCGTCCTCCGGCCGCTCGCACCGCTGGTAGCCGTCGGCGGCGGCAAGCACGTCGGCCATGCGGTCCGAGTCGTACTCGTTCATCTGGCACCCGAAGGTGCGGATGTAGACGCGCTGCGTCATCGGCGCGTGGTCGGACGGTGAATCAGTTCGTCGAGCGGGTCGGGGTGTCGGCGGGCGGCGGCGGCTCGCCGAAGCGCCGCGGCGGCGGATCGTACTGGGGCAGCACCTGCTCCACCGGCCGACCCTGGGTACTCGCGGGCGAGAAACGATCGGGCCGCGCTTCTTCCTCCTTGGTCAGGATCCACGCGCGATAGAGCTCGCCGGATTTGTCGAGCTGGTACTTCACCAGCGAATCCTTGGGCACTGCGGCGGGAAGCACCAGGAGGTTGTTCTGACCGCGGATCTGGCCACCCGGCGCGAGCTTCGTCTCGCGGCCGTCGATCGAGAGCAGGTTCTCGCGGACGTGCGACATGTACGCGCGCGGGGCATCGTCGGGGAGCGCCCGGGTGATCGTCTGGGCGGCGACGGTCCCTGCTGCGAGGAGCGCAGCGCCGAGGCCGAGCAACACCGGGATTCGCATCGCGTAACGGGAGCCGGGTTCGAGTGGCCCGTATTCTAGCCGGGGCGCCTCGACGGGCAGCCATTTTCCTGGTCCAGGGTCGGGAAAATGGTGGCGAGTCAGGGATTTGAACAGGAGGGGTGGTAGTGATGGGTGGGCTCGAACCACCGACCTCGGCATTATGAGTGCCGCGCTCTAACCAGCTGAGCTACATCACCTGATGCGGACGGGAGGGGCGGCATTTTCCGGCCGCCTCCCGGGGGTGTCAAGGCGACACCCCTTGACCAGTGGTGTTGCTGCGGCGCAGCAAGTCTGGTACTTATCCGCCCCACTGTCTTAGGCGGCCGCCCGGCCGCGCTCCAGGGGGGACTTTCGATGAAATTCTGCGTCGTCGGCGCCGGTTCGATCGGCGGCTACGTCGGTGTCAAGCTCGCCGCCGCGGGCGAGGACGTCACGCTCATCGCGCGCGGTGCCAACCTCGAAGCGATCCGCGCGCGGGGCATGCGGCTCACCATGGCCGACGGCACCGACTACATCGCGCCGGGCATCAAGGCCACCGCGAGCCTCGCCGAAGCCGGGCCCCACGACGTCGTGATCCTCGGCATGAAAGCGCATCAAGTCGCGCCGGTCGTGAACGACCTGCATCACCTGCTCCACGACGAGACCGTGATCGTGCCGATGCAGAACGGCATCCCGTGGTGGTACTTCCAGCGCCACGGCGGGCCGTTCGAGGGCCGCCGCGTCGCGGCCGTCGATCCGGACGGCGCGATCATGAGCGCGATCGACCCGGCCCGGATCATCGGCTGCGTCGTCTACCCGGCGTGCGAGCTGGCGGCGCCCGGCGTCGTTCGCCACATCGAGGGCGACCGTTTCCCGCTCGGCGAGCTCGGACGGCTCGGAATCGACGCGCGTCGTGAGACTCGCCGAAACGTTCGTGCGCGCCGGGCTCAAGGCGCCGGTGCTCACCAGTATCCGCGCCGAGATCTGGCTCAAGCTCTGGGGCAACCTCACCTTCAATCCGATCAGCGCGCTCACGCACTCGACGCTCGTCGACATCTGTCAGTTCGCGCCCACCCGCGAGCTCGCCGCGGCGATGATGCGCGAGGCCGAGCAGGTGGCGAACAAGCTCGGCGTCGGCTTCCGGGTGACGCTGGAAAAGCGCATCGCCGGCGCCGAGAAGGTCGGCAAGCACAAGACGTCGATGCTGCAGGACGTCGAGGCGGGGCGCGACCCGGAGATCGATGCGCTGGTCGGCGCAGTGATCGAGCTCGGGCAACTGACCGGCGTTCCGACGCCGCACATCGACACCGCCTACGCGCTGGTCAAGCTCCTCGGGCGCACCATGCAGGAGGAACGGGTCTCGATCCGCGCGCAGCCGTTCGGCTGACGCCCAGCGGTCCGCGCCGCAGGACCTACAATCGCGGCGTGGACTGCAACGTCGCGATCGTCGGTGCCGGCCTGGTCGGCGCGAGCCTCGCCACCGCGCTGGGGCGCGCCGGCCTCGAGGTCGCGCTCGTCGAGCCTGCACCTCCCGTGCCGCCGGGCGACGAGTGGGACGGCCGGATCTACGCGATCAGCCCGGCCTCGCGCGCGTTCCTCGGTGAGCATCGAGGTGTGGGAGGCGCTCGACGCGCGCCGCGTCCAGCCGGTCACCCGGATGACGGTCTTCGGTGATGCCCCCGACTCGCGCCTCGAGTTCTCCGCCTACGACGCCGGCGTCGCGACGCTCGCGTTCATCCTGGAGAGCGGGCGCCTCGCGTGGGCGCTGTGGGAGCGGCTCGCGCGGCTCGAACGCGTCCGGCGCATCGTGCCGGCGCGCTGCGAGCGTCTGGAGGTCCAAGCGGACACGGCCGCGCTTGCGCTCGAGGGCGGCCAAACGATCCATGCGGAGCTCGTGATCGGGGCGGACGGCGCGCAATCCTGGGTACGGCGGGCCGCCGGGCTGACCGCACACGCCACGGGCTATGGCCAGCTCGGCGTGGTCGCGAACTTCGCGACCGTGAAGCCCCATGACGGCGCCGCGTTCCAATGGTTCCGGCCGGACGGGGTGCTTGCCTACCTGCCGTTGCCGGGGAACCGAATGTCGATGGTGTGGTCCACAGCCGAGGTCCACGGCCGCGAGCTTGCCGGACTGTCACCGCCCGAGCTTTGCCGCCGGGTCGGCGACGCGGGGCAGGCGGTCCTGGGCGATCTCGAACTGATCACGCCGGCGCAGGTCTTCCCCTTGCAACGCATGACGGCCGAATCGATGATTGCACCGCGCGTCGCCCTGGTCGGCGATGCGGCCCACGTCGTGCACCCGCTCGCGGGCCAGGGCGTGAACCTCGGTTTCGGGGATGCCGCAACGCTTGCCCGTACGCTCGCGCAGCGCGAGCCGTTCCGCGATTGCGGCGACCGCGCGGTGCTGCGGCGCTACGAGCGCTCGCGAGCGGAGGCTATACTGGCAGTGCGTACGGTGACCGACGGGCTGGCAAGGTTGTTCGCGCTCCGCGGTGCTGCCGCGTCGCGCGTGCGGAATCTCGGACTCAATCTCACCGACCGATCGGCCATCGTGAAGAACCTGCTGATCGCGCACGCCATCGGCTGAACCCCCTTTCCAGAGAGTCGCTCGCCCATGCTCAGAACACTCGCCGTAGCCCTCGCGCTCGTCTGCGCGGCCACCGTCGCGCACGCCGACGAGGACGCGATCCGCAAGGCGGTCGCGGAGATGCTCGGCAGCGAGGTGAAGGTCGAAGGCGTCGCGAAGACCAACATTCTCGGCCTCTACGAGGTCCGGCTTGCGACCGAAGAGGGCACGCGGATCGTCTATACCGACGAGGCGGCGAGCTACATCTTCATCGGCAACATCTTCGACAGCAAGACCCAGACCGACCTCACCGAGGCGCGGATGCGCAGGCTGAACGCGATCCGGTTCGCCGACCTGCCGCTCGCCCAGGCGTTCAAGATCGTGCGCGGCAAGGGGTCGCGGCAGCTCGCCTACTTCACCGACCCGCGCTGTCCCTACTGCAAGCGGCTCGACAAGGAGCTCGCCAAGGTCGACGACGTGACCGTGCACGTCTTCATGATCCCGATCATCTCGCCCGAATCGCCCGCGATCTCGAAGGCGGTCTGGTGCGCGCCCGACCGGTCGAAGGCATGGCTCGACCTGATGCTGAACGAGGTCGCGCCGCCCGCGGCGAAGGCGAATTGCGACACGCCGATCGAGAAGAATCTCGGCTTGAGCCGGAAGTACCGCATCAACGGCACGCCCACGCTCGTCTTCGCCGACGGGCAGCGCGTCTCCGGCGTCCTGAGCGCGGCGCGTCTGTCGAAGATGCTCGACGAGGCCGGGAAGAAGTAGCAGCTCGCGCGCGTCGGGCGCGACGCCCGCCGCGCTACTGCGCCCTCGCGCCCCGGCATCTCCTTCGGCAGCAGCACCCACATCCGGCCCTGCTGGCGCATGCGGCCGGCGAGCGCGCCGGCCTCCGCGCCCGTCCCCCAGAAGAGGTCCGCACGCACTGCGCCGCGGATCGCGCCGCCGGTGTCCTGCGCCATGACCAGGCGTTCGAGCGGCGTCTCGGAATTCGGTCGCGTGGTGGCGAGATACACCGGTGCGCCGAGCGGTACGAAGCGCGGGTCGACCGCGATCGAGCGTTCGGCGGTGAGCGGCACGCCGAGCGCGCCGATCGGCCCGCCATTCGCCGGCGGCAGCTCGCGGAAGAAGACGTAGCTCGGGTTCTGGTTCAGCAGATCGCCGAGCCGCGCAGGGTTGGCGCGCGCCCACGCCTCGATCCCCTGCATGCTCGCCTCGCCGATCTTCAGGTCGCCCCGTTGTCGACGAGATAGCGACCGATCGACCGGTACGGGTGGCCGTTCTGATCGGCGTAGCCGATGCGCAGCTCCTCGCCCGAGTCGAGCCGCACACGACCGGAGCCCTGGATCTGCAGGAAGAACGCCTCGATCGCATCGTCGACGTAGACGATCTCCTTGCCCGCCACCTGGGCCGTCCCGTTCTCGATCTCCGCGCGCGAGAAGTAGGGCACGACGCGGCGGCCGTCGAGGCGGCCGCGCAGCCGCAGGTTCTTCGTTTCGGGCGCCACCGCGGCGAGATCGATCACCAGCAGATCGTCGGGCGGCGCGTAGAGCGGATGAAGGTAGGGCGCGCGCCGGGCGCGGCTGCCGCGGAGGAACGGCTCGTAGTACCCGGTGACCAGACCCTGCGTGGCGCCGTTGCCGTTCGCCACCCGGTACGGCACGAAGTTCGCCTCGAGAAACGCCCGGACCGCGCCGGCCTCCGGCGTCTCCAGGCCGTCCGCGCGCTCGCACGTCGCGCGCCAGTGCTCCCGGAAACGGAGCGCGCGGCAGCTCGCGCGGAACGCGCTCCAGGCCTGCGCAAGGTCGTCGTCCTGCCACCCGGGAAGATCGTCGAAGCGCGCGGGCGAAAGCGTCGGAACCTTCGGCGAGCTCGGGGCGCGCCTCCGGACACACCGGACAGACCGGGCACGGTACGACCGCCGGGCACGCGGCAGACTGGGCGACGGGCGGGGATCTCGATGCGCACGCCGCGAGGAGCGCGGCGAGCGCATAGACCGCATAGACTACGGCGCGGCGCGGAATCGACGCCATCGAGTGAAGTATACGGCGCGCATGGACGGCTTCTGGATCATCCTCCTCGAGATGGCGGTCGCGCTCGCGATCGCGGTGCTCATCGTCTGGTGGACGATGAAGAAGTGACGGACGGCGGCCGCGGCGGTGCGCGGCCGCCTCAATGCAGCGTCCGCGGAATGGAGAGCGTGAACTCCGGGATCGGCGCGTCGAACCGCGTGCCGTCGTCGGCCACCATCTGGTAGGTCCCGCGCATCGTTCCGACGACGGTGCCGATCGCGGCGCCGCTCGAATACTGGAAGCTCTCGCCCGGGGCGAGCAGCGGCTGCTCGCCGATCACGCCGAGACCTTTCACCTCCTGCACGTGGTTGTTGGCGTCGGTGATGACCCAGTGACGGCTGATCAGCTGCGCGGGGACGGTGCCGGTGTTGCGGAGCGTGATCGTGTAGGCGAACACGTAACGACCGGCCGGCTCGTCCGACTGGTCGGCAAGATACTTGGACTCCGCGGCGACGGTGATTTCGTACTTCTTGTCCTGCGCCATCCGGGTATTGCACCCGAAAACCGCCACCCGCACAACGAGCGGGTGGGCGCGCGCCGTGCTCCGCCGCCGGCGCGCGGCCCGGACCCGCCGCTCACCGTCCGCGCATCGGCAGGTTCCGCCAGTCCTGATCGCCCGGCGCGCGGAAGCCGAACTTCGTCGCATGCCGGTGCGAGAGCGTCAACAGCGCCTCGACGACCTCCGGCGGAAAACCGCGCCGGTCGCCGCGCTCGTCGATCAGCAGCCGGTCGAGATAATCGTCGAGCTCCCGCTTGCCCCAGAGGCTGCGGATCGTCTGCGCGATCCGCGGGAACTTGGCCTCGAGCGGCGGCCAGGGGTCGAAGCTCGGGGGGCCGGAATCGAGGCGCGGCTTGCGGCCCGCCTCGATCTCCTCGTCGGAGAGGAGCGGGGGAAACGGAGGTACCTTCCCGGAGTTTCGCCATGGCACACCTCGCGTGCGTGCGAATGCGGGCAGCATACTCCGGTCCGGTCCCGGGCGGCGCGGCGCCTGCTGCTAGACTCGGGCCCGTGCCCGCCCGGACGTACCGCATCGCGCCCTCGATCCTCTCGGCCGACTTCGCGCGGCTCGGCGAGGAGGTGCGCGCCGTCGTCGACGCGGGCGCCGAGTTCGTGCACTTCGACGTGATGGACAACCACTACGTCCCGAACCTGACGATCGGACCGCTCGTCTGCGCGGCGATCCGGCCGCTCACGAAGGCGGCGATCGACGTGCACCTGATGGTGAAGCCGGTGGACCGCATCGTTCCCGACTTCGCCAAGGCCGGCGCGGACTTCATCAGCTTCCATCCCGAGGCGAGCGAGCACGTCGACCGGACGATCCAGCTCATCCGCGATTCGGGCTGCCGGCCGGGCCTCGTGCTCAATCCGGCGACGCCGCTCGTCTGGCTCGACCACACGCTTGCGTCGATCGACCTCGTCCTCATCATGTCGGTGAATCCCGGCTTCGGCGGCCAGAAGTTCATCCCGGGTGCGCTCGACAAGCTCCGCGCCGCGCGCCGGCGGATCGACGAGGAGGCGGAACGTTCGGGACGGGAGGTGCTCCTCGAAGTGGACGGCGGCGTGAGGGTCGACAACATCGCCGAGATCGCGCGCGCGGGCGCCGACACGTTCGTCGCCGGCTCGGCGATTTTCGGGACGAAGGACTACCGGGCGACGATCGCCGCGATGCGCGCCGCGCTGGCGGCCGCCGGGTGAGCGCCCCGCGGTTCCGCGCCGTCCTCTCCGACCTGGACGGCACGCTCCTCGATACCGCACCGGATCTCGCCGCTGCGGCGAACGCGATGCTCGCGGATCTCGGCCGTCCGCGGCGGGACCCGGCGGAGATCGCGACCTACATCGGCCGCGGGATCTCGGCGCTCGTCCACCGCTCGCTCACCGGGGCGCTCGACGGCGCCGCCGAGCCGTCACTGTTCGAGCGCGCCCTCGCGCTCTTCGAGCAGCGGTACGCCGAGGAGTCCGGTCGCCGTGCCCAACCGTACCCCGGTGTCGTCGACGGACTCGTTCGCATTCGGGCGCTGGGGCTCGGCCTCGGCTGCGTCACGAACAAGGCGGGCCGCTTCACGCAGGAACTCCTCGACCGCCAGGGTCTCGCGCGGTTCTTTGGGTGCGTCGTGAGCGGGGACACTCTCGCGCGGAAGAAGCCCGATCCCCTGCCCGTAGTGCATGCGTGCGGCCTCCTTGGCGCACGGCCGGGGGAGGCCCTGCTGATCGGCGATTCCCTGAACGACGTCCTTGCTGCCCGGGCCGCCGGGTGCACGGTATGGTGCGTGCCGTACGGCTACAACGAGGGGCGGCCGGTCGAGACGCTCGACTGCGACGCGATCGTTCGCGACTTCGTCGAGGTGGCGCGGCGGCTCGAGCGCGAGGCGTGACGGCCGCCCCCGGGGTCCCTTTGGCGGGAAGGATCGGGTAGTCTTCCCCTCTGATCTTGATCAACTGCGTCGGGCAGTGTCCGCGCGAGAATTTTCCGATGCTCTCCGAAAAACTCCGAACGGCTAAAGCGCTGCGTGCGAGCGGCCGGGAAGCCGCCGCGCTCGCACTGATCCAGTCGAGCACGATCGACTCGGACGAGGACGCGTTCGAGGCAATCGTCTGTTGCTTCGCGAACGGCGACGTGTCCGAGGCGAAGCGAATCCGCGACGGCCGCGGGTGGACGACGCAGTGGGCGCCGAAATCGAGCGAGGCCGTCGTCGAGATGATGATGCGCGGCGACCGCGCGAAGGCGCTCGCCGCGGCGGAAGCCGCGGTCCGGTCCGGGCAGGCCAATTTCGATGCGACGGCGATCTACCTGATGATGCTGAAGGAGAACGGGCGGGTCGACGACGCCTACCGCTACGTCCTCGGCCACCTGCGGCATCCCCCGCCGGAGGAGAACTTTCTCCTCACCGTGATCAGCGATATCGCGGCGACGAAGGACGACTGGGCGCTCGCGCGCGCGTCGGCGTTGGCCGCTTTCGCGGGGAACCCGAACAACTTCCGGGCGGCGCTCGCGCTCAGCTTCGCGGCGCAGCGGTTCAGCGACCTCGAGGAGGCGCTCGGTTACGCCAAGCGCGCAGACCGGCTCGCGCCGCAGTCGCCGGCGGTGGCGTTCCAGCTGATGAGCTGCCTGAACGGCGTGGGCGATCACTATGGCGCGATCGCCGTCTTCCAGCGATTGAAGAGCGCGAACAGCGCCGGTCCGCAACACTACGACGAGCTCGGCGCGGCCTATCACGGCCTCGGCCTGTACGACCAGACCCTGGACGCCTGGGGCGCGTCGCTGCGGCTGGGCGCGAGATCGATCGTCGCGATACGCGGGATCCTGCGGCTCGCCCTCGAGACGGGCAACCACGAGAGCGTCGAGCGGGTACTCACCGAGTATCGCCGCGAAGTCGAAGGCGACGCGGAGGCGCTGATCTCGCTCGGCCTGATCGCGCTTTCGAAGGGCGACCGGGATCGGGCCACGACCTGCTGGGTCGGGCGACGGCGCTGACGGTGAGCTGGACGGTCGGCAACCAGGTCCTCGAATGGCCGGTGCGCGAGCCGCGGATCCGCCACGACTACGAGCAGCTCGAATTGCTGGAGCAACGCGGCAAGCTGGGGGAGAGCGCCGCTCGCGCGCTGTCGGTGCTGCGGCGTTACTACCCGCTGACCGGCGATCCGGGCCGGACGTTCGCCCCGGAGGGCGAGGAGGCCACGTCCCTGAGGCGAGCACTCGTCCCGATTCACTACCGACCCGATGCCCCGTTTGTCGGTCGCGCGCTGGGCGAGAATGACTATCGGCGCCTGGAAGATCAGTACCGCGACACCAATCCTTCGGTCGTGGTGATCGACAATTTCCTCTCGCCGGAGGCGCTGGCGGCGCTACGCCAGTTCGCGGAGGAGGCGACCGTCTGGAAAGTCGCCTACAAGCACGGCTACCACGGCGCGCTGCTCTCGACCGGGTTCTGCCCGCGGGTCCTGCTGGCGATCGCCGATGAGCTGAGACGGGCCATGCCCGAGGTCGTCGGCCCGCACCCACTGTGGCAGGGCTGGGGCTTCAAGTACGATCAGCGGATGCAGGGCATCGCGCTCCATGCCGACTTCGCGCGCGTCAACGTCAATTTCTGGATCACCCCCGATGACGGCTGCGACGATCACGAAACGGGCGGAATGGTGGTCTACGATGTCCGGGCTCCGGCGAGCTGGGGGTTCCAGGACTACAACGCCGCGGACGGCGGAAAGATCAGCGCCTTCCTGCAGACGCACGGCGCCAAGGCGACGCGGGTCCCCTACCGGGAAAACCGCTGCGTGATGTTCGATTCGGCCCTGTTCCACGTCACCGACACGCTCCGCTTCAAGCCCGGCTACACCAATCGCCGCATCAACGTCACGCTGCTGTATGGCATCGGCCTGAGGACCGGCTAGGGGCGAGGTCGTCGGTCCCGATCGTTGTGCGAGGCCGTTGTGCGGAACAACGGGCCGGTGCTATATTCCCCGCCACTTTCCGACGTTCACGATCGTCGATCTTCCGCAACGAATGAGCTGTCCGCGCGTCGCGACCTGGGGGCTTTGGCGTAGCTGGCGTTTCTGGCGCCGCTGACGCGAATCGCTCGCGCGCGTCCCGCGCGCACCCCGCAGGTCCCGCTAGCCACGCGGAAAGAGGACAGCTCATGACCGAAACCGAATTCAAGCGGCTCGCCGCCGAAGGCTTCAACCGGGTACCCCTGGTGCTCGAAACCTTCGCCGACCTCGACACACCGCTCTCGATCTACCTCAAGCTCGCCGCGAAGCCGTACTCGTACCTGCTCGAGTCGGTGCAGGGCGGCGAGCGCTTCGGCCGCTACTCGTTCATCGGCCTGCCGGCGCAAGGCCGGATCGTCGTCCGCGGGCACAAGGTGCTCGTGATCCACGGCGAAAGCGTCGCCGAGGAGGCCGACACGCCCGATCCGCTCGAGTTCGTCCGCAAGTACCTCGGGCGCTACCGGGCCGCGCCGCTCGCCGGGCTGCCGCGATTCGCCGGCGGGCTCGTGGGCTGTTTCGGATACGACACCGTGCGCTACATCGAGCCCAGGCTCGATACCGGCAGAACGGCGCGGGCGGAGAAGCCCGATCCGATCGGCACCCCCGACATCGTGCTCCTGCAATCCGAGGAGATCGCGATCGTCGACAACCTGGCCGGCAAGCTGTACCTCGTCGTGTACGCCGACCCGCGCAATCCGCACGCGTACGCGCACGGCCGGGAACGGCTGCGGCAGCTGCTGGCGGCGCTGCGCGAGCCGGTCGCGATCCCGCCGCACGGCCCGATCGTCGCCCACCAGCCGCAATCGGGATTCGGCGAGGCGAGCTTCCTCGCGGCGGTGGCGCGGGCGAAGCGCTACATCTTCGACGGCGACATCATGCAGGTGCAGATCGCGCAGCGGCTGTCGCGCCGGTTCGCCGGCGAGCCGCTCGCGCTGTACCGCGCGCTACGAACGCTGAATCCGTCGCCGTACATGTTCTACTTCGACTTCCGCGACTTCCACGTCGTCGGTGCCTCGCCCGAGATCCTGGTCCGGCTCGAGGGCGACAAGGTGACGCTGCGGCCGATCGCGGGCACCCGCAGGCGCGGCGCGACCCCGGAGGAGGACCGCGCGCTCGCCGACGAGCTCCTCGCCGATCCGAAGGAGCGCGCCGAGCACGTGATGCTGATCGACCTCGGCCGCAACGACGTCGGCCGCGTGAGCGAGATCGGCTCGGTGCGCGTCACCGACCAGATGGTGATCGAGCGCTACTCGCACGTCATGCACATCGTTTCGAACGTCGAGGGGAAGCTGAAGGCGGGCCTCGATGCGCTCGCAGTGCTGCGCGCGACGTTCCCGGCAGGAACGGTGACCGGCACGCCCAAGGTGCGCGCGATGGAGATCATCGACGAGCTGGAGCCGGTCAAGCGCGGCCTTTACTCGGGCGCCGTCGGGTACATCGGCTATCACGGCGACATGGATCTCGCGATCGCGATCCGGACCGCGGTGCTGAAGGACGGGATACTGCACGCGCAGGCCGCCGCGGGCATCGTCGCGGATTCGGTGCCCGAGAGCGAGTGGAACGAGACCAACATCAAGGCGCGGGCACTGCTGCGCGCGGCCGAGATGGCGAGCGCCGGCCTCGATTCGAGGGTGGAGTGAGTCCCTATGCCGACCGGGGCTCGCGCTCCCAGCGCTTCGCCCGCAGCGTGCCTTCCCAGCCGCATCCGAACGCGGCACAGCGGAAGCGCTGTCGGGGAGAAACGACACTGATCAGTCTGTCGACCACCCGACGCCGAATGCGCACGACCGTGCCCTGGCAATGCGGGCAGCAATATCCGCCGTCGGACTTGCTGCCGTACGCGGCCGAGCGTTCGGGCATGCGCGGGTCCCTTTCCTGGACGCTAGTGTGCGCCCCGTCATGGGACCACGCCATATGGAAAAAGTTGTAGGGCCGTGCGAAACGAGACCCCGACTCCTCCTCCGGCCGGACTCGACTGGACGGACCAACCGATATCCGGTCGACCCGAGGGATTACCCGCAGGGCCTGCCCGCGGCCGCTGTGAGGGCCCTGGAATGATGGATGGGCTAGTCTTCCAGCCCCGATCGTTGGCCGCGGGGTGATGATTACCAACGGGCAATCAATCAAGAAAATGCTGTCCGAGAAGTTCCGAACCGCTAAAGCGTTGCGCGCGAGTGGCCAGGACGCCGCTGCGGTCTCGCTGATCCGGTCGAGCACCATCGCTTCGGACGAGGACGCGTTCGAAGCGATCGTCTGCTGCTTCGCTACCGGCGATCTGTCCGAGGCGAAGCGAATCCGCGATGGCCGCGCGTGGGCAGTGTCGTGGGCCGGCAGCGCAAGTGAGGCCGTCGTCGAGGCGATGATGCGGGGAGACCGCGGAAAGGCGCTCGCCGCGGCGGAAGCTGCGATCCGGTCCGGGCACGCCAATTTGGACGCGACGGCGATCTATCTGATGATGCTGAAAGAGAACGGCCGCGTCGATGATGCTTACCGGTACGTCCTCGAGCACCTGCAGCATCCCCCGTCCGAGGAGAACCTGCTCCTCACCGTGGTCACCGACGTCGCGGCGGCGAAGGACGACTGGGCGCTCGCGCGTTCGTCGGCGCTGATCGCCTTCGCCGGGAATCCGAACAACTTTCGCGCGCTCCTCGCGCTCAGCTTCGCCGCGCAGCGCTTCCGCCACCTCGAGGAGGCGCTCGGCTACGCCAAACGCGCGGACAAGCTCGCGCCGCAATCGCCGGCGGTAGCCCTTCAGTTGATGAGCTGCCTGAACGATGCAGGCGATCACTACGACGCGATCGCCGTCTTCGAGCGGCTGAAGAGCGCGAACAACGCCGGCCCGCAACTCTACGACCAGCTCGGCGCGGCCTACCACGGCCTCGGCAGGTTCGACAACGCGCTCGACGCTTACGGCGCGTCGCTGCGATTCGGCGCGAGATCGATCGCCGCGATACGCGGGCTCCTCGCCCTCGCCCTGGAAACGGGCAACCACCGGGCGTCGAGCGGTTGATGACCGAGTATCGGCGCGAAGTCGAGGGCGACGCCGAGGCGCTCCTGCTGCTCGGGTTGATCGCGCTCTCGGAAGGCGATCGAGATCGCGCGTACGACATCTTGAACAGAGCGACCGCGGTGACGGTGAGCTGGGCGGTTGGAAATCAGCTCCTCGACTGGCCCGTGCGCGAGCCGCGGATCCGTCACGACTACGAGCAGCTCGAGTTGCTGGAGCGACGGGGCAAGCTCGGGGAGAGCGCTACGCGTGCGCTGTCGGTGCTGGGGCACTATTACGGGCGGACCGGAGATCCGGGCGCAGACGTTCGCGCCGGAGGGAACGGAGGCCGGATTGCTGCGACGGGCGCTGGTCCCGCTTCACCACCGACCCGATGTCCCGTTCGCCGGCCGGGCGCTGGGCGAAAACGACTATCGTCGCCTTCAGGATCAGTACCGCGACACCCATCCGTCGGTCGTCGTCATCGACGATTTCCTTTCGGCGGAGGCGCTGGCGGCGCTACGCCAATTCTCGGAGGAGGCCACCGTCTGGAAAGTCGCCTACAAGAGCGGCTACCACGCCGCGCTGCTGTCAACCGGGTTCTGCCCGCGGGTCCTGCTCGCGATCGCCGACGAGCTCAGACGGGTCATGCCCGATGTCGTCGGTCCTCACCCGTTATGGCAGGCTTGGGGGTTCAAGTACGACCAGCGGATGCAGGGGACCGCGCTCCACGCCGACTTCGCGCGCGTCAACGTCAATTTCTGGATCACTCCCGACGACGCCTGTGACGATCACGACGTGGGCGGAATGGTGATCTACGACGTCCGGGCCCCGGAGAGCTGGAGCTATCGGGACTACAACGCGGCGGACGGCGGAAAGATCAACGCATTCCTGCAAACCAACGGCGCGAAGGCCACACGCGTCCCCTACCGCGAGAACCGTTGCGTGCTGTTCGATTCGAGCCTGTTCCACGCGACGGATACGTGCCGCTTCAAGCCGGGCTACACCAATCGCAGAGTCAACGTCACGCTGCTCTACGGCATCGGCTTGAGGACCGGCTAGGAGCGTGCTGTGGTCCTGATGATCGATAACTACGACTCGTTCACCTACAACCTGGTCCAGTACCTCGGCGAGCTCGGCGCGGACGTGAAAGTCGTGCGCAACGACGAGGTCGGCCTCGACGAGATCGAGCGCATGCAGCCTGAGAGGATCGTCATCTCGCCCGGACCCTGCTCGCCGAACGAGGCCGGGGTCTCGCTCGGCCTGATCGGGCGGCTCGGCGGCGCGGTGCCGATCCTCGGCGTCTGCCTCGGCCACCAGGCGATCGGACAGGCGTACGGCGGCAAGGTGGTGCACGCGAAGACGCTGATGCACGGCAAGACCTCGCCGATCCATCACGCGCGGGCAGGGGGTGTTCGCCGGGCTGCCGAACCCGTTCACGGCGACGCGCTATCACTCGCTCGCGGTCGAGCGCACGTCCCTGCCCGACTGCCTCGAAGTGACCGCGTGGACCGAGGACGGTGAGATCATGGGGCTGCGGCACCGCAGCCTTGCCGGTCGAAGGTGTGCAGTTCCATCCCGAGGCGATCCTGACCGAGCACGGGCACGCGCTGCTGAAGAACTTCCTGGGCGGGACCCGGGATTAGGAGGGAGACGTCATGGCAATCACCGCGCAAGAGGCGCTGCAGCGCACGATCGAACATCGCGAGATCTTCCACGACGAGATGCTCGACCTGATGCGCCAGATCATGAGCGGGCAGATGTCGCCGGTGATGATCGCCGCGATCACGATCGGGCTGCGGGTCAAGAAGGAAACGATCGGCGAGATCACGGCCGCGGCGCAGGTGATGCGCGAGCTGGCGGCGAAGGTGCACACGAAGGACCCCGACAACCTGGTCGACGTGGTCGGCACCGGCGGCGACGCCGCGCACACGTTCAACATCTCGACCGCGGCGACGTTCGTCTGTGCCGCCGCCGGCGCACGCGTGGCGAAGCACGGCAACCGCGCCGTATCGTCCAAGTCCGGCAGCGCGGACGTGATGGAGGCGCTCGGCGCGAAGATCGACCTCACGCCCGAGCAGGTGGGCCGCTGCATCGACGAGGTCGGCGTCGGCTTCATGTTCGCGCCGAACCACCATGCGGCGATGAAGCACGCCGCGCCGGTGCGCCGCGAGCTCGGCGTGCGCACGATCTTCAACATCCTCGGACCGCTCACCAACCCGGCGATGGCGCCGACCCAGCTGATGGGCGTCTTCCACCCCGACCTCGTCGGCATCCAGATCCGGGTGCTGCAGCGGCTCGGCGCGCGCCATGCGATGGTCGTCTACGGCGTCGAGGGCATCGACGAGATCTCGATCAGCGGCCAGACCATGATCGGCGAGCTCAAGGAAGGCCGGATCGACGAGTACACGATCCATCCGGAGGAGCTCGGGCTGCCGGTGCACGACCCGCGGACGCTCCGGGTCGGCAACGTCGAGGAGTCGCGGGCGATGGTGATCGCCGCGCTCGAGAACAAGGCCGGCGCGGCGCGCGACATCGTGGCGCTCAACGCGGGGGCCGCGATCTACGTGGCCGGCCGCGCCCCGAGCTTCCAGGACGGCGTCGAGCGCGCCTTCGAGACGATCAAGAGCGGCGCGGCGCGCGCGAAGCTCGACGAGTTCGCGCGCTTCACCCAGCAGGTCGGCAAGGGCTGAGCGGGAAGGGCACGCCCGCAATGACTGACGTGCTCACGCGGATCTTGGCCGTGAAAGCCGGCGAGCTCGCCGCTGCACGCGGGGCGGTATCGCTCGCGGAGATGGAGCGGCGTGCGCAGGCCGCCGCGCCGCTGCGCGATTTCGTCGGGGCGCTGCGCGCGAAGCTCGATGCGGGCCGCGCCGCGGTGATCGCCGAGATCAAGCGCGCGAGCCCGAGCCGAGGGGTCCTGAGGACCGACTTCGATCCGCCGGCGATCGCGCGCTCGTACGCGGCGAACGGCGCCGCCTGCCTGTCGGTGCTGACCGATGCGACGTTCTTCCAGGGCGCGGATGAGCATCTGCGTCGCCGCGCGCGCCGCGTGCGCGCTGCCGGTGCTGCGCAAGGACTTCGTGATCGATCCGTATCAGGTGTTCGAGGCGCGTGCGATCGGCGCCGACTGCATCCTCCTGATCGTCGCCGCGCTCGAGGACGCGCAGATGATCGAGCTGGAGCGTACCGCGCAAGCGCTCGGACTCGCGGTGCTCGCCGAGATCCACGACGGAGCCGAGCTCGAGCGCGCCGTGCGACTGCGGACGCCGCTCCTCGGGATCAACAACCGCAATCTCCGAACGTTCGAAACGAGCCTGGAAACCACGCTGAGCTTGCTCCCGCGCGTGCCGGCGGGTCGGCTCGTAATCACCGAGAGCGGCATCCTTGCCGCGGCCGACGTCGCGCGGATGCGCGCGAACGGCGTCGACACCTTCCTCGTCGGTGAGGCGTTCATGCGCGCCGCCGATCCGGGCGCCGCGCTCGCGACCCTCTTCGTGACGACGGCAGGGACGGGGCGATGAGCGCGGTTCCCCCTGGCATCGATACCACGCTCGCCGATGCGCGCGCGCTTCAATCATCGGGACGGCTCCGGGATGCCGAGGCCGCATTCCGGACCGTGCTCGCTTTTCAGCCCGACCATGCCGAGGCGCTCTGGTCGGTTGGCGTCTTCGCCCGCCAGCGAGGCGATCTCGACGCCGCGACGGAAGCGCTCACTCGCGCCGCGAGCGCTCGGCTCCACGAGAACCAGCGGTCTGGCTCGAGCTCGCCGCAGTGCGTGCTGCTGCGGCGCAGTATGCCGAGGCGCGAGAGGCCGTCGGACGGTCGCTCAAGCTGAAGCCCGACTGGGTAGATGGGCTCGCGCTGCTCGCCGAGATCGAGATTCGCGCCGGCGACGGCCAGGCGGCGCTCCGACCGGCACAACGCGTCCTCAGGATGCGACCGGAGCTCGCGGCCGCTCACGTGCTCTACGGCTCCGCGTGTGCCGTGAGCGGCCGGCTCGCGGACGCCGAAGCCGCTTTCCGCCGGGCGCTCGAGCTCGCGCCCGAGGACGCGTGGGCGACCGCGCAACTCGCGAACGCCCTGCGCGATCAGGGTCGCATCAGCGAAGCCGAGCCGCTCTACCGCGCGGCCCTCGAGCGGGCGCCGGAAGCTGCGGAACTCCTGGTCGAGCTTGGCGATGCTTACGTCAAGGCGGGGCGGCTGGACGACGCGGAACAGGCCTACCGCGACGCCGTCTGGCGGCGACGCGATCTCGAAGCGGGCTGGACGAACCTCTTCGAGCTGGTGAAGCGGCGTGGCGAAGTCGTGCGCATCGCCGAGGTCGCACGCGATGCGGTCGAGGCCTTGCCTCGCTCCGCGGAGGCGCGCGTCATGCAGTCCGCGGCGCTGATCGCGCAGGGTGAGCTCGCCGCCGCCGCGACGATGCTCGAGGAGGCGCGCGCCGCCGGCATCGACTCGATCCGGTTGCGAGTGTCGCTCGGGAGCGTACTGCGCGTAGGTGGGCGCCTGGAGGATGCTGCGACGGTGCTGGCGGAAGCGGTCGCTGCGGCGCCTGACGTCGTGGATGGCCTACTCGAATACGCGCTCACGCAGCGCGGGCGAAGCAGGTTCGACGAAGCGCTCGCACTCGCGCGGCGGGCGGCGGATGCCAGCCGGCGGCAGGACGTCCGGGCGGTCGCGCTGGAGGGCACCGTCCTCGCCGATCTGGGTCGCTGGGATGAGGCGATTCGCGCATACGAATCCGGGCTCTGGCTTGCGCCGGGTGCGCCGGATCTACTGGTAGCGCTCGCCCGGGCGTTGCGTGGGGCCCTCAGGCTGGAAGAGGCGAGACTCCGCTGCCAGGAAGCCCTAGGGCTGGTGCCGACTCACCAGGATGCCCTGAATCTCCTCGCCGAGCTTGACAAGCCCCCGCGCTAAGCGCCTGAAAATTCAGGCGGTCAAAGTCTGTTGCGGATCTGCAACAACGCTACCGGAAACTATGCTCAAAAGTGCGATGGGCTTTGAGCTTCCGGCCCCCCTCGTGGAAAAATTGCAACGACTTCTCGACATGGGGAGGTCGGGGTTCGGGTAAGGGGAGGCTTCGGTGTCCCCAGCTAGCGGTGAGACCGCAGCCAGCCCTTCCGTGTAGCAAGAGCTTCTAGAGGAGAACCATCTCAATGCAAAAGAAAGTGATGGCAGTGGCTGTCGCGACTGCCCTCGCCGCCCCGGCAGTGGCGCTGGCGCAGGGCAGCAGCGTGCAGATCTACGGCGCGATCAGCATGTCGGGCGAATACGCCCAAGCGAAGGGCGCCGATACCAACAGCGTCCTCACGCCGCTCACCCAAGGTAACGGCAGCTCGATCCGCGGCGGTAACGTGGGCGGCGGCTACGTTTCCGCAGCCAATGCCGGACTTATCCCGGGCATTCCGAGCGCGGAGAACGTGAACGAGCCGGGCCGGACGCGGACCCAGGGTGCCGGGTCCAACGTCGGTGTGCGCGGACGGGAAGATCTGGGCAATGGCCTCTACATGGGCTTCCAGGCCGAACTGGCGATGCAGCAGGGCGGCATCACGCCGCAGGGCGGCGTCGCTGGCGGCGTGACCGCAACCTGGCGGAACAGCGGCCTGTGGCTCGGCGGGCGGTGGGGTGAAGTCGGTCTCGGCGTGTGGGATTCGCCGTTCACCGTCAACACCAACACGCTCGGCGCGGCGCATGCGCCGTACGCCAACGCGTCGACCACGTTCGCGGCCGGCCTGCTCGGCGGCGGCACGTCGGCCGCTGCGGCGACTGTCTCCGGCCAGGACCTGGGTCAGTGGTGCGGCTCGAACTTCGGGCAGACCTCGACGTCGACCCTCAATTCGAGCAACTGCTTGGCTTGGGCGACGAGTTTCAACCGCCGCGTCGGCAACTCGCTCTGGTACCAGTCGCCGAACTGGGCGGGCTTCAGCGGCCGCTTGCAGTACGGCGCGACGAGCGGTGCGACCAGTAACGCTACCAACTCCGGCGCCCCCTTCCCCGGGTCGGTCAAGCCGCAACTCTGGAGCCTTGGCCTGAACTACACGCTCGGCGGGTTTTACGGCGGACTGGGTTACGAGTACCACAAGGACTACATCACTGCGGCTGCGCGTAGCATCGGCGCGGCGGGCTTTGCCACGATTGCTCAGCAAACCACTAACTGCCCCGCCGGATTCGCGCTCGGCGGTACTGCGCTTAATGCCGCTGCCCTCACCGGCAACACGACGGCCTGCATGCCGGTCGGCTCCGGTGTCGCGAACGGGCTCAGCGGCGACGACTCGAACGCCTGGAACGTCAACCTCCGCTACACATTCGCGTTCGGCCTGTCGATCGGCGGGTACTACGAGTGGGTCAAGTGGAAGATGGACTACAGCAACAACCCGGGGCTCAATGGCTCTGGCTCACTGGCCAGCTGCGCACTCGGGGATTGTAACGTGACCGAGATCAAGCGGCAGGCGTGGCGCCTGGATGCAGCCTACCAGCTCGGCGCGCACACCTTTGGTCTGCAGTACGCGCATGGCAACGATATAAAGGGGCAAGTGCAGGGTGGCGGCTTCAACGGCGACAGCCACCGGCGTGAACGGCTGGATCCTGGGCTACGGCTACAGCCTCTCCAAGCGTTCGAGCATCTTCGCGTACGGCACCATGGTCAACAACGACACGAACGCGCGCTTCAGCGGTATCGTGTTCAACGGCATCGGGCCGAACGCGGGCGGCGATCCGCGGTACGTCGGCGTCGGCCTCCGCCACCTGTTCTAATCGGCGGGTCTCGCTTCGAACGGGCGCCTTCGGGCGCCCGTTTTTTTCGCACGCCGGCTGAGCGCCCGCGCTCGGGGCTGGACATCTTCCGCTGAAGGGATGGGCGCTTGCGCCGCCCGCAAGACTGCGTCGTCAGTCGCGTCCGGCGCCGGCGCTGCTGGTCGTCCAGAACTGATACATCCCCCTGAAGACCCAGGGATCGGCCGCTTCGAGCGCCGCCCAGTTGGCGAGATCGAGCATGTCGGGATCCGCGGGATACGTCGCGCCATAGCGCTCTTTCGCCGCCGGATCCTGGAAGGTGAAGCCCAGAAACCGCAAGCCGTTCCGAGCGAGGAGATCGGCAATCTGCGGGATCGTGAACCGGTGCTCCATGACGTGGAACAGCAGGTCCCGGACCATCGACGTCGAGTAGAAATCGGCCGCTTCCTCGACCAGCGACCGGAATCGGTCGCCCGGGTGGCTCCGGATGAATCGCCGGCACGCCCGGATTTCCTCGACCGTCGGCGCGAATCCCTCGCGCGCGATGATCGAGCGGAGCTCGACGATGTCGCGCTCGCGCAGCCTCGCTGTACAGCCCGAGCATCATGTAACCGCCAGGCGCGAGGAGATCGGTCAGGCGCCGCAGGCCCGCCGCAGGATCCGCCAGGTGGTGCAGGACGCCGATGCTCGAAATGACGTCGAACTTCGTCTCCAGCCGGGCGAGGTCGAGGATGTCGGCACGCAGCAAACTCGATGTTCCTGACGCCCAGTTCGTCCGCCTTCCTGCTCGCGTACGCCAGGCTCGCGCTGCTCAGGTCGATCGCGGTCACGCGCGCGTCAAGGTGACCGGTCGCGTACATGATCGCGTGCCTGCCGGTCCCGCAGCCGGCGATCAGGATGCGCGGCGAGTCCGCAAGGGGCCTCAGCGGCGGCGAGAACGGCGCGATCTCGCGCAGGATCCGCGTCGTGTAGCGCACCGGTTCGCCTCTGAAGATGCTCAGCCAACTCGGATAGGGGTTCTCCTCGTATTGCGCCCTCACCGCGACCGAGGTGCGGTCGCGAATCTCGCCGATCTGTTTCAGCTCGGCGGCGATTCCGGCTTCCATCGCCGGCTCGTCGAGTTGCGTGCGCACCACTTCACCGAGTCCGCTGCCGGAACGGTCGAGCCTGGTGCGGCACCACTCTCCAATCTTCGGCACCGCGGTCGAGCGGTTCATAGCAGGCAAGAATTCCGAGATCGGCGCTCGACGGTGAGCCCGCCTCGATCGTGCCTATGACCCTGGCCTCGATCGTGCGCACGAGCGCATGCTCGGCGTCGACACGTCCCACACGTACTCGTTCAGAAAGCACTGCTGCGCGAGCGCGAACACGAGCGGCTCGAACGCTCTCCGCAACTCCGGCGCGGTGTCATCGGACACCAGCAGCCGCAGGAGGCCGCCGCGAATGCCGGTGAAGAACCTCTCCGTGGCGCTGTCACCGACGGTGATCTTCGCGAGCGATACGAGCAGGAGCGGATCGTTGCAGAAGTCGCGAACCGCGCGCGGCTGCTCCCGGTGCATCCGGAAGAAATCGAATCCATGCGCTTCCGGATCGAGTCCCAGAAGTCCGAGTTTGCCGCGCAGGATCGCCCACGCTACGCGGCCGAGGGCCTGATAGTCGACGTTACGATCGGCGAGACACGCGAGCAGCGCTCGCTCGAGGCTTGGCTCCCCAAGCTTCCGGACCTCGAGCGCTGGATTCGAAGCGCAGCGGCAGAAGCCCGCCTGCAACTCGTCGCGGCCCGGCTGAAGTTCGAGGCTCCTCGCGTGGCTCGCGAGAGCCGCGTCGTGCCGGCCGAGCTTGCCGAGCACGGCGCCGCGGCCGGCATGCGCCTCTGCGAAATCGGGCTTGAGCGCGATTGCGCGATCATGGTTCGCCAGCGCTTCTTCGAACCGCTCCTGCCGTGCGAGCGACACGCCGAGGTTGTAGCGTGCTTCGTGATCGGCGGGCGTGGCCTGCAGGACCTGCGTGAAGAGCTGCTCGGCCTCCTGGTCCTGCTCCCGGTCCAGCATCAGGCGGCCGAGATTGAAGACGAGGCTCGGACGGCCCGGCGCGAGCGCGAGGGCCTCCCGGTACAGCTTTTCGGCCTGGTCGAGGTTCCTGGCGAGGTGCTCGGCCAACCCGCGGGAGAAGAGGTCCCGGGCGCGCTCCAGGTCTGCGGTCATGCGGTCTCGTGAACGCTGCGGACGGGTTTGCCGGATGGCGCGAGTGTATCGCCGGCGACCACCCTGGACGTGTCCTTTGCCGCTTGGGCGATCGAGCGAGGCCGCTCAGGCCCTGCGGACCGACGACATCCCCGGCCGCGCGAGCGCGCGTGCCGATGCGTGCGAGTGCGCTGCCCGGGTAAAATCCGATCGGTGTCCGCCACAACCGTGCAACCCGCCCTGCACCCCGAGCTCGAGGCGGTCCTCGATCGCTTCCGCGAAGCTCACGCGCGGCCGCCGGAGACCTTCAAGCACTGGCCGGACGTGCTCGAGCGCCCGACCTTCTTCGAGGTCGAGGCGCTGCAGCGCCACCTGTCCAATCCGCTGCTGCAGCCGAACTGGGTCGGGCTGGTGTTCCGCGGGCAGATGATCCCGCTCGATCAGGCCTGCTTCTACAAGATCGTCCAGACCAAGCAGATCGTCTTCATGGACAAGCGCGTCCTCGACGGCTATCTCGCGCAGGGCGCCTCCGTCGTGCTCGAGGGGCTGGACATCCTCGACCCGGCGATCAACGCGTTCCTGTCCGGCCTCGACGCGGGCTTTCCGCTCGCGTTCTCGAACTGCGTCGCGTTCTTCTCCCAGCTCGGCAACGAGGCGTACCGCGGCCACTACGATTCCGACGACGTGCTCGTCATCCACATCTCGGGCGAGAAGCGCTGGCGGCTCTTCGCGCGCCAGCAGTCGCGGCGGGTCAACACGCACGACATGACGCCGGAGCAGATGGGGCCGCAGATCGGCGAGCTGACGATGCGGCCGGGCGACGTGCTGTACGTGCGCACGGGCGTGCCGCACGTCTGCGACACGCCCGGCAGCCACAGCCTGCATCTCTCGTTCGATCTCTGCGACCGCACGCCGACGATCGAGTACCAGCTGCAGATGGCGCTCGAGCGCTACGCGCACGCGACGAGCGCGCCGTACACGCCGGCGCCGCAGGTCGCGGGCGCGTTCGCCGAGCTGCTGAAGTCCGCAGCCTTCGAGGCCGATCTCGGCCGCCGCGCAGAAGCGGTGCGTGCCGAGCTGCGTGCGTTCCGCGAGCGGATCGGCTTTGCCGGCCGGGTCACCTCGCTCTCGCGCTTCGTCCAGCGCTAGTGCCGATGGGCATCGACGACGTCATCATCGAGCTCGACAAGGGGCTGCGGACGCTCGCAGGCACGCCGCGCGCAGCGCGACCGATGCCTGAGGGCGACGCCGATCAAGCGGCGCTCTCGCCCGCGGAGCGGCAGGAGGCCGCCGCGCTTATGCGCGTGAACCATTGCGGCGAAATCTGCGCGCAGGCGCTCTATCAGGGTCAGGCGCTCGCGTCGGACAACGCTGACCTCAAGCGGGCGCTCGAGCAGGCGGCGCGCGAGGAGGAGGACCACCTTGCGTGGGCCGAGCAGCGCATAGCGGAGCTCGGCGGACGGACGAGCCTTCTCAACCCGCTCTGGTATGCCGGCTCGCTCGCGATCGGCTATGCCGCCGGCAAGCTCGGCGACGCCTGGAACCTGGGCTTCCTCAAGGAGACCGAACGGCAGGTCGAGCGGCACCTCCAGGGCCATCTCGACCGCCTCAGCCCGTCAGACGCCCGTACGCGAGCGGTGGTCGCCGCGATGCAGCGCGACGAAGCCGGCCATGCGCGTACCGCGGAGGCGCTGGGCGCGCGCGAGCTGCCGCGGCCCGTCAAGGAGGCGATGGCAGCCGCGGCGAAAGTGATGACGGGCCTTTCGTACTGGATCTAGTGCGCACGTCGCGCGCGCGGTCTCACCTGATTCGAGCGTGGAAAAGACAAGGGCACGGGTGGAACCGTGCCCTTTCGCGACCTGGTGTCCGACGATGCCGGCGCGCTCAGAACCTGAACGAAGCCTGAGCGCCGAGGACGTTGATGTTGGCCTTGTACGTGCCGATCAGATTACCCGGCGGCACGACTGGGGACGTCAGATTGCTCGAGGCATTGTCCATCCAGATATACGTGTAGCCGAAGTCGAGCCACCACTGAGGGCTCGGCTGGTATCGCGCACCGATCGACAGCCAGGTGCGGTTTGCGTCGGGCAGCCGGGGTGTACGGTACTGGTCCTGAACCGGAGTCGTGTCGTACGCGACACCGGCGCGGAGCAGCCACGGCTGGTTGACCTGGTACTCGACGCCCGCACCGATGCGCCAGCTGTTCTCGAAATTCAACGGCACGCTTGACGCGGTCGTCCCGGACAGCAACCCGCTCGTCCGCACGATGTTGAGATTCTGGATCGAATCCCAGCCCGTCCAGGTGTAGTCGGCGAGGACCCGCAGCTGCGGATTGAACTGGTGCGAGACACCGATCGAGGCCGTCTGCGGCAGCTTGATGTCTGCCTTGACGTTCGATTGGAGCGCGGCAAACGCCGGGGAGTTGAAGGTAAGGGTGCCTTCGACCGTGTAGCTGATCGCCGACCGATAGGTGAGGCCCACGCGCGTCCCCTGGCCGAAGTCGAAGAGCGCGCCGACATTCCAGCCCCAGGACCAGTCGTCGCCCTCCACCTTGCCCTGGATGCTCGGGATGAGCGGCGTCACGCCATTCGTCAGTGTCGCCTTGAGCCGCTGGTAACTCACCCCGGCGCCGAGCGACAGCATGTTGTTCACTTTGAACGAGACCGTCGGATTGATGTTGATCGTCTCGATCTTGGACTTGATGCCGTAGAACATCCCGGCCCAGGTACTATCCCACTCCGTGCTGAGCCCGAACGGCACGTTGATCGCCAGTCCAACGGACCATCGCGGATCGATCATCCACGTGCCGTAGAGCGCGGGCACCCATGCGCTCACGCCGCCTTGGCCGCCATTGCCGAACGCGTTGAACGTCGAACCGAAGGGAGGCGGACCGGAGCTGTTGAACTTGGTGTCCGGCATGATGTAATTGACCGACGCGGCGATTTGGCGGCCGGGCAACAGCGACATGCCGGCGGGATTCCAGAACGCGGTGCTCGCATCCTGCACGGCCGCCGCCATCCCCGAATAGGCCAACCCCAGGCCGCTCGCGTTCTGCTCTTGCAGTTGGAAGCCGGCCGCAACTGCCTGGCCCGCGAACCCGGTGCCGACCAGCGCCGCCGCCAGCAAGGTCCCCCTGACTCCACAGTTCATGTGGCTTCTCCTCCTAAGACTGTTGTTGGGTCGAGTAAGCGGCAGGGGCCGCTTCCTCATTCGGACCAGTATAGGGGAATGCGTTGTGCTGCTACAACGCAGCGAGGTGAACTTAGGGCTTCCTACGGGATCGTGTGGTACGCTCACAACAAGCGGTTCGGCGGCCTCGCTCAGTAGCCCATCACCGAGGGCGTCAGATTCTCGGCAGAGAGCGGCGCTCAGCCCGCCGCAGGAGCGCTCTCGTCGATCAGCTCATAGTCGTGCGTCATTGCGGCCGTCTTGCTGAGCATGGCCGAGGCGGAGCAGTACTTGGTATGGGAGAGCTTGATCGCGTTCTCGACGATGGAGCGCTTGAGGCTGCGGCCGCGGACGACGAAGTGCATGTGGATCGAGGTGAAAACCTTGGGATCGGTCGCGGCGCGCTCGGCCTTGAGATCGACGCGACAGCCGGTGATGTCCTGGCCGCTTCGCTTGAGGATTACGACGACGTCGGATGCCGTGCAGGCGCCAGTGCCCGCGAGGACCGTCTCCATCGGGCGCGGGCCGGTATTCCTGCCCCCGACCTCGGGGGCTCCGTCGATGACGAACGCGTGGCCGCTCCCGGTCTCGGCGACGAACTGGACTCCATCCGACCACTTAATCGAGCACTCCATCGGGCTCTGCCCCTGCGTTTCGAGGAGGGGCGATTCTAGCGCTATGGGGAGTCGAGGCCTCCCCGTGGACGTTGAGACCCCGCGCAGGGGCATGTCTTGATCTTAGTGAGCGATCGCTAACATCCAGTTGCACCCGTCATCCCGCGCTGCACCAAATTTTTCTTGCATCGCACAAAACACATCCCTATACTTGGAACCGTAGCGAGTGGATTGGGTTGCAGGACCCGGACACTCCAAGGTTTATCTCCTCCACCCTCCTCCTTTGGTGGATCTTGAGCAGCCGCAAGGCTGCTCTTTTTTTCTGCCCTCCGTTTCCCCAACCCGCTGATTTCTTTGACACGGGCTGGCACCCGGAAACTACAATTCGGCCCTTTCCCCGCCACCTGCACCTTTCGTACCGGAACATGAAGACCTTCACCGCCAAGCCGCACGAAGTCCGCCGCGACTGGTTCATCGTCGACGCGACCGACAAGGTCCTCGGCCGCCTCGCCGTCGAGCTCGCCCGCCGGCTCCGTGGCAAGCACAAGCCCGAATTCACGCCGCACGTGGACACCGGCGACTACATCGTGGTCGTGAACGCGTCCAAGCTGCGCGTGACCGGGAAGAAGGCGACGAAGAAGACCTACTACCGGCACAGCGGCTACCCCGGCGGCCTGTACCAGACGACCTTCGAGAAGCAGCACGCGAAATTTCCGACGCGCGCGCTGCAGCACGCGGTCAAGGGGATGCTGCCGAAGGGGCCGCTCGGCTCCGCGATGGCGCGCAAGCTCAAGATCTACGCCGGCACCGACCACCCCCATACCGCGCAGCAGCCGAAAGCGCTGGAGCTGAACCGATGATCGGGAAGTACCACTACGGCACCGGCCGGCGCAAGAGCGCCGTCGCGCGGGTCTTCATCAAGCCCGGGAAGGGCGCGTTCGTCGTCAACGACAAGCCGGTGGACGAGTTCTTCGGCCGCGAGACCGGCCGCATGATCGTGCGGCAACCGCTCGCGCTGACGAACCACCTCACCGACCTTCGACATCAAGGTCAACGTCGACGGCGGCGGCGAATCGGGACAGGCGGGCGCGGTGCGGCACGGCCTGACGCGCGCGCTGATCGAGTACGACGCCGCGCTCAAGCCGACGTTGTCGAAGGCGGGCCTCGTGACCCGCGACGCGCGCGAGGTCGAGCGAAAGAAGGTCGGCTTCCACAAGGCGCGCCGACGCAAGCAGTTCTCGAAGCGCTGATGGCGCTCCGGAACGACGAACGAAAAGCCGCCTCCCGGGCGGCTTTTTAGTCTCTGACGGGCTGTCGCCGCGTGGCGACACCGAAGGATCGATGGGGGTTGGGGGATGATCAAGGTCGGGATCGTCGGCGGCACCGGGTATACCGGCGTCGAGCTGCTGCGCCTCCTCGCGCAGCATCCGCAAGCGGAGCTCGTCGCGATCACCTCGCGCACCGAGGCGGGCATGCGCGTCGCCGACATGTTCCCCTCGCTCCGCGGCCGGGTCGACCTCGCGTTCGTCGAGCCGGCGAAGGCAAACCTCGAGCGCTGCGACGCCGTGTTCTTCGCGACGCCGCACGGCGTCGCGATGAGCGACGCGCGCCGCCTCGTCGACGCGGGCGTGAAGATCATCGATCTCGCGGCGGACTTCCGGCTGCAGGACCTCGCCGAGTGGAAGAAGTGGTACCGGCTCGACCACGCCGCCCCCGACCTCGTCCGCGAGGCGGTGTACGGACTGCCCGAGGTGAACCGCGCCGCGATCCGGACCGCGCGGATCGTGGGGAACCCCGGGTGTTACGCGACCACCGTTCAGCTTGGCTTCCTGCCGCTCGTCGAGTCGGAGACCGTCGACCTCGATCATCTCGTGGCCGACGCGAAATCGGGCGTGAGCGGCGCCGGCCGCAAGACCGAGCTGCCGCTGATGTTCAGCGAAGCGTCCGACAATTTCTCGGCCTACAACGTCGCCGGCCACCGGCACGTGCCGGAGATCCGCGAGACCTTCCAGCGCGTCGCGGGCCGCCCGGTCGGGCTCGTGTTCGTGCCCCATCTCACGCCGATGGTGCGCGGCATCTTCGCGACGCTCTATGCCCGCATCACGCGCGAGTCGGACTTCCAGGCGCTGTACGAGAAGCGCTTCGCCGGCGAGCCGTTCGTGGACGTCCTGCCCGCCGGCCGGCACCCCGAGACGCGCTCGGTGCGCGCCTCGAACACGTGCCGGATCGCGGTTCACCGGCCGGGGAACGGCGACACGCTGGTGATCCTCGCCGTCATCGACAACCTGGTGAAGGGCGCCTCCGGTCAGGCGGTGCAGAACATGAACATCATGTTCGGCCTCGACGAGTCCCTCGGCCTCGCGCAGCTTCCCGTCCTGCCCTGATGCCGTTCAGCCTGCGCGCGCTCCGCCACCGCTGGGGCATAGCGGCGCCGAAGCTCGCGGTGACCCCGCACGTCGCCTGGTACTGGCGCGCGGCGGTGGTCGTCGCCGTCCTCACCGTGTCGCTGGTCCTCGCGATGTGGATGTACGATGCCGGACGGCGCATCGGCGGGTTCGACGCGACCACCGCCGAGGGCGAGCTCTCGACGCTGCGCAACCGCGTCGCGGCGCTCGAGGACGAGCTCAAGCAGCTGCGGGCGAACGCCCAGTCGGCCGACAACCGGCTGCAGATCGAGAAGACGGCGCAGGCGCAGCTCGTGAAGCAGCTCAAGACGGTCGAGGCGGAGAACGCGCGGTTGCGCGAGGACGCCTCGTTCTTCGAGGGGCTCGCCGCGCGCGGCGTCACGGAGGAGAAACTTGCGGTCGCGCGCTTCAAGGTCGAGCACGACGCGATGCCGGGGGAGTATCGTTACCGCGTCCTCGTCACCCAGGGCGGTCCGAAGGAGCGCGAGTTCAGCGGCCGGCTCCAGTTCGTCGTGAACATGCAACTCGGCGGGCGCGACGTCGCGGTCGTCATTCCCGAGGAGAAGTCGGAGGAGGCCGCCTACCGCCTCAACTTCAAGCGCTTCTTCCGGGCGGAGGGCTCGTTCCGCGTCGATCCGAAGGCGACGGTGCGCTCGGTGCAGGTCAGGGTGATCGAGTCGGGCGCGACGCAGCCGCGCGCGACGCAGAACTACACGCTGTCATGAAGCGCAGGAGGTCCCAATGTTCGGAGCCAAGCCCAACAAGCCGCAGACCCGCATCGACAGCCTGATCGGGTCGGGCACGCGCATCGAAGGCAACGTCGTCTTCTCGGGGGGGCTGCGCGTGGACGGGGAGATCAAGGGCGACGTCCGCGCGGCCGACGGCCAGGCGACGACGCTCGTCGTGAGCGAGCAGGCGCGCATCGAAGGCGAGATCCGCGTCGCTCATCTCGTCGTGAACGGCACCGTCGTCGGGCCGGTGCACGCGACCGAGTTCCTCGAGCTGCAGCCGCGCTCGCGGGTGAGCGGCGACGTCCACTACAGCGCGCTCGAGATGCACCTCGGCGCGGTCGTCGAAGGGCGGCTCGTGCACGCGCCCTCCGCGGCGGAGACGAAGACCGTCGAGCTCAAGCTCGCGAAGTCGACCTGAGACCGGTCGCGCGCCGGCCCGCGTCCGCGCGCCTCCCGGTTCTCCCGCGCCGGCGGTATCCTCCGCGGCGGACCGCCGTTCGCAATCGCCTTCATCGTCGATGACGCGCAAGGGGGAGCCATGCCGGGTACTGCAATGCTGGAGGACTTGAGCCGCAACTGGGGCTGGGTGGCGCTGCGCGGCGCCGTCGCGGTGCTGTTCGGGATCTTCGCCTTCATCTGGCCCGGCATCACGCTCGCGGCGCTGGTCATCGTCTTCGGTGCGTTCGCGTTCGCCGACGGGATCCTCGCGCTCGTCGCGGCGTTCAAGGTGCGCGACCGGGGCAAGCCGTTCTGGTCGCTCGTCATCGTCGGCCTGCTCGGCGTGGTGGCGGGCGTCGTCACGTTCCTCTGGCCGGGGATGACGGCGCTGCTGCTCGTCACGTTCATCGGCGCGTGGGCGTTCGTGATGGGGATCTTCGAGATCGCCGCCGCCATCCGACTGCGCAAGGAGATCGAGGGCGAGTGGCTGATGATCCTGTCGGGCGCGCTGTCGGTGCTCTTCGGCCTGTTCGTGTTCTTCCAGCCCGGCGGCGGCGCGCTCGCGCTGATCTGGGTCATCGGCGCGTACGCGATCTTCTTCGGCCTGCTGCTCGTCGTCCTGGCATTCAAGCTGAAGGGGCACGCTGGTCGCGTCGCGACGGCGGCGTAAGCGCCCGCAGCGCGCGACCTCACGGCCGGCCGAGATAGAAGTAGAAGCTGCCGAACCCGTTGTCGCGGCGTAGCCGTAGCCGAGGTAGACCGGCCCGATCGGGCTAGTCCAGCCCGAAGAACGCGGCCGCCGAATACAGCACACCCGTCTGGTTCCCGGGAATGAACGGCGTGCCGACCCGGCCGGCCTCCAGCGATAAGCCGGCGTAGATACCCGGTATCAGCGTGAAGCGCGCGAGCCGGTTCAAGTACACGAGCCGGCCGAACGTCGATCGACTGGCCGAGCAGCGCGCCGGTGCGGTAGCCCGACTGCTGCAGGAAGCCGCCCCAGTTGAACTGGTCGTAGACCGGCAGCGGGTCCGAGCCGATCTTCCCGCCGAGCCGGAGGCCGAGGTTGAAGGTGTGGTCGCCGAACGAGTGGGCCGCGTTCCCGTCGATCGTCCCACTTCGTGTAGTTCGTCGCTCGCGCCGAGCGCGGTCTGCGAGTTGAAGATGTCGAGCGTGCCGCCGTAGCCCGAGCGGGGGAAGTTGACGTTGTCGAGCTGGTCGAAGAAGAGCCGCCCCCGGATCGCGCCCTGGCTCGCCTTGTTCGGATCGGGCTCGAGGAACGTCGGACCGGTGTCGACGCGTCGCCTTCGACTTGTCCCCGACAGCACACCGAGCCGCAGCTCGCCGTAGCGCGTGAACTGGCTGCCGACGTCGATGCCGACGCGACCATAGTTGAGGTTGAAGATGGCGAGCCGCTGGTCGTTGTTGAAGATCGCGAGCTGCCGGCGCTCGGCGTCGGCGTAGGGCGCGACGAAGAAGTACTGTCGCGTGTCGAGCGGCTGGTAGAACTCGGTGAATGCCCGGCTCGTGCGCCCCACCTGGAGATCGGTGCGCCATTCCGCGCCGAGGCTGTTGAGCCAGGTCTTGCGGTAGCTCATGAGCAGGTTGTAGTAGGCATCGCCCTTGAAGTCCGACGAGAGCCCCAGGCCGAAGCGCAGGTAGTTCGGACCCCACGATTTCTCGAGCGCGTCGACCGACAGGACCCGCTTGCCCGTCTCCTCGATGATGCGGTAGTTCACGTGCTCGAAGTCGTCCGTGCCGTAGAGTCGCTGCATGTCGCGGTCGAGCTCTGCCTGGTCGATCGGCTGCCCGGGCTTCGTCTCCATCTCGGCCTCGGCCACCGCCGGATTGACCCGCGTGAGCCCCGGGAAACGGATCTCGTCGACCGGCCGCAGGTCGAGCGGCGCGACCGCGAGCTGGCGCTGGCGGAGCGCGGCGTACTCGGCGGGCGGGAGGCTGAATGCCGACAGGCGATCGGCCACCTTGCGCGCCGCCGCCTCGCCGATCGGGATCGTCTTCAGCAGGTGATCGAAGTCTCCGGCCGAGAAGTCGCCGAGCTCGGGCAGGATGAGAATGTCGGTCGGCTTGAGCGAAGCGAGCGAAGCACGCACGTTCTGCTCGGTCAGGATGTTGATCATCTGGCCGGTCACGCCGAAGATGGAGTTCAGCTCCTCGCGCTTCATGAGCGGCGTGCCGAGGTTGACCGCGATCACGATGTCGGCGCCCATCGCGCGCGCGACGTCGACCGGCAGGTTGTCCGTCAGCCCGCCGTCGACCAGCAGCTTGCCGCCGATCTCCGCCGGGTCGATCAGCCCCGGCACCGACATGCTCGCCCGCATCACGTTGGCGAGCTCGCCCCGGCTGAAGACCACGGGCGTGCCGCTGACGAGGTCGGTCGCCACCGCGCGGAACGGGATCGGCAGCTGGTCGAATTCGCGGTAACCCTGGGCCTTCGCCAGCGCGCGGAGCACCGTCTCGAGCTGTACGCCGGAAACGATGCCTTTCGGCAGCTGGAAGTCCCCGTCGCGGAACCCGACCTCGGGGCGTGAAGAGGATCGTGAAGTCGTCGGCCTTGCGGCGGATCGAGCGCTCCTGGCGCGGCGGCTTCTCCTTGAACAGGCGCTCGGTCGACATCGCCCCCAGCGTCTCCTGCATCTCGGCAACGGTGACGCCGGACGCGAAGGCCCCGCCGACGATCGACCCCATGCTCGTGCCGGCGATGCAGTCGATCGGCACCCGCATTTCTTCCAGTACCTTGAGCACGCCGACGTGAGCGGCGCCACGCGCGCCGCCGCCCGAGAGCACGAGGCAGATCCTCGGCCGCTTCGCCTCGGGGGTTTGCGCGGAGGCGGGCGGTGCGGCGGCGAGCGCCGAGGCGAGGCCAAACGCGGCGAGCGCGGCAAGGCTGGACGGGGGACGCATCGGTCGGGTCTTTCCTGGGAAGCGGGTGTATAGCAGGGGGCGAGGCCCGGAGGCTGGCGGTGCTTTCTTGTTCGGGTGTGCCCGGACGCGGGACCGGCGATGGTGCCGCGAAAGCCGCGCCCGGACAATCGCTTGGCCCGGCTTGCCCCTCCCCGAAGCCGGGTTATTGCCGTCAATTTAAGGACTTGCGGAATCCGTCGATTGACCCCATCTCCGCTGGAGCCGATAATCGATTTAACCGAGCTTCAGGAGCACCCGCATGAACGCCCCCGCCACCGAGATGCCTGCGCCGCTCGTCTTCACCGACAGCGCCGCGAACAAGGTGAAGCAGCTGATCGACGAAGAAGGCAACCCGGAGCTGAAGCTCCGCGTGTTCGTGAGCGGCGGCGGCTGCTCCGGCTTCCAGTACGGCTTCACCTTCGACGAGGTGACGAACGAGGACGACACCGCGATGGAGAAAAACGGCGTGACGCTGCTCATCGACGCGATGAGCTACCAGTACCTCGTCGGCGCCGAGATCGACTACTCCGAAGGCGTCGAAGGCGCGCAGTTCGTGATCAAGAACCCCAACGCTACCAGCACCTGCGGCTGCGGATCGTCGTTCTCCACCTGAGCCGGCACGAATCCGGCGAAACGGGGGCCTCGGCCCCCGTTTTCGTTGGGGCGCGTTACTGCGCTATTTCTTCGCTGCTGGCGCCTTCGCGGCGGGCTTCGGCGCCGGCTCCACCGACAGCGCGAGCGCCTCGGTGTAGGTGGCCTCGACCTGGTCGCCTTTCTTCACCACCTTGAATTGCTCGGGGTTCTGCACGTCGAGCTCGACGACGTTCCCCTTCGGCCCCTTGAGCGTGATGGTCTTTTTCTTCGGATCGACCCCGATCACGTCGGCGAGCACCGTCACCTGACGCGCGACCGCGCCGGCGGGCCGCTCGCCGGGTTGCGCGCGCACCGCACCTTCCTTCACTGTCGGTTCCTGCATGCTGCCCTTGGTCTTCCTCAGCTCGAGCGTCAGCGCCTGCACGTAGCGCGCGACGACGAAGTCGCCGAGCTGGATCTGATCGAAGTTCTTGACCTCGTCGCCGGCGACGATGTCGACGACGTTGCCTTTCGGGCCCTTGAGCGTGACGGTGCGAGTCGCCTTGTCCAGCCCGACGACCTTCGCCGAGAGCTCGGCGGCCCGAGTGATGCTGGCCTTGCCGGGCTCGGACGTGACGACTGTGCCACCCGCGGCGCCGGGCTGCTGGGCGAATGCTGGCGAAACGAGCGTCGCGATCGGCGAGCGCCGATGCGAGGAGACTATTGCGCATGAAACCTCCGGGGAGTGGAAGAAACGGCCGACCGCGGCAGGCGCCGCGGCGGTGCAGCAGCGATTATCGCCTAGTCAGCGTCCGGAGGGGGAGCGCTCGAGCGTAAAGCTCGGATCCCGTCAGTCGAGCGCGGCGAAGCTCGTGTGCGCGAGGAGCTCGAGTTGCGCGGCGAGCGGGCCGGACGCCGCCCGGAACGCGTCCATCTGAGCGCGGTGCGACCGGTTCGGCTGCGGGCATCGCGATCGTGAGCGGGTTGCGGTGCTCGTTGTTGACGCGGAACTCGTAATGGAGGTGCGGGCCGGTCGCCCAGCCGGTCGCACCGACGAAGCCGATTACGTCGCCCTGCGCGACCCGCGTGCCCTTGTGGATCCCGCTGCCAAGCGCGCTGAGGTGGGCGTATGCGGTCGTGATGCCGCCGTAGTGCCGGACGACGACGAAGTTGCCGTATCCGCCCTGCCTGCCGGCGAACTCCACTACGCCGTCACCGGTGACCCGCACGCGGGTTCCCGCCGGCGCACCGTAGTCGACGCCCTTGTGTGCGCGCCACTCGTTGAGGATCGGATGGAAGCGCATCGCGAAACCGGAGGTCACGCGCGAGAACTCGAGCGGCGAGCGCAGGAACGCCTTGCGCAGGTTCGAGCCGTCGGGCGCGTAGTAGCCGCCCTTGCCGTCCTCGTCGACGAACCAGACGGCGCGGAGCGCCTTCTTGTTGTTCACGAACTCGACCGCGAGCACGCGGCCGGACCGCAGCGGGCGGCCCTGGTGATGGAGTACCTCGTAGACGACCGTGAAGCGATCGCCGCGGCGGAGGTCGCGATGGAAGTCGATGTCGCCGGAGAAGATGTCGGCGATCTGGATCGTGACGCTGTCGGGCAGCCCGGACTCGTCGGCGGCGGCGAAGAGCGACGAGCGGATCTCGCCCTTCTTCAGGTAGACCCGGCGGACGAGCCTGGCGGGCTCGTCGATGATGTTGAAGCGCTCGCCGTCGCGTGCGAAACCGAGGACGGTCGCCTCGCCCGCCACAAAGCGCAGCTCGAGGAGCTGGCCGAGATCGCTCGTGTGCGCGTGCACCGTCATGCCGGGGCGCAGGCTTCGGAACGGCTTCGATCCGCCGTACTGCTTGAGGAGCAGCATCGTGTCGGCGCCGTCGACGCCGAGTCGGGTGAGGAGGGCGGCGAAGGTGTCGCCACGCTCGAACCGCGTTTCCTGCCAGTAGGCCTGAACCGGATCGGCGGACGGGTCGGGCAGTTTGAGGGCGAGCGGCTCGACGACCGTCTCGCGGACCACCACCTGCTCGCTGTCGCGGGCGGTCCCGAACGCGGCGACGCCGACGAGGAGGGCGGTCGCACCGACGGCGAGCGCCGCCCGGCGCTTGAGCGCCAGGTCGCGCTGGGCCTGCGTCTGCGCTAAGATCTCCATCTTCCCCCGACCCCAAGTTCCTTGTTTTTCTTGGCTTTGCGCTGGGGAGTGTAACAAGGTTCTGAAGTCAAAAAAAGCACGAAGTCACGCCTTCCATGATCGATATCGACCACCAGCTCGCGGTCATCAAGCGCGGGTGTGACGAGCTTCTCGTCGAGGAGGAGCTCGTCCGCAAGCTCAAGACCGGCCGCCGGCTCCGGGTCAAGCTCGGGCTCGACCCCACCGCCCCGGACCTCCACCTGGGCCACACGGTAGTCATCAACAAGCTGAAGCATTTTCAGGACCTGGGGCACCACGTCCAGTTCCTGATCGGGGACTTCACCGGGATGATCGGCGACCCCTCCGGCCGCAACGCCACCCGGCCGCCGCTCAGCCCGGAGCAGATCCAGGAGAACGCGAAGACCTACGAGAAGCAGGTGTTCAAGATCCTCGATCCGGACACGACCGAGATTCTGTTCAACTCGGCATGGTCGCACGCGCTCGGCGCCGAGGGGATGATCCGGCTCGCGGCGCGCTACACCGTCTCGCAGCTCCTCGCGCGCGACGATTTCGCCAAGCGGTTCCGGGCCGAGCAGCCGATCCACCTCCACGAGCTCCTGTACCCGCTGATGCAGGGCTACGACTCGGTCGCGATGAAGTCCGACGTCGAGCTCGGCGGCACCGACCAGAAATTCAACCTCCTCGTCGGTCGCGAGCTGCAGAAGCAGTTCGGCCAGGAGAGCCAGATCATCGTCACGACCCCGCTCCTCGAGGGGCTGGACGGCGTGCAGAAGATGTCGAAGTCGCTCGGCAATTACGTCGGCATCGACGAACCGCCGCAGGAGATGTTCGGCAAGCTGATGTCGATCTCCGACACCCTGATGTGGCGCTACCTCGAGTTGCTCTCGTTCCGGCCGCTGGACGACATCCACGGGTGGCGCCGCGAGGTCGAGGCCGGCCGCAACCCGCGCGACGTCAAGGTGGCGCTCGCGCAGGAGATCGTCGAGCGCTTCCACGGGAAGCCGGCGGCCGAGCGGGCGCTCGCCGATTTCGAGTCCCGCTTCCGCGACGGCCAGATGCCCGACGAGATCCCGGAGGTGACGCTTCCGGCGGGCGCCGACCCGCTCCCGATCACGCAGGTGCTCAAGGCGGCCGGGCTGACGCCGAGCACGTCCGAGGCGCTCCGCATGATCGATCAGGGCGGCGTGCGCCTCGACGGCGAGCGGATGAGCGACAAGGCCCTCAAGCTCGGTCGCGGGACCTACGTCCTGCAGGTGGGAAAGCGGAAATTCGCGCGCGTGACGCTCGCGTAGCGTGAGCCCGGCCGACCTCGCGCGGCTCGTCGCGCTCTCCGGCTGCTGGGGCCTCGCGTTCGTCTTCATCCGCGTCGCCGTCCCGCCGCTCGGCCCGGTCACGCTCACGGTAATCCGCACGCTGGGCGCCGGCTGCGCGCTGCTGCTCGTCGTGCACGCGGTCGGCGTCCGGCTCCACTGGCGAACGCGATGGCGTCGCTTCCTTGCGTTCGGCATCCTCAACTCGGCGATCCCGTTCATGTTGATCTCCGCCGCGGAGAAGGCGATGACCGCGGCGTTCACCGTGATCCTGGTCGCGACGGCGCCGCTCTTCGGCGCGCTGATTGCGGCAGTCTGGGCGGGTGAACCGCTGACGGCGCGTCGCGTCGGCGGACTGCTCGCCGGCGTCGCGGGCGTGTCGCTCCTCGTCGGGTGGAACCCCGCCGGTGCCGCACTGCCGCCGTCGTGGGCGATCGCGGCGACGCTCGCCGCCGCGGCCCTGTTCGGCGTGGCCGCGAACTACACCCGGCTGAAGATCCGCGACATCCCACCGCTCGCCACCGCCGCAGGGAGCCAGCTCTGTGCCGGCACGCTCCTGCTCCCGCTCGTCGCTGCGGTGCCGCCGGCCGCGATGCCTGCGCCGGTCGAGTGGGCGAGCGCCGTCGCGCTGGCGCTCCTCTCCTCGGCGCTGGCATTCGTCCTGTACTTCCGGCTGATCGCGAACGTCGGCCCGGTGAAGACGCTGACCGTCAACTTCCTTTCCCCGCTGTTCGGCGTCTCGGGCGGCGTGCTCCTGCTCGGCGAGCCGGTCACTGCGAACATGATCGCGGGCACGGCGGTGATCCTCGCGGGTACTGCGCTCGTGTTGCGGGCCGGCGGCAGCCGGGGCTAATCGGCCCGCGCACCGGACGCCTTTACCACCGGCGCCCACTTGGCGATTTCCGCTCTCACGAACGCGCCGAACTGATCCGGCGTCATCGGCCTGAAGCTCGCGCCTTCGCTTGCGAGCCGCGCCTGGATCTCCTTCGCCTGCATGATCCGCACCACCTCGGCGTTCCACCGCTGCACGATCTCCGGCGGCGTCCCGGCGGGCGCGAAGAGGGCGACCCAATTGCCGACCTCGAAGCCCGGGAGCGTCTCGGCGACCGTCGGGATCTCCGGCGTCGCGGCCGCACGCGACGGACCGATCGTGGCAAGCGCGCGGAGCTTGCCGGCCTTGGCGTGCGGGAGCACGGTCGGCATCGTGGCGAAGAGCATCGACGTCTGGCCCGCCAGGAGATCGGTGATTGCGGGAACGTTGCCCTTGTACGGGACGTGAACGATCTCGACCTTCGCCATCGTCTTGAAGAGCTCGCCCGCGAGATGGCTCGCGGTGCCCATGCCGGCGGATGCGAACGTCAGCCCGTTCGGCTTCGCGCGTGCGAGCGCGATCAGCTCGGGCACGCTGCCGGCAGGAACGGACGGGTGAACGACCAGCAATCCATCGGCTTCGAGCACGAGCGCGACCGGCGCGAAGTCGCGGACCGGGTCGTAGGGCAACTTGGAGAACAGCGTCACGTTGACGGCGTGCGTACCGACGGAACCCATCACCAGCGTGTAGCCGTCGGGCGGCGCCTTCGCGACGAGATCGGTGCCGATGTTCCCGCCCGCGCCGGTCCGGTTCTCCACCACGACCGGCTGGCCCCAGGCTTCGGACAGGTTGCTGCCGACGAGCCGGCTGTAGACGTCGGAAATTCCGCCGGCCGGAAACGGCACGACGATCTTGATCGGCTTCGACGGATAGGTCTGCGCCGCTGCCGGCGGGAGCCAGCCGAGGCCGAGCAGGACGATCAACGCCGCGCGGGCATGCGCGCGAGCCGCTTCGGTCAATGCTGTCCACATGATCGATCCTTCCCGTTTGCCCGAGGATATCTCCAAACCTCTACCAGAACCCCGCGTGCACCGCGGCGGCCTCGTCCTCGATCAGCGGGCCGACCACGTCGACCGGGCGCTGGCCGCGCGCGAACACCGCGCGGCAGGGGAGGGCGAGCGTGGGATTTTCGGGGTGGCTGCCGGTGAGCGCGAGGAGCCGCGCTTCGGACAGGCCGTAGACGACGCGGCCGATGCCGGCCCAGTAGATCGCGCCGGCGCACATCGCGCACGGTTCGGCGCTCGAGTAGAGCGTCGCACTTCGCAGCGCACCGGGCGGATGCTTGGTCGAGGCCGTCCGCACCGCTTCGAGCTCGGCGTGGCCGGTGGCGTCGCCCTTCCCCGGCACCGAGCGGTTGATCGCTTCGGCGAGCACCTTGCCGTCGACGCCGACGATCAGCGCGCCGAAAGGATGATTGCCCGCCGCGCGCGAGCGCGCCGCCAGTCCGATCGCGCGACGCAGATTGCCAAGGTCATCGAGAGACATGCCCGGTCGCAGTCGGCCGATAGGGTGCTTGCGAGGCCGACGGTCCTTCAGCCCTGGGCGTCCATCCCGCGCGTTGCCCAGCCGGTCATGCGCCGCTCGAGCACTGCGAACACCTGGTACATGACCGTCGCCATGACGCTGATCACGATCAGTCCGGCGAACATCAGCGGCACCCGCATCGTCGAGGCGGCCGAGAGCATCAGCTGCCCGATCCCGGAGTTCGACGCGGCGAGCTCCGACACCACCGACCCGACGAAGGCGAGCGTGATCGCCACCTTGAGCGAGGCAAAGAAGAGCGGCATCGAACGCGGCAGGCCGACCTTGAGCAGCACCTCCGCGCGCGATGCGCCGAGGGCGCGCAGCACGTCCTCGAGCTCGGGCTCGATCGTCGCGAGCCCGATGGCGATGTTCACCGTGATCGGGAAGAAGCAGATCAGGAACGCGGTGAGCGTCGCGGGCAGCACCCCGATGCCGAACCAGACGACCAGGATCGGGACGAACGCCGCCTTCGGGATCGCGTTGAACGCGACCAGCAGCGGGTACAGGCCGTTGTACATGAAGCGCGACGACCCGATGATGACCCCGAGGGCGACGCCCACGACGATGCCGAGGGCGAAGCCGACCATCGTGGTCCAGAACGTCGGCCACGTGTTGTACATGATCGCCCCGAAGTTGTCGTAGAGGGCCATGAACGATGCCGTCGCCGACGGCAGGACGAACTGGTCGATCTTGAAGATCCGCACGCTGAGCTCCCAGGAAAGGAGCAGCACCCCGAGGAACATCCACGGCGCCCAGCGGTCGATCGTGCGTCTCTTGGTCGCCATTGCCGTTCTCCCGTCAGGTCTTGCGGACGCGCCCGATGTGCTCGCGCAGCTCGTGCACGATCGCCGTGAACCGGTCCTCGTAGGTGACCTCGAGGTCGCGTGGCCGCGGCAGGTCGATCTCGCGCCGCGCGATGATGCGCCCGGGGCGCTTGGACATGCAGTACACGGTGTCGGCGAGGAACACCGCCTCGCGCAGATCGTGCGTCACCAGCACGACGGTGAAGCGCTGCTCCTGCCAGAGGTCGCGCAGCACGCACCAGAGCTCCTCGCGGGTGAACGCGTCGAGCGCGCCGAACGGCTCGTCGAGCATCAGGAGCTCCGGCTGGTGGATGAGCGCGCGGCAGATCGAGGCGCGCTGCTGCATGCCGCCGGAGAGCTGCCACGGGAACTTGTCCTCGTTGCCCTGCAGCCCGACGGTCTTGAGGATCGCCCGGGCGCGGTCGGCGTACTCGCCGCGGTTCTTCTTCAGGTTCGATTTGTAGGGCTCGACGATCTCGAGCGGCAGCAGCACGTTGTCGAGCGTGGTGCGCCAGGGCAGCAGATTCGGCGCCTGGAACGCCATCCCGACGATCTTCAGCGGCCCCGCGACCTGCCGGCCGTCGACGAGGACGGTGCCCTGCGTCGGCGGCCTCAAGCCCGTGCAGAGCTTCATGAACGTCGACTTACCGCAGCCCGACGGGCCGACGATCGCGATGAACTCGCCTTCCCGGATCGAGAGCGTGATGTCCTCGACCGCGTTGCCGCTCGTCTCGTCGTAGGCGAGATAGACGCGGTCGAAGTCGACGAACGCCTGCGCCATCGTTCTCCCTTTGCGGTCCGCGAAAAAAAGCCCCTGCTCGGCCGAGCAGGGGCTTTCCGCCTGGGCGGTGCGCTATTTCCTGAAGACCTGCCGTTCGCTCGGGCTCGGCAGGAAGCTCGAGTTGAAGATCGTGTCGGTGTTCGGCGTCGTCTTGAGGCCGAACGCGGTCACGACCTGGGCCACGGTGTCCTCGAGCTTGAGCTTGTTCACCGCGCCGATCCCGTTCGACTTGAAGGCCGGGGTCGCGATCACCGTGTCGATCGCGAGCCTCAGGCGGCGCTTCTCGAGCGCCTCGTCGATCAGCGGGTCGCGCTGCTTGACGTACTGGATCGCGCCGTCGGGGTCGGCGACGACGTCGCGGATGCCCTTGGTGAGCGCGCGCAGGAACCCCGCGATCGCCTGCGGGTTCGCGTCGATGAACTTCTGGTTCGCGATGACCGTGTTGCTGTAGAGGTTGACGCCGTAGTCGGGGTACTTGAGCACCACCACGTCCTCGTCCTTGACGCCGCGAGCGTTGAGGTTCAGGAGGCTAGTGAAGTAGAACCCGGTGATCGCGTCCACCTCGCCGCGGGCGAGCATCGTCTCGCGGAGCGGCGGGTCCATCGACGTCCACTTGATCTTCGACGCGTCGAGGTTGTTCGCCTTGACGAAGAGCGGGAACGCCTTGCGGCCGGCGTCGAAGACCGGCGCACCCATCGTCTTCCCGTTCAGATCGGAGGGCTTGGTGATGCCCGACTTCTTCAGCGCCAGCACGGCCGCGGGCGAGTAGTCGTAGAGCATGAACACCGCCTGCATCCGTGCCGAGGGGTTGCCCTGGTTCGCCGCCAGGAACTCGATCATCGCGGCGATGTCGGCGAAGCCCATGTCGTAGGCGCCGGAGGCGACGCGCGTGACCGTGCCGCCCGAGCCGTTGCCGGCGTCGACGATGACGTCCAGACCCTCCTCCTTGAAGTAGCCCTTCGCGACCGGCAGCACGAACAGCGCAGCCGGACCCTCGAATCGCCAGTCGAGTTGGAACCGGATGCGGGTCGGCTGCTGCGCCGTCGCGGACGCGGCGAGCGTGGCGAGCGCGAGCCCGGCGATCGCCCGGATCGCGCCGCGGCGCGAGAACGGGAGTGCGGTCATCGTTGTGATCCTCCTTGTGAAGCGCCGGCAACTGGTTCGAACGTGGGTCCAGGTGAGCATGGTCTGCAACACGCGTGCCAGCTCGCGGCCCGGCCCGGCGCCGGGGATATGAACATGAACATTGGGCTTCCGCAAGGGGCGGCGGGACCGCGTGCCCCGAGCGGCGCCGAGCGGCGCCGAGAATCGGCTTCAGGAAGCGGTTAGAAGCTGCTGCCACGGATGACGATGATCTGCCGGCCCCGTAACCAGCTGCGCCGCGGCGGTCTTGACCGGTGCCCCCTGGAACGTTCGAGATCGGCGCACCCGGCACCCGCCCCGTGCACCCTCGCTGCGATGCGCACCGCGCCCGTGCGCCTCGACTGCTCGAGGCTCGGGCGGGGGCGGCGTCGACGCCCTAGAATCTCCGGGTGGACATCGTCAAGGACGGCGCAGCGATCAGCGCGATCTCGCCCGCTGCCGGAGAACCGCCGGTCGTCGAGCTCGGCGCCGTCGCGAAGACCTATCCGAACGGCACGCGCGCGCTGGACCCCGTCGACCTCGCGATCCGCGCGGGCGAGTTCGTGACCATGCTTGGGCCGTCCGGCTGCGGCAAATCGACGCTCCTCAAGATGATCGCCGGGCTCGCGGCGCCCTCCGCCGGGCAGATCCGCTGGTGGGGCGAGGGCTTCGACGCGGTCGGCCGGGCCGGCCGCACGCTCGCGATGGTCTTCCAGGAGGCGACGCTGATGCCCTGGTCGCGCGTGCACGGCAACGTCCGCCTCCCGCTCGATCTCGCCCGCACCGAGCGCTCGATCGCCGACCGGGCGGTCACCGCGGCGCTCGCGCTCGTCGGGCTCGACGGCTTCGCGCAGCACTATCCGCGTGAGCTTTCGGGCGGCATGCAGATGCGCGTTTCGATCGCCCGTGCGCTCGTGACCAGTCCGGACCTGCTGCTGATGGACGAGCCGTTCGGCGCGCTCGACGAGATCACCCGCGGCAAGCTGGACGGCGAGCTCTCGGAGCTCTGGCGCCGGCAGTCGCTCACCGTCGCCTTCGTCACGCACTCGATCTACGAGGCCGTGTTCCTCTCGACGCGGGTGCTCGTGATGTCGTCGCGGCCGGGGCGCATCGTGCGCGAGGTCCCGATCGACGAGCCGTTCCCGCGGACCGACGCCTTCCGGGTGTCGCAGCGGTTCGCGATGCATTGCCGGACGCTGTCCGAGGAGCTCGCCGCCGCGAGCGACGCGCAATGACGCCGCGCTCCGGCAACGGCGGGCTCCTCCGCATCGCCGCGCCGGTGCTCGTCGGCATCGTCGTGATCGCGGCCTGGTACGCGCTGGTGAAGGTCTCCGGCGTGCAGAAGGTCCTCGTCCCCTCGCCGGTGGACGTCGCGGAAGCGCTGATCGAGGACTGGGGACTGCTCTCGCACTCGCTCGTCATCACACTCCGGATCACGCTCGCCGCCTTCCTGTGCGCGACCGTGCTCGGGACGCTGATCGCGTTCGCGTTTGCGCAGAGCCGCCTCGTCGAGGCGAGCCTCTTCCCTTATGCCGTGCTGCTGCAGGTGACCCCGATCGTGGCGATCTCGCCGTTGATCGTCATCTGGGTCAGGAACACCGAGGCCGCGCTGATCGTGTGCGCGACCATCGTCGCGATCTTCCCGGTCATCTCGAACACGACGCTCGGCCTGCGGAGCGTGAACCCGGGGCTCGCCAACCTCTTCCGGATGAACCGGGCGACCCGGCTGCAGACGCTCCTGCGGTTGCGCATCCCGAGCGCCGCGCCGTACTTTTTCGGCGGACTGCGCATCGCGAGCGGGCTCGCGCTGATCGGCGCGGTGGTGGCGGAGTTCGTCGCCGGCACCGGCGGTCACGGCGCGGGACTCGCCTACCAGATCCTGCAGGCCGGCTTCCAGCTCAAGACGCCGCGCCTCTTCGCCGCGCTCCTGCTGATCACGGTCGCGGGCGTCCTGCTCTTCCTCGCCATGGTGTGGCTCTCCAGGCTCGCGCTCGGCCACTGGCACGAGAGCGAGCTAGCGCCCGAGAGCTGAGCGGGTCGCGCGAAGGCCGCTGCCTTCGGCACGGGTTTCTCTCTAGAATCGCGCGTTCGCCGTTCCAGGAGAGTCCGGAATGCACGGCCGCGTCGCCGCAGTCATCGCTTCGTTCGCGCTCGCCGCCGCGGCGTCCGCGCAGGCGCCGCAGAAGCTCGATTTCCTGACCAACTGGTTCGCGGAGGCGGAGCACGGCGGGTTCTATCAGGCGATCGCGGAGGGCATCTACCGCAAGCACGGGCTCGACGTGACGGTGCGCATGGGCGGCCCGCAGGTCAACGGCATGCAGCTTCTGCTCGCCGGGCAGGCCGATCTCTTCATGGGCTACGACATCCAGGTGCTGCTCGGGCGCCAGGAGAATCTGCCGCTCGTGACCGTCGCGGCCACGTTCCAGAAGGATCCGGTCGTGCTGATCGCGCATTCCGACGTGAAGCGGATCGAGGACCTCAAGGGGCGCCCGATCTACATCAGCTCGGCGAGCAACACCACCTTCTGGCCCTGGCTCGTCGCGCAGTACGGCTTCACCGACGACCAGAAGCGGCCGTACTCGTTCTCGGTGCAGCCGTTCCTCGCCGACAGGCGCTCGGCCACCCAGGGGTATGCGACCTCGGAGCCGTTCCTGGTCGAGAGGGCGGGCGTGACCCCGACCGTGTTCCTGCTCGCGGACCTCGGGTACCCGCCGTACGCGCAGACCGTCGTCGCGACCGAGGGCTTTCTGGCGAAGAACGGCGATGCGGTCAGGCGTTTCGTGCGCGCGACCGCCGAGGGGTACCGGAGCTACCTCGCCAACCCGGCGCCGGCGAACGCGCTGATCAGGAAGGCGAACCCGGAGATGACCGAGGACCTGCTCGCGTTCGGCGTCCGGACGATGCGCGCCTACGGCATCGTCGCCGGCGGCGACGCCGCGAAGCAGGGGATCATGACGATGACCGACGCGCGGTGGAAGCGGACCTTCGATTTCATGGTGAAGGCCGGGCTGCTGAAACCGGGCCTCGACTACCGGAAGGCGTACTCGCTCGACTACGTGCGGGACCTCAAGGTCCTACCGTGACTCGCCGCGCCGTTCCTGCTGGTAGCGTTCGTACGACAGCGACTCGCCCCGCGATTGCATCGGCGGCGTGAAATCCGGCGCCTGGTTCTGGACCCTGAAGCTGTAATACACGGCCCGCGCGACCTGATCGGTCGAACAGCCGGAAGCCGCGAGGCACGCGAGCACGACGAGAATCGATAGGCGTTTCATCTGGTTTTCTCGAATCCTCGGTGCTGCAGCGCAGGCTCCACCTGCGATGCAGCACGTCCAAGTTCTCAATGCAAACGCCGCCGTCCCTTGTCGCTCACCGGCGCCGGCATCGTGACCGAGCCCTGCCTGACCGCGCCGCCCGCGCTCGGCGTGGTGCGCGCGAAGAGCTGGTTGAGCAGCGCGACGACCTCGCCGATCTCCGAGTCGCCGAACTGGCGCGCGAGCGTGTGCGAGACATCCTCGATCATCGCCTGGCGCTGCGCTTCGTGGATCGCCTCGGGCGTCGGGCCGACGAACACGATCCCGAACTCGTCCTGCCCGTCGTCGTGGTAGTAGCTCACCTCGATCTCGGCCGCGCGCTCGGTGTAGGGGTTGAGGCCGGTCAGCGCGGATTCGATCGTCTCGCGAAAGGTGCGGCCGACGTCCCCCGTCCAGCAGAGCTCGAGCAGCCGCTCGCGCCCGTCGAACACGATTCCGGGCTCGTCCTCGTAGACCGAGTGCGCGTCGGCGAGCGAGTCCTCGTCGATGTACTCGAGCCACGGGCGCAATGCCGTCTCGACCTGCGCGGTGGTGACGCCGTGGCGAAGCGGGATGTTGCCGTGGACGTGGCATTCGATGCGCATGCGGCTCTCCTTGCCCCGGCCGGCGCCGGGGAGGCGTATTTTCCCCCGGTTCGACCGCGCGCGTCAGCCCGGGGCTCGCCCCGGCGGCGGCGGGTCCCGGTGCGCGTCTTCCCGGCGAAGCGCCGGAAGTAGTAGTGTGCCCGCCGTCCATTCCCGGAAACCGCCGATGTCCAGCCTCCGCCCGCTTCGCGCTCACGGCCGCTACGAGTACTTGCCGATCACGCGCCGGCCCGACTACTCGTGGCCCGAGGGGCGGCGGCTTGCCGTCTACATCGGCTTCAACGTCGAGCACTTCGAGTTCGGCCAGGGGCTCGGCGCGAAGCTCGCGCCTTCGGGCGACCCCGACGTACTCAACTATGCGTGGCGCGACTACGGCAACCGCGTCGGCGTTTGGCGCTGCCTCGATCTCTTCGAGGAGCTGAAGCTGCCGGTGGGCGCGCTGATCAACACCGCGCTCTACGACTACTGCCCGGAGGTGATCGCGGCGTTTCGCAAGCGCGGGGACGAGATCATCGGCCACGGGCACACCAACGCCGAGCGGCAGGGCGACCTCGGCGAGGCCGACGAGCGCGCGCTGATCGCCGCATGCACCGAGCGGATGCGCCGCGAGGAGGGACGCCCGCCGCAGGGATGGCTCTCGCCCTGGATCTCCGAGAGCCACGTGACGCCGGATCTGCTGCAGGAAGCGGGCTACACCTACGTCCTCAACTGGTGCCACGACGACCAGCCGCTGCGCTTCCGCACGCGCCAGGGCGAGCTGTGGTCGATCCCGTACCCGCAGGAGATCAACGACATCCCGGCGATCGTCGCCCGCCTGAACTCGGCGGAGGAGTTCGCCGACATGATCGTCGACTGCTACGAGGAGATGCTCGCGCAGAGCGCGCAGCAGCCGCTGGTCATGGGGATTGCGCTGCATCCCTATCTCGTCGGACAACCGCACCGGCTGCGGCATCTGCGGCGGGCGCTGCGGTACATCGTGCAGGGCGGGCGGGTGTGGTGGACCACGCCCGGCGCGATCAGGGACCACGTGGCGCCGCTCCCCGCCTCTGCCTGAAGCGCGCCGTCGGGCGGCGCCCTCGGCCGGGGACCCGGACCGCTACACTTTCCCGGTGCTCCCCGAACCGACCGTCGAGCGGCGCGACCCCGACGCGCCAAAGGGCCTGCCGCGGCAGCGGCGCTCGCTCGCCGTCGTCTTCTTCGGCACCACCGAGCAGCGGGTCGAAGCGGTCGCGATCGCGGTCCTGATCCTGGGCGGCCTAGGTTACTGGACCTACACCGGCGTCAAGCGCTCGCTCGAGGAGGTGCGGACGGCGTCCCTGCGCGCGGTGCTCGAGTCGAAAGTGGATGCGCTCCGGGTCTGGGCGGGAACCAAGCGCGCCGAAGCCGAGCGCTGGGCCGCCGACCCGGAGGTCGGCGAAGCGGTGCGGCGGCTCGAGGCCCAGTCTCGCGCCGGCGCGAAGCGGGAGGCGCTGTGGGCTTCGCCTGCACGGGTGCAGTTCGTGAACGCGCTCGCGCCGTTCTTCGTCGACCGCGACTCGGTCGCGATCAACGCCGTCGACCGCGAGGGCCGGATCATCGCCACGCGCGTCGAGAGCCACATCGGCGCGCGCGTGGGCCCGAGCGTGCTCGCGGACCTCGCGCCGGTGTTCAAGGGCGAGACGCGCTTCATTTCGCCGCGCCCGGAGCGCGAGCGGATCCCCGAGGTCGGGCGGTCGGCGTACGACCGGCCGATCGCCTGGTTCGCGTCGCCGGTGCGCGCGTCCGACGGCCGGATCATCGCCGCGCTCGAGCTCGGCCTCTACGCCGACACCCGGTTCGCCGGACTGTTCGGTCTCGGGTGGCTGACCGAATCGGAATCGACCGTCGAGGGATACGCGTTCGACGAGAGCGGGCTCCTGCTCACCAAGGCCAGGTACTTTCTGCAGCTCCGCGACGCGGGGCTGCTGCCGCCGGGCGCGACCACCGCGGCGTTCAACGTCCGGCTCCGCGACCCGGGCGTCGAGCTGATGCGCGGCGAATTGCCGCCCCCCGACCTCGGTGCGCGGGCGCTCACGCCGCTCGTCGAGCGCGCGATCGCAAGCCGCACCGACGCCGATTCGCGCGCGCACGAGGGCGTGCTGCTCGAGCCGTACCGCAACTACGTCGGGCTCGAGGTCATCGGCGCCTGGCGGTGGCTGCCGGAGTACGACATGGGCATTGCGGTCGAGGTGTCGCGCGACGAGGCGTACGCGCCGATCCGCTACCTCACGGTCGCATTCCAGGTGGTGTTCGCGATGCTGGTGATCGCGGTGGCCGTGGCGCTCGGGTCGACGTTCTCGGTCGCCCAGCTGCGGCGCGAGGAGCGCCAGCTCGGCGTCTACCGGCTGGAGGGCAAGATCGACGAGGGCGGCATGGCGACCGTGCACCGCGCAGTGCACGCGCTCCTGCGGCGGCCGACGGCGCTCAAGATCCTGAAGCCCCACCTCGCCACCGACGAGCTGATCGCCCGCTTCGAGCGCGAGGTGCAGCTCGCGAGCCGGCTCGAGCACCCCTCGACGATCGAGATCTTCGACTACGGCCGCACCCGCGACGGGACGTTCTTCTACGCGATGGAATACATCGACGGCATCACGCTCGCGAAGCTCGTCGACCAGGACGGCGCTCAAGCCGTGTCGCGCGTCGCGCACATCCTGAAGCAGGTGTGCGAGAGCCTGCGCGAGGCGCACGCCAAGGGGCTCATCCACCGCGACATCAAGCCGGCGAACGTGATGCTGTGCGAGCGCGGCGGCGAGTCCGACGTCGTCAAGGTGCTCGACTTCGGGCTGATCAAGGACGTGCGCGCGACCGACACCCGCGACATCACCCAGTACGCGCGGCTCCTCGGCACGCCGACCTACATGGCCCCCGAGCGCATCCGCAACCCGTCGGAAGCCGCGCCGACGGTCGACGTCTACGCCGTCGGCGCGCTGGCGTTCTACCTCCTTACGGGCAAGCGCGTGTTCGACGCTCCGAACGAGCTCGAGCTCGCGCGGCAGGTGCTCGAGGTCGAAGCGCCGCGGGTCTCGGCGGCGGCGAAGCAGCCCGTCCCGAGGGCGATCGACGATCTCGTTGCGCGCTGCCTCGCGAAGGACGCGGCCGACCGGCCGCAACGGGTCGAGGAGCTGATCGCGGTGTTCGCCGCTGCCCTGCAGGCGCACCCCTGGACCCAGGAGGCCGCCGCGCGGTGGTGGCACGACTTCCGCGGCGGGCAGGAAGCCGCCACCGTCTAGGGCGGATAGCGGTTACCCCTACGGTAACAATCGGGAACACGCCGGACATCGTCGGGTTACCTCCGTATGCCACGATGGGCTCACATCGGAGGGAGGCGTGCGATGAGAGTCCTCGAAGCGAGCGAGCTGGAGCGGCTGGTGCGGTGCACCTTCCCCGCGAAGCGGGGCTTCGCGGTAGGGCCGGATCTCGGGCTCGCGCCGAACCGGCTTCCGGCCATCGCGTTCATCCACGGCGGCCCCGATCCCTATCTCGACCGGGAGCTCGACGACTGGCTGACCGGCGGCCTGAAGTTCGTCGGCCTCTACCCGCTGCTCAACCGGCTGTGCCGCGCAGGCGCGCTCGCACCGGGCACCTACGCCGTAACCCGGGCCAGCTGACCGGAGGCTAGCCCGCGCCGTCGCTGCGCTGCGGCGCGCCGGCGAAGCTCTCCTTCACCTTGCGCCAGCCGGACCGGAACGCCTCGCCGGTGGCCCGCCCCGCCGAGCGCAAGCCGTCGCGAATCTCGCGGCCGGCGCGGTGGATGCCGGCGCGCGTGTCCGACCAGGCACGCTTCACGTCCTGCTTGAAGCCGGATTGCGGCGCGGGCTGAGTCGCCGCCGGCCGATCCTCGCTTTTCCCGGTTGCGGCCGGCTCAGCCTGGGCTGCGATCGTGAAGAGCGCGGCCGCGGCGAGCGCGACGATTGAGCGGATGTCGATCACGACGTCCTCCTTCGGCTCGAATTGCATGGGAGCTTAGCGTCGCAGCGCTCCGCCGAGCATCCTGTCGGGCACCCCCGACATTTCACCCGCGCTCGCTTGAACTCGCGTGACCGGTTACAGTCGTAGCACCATGCGGGAGGACATCTCGCTCGAAGGCGCAGGCGAAGCGGCGCGCGCGGAATCGCACGTCGACGACCCGCCGTACGCCTACCGCTTCGCGGCGGCGGACACTGCCGCCCGCCGGCGGCGGGCGATCGGGCTCGCGGTCACTGCGCTCGTGATCGCGGCGGCGGGCGCCGGCTACCTACTACTGGTCGCGGCAACCGGAGACACAGCCGGCTGCGCCCCCGGCACCCCCAGTCGCTGAAACCCGGCCCGCGCCCGAAGCGCAAGGCGAGCCGGCGATCCAGCACCCGATCGAGGCCGCGAAGCCCGAGGTCGCCGTCGGCGCCGAGCCGGCAACGCCGCTTCCCGCCCTCGACGTCAGCGACCAGCCCGTCACGGACGCGCTTGCGGGCGTCCTCGATCGCGCGGCGATCGACGAGTACCTGATCCCGACAGGGCTCGTCCGGCGCATCGTCGTGACCGTGGACAACCTGCCGCGGAAGAAGGCGCCGCAGCGCATGTGGCCGGTCAAGCAGACCCCGGGAGCGTTCGCCACGACCGGCGGGGACACCGCCTATCTCGCCCAGGAGAACGCCCGCCGCTACGAGCCGTTCCTGAAGGTGATGGAATCGGTCGATACCGGCAAGCTCGTCGCGCTCTACGTGCGCTTCTATCCGCTCTTCCAGCAGGCCTACCGGGAGCTCGGCTACCCGAAAGGCTACTTCAACGACCGGCTGGTGGAGGTCATCGACCACCTGCTCGTCACGCCGGAGGTCGCGGGGCCGATCAAGCTCGCGAAGCCCTGGATCATGTACGAGTTCGCGGAGCCGGGGCTGGAAGCGCGCTCGGCCGGGCAGAAGACGCTGATCCGCATGGGCCCCGCGAACGCGCAGCGCGTCAAGGCGAAGCTGCGCGAGTTCCGGCGCCAGATCGCGGGACGCGCGATGACGACGACGCAGTAGCACCCCGCGCGCGAGCAGGTAGACTTCGGCGTTCCTCGCCGAGGGTCCGCGCGTTGAAAATTCTCGTCCTCGGCGGCGGCGTGGTCGGGCTCGCCGCCGCCTACTACCTTGCGCGCGACGGCCACGAGGTCGCGGTGGTCGAGCGGAATGACGGCGTCGGGCTCGAGACCAGCTACGCGAACGGCGGCCAGCTCTCGTACAGCTACGTCGCGCCGCTCGCGAGCCCCGGCGTCCTGCCGAAGATCCCGCCGTGGCTCTTCCGCCGCGACTCGCCGCTGCGCTTCGCGCCGGCGCTCGACGTGCACCAGTGGCGCTGGTGCCTCGAGTTCATCCTCGCCTGCACGCGGGCCCAGGCCGACCTCACGACGCGCCGCCTGCTGCGCCTCGCTTACTACAGCCGCGCGCTGATGCACCGGTTCGTCGCCGCGGAGCCGGCCCAGTTCGATTACGTCCGCAACGGCAAGCTGGTGGTGCACTCGGACCCCGCCTCGTTCGAGTCCGCACGCCGCCTGCTCGAGTACCAGGCGAGCCTCGGTTCGGACCAGCAGGCCCTTTCGGCCGAGGAATGCATGGCCCTCGAGCCCGCGCTCACGGCGATGCGGCCGCGGCTCGCGGGCGGGATCTACACGCCGAGCGAGGACGCCGGCGACTGCTACGAGTTCTGCGTGAGCCTCGAGCGGCTGCTCCGCGCGAGCGGCGCGCAGTTCCTCCTGAACACCGAGATCCACCGCCTGCTGAGGTGGCGCGACCGCATCCTCGGCGTCGAGACGAGCCGCGGCGTGCTGGAGGCCGACCGCTACGTGCTCGCGCTCGGCGCGGCGAGCCCGCGCCTCGTGCGACCGCTCGGCATCCGGCTGCCGGTGTATCCCCTCAAGGGCTACAGCCTCACTCTAGCGATCGGCCCGGGGCACGTCGCCCCGCGCATCAGCATCACCGACTTCAAGAAGAAGATCGTCTACGCCCGGCTCGGCGACGAGCTGCGCGTCGCCGGCATGGCCGATCTCGCGGGCTACGCCCCGACGATCGACGAATCGCGCGTCGCGACGCTCCTCGACGAGACGCGCGCGGCCTTCCCGGAGGCCTCCGACTTCTCGCAGCTCAAGCCGTGGTGCGGCCTGCGGCCGGCGACCCCGAAGGGGACACCCGTCCTCGGCGCGACGCGCTACCCGAACCTGCTGCTCGACTGCGGGCAGGGCGCGCTCGGCTTCACGCTCGCGCTCGGCTGCGGGCGCGTGATCGCGGACATCGCGGCCGGACGGGCGCCCGAGGTGCCGCTCGACGGCTTCGCCGTTTGACGCGGATCAAACGGGGAAGGGTCGCCACCACGCATGCTGTGCGGACTGTTCAGCTCTGGAGCGCATGGTGCGTACTGCACGATTGGTCGGACTCTGCGCGGCGCCCGTCCTCGCCGCCGCGGCGCTCCTCGCGAGCGCCGGCGATTTCGAGCGCGGGAAGGCCCTGTACGACGCGCGCTGCGTCGGCTGCCACGACCGGAGCGTCCATCAGCGCGAGGCGCGCAAGGCGATGACGATCGAGGGCATCAAGGCCCAGGTGCGGCGCTGGGACGCGTTCCTGAACGGCGCGTGGCGGGAGAGCGAGGTGAACGACGTGACGACGTACCTGAACGAGCTCTACTACGGGTACCCATGCACGCCGGAGATCTGTCCGGAGAGGAAGGCGGCGCTCGAAGCGGTCACCGCGGCCGCGCCGCGGCGCTGAATCAGCCGACCGCGGCCTGGCGGATCTGCGGCGGCATCTCGTCGTAGCGCACGACCTTGTTGCGGCCCGCCTGCTTCGCGGCGTAGAGCGCCTGGTCGGCCTCTTCCATCAGGCTCTTCAGGTTCGGTGCGCCGAACTCCATCGACGAGAGCCCGAAGCTCGACGTGACCCGCAGCCCGGGAATCGAACGGATCCCGGGGCCGGCCTGCGCCTCGACCCGGAACCGGATGCGCTCGGACACCACCGCCGCACGCAGCGCGTCCACGCCCGGCAGCAGGATGCAGAACTCCTCCCCGCCGTAGCGGCAGAGGACGTCGGTGGGCCGGAGCGCCGCCTTGAGCACGCGCGCGACCTGCACCAGCACCTGGTCGCCGACCGCGTGGCCGTACTGGTCGTTGAAGCCCTTGAACTTGTCGATGTCGGTCATCAGGCAGCAGACCGGCGAGCCGTCTTTCCTCGCCTTCTTCAGAATCTCGTCGGCCTGCTCGAAGAACGCGCGGCGGTTCAGGCAGCCGGTGAGCGGATCGATGTTGGCGAGACCCTTCAGCTCCTCGTTCTGGGCCTCGATCTTCTGGCGCGAGGACTCGAGCTCGGAGAGCGCGCCCTGCAGCTCGGCGTTCTTGCGGTCGAGCTCGGTGACGTCGGTGAACGAGACGAGGCACCCGCGCACCGCGCCGCGGCCGTCGGTGATCGGGCTCGCGGCGAGCTTCGCCTTGCGCGGGCCGTCGTCGATGTGCGGGATCTCGAGCATGTCGCCAGTGACGGTGGCGCCGTCGCGCATCGCGACCGCCCACGGATGCTCCTCGGCCTCGCGCTCCTGCGCCGAGCGCGCGCTTCAGCCACGGGAATCTCGGACGCGCGCCGCGCCGAGAGCCCGACCTTGTCCTCGCCGTGCAGCTCGCGGAACGCCTGGTTCGCGAGCACGACCCGGCCGTTGGTGTCGAGCACGATCACGCCCTCGGTCAGCGTGTCGAGCGCCTTGCGCACACGGTCGGGGATCGCCTTGGTGGGATCGAGATGCTCGAGCACCCGTCGCATGTACCAGTAGTAGAGCAGGAAGCCGCCCACCGTGATCACCATGAGCAGCAGCACGAGCGGGTGCTTCACCCAGCCCATGACCGTCTTCGGCACCACCGGCCGGAAGCTCACCTCGACGTTGCCCCACACGTCCTTGCCGGCGTACACCGGCACCGCGACGTGGGTGATGGTCGACTTGCCGTCCTTGAGCGGGACCCAGAGGCGGTCGTGGTCCGCGGTCTGGATGTAGACGTCGCCCGAGTTGCGGCGGATCCCGACCGACGTGATCTCGCCCTCGCGCGAGGAGAGCGCGTCGATCGTGCGCTGGATCGAGTCCTTGTCTTCCTTCTGGATCAGGATCGCGAGCTGGATCGCCATGTCCTCGGTGATGCCCTTCCGCACGCGCTGCGCGAGCTCGACGTCGTCGCGCAGCACGCCGAACGCGAGGTCGGCGATGAAGATCAGGAACAGCGTGAGCGACACCAGCCCGATGCAGATGCGCCCGACCGGTCCGAAGAAGGGCATCACGCGGCTCCACTACCCCGGGCTGGACGTCGAACGCGCGCGCGAGCATCGCGCTCCGCGGTGCTCGCCGTTCTTGTTGTGTGCGCTGTCCACTTCGGTGGTACCCCTTTGGCTCGGTCCGGTCTGGGCGGCGGTGCAAACCTGAAAAACCGCCCAACTTCAGCACAATACGCTGCCGATCTTGAGAGTCAACGTCAAGAGTCTTTTGCCCCGCAATGGGCACCACGCCCAGATCGGGACCCGGGATGCCGGGCTGGTCACGGTCCAAGCGAGAACTTCTTCATGTTCCGAGGCCCGGCACGGGCCCGGAGAGCCGGGTCTCCAGGCGGGGGGAGCCCCGCTAGCGTTCCTCGAGCACCCAGGCGGCGCGGTGCTCGTCGTCTTTGCGGTCCTGGTCTTCGTCCGCGACGTCGAAGACTTCCTCTTCCTCTTCGTCGTCGCGGCCGAGCACCGGCAGCGGGTCGACATGGCGCCAGGCCGGTGCGGAGCTCACGAGGCTCGCGATGAGGCCCGCCGCCCGCGCCGCCCACCAGATCGCACCGATCGAGAAGGCAATGCCGCTCACGCGGACTGCGCTCAGCACCACCTCGATGCGCGCGCGCTCCTCGTCGTCGAGGTCGAGATCGTGGCGCGTCGGGATCGCCTGCATCTCGGCGCGTACCGGCTCCACCTCGATCTCGGAGCGCAGCGGCTTCGATTCCACAATGTCGGCCTCGCCGCGCGCGCCCGCGAGCTGCACTTCCGCGACCATCCGCTTTTCGAACGACGACGCCGACGTGCTCTGGGGCGGCACGACCACGTTTTCCTCGCCGTCGTCGCCGCCACCGTCGACCGGCGGCTCGGTGGGGGTACGGAAGAACGCAGTCGCGCGCGGCGATGCGGACGGTACTGTCGCGGCGGTCGGCGCCGCGACTGGCTCGATCGGGGTCGGAGTGATCGGTGGCAGAGCGCTCGGCGCCGCCCCGCCCACGGGCGGGCCGCCGGCGTTGAAGACGATCGTCGCGGCGACGGGCCCCGCGCTGCCGCCGCTCGGGTCCGCGACGAGCACCCGGAATGCGGGTGCCAGGCTCGAGCCGTCGTGCTTGAACTGGACGAGGCCGGCAGCGATGTCGGCCTGCGTGAAGCTCGTGATTGCCGCACCCGGGTTGGAAGCCAGCGCGAAATAGCCGTTCGTGACGCTGCTGACGGTGAAGACGAGCGAGCCGGCCGCATCGTCGATGTCGGACGCGCTGAGGTTCGCGCCGGTCACGGTCAAGGTCCGGCCGTCATCGATGGTGAAGATCGTGTTGCCGAGCACCGGGTCGTCGTTGACCGGCGTCACGATGATCGCGATCGAATCGGTATCGGCGGCCCCCGCCCCATCGACGGTGGTGATGGTCAGCGTGTCCGGCCCGTTGTAGTCGCGGATTCCCTGATAGGTCAGGCTGGCGAGCGCTGCGTTGAGTTGCGCTTGCGTTCCAGCGAGCGTCAGCGTTGCAGCGCCGTTGGTGCCGCCGGTTACTGCCGCGCCACCGCCGAGGTTTACCGTGAGGGTGCCGTTCGCGACCGTCACCGTCACTGTGAGCGGCTCTGCGTCGGCATCGTTGATAGAGACGCCGGTCAGCGCAAGGGGCGTGTCCTCGGCGGGCGTCTGCGCCCCTGGTACGGTGTTCACCGGCGCATCGTTGGTGCCGGTGATGGTGACGGTGAGGGTGGCCGTAGCGGTGGCCCCGGAGCCGTCGCTCACCTGGTAGGTGAAGGCGTCGGTGACCGTCTGGCCGGCGGCGAGCGCCTGCACGATGGCCGCGGCGTTGTTGAGGCTGTAGGTGTAGGTGCCGTTGGCGGCGATCGTCACCGAGCCGTAGGTGCCGGCCACGGCGGCGCCGACGTTGCCGGCCGCGCCGTTGACGAGGCTCACCGTCTTGGTGTCCCCGGCATCCACATCGGTGTCGTTGGCGAGCACGTCGCCGGCGGCGGCGAGGGTCACGTCCTCCTGCACCGCGGCGGCATCGGCGTTGGCCACCGGCGCATCGTTGGTGCCGGTGATGGTGACGGTGAGGGTGGCCGTAGCGGTGGCCCCGGAGCCGTCGCTCACCTGGTAGGTGAAGGCGTCGGTGACCGTCTGGCCGGCGGCGAGCGCCTGCACGATGGCCGCGGCGTTGTTGAGGCTGTAGGTGTAGGTGCCGTTGGCGGCGATCGTCACCGAGCCGTAGGTGCCGGCCACGGCGGCGCCGACGTTGCCGGCCGCGCCGTTGACGAGGCTCACCGTCTTGGTGTCCCCGGCATCCACATCGGTGTCGTTGGCGAGCACGTCGCCGGCGGCGGCGAGGGTCACGTCCTCCTGCACCGCGGCGGCATCGGCGTTGGCCACCGGCGCATCGTTGGTGCCGGTGATGGTGACGGTGAGGGTGGCCGTAGCGGTGGCCCCGGAGCCGTCGCTCACCTGGTAGGTGAAGGCGTCGGTGACCGTCTGGCCGGCGGCGAGCGCCTGCACGATGGCCGCGGCGTTGTTGAGGCTGTAGGTGTAGGTGCCGTTGGCGGCGATCGTCACCGAGCCGTAGGTGCCGGCCACGGCGGCGCCGACGTTGCCGGCCGCGCCGTTGACGAGGCTCACCGTCTTGGTGTCCCCGGCATCCACATCGGTGTCGTTGGCGAGCACGTCGCCGGCGGCGGCGAGGGTCACGTCCTCCTGCACCGCGGCGGCATCGGCGTTGGCCACCGGCGCATCGTTGGTGCCGGTGATGGTGACGGTGAGGGTGGCCGTAGCGGTGGCCCCGGAGCCGTCGCTCACCTGGTAGGTGAAGGCGTCGGTGACCGTCTGGCCGGCGGCGAGCGCCTGCACGATGGCCGCGGCGTTGTTGAGGCTGTAGGTGTAGGTGCCGTTGGCGGCGATCGTCACCGAGCCGTAGGTGCCGGCCACGGCGGCGCCGACGTTGCCGGCCGCGCCGTTGACGAGGCTCACCGTCTTGGTGTCCCCGGCATCCACATCGGTGTCGTTGGCGAGCACGTCGCCGGCGGCGGCGAGGGTCACGTCCTCCTGCACCGCGGCGGCATCGGCGTTGGCCACCGGCGCATCGTTGGTGCCGGTGATGGTGACGGTGAGGGTGGCCGTAGCGGTGGCCCCGGAGCCGTCGCTCACCTGGTAGGTGAAGGCGTCGGTGACCGTCTGGCCGGCGGCGAGCGCCTGCACGATGGCCGCGGCGTTGTTGAGGCTGTAGGTGTAGGTGCCGTTGGCGGCGATCGTCACCGAGCCGTAGGTGCCGGCCACGGCGGCGCCGACGTTGCCGGCCGCGCCGTTGACGAGGCTCACCGTCTTGGTGTCCCCGGCATCCACATCGGTGTCGTTGGCGAGCACGTCGCCGGCGGCGGCGAGGGTCACGTCCTCCTGCACCGCGGCGGCATCGGCGTTGGCCACCGGCGCATCGTTGGTGCCGGTGATGGTGACGGTGAGGGTGGCCGTAGCGGTGGCCCCGGAGCCGTCGCTCACCTGGTAGGTGAAGGCGTCGGTGACCGTCTGGCCGGCGGCGAGCGCCTGCACGATGGCCGCGGCGTTGTTGAGGCTGTAGGTGTAGGTGCCGTTGGCGGCGATCGTCACCGAGCCGTAGGTGCCGGCCACGGCGGCGCCGACGTTGCCGGCCGCGCCGTTGACGAGGCTCACCGTCTTGGTGTCCCCGGCATCCACATCGGTGTCGTTGGCGAGCACGTCGCCGGCGGCGGCGAGGGTCACGTCCTCCTGCACCGCGGCGGCATCGGCGTTGGCCACCGGCGCATCGTTGGTGCCGGTGATGGTGACGGTGAGGGTGGCCGTAGCGGTGGCCCCGGAGCCGTCGCTCACCTGGTAGGTGAAGGCGTCGGTGACCGTCTGGCCGGCGGCGAGCGCCTGCACGATGGCCGCGGCGTTGTTGAGGCTGTAGGTGTAGGTGCCGTTGGCGGCGATCGTCACCGAGCCGTAGGTGCCGGCCACGGCGGCGCCGACGTTGCCGGCCGCGCCGTTGACGAGGCTCACCGTCTTGGTGTCCCCGGCATCCACATCGGTGTCGTTGGCGAGCACGTCGCCGGCGGCGGCGAGGGTCACGTCCTCCTGCACCGCGGCGGCATCGGCGTTGGCCACCGGCGCATCGTTGGTGCCGGTGATGGTGACGGTGAGGGTGGCCGTAGCGGTGGCCCCGGAGCCGTCGCTCACCTGGTAGGTGAAGGCGTCGGTGACCGTCTGGCCGGCGGCGAGCGCCTGCACGATGGCCGCGGCGTTGTTGAGGCTGTAGGTGTAGGTGCCGTTGGCGGCGATCGTCACCGAGCCGTAGGTGCCGGCCACGGCGGCGCCGACGTTGCCGGCCGCGCCGTTGACGAGGCTCACCGTCTTGGTGTCCCCGGCATCCACATCGGTGTCGTTGGCGAGCACGTCGCCGGCGGCGGCGAGGGTCACGTCCTCCTGCACCGCGGCGGCATCGGCGTTGGCCACCGGCGCATCGTTCACGGGAGTGACGTCGACGCGTGATCGTGTTGGGGGTGGGATCCAGGTCGACGCCGCTGTTGGCGGTGCCACCGTTGTCCTGGACTGCGAAAGTGAAGCTCGCGTAGCTCGCGCCGTTGGCGTTGGCCGCCGGGGTGAACTTGAGCAGGCCGCTCGTTGATGTCGGCCACCGAGATGAACTGGTTCAGGGCCACCGCCACGCCGTTGTCGGTGAGCGAGCCGGCGGCGCGGCAGCGCGGTGATCTTGACGGCGAGCAGGCTGTTGGCCGGCACGTCGTCCGGATCCGAGAAGCCGAAGTCGGCGGTCGAGAAGGTGTAGGCGGTGTCCTCGGGCGTGGTGACGGTCGCATCGGTACCGGCCGGGGCATCGTTGACGCTGGTGACGTTGACGGTGATCGTGTTGGGGGTGGGATCCAGGTCGACGCCGCTGTTGGCGGTGCCGCCGTTGTCCTGGACTGCGAAAGTGAAGCTCGCGTAGCTCGCGCCGTTGGCGTTGGCCGCCGGGGTGAACTTGAGCAGGCCGCTGTTGATGTCGGCCACCGAGATGAACTGGTTCAGGGCCACCGCCACGCCGTTGTCGGTGAGCGAGCCGGCGGCCGGCAGCGCGGTGATCTTGACGGCGAGCAGGCTGTTGGCCGGCACGTCGTCCGGATCCGAGAAGCCGAAGTCGGCGGTCGAGAAGGTGTAGGCGGTGTCCTCGAGCGTGGTGACGGTCGCATCGGTACCGGCCGGGGCATCGTTCACCGCGGTCACGTTGATGGTGAGGGACTCGGTGAGCGTATCCGCCCCGCCGTTAGCGGTGCCACCGTTATCGGTGACGCTCCAGCTGAAGATCGCTGGCCCTCCGTTGGCGTTGGCGGTGGCTCGGAATTGCATCCCTTGGAGCTCAGCGAGCGTATAGCTCGCCCCCGCAGTGACCACCGTGGTGCCATCGGCGAGAACGATGTCGCCCAGGGAGCCTGAAGGTACGGCGGTAACGGTATAAGCGAGCGTCTGACCCGCCTCATCGGCCGGGCCGGGCGAATAGGCGAGTGCGCTCAGACCGAGTGAGGTGGTGCCCGAGTCCTCGAGCACGGTGAGGTTGCTCACCGTGCCAGCGATGCGCGCCGGCGCATCGTTGACGGCGTTGACGGTGATGTTGACCGTGTCGGTGTCGGTGAGCGGGCCGCCGGCGCCGGTGTTGCCCAGGTCGCTGGTGAGGATGGTGAGGGTGGCCGGGCCGTTGTAGTTGGCCGTGGGGGCGTAGCTCATGCCGGCCATGGCGGTGTTGATCGCGGCGATCGTGCCCTGCACGGTCATCGTGGCGGTGCCGTTGGCCCCGCCGACGAAGGTGAGGCCGGCGACCCCGGACAGGCTCAAGGTGCCGTTGGTGACGGTGAGCTGGGTCTGCACGGTGGCCGCGCCGGCGTCCACATCGCTGATCGAGACGAGGTTCGAGTTGCCGGCCGAGAAGACCAGCGCCGTATCCTCGTTGGTCGATTGCACCGCCGCCGGGACGCTGTTCACCGGCGCATCGTCGACCGCGTTGACGGTGATGTTGACCGTGTCGGAGCCGGTGAGCGGGCCGCCGGCGCCGGTGTTGCCCAGGTCGTTGGCGAGCAGCGTGAGCGTGTCGCTCGCCGGCGGGGTATCGGAGTTGAGGATGTAGCTCGCCGTGGCCCCGGCGTTGCCGGCGAGCAGGTTGTTGATCTGGGCGAGGGTGCCGTCCAGGGTGACCGAGTTGGAGCCCGAGCCCGGTGACGGTGACCCCGGTGGCGCCGGCGGTGACCGTCAGCGTGCCGCTCACCACCGACAGGGTGGCGCGCACCGCGGCTGCGCCCGCATCCACATCGGCGATCGACAATCCGGTGCCGGCCAGGGTGAGGGTGGTCTGCTCGGTGGCCGCGTAGGTGAGCGGGGTGATCGTGGCGGTGGGGGCATCGTCCACCGCGGTGATGTTGATGGTGGCGGTGTCGGAGCCGGTGAGCGGGCCGCCGGCGCCGGTGTTGCCCAGGTCGTTGGCGAGCAGCGTGAGCGTGTCGCTCGCCGGCGGGGTATCGGAGTTGATGATGTAGCTCGCCGTGGCCCCGGCGTTGCCGGCGAGCAGGTTGTTGATCTGGGCGAGGGTGCCGTCCAGGGTGACCGAGTTGGAGCCCGAGCCGGTGACGGTGACCCCGGTGGCGCCGGCGGTGACCGTCAGCGTGCCGCTCACCACCGACAGGGTGGCGCGCACCGCGGCTGCGCCCGCATCCACATCGGCGATCGACAATCCGGTGCCGGCCAGGGTGAGGGTGGTCTGCTCGGTGGCCGCGTAGGTGAGCGGGGTGATCGTGGCGGTGGGGGCATCGTCCACCGCGGTGATGTTGATGGTGGCGGTGTCGGAGCCGGTGAGCGGGCCGCCGGCGCCGGTGTTGCCCAGGTCGTTGGCGAGCAGCGTGAGCGTGTCGCTCGCCGGCGGGGTATCGGAGTTGATGATGTAGCTCGCCGTGGCCCCGGCGTTGCCGGCGAGCAGGTTGTTGATCTGGGCGAGGGTGCCGTCCAGGGTGACCGAGTTGGAGCCCGAGCCGGTGACGGTGACCCCGGTGGCGCCGGCGGTGACCGTCAGCGTGCCGCTCACCACCGACAGGGTGGCGCGCACCGCGGCTGCGCCCGCATCCACATCGGCGATCGACAATCCGGTGCCGGCCAGGGTGAGGGTGGTCTGCTCGGTGGCCGCGTAGGTGAGCGGGGTGATCGTGGCGGTGGGGGCATCGTCCACCGCGGTGATGTTGATGGTGGCGGTGTCGGAGCCGGTGAGCGGGCCGCCGGCGCCGGTGTTGCCCAGGTCGTTGGCGAGCAGCGTGAGCGTGTCGCTCGCCGGCGGGGTATCGGAGTTGATGATGTAGCTCGCCGTGGCCCCGGCGTTGCCGGCGAGCAGGTTGTTGATCTGGGCGAGGGTGCCGTCCAGGGTGACCGAGTTGGAGCCCGAGCCGGTGACGGTGACCCCGGTGGCGCCGGCGGTGACCGTCAGCGTGCCGCTCACCACCGACAGGGTGGCGCGCACCGCGGCTGCGCCCGCATCCACATCGGCGATCGACAATCCGGTGCCGGCCAGGGTGAGGGTGGTCTGCTCGGTGGCCGCGTAGGTGAGCGGGGTGATCGTGGCGGTGGGGGCATCGTCCACCGCGGTGATGTTGATGGTGGCGGTGTCGGAGCCGGTGAGCGGGCCGCCGGCGCCGGTGTTGCCCAGGTCGTTGGCGAGCAGCGTGAGCGTGTCGCTCGCCGGCGGGGTATCGGAGTTGATGATGTAGCTCGCCGTGGCCCCGGCGTTGCCGGCGAGCAGGTTGTTGATCTGGGCGAGGGTGCCGTCCAGGGTGACCGAGTTGGAGCCCGAGCCGGTGACGGTGACCCCGGTGGCGCCGGCGGTGACCGTCAGCGTGCCGCTCACCACCGACAGGGTGGCGCGCACCGCGGCTGCGCCCGCATCCACATCGGCGATCGACAATCCGGTGCCGGCCAGGGTGAGGGTGGTCTGCTCGGTGGCCGCGTAGGTGAGCGGGGTGATCGTGGCGGTGGGGGCATCGTCCACCGCGGTGATGTTGATGGTGGCGGTGTCGGAGCCGGTGAGCGGGCCGCCGGCGCCGGTGTTGCCCAGGTCGTTGGCGAGCAGCGTGAGCGTGTCGCTCGCCGGCGGGGTATCGGAGTTGATGATGTAGCTCGCCGTGGCCCCGGCGTTGCCGGCGAGCAGGTTGTTGATCTGGGCGAGGGTGCCGTCCAGGGTGACCGAGTTGGAGCCCGAGCCGGTGACGGTGACCCCGGTGGCGCCGGCGGTGACCGTCAGCGTGCCGCTCACCACCGACAGGGTGGCGCGCACCGCGGCTGCGCCCGCATCCACATCGGCGATCGACAATCCGGTGCCGGCCAGGGTGAGGGTGGTCTGCTCGGTGGCCGCGTAGGTGAGCGGGGTGATCGTGGCGGTGGGGGCATCGTCCACCGCGGTGATGTTGATGGTGGCGGTGTCGGAGCCGGTGAGCGGGCCGCCGGCGCCGGTGTTGCCCAGGTCGTTGGCGAGCAGCGTGAGCGTGTCGCTCGCCGGCGGGGTATCGGAGTTGATGATGTAGCTCGCCGTGGCCCCGGCGTTGCCGGCGAGCAGGTTGTTGATCTGGGCGAGGGTGCCGTCCAGGGTGACCGAGTTGGAGCCCGAGCCGGTGACGGTGACCCCGGTGGCGCCGGCGGTGACCGTCAGCGTGCCGCTCACCACCGACAGGGTGGCGCGCACCGCGGCTGCGCCCGCATCCACATCGGCGATCGACAATCCGGTGCCGGCCAGGGTGAGGGTGGTCTGCTCGGTGGCCGCGTAGGTGAGCGGGGTGATCGTGGCGGTGGGGGCATCGTCCACCGCGGTGATGTTGATGGTGGCGGTGTCGGAGCCGGTGAGCGGGCCGCCGGCGCCGGTGTTGCCCAGGTCGTTGGCGAGCAGCGTGAGCGTGTCGCTCGCCGGCGGGGTATCGGAGTTGAGGATGTAGCTCGCCGTGGCCCCGGCGTTGCCGGCGAGCAGGTTGTTGATCTGGGCGAGGGTGCCGTCCAGGGTGACCGAGTTGGAGCCCGAGCCGGTGACGGTGACCCCGGTGGCGCCGGCGGTGACCGTCAGCGTGCCGCTCACCACCGACAGGGTGGCGCGCACCGCGGCTGCGCCCGCATCCACATCGGCGATCGACAATCCGGTGCCGGCCAGGGTGAGGGTGGTCTGCTCGGTGGCCGCGTAGGTGAGCGGGGTGATCGTGGCGGTGGGGGCATCGTCCACCGCGGTGATGTTGATGGTGGCGGTGTCGGAGCCGGTGAGCGGGCCGCCGGCGCCGGTGTTGCCCAGGTCGTTGGCGAGCAGCGTGAGCGTGTCGCTCGCCGGCGGGGTATCGGAGTTGATGATGTAGCTCGCCGTGGCCCCGGCGTTGCCGGCGAGCAGGTTGTTGATCTGGGCGAGGGTGCCGTCCAGGGTGACCGAGTTGGAGCCCGAGCCGGTGACGGTGACCCCGGTGGCGCCGGCGGTGACCGTCAGCGTGCCGCTCACCACCGACAGGGTGGCGCGCACCGCGGCTGCGCCCGCATCCACATCGGCGATCGACAATCCGGTGCCGGCCAGGGTGAGGGTGGTCTGCTCGGTGGCCGCGTAGGTGAGCGGGGTGATCGTGGCGGTGGGGGCATCGTCCACCGCGGTGATGTTGATGGTGGCGGTGTCGACATCGGTCAGACTGCCAGCGTCCGTCGCCGTCACCGTGAGCGTGTCGGGGCCGGTGTAATTGAGGTTACCGCGGTAGGTGAGGCTCGCGACCGTGGCGTTGATGGCGGCCTGTGTACCCGTGATAACGACGCTCCCCGAACCGTTGCCGGCAACCCCGGCGCCGCCCGAAGCGGTGACGTTCAGGACCCCGTTGGAGACCGCGAGCTGCAGCGAGTTGAGGTTGGTTTGCGCGTCGCCGACCGAGATTCCCGCGATCGCCTGGGTGGTGTCTTCGGGAATCGACTGTGCGCCCGGCACCGTGTTCACTGGCGGCGTGTTCGCCGCGACCGCCGCGACGGACACCGAGAACTCGGAAGTGTTCCCCGTGGGATCCGTCGCGGTCATCGAGACCCACTCGCCCAGAGCGACGGCGGCGCTGATCGGCACGCTATTGAAGAGGGCGGTGCCCGAGGCATCGGTGAGGACCGTCGTACTGCCGAGGTAGCGCTGCCCTTCGCCATGACTGCTCGGATCGATGGCGGTGCTCGCATAGAAGTGAATCGTATAGGTGGTCGAGGCGACGCTGTCGAGCCGGCCCGACACCGTCAACGTGGTGCCGTCCGTGGCAACGGCGGAGAATGCCGGGAAGTTTTGCAGCGTGTTGGGGCCGGTGTCGCCGTCATACGGTCCGATGCCGTCGTTGTTGGTGACGCCGTCCGCCGCGAGGTCGATGCCGAGATCTCCCACTGCCGAACCGTTCGAGTAGATCGAGTTCCCGACGATCGTGACGCGGCTCGCATTCACGGTGACCGCGACGCCGTCCTGCGTGTTGAAGGCGATCGTGTTGCCCTGGTTCGCTCCGGTGCCGCCGATCGAGATCCGCTGCGGGGCCGTGACAGCCGTGCCGGACGACCCGTCGACGAAGATCCCGGACTGACCGTTGGCGAGTCCGGCGGTGCCCGCGGCGTTCGTGCCGATGCGGTTGCCGTAGATCGTGGCGAGGACGTCCCCTGCGGCGTAGGAATACGTGCCCTGGACACGGATCCCGTTATTTGTGCTGCCGCTGATCACGTTTCCGGCACCGGCCGCCGCGCCGCCGATGGTATTGTTCAGCGCGCCCTCGTCGATGACCACGCCGTCGCGCGGATTCGCCAACGCCACCGCGCCGGTGTAGTCCGTGCCGATGTAGTTGCCGAGCACGACGTTCCCGGTCGTTCCCACGCCGCGGATGCGCACGTTCGCCAGACCCTGGGAGCCGTTCGCCGCGTTGCCGGAGATCACATTCCGCTCCGCCGTGCTGGTTCCCCCGACGGTGGTATTCGTCGACGGCGTGACGCCGCCGAGCTGGATCGCGACACCATCGCCGGAGTTGCCGATTGCAGCGGTACCCGCGGCGTTGGTGCCGACGTAATTGCCGATCACGACCGTGCCACTGGCCCCATCGATGCTGACGCCGTCGTCGTCGTTGCCCGAGATGACGTTGCGATCGTTCGCAGCCGTCCCGCCTATCGTGTTGTTCGCGGCCCCTGCAAGGAGGACGATCCCGTCGACGGCGTTGCCGCGGTCCACGCTTCCGGTCGCATCGAGCCCGATCCAGTTTCCTGCGATCAGGTTGCTGTTTCCAGAGACCTGAAACCCGTAGCCGAACCGGTTGATCACGAAGCCTCGAACCGTCGAACCGTTGCTCGCCAGGGTGAATCCGGCTGCCCCCCCCGAACCTGTTCCGTCAAGCTCGATGAGCGGGGTGCCCGCGAACCCTGCCTGCGTGGTCGCGTCGAGGACCACGGCGTCGGTGATCGACGCGAACGCAGCCGTCGGCGCGATTGTCTGTGCGCCGCCCCCGCCGATGGAGAAGCTCGAGACCTGGACGCCGCTGATCGCGTTGGCGTTGAGAATGAACTGGCGTAGCGAGCCCTGTTGCATGCGGCCGGTCGCCCCGCCGTCGTCGTCGGTCGTGTCTCCGCGCACGTTGTCGATGACGTTGAAGCTGAAGCCGGAGTCGATGGAGCCGACGCTGGAGCCGGAGATGGTCACCTTCGTCACGTGCTCAGACGTGGCGAGGGCGGACGCATTGTCCGAGACGGTGGGGCTCTTCCCGCCGTAGAGCGCGCCGGGCCCGAGGAGGAACGACGCCGCCCCGTTCATCGCGCCGGTGACGCCGTAGCTCTGATCGGCCCAGACGTCCGCGATGCTCTTACCGGCGTTATAGGCCGCCGCTCCGATCGTCTTGGAATCGACCACCACCCAGTAGACTCCGTTCGGCGGGGCGGCGACGCTGTAGGCGCCACCGGCGCCGGTCGTCGTGGTGGCGACGAGTACGTCGGCAGCGTCGGGCAGGTCGTTGCCGTTCGTGTCCTGGTACAGCTTGATCGTGACTCCGGAGAACGTGCCCTCGCCCACCGAGACGGAGGAATCGGCGCTTACGTCGTTGTAAATAGTGCCGCTGACGGTGAATCCGGCGAGAACGCTCGCGGTCGCACCGAACTCGGAGGTGTCGTTGGCCGCGTCGGTTGCCGTGGCGGTCAGCTTGTCACCGACCACCACGCCGCCCACGGTCAGCGAGCCGCCGAAGTGCCCGGTCGCATCGGTGGTGAGGAACCCGAGATAGGTCTTGCCCTGTCCCGAGGCGTCCGCCTTGAAGATCTCGACACGCGCACCGGCGAAGGTTGCGGAGGGTGCGGACGAGCTTCCGACGTAACCGGCCACCGTAAGCGTCGTTCCCGAGAGACCGACGAGCGTGAACACGGGCTTGTCCATGCCGATGTTCGCCTTTGCGACATTCGTCGCGCCGTCGTTCGCGGTGACGCCATCGAGGTCGAGGTCGATCCCGAGGCCGGTGTTCTGGAAGATCGAGTTGCCGAGAATCCCGTCCTGCTGGGCGGCAGTCTGGAGTCCTACGCCGATCCCATTATTGCCCGCGATGATATTGCCCGCGCCGGCAGCGGTGCCGCCCACGGTGTTGCCATTGACGCCCGCCTGGAACTGGACGCCGTAGGTGCCGTTGCCGAACCCCGCGGCGACGGCGCCCGCCGTATTGGTGCCGATATAGTTGCCCTGGACTACGTTGCCCGCCGAGCCGGCGTCACTGATCAACAAGCCGGTGCCGTTGTCCGGGTTGAGGCTGCCCGCGGTGCGGTTACCCGAGATCACGTTGCGCGTGCCGGCCGCGGTACCCCCGATGGTGTTCCCGCTCGCGCCGTTCCGGATCGCGACGCCGATCGTGTTGCCAATTGCGCCCGTGCCCGCGGCATTGGTGCCGATGAGGTTCCCGATCACGACGTTGCCGGTGGTGCCCGCGTCGATGAGCCGGACGCCTTCCCCGTTGTTGCCGGAGATCACGTTGGCCGTCCCGGGCGCGGTGCCGCCGACGGTGTTGTTCTTGGCCCCCCGATACATCGCCACCCCCTGGTTGGTATTGCCCAGGTCCACGGTGCCGGTCACGTCCAGCCCGATGTAATTCCCGATGATGACGTTGCCCGTGGCGCCGACCGAGCCGTTGATCTGGACGCCGTCGAGGTTGTTGCCGGAGAGGATGTTGCGCTCGGCGGCGCTCGTGCCACCGATCGTGTTGTTGCTGGAGTTCATCCAAACCCCGGCGACGTTCGCTTTTGCGACCGTGCCCGCCGCATTGGTCCCCGAGTAGTTGCCGGTGACGACGTTGTTGGACGAAAAGAGGGCAATCGCCCGGTTGAAGTTGTTGAGGATCAACCCCTTGATCGTGCTGCCGTCGCTGCCGACGTCCAGGTACAGCCCGTCCGTGCCCGTGTTGGGGCCGGTGATCTCGACGATCGGGGCGGCGACCCAGCCCTCCTGCGTAGTGCCGTCGATGACGACCGTGTCGGTGAAAGACGGGAGCAAGGAGGCCACGGTGATGGTCGCCGCCCCCGTGCCGATCGAGAAATTGGCGGTTTGCGTGCCGGTGATCGCGTTCGAGTTCAGGATGAATTGCCGCAGTGAACCCTGCTGCATGCGCGGATTAGCCGCGTCGTCGTCGGTCGCGTCGCCGCGCGTGTTATCGATGACGTTGAAGCTGAACGCCGAGTCGACGCCGGTGACGTCGGTGTTGGCTTCGGTCTTCACGTACTGGATGTGCTCGGCCCCGACTGCGCTCGTGGGATCTAGCGTCACGCCGTCGTCCGAACGATCGCCGCGCGCACCGCCATAGAACGCGCCGGCGCTCGTCATCGCGCTGAGTTGATAGTTGCCGGCGGCGTACGTGACGGCACGAATCGATCCACCGGTGACGGTGGCAATGTTGTTTGCGACGGCGTAGGTTTCCTCGGCCCAAACCTCGCTGGCGGTGTGGCCGCCGTTGAGCCCCGCGCTGGGGGTGATTGTTCGCGAGTCGACGACGACCCAGTAAACGTTGTTGTTTCCGATGCCCGCAAACGAGTATTGCCCGGCCGCGTTGGTCAGGGTGGTAGCCACCAGCGCGTCGCCGGGGCCTGGGAGGTTGGAGCCGTTGTCCCGATAGAGTCTGACCGTTACCCCCGCCGCCCCGACTTTGTCAGCAAGGTTCGCGTCCCCGTTCACGTCTTCCCAGATCGTGCCGGAGATCGAGCTCGGGAGCGTGTGATCCCATGAGAGCTGTTCCTGCGCGCTGACCAGCACGCTCGCCTGGATTGCCCCGGTCTGGTACTCGAGCGTCCAGTTCCCGCCCAGGGACGCCGCACCGGTGATGTCGGTGCTCGCGGCTACATCGGCCCCGGTCAGCCGCGCGATCGCATCGACCAGCGACTTGCCGTCGGCGTTTTCGGCGAGATCGCAGCCGTAGAGCAGAATGTCCCCGCCGGCCTTAAGCGCATTACCCCAGCTCTTGATCGACATCGCGCGCTGCACCAGCGTCTGGAAGTCGAGCTGCGTGTTCCCGAGTTGCACCGAGCCGTCGCGTGCGTGGCTGATGATGTGGATCGCATCGAGGTCGGACTTCTGGGCGAGCGTGTCGGTGATCTTGCGGATGCCGTCCTTGTCCGCGTCGATCAGCACGAACTCGAGGTTGCGCCCTTGAGCAAGGGCGCTCGAGCGCATGTCGTCGATGAGCTGCTGGTAGTCCGGGGTGGCCGTGTCGACGAAGACGAGCTCGTTCGTCCGCTGGATCGGAGCGACGGCAGCGGAGGTGACCACCGTCGGGGCGCCGGTATCGGCGATGTTGCGGAATTCGGCGCCGGAGGGGGCGGGGGCGGCGATGAGGGTGTCGTGGGCGAGCGTGTTGAGATCCGCGGACATCAGGAGCCGCGGCTCGAGCTCCTGGAGGACGGGGTTGCGGGCGAAGGGCGGCTTGGGCTTGGACTTCGACTTCGCGCGCGTGGGGGCGGGCGCAGCGCGCTTGCCGGTGCTCTTCAAGGCGGAGAGCTTGGCGCGAAGCGACGGGGCGGTGGAGACGGGCGAAGAGCGGATCGGCAGCGCGCGCGCCGGCCTCTTGGCGCCCTTGGCTGGTTCAGCGAGCCTCGTCGGTGCCGTGCCCGGGGCCTGGACGTGCAAAAGCGCCGGTGCAGCGTCTGCTGCCCCGAGGTTTTTCTCGGTGCGTTCTCTGCTCGACCCCATCGCCCTCTCGCCGCAGGCTGCAGACCCGTCGGCTCCACCTTCGCGAAGGAGAACTGCAAGAGCCGAGCCTGTCCTGGCCGATACCGGACGGATTCCACGTCGGGGACAGGACGGTTAGCGGCGGATTCCACATCCCGCGCCGACAGGTCGGTCGCGGCCCCCACGGGAGGCCCGTCTGTCGGAGGTTCGTAGGTTTCGGTGTCCGCGCTCGTTACGGAACGCGTTGGCGTGCTGTCGGAGTGCCGAATCGGCGTCACGATCCTGGCGCGGCAGCGTGACTTTTCGCACACTCCGCCTGCAGAGCTGACGCCGGGGCCATGCGGCGCCGGCGCATCCGAACGCTCATTCGGACGACTTCCGGGGTGCCTTCGACGGGGGAGGCGGCGCGACGATCGCGTTGGTTGCCGTGCGCCGCCGCTCGTCCTCGTCCGGCGGAAGAATGGGCACGGCCCCGCCGCGGCGCCACGCGGGCGCAAGCGCGAGCAGCCGTCGCATCAATCCGGTCGCGTGTGCGATCCAGGCGATCGCACCGACCGATGCGGCCGCACCCGAGATCCAGAGCGCGTTCGAGAGCATGGAGCGTTGTTGCTTCGCGCTCTGGACGACCGCGGCCTTGCGTGTTTGGATCGTATCCATCTCGGCCCGCAGTGGCGTGACGTCGACAGAGGCATTCGAAGGCGCGGTGGCGAGCACGTCGGGCGCCGCATGGATCGGCGGAAGGGCGGTCGTCTCCTTGACGCCCGTCTCCGCAGGCGCCGCGTTCGAGGCGGGCGGTTGGACCGGCTTCCCTGGCTGCTCGACCACGGGTGCTGCCGTGGTTGCCTGCGCACCGCCGGTTTCCTCCTCGTTCACCGAAATCACCGGTCCGACCGGGGTGCGGAGGTACTCCTGGGCGACCCCGTACACGAGCGGAAGCGTGGGGTGCGGGAGCACGTCGGGTCGAACCGACAGCGACGTCAGCCGGCGAGGTGAAGTCGAATCGCGGTCGGTCGGATGCTCACGGCGTCGGCTACGCCGAGACCGCCTGTGCCGGTGCCAACGCCGCCGCTGCCGGAACCACCGCCCGGCGTGCCGCCGCCCGCAAAGAAGGTGACGCCCCCGAGGTAGGGACCGCTCGTGGCGGCGGCATCCGAAACGTTGAGCGCGAAGCGAAGGTGCGACGCCCGAGCCGTCGTGAACGAATTGCACCTGGCCGGTGATGATCTGGTCTTGGGTGAAGTCGGATCGCCGCGCCCGGGAAGCCGACGAGCTCGAACCGGCCGTGCACGACGCTGCCGACCGTGAACATCAGGCTCGCCGCGGCGTCGTCGACGTCGGTCGCGCTCAGGTTCGCGCTGGTCAGCACCAGCGTGCCGCCATTGGCGATGGCGAAGCTGTTGTTGCCGAGCACCGAGGCGTCATTGACCGGTGCCACGACGATCGCAAAGGTGTCCGTGTCGCTCAGCCCGCCCGGATCGGCGGTGGTTACCGTTAGCGCGTCGGCACCGCTCCAATCCTGCACGCCGAGGTAGCTGAGCGTGGCGAGCGCCGCGTTCACCTGCGCCACGGTACCCGACAGGGTGAGCGTCGCGCTGCCGTTCGCGCCGGCCGAAATCGTCGCGCCGCCGGCGAGGTTCACCGTGAGGGCGCCGTTTCCGACGGCGAGCGCGACGGTGGTCGTGCCGCCCTCCGGGTCGCTGACCGACAGCCCGGCGATCGCGAGCGGGGTATCCTCGAACGCGGCCTGGGGGCCCGGGACAGTGTTGACCGGCGGATCGTTGACCGGGGTGATGTCGAGGGTGGCCGAGCCGGCCACTGAGGCGGCGCCGTCGTTAATGGCGTAGCTGAAGCTCACGGCGGTGTCGTCGTTCGCCGCCGGGGTGTAGGTCCAGGTGCCATTGCCATTGTCGACGAGCGTTCCGTTGCCGGCGGCGATGGCGAGGCCCGTGGCCGTCAGGGCGGCGCTCTCGACGTCGGTCGCATTGGCGAGCAGCTCGGCCTGGGTGATGAGGCGCGCCCCGCTGTCCTCGGCGATCGGGGCGAGGGTCACCGTGGTGGTGGTGGGGGCGTCGTTGACCGGGTTGACGGTGACAGTGAAGGTGGTCTCAACGAACAGCCCGCCCGAGTCGGTGGCGCGCACGGTGAGCGTCGACGTGCCGAAGCCATTCGGGGCGTAAGCCAGCGTGAGCGTGCCGGCGGCACCATTGATCGTGGTCGAGCTGAACAGCGCCGGGTTCGTATTGCCGGTGATCGTATAGGTAAGTGCGCTGTCGGCGTCCTCGAGGTCGGAGAACGCGGCGAACAGATCGATCACGGAGTTCGGAGCGTCCTCGTTGATAGTGCTGTTGGCGATGCCGGTGGTCGTCGGGGCGTCATTGAGCGGGGTGATGCTGACCGTGAGCGACTCGGCCAGGGTATCCGTCCCCCCGTTGCCGGTGCCGCCGTTATCGGTGACGCTCCAGCCGAAGGTGGCCGGCCCACCGTTGGCGTTGGCGGCCGCGCGGAACTGCATGCTCTGCAGCTCGGCAAGGGTGTAGCTCGTCCCAGGAGTCACGATGGTGGTGCCGTCGGCGAGCATGATGTCACCGAGGGCTGCTGCTGGCACCACGGTGACAGTGTAGGTGAGCGTCTGGCTCGACTCGTTGACCGGGCCGGGCGAATAAGTGAGCGCGCCCAGGCCGAGTGACGTCGTGCCCGAGTCCTCGAGCACGGTGAGGTTCGTGACCGTGCCGGCGGTGCGGGTGGGCGTGTCGTTGACCGCGGTGACGGTGATGGTGACGGTGGCCAGGGCCGAGTTCACCGCGCCGTCGTTGGCGCGATAGGTGAACGAGTCGGTGCCGTTGAAATTGGCGTTCGGCGTGTAGGTGAAGCTGCCGTCGGTGTTGAGGGTGAGCGTGCCGTTGGCCGGCCCGGTGCCCAGCACCGCGGTGAGCGGATCGCCATCGACGTCGGTGTCGTTGGCGAGCACGCCGGCGGCGGCGATGTTGAGCGTGCCGTCCTCGGCCACGGTGTAGCTGTCGGCGTTGGCCACCGGGGTGTCGTTGACCGCGGTGACGGTGATGGTGACGGTGGCCAGGGCCGAGTTCACCGCGCCGTCGTTGGCGCGATAGGTGAACGAGTCGGTGCCGTTGAAATTGGCGTTCGGCGTGTAGGTGAAGCTGCCGTCGGTGTTGAGGGTGAGCGTGCCGTTGGCCGGCCCGGTGCCCAGCACCGCGGTGAGCGGATCGCCATCGACGTCGGTGTCGTTGGCGAGCACGCCGGCGGCGGCGATGTTGAGCGTGCCGTCCTCGGCCACGGTGTAGCTGTCGGCGTTGGCCACCGGGGTGTCGTTGACCGCGGTGACGGTGATGGTGACGGTGGCCAGGGCCGAGTTCACCGCGCCGTCGTTGGCGCGATAGGTGAACGAGTCGGTGCCGTTGAAATTGGCGTTCGGCGTGTAGGTGAAGCTGCCGTCGGTGTTGAGGGTGAGCGTGCCGTTGGCCGGCCCGGTGCCCAGCACCGCGGTGAGCGGATCGCCATCGACGTCGGTGTCGTTGGCGAGCACGCCGGCGGCGGCGATGTTGAGCGTGCCGTCCTCGGCCACGGTGTAGCTGTCGGCGTTGGCCACCGGGGTGTCGTTGACCGCGGTGACGGTGATGGTGACGGTGGCCAGGGCCGAGTTCACCGCGCCGTCGTTGGCGCGATAGGTGAACGAGTCGGTGCCGTTGAAATTGGCGTTCGGCGTGTAGGTGAAGCTGCCGTCGGTGTTGAGGGTGAGCGTGCCGTTGGCCGGCCCGGTGCCCAGCACCGCGGTGAGCGGATCGCCATCGACGTCGGTGTCGTTGGCGAGCACGCCGGCGGCGGCGATGTTGAGCGTGCCGTCCTCGGCCACGGTGTAGCTGTCGGCGTTGGCCACCGGGGTGTCGTTGACCGCGGTGACGGTGATGGTGACGGTGGCCAGGGCCGAGTTCACCGCGCCGTCGTTGGCGCGATAGGTGAACGAGTCGGTGCCGTTGAAATTGGCGTTCGGCGTGTAGGTGAAGCTGCCGTCGGTGTTGAGGGTGAGCGTGCCGTTGGCCGGCCCGGTGCCCAGCACCGCGGTGAGCGGATCGCCATCGACGTCGGTGTCGTTGGCGAGCACGCCGGCGGCGGCGATGTTGAGCGTGCCGTCCTCGGCCACGGTGTAGCTGTCGGCGTTGGCCACCGGGGTGTCGTTGACCGCGGTGACGGTGATGGTGACGGTGGCCAGGGCCGAGTTCACCGCGCCGTCGTTGGCGCGATAGGTGAACGAGTCGGTGCCGTTGAAATTGGCGTTCGGCGTGTAGGTGAAGCTGCCGTCGGTGTTGAGGGTGAGCGTGCCGTTGGCCGGCCCGGTGCCCAGCACCGCGGTGAGCGGATCGCCATCGACGTCGGTGTCGTTGGCGAGCACGCCGGCGGCGGCGATGTTGAGCGTGCCGTCCTCGGCCACGGTGTAGCTGTCGGCGTTGGCCACCGGGGTGTCGTTGACCGCGGTGACGGTGATGGTGACGGTGGCCAGGGCCGAGTTCACCGCGCCGTCGTTGGCGCGATAGGTGAACGAGTCGGTGCCGTTGAAATTGGCGTTCGGCGTGTAGGTGAAGCTGCCGTCGGTGTTGAGGGTGAGCGTGCCGTTGGCCGGCCCGGTGCCCAGCACCGCGGTGAGCGGATCGCCATCGACGTCGGTGTCGTTGGCGAGCACGCCGGCGGCGGCGATGTTGAGCGTGCCGTCCTCGGCCACGGTGTAGCTGTCGGCGTTGGCCACCGGGGTGTCGTTGACCGCGGTGACGGTGATGGTGACGGTGGCCAGGGCCGAGTTCACCGCGCCGTCGTTGGCGCGATAGGTGAACGAGTCGGTGCCGTTGAAATTGGCGTTCGGCGTGTAGGTGAAGCTGCCGTCGGTGTTGAGGGTGAGCGTGCCGTTGGCCGGCCCGGTGCCCAGCACCGCGGTGAGCGGATCGCCATCGACGTCGGTGTCGTTGGCGAGCACGCCGGCGGCGGCGATGTTGAGCGTGCCGTCCTCGGCCACGGTGTAGCTGTCGGCGTTGGCCACCGGGGTGTCGTTGACCGCGGTGACGGTGATGGTGACGGTGGCCAGGGCCGAGTTCACCGCGCCGTCGTTGGCGCGATAGGTGAACGAGTCGGTGCCGTTGAAATTGGCGTTCGGCGTGTAGGTGAAGCTGCCGTCGGTGTTGAGGGTGAGCGTGCCGTTGGCCGGCCCGGTGCCCAGCACCGCGGTGAGCGGATCGCCATCGACGTCGGTGTCGTTGGCGAGCACGCCGGCGGCGGCGATGTTGAGCGTGCCGTCCTCGGCCACGGTGTAGCTGTCGGCGTTGGCCACCGGGGTGTCGTTGACCGCGGTGACGGTGATGGTGACGGTGGCCAGGGCCGAGTTCACCGCGCCGTCGTTGGCGCGATAGGTGAACGAGTCGGTGCCGTTGAAATTGGCGTTCGGCGTGTAGGTGAAGCTGCCGTCGGTGTTGAGGGTGAGCGTGCCGTTGGCCGGCCCGGTGCCCAGCACCGCGGTGAGCGGATCGCCATCGACGTCGGTGTCGTTGGCGAGCACGCCGGCGGCGGCGATGTTGAGCGTGCCGTCCTCGGCCACGGTGTAGCTGTCGGCGTTGGCCACCGGGGTGTCGTTGACCGCGGTGACGGTGATGGTGACGGTGGCCAGGGCCGAGTTCACCGCGCCGTCGTTGGCGCGATAGGTGAACGAGTCGGTGCCGTTGAAATTGGCGTTCGGCGTGTAGGTGAAGCTGCCGTCGGTGTTGAGGGTGAGCGTGCCGTTGGCCGGCCCGGTGCCCAGCACCGCGGTGAGCGGATCGCCATCGACGTCGGTGTCGTTGGCGAGCACGCCGGCGGCGGCGATGTTGAGCGTGCCGTCCTCGGCCACGGTGTAGCTGTCGGCGTTGGCCACCGGGGTGTCGTTGACCGCGGTGACGGTGATGGTGACGGTGGCCAGGGCCGAGTTCACCGCGCCGTCGTTGGCGCGATAGGTGAACGAGTCGGTGCCGTTGAAATTGGCGTTCGGCGTGTAGGTGAAGCTGCCGTCGGTGTTGAGGGTGAGCGTGCCGTTGGCCGGCCCGGTGCCCAGCACCGCGGTGAGCGGATCGCCATCGACGTCGGTGTCGTTGGCGAGCACGCCGGCGGCGGCGATGTTGAGCGTGCCGTCCTCGGCCACGGTGTAGCTGTCGGCGTTGGCCACCGGGGTGTCGTTGACCGCGGTGACGGTGATGGTGACGGTGGCCAGGGCCGAGTTCACCGCGCCGTCGTTGGCGCGATAGGTGAACGAGTCGGTGCCGTTGAAATTGGCGTTCGGCGTGTAGGTGAAGCTGCCGTCGGTGTTGAGGGTGAGCGTGCCGTTGGCCGGCCCGGTGCCCAGCACCGCGGTGAGCGGATCGCCATCGACGTCGGTGTCGTTGGCGAGCACGCCGGCGGCGGCGATGTTGAGCGTGCCGTCCTCGGCCACGGTGTAGCTGTCGGCGTTGGCCACCGGGGTGTCGTTGACCGCGGTGACGGTGATGGTGACGGTGGCCAGGGCCGAGTTCACCGCGCCGTCGTTGGCGCGATAGGTGAACGAGTCGGTGCCGTTGAAATTGGCGTTCGGCGTGTAGGTGAAGCTGCCGTCGGTGTTGAGGGTGAGCGTGCCGTTGGCCGGCCCGGTGCCCAGCACCGCGGTGAGCGGATCGCCATCGACGTCGGTGTCGTTGGCGAGCACGCCGGCGGCGGCGATGTTGAGCGTGCCGTCCTCGGCCACGGTGTAGCTGTCGGCGTTGGCCACCGGGGTGTCGTTGACCGCGGTGACGGTGATGGTGACGGTGGCCAGGGCCGAGTTCACCGCGCCGTCGTTGGCGCGATAGGTGAACGAGTCGGTGCCGTTGAAATTGGCGTTCGGCGTGTAGGTGAAGCTGCCGTCGGTGTTGAGGGTGAGCGTGCCGTTGGCCGGCCCGGTGCCCAGCACCGCGGTGAGCGGATCGCCATCGACGTCGGTGTCGTTGGCGAGCACGCCGGCGGCGGCGATGTTGAGCGTGCCGTCCTCGGCCACGGTGTAGCTGTCGGCGTTGGCCACCGGGGTGTCGTTGACCGCGGTGACGGTGATGGTGACGGTGGCCAGGGCCGAGTTCACCGCGCCGTCGTTGGCGCGATAGGTGAACGAGTCGGTGCCGTTGAAATTGGCGTTCGGCGTGTAGGTGAAGCTGCCGTCGGTGTTGAGGGTGAGCGTGCCGTTGGCCGGCCCGGTGCCCAGCACCGCGGTGAGCGGATCGCCATCGACGTCGGTGTCGTTGGCGAGCACGCCGGCGGCGGCGATGTTGAGCGTGCCGTCCTCGGCCACGGTGTAGCTGTCGGCGTTGGCCACCGGGGTGTCGTTGACCGCGGTGACGGTGATGGTGACGGTGGCCAGGGCCGAGTTCACCGCGCCGTCGTTGGCGCGATAGGTGAACGAGTCGGTGCCGTTGAAATTGGCGTTCGGCGTGTAGGTGAAGCTGCCGTCGGTGTTGAGGGTGAGCGTGCCGTTGGCCGGCCCGGTGCCCAGCACCGCGGTGAGCGGATCGCCATCGACGTCGGTGTCGTTGGCGAGCACGCCGGCGGCGGCGATGTTGAGCGTGCCGTCCTCGGCCACGGTGTAGCTGTCGGCGTTGGCCACCGGGGTGTCGTTGACCGCGGTGACGGTGATGGTGACGGTGGCCAGGGCCGAGTTCACCGCGCCGTCGTTGGCGCGATAGGTGAACGAGTCGGTGCCGTTGAAATTGGCGTTCGGCGTGTAGGTGAAGCTGCCGTCGGTGTTGAGGGTGAGCGTGCCGTTGGCCGGCCCGGTGCCCAGCACCGCGGTGAGCGGATCGCCATCGACGTCGGTGTCGTTGGCGAGCACGCCGGCGGCGGCGATGTTGAGCGTGCCGTCCTCGGCCACGGTGTAGCTGTCGGCGTTGGCCACCGG
>CAWBNB010000009.1:0-22925 GCA_963789885.1 uncultured beta proteobacterium | reverse complement strand
AACCGCGGCGCCGGGCATGGCGGGCCCTTCAACCCCGCGACGCTCGACGGCCTGCACACCGAAGGCGTCGACCCGCCCAAGACCAACTGGGCGCTCAAGCTCGACACGCCGCCGTACGTCGCGTGGCCCGTCACCGGCGGCATCACGTTCACGTTCGGCGGGCTGAAGGTCGACCGGGACGCGCAGGTGATCGCGACGGACTGGAAGCCGATCCCGGGGCTCTATACGTGCGGCGAAATGGTCGGCGGGCTCTTCCACTACAACTATCCGCTCGGCACCGGGCTCATGTCCGGCGCGGTCTTCGGCCGCATCGCCGGGCGCTCGGCCGCGTCGAATACCGCGTGAGGCAACTGAAGATCCCCGCCGTCTTCATGCGCGGCGGCACCAGCAACGCCATCGTGTTCAACGCGAAGGACCTGCCACGCGACCGCGCCGAATGGGACCCGATCTTCCTCGCCGCGATCGGCAGCCCGGATCCCCTACGGGCGCCAGCTCGACGGCATGGGCGGCGGCGTCTCCTCGCTCTCCAAGATCTGCGTCGTCGGCCCGCCGACGCGGGACGACGCCGACATCGACTACACCTTCGCCCAGGTGCAGGTGAAGGAGGCGAAGGTCGACTACGGCGGGAACTGCGGCAACATGTCGAGCGCCGTCGGGCCCTTCGCGGTGGACGAAGGGCTCGTGAAGGCGGCAGGTCCGGAGGCGCTGGTCCGCATCCACAACACCAACACGAACAAGATCATCTGGTCGCGCTTCCTCCTCGACGGCGGCATGGCGGCAGTCGACGGCGACCTGGCCATTCCGGGCGTGCCCGGCACAGGTGCGCCGGTCAGGCTCGAGTTCCGCGAGCCGGGCGGCGCAACCACCGGGAGGCTGCTTCCCACGGGCAACGCCGTCGACACGCTCGACGTCCCAGGCTTCGGCAAGTTCGTCGTTTCGATGGTCGACGCCGCGAACGCGTGCGTCTTCGCGCGCGCGGACGATCTCGGCGTCACGGGCACGGAGCTTCCCGACGAGATCGACGCCGATCGCGACCTGCTCGGCAAGCTTGCCGCGATTCGCATTGCCGCCTCGGTCGCGATGGGCATCGCAGGCAGCGCGGAGGAAGCCGCGAGGAACGCCATGGTGCCCTTCGTGGGCTTCGTCTCGCCGCCCCGGGATGCGAGGACGCTGAGCGGCGAGACGCTCGAGGGGACGAAGGTGGATCTCACCGCCCGCATGCTGTCGAACGGGCAGGCGCACCGCGCACTGCCGCTCACCGCATCGCTCTGCATCGCGGTGGCCGCGCGGCTCCCCGGCAGCGTGGTGTTCGACGCGATGAAGCCGGCCGCAGGCCCCGAGTCGGAGATCCGCATCGCCATGCCGTCGGGCGTGCTGACCGTCGCGGCCACGGTGCGGAAGGTGGAAGGCGCGTGGTACGCCGAGCAAGGGGCTTTCTTCCGCACCCAGCGGCGCATGTTCGAGGGCCGCGTGCTCGTGCGCGGCGCGAGCGCACCCCATCTTGTCGCGCCCTCCGGGACCCGGCATCGAGGCTAGTGTGCCGCCGCGACATCGCGGCGCTCAAGCGACCGGCGATCGCATGCCGCGCGCCGCGAACGGTCCATGATCGCCGATTGGCGCCTCTTCCTGAGCGTTACGCTGCCACTGGCGACGCTCGGCCTGATCAATCAGGCCGCGCGCACCGTCATGGCGATCATCGGGCCGGTGCTGGCGGTGGGGTTTCTTCGCTGTCCGGGCGCGAGCTCGGGCTGCTCGCGGCGAGCATGCTCGCCGCCTACGCCGTGGCGCAGCTCCCGGACGGCGTCGCGCTCGACCGACTCGGGCCGCGGCGCGTGCAGGGGGCGCTCAGCCTGCCCTGCCGCCGCCGGCTTTGCCGTGTTCGCGCTGTCCGACAGCCTGGGCGGCTTCGTCCTCGCGCGCGTGATCATCGGCGTCGGCGTCTCGGCCGGGCTGATCGCGGTCATCAAGGCGAACACCCAGTGGTTCGCGCCCGCGAAAGTGGCGAGAGTGACCGGCATCGCGGTGGCGATCGGCGGGCTCGGCAGCGTGCTCACCACGGCCCCGGTCCAGGCGGCGCTGCCGTCGCTCGGCTGGCGCGGCGTGCTATGGCTACTGTGCGCGATCGCGGCAGCGGTGGCGCTGTGGATCTTCCTCTCGGTACCGGAGAAGCCTGCGGCCGCAAAGCAGGGCGGACTGAGGGCCGAGCTGTCGGTGACGGCATCGGTCTTCCGCTCGCCGCTCTTCTGGCGCTTCGGACCGGCGGTCGCGATACTGTCGGTCCTCAATTTCACGTATCTCGGCCTGTGGGCCGGGCCGTGGCTGCGCGACGTCGCCGGCTATGACGGCCAGGCGAGAGCGAATACATTGCTTCTCTACACGCTCACCATGATGGCGGGCGCGCTGTCCATCGGCGCCGCGAGCAGCCGCGCGCAGGCGGGCGGCTACTCCGCGGCGCTGGTGCCGTTGGCGTGCAGCGCCGGCCAGCTGGCCGCGCAGATCGGGCTCGCGCTGCAGCCGGTCGGTCCGGGAGTCACGATCCTGTGGCTCCTCTTCGGCGTTCTGCGCCGCCGGCGCGGCGCCGGGCTACGTCGCGGTCGGCCAGATGTTCCCGGCCGAGCAGATGGGGCGCGTGGCGACCGCCGTCAATACGCTGACGCTGGGCGGGGCCTTCCTGCTGCAGGCGGCGATCGGCTGGATCCTCGATCTCTGGCCTCGCACCGCGACCGGCGGCTGCGACCCCGCCGGCTATTCCGCCGCGCTCGCGCTCTCGGTGACCGTCCAGGCGGTCTTGGCGGTGCAGCTCTTGCGCATGAGGAGATAGATGGCACGCGAGATCGCGATCGACCGTTTCGGTGGTCCGGAAGTTCTGCAGGCGCGGCGTCGCCCCGGACCGCGCGCCGGGTCCGGGCGAGGTGCGCATCCGCCAGACCGCCATCGGCGTGAATTTCACCGACGTGCACGGCCGGCGCGGCGACTACGCGCCGCTGCGCGCGATGCCGACGCCCCTGGTGCTCGGCATGGAAGCGGCGGGCCTGGTCGAGGCGCTGGGCGAAGGCGTCGAGCGCTTCCGAGTCGGCGATCGAGTCGCGTACGCCTCGGCTCCGCTAGGGTCGTACCGCGACGTGAGGAACTTCCCGGCCGAGCGCTGCGTGGCGCTTCCGGCGGGCGTTCCGGACGAGATCGCGGCCGCCGTCCTGCTCAAGGGACTGACCGTGCACATGCTCGTGCGCCGTGTGTTCCGCGTTCCGCCGGGCGCCTGGGTCGTGTTCCACTCGGCAGCCGGCGGGGTCGGGATGCTCGCCGGCGAGTGGCTGCGGGCGATCGGCGCGCGCCATCGGCGTCGTCGGAGCCGAGAGCAAGGTCGACGCCGCGCGCGGCGCGGGCTACGAGCAGTCTTCGTACGCGGCCGCGACGATTGGCCGGCGCGAGTCGCGATCTCTCCGGCGGCGGGGTGCCGGTCGTCTACGATCCCGTCGGGCGCGCGACCTGGGAGGGCTCGCTCTCCTGCCTCGCGCCGCGCGGCCACCTGCTGTGCTTCGGCAACTCCTCCGGTCTCGTGCCGCCCTTCTCGGTCAACGAGCTGCGCGACCGCGGCAGCCTGTCGGTCTCGTGGGTGCGGTTGAGCGACTACACCGCGAATCGCGCGGAGCTGGAGGCTGCGGCGCGGGAGCTGTTCGACGCCTCGTGGGCGGTGCGTTGCGGCCCGCCGCGCCTCGTCGCCTGCCGCTCGACAGGCCGCCGAAGCGCACCGGCCTGCTCAAGGCGGGCAGACGACCGGCCCGCTGGTGCTGGTGCCCTACCGGGCGGTCAGGTGCCGCCGGTCGCCCTCACCCGCCGAGGGGGAGGAGGAGGGAGAGCGGGTGAGAGCGGACCGGGCAGGCTACTCGGCCAACGACCCTTCCAGCGGATCCGGCGCGACGTACACGTTCACCGCCTGCGCGACCGCGCCGTCCGGCGCGATTGCGGCGAGCGGGATCACGCTCCGCGCGCCGTTGAACTGCCACATGAAGCTCTCGTCGCGTCCCGCGGACCCGTGCACCACGAACTTCACGATCTGGTTCTCGCCGACGTTCACGACGCGCGTCGACGGCGTGATCTCCACGACGCGGTCGGCTCGGCCCTGGGTCACCGGCGTGCCGTTCCAGCCCTTCGGATCGTGGGTTGCGGCGGACGCGTCGGCGAAGTAGAGCGCGGAGGTGGCGCAGCACGCGCGGCAGCGGCGAGCGGACGGAGAGCGTCTTTCATCAGGAACTCCTTGGGAATGGAATTTAGTCATCTGCCGAGGGCTCGGCAGTGCGTGCGATGTTGATCGGCCGCCGCGGACGCGGCGCTGACTGCGCAGTTACTATTCGGTAATCGCGCCGCGCGGGAAGAGCATCCGGAACGTCGTGAGCGCGCCGGGCTCGCTGCGCGCCTCGATGCCGCCGCCGTGCAGCTCGACGATCGACTTGACGATCGCGAGCCCGAGCCCCGAACCTTTCGCGGAATCGGGACGCGAAGCCTCAGCGCGGAAGAACCGGTCGAACACGCGCGGCAGGAGCTCGCGCGGAATTCCCGGACCGGGGTTGGAGACCGCCACCTCGGCACCGCCGTCCGGCACGGCGCCGAGCGCGACCGTGATCTCGCTGCCGCGTGGCGTATGCGCGATCGCGTTCGACACGAGGTTCGCGATCGCGCGCCGGAAGAGCGTCGCGTCGGCGCGCAGCGTGAGGTCCCCGACGCGGCGGATGCCGACGCCGGCCTCCGACGCGAGGCCCTCGTAGTACTCGATCAGACGGTCCACTTCGGCGCTGGCGTCGACCGGACGGAGATCGAGCGAGGCCTGCACGTCGTCGCTCCGCGCGAGGAAGAGCATCCCGTCGATCATCCGGTTGATGCGCTCCAGCTCCTCGACGCTCGAGGCGATCACCGCCTCGTACTCCGCGGCGGTGCGCGGGCGGTTCAGGGCGACCTGCGCCTCGCCGAGCAGGTTGCCGATCGGCGTGCGCAGATCGTGCGCGAGGTCGGCGGAGAACTGCGAGAGGCGCCGGAACGAATCCTCCAGCCGCTGCAGCGTGCGGTTGAACGCGTCGGCGAGCTCGCGCAGCTCCGACGGCACGCCCTGCGGACGGCAGCCGCTCGTCGAGCCGGCTCGCCGAGATCGCCCCGGCGCGCCGCGCGAGCGAGCGGAGCGGCGCGAGCCCGGTGCGCGCGACGAGCGCGCCGAGCAGGCCGGCGGCGAGCGCGGCGATCACGACCGCGAAGATGATCCGCTCGCGATAGAGCCGGACGATCTCGTCGTGATGCGTGACGTCGAGCGCGACCACGATGTTCACCGGCGTCTTCGCCGGATCGCCGAGCTCGCTCCACTCCGTCAGCACGCGCAGCTCGCGACCGTCGCGCGCGGCGACGATCGTTCGCTCGGCGCGGTCCCCGGGCACCGCCTCCGGCGCGCCCGCGAGCGTCAGCGCCGCGTCCGCGCCGGGTCCGGCCGACGCGATGATCCGGCCGTCCGCGCGCCGCAGCACCACCGAGAGGTTCGTGTTGCCGAGAACGGCATCCAGGAAGCGGTGCGGCTTCGCACCGAACTCCTCGAGCGAGCGGCTCCGTTCGAGATTGCGGCGGAGGAGCGGGAGCTTGCTCGCGAGCTCGTGCGCATCGACGTCGGCGAGCTGCTGCTCGAGCGCGCGGTCGAGGTAGAGGCCGATCCCGGCGAGCAGCGTCACGGCGACGCCGATGAAGCCGATCGCGAGGCGCAGCGCGATCGACGTCTGCCAGGCGCGCTCAGCCGCGGTCTTCAAGCACGTACCCCATGCCGCGTACGGTGTGCACGAGCTTGCGCGGGTACGGATCGTCGAGCTTCGCGCGGAGCCGCCGGACCGCCACCTCGACGACGTTGGTGTCGGTGTCGAAGTTGATGTCCCACACCTGCGAGGTGATGTAGCTGCGCGAGAGCACTTCGCCCATGCGGCGTGCGAGGAGCGACAGCAGCGCGAACTCCTGGTTGGTCAGGTTGATGCGCTCCTCCCCGCGTCGCGCGCGGCGGCGGATCACGTCGACTTCAAGGTCGGCGATCTTGAGGACCTCGGGCTCGCGCGGCGCCCCGCGGCGGAGCACCGTGCGCACGCGGGCGAGGAGCTCGGCGAAGGCGAACGGCTTCACCAGGTAGTCGTCGGCGCCGAGCTCGAGCCCGCCGACGCGATCCTCGAGCTCGTCGCGCGCGGTGAGGAACACGACCGGGGTCGGCTTCTCGCGGCGGAGCGCGCGCAGCACCTGGCGGCCGTCGGCGCCCGGCAGCATGACGTCGAGGATGACGAGGTCGTAGTCGCCGGTGAGCGCGAGGTGCAGGCCGTCGACGCCGTCGGCCGCCGTGTCGACGACGTAGCCGCTCTCGCCGAGCCCCTTCTGCAGGTACTCGCGGGTCTTCCGCTCGTCTTCGACGATCAGGATGTGCATGGCGGATCGGTCAGGCATCCTAGCGGTGCGTCCGGGTGGGCGCCATTACGGGGCCGTAATGCTTAGTCCGGGCGGGACGGCCGGCGTTCCCTGGATTGTATCGGTGCGGCCCAATCAACAGGCAGGGCAACCCGATGGTACGGCTGTAGCTTCCGGCGCGCTCTCCGATGCCGCGAGCGGCAGTCCGGCGGCGATCCACGCGTCGAGCCCGCCCGCGAGCGCCCGGACGTCGGTGAAGCCGGCTTTTGTCAGCGCGTCGGCGACGAGCGCCGCGCTCGCTTCGTTCGGGCAGCTGCAGTAGACCACGATCGACTGGTCGGGCGCGAACAGCGGCCGGATCGTCTCGAGCTGACCGGGGTCGGTCGCAACGGCGCCGCGAATGCCGGGCTCCCGCGCGCGCGCGACCGCCGACCGCACGTCGAGGATCACGGGCGCCCGGCCCGCTTCGATCCGCCGCCGGACCTCCTCGACCGACACGCGGGCGACGGGCAGGCTGCGCAGGAAACGCCACCGCCGCAGCCACCGGTATCCGACGTACGCGGCGAGCAGCGCGGCGAGCACGAGCCCCGCCACCGCCGCATGTCGCATGGCCGCGGCGAGAACCTCGTACACCTGATCGTGGAAGACCACGCCGAGCGCGACCGCGAGACCGAGGTAGAGCGCGGCCGCGGCGGTCGACGCCAGCGCGAAGGTCCGCGGCCGCATTCCGACGAGCCCGGCCACCGGTGGCGCCACCGTCGAGAGGCCCGGCACGAACTTCCCGATCAGCAGCGCCCACGCTCCCCAGCGCGCCAGCCGGTCCTCGCTCTGCCGCACGCACGAGTCCGGGGAGAGCGAGATCCGGCAGAGCGTCGTCAGGACCGGGCGCCCGTACCGCACGCCCGCGGCGTACCAGGCGGAATCCGCGACGAGGGACGCGACGATCGCGGCAGCGAGCGTCGCCGGCGCCGAGATGAGGCCGGTGACGCTCAGCGCGCCTGCGAGCACCAGCGTCGGAAACGCAGGGACCGGCGCGCCGAGCTGCTGCAGGAACACATTGGCGAACACGAGGAGCACGCCGTAGTGCTGCAGGCTCGCGGTGACGGTTTCCATCCCGTGCCCCGCCCGGTTACCGGAAGGCTGCCGGCCGCTGCGCGGGGGCGAGCGGCCGTGCGTCCGCAGCGTTCGCCGCCAGATCGTCGAGGATCGGGCAGTCGGGACGCTCGTCGCCGTGGCAATGCGCGGCGAGATGCTCGAGCGTCCGCTTCATCGCCTTCATCTCCTCGATGCGGGTCGCGAGCTCGTCGATGCGGGCGAGGGCGACGCGCTTCACCGTCTCGCTCGCACGCCGGCGGTTCTGCCAGAGCGCCAGCAGCCCGGCGATATCGCCGATGCCGAACCCGAGATCCCGCGCGCGGCGGACGAAGCGCAGCGTATGGACGTCGTTCGCGCCGTACTGCCGATAGCCCGATGCGCTCCGGCTGGCTTTCGGCAGGAGCCCGAGCGACTCGTAGTGCCGGATCATCTTCGAGGACACCCCGGAGAGCTTCGCTGCTTGCCCGATGTTCACGGCCGATCCCTAGTGGTGGGCGTGGGCGAGCGCATGGCCGCGGCCGTGCGCGATCAGCCAGCGGTTCACCGGATAGGCCGCGACGCCGGCGATCGCAAGCGACACCGCGAGGCTTCCCCAGAAGAGCGGGGTGTCGAGCGTCGCCGCCATCGCCCCCGGGATCGCGAGCATGACCAGATTGTCCACGATCTCCATGATCGTGATCGACACGGTGTCGGCCGCGAGCGCGATGCGCGCCGCGGCGCGGACGGCGATCCCGGAGCGGACGAGCGGGACCATGGTGAAGACGTACCCCGATGCGAACGCGAGCGCGATCGCCAGGACGATCGTCGCGAGATTTCCCCAGCCGAGCGCCGTGCCGATCACCATGCCGAGCACTTCGCCGATTGCGCACCCGGCCAGGCAGTGCAGCGTTGCCGCGAGGGCGATGCGGTCCAGCGACGCGGCGGGCGCGTGATGAGAGTGGTGCGAATGGGCTTGCATTAGCGTTTCCGTGACCAGGTAGACCCCCGCATCCTAAACCTTACCATTATGGGAAGGTCAAGCGCCCTTTGCCGGCGCCCGCCGGTGTCGCCCGGGCGACAAATGAGGAAATAAAGGACGTGAAGACACAAAGGATTACATCGGGGTCGCGGGCCGCAAAACCAGGCTTACAACTGCCGGCTAATCTGGCGCCGTCTCGTTGAGAGGAGACTTGCGATGAAACGAACCCTGACTGGCCTTGCCGCCGCCTCGATCCTGATCGCTCTGCCGCTCGCGGCCTCGGCGCACGACAACGACGGCCACCGTGGCTGGACCGGCTACGAGCGCCACGGGCCGTACTACTACCAACCGAAGCCCAAGCAGTACTCCAAGCACTATCAGCCGCCGGTCGTCTACTACCCGCCGCCGCCGCGGATAGTGGCGCGCCCGGTGTACGTCCCGGTTCCGCCCCCCGCGCCGCGCCCGTGGCCGTTCAACCAGGTGGACATCGGATTCAGGTTCTTCTTTTGAGCGACGGCGCGGCGAATTGCTAGCATGTGGCCTCCCCGGCTGACGGCCGGGGAGGCCACGCGTATACTCGCGCCGCAAATGAACCGCGCGCTCCGCAAGCTCGTGATCCTGGTGCTACTCGCGTGGCTGCCGCTGCAGGCGGCTGCGCTGCCTGCGCTCGCGTTCCTGTGCGAGGTCGATCCGGGTGCGGTGCACGGACACGCGGGCAGCGCACTCGCACCACGCCGACCATGAGCACGGCGACGACGGGCACGACCATGAAGGCACATCGCCGCCCGGTCCGCACGGCTGCTGTCATCACTTCTACTCCGCCGCGTTGCTGTCGCTCTCGACGGCCGCGGTGACGCCCGCGTCGGGCGTCGATCCGACGCCGTTCTTCCACCCCGATTTCTTCATCCCCGAGCAGCCGCAGCCGCCGCCGCTCGCGCGCCTCGTCTAGCGCAGCCGACGCCGCCCCCGCGGCGTCTTCACTCGTATTTCCGCGTCTCCCGCGTGCGCCCGCGCGCGGGCGGCGCACGCTCGAACGAGGCCTTCGATGTCGATCAGAGCATTCGCCGCCGCGACGGCGCTGGCGCTCGCCGCTGCGGCGGTCGCGCAGCCGCCCTCGGCGGTCGCGCAGCCGCGCCCCCGGCCCGATGATCCTGCCGTCAAGACGGCGCCGACCGCGCCGCCGTCCGCGTTCTCAGGCTACCGACCGTTCCTCGACGAGCCACAAGCGCCCTGGCGCGAAGTGAACGACGAGGTCGGCCGCCTGGGCGGGCACATCCGGCCACATGAGGGACGAGGCCGAAGCCGGCGGTCCAGCAACCCTCGGCCGGGCACGCGGCCGATCCCGTGCGCAGCACCGATGCTCCGGGAGGGCGCACCCATGGGCATTGAGCGTCGCGCGCCGCGGTTTGCCGCGATCGCGGTTGCCGCCTTTTTCGCCGGGTGCACGACGTTCTCGCCCGATGGCGGGTTCGACGAGGTGCGCAAGCTCGCGTCCGAGCGCATCGGGCAGAACGTGAGCTGGCAGCGCACCGACGAGGACGCACAGTCGGCGACCGCGACGGTCCGGCAACTGCTCGCGCGTCCGCTCAGCGCCGACGACGCAGTGCAGATCGCGCTCCTCAACAACCCGGGCCTGCAGGCCGCCTACGCCGACCTCGGCATCGCGGAGGCCGACGTCGTCCAGGCGGGCCGCATCGGCAACCCGCGGTTCTCGTACCTGCGAACGACGCAGGGCGGCGAGCGGAAGATCGAGTGGGCGCTGATGTTCCCGATCTTCGATCTCATCACGATGCCGCTCAAGATGAAGATCGAGGACCAGCGCTTCCGGCGCGCGCAGTTCGAGGCGGCACGCAGCGCGCTCGACGTCGCGATCGAGGCCCGGAAGGCCTGGGTCGGCGCGGTCGCCGCCGAGGAAACGGTGCGGTACATGGAGCAGGTGAAGGAGACCGCGGAGACGAGCGCCGAGCTTGCTCGCCGCATGGCGCGGGCGGGCAACTTCCCGAGGCTGACGCAGGTGCGCGAACAGGTGTTCTACGCCGAGACGGTGGCGCAGCTCGCGCGCGCGCGGCAGGTCGCGGTCGCGGAGCGCGAGCGGCTCGTGCGCCTAATGGGCCTGTACGGCGAAGATGTCGGCTTCCGGCTGCCGGAGCGCCTGCCCGATCCGCCCGCCGCGCTCCCCGAGCGCGGCGAAGTCGAGTCGGTCGCGATCGCGCAGCGCCTCGACATCCGCGCGGCCCGGCGCGACAGCGAGGGGCTCGCCGAGTCGCTCGGGCTGACGAAGACGACGCGCTTCATCAACGTGCTCGACATCGGCCCCGCGCGCACCAAGGAGGACCCGGAGCCCTGGAAGAACGGGTTCGAGCTCTCGCTCGAGATCCCGCTCTTCGACTGGGGCGGGGCGAAGGTGGCCAGGGCCGAAGCGATCTACATGCAGTCGGTGAACCGGGTCGCGGAAACGGCGGTCAACGCACGCTCGCAGGTCCGCGAGTCGTACTCGGCGTATCGCACCGCGTACGAGACCGCCCGGCACTACCGCGAGGAGATCGTGCCGCTCCGGAAGCGGATCTCCGAGGAGCAGCTGCTCCGCTACAACGGCATGCTGATCAGCGTGTTCGAGCTGCTGGCGGATGCGCGGGAGCAGGTGGCCAGCGTGAACGCGGCGATCGAGGCGCTCCGCGATTTCTGGAGCGCGGAAGCCGAGCTGCAGGCGGCGCTGAACGGCGCCGGCGGGATGCGCGCCGGCCCGGCGAGAGCGGGCGCGATTCCGGCCACCGCCGCGCGCGCCGGCCATTGAAGGAAGACAGGACAATGACTACGCGACGCAGTTTTCTCAAGGGCAGCGGTGCCGCGGTGCTCGGTGCCGCGATGGTGAGCCGCACGCAGGCGGCCTCCCTGCCCGAGGCTCCGAGCCAGACGAGCGCGGCGACGCAGCCGCCCCTCGCGCCGCCGAACGGGCGGTCCTACAACCCGGTCGTCACGCTGAACGGCTGGACGCTGCCATGGCGGATGAAGGACGGCTGGAAGGAGTTCCATCTCGTCGCCGAGCCGGTCGTGCGCGAGCTCGCGCCCGGCATGAAGGCGAACCTCTGGGGCTACAACGGCCAGTCGCCGGGACCGACGATCGAATGCGTCGAGGGCGACCGGCTCCGCATCTTCGTCACGAACCGCCTGCCGGAGCACACCACGATCCACTGGCACGGCGTCCTGCTGCCATCGGGCATGGACGGGGTGGGCGGCCTGACACAGAAGCAGATCCCGGTCGGCAAGACCTACGTGTACGAGTTCGTGATGAAGAAATCGGGTACGTTCATGTACCACCCGCACGCCGACGAGATGGTGCAGATGGCGATGGGGATGATGGGTTTCATCGTCGTGCACCCGCGCGATCCGCAGTTCATGCGCGTCGATCGCGACTTCGTGTTCCTGATCAACGCCTACGACGTCGACCCCGGCGCCTACACGCCGAAGGTGAACACGATGCTCGACTTCAACCTCTGGAGCTGGAACAGCCGCGTGTTCCCGGGGATCGATCACCTCGTCGTCCGCAAGGGTGACCGCGTGCGCGTGCGCATGGGCAACCTGACGATGACCAACCATCCGATCCACATGCACGGCGCCGCCTTCAGCGTCACCTGCACCGACGGCGGCTGGGTGCGGCCCGAGGCGCAGTGGCCCGAGGTGACGATCGACGTACCGGTGGGGGCGATGCGGGCGTTCGAATTCCAGGCCGACGAGCCGGGCGACTGGGCGTTCCACTGCCACAAGTCGCACCACACGATGAACGCGATGGGGCACAACGTGCCGACGATGATCGGCGTCGACCATCGCGGCATCGCCGCGAAGATCCGCAACCTGGTGCCGGACTACATGGTGATGGGCGAGCGCGGCATGGCCGACATGGGGGAGATGGAAATGCCGCTCCCGGACAACACCCTGCCGATGATGACCGGTCAGGGTCCGTTCGGCCCGATCGAGATGGGCGGGATGTTCACCGTGGTCAAGGTGCGCGAGGGGCTCGCCCGCGGCGACTACCGGGACCCCGGCTGGTACAAGCATCCCGCCGGCACGCTCGCGTACGAGTGGACCGGGGCGCCGCAGCCGGTCGCGCGCGCTGCCGCGCCGGGCGCCGATCCGAAGGCGATGACGGTGAGAAAGGGAGGCGGCGGTGCGCATCGCTAGTCTCTGTGCGATTGCCGTCCTCGCGGTCCCGTTCGCCGCGCAGGCGCACGGCGACGGGCGCGGAAGCGCTCCCAGGACCCAGCCGATGGTCGAGACCGAGTTCGGGCGCACCGGCGACCCGAGGCAGGCGAAGCGCACGATCCGCGTCGAGATGAGCGACAGAATGCGCTTCGCGCCCGACTTGCTCGAGGTGAGGCAGGGCGACACCATCCGCTTCGTCGTGAAGAACTCGGGCAAGACGATGCACGAGATGGTGATCGGGACGCTCGAGGAACTGAAAGCCCATGCCGAGGTCATGAGGAAGCATCCCGGGATGGAGCACGACGAGCCGTTCATGGCGCACGTCGCGCCTGGCAAGAGCGAAGAGATCGTCTGGCAGTTCACGAAGGCGGGCGAGTTCAAATACGGCTGCCTGATTCCCGGCCACTTCGAGGCCGGGATGGTCGGGCGCATCAAGGTCGTTTCGAAATAGGAGTCCGACGATGAGAAGGACGTTTTTCTCCCTGGCTCTCGCGGCGCTCGTGGTCGCCGCTCCGGTGCTCGCGCAGACGTTCACCGACGGCGAGATCCGGCGCGTCGACAAGGAGGCGAAGAAGCTCACGATCAAGCACGGCCCGATCCCGAACCTGAACATGGATGCGATGACGATGGTGTTCCAGGTGAAGGACCCGGCGATGCTCGACCAGGTCAAGGCGGGCGACAAGATCAGGTTCCAGGCCGACAAGATCGGCGGTCAGTACACGGTGACGAAGATCGAGAAATGAGACGCCGGGGAACATGCGTGCTCGAGGTACTTCGCTCGTTGCCGCAATCGGCTTGCGAGTTGATCAAAATCAGAAGCACGCGCACCGGGCGTGGGAGCATGAAACCTCGATCAGACGCAAGGAGGTAGCCATGTCCCTCAAACGCAGGTTGGTGCCGGCGATCGTCGCGGCCGCGCTCGCTCTCGGTTCGACCGGCGCCGCGCTCGCGCAGCAGGCGAAGCCCGCTCCCGGGCCCGGTCCCGGGATGGGCCCTGGAATGATGGGCGGATACGGTCCCGGCAGCCAGGGTTACGGGCCGGGGATGATGGGCGGGTATGGTCCCGGTGGCCAAGGCTATGGGCCGGGGATGATGGGTGGATACGGCCCGGGCGGCCAGGGCTATGGGCCGGGGATGATGGGCGGCGGGATGGGCCCTGGAACGACGGGCGGTGGAATGATGGGCCCGGGCATGGGCCCTGCGCTCTGGTCGCTCGATCTCACTGACACCCAGCGTAAGGAGATCCTCAAGGTCCAGGACGAGCTCCGCAAGAAGAACTGGGAACTCGCAGGGAAGACGCAGGACGAGATGGCGAAGCTCCGCGACGCCTACTGGGGGTCCGAGAAGCCCGACCGCTCGGCGATCTCCACTGCTTATAAGCGGATCGGCGAGTTGCGCCAGCAGCGGATCGAGAATTCGCTGGATGCGGCCGAGCGGGTCGAGAAGGTCCTTACGCCGGAGCAGCGCCAGCAGCTCAAGCGCTGGGGCCCGTGGTGGTCGGACGATATGCAGTGGTAGACGCGCCTCCGCGCGCCCGCCCGGCTGCATGAAGGAGGCTCGGTCATGTGGGGCGGGATGGACGGTTGGGGCTGGGGTTGGTGGGGGATGGGGATCATTCACGGCGTGCTGTGGTGGTCGATCCTCATTCTGGGGGTCATCGTTCTCGTTCGCCTGCTCAAACGCGACTCGCGCGGCCCCGCGCCGCCGTCGGAAACCGCGCTCGACATCCTGAAGAAGCGCTACGCCCGCGGCGAGATCGGAAGGGAGGAATTCGAGGAGAAGAAGCGCGATCTCGCGAGCTGACCGCGGACCGGGAGCACGCTCCATGCCGCACCAGAACCAGGCCCCGCACGGGACTCACCGCGCGCACGGCCACGCGCCCGCACGGCACGAGCCGCCGCCCGCGGTCACTGCCGGCACGAAGCTGGAGTGGACCTGCCCGATGCATCCGGAGATCGTCCGCAATGCGCCGGGGAACTGCCCGATCTGCGGCATGGCGCTTGAGCCGCGCACCGTCACGCTCGAGGTGGTCGAGGACGTTCACCTGAAGGACATGACGCGGCGCTTCTGGGCGAGCGTCGTGCTCAGCCTGCCGCTCGTCGTCACCGCAATGGCCGAGATGATCTGGGGCGCGGCCGTCCGGCACGCGGTCGACGAGCGGGTGTTCGCCTGGGGCCAGTTCGCGCTCGCGACGCCGGTCGTGCTCTGGGGCGGCTGGCCGTTCTTCGAGCGCGCATGGGTGAGTTTCCGGACCCTGCGCCTCAACATGTACAGCCTGATCGGGCTCGGCGTCGCGGTCGCGTACCTCTTCAGCGTATTCGCGGTGCTCGCGCCGGGCGCGCTGCCCGAGGCGTTCAAGGCGCACGGGCTCGTCCCGCTCTACTTCGAGGCGGCGGCGGTCATCACGACCCTCGTCCTGCTTGGCGAGGTACTCGAGCTGCGGGCGCGCTCGCAAACGTCGAGCGCGGTGCGTGCGCTCCTTGGCCTCGCGCCGAACACGGCGATCCGGGTCGAGCCGGACGGCACGGAGCGCGAAGTGCCGCTCGCCGAAGTGAAGTCCGGCGAGCGGCTCCGCGTTCGCCCCGGGTCGAAGATCCCCGTCGACGGCGCGGTGCTCGAGGGGCATTCGATCGTCGACGAGTCGATGATCACCGGCGAGCCGATCCCGGTCGAGAAGACCGCCGGCGCGAAGGTCACCGCCGGGACGGTCAACCAGACGGGGACGTTTCTCATGAGCGCCGAGAAGGTCGGCGCCGACACGCTGCTCGCGCAGATCGCGCGCCTCGTCGGCGAGGCGTCGCGCTCGCGGGCGCCGATTCAGCGGCTCGCGGACCTCGTGTCGTCGTGGTTCGTTCCCGGCGTGATCGCGGTCGCGGTGCTCGCCGCGGCCATCTGGGTGCTGGTCGGCCCGGAGCCGCGGCTCGCCAACGCGCTCGTCGTCGCAGTATCGGTGCTCATCATCGCGTGCCCGTGTGCGCTCGGCCTCGCGACGCCAATCTCGGTCATGGTCGGCATCGGCCGCGGCGCGCTCGACGGCGTGCTGATCAAGGATGCGGAGGCGCTCGAGATCATGGAGAAGGTCGACACCCTGGTCGTCGACAAGACCGGCACGCTGACTGAAGGGAAACCGGCGCTGCAACGCGTGATCGCCGCGCCGGGGTTCGCCGAGGACAAGCTGCTCGGCCTCGCCGCGAGCCTCGAGCAGGCGAGCGAGCATCCCCTCGGGGCAGCGATCGTCGCCGGCGCGAAAGCGCGCGGGGTCGCGCTCAGCGCCGTGAACGGCTTCGAGTCCGTGACCGGGAAGGGCATACGCGGCTCGGTCGGCGGGCGCGAAGTGCTGATCGGCAACGCGCGGTTCCTCGGCGAGGCCGGCATCGACCACGCCGCGATCGAGGCGCAGGCCGAGCCGCTGCGGCGCGAGGGCGCGACTGCGATGCTCGTCGCGGTCGACCGCCGGCCCGCCGGGCTGGTCGCGGTCGCCGATCCGATCAAGGCGTCGACGCCCGAGGCGGTGCGCGAGCTGACCGCCGCCGGCGTGACGATCGTCATGCTCACCGGCGACAACCGCAACACCGCACGCGCGGTCGCCGAACGCCTGGGGATCGCCGAATTCGTCGGCGAAGTGCTGCCGCAGGACAAGCACCGCGTGGTGAAGGAGATGCAGGACAAGGGCCGCATCGTGGCGATGGCGGGCGACGGGATCAACGATGCGCCGGCGCTCGCGCAGGCGAACGTCGGGATCGCGATGGGCCACGGCACCGACATCGCAATGCAGAGCGCGCGCGTGGTGCTCGTCAAGGGCGACCTGCGCGGCATCGTCAAGGCACGCCGGCTCTCGCGCGCCGCAATGGGAAACATTCGGCAGAATCTCTTCTTCGCGTTCGTCTACAACGCGCTCGGCGTACCGGTCGCGGCAGGGGTGCTCTATCCCTTGCTCGCGCTGCTGCTCAACCCGATGATCGCGAGCGCGGCGATGAGCCTCTCGTCGGTGTCGGTGATCGGCAACGCGCTGCGGCTCCGCGGCGTGAAGCTGTGATGTTCGGGGGCCCAGAACGAGGCGAACGAGCGGACGGAGCGCTCACGATGATGACCGTCCCTTCCGGGCAGCGATGGTACGAAGACCGCGCCGCGCTGCGCTTCATCGTGCTCCGGTTCGCGCCGCTCCTCGCCGCGCTGAATCTCGCGTGGGAAGTCGCGCATCTGCCGCTCTACACGCTCTGGAGGGACGCGACCCCGGCGTTCAAGGCGTACGCGGTGATCCACTGCACGCTCGGCGACGTGCTGATCGGCACTGCCGCTCTCGCAATCGCGCTGCTCGTGACCCGGGCCGGCGGACCGCGCGCCTGGCGCTGGAGCGCGATCGCCGCGCTGACGGTTGCGATCGGTCTCGGCTACACCGTTCTCAGCGAATGGCTGAATATGGTCGTCCGGCAAAACTGGGCGTATGCGGCGACGATGCCGGTGGTGCGCATCGGCGGGCTCGAGGTCGGGCTGTCCCCGCTTGCGCAATGGCTCGTCGTCCCGCCGCTCGCGCTGCTGGTCGCGCGCGGCCGGCGGTACCGCTAAGCCCCTGACCCAGTGGCGATCCACGTCGCGGCATGCGAGACTTGCGGCCCATGCACACCACCACTTTGAACGTCCTTGCCGTACCCGCGCTCGCGCTCGCCGTGTGGGCCGGCGCCGCTTCGGCGCAGCCGCGCACCATCGAAACCGTTCCCGGCATGCCGCCGGTCGTGAACCCGCTCAACCTCTACAGCGAAACCGCGGCGGGGAAGCTCGCACCTGCGACCGCCGGCGCGCTCGAGCGCATCTACGTGCCGAACCGGCAGTCGAACGACGTCTACGTCATCGACCCGGCGACGATGACGGTCGTCGACCGGTTCCGCGTCGGGCTCAATCCGCAGCACGTCGTGCCGTCGTGGGACCTGAAGACGCTGTGGGTCACCAACAACGCCGAAGGGCGGACCGACGGCACGCTGACGCCGGTCGATCCGGCCACCGGCAAGCCGGGGAAGAACATGGCGGTGGACGATCCGTACAACATGTACTTCACTCCGGACGGCCGGTCCGCGATCGTGGTCGCCGAGGCGCGCAAGCGCCTCGACCTCCGCGACCCGCAGACGATGAAGCTGCAGCGCTCGATCCCGGTGCCGCAGTGCGCCGGGATCAATCACGCCGATTTCTCGATCGACGGCCGCTTCGCGATCTTCACCTGCGAGTTCTCGGGCACGGTCGCGAAGATCGACATGGTCGAGGGCAAGGTGATGGGGTATCTCAAGCTCTCGCGCGGCGGGATGCCGCAAGATATCCGTGCCTCGCCAGACGGCAGCCTGTTCTTCGTCGCCGACATGCATGCCGACGGCGTGCACGTGATCGACGGCGACAAGTTCGTCGAAGCGGGTTTCATCGAGACCGGCCCCGGGACGCACGGGCTGTACCCGAGCCGCGACGGGACGAAGCTCTACGTCGCGAACCGGGGCTCGCACAAGGTGTACGGTCCGCCGCGCGGAAAGGGCAGCGTGTCGGTCATCGACTTCGCGACGCGCAAGGTGGTCGCGACGTGGCCGATCCCCGGCGGCGGCAGCCCCGACATGGGGAACGTCAGCGCCGACGGGAAGGTGCTCTGGCTGTCGGGGCGGTTCGACGACGTCGTCTACGCGATCGACACGACGACCGGCGACGTGCGGAGCATCAAGGTGGGCAAGGAACCGCACGGTTTGACCGTCTGGCCGCAGCCCGGCCGCTACTCGCTCGGCCACACCGGGAACCTCCGCTAGCCTGCGGGAACCGCCCCTGGCACCGTCCGGAGGGCATCGTGCAAGGCCGACGCCGCGTCGCGCTGGCGGCCGGATGGCGGAGGCGGTAGGCTCGGCGGGACATCGAGGCAAGCACCGCGTGGCCAGCCATCCTCACTCGCACGCCGACGGGGGGCATTCGCACCCCCACGTCCACGGCGGGCATTCGCATGCGCACGACGGTCACCACCATCCGCGGGCCGCCGCCGATGGCGAGCGCCGGATGTTCTGGGTGCTGCTCCTCACCGGCGGGTTCATGGTCGTCGAGGCGCTGGGCGGCTGGCTCGCCGGCTCGCTCGCGCTGATCGCCGATGCCGGCCACATGCTCTCCGACACCGCGGCGCTCGCGCTCGCGTGGACGGCGTTCCGCGTCGCGCGCCGGCCGCACGACGACAAGCGCACGTACGGGTATCACCGCTTCGAGATCATCGTCGCGTTCGCGAACGGCCTCGCGCTGTTCGCGATCTCGGCCTGGATCGTGGTCGAGGCCGTGGGTCGCCTGCGCGCGCCGGTGCCGGTGCTCGGCCTCCCGATGCTCGGGGTCGCGGTCGCGGGGCTCGCGGTGAACCTGGTCGCGCTCTACGTGCTCCGCGGCGGCGACCGCGTCAACCTCAACGTGCGCGCGGCGATCCTGCACGTGCTCGGCGACCTGCTCGGCTCGGTCGGCGCGGTCATCGCCGCCATCGTCATCCTCGCGACCGGCTGGACGCCGATCGACCCGATCCTGTCGATCTTCCTGACGCTCCTGATCCTGCGCGGCGCCTGGGACGTGACGCGCCAGGCCGGTCACGTGCTGATGGAGGGGACGCCTGAAGGCTTCGACGCGGCGGCGATGCGGCACGACCTGATGGCCGCGGTCCCTGGCCTCACCGACGTGCATCACGTGCACGCCTGGATGCTCAACACCGAACGGTCGCTCGTCACGCTGCACGTGCAGCTCGCGCCGGCGACCGACGCGAGGGCGGCGCTCGCGGCGATCAAGGTTCGCCTGAAGGAGCGCTTCGGCATCGCGCACTCGACCGTGCAGATCGACCCCGGCGACTGCATCGATTGATCCATGCGCCTTCTGCTCGCGCTCGTTCTCGCTCTCGCGCTCGCGCCTGCCGCCGCGCTCGCCCAGGACCCGAGCCCGCACGCGATCGAGATCCCGGCGTGGTTCGCGGAGACCCTTCTCGACTTTCGCGACGACGTGCGCGATGCGGCGAAGGACGGCAAGCGGGTGATGGTCTACTTCGGCCAGGACGGCTGCCCGTACTGCACGCAGCTGATGAAGACGAATTTCTCGCAGCCGCGCATCGTCGAGAAGACGCGCAGGCACATCGTCGCCATCGCGCTCAACATCTGGGGCGACCGCGAAGTCACCTGGGTCGATGGCCGCACCATGAGCGAAAAGGCGCTCGCGCGCGCACTCAAGGTCCAGTTCACCCCAACCCTGCTTTTCCTGGACGAGAAGGGCGCGATCGTCGCGCGGGTCAACGGCTTCTATCCGCCGCACCGGTTCGAGGCGGCGCTCGACTACGTCGCCGGCAGGATGGAGTCGAAGCTGCCGTTCGCCGAGCACATGCGGGCGGCGGGGCCCGATACCGCGAGCCCGGAGCTTGCCGACGAACCGTTCTTCCTGAAGCCGCCCTACGATCTGCGCCGCAAGCCCGGCGCGAAACCGCTCGCGGTGATCTTCGAGACGCCGTATTGCACGGCGTGCGACGAGATGCATGCCGACGGCTTCGCGCGCGCCGGGGTCAGGCGGCAGCTCCAGCGCTTCGACGTCGTACGGCTGGGGCTCGCCGAGCGCACCGAGCTCGTCACGCCGCAGGGCGCGAAGACGACTGCGGAGGCGTGGGCGCGCGCGCTGAAGGTGTCGTACACGCCGACGGTGATCCTCTTCGACGGCGGCCGCGAGGTGTTCCGCATCGAGGCGTACGTGCGGCCGTTCCATCTCGCCGGCGGGCTCGACTACGTGGCGAGCGGCGGCTACCGCAAGGAGCCGTCGTTCCAGCGCTACCTGCAGACGCAGGCCGAGAAGATGCGCGGACGGGGCGAGCGGGTCGAGTTGTGGCAGTGACGGATTGTTACAGCCGGCCGGCGGGAACCAACGGCGGGGCTTGCAATCCGATACTCTGACCCCAGTTGACGAGCGCCCATGGACACCCTTTCCCGTCCCGACACCACCGGCCGCGCACCCCGCACGTTCGAGCTGCGCGAGGGCGAGTGGGCGGAGACGACGCCGGAGCGGCGCCGGCTCCGCGTTTCCCCCTGGATCCTGGTCCCCGCCGTGCTGGCGGTGCTGACCGGCATCATGCTGATCGTCTTCGCGGCGCTGGCCGCGATCGCGACCGGCGGCTTGGTTGCCCTGCGTGCGTCCGTCGTGGAGCAGGTCGCACGCCTGCGCGAACGCTTCGCGCGCCTGATCGGCCGCTAGGCCCGCCTCGCGCCGCGGACGGACCAGCGCGGTGTTTGCCAGGGGGCGAGAGTCGCCGCCGGGGAGGCGCGGCGACGTCAGTGCAGCAGCTTACCGCCGGAGCCGATGATCGTGAGGTCGACGCCCCGCCAGCCGAGCCGCTCCTTCGGGCCGTAGTTCACGGAGATGCCGCCGAGGTCGAGCTCGCCCATCGACTTGAGGGCGTCGATCACGCGCTTACGCGTCGGATTCGGACCGGCACGACGGAGCGCCTCGACCGCGATCTTCGCGCCGATGAACCCCTCGAATCCCATGAAGTTGATCGCTGGGTCCTCGGGGGCGTACTGCTTCATCAGTTTCAGATACTCGCGCGTGATCGGGAGCGTGCCGGAGTACGGGTAGGGCACGGCCTGCGCGAGCACCACCCCCTTCGCCGCGTCCAGCCCCGAGAACTTCACGACGTCGTTCGCCTGCAGCACCGACAGGCCGTAGATCTGGACGAAATTGGCCGACGACGCCCGCAATCCCTTGATGAAGTCGAATGCGCCGCGACCCGCGCCGAGTAGGATGACGGCGTCGGCCTGGCTCTTCGTTACGGCGTCGATCGTCTGCCGCAGGCTCCGCTCCACCTTGTCGGGTGCCACCTCGTACCCTACGTTGACCGCCAAGGGCAGGCCGGCCTTGGTGAGCGCCTCCTCGGCGAATTTCGCCGACGGCGGGCCGAACGCCGTGTTCATGTACACGATCGCGATCCGGCGCTTCTCGGTGCCTTTCGATTCTGCGACCAGGCCCTGGATCTCGTCGTTATAGCCGGAGCGGAACGGGAATACGTTCTCGGCGCCCACGATGTTCTTGTTGCCCTGCGACGGCGAGATCAAGGCGATACGGCCCTTCGCGAGCAGTTCCTGCTTCGCGATCTCGGAAAGACCCGCCGTGTTGAGGAAGCCGACCAGAGCGAGGACCGACGGATCGGCGATCAGCTCGTTGGTGAGCTCGACCATCTTCGCGGCGGTCAGATTGTCGTCCTTGTGGACCAGCCTGATCTTGCGCCCATGCACGCCGCCCGCGGCGTTGACGCGATCGAAATAGAGGCGGTAGCCGTAGCTCAGGTTCTTCGCGTTGTCGGTGGACGCGGGATTGGAGAGCGACGAGATATGACCGAGCACGATCTCGTTCTCCTGCGCCGCCGATGGCGGCGAGACGACCAGGGCGACGGCGAGAATCGCAAATCTGGCGACAAAGCGAAGCGCGGGCATTGCGACGCCCTCGGGCGGAACGAGGCCGAATTTTCGCGTGGGAACGGAGCACCCGGTCGCGCGAGGCGTGCTCCCGACGGAAGGAATGCGCACCGATCCGCAGCGCGGGATGGGGCCCGCAGGTCGGGGGAGCCGGCCCCGCGCCGGGCCGGCGTCCCGCGAGGCCGGTTTCGTGGCATTCTTCTCGCCGGCTGCAATCCGGCTGGAATAACCAGGATGACCGACCTCAGCGTCAGCCGCGAACTCACCGCCTACAAGGCGCAGCACAAGATCCGCTTCGTGACCGCGGCGTCGCTCTTCGACGGCCACGACGCGTCGATCAACATCATGCGGCGGATCCTGCAGGCCTCCGGCTGCGAGGTGATCCACCTGGGGCACAACCGCTCGGTCGAAGAGGTGGTGACGGCGGCGCTTCAGGAAGACGCGCAGGGCATCGCGGTCAGCTCCTACCAAGGCGGCCACGTCGAGTACTTCAAGTACATGCTCGACCTGTTGCGCGAGCGCGGCGGCGAGAACGTCAAGGTGTTCGGCGGCGGCGGCGGCGTGATCGTGCCGGCGGAGATCAAGGCGCTGCACGACTACGGCGTCGCGCGGATCTATTCGCCCGAGGACGGCCAGAAGATGGGCCTCCAGGGCATGATCAACGACATGATCAAGCGGTGCGACGAGGATCTCTCGTCCTACGCACCGAGGCGATCCGAAAGCGGTCAAAGGCGGTGATCGCCGGGCGCTCGCGCGGCTGATCACCGCGCTCGAGAGCGGCACGGCCGGGAAGCTCCGCGACCAAGTGCTGAAGGAAGCCGACGAGC
>CAWBNB010000008.1:0-28111 GCA_963789885.1 uncultured beta proteobacterium | reverse complement strand
TGTCCTGCCACCACTACCCGGTGCTCGACCAGCCGCCGCTGCCGGGGCAGCTCCGCACCGGTGCCCATACCGACTACGGCGCCATGACGATCCTCGCCGCGACCGACGCCGAGGGCGGGCTCGAGGTGCGGCTGCCCGACGGCGGCTGGGCGGGCGTGAAGCCGCGCGCGGGAGAATTCGTCGTCAACCTCGGCGACATGATGGCGCGCTGGACGAACGAGCGATGGGCGTCGACGCTGCATCGCGTGGTCAACCCGCCGCTCGGCCTGGCGCAGAGCCGGCGGCTTTCGATCGGCATGTTCGTGCATCCCAACTACGACCAGCGCATCGAGTGCGTGCCGACCTGCCTCGCGCCGGGCGAGCAGCCGCGCCACCGGGCGATCACCGCGGGCGAGCACATCAAGCGCAAGATCGAACGCAGTCACGAAACCGCGTGACGGGGCTATGGCGACCGGTGGCCGGGCGAGAGCATCGGCTCTCCCAGGCCCGGCCACCCGGCGGGCGCGCGGCACAGCCGCTCGGCCTCGTCGGGCGGCTTGGCCGCGTCCCAGTACGCGGCGATGTACCGGTTGCCGGTGACCTCGTCCGCCGCGTCGGAGCAGAGCCACAGGACCGGCGGAACCATCACCGCCGGCGCAATCAGTGTGTCGCGATCAAAGCCCGACTCGGACGGCACCATGGGCGTGTCGACCGGGCCGCCGGGAAGCACGACGTTGACGGTGACGCCGGTGCCCTTGAATTCTTCCGCGTGTCCCGCCGACATGGCCTCGAGGGCGGCTTTGCACGGCCCGTAGGGATGGAACCCGCCGCGCAGCATGGTGGCGAAGCTCGTGGTGACGTTGATGATCCGGCCATGGCGCTGGCCAAGCAGGTGCCCGATCGCGACGTGCGTCATGTTCCAGGCGCCCGAGAGGTTCGTCGCCACGAATCGCTGCCACATCTGCGGCCCGATCTCCCGGATCCCGATCGGCACCTTCTGGTGATCCGCGCGAATCGCCCCCAGGCCTATCGCGCCGTTGTTGATCAGGATGTGCAGGCCGCCGAGCACGGCGATCGCGTCGGCCGCGGCGCTCCGGCACGCGGCGTGGTCCGAGATGTCGGTCGTGCGCACGAGCAGGCGATTCCTGGCTTCGGCGGGCAGGCCGCCTCGCAGCGCCGCCAATCCCTCTGCGTTCACGTCGAGCGCAGCGACGCGCGCGCCCTCGGCGAGCAGCGCCTGCACGAGCAGGCGGCCGATTCCGCCGGCCGCGCCGGTCACGACGGCGACCCTGCCGTGCAGCGCGCGTCCCTGCATGGCTCAGCCGGCCAGCGCGATGCACTCGATCTCGATCTTCATCCCGGCGCTGAGCTGCACGCCGCACGTGGTGCGGGCCGGCGGGTCCTTGGGAAAGAACTGCCGGTAGACCGCGTTCATGTTGTCGAACTCGAGCAGGTCGTAAAGGAGCACGTTGATCTTGACCACGCGCTCGAGGGAGGACCCGGCCGATTCGAGCATGTGCCGCATGTTGGCGAGCGTCTGGCGCGTCTCGTGCGCCATCGTGCCGGGGCTGCGCTCGCCCGTCGCCGGATCGGTCGACAGCATGCCCGAGAGGAAGATGAAGTCCCCCGCCCGGATCCCCGGGCTGTGGGGCAGGTTGAAATTGCGCGACACGTTGAGCCGGTCGTTCTGCGGGACGATGATTTCGCGGGACACTGGCATCGGGTTTCTCCGGGGCTAGACGACGGCGATCGCGTCGAGCTGGACCTTGAGCGCGTCGATGATCCGCACGCTCCATACCGTGCGCGCCGGTGGGCCTTCCGGCACGTACTGGCGGTAGACGCGATTCAGCGCGTCGTACTCGATGCGGTCGTAGATCATGGCGCGGATCTGCACCAGGCGCTCGAGCGACGACCCTGCGCTTTCCAGCACCAGCTTCAGGTTCTGGAAGGCGCGATGCGCCTCGCTCGTCACCGTTCCGTTCAGCCGCTCGCCGCTGTCCGGGTCGATCGCGACCACGCCCGACACGAAAACATACTCGCCGGCGCGGATCGCCGTGCTCTGCACCCAGCCGTATCCCGCAGCCATGTCCAGGCCGCGGCGCGGCGGCGGCACGACGATCCGGGCGAGACGCGGAGCGTTCATGATAAGGTCGTTCGTCGCATGTGCATGACCGTCAATGTTGCGCATTCTAACGGCCGCATTCAACGGGGATCGATGAGTGAGCCATGACGTGATCGTGGTGGGCGGCGGCAACGCGGCATTCGCCGCCGCCGTTTCGGCGCGGGACCACGGAGCGAAACGGGTGCTGCTGCTCGAGAAGGCGCCGCGCGAGAAGCGCGGCGGCAATACCCATTTTTCGGGCGCGATCTTCCGCTTCAGGTACGACGACGTCTCCGAGCTAGACCGCTTCGTGCCGGACGCCGAGCGCGACTATCCGGGATTCCACAAGGGCGTGCAGCCTTACCCCGTGGACGCGTACCGCGAGGATCTCATGCGGGTCACGCAGGGCCGCAGCGACGCCGAGCTTGCGGCGCTCCTCATCGAGAACTCGTACGACACGATGTGCTGGCTGCAGGACGTCGGCCGGCACGAGTTCGAGCTGGCGCTGTCGGTGATGGGCGTGCGCGTCGGCAACGAGGTGAAATGGCCGCGCGGCGCGATGATCCGCACCGTCCACGAAGGTGTCGGGCTGTCGCGGATCTGGTTCGAGACCGGTGAACGCATGGGGATCGAGATCCGCTACGAGACCGGGGCGCAGCGGCTCGCGCAGGATCAGCGCGGTCGCGTCACCGGCGTCGTCGCGCGCGGGCCGGAAGGCTTCACCACCTTCGACGCCGGAGCGGTCGTGCTCGCCTGCGGCGGCTTCGAGACCAACCCCGAGTGGCGCCTGCGCTACCTCGGCGCGCCGTGGGATCACGCCAAGGTGCGCGGCTCCAATTTCAACTACGGGGACGGGCTCAGAATGGCGCTCGACATCGGCGCTATGCCATGGGGGCACTGGAGCGGCTGCCATGCGACGCCGATCAATGCGGAAGCGGCGGACTACGGGGTGCAGAACCTGACCGACCGGACCAACCGGCTGTCGTACTTCCTCGGCGTCATGATCAACGTCGACGGCCTGCGCTGGGTCGACGAGGGCGCGGACATGAATTCGTTCACCTACGCCAAGTACGGCGGGATGATCCTCAAGCAGCCGCGCAGCCTCGTCTACCAGATCTTCGACCGCAAGGTGCTCGAGCTCCTCGAGCCGCGCTACGCGACGAGCGAGCCGTTCCGCGCCGACACGCTGGCGGGGCTGGTGGGGCAGTTGAAGGTGGACCACAACCGCGCGCTGCGGACTTCGGAGGAATACAACCGCGGCGCCGGGCATGGCGGGCCCTTCAACCCCGCGACGCTCGACGGCCTGCGCACCGAGGGCGTCGATCCGCCCAAGACCAACTGGGCGCTGAAGCTCGACACGCCGCCGTACGTCGCATGGCCGGTCACCGGCGGCATCACGTTCACGTTCGGCGGGCTGAAGGTCGACCGGGACGCGCAGGTGATCGCGACGGACTGGAAGCCGATCCCGGGGCTCTACACGTGCGGCGAAATGGTCGGCGGGCTCTTCCACTACAACTATCCGCTCGGCACCGGGCTCATGTCCGGTGCGGTCTTCGGCCGCATCGCCGGGCGCTCGGCCGCGTCGAATACCGCGTGAAGCAACTGAAGATCCCCGCCGTCTTCATGCGCGGCGGCACCAGCAACGCCATCGTGTTCCACGCGCGCGACCTGCCGCGCGACCGCGCCGAGTGGGACCCGATCTTCCTCGCCGCGATCGGCAGCCCGGATCCCAACGGGCGCCAGCTCGACGGCATGGGCGGCGGCGTCTCCTCGCTCTCGAAGGTCTGCGTCGTCGGCCCGCCGACGCGGCGACGACGCCGACATCGACTACACCTTCGCCCAGGTGCAGGTGAAGGAGGCGAAGGTCGACTACGGCGGCAACTGCGGCAACATGTCGAGCGGCGATCGGGCCGTTCGCGGTGGACGAAGGGCTCGTGAAGGCGTCCGGCCGAGAGGCGCTGGTCCGCATCCACAACACCAACACGAACAAGATCATCTGGTCGCGCTTCCTCGCTGGACGGCGGCATGGCGGCGGTCGACGGCGACCTGGCGATTCCGGGCGTGCGCCGGCACGGGTGCGCCGGTCCGGCTCGAGTTCCGCGAGCCGGGCGGCGCGACCACCGGGAGGCTGCTGCCCACGGGCAACGCCGTCGACACGCTCGACGTCCCCGGCGTCGGCAAGTTCGTCGTCTCGATGGTCGACGCCGCCAACGCGTGCGTCTTCGTGCGCGCGGACGATCTCGGCGTCACAGGCACGGAGCTTCCGGACGAGATCGACGCCGATCGCGACCTGCTCGGCAAGCTCGCCGCGATCCGCATTGCCGCCTCGGTCGCGATGGGCATCGCAGGCAACGCGGAGGAAGCCGCGAGGAACGCCATGGTGCCGTTCGTGGGCTTCGTCTCGCCGCCCCAGGACGCCAGGACGCTGAGCGGCGAAACGCTCGAGGGGACGAAGGTGGATCTCACCGCCCGCATGCTGTCGAACGGACAGGCGCACCGCGCACTGCCGCTCACCGCATCGCTCTGCATCGCGGTGGCCGCGCGGCTCCCCGGCAGCGTGGCGTTCGACGCGATGAGGCCGGCCGCAGGCCCCGAGTCGGAGATCCGCATCGCCATGCCGTCGGGCGTGCTGACCGTCGCGGCCACGGTGCGGAAGGTGGAAGGCGCGTGGTACGCCGAGCAAGGGGCTTTCTTCCGCACCCAGCGGCGCATGTTCGAGGGCCGCGTGCTCGTGCGCGCCGCGAGCGCACCCCATCTTGTCGCCCCCTCCGGGACCCGGCATCGAGGCTAGTGTGCCGCCGCGACATCGCGGCGCCGCAGCGACCGGCGATCGCATGCCGCGCGCCGTGAACGGTCCATGATCGCCGATTGGCGCCTCTTCCTGAGCGTTACGCTGCCACTGGCGACGCTCGGCCTGATCAATCAGGCCGCGCGCACCGTCATGGCGATCATCGGGCCGGTGCTGGCGGTGGAGTTTTCGCTGTCCGGGCGCGAGCTCGGGCTGCTCGCGGCGAGCATGCTCGCCGCCTACGCCGTGGCGCAGCTCCCGGACGGCGTCGCGCTCGACCGACTCGGGCCGCGGCGCGTGCAGGGGGCGCTCAGCCTCCTTGCCGCCGCCGGCTTCGCCGTGTTCGCGCTGTCCGACAGCCTGGGCGGCTTCGTCCTCGCGCGCGTGATCATCGGCGTCGGTGTCTCGGCCGGGCTGATCGCGGTCATCAAGGCGAACACCCAGTGGTTCGCGCCCGCGAAAGTGGCGAGAGTGACCGGCATCGCGGTGGCGATCGGCGGGCTCGGCAGCGTGCTCACCACGGCCCCGGTCCAGGCGGCGCTGCCGTCGCTCGGCTGGCGCGGCGTGCTATGGCTACTGTGCGGGATCGCGGCAGCTGTGGCGCTGTGGATCTTCCTCTCGGTACCGGAGAAGCCTGCGGCCGCAAAGCAGGGCGGACTGAGGGCCGAGCTGTCGGTGACGGCATCGGTCTTCCGCTCGCCGCTCTTCTGGCGCTTCGGACCGGCGGTCGCGATACTGTCGGTCCTCAATTTCACGTATCTCGGCCTGTGGGCCGGGCCGTGGCTGCGCGACGTCGCCGGCTATGACGGCCAGGCGAGAGCGAATACATTGCTTCTCTACACGCTCACCATGATGGCGGGCGCGCTGTCCATCGGCGCGGCGAGCAGCCGCGCGCAGGCGCGCGGCTTGTCCGCGGCGCTGGTGCCGTTGGCGTGCAGCGCCGGCCAGCTGGCCGCGCAGATCGGGCTCGCGCTGCAGCCGGCCGGCCCGGGAGTCACGATCCTGTGGCTCCTCTTCGCGTTCTGCGCCGCCGGCGCGGCGCCGGGCTACGTCGCGGTCGGCCAGATGTTCCCGGCCGAGCAGATGGGGCGCGTGGCGACCGCCGTCAATACGCTGACGCTGGGCGGGGCCTTCCTGCTGCAGGCGGCGATCGGCTGGATCCTCGATCTCTGGCCTCGCACCGCGACCGGCGGCTGGGACCCGGCCGGCTATTCCGCCGCGCTCGCGCTCTCGGTGACCGTCCAGGCGGTCTTGGCGGTGCAGCTCTTGCGCATGAGGAGATAGATGGCACGCGAGATCGCGATCGACCGTTTCGGCGGTCCGGAAGTTCTGCAGGCGCGCGTGGCCCCGGACAGCGCGCCGGGTCCGGGCGAGGTGCGCATCCGCCAGACCGCCATCGGCGTGAACTTCACCGACGTGCACGGCCGGCGCGGCGACTACGCGCCGCTGCGCGCGATGCCGACGCCGCTGGTGCTCGGCATGGAAGCGGCGGGCCTGGTCGAGGCGCTGGGCGAAGGCGTCGAGCGCTTCCGCGTCGGCGATCGAGTCGCGTACGCCTCGGCTCCGCTAGGGTCGTACCGCGACGTGAGGAACTTCCCGGCCGAGCGCTGCGTGGCGCTTCCGGCGGGCGTTCCGGACGAGATCGCGGCCGCCGTCCTGCTCAAGGGACTGACCGTGCACATGCTCGTGCGCCGCGTGTTCCGCGTTCCGCCGGGCGCCTGGGTCGTGTTCCACTCGGCAGCCGGCGGGGTCGGGATGCTCGCCGGCCAGTGGCTGCGGGCGATCGGCGCGCGCGCGATCGGCGTCGTCGGCGCCGAGAGCAAGGTCGACGCCGCGCGCGGCGCGGGCTACGAAGCAGTCTTCGTACGCGGCCGCGACGATTGGCCGGCGCGAGTGCGCGATCTCTCCGGCGGCGGGGTGCCGGTCGTCTACGATCCCGTCGGTCGCGCGACCTGGGAGGGCTCGTTCTCCTGCCTCGCGCCGCGCGGCCACCTGGTGTGCTTCGGCAACTCCTCCGGTCTCGTGCCGCCCTTCTCGGTCAACGAGCTGCGCGACCGCGGCAGCCTATCGGTCTCGTGGGTGCGGTTCAGCGATTACACCGCGAATCGCGCGGAGCTGGAGGCTGCGGCGCGGGAGCTGTTCGACGCGCTCGTGGGCGGTGCGTTGCGGCCCGCCGCGCCTCGTCGCCTGCCGCTCGAGCAGGCCGCCGAAGCGCACCGGCTGCTCGAAGGCGGGCAGACCACCGGCCCGCTGGTGCTGGTGCCCTGACCGGCGGTCAGGTGCCGCCGGTCGCCCCCACCCGCCGAGGGGGAGGAGGAGGGAGAGCGGGTGAGAGCGACCGGGCAGGCTACTCGGCCAACGACCCTTCCAGCGGATCCGGGGCGACGTACACGTTGACCGCCTGCGCGAGCGCGCCGTCCGGCGCGATTGCGGCGAGGGGGATCACGCTCCGCGCGCCGTTGAACTGCCACATGAAGCTCTCGTCGCGTCCCGCGGACCCGTGCACCACGAACTTCACGATCTGGTTCTCGCCGACGTTCACGACGCGCGTCGACGGCGTGATCTCCACGACGCGATCGGCTCGGCCCTGGGTCACCGGCGTGCCGTTCCAGCCCTTCGGATCGTAGGTTGCGGCGGACGCGTCGGCGAAGTAGAGCGCGGAGGTGGCGAGCACCGCGGCAGCAGCGAGCGGACGGAGAGCGTCTTTCATCAGGAACTCCTTGGGAATGGAATTTAGTCATCTGCCGAGGGCTCGGCAGTGCGTGCGATGTTGATGGGCCGCCGCGGACGCGGCGCTGACTGCGCAGTTACTATTCGGTAATCGCGCCGCGCGGGAAGAGCATCCGGAACGTCGTGAGCGCGCCGGGCTCGCTGCTCGCCTCGATGCCGCCGCCGTGCAGCTCGACGATCGACTTGACGATCGCGAGCCCGAGCCCCGAACCTTTCGCGGAATCGGGACGCGAAGCCTCCGCGCGGAAGAACCGGTCGAACACGCGCGGCAGGAGCTCGCGCGGAATTCCCGGACCGGGGTTGGAGACCGCCACCTCGGCACCGCCGTCCGGCACGGCGCCGAGCGCGACCGTGATCTCGCTGCCGCGTGGCGTATGCGCGATCGCGTTCGACACGAGGTTCGCGATCGCACGCCGGAAGAGCGTCGCGTCGGCGCGCAGCGTGAGGTCCCCGACGCGGCGGATGCCGACGCCGGCCTCCGACGCGAGGCCCTCGTAGTACTCGATCAGACGGTCCACTTCGGCGCTGGCGTCGACCGGACGGAGATCGAGCGATGCCTGGACGTCGTCGCTTCGCGCGAGGAAGAGCATTCCGTCGATCATCCGGTTGATGCGCTCGAGCTCCTCGACGCTCGAGGCGATCACCGCCTCGTACTCCGCGGCGGTGCGCGGGCGGTTCAGGGCGACCTGCGCCTCGCCGAGCAGGTTGCCGATCGGCGTGCGCAGATCGTGCGCGAGATCGGCGGAGAACTGCGAGAGGCGCCGGAACGAATCCTCCAGCCGCTGCAGCGTGCGGTTGAACGCGTCGGCGAGCTCGCGCAGCTCCGACGGCACTCCCGCGGACGGCAGGCGCTCGTCGAGCCGGCTCGCCGAGATCGCCCCGGCGCGCCGTGCGAGCGAGCGGAGCGGCGCGAGCCCGGTGCGCGCGACGAGCGCGCCGAGCAGGCCGGCGGCGAGCGCGGCGATCACCACCGCCAGGATGATCTGCTCGCGATAGAGCCGGACGATCTCGTCGTGATGCGTGACGTCGAGCGCGACCACGATGTTCACCGGGGTCTTCGCCGGATCGCCGAGCTCGCTCCACTGCGTCATCACTCGCAGCTCGCGACCGTCGCGCCCGGCGACGATCGTTCGCTCGGCGCGGTCCCCGGGCACGGCCTCCGGTGCGCCCGCGAGCGTCAACGCTGCGTCCGCACCGGGTCCGGCCGACGCGATGATCCGGCCGTCCGCGTGCCGCAGCACCACCGAGAGGTTCGTGTTGCCGAGAACGGCATCCAGGAAGCGGTGCGGCTTCGCACCGAACTCCTCGAGCGAGCGGCTCCGTTCGAGATTGCGGCGGAGGAGCGGGAGCTTGCTCGCGAGCTCGTGCGCATCGACGTCGGCGAGCTGCTGCTCGAGGGCGCGATCGAGGTAGAGGCCGATCCCGGCGAGTAGCGTCACGGCAACGCCGATGAAGCCGATCGCGAGGCGCAGCGCGATCGACGTCTGCCAGGCGCGCTCAGCCGCGGTCTTCAAGCACGTACCCCATGCCGCGTACGGTGTGCACGAGCTTGCGCGGGTACGGGTCGTCGAGCTTCGCGCGGAGCCGCCGGACCGCCACCTCGACGACGTTGGTGTCGGTGTCGAAGTTGATGTCCCACACCTGCGAGGTGATGTAGCTGCGCGAGAGCACTTCGCCCATGCGGCGTGCGAGGAGCGACAGCAGGGCGAACTCCTGGTTGGTCAGGTTGATCCGCTCCTCCCCGCGTCGCGCGCGGCGGCGGATCACGTCGACTTCAAGGTCGGCGATCTTCAGGACCTCGGGCTCGCGCGGCGCCCCGCGGCGGAGCACCGTGCGCACGCGGGCGAGGAGCTCGGCGAAGGCGAACGGCTTCACCAGGTAGTCGTCGGCGCCGAGCTCGAGCCCGCCGACGCGGTCCTCGAGCTCGTCGCGCGCGGTGAGGAACACGACCGGGGTCGGCTTCTCGCGGCGGAGCGCGCGCAGCACCTGGCGGCCGTCGGCGCCCGGCAGCATGATGTCGAGGATGACGAGGTCGTAGTCGCCGGTGAGCGCGAGGTGCAGGCCGTCGACGCCGTCGGCCGCCGTGTCGACGACGTAGCCGCTCTCGCCGAGCCCCTTCTGCAGGTACTCGCGGGTCTTCCGCTCGTCTTCGACGATGAGGATGTGCATGGCGGATCGGTCAGGCATCCTAGCGGTGCGTCCGGGTGGGCGCCATTACGGGGCCGTAATGCTTAGTCCGGGCGGGACGGCCGGCGTTCCCTGGATTGCATCGGTGCGGCCCAATCAACAGGCAGGGCAACCCGATGGTACGGCTGTAGCTTCCGGCGCGCTCTCCGATGCCGCGAGCGGCAGTCCGGCGGCGATCCACGCGTCGAGCCCGCCCGCGAGCGCCCGGACGTCGGTGAAGCCGGCTTTTGTCAGCGCGTCGGCGACGAGCGCCGCGCTCGCTTCGTTCGGGCAGCTGCAGTAGACCACGATCGACTGGTCGGGCGCGAACAGCGGCCGGATCGTGTCGAGCTGACCGGGGTCGGTCGCAACGGCGCCGCGAATGCCGGGCTCCCGCGCGCGCGCGACGGCCGACCGCACGTCGAGGATCACGGGCGCCCGGCCCGCTTCGATCCGCCGCCGGACCTCCTCGACCGACACGCGGGCGACGGGCAGGCTGCGCAGGAAGCGCCACCGCCGCAGCCACCGGTATCCGACGTACGCGGCGAGGAGCGCGGCGAGCACGAGCCCCGCGACCGCCGCGTGCCGCATGGCCGCGGCGAGAACCTCGTACACCTGATCGTGGAAGACCACGCCGAGCGCGACCGCGAGACCGAGGTAGAGCGCGGCCGCGGCGGTCGACGCCAGGGCGAAGGTCCGCGGCCGCATTCCGACGAGCCCGGCCACCGGCGGCGCGACCGTCGAGAGACCCGGCACGAACTTCCCGATCAGCAGCGCCCACGCCCCCCAGCGCGCCAGCCGATCCTCGCTCTGACGCACGCACGAGTCCGGGGAGAGCGAGATCCGGCAGAGCGTCGTCAGCACCGGGCGCCCATACCGCACGCCGGCGGCGTACCAGGCGGAATCCGCGACGAGGGACGCGACGATCGCGGCAGCAAGCGTCGCCGGCGCCGAGATGACGCCGGTGACGCTGAGCGCGCCTGCGAGCACCAGCGTCGGAAACGCTGGGACCGGCGCGCCGAGCTGCTGCAGGAGCACGTTGGCGAACACGAGGAGCACGCCGTAGTGCTGCAGGCTCGCGGTGACGGTTTCCATCCCGTGCCCCGCCCGGTTAGCGGAAGGCCGCCGGCCGCTTCGCGGGCGCGAGCGGCCGTGCGTCCGCAGCGTTCGCCGCCAGATCGTCGAGGATCGGGCAGTCGGGACGCTCGTCGCCGTGGCAATGCGCGGCGAGATGCTCGAGCGTCCGCTTCATCGCCTTCATCTCCTCGATGCGGGTCGCGAGCTCGCCGATGTGGGCGAGGGCGACGCGCTTCACCGTCTCGCTCGCACGCCGGCGGTTCTGCCATAGCGCGAGCAGCCCGGCGATATCGCCGATGCCGAACCCGAGATCCCGCGCGCGCCGGACGAAGCGCAGCGTGTGCACGTCGTTGGTGCCGTACTGCCGGTAGCCCGACCCGCTCCGGCTCGCTTTCGGCAGGAGCCCGAGCGACTCGTAGTGACGGATCATCTTCGCGGAGACCCCGGAGAGCTTCGCTGCTTGCCCGATGTTCATGGCGGATCCCTAGTGGTGGGCGTGGGCGAGCGCGTGGCCGCGGCCGCGCGCGATCAGCCAGCGGTTCACCGGATAGGCCGCGACGCCCGCGATCGCAAGCGACACCGCGAGGCTTCCCCAGAAGAGCGGGGTGTCGAGCGTTGCCGCCATCGCCCCCGGGATCACGAGCATGACGAGATTGTCCACGATCTCCATGATCGTGATCGACACGGTGTCGGCCGCGAGCGCGATGCGGGCCGCGGCGCGGACGGCGATCCCGGCGCGCACGAGTGGGACCATGGTGAAGATGTACCCCGATACGAACGCGAGCGCGATCGCCAGGACGATCGTCGCGAGATTCCCCCAGCCGAGCGCCGTGCCGATCACCATGCCGAGCACTTCGCCGATCGCGCACCCGGTCAGGCAATGCAGCGTCGCCATGAGGGCGATGCGGTCCAGCGGCGCGGCGGGCGCCTGATGAGAGTGGTGCGAATGGGCTTCCATTAGCGTTTCCGTGACCAAGTAGGCAGGCGCATCCTGAACCTTACCATCATGGGAAGGTCAAGCGCCCTCGCCGGGCACCCGCTGGTGTCGCCGCCGGGCGACAAATAAGGAAATAAAGGACAAGAAGACATAAAGGGTTACATCGGGGCCGCGGGCCGCAAAACCAGGCTTACAACTGCCGGCTAATCTGGCGCCGTCTCGTTGAGAGGAGACTTGCGATGAAACGAACCCTGACTGGCCTTGCCGCCGCCTCGATCCTGATCGCTCTGCCGCTCGCGGCCTCGGCGCACGACAACGACGGCCACCGTGGCTGGACCGGCTACGAGCGCCACGGGCCGTACTACTACCAACCGAAGCCCAAGCAGTACTACAAGCACTATCAGCCGCCGGTCGTCTACTACCCGCCGCCGCCGCGGATAGTGGCGCGCCCGGTGTACGTCCCGGTTCCGCCGCCCCCGCCACGTCCGTGGCCGTTCAACCAGGTGGACATCGGATTCAGGTTCTTCTTTTGAGCGACGGCGCGGCGAATTCCTCGCGGAGCACGCGGCCTCCCCCGCTGACGGCCGGCGGGGGATCAGGGCGGGGAATGCGATATGCTCCCGTTTGTGAAGCTTTCCCGCCGCCACCGCCGCCGACTCATCGCGCTCGTCGCGATGGCCGCGCTCGCATTCACGCAGGCCGCAGTGGCCATGCACGGGTGCGTGATGCCGGTGCCCGCCGAGGCGGCGATGCCGTGCCACGAAGAGTCCGCCCCTGGTCCGACTGCGCTCTGCCAGGCACACTGTCAGGCCGACAAGCAGAGCGTCGATCAGGCTAAGCCGCTCGGCGCGGCCGATGTGGTCGCACCGCTCCTCGCCGTGGTCGAGGTTGTCGTCTCCGTACCACCGCCGTACGCAATCCGGTCCGAGCCGGTGCTTGCGCACGCGGCTTCGCCCCCGATACCGATACTGTTCCAGCGCTTCCGTAACTAGCCTCCGCGCGAATCCCGGCCGCGACCGCGGCCGCATCCAGGATTCCTTTCATGCGGAGGTTTCATGTCGTCTATACGTTTCGTTCGCGCGAGCGCGCTCGTTGCCCTGCTCGCAGCCGCGCCGTGGGCGCTCGCACAAACCGTCCCCCTCACGCTCGACGAGGCAATCCGTCTAGCCGAGGCGCGCTCCGCGAAGCTTGCCGCACAGGCCGCCTCGGTGAGCGCCGCCGGTGAAATGGCCGCACGCGCCGGGGAGCTGCCCGATCCCAAGCTCGTCCTCGGGATCGAGAACCTGCCCGTCAGCGGCGCGGAGGCCTGGCGCACGGACCAGGAACCCATGACGATGAAGCGCATCGGCGTCGAGCAGGGCTTCCCGAACTCGGGCAAGCGGCGCGCGCTTGGCGTCCGGGCGCAGGCCGAGAGCGGGGTCGAGAGCGCCACCCTTGCCGCGAGCCGCCTGCAGCTGCAGCGCGACGTCGCCAACGCGTGGTTCGACCTGCGCTACGCGCACGAGGAGCACGCAGCGCTGGTCGCGCTGGTGCGTGAAACCGAGCTTGAGGCTGAGACGGCGGCCGCGGCGGTCGCGGGCGGGCGGCTGGCACCGGCGGACGCGCTCGCCGCGCGCGCCGCAGTCGAACAGGCGCGCGACCGTCTGGCGATGCATGAGCGCTCGCTGGAGCGGGCGCGGATCGCCCTTGCCCAGCTCCTCGGTAGCGCCGCGTCGCGTCCGCTGGGCGCGGCGCCGGACACCGCGCGCCTGCCGGTCGCTGCGGACGAGCTGCTCGCACGGGTGGGCTCGCATCCGGCAGTGCAGGTGAGCGACCGGCAGGCCTCCCTCGCTCGCGCCGACCTGTCGGTCGCGGGGAGTACGAAGACGCCGGACTGGTCCCTGATCGTTTCCTACGGCCAGCGCAGCCCCAACTTCTCAAACCTGGTGAGCGTGCTCGTCGCGATCGACCTGCCGATCGCCGCCGAGCGTCGCCAGGATCGGGACATCGCCGCCAAGCAGGCGCTCGTCGAGCGCGCGCGCAATGCGGCCGAGGACGCACGACGCGCGGCCGAGGCCGAAGCGCGGGGTTTTCTTGCCGACTGGGATACCGCCGCCGCGCGGGTCACGCGGTACGAGCGCTCGATCCTGCCCCTCTCGCGCGAGCGCGTGGCGCTTGCGCTCGCGGCCTACCGCGGCGGGCGCGGCACGCTCACAAGCGTCCTGGAAGCGCGGCGCGCCGAGACCGAGGCGCAGATGAGCCTCGCGCAGGCGCTGGCCGAGCGCGCGCGGGCCTGGTCCGCGATCAACTACCTCCTCCTCGAGGAGGGCCAGTCGTGAGCCGCGCACTCTATGCCGCGCTCGCCATGTCGGTGCTCGGACTCGCTGCGGCCGCCGGCTACTGGTTCGGGATGTCGCACCCGCAGGCGCCGTCCGCCGGGAGCGCCCGTCGCCGAAGGCGACAGGCGACCGCAAGGTGCTGTACTGGTACGACCCGATGTACCCGCAGCAGCGCTTCGACAAGCCGGGCAAGTCGCCCTTCATGGACATGATGCTGGTGCCCAAGTACGCCGACGCGGGGGGTGACGAGTCCGGCGTCAGCATCAGTCCGCGAGTCGTGCAGAACCTCGGCGTTCGCATCGCCGAGGCGAGGGCGGGATCGCTCGCGCCGAAGCTCGCCGCGGTCGGCAACGTCGAGTACAACGAGCGCGCCGTCGTGCTGGTGCAAACCCGCACCGCCGGCTTCGTCGAGAAGCTCCACGTCCGCGCGCCGCTCGACCCGGTGCGCGAAGGCGAGCCGCTGGTAGAGATCCTCTTTCCCGAGTGGGCAGGCGCGCAAGCCGAGTACCTCGCCGTGCGACGTCTCGCCGGTCCCGACGTGGAGCCGCTCCAGCGCGCCGCGCGCGAGCGGCTCCTGCTGCTCGGGATGACCGAGGAGCAAGTCGCGGCCGTAGAGCGCGAAGGCAAGGTGCAGGCGCGGGTCACGCTGCGGGCGCCGGTGTCCGGCGTGGTCGCCGAGCTGGGCGCACGCGAGGGGATGACCGTGGCCGGCGGCACGACGCTCTTCCGCCTAGCGGCTTTGAGCACCGTGTGGGTGGTCGCCGAGGTCCCGGAGGCGCAGGCCGGGATGCTCGTCCCCGGCGAGCGCGCCGAGGCGCGGGTCCCGGCGTATCCCGACGACGTATTCACCGGCCGGATGAGCGCCATCCTCCCTGACGTCAACCCGGTCACGCGCACGGTTCGCGCGCGCATCGAGGTCGCGAACCCGGGCGGCAAGCTGAAGCCGGGGATGTACGCGACGGTCACGCTCGGCGGGCGCGGCCGCGCAGCGCTCCTGATTCCGGCCGAAGCAGTAATCAAGACTGGCGAGCGGAGCGTCGTCATCCTGGCCGCCGGCGAAGGCAGGTTCCGCGCGGTCGACGTCGAGGTCGGCATCGAGTCCGGCGCCGACGCCGAGATCCGCAAGGGGCTGAAGGCCGGCGATCGCGTCGTCGTGTCGGGGCAGTTCCTGATCGACTCCGAAGCGAGCCTGCGCACGACGCTCGCCCGGCTGGAAGGCGCCGGGGCCGATTCTTCCACGCCGGTCCACAAGGCCGAGGGCGTCCTCGTGAGCGGCAACGACGAGTTCCTGCTCATCAAGCACGGACCGATCCCGAGCGCGGGGATGGGCGGGATGACGATGGAGTTCGCCGCGCCGAAGTCGGGGCTACCGACCGGCATCAAGGCCGGCGATCGCATCCGCTTCGAGTTCACGATCAAGGACGGCGAGTTCCGGACGACCAGGGTGGAGGCGATCCGATGATCGCCGCGCTCATCCGCTGGTCGATCGGGAACCGATTCCTGGTGCTGATGACGACCGCGCTCGTCACCGCCTGGGGTGTCTACGCGGTGATGCGCACGCCGCTCGACGCGATTCCCGACCTCTCCGACGTGCAGGTGATCATCCGCACGACCTGGCCGGGGCAGGCGCCCCGCATCGTCGAAGACCAGGTCACCTATCCGCTGACGACCACGATGCTGTCGGTCCCCGGCGCGAAGACGGTGCGCGGGTACTCGTTCTTCGGCGACTCGTTCGTCTACATCCTCTTCGCGGACGGCACCGATCCGTACTGGGCGCGCTCGCGCGTGCTCGAGTACCTCAACCAGGTGCAGGCGCGGTTGCCGGCGCAGGCGAAGCCGGCGCTCGGGCCCGACGCCACCGGCGTCGGCTGGATCTACCAGTATGCGCTCGTCGACCGCTCGGGTCGGCTCGACCTTGGCGAGCTGCGCGCGCTGCAGGACTGGTTCCTCAAGTACGAGCTGAAAGCGCTGCCCAACGTCGCCGAGGTCGCGACCGTCGGCGGCATGGTGCGGCAGTACCAGGTGGTGCTCGACCCGGACCGCCTGCGCGCCTACGGCATCCCGCACTCGAAGGTGGTCGCGGCGATCCAGAACGCGAACCGCGAGACCGGCGGCTCGGTGCTCGAGCTGGCGGAGGCCGAGTACATGGTGCGCGCGAGCGGTTACCTGAAGACGCTCGACGACTTCCGCGCGATCCCGCTCCTCGTCGGGAAGGGCGGGGTCCCGGTAACGCTCGGCGACGTCGCGCGCGTGCAGATGGGGCCGGAGATGCGGCGCGGCATCGCCGAGCTCGACGGCGAAGGCGAGGTCGCCGGCGGCGTGATCGTCATGCGCGCCGGCAAGAACGCGCTCGAGACGATCGGCGCGGTGAAGGCGCGCCTCGCCGAGCTGGCGAAGAGCCTGCCGCAGGGCGTCGAGATCGTCGAAACCTACGACCGCTCGGGGCTGATCGAGCGCGCGGTGCGGCACCTGCGCGACAAGCTCGTCGAGGAGTTCGTGGTCGTGGCGCTCGTGTGCGCGATCTTCCTGCTGCATCTGCGATCGGCGTTCGTCGCCATCATCACGCTGCCGCTCGGCGTGCTGGTCGCGTTCATCGTCATGTCCTACCAGGGCGTGAACGCCAACATCATGTCGCTCGGCGGCATCGCGATCGCGATCGGTGCGATGGTCGACGCGGCGGTGGTGATGATCGAGAACGCGCACAAGAAGCTCGAAGCCTGGGCGCACGAGCATCCGGGCGTCGCGATCGGTCGCGACGAGCACTGGCGCGTCATCGGCGACGCGGCGGTCGAAGTCGGTCCCGCACTCTTCTTCTCGCTCCTCATCATCACGCTCTCGTTCATCCCGGTATTCGCGCTCGAGGCGCAGGAGGGCCGCCTCTTCGCGCCGCTCGCCTACACCAAGACCTACGCGATGGCGGCATCGGCTGGGCTCGCGGTGACGCTGATCCCGGTGCTGATGGGCTATCTCATCCGCGGTCGAATCCCCGCGGAGCGGCGGAACCCGATCAACCGGTTCCTGATCGCGGCGTACCGGCCGTGTCTCGCCCTCGTCCTGCGCTGGCCGAAGGCGACGCTTGCGGTCGCCGCGCTCGTTTTCGTCGCGACGCTGATTCCCGCCTCGCGGCTCGGCGGCGAGTTCCTGCCGCCGCTCTACGAAGGCGATCTCCTGTACATGCCGTCGGCGCTGCCCGGCCTCTCGGCAGCGAAGGCGGCGGAGCTGCTGCAGCAGACCGATCGCCTCATCGCCACCGTGCCGGAGGTGAAGCGCGTGTTCGGCAAGGTCGGCCGCGCCGAGACAGCGACCGACCCGGCGCCGCTCGAGATGGTCGAGACGACGGTGCAGCTCAAGCCGCGCGAGGAATGGCGGCCGGGCATGACGCCGGAGAAGCTCGTCGACGAGCTCGACCGGCTGGTGAAGCTGCCCGGGCTCGCCAACATCTGGATCCCGCCGATCCGCAACCGCATCGACATGCTCGCGACCGGGATCAAGAGCCCGCTCGGGATCAAGGTATCGGGCAGCGACCTCGGCGAGATCGGGCGCGCGGCTGCCGACATCGAGCGGGTGGTGAAGGATGTCCCCGGCGTCACGTCGGCACTCGCCGAGCGCGTCGCGGGCGGCCGCTACATCGACGTCCAGATCGACCGCGCGGCTGCGGCACGCTTCGGCCTGAATGTCGCCGACGTGCAGTCGGTGGTCTCGGCCGCGATCGGCGGCGAGAACGTCGGCGAGACGATCGAGGGCCGCCGCCGCTTTCCGATCAACGTGCGCTACCCGCGCGAGCTCCGGGACTCGATCGAGAAGCTGAAGACGCTGCCGATCGTGACCGAGACCGGAGTGCAGGTCCCGCTCGGCGCGGTCGCCGCGATCGGGATCACGGACGGCCCGCCGATGCTGCGCAGCGAGAACGCCCGTCTTGCGGGCTGGATCTACGTCGACATCAGGGGTCGTGATCTCGCGTCGGTAGTGCACGACGCGCAACGCGCGGTCGCGGGCGGCGTGAAGCTACCGCCGGGCGTCTCGGTGCAGTGGTCGGGGCAGTTCGAGTATCTCGAGCGCGCGATGAAGCGGCTCGCCGTTGTCATCCCCTTCACGGCGGCGATCATCTTCGTGCTGCTCTACCTGGCGTTCCGCCGCTTCGACGAGGCGGGGCTGATCATGGCCGCGGTGCCGTTCGCGCTCGTCGGCGGGTTCTGGTACGTCTGGGCGCTCGGCCACAACCTGTCGGTCGCGAGCGCAGTCGGCTTCATCGCGCTCGCGGGCGTCGCGGCGGAGTTCGGCGTTGTGATGCTGATCTACCTCAAGCAGGCGCTGGAGCGTCGGCTCGCGGCGGGGGCGCCGGCGGACGACGCCACGCTCCTCGAAGCGATCGAAGAGGGGGCGGTACTCCGCGTGCGACCGAAGGCGATGACCGTCGCGGTGATCCTGGCCGGCCTGGCGCCGATCATGTGGTCGGCGGGCACGGGCAGCGAGGTGATGCAGCGCATCGCCGCGCCGATGATCGGCGGGATGATCACGGCACCGCTGCTCTCGATGGTCGTGATTCCGGCCGCGTACTACTTGATGCGGCGTCGAGGGACTCGGCGGCGCCCGCGCGACGCTGCAGAGGGTGGTTCGGGGTGATCTGCCCTGCTCGTCGCACGCGTCCGCCAGGAGCCGCACGAAGGAAAACGGCACAGAGAGCGCCCCAACTGCGATGTCCGGCCTAATCCTCGTCGCGGTATTCGCCTTGAATCCGCGGTCGCGGTCGCCCACGGCGACGGTCGTCGAAGGCGTCCGCCGAGCAGCCGATAGTCGAGACCGCGTTCGGTCGCACCGGCGACCCGAGGCGAGTGAAGCGCACGATCCGCGTCGAGATGGCGACACGATGCGCTTCGCGCCCGCACGATCGAGGTGAAGCAGGGCGACACCATCCGCTTCGTCGTGAAGAACTCGGGCAGGACGATGCACGAGATGGTGATCGGGACGATCGAAGGAACTGAAAGAGCACGCCGAGGTCATGAGGAAGCATCCCGGGATGGAGCACGACGAGCCGTACATGGCGCACGTCGCGCCTGGGCAAGACCGAACGAGATCGTCTGGCAGTTCACGAAGGCGGGTGAGTTTCACTACGGCTGCCTGATTCCTGGCCATTTCGAGGCCGGGATGGTCGGGCGCATCAAGGTCGTTTCGAAATAGGAGTCCGGCGATGAGAAGGACGTTTTTCTCCCTGGCCCTCGCGGCGCTCGTGGTCGCCGCTCCGGTGCTCGCGCAGACGTTCACCGACGGCGAGAGTCCGGCGCGTCGACAAGGAGGCGAAGAAGCTCACGATCAAGCACGGCCCGATCCCGAACCTGAACATGGATGCGATGACGATGGTGTTTCAGGTGAAGGACCCGGCGATGCTCGACCAGGTCAAGGCGGGCGACAAGATCAGGTTCCAGGCCGACAAGATCGGCGGTCAGTACACGGTGACGCGCATCAACCGATCGAAGACATCAGAGTTCACGCCGCGGCCGGCTCCGCCGTGCCCCCACATGGTTCACTGGCCGCCCGCTTTGATTTCCGCAATCGGCTTGCCAGTTGATCGAAATCAGAAAGGCGCGCGCCGAGCGTGGGAGCATGACCAATAGATCACCCGCAAGGAGGTAGGCCATGTTTCTCGCACGCAGATTGGCGCCCGCGATCGTCGCGACCGCGCTCGCTCTCGGTTCGACCGGCGCCGCGCTTGCGCAGCAGTCGAAGCCCGCTCCCGGGCCCGGTCCCGGGATGAGCCCTGGAATGATGGGCGGATACGGTCCCGGCAGCCAGGGTTACGGGCCGGGGATGACGGGCGGGTATGGTCCCGGTGGCCAAGGCTATGGGCCGGGGATGATGGGTGGATACGGCCCGGGCGGCCAGGGCTATGGGCCGGGGATGATGGGCGGCGGGATGGGCCCTGGAATGATGGGCGGTGGAATGATGGGCCCGGGCATGGGCCCTGCGCTCTGGTCGCTCGATCTCACTGACACCCAGCGTAAGGAGATCCTCAAGGTCCAGGACGAGCTCCGCAAGAAGAACTGGGAACTCGCGGGGAAGACGCAGGACGAGATGGCGAAGCTCCGCGACGCCTACTGGGGGTCCGAGAAGCCCGACCGCTCGGCGATCTCCACTGCTTATAAGCGGATCGGCGAGTTGCGCCAGCAGCGGATCGAGAATTCGCTGGATGCGGCCGAGCGGGTCGAGAAGGTCCTTACGCCGGAGCAGCGCCAGCAGCTCAAGCGCTGGGGCCCGTGGTGGTCGGACGATGTGCAGTGGTAGACGGGCCTCCGCGCGCCCGCCCGGCTGCATGAAGGAGGCTCGGTCATGTGGGGCGGGATGGACGGTTGGGGCTGGGGTTGGTGGGGGATGGGGATCATTCACGGCGTGCTGTGGTGGTCGATCCTCATTCTGGGGGTCATCGTTCTCGTTCGCCTGCTGAAACGCGACTCGCGCCGCCCCGCGCCGCCGTCGGAAACCGCGCTCGACATCCTGAAGAAGCGCTACGCCCGCGGCGAGATCGGAAGGGAGGAATTCGAGGAGAAGAAGCGCGATCTCGCGAGCTGACCGCGGAACTTTAAAGCCTTATATATGAAATCGTTCATCGTATTTACCTAGCTCGAGGCGATGTTCGGCTGGCGGGCGAACCCGCACCTTGGGCCGTTCCACATCGCCGCGCAACGTGCTGATCTTCGGCCGGCTTCATCCTCCTGTCGTCGGCGTGGTCGAAGCTCTACGAGGCGCAGAGCCGCGAAGACGCTCGCGACCACCGGACCGTACGGGCGTATCGTGCGCCATCCCGCAGTACGTCGGGTTCGTGCTGATCATGCTCGGATTCCTGCTGCAGTGGCCGACGCTGATCACCCTCGTCATGTTCCCGATCCTGGTCGTTCGTGTACGTGCGCCTCGCACGCAGCGAGGAGCACGAAGCGATCGCGCGCTTTCGGCGCCGAGCTACCGAGCGCTACATGGCGCGGCACGCCCGCGGTTCTTGCCGCGGCTTCGGCGCCGCGCACACGTGCGCCGGATGGCGCCTGAAACGCGGCCGTCGAGATCGAGCACCTGCACGCTTTCGCTATCCGCCGATGAGAGGAGCAATTCGCTGAAACGCATCATTGATCGCACTGGCAGCTTGCGCGGCCGCCGGACTCGCGGCGCAACCGGCCTGCTCGTTCGCCGCTCAGGGCTCGGCAACCCCGCTCCGCCGCGCGCGTGAGCACGGAGAACGGGGTAACCGCTTACCGCTCAAGCCCGAGAGCCTCGCCCGGGACGCCAAGTCGACTGGAACTTCGAGATCGATCCTGGACACCCACAGCCGGGATCTCGGCGACGACCTCGTGAAATCGGCGGTGCTCGTCGACGGCGCAGGGCGGGAGTACAAGCCGACGGCGTGGGACGGGGCGGCGCCTGGCGGCCACCATCGCAAAGGCGTATTGCGGTTCGACCCCGTCTCGCCGCTGCCCCAGGCGATCGCGCTGCAGATCCGGCGCGTCGGGCGAGGCGCGCCCCCGCGTGTTCCGTTGGGAGCTGAGATGAGCCTCGCGCGAACCGCTTGGGCGCCCTGCCCCTCCGCGATCGATCGCAGGACGGTCAGGTGCCTGTGCCCGAGCTCTGCCGCCTTCCCGCGAACACGACGCGACCGCGGCGGATGAGTCGAACCGTTGACGGACCTGATGTAGTTCCACCGAATGAACTGGAGTCAGTCATGAGACAGGTAAAACCGCTTCTCGCATCGCTCGTGCTCGCCGGCGCGCTCGCAAGTGCGCACGCGTAAGCGCCCGCCGACAAGTCCGCCAAGCCCGCGCCGTCGATGCCAGGCGGCCCGGGCATCATGGGCATGGACGTGCAGAAGATGCAGGAGTTGATGAAGAAGATGCAGGCGCAAATGGACCAAACTCCGCGCGACGACCGATCCGGCAGAGCGCGCAGAAACTCATGCGACGGAGCACATGCGACCATGCAGGAGGCGATGAAGGACATGTCGCTTTCAAGAGAACCGATCCGCCGGGAGATGACGTCTGGAGGTGAAGCGAGATACGAAGACCGGAATTCGGAGCACGAGTCGCAGATGCAGTTGTTCCGGAAGCGATTTCCTGTAACTGGACAGAGGAGTGAACTCACATGCGTAAGTCGATTCTTCACGGCGTTGTTTCTCGCGTTCTCTGACCGCGGCGTTCGCGCAAGGCGCGGCCCAGCCGTCTCCGCAGGCCATCGAGCTCAAGGACGGCGGCAAGGATCACCGCCGCCGAAGAATGGAACGATGGTCCATATCGATGCGGCGGGTAACCGTGTCCACATGAAAGACGGACAGATGATGGAAGCGAAAGACGGCTCGAAGCTGATGATGAAGAACAACGCGATCTGGAAGCAGATCACCGAGCGCGGGACGCTGAGACCCGTTCAGTAGCGGGCCAGCGCGACGGCTCACAATAGGCGGGCGTCGGCGTGTCGGGCATTCTTGCGGCGGGGGCGGCCGTCGCCGCTCCCGCCCGCGGCGATCGTCTCGACGATCGGGCGCGGTGGGTCCAAGAGTGATCCTATTGACCTGTTGTCGGGTACGGGTTCTAGACTCGGCGCCGTTCGAATTTCACCGGGAGAACGACCATGCCGCACCGACAACCAGGCCCCGCACGGCGGAGACCACGCTCACCGCGCCCACGAGCACCACGGCCACGCGGCCCGGGCGGAGCCGCCGCCCGCGGTCACCGCCGGCACGAAGCTCGAGTGGACCTGCCCGATGCACCCCGAAATCATCCGGGACGCGCCGGGCAACTGCCCGATCTGCGGCATGGCGCTCGAGCCGCGCACGGTCACGCTCGAGGCGGTCGAGGACGTCCACCTGAAGGACATGACCCGACGCTTCTGGGTGAGCGTCGTGCTCAGCCTTCCGCTCGTCGCTAGCGCGATGGCCGAGATGATCTGGGGCGCCGCGGTGCGCCACGCAGTCGACGAGCAGGTGTTCGCCTGGGGCCAGTTCGCGCTCGCGACGCCGGTCGTCCTCTGGGGCGGCTGGCCGTTCTTCGAGCGCGCGTGGGTCTCGTTCCGCACGCTGCGGCTCAACATGTACAGCCTGATCGGGCTCGGCGTCGCGGTCGCGTACCTCTTCAGCGTGTTCGCGGTACTCGCGCCGGGCATGCTGCCCGAGGCGTTCAAGGCGCACGGTCTCGTTCCGCTCTACTTCGAGGCGGCGGCCGTCATCACGACCCTCGTGCTGCTCGGCGAGGTGCTCGAGCTACGGGCACGCTCGCAGACCTCGAGCGCGGTGCGCGCGCTGCTCGGCCTCGCGCCGAACACCGCGATCCGCGTCGAGGCGGACGGCACGGAGCGCGAAGTGCCGCTCGCCGAAGTGAAGCCCGGCGAGCGGCTCCGCGTGCGACCGGGCTCGAAGATCCCCGTCGACGGCGTCGGTGCTCGAGGGGCATTCGATCGTCGACGAGTCGATGATTACCGGCGAGCCGATCCCGGTCGAGAAGACCGCCGGCGCGAAGGTCACCGCGGGGACGGTCAACCAGACGGGGACGTTTCTCATGAGCGCCGAGAAGGTCGGCGCCGACACGCTGCTCGCGCAGATCGCGCGCCTCGTCGGCGAGGCGTCGCGCTCGCGGGCGCCGATTCAGCGGCTCGCGGACCTCGTGTCGGCCTGGTTCGTCCCCGGCGTGATCGCGGTCGCGGTGCTCGCTGCGGCCATCTGGGTGCTGGTCGGCCCGGAGCCGCGGCTCGCCAACGCGCTCGTCGTCGCAGTATCGGTGCTCATCATCGCGTGCCCGTGTGCGCTCGGCCTCGCGACGCCGATCTCGGTCATGGTCGGGATCGGTCGCGGCGCGCTCGACGGCGTGCTGATCAAGGACGCGGAGGCGCTCGAGATCATGGAGAAGGTCGACACCCTGGTCGTCGACAAGACCGGCACGCTCACTGAAGGAAGGCCGGCGCTGCAACGCGTGATCGCCGCGCCGGGGTTCGCCGAGGACGAGCTGCTCGGCCTCGCCGCGAGCCTCGAGCAGGCGAGCGAGCATCCCCTCGGGGCAGCGATCGTCGCCGGCGCGAAAGCGCGCGGGGTCGCGCTCGGCGCCGTGAACGGCTTCGAGTCCGTGACCGGGAAGGGCATACGCGGCTCGGTCGGCGGGCGCGAGGTGCTGATCGGCAGCGCGCGGTTCCTCGGCGAGGCCGGCATCGACCACGCCGCGATCGAGGCGCAGGCCGAGCCGCTGCGGCGCGAGGGCGCGACTGCGATGCTCGTCGCGGTCGACCGCCGGCCCGCCGGGCTGGTCGCGGTGGCCGATCCGATCAAGGCGTCGACGCCCGAGGCGGTGCGCGAGCTGACCGCCGCCGGCGTGACGATCGTCATGCTCACCGGCGACAACCGCAACACCGCACGCGCGGTCGCCGAACGCCTGGGGATCGCCGAATTCGTCGGCGAAGTGCTGCCGCAGGACAAGCACCGCGTGGTGAAGGAGATGCAGGACAAGGGCCGCATCGTGGCGATGGCCGGCGACGGGATCAACGACGCGCCTGCGCTCGCCCAGGCGAACGTCGGGATCGCGATGGGCCACGGCACCGACATCGCGATGCAGAGCGCGCGCGTGGTGCTCGTCAAGGGCGACCTGCGCGGCATCGTCAAGGCACGCCGGCTCTCGCGCGCCGCGATGGGAAACATTCGGCAGAATCTCTTCTTCGCGTTCGTCTACAACGCGCTCGGCGTGCCGGTCGCGGCCGGCGTGCTCTATCCCTGGCTCGCGCTGCTGCTCAACCCGATGATCGCGAGTGCGGCGATGAGCCTATCTTCGGTGTCGGTGATCGGGAACGCGCTGCGACTGCGCGGCGTCAAGCTGTGAGGCTCGGGCGGTCGGCGCTCGTCGCAGGCGTCGCCGCGATCGGCGTCGCCGTCGCCGCGGTCGCCGTGCTGCGCGCGTGGCCGCGCGAGGACCCCGCCCGCGTGGCAGCCGGACGTGCCGTGTACGAGAGGCACTGCGCGAGCTGTCACGGTGCGAAGCTCGAAGGCGAGCCGAACTGGCGCGAGAAGAAGCCGAGCGGCCGCATGCCGGCGCCGCCGCACGACGCGAGCGGCCACACCTGGCATCACCCCGACTCGGTACTGCTCGGCATCACCAAGTTCGGCCTCGTGCCCGGCAAGTACGCACCGCCCGGCTACGAGAGCGACATGCCCGGGTTCGGCGGTGTGCTCGCCGACGACGAGATCCTGGCCGTCATCGCCTACATCAAGAGCGCGTGGCCGGGGGAGATCCACCGCGCCCAGAGCGAGGCGAACGAGCGGGCGGAGCGCTCACGATGATGACCGTCCCTTCCGGGCAACGGTGGTACGAAGAACGCGCGGCGCTGCGCTTCATCGCGTTCCGGTTCGCGCCGCCCCTCGCTGCGCTGAATCTTGCGTGGGAAGTCGCGCAACTGCCGCTCTACACGCTCTGGAGGGACGCGACCCCGGCGTTCAAGGCGTACGCGGTGATCCACTGCACGCTCGGCGACGTGCTGATCGGCACTGCCGCTCTCGCGATCGCGCTGCTCGTGACCCGGGCCGGCGAGCCGCGCGGGTGGCGCTGGAGCACGATCGCCGCGCTGACGGTTGCGGTCGGTCTCGGCTACACGGTCCTCAGCGAGTGGCTGAACATGGTCGTCCGACAAAACTGGGCGTATGCGGCGGCGATGCCGGTGGTGCGCATCGGCGGACTCGAGGTGGGGCTGTCCCCACTTGCGCAATGGCTCGTCGTCCCGCCGCTCGCGCTGCTGATCGCGCGCGGCCGGCGGTACCGCTAAACCCCTGATCCAGTGACGATCCACGTCGCGGCATGCGAGACTTGCGCCCCATGCACACCACCACTTTGAACGTCCTTGCCGCATCCGCGCTCGCGCTCGCCCTGTGGGCCGGCGCCGCCGCGGCGCAACCGCGCACCGTCGAAACCGTTCCGGGCATGCCGCCGGTTCCGGATCCGCTCAATCTCTACAGCGAGACTGCGGCGGGCAAGCTCGCGCCCGCGACCGCCGGTGCGCTCGAGCGCATCTACGTGCCCAACCGGCAGTCGAACGATGTCTACGTCATCGATCCGGCGACGATGACGGTCGTCGACCGCTTTCGCGTCGGCCTCAATCCGCAGCACGTCGTACCGTCCTGGGACCTGAAGACGCTGTGGGTGACCAACAACGCCGAAGGGCGAACCGATGGCACGCTGACGCCGATCGATCCGACCACCGGCAAGCCGGGCAAGAACATCACGGTGGACGATCCGTACAACATGTACTTCACGCCCGACGGCCGGTCCGCGATCGTGGTCGCCGAGGCGCGGAAGCGCCTCGACCTCCGCGACCCGCAGACCATGAAGCTGCAGCGCTCGATTCCGGTGCCGCAGTGCGCCGGCATCAATCACGCCGACTTCTCGATCGACGGCCGCTACGCGATCTTCACCTGCGAGTTCTCCGGCACGGTCGCGAAGATCGACATCGTCGACGGCAAGGTGATCGGCTACCTGAAGCTCTCGCGCGGCGGGATGCCGCAGGACATCCGCGCCTCGCCCGACGGCAGGCTGTTCTTCGTCGCCGACATGCACGCCGACGGCGTGCACGTGATCGACGGCGACAAGTTCGTCGAAGCGGGCTTCATCGAGACCGGCCCCGGGACGCACGGGCTGTACCCGAGCCGCGACGGGACGAAGCTCTACGTCGCGAACCGGGGCTCGCACAAGGTGTACGGTCCGCCGCGCGGGAAGGGCAGCGTCTCGGTGATCGACTTCGCGACGCGCAAGGTGGTCGCGACGTGGCCGATCCCCGGCGGCGGCAGCCCCGACATGGGGAACGTCAGCGCCGACGGGAAGGTGCTCTGGCTCTCCGGGCGCTTCGACGACGTCGTGTACGCCATCGACACGACGACCGGCGACGTGCGCAGCATCAAGGTGGGCAAGGAGCCGCACGGTCTGACCGTCTGGCCGCAGCCCGGGCGCTACTCGCTCGGCCACACCGGGAACCTCCGCTAGCACCGTCCGGAGGACATCGTGCAGGGCCGGCGCCGCGCGGCGCTGGCGGGCGGGTGGCGGAGGGGGTAGGCTCGGCGGGACATCGAGGCAAGCGCCGCGTGGCCAGCCATCCTCACTCGCACGCCGACGAGGGGCATTCGCACCCGCACGGCGGACACTCGCACCGCGACCACCACCATCACCGGCCGACCGCCGCCGACGGCGAGCGCCGCATGTTCTGGGTGCTGCTCCTCACCGGCGGGTTCATGGTCGTCGAGGCGGTGGGCGGCTGGCTCGCCGGTTCGCTCGCGCTGATCGCCGACGCCGGCCACATGCTCTCCGACACCGCGGCGCTCGCGCTCGCGTGGACGGCGTTCCGCGTCGCGCGTCGGCCGCACGACGACAAGCGCACCTACGGCTATCACCGCTTCGAGATCGTCGTCGCGTTCGTGAACGGACTCGTGCTGTTCGCGATCTCGGCGTGGATCGTCGTGGAGGCGATCGGCCGCCTGCGCGCGCCGGTGCCGGTGCTCGGCGTGCCGATGCTGGCGGTCGCCACCGCGGGGCTCGCGGTGAACCTCGTCGCGCTCTTCGTGCTGCGCGGCGGGCGATCGCACCAACCTCAACGTGCGCGCGGCGCTGCTGCACGTGATGGGCGACCTGCTCGGATCGGTCGGCGCGATCGCCGCCGCGATCGTCGTGCTCGCCACCGGCTGGACGCCGATCGACCCGATCCTGTCGATCTTCCTGACGCTGCTCATCCTGCGCGCTGCCTGGGACGTGACGCGCCAGGCCGGGCACGTCCTGATGGAGGGCACGCCGGAGGGTTTCGACGCGGCGGCGATGCGGCGCGACCTGATGGCCGCGGTCCCCGGCCTTACCGACGTGCACCACGTGCACGCCTGGATGCTCAACACCGAGCGGTCGCTCGTCACGCTGCACGTGCAGCTCGCGCCGGCGACCGATGCGAGGGCGGCGCTCGCGGCGATCAAGGTTCGCCTGAAGGAGCGGTTCGGGATCGCCCACTCGACGGTGCAGATCGACCCCGGCGACTGCATC
>CAWBNB010000007.1:0-47036 GCA_963789885.1 uncultured beta proteobacterium | reverse complement strand
ACAATGCGCCGATGGAGAGCTGGTTCAAGACGCTGAAGGTAGAACGGGTGAACGGGCGGCGCTACGCTACGCGCATCCAGGCGCGCTCGGAGGTCTTTTCCTACGTCGAGACCTTTTACAATCCGCGTCGCCGTCACTCTTCCCTCGGCTACGTGTCGCCGCGCGAATTCGAGCGCCGCTTCGCGGCGAAGGAGGCGGCCTGACGATGGTCCGAGTTTCCCACCGCCGGGCACGTGCGCGTGCGTGTGAGGCGCCGCACGCGCCCGGCCGTGGAAAACTCTACGCCCTCACCGTTGGCGTCCACTGAAACGGGCTAAGTTCAGATGCCATGCCGCTCCACATAGCCCTCGACGAGGCGCGCCATTTCAGGATCGAGCGGCGCCAGGATCTGATCGCCCATCTCGACGAGGGTGACGTCGAACCCGCGATGCACGAGGTTCTCCGCCGTCTCGAGGCCTATGAACCCGCCCCCGATGACCACCGCATGGGTCTTGGGCCTCACCGTCTGGAAGCCGGAGTATTTGTGCATCCCGGACAGGAACAAGGACCCTCGTTCGATCCACTCGCGGATGGCCCGCGTGTCGGGCACGGTCCTCACCTCGAAGATTCCCGGGAGGTCGATGCCGGGCAGGGGCGGGCGAATCGACGGCGCGCCGGGCGACAGCACGAGCTTGTCGTAGGACTCGGTCGTCACCTCGCCGGTTGCCACATTGCGCAGCTCGACGGTCTTCCTGTCCGGCGAGATCTTGGCGGCCTCGCAACCCGTTCTCACGTCGACGGCGAACTGGGAACGGAACGTGTCTGCGTCCGCGACGAAAAGACTCGCTTCTTTCGGGATGACGTCGCCGACGTGATAGGGCAGCCCGCAATTCGCGTACGACACGTACGGACCGCGTTCCACCATGATGATCTGGGCTTTTTCGTCCAGCCTGCGCAGGCGAGCCGCGCACGAGGCGCCGCCGGCCGAACCGCCAACGATGATGACTTTCATGATTCTTCCTTCTCTAGACAAGTCTTCGTGGATCTATCCGGACACCTATGTCGGCAGGTCGGGTCCGTGGCAACTGACGCAGTGTTCGCTTTCTTTTTGCCCCGCGGTGCGGCTACTTCACTGCCGAGCGACCGTAGCTTGCTGCCAAGACTTCGAGGCCCTTGCGCGCCATCCCCCAGTCTTCTTTGTCCACTGCGTTGGTCACGGCGTATATGCGCGCGAGCGCTACCTGCATTTCCACGCTATTGGTGCGCATCCGAGTGACATCGTTGCGCAACAGATAGAGCGCGGCTTGAGCGTCCTGTTTGGCCTTGGCGTCGATAGCCGACAGAGCCAGCGAGTAATGCTCGGCAGTCATTGCATCCGGTGCGCCGGGGTCCCAGGTCGGGGTCGAGCTGCAGCCGAGCAAGCCGGCAACAAGTGCTGCGGCGGCCAGCAAAACGAACAGTCTGCGACCGATCGAATTCATCTTTGATCCTCCCCTATACATCGACGCATGCCGCGATCACTTGGCCGCCGGCTTCGGCGCCGGTTCGACGCTCAGCGCGAGCGCCTCGGTGTAGGTCACCTCGACCTGGTCGCCTTTCTTGACGACCTTGAACTGATCGGGGTTCTGTACATTGAGCGTCACGACGTTGCCCCGCGGCCCTTTGAGCGTGATCGTGCTTTTCTTGGGGTCGACGCCGATGACGTCGGCGATCGCAGTGACCTCACGGGCGCCGGCGACCGCCGGCCGCTCGCCGGGCTTCGCTCGCGCAGCTTCCTCGCGCACGGTCGGCTCCCCCGCCTTGACCTTGGTCTTCCTCAGCTCGAGCGTGAGCGCCTCGGCGTAGCGCGCGACGACGAAGTCGCCGAGCCTGATCTGGTCGAAGTTCTTGACCTCGTCGCCAGCGACGATATCCACGACGTTGCCTTTCGGCCCCTTCAGCGTCACCGTGCGCGTCGCCTTGTCGATGCCGACGACCTGCGCGGAGAGCTTCGCCGCACGGACGACGGACGCCCTGCCCGGTTCGCTTGTAACGACGGCGCCCCCTGCTGCATCGGGCTTTTGCGCAAACGCCGGCGACGCGGCAATGGCTGCCGAGATCAGCGCGAGCGCGAGGGTCAACCTGGTCTTCTTCAGAGACTGTTCCATGAGACTTCTCCATTCGAATGTGGCGGGTTGATGCGGCATCGAGCGGCGTGCTTCATGCGAGAGCGCGCGCCGTCGCGTCGCAAATAGGCTTAATCACGCGGCCCGGGGTCTCCGTGGATCTATCCCGACACGGACTCGGCATGATTGGACAGAGCCCCCCTACGCCGTTTGAGTTAGATCAAACCCACGACACCCAGCGGGCGCGCGACAACACCGTGAGCCAGGGGCCCGGAGAAGCAACCGTCCGCATCGGGGTTGCGGCGGCGGTTCCGGCGGTGCTCAGGAGCCTGGTGCAGATTCGGGCCGAGGTCGTGGCCGAGGCGGGATTCTACCCAGAGCTGTTGGACGATCCCGACAACCTGATTTCCTAGGCAGCTTTGCATTTGCGGCGGCGTTCGCGACGGCGGTTCTTTGCTTTGCGCCGTTGCAGGAGGCTTCCGCAGCCGCGGCAGCTGAGCTCAATTCGGTCCCGCAGGCAGACAGTGCTCGACCCCGCTGGTGCTTGCGTCGCCGATACTTGCCAAACCGCCATTTGCGAGTTCTCATACGTCCCGCTTGGGATCCGCAGTTCCGTTGCAGTACGGTCCACCCGGATATGTGCATGGAGCGCACCAATGCTCTATCAGATGATGTATTGCTCTCAAGCCACGGCGCCCATGGGACGTACCCCGGACGGCCAACCGCACGAATTACCAATCTGCCGCGGAGGGTTGCTCCATGAATTCCACGCTCATCGCCGTCCTCGTTTTCCTTTTCGTTTTCGGCGGGGCGCTGGCGGGCATCGCCCTCCGCGTCCCCGCGCATCATCAGGATGCCGAAACGAGGGACGTGGTCAAACTGGTGATGGGGCTGGTTGCAACCATCACCGCCCTGGTCCTGAGCCTGCTGATAGCGTCCGCGCACAGTTCATACGACAGGCAGGAGAGCGAAGTGCAGCAACTCGGGGCACAAATTGTTCAGCTCGATGAGCTGTTCGCCCACTACGGCCCGGAAGCGAACGACAGCCGCGCGCAGCTACGTCGCATGGTCGAGGCCGAACTCGCGCGGCTGTGGCCCGATGCTGGCGCCGCGCGAGCAGCCATGCACGCGCCGCACATTTACAGCCCGGCAGAAGACCTGTTCGCCACAGTCGCCGGCCTGACGCCCAAATCCGAGGCCCAGCGATCTGCCCAGGGCCGTGCTCTGCAGCTCATGACGACCATGGGCACTACCATCCGCCTGCTGTACCTGCAAGCCGGAGGCTCCCTATCCTGGCCCTTCTTCGTCGTGCTGGTGTTCTGGCTTGTTATGCTCTTCGTTGGCTTCGGTCTCTATGCGCGCCGCAATGCCACTGCCATTACCGCGCTATTCGTCGGCGCGTTGACCGTCGCGGGCGCGATATTCTTGATTCTGGAGATGAATCGGCCGTTCCGCGGACTGATGGAAATCTCTAGCGCGCCAATCAGGCACGCGCTGGAGCAGATTGGCCGCTAATGGGCCTCGTCCGTCGGCCGCGTCGCCTTGGTAGGACGCCGTTCCCGACAGCCAGGTGTACGGCACGATGACGTCGAACTTTCCCGACTTGCCCCACGGGTCCAGCGCCCGCGCGTAGCCCAGCACCGCGTTGGAGGTCTTGGGCTGCGGGTCGGTGACGGGCAGGGAGGTGTCGAAGGACAGGGCGCCTCTCGTGTAGTACGGCCCGGCAAGCAGGAAGTTCACGCCCATGGGCGCATTGGAGTAGGCGCGCGGTTCGATGCTTTGCGCGCGTGCGACCGAGGCGCTTGCCACAAGCACGCATGCGGCACTCACCACGAGCGAACACGCTTTGAACGGAAGGCGCCGCATCAGGGGAACCCCCTTCCGGAGTCTATAAGGCGGCGGACGGGCGGCTCACCCGATGTCCGACGAGTCGCGAACCTCGACCCCTTGTTGATGCGGTCACACCACCCGCGCTACTGCGCCGCCGCCGGGCTTTGAGCAGCCGGTGGTTCCGCAACCAGCCTGGCGCCGACATCCTTCAGCAGACGCTTGAATTCGGGCGACTCCACGATGAGCGTTGCCGCTGCGGCGCGCAGGCGATCGACCGCCTCGGGGGGCAGCACGAACGACGTGGGCAGCTGATTCAGGTACTCGAATTCAGCCTTGTCCTTCAGCGCCGAGAACGACACGTCGATGGCATAAATCTCAGCGTTCGGGAGGCGCAATACCGCGGCAACCGCAGGATCCTTGTTGGCCGCCATTGCCGCCGAGTTCCGGACCAGGCGCGCCGTCTGCCACTGGTTGGCCGTATCTCTCAGCAGCTCGACCGCCTCGAAGGAGAAGGCGTCGATCGGGGTGCCCGCCGATTTGAGCAGAACGTCCACGGTGCCTGGAGGGTTCTCCGACTCGTCCCAGTTCGTCGGCGGCGAAGAGAGCGAATTGACGATGAAAACAATGATCCTGCGCGCGTTGTCGATTGGCGTTGGCGCACCCATCTCGTGCAATCCTTGGAGAAGCTCCAGCGCATCGAGCACGCCACGCATGCCCAGATTGTCCGCCACGCCGCCGTCGACGAGATGGAGGTATGGGCGATGGACGCTATCGCCGAAGGCTTCCTCGGCCTTGAGCGCGCGGATGACCCGTGCGGCGGGTCGCGGTGGGTTGTCGGATTCGATGAACGGTTTTGCCCAAGGAGGCGCGACTCGGTTGCAGGTGCCGCCATAATTGTTGATCGTGACGGGCGAGAGCACAACCGGTACCGCCGACGAGGCCGCAGCGGCGCGGGACAGCGGTACCGCGTTGAGGTCTGAGCAGATGACATCGAAAACGCGCTGCGAGAAGAAGAAGCGGGATCCGGTCGAAATATCCGTCGCCGATGCCACGATCATCGGGCCGTCGCCGCGGTTGAGATCCCCAAACGTAGCGCCGTTGAACAGGATTTCGTCGTACAGCTGGGCCGCCAGTTCGGAACGGCCCCAGCCCGTCGACCAGAGCGCTCCCCAGTTGGTCGGATTCAGGAAACGCGCGACGAGCTCGCCCTGCACATCGCGCTTCAGGAAACGTTGCTCGTAGTCGGCAAACAGCTTGTCGCCATAAAGGCCATAGGCGAGCGCGGTGAAACTGCCGCCTGACACGCCGGTAATCATGCTGACTGAGTCGAGCAGGCGGACTTTGTTGCCCTTCGGTCCGATAACCTCGGTCTTTCGAAGGAACTCCAGAACCCCGTAGGAAAAGGCGGCAGCACGGGTGCCCCCGCCCGAGAAGGCGAGGATGACCAGGTTGTCCTTGTCTTTGGCATTTCTAAGGCGCGATTCGAGGCTGTATCCCGTTGTCGGGTCGGCCTGGGTGATCGGCGGATTGATCGGGCGGGTGGCGCAGCCGCCCAGCAGGACAAGGAGCGCGGCGGCAAGGAGGTTGAATCCGTACGTGGCATTCATGACTTCTTACCGTGGTCCATCATTTCTCCATCTCTTAAATCCCAATCCCATTCGGCCGGGCCGGCTCGACAACATGCACTGCCACGTAATGCGCTGGCCCTGAGGAATTCATCGATCTGAGTATAAGGACGGCGATGCGTCAGCGGTGAAACCTTGATCTCATGCCTGGGGAGATCGCAATTCATTGGGCGGCATGTCGGTGGCGATCGACTTGACGTCGCTTTGGCTAGCCGCAATGAGCATTTCCCCAGCTGGTCAGTGTTTATGGCGCCCTATGACCGGCCGACGGGGCGCTTCACCGCCTTACGCTGCGTGGACGCAGCATCGCGCGCGTTCCGGCGCGTGGGCGTGCTCCGTTGCTGCGTGGACGCGGCGTGGACGCAGCAACCGCCAGCCGATCGCGCGCCGCCTGTGGGAGGCGAGTAGGCGATTCGTGGGCATACACGCTGTCATGTCGATTTTCCTTTATTTTATCGACATGTTGTGATGATATGTCGATCCGCTCGACACGACGGAGCCGCTTCGCTTGCCGGCCTTCGACCCAACCCGGCCCTACAACAGCCTGCCGCCCCTTCCTCCCAAGGCAGACATCGAATCGCGGGCGATCCTCAGGGCGTGTATCGATGCCCGGGCGGCGCTCGCCGCCCTGAAACAGGCCGGCGGCCTGATCCCCAATCAGGCAGTTCTGATCAACACGCTGCCTTTGATGGAGGCGCAGGCGAGCTCCGAGATCGAGAACATCGTCACCACCGCCGATGCGTTGTTCAGGCACGACCAGCTCAGCGAGCGCGCCGCCGACCCGGCGACCAAGGAAGCGCTGCGCCATCGCAGCGCGCTCCGGCGGGGTACCGAACTACTGCAGCGCCGGCCGCTAAGCACCGCTACTGCCGTCGAGATCTGCTCCATCATCCATGGGCGGGAAGTGGACGTACGCCGGACACCCGGCACCGCGCTCAAGAACCAGGCGACCGGCGAGATCATCTACACCCCGCCCGTCGGCGAAGCGCTGCTCCGCGACAAGCTCGCCAACTGGGAGAAGTTCGTCCATGACCAGGCGGTGATCGACCCGCTGATCCGCATGGCCGCCGCTCACTACCAGTTCGAGGCGATCCACCCCTTCACCGACGGCAATGGTCGGACCGGGCGGATCCTGAACGAGCTAGCGATCATCGAGCAGGGGCTGCTCGACCTTCCGGTGCTCTACCTCTCGCGCTTCATCATCCGTAACCGCGCCGACTACTACCGCCTGCTCCTGGCGGTCACCCGTGAAGCGGCCTGGGAGGAGTGGATTCTGTACGTGCTCCGCGGCGTCAGCGAGACGGCGACCTGGACCACCGAGAAGATCGCGGCGCTTCGCGCGCTGATGACGGCGGCGGCCGAGTACATCCGCGCGTGCCTGCCCAAGCTCTACAGCCGAGAGCTCGTCGAGTCGGTCTTCATACAGCCCTATTGCCGCATCCAGAACGTCGTATCGGCGGGAATCGCCAAGCGCCAGACCGCGTCCGTGTATCTGAAGTCGCTCGCTGAGATCGGCGTGCTTCGGGAGGTCACGGCCGGTCGCGAGAAGCTCTTCCTTCATCCGAAGTTCCTGGACCTGCTCCTGAGCGACAGGCACACCTTCGCGCCCTACGGCGAGGAACGGCGCAAGCCCACGAGTCGCGACGCGCGTCCCGGGACCAAAGCCAGGAAGGCGTCGAAGCCCAAGCGTTGACCGGCCCTGGAGCCGGTTAGACTTCACACGTTTCCTGAGTGCACGGGATCAGGGCCCACCGGGTGCTGATTCGTGCGAGGCCCCTCGCGGGTCCCTGGGTTGAGATACCCAGGCGCGGCGCCCGATACGCGCATTGGAGTTGAGCGCCCCGGCAAGTCCGGGAGCGACGAGAAGTAGCAGCAGCACCTGAGTCTGGCCGTGTCATCGCTCGACGACGCGCGGCCTGTCATCGGCGATCGGGAGTCCCTGGAGGACCCGATCGCGCCGTAGTAGCGGGCGCCAAGCAGTTTCCACGGCGCCACTTGGATGTCGGCTCGACCGACATCCCGAGAGACGACTAGCAGGGCCACCGAGCCCAGCACCGGTCGTCGTCCCCATGCGTGAACCGCTGCGCGACAGCCACGACGTGTGATGCGCGCGTGATCCGGTCGAGCTCACTGCTCGCCTGACCACGCCTCGCACATCAGCGTCACCGGCGAGCGTCGTCACTGGTCTGCCAGTGACGACGCGTCTAAGGCCTTGGCGTTTCAGGCCTTCGCGCACGCGATTCAGCGTGGCGAGAGAAGTGACGGGGCCTCGCGGCCCCATCACATCGCCCAAGGAGGGAGGCGCAAAGCCTCCACGCCGTCCACTCGGACGGCAATGCTCCGCGCCCTCACCGGCGCTCCTCGGACCCTGGGTCAATGGTCCCCGATGCGGCGGTCTCGTCCCTCGAGACGCGCATCGGCAGCCAATGCCGACGTGCAGCGGCGGCAGCTCGAGCTCACCCGAGCAACTGCACTTTACGGGAGTGGTGTCCCGTGTCCTTCGAAATCTCTCGCCTGGCCACGGCCGGCGGGACGGACAGAAACACTTACCGAAGCGATTACACCGACGACGACGGGACGGAACGAAACAGGAAGAGCCGGACGGAAATCAGCGAGGAGGGGCTATGCGCGATCTCAACTATCAACTGAAGCAGCTTTGCCGCCGCAACCGCGACGGCAGCTTCGCCACCCAGGCCGACCGGGAGCGGATGCTTTCCCTCTTCGCGAACCAGCTCCACGAGATGGGCTTCCGGCACATGCGGGCTGACAGCCTGAAGCCGAAGCACGTCGAGGCGCTGGTCGAGCGCTGGAAGGCGGAAGGAATCTCGACGGGCACCTTCAAGAACCGGCTCGCGACCCTGCGCTGGTGGGCGGAGAAGATCGGGAAACCGAACGTCGTTGCCCGGGACAACGACGCCTACGGGATCGAGCGGCGCCAGTACGTCACCAACCAGGACAAGGGCAAGGATCTCGACCGGGCCCAGCTCGACCAAGTCCGCTCGCCGTATGTGGCGATGTCGCTGCGGCTGCAGGAGGCCTTCGGCCTGCGGCGGGAGGAGTCGATCAAGATCCGTCCCGGCTGGGCCGACGAGGGCAATGCGATCCGGCTGAAGGCCTCCTGGACCAAGGGCGGGCGGGATCGCGAACTCCCGATCCGGACCGAGGCGCAGCGCGTTGTTCTCGACGAGGCGAAGAAGCTCGCGGCCGGTCGGAGTCTCATTCCCCAGGGCTCGACCTACAAGGGGCAGCTCAACGCCTACAAGGCGGAGTGCCAGCGCGTCGGACCGAACGCCAATCACGGCCTCCGACACCGCTACGCCCAGACCCGCTACTTCGAGAAGACCGGCTGGCAGTGGCCGGCCCGCGGCGGGCCGACCAAGAAACAGCTCACCCCGGAGCAGCGCTCGATCGACCAGCGAGTGCGCCTCGAGATCTCGCTCGAGCTCGGGCACGGGCGAGGGCAGGTGACTGCGACCTACCTCGGACGATGACTGCTATGGCGATGAGCGCCCACGAGAAAGCGGTCGCGACGGCGCAGCCCGAGGGGAAGCCGGCTGCTGGCGATCAGCCGCTGCCACTCCCGACAGCGCGGTGCCTGACATCAGAGCAAGCCGCGGCCTATCTGGCCATCGGCGTGACGCTCCTCGCCGATCTCGACGTGCCCTGCGTGAAGCTCGGACGCCGGCGCGTCTACGACAAAGTTGACCTGGATGCCTGGCTCGACGAGCATAAGCGTCGAGGGCGGGCCAGAAAGGAGTCTCAATGGCCCGCGAAACCGGAATCTACCGGCGACGGGACTCTCGTTTCTGGTGGATCGATGTTGTACTACCCAGCGGCAAGCGCGTATGCCTCAGCGCTCGGACTGAAGACCGGGCCGAAGCCGAAGCGCTCCTCGCGAGACTGAAAGCTGATTCGTTTCGTGAGGCAGCGTTCGGCATCAAGCCGAGGCGCACGTGGCAGGAAGCTGTGGTCCGGTATCTCGAAGTGAAGGCGTCCCTGCGCAGCATCCGGGACGTGCGGCGGATCTGCCGGCGGCTCGACCCCTACCTCGGGGACAAGCTGCTCACGCAGGTCTCGGGAGATGTCGTGTGGCAGGTCTGCCAGCGTGAGCTCAAGCGGGGTAACAAGCCCGCCACAGTGAACCGCTACCTCGCGACGATCCGCGGCATCCTGCGGCTCGCGCGCGACGAATGGCAGTGGATCGACAACTTCCCGAAAATCCGCATGTTGTCGGGCGAGGTTGCGCGCGACCGATGGTTGACGCATGAGGAGGCGGAGCGGCTCATCGCTACCTGCCCACCTCACATTGCGGCAATCACGCGGTTCGCGCTGGCCACGGGCTGCCGAGCTTCGGAGATCACCGGCTTGGAGTGGAGCAGGGTGGACCTGGAACGCGGGACCGCCTGGCTCAACCACACCAAGAACGGAACGCCGCGAGGCGTGCCGCTGAACGAGGACGCGGTGGCCGTGCTGGAGGCGGAACGAGGCAAGCACGCGCGCTACTGCTTCACCTTCCGTAAGCAGCCGATCCGCTGGGGCGTCTGCAACACGGCATGGCTCGAAGCGGTGAAGCGGGCAGGGCTCGAGGACTTCCGCTTTCACGATACCTGGCACACCTGGGCTTCCTGGCATCGGCAGGCGGGGACGTCGACCGATGAGCTGAAGGAGCTCGGGGGCTGGAAGTCGCGCGTGATGGTCGACCGCTACGCGAAGTTCGCGACCGAGCATCTCGCGGTAGCCGCGGCCCGGATCGAGACCGATCGGCGTAGAGAAAACGTAGGGAAAGTTCTACGTTTTCCCTACGGTCGGGAAACGGGATAGGGGCCGATCATCGCTAATCGGGCCCCTCCCACACCACCCGGCATGCGGGTCCGCACCGGGCGGTTGGAACAGTTGAGGTCAGCGCCCCGGAATGAGTCCCAGCACGCCGCCGGGGGTGGCTGATTTCTGATCCGCCCGATTCGGTTTCTCGCTGCCACGACCATTCGGGCTTCACCCAGCCTGGTTGGTTGGCGAGCTTCGCTGACGCGAACATCTGAGACAGTCCAAATCCGAGAACCAGAGGGCCTCCCCTCCCATTCCTTCGGCCCTTCGTCTCGCGACTACTACGGCCTCTGCTGACTTCTCGCTCCGGGTCGTCCCCGTCACCCTTTCAGGCACAAGGCGAGATCTCCCCAGGTAAGAACGCGATCCTTCCCCGCACAGCCGCCGGATTTACGCCGCCTGAGCCTTGACCACTACAGCTTCGCGGTACATTGCCCGCTCGCCCTGCTCGGCATCGCCTCAGATCCGGTTCGTGTACCTCGGCTCGCGGTTTCGCTCCACGCTTCCTTCCCACGCTCGGTCACCCTCGCGCAGTTGCGCTTCGCTTCACTCGCAGTGGTCTACTCGTGGGAGGACTTGCACCTCCAAGATCGCGCCCATGCTGGGCGCACAACGAAAACGGCCTAGCGCATCGCTAAGCCGTTGTGTTTGCTGGCTCCCCGAGGAGGGATCGAACCTCCGACCTGCGGATTAACAGTCCGTCGCTCTACCGGCTGAGCTATCGGGGATTTGCCGGGCGCGAATTATAGCCGACCCGCTCGGCCCCCTCCAAGGGCCGTGCGGCAATCCGACCCCTCACTTCACCACCTTCGCGATCGCGTCGGCGACGTAGTCCACGTTCTGCGTGTTGAGCGCTGCGACGCAGATGCGGCCGCTATCGATGGCGTAGACGGAGAACTCCTTGCGGAGCCGATGAACCTGCTCCTTCGAGAGGCCCGAGTACGAGAACATCCCGCGCTGCTGCATCACGAAGCCGAGCTCGAATCCCGGCGCCCGCGCCGCGACCTTCTCGACAAGCGCGCGCCGCATCGCCTTGATCCGCTCGCGCATCTGCCCGAGCTCGCGATCCCACAACGCCCGTAGCTCCGGCGTATTCAGCACGGTCGCCACCGCCTTGGCGCCGAACGTCGGCGGATTGGAGTAGTTGGCGCGCACGACGCGCTTCAGCTGGCTCAGCACGCGCTTCGCCTCGTCCGCGCTCGCCGTTGCCACGCTCAGTCCTCCGACCCGCTCGCCGTAGAGCGAGAAGGACTTCGAGAACGAATTGGCGACGAAGACCGGGCTCATTGCCTGCGCGAACCGTCGCACGACCTCCCCGTCGGCGTCGACACCCTCGGCGAACCCCTGGTAGGCGATGTCGAGGATCGGCACGAGCTCGCGGGTCTTCACGATCTCGAGCACGCGCGTCCATTGGTCGCGGGTGAGATCGACTCCGGTCGGATTGTGGCAGCAGGCATGCAGCACGACGATCGCGCCGGGGGCGAGCTTTTCGAGCGCTCCGGTCATCCCGAAAAAGTCGAGGCCGTGGGTCGCGGCGTCGTAGTAGGGATAGGCATTGACGGTAAACCCCGCCCCCTCGAACAGCGCCCGGTGGTTCTCCCAGCTCGGATCGCTGATCCAGACCTGGGCACCCGGACTCACTCGGCGGAGGAAGTCGGCCGCGATCTTCAGCGCGCCGGTGCCGCCCAGCCCCTGAACGGTGACCGCGCGACCTTCCTTGACGACGGCGGAGTCGGCGCCGAACGCGAGCTGCTGGACAGCCCTGTCGTACGCCGGGATCCCGTCGATCGGTAGATAACCCTTCGGCGTGACCGTCTCCAGCATGTCGCGCTCCACGCGGCGGACGCACTCGAGCACCGGGACCTTGCCTTGGTCGTCGTAGTAGACGCCGACCCCGAGGTTGACCTTCTTCGGGCTCTGGTCGGCGTTGTAGGCTTCGGTGACGCCGAGGATTGGATCGCCGGGCGCCAGTTCGACGCGGGCGAGGATCGATGCGGTCATGTCCGGGGGCGCGAGTTGGGTCGACTGCAAATTCTACCCGTCCGCAGCGCTGCGCGGTGTCGAAGGGCGGCCCTGCTATGAGAGAATCGCAGGCTGCCGTGTCGTCCAATCCCGTCCCGCGCGTGTCCCAGGCCTCCACCGCCGCCCGAAAGCCGGAGCAGGGCAAGGTCCTCACGTTCCCGGAGAGCGCGTTCCGCCTCCACCAGCCGTTCCCGCCGGCGGGCGACCAGCCGGAAGCGATCGACAAGCTCACCGAAGGGCTCCGCGACGGGCTTGCCACCCAGACGCTGCTCGGCGTGACCGGTTCGGGCAAGACCTACACGATGGCGAACGTCATCGCGCGCATCGGACGACCCGCGCTCGTCCTCGCGCCGAACAAGACCCTGGCAGCGCAGCTCTATTCGGAGTTCCGCGAGTTCTTCCCCGAGAACGCGGTCGAGTACTTCGTCTCCTACTACGACTACTACCAGCCCGAGGCCTACGTCCCCTCGCGCGACCTCTATATCGAGAAGGACTCGAGCATCAACGAGCACATCGAGCAGATGCGGTTGTCGGCGACGAAGTCGCTGCTCGAGCGCGAAGACGCGGTGATCGTCGCGACCGTGTCCTGCATCTACGGCATCGGCGATCCGGTCGACTACCACGGCATGATCCTGCACTTGCGCGAGCGCGAGCACGCGAACCAGCGCGAGGTCATCGCGCGGCTGGTCGCGATGCAGTACGAGCGCTCCGAGCTCGACTTCCGCCGCGGCACGTTCCGCGTCCGCGGTGACGTCATCGACGTTTTCCCGGCGGAGCACTCGGAGACAGCGGTGCGGGTGACCCTGTTCGACGACGAGATCGACAGCCTGATGCTGTTCGATCCGCTGACCGGCCGGACGGTGCAGCGCGTGTCCCGCTTCACCGTGTATCCGTCGAGCCACTACGTCACACCGCGGGCGACAACGCTCCGGGCGATCGAGGCGATCAAGCTCGAGCTCGCCGAGCGGATCGAGTTCTTCCAGCGCGAGGTGAAGCTGGTCGAAGCGCAGCGGATCGAGCAGCGGACCCGGTTCGACCTCGAGATGTTGAACGAGATGGGCTTCTGCAAGGGCATCGAGAACTACTCGCGGCACCTGTCGGGGCGGAAGGCGGGCGAGCCGCCGCCGACGCTGATCGACTACCTCCCGCCGCAGGCGCTGATGTTCATCGACGAGAGTCACGTCACCATCCCGCAGCTCGGGGGTATGTACCGCGGCGATCGCTCGCGCAAGGAGAACCTGGTCAACTACGGCTTCCGCCTGCCCTCGGCGCTCGACAACCGGCCGCTCAAGTTCGAGGAGTTCGAGGCGATGATGCGCCAGACGATCTTCGTCTCGGCGACCCCCGCGGACTACGAAATGACCCGCTCCGGGCAGGTCGTGGAGCAGGTGGTGCGGCCGACCGGGCTCGTCGATCCGCAGGTGGAAGTGCGCCCGGCCTCGACGCAGGTCGACGACCTGCTGTCGGAGATCACGCTCCGCGTCGCCCGCGACGAACGGGTCCTCGTGACGACCCTAACCAAGCGCATGGCGGAGGATCTGACCGAGTACCTCCGCGAGCACGGCGTGAAGGTCCGCTACCTGCATTCGGAGATCGAGACGGTGGAGCGGGTGGAGATCATCCGCGACCTGCGGCTCGGCGAATTCGACGTCCTCGTCGGCATCAACCTGCTGCGCGAGGGGCTCGATCTGCCGGAGGTGTCGCTGGTCGCGATCCTTGACGCCGACAAGGAGGGGTTCCTCCGGTCGGAGCGCTCGCTCATCCAGACGATCGGCCGCGCCGCGCGGCACCTCCACGGCGCGGCGATCCTGTACGCCGATGCGATGACCGATTCCATGCGGCGCGCGATCGGAGAGACCGATCGCCGGCGGGTGAAGCAGGTCGCCTTCAACGAGGCGCGCGGCATCACGCCCAAAGGCGTGTCGAAGCGGATCAAGGACATCATCGACGGGGTCTACGATGCAGAAGGCGCGCGGGCCGAGCTGAAAGCCGCCGAGGAGCAGGCGCGCTACGAGGCGATGACCGAGAAGGAGATCGGACGCGAGATCAAGCGGCTCGAGAAGCAGATGCTCGACCACGCCCGCAACCTCGAGTTCGAGCAGGCGGCACGCGTGCGCGATCAGCTCGCCGACGTGAGGAAGAAGGTGTTCGGCGTCGAGGTCGAGGAAGAGCTGGTGCCCAGGCAGGCCTCCGGGTGAAGCGGGTCCTCTTCGTCTGCACCGGCAACATCTGCCGCTCGCCGACAGCGGAGGGCGTGCTCCGGAAACTGGCAGAGGACGCAGGACTGGCGGACGTGATCGCGGTCGCTTCGGCGGGGACGCATGGCTACCACGTCGGCGAAGCGCCCGATGCGCGGGCGCAGGCGCACGCGCGCCGGCGCGGCTACGACCTCTCCAGGCAGCGGGCCCGGCGCTTCGCCCGGGAGGATTTCCAGACCTTCGATCTCATCCTGGCGATGGATCGCGAGCATCACGCGATGCTCGCGCGGCTGGCGCCGCCGTCCGCCGCGGAAAAGCTCCGGATGATGCTCGAGTTCGCCCGCCGCGCGGGCGGCGACGAGGTCCCGGACCCGTACTACGGCGGCCCGGACGGATTCGAGCTGGTGCTCGACCTCATCGAGGACGCGGCCGAGGGCCTGCTCGACCACCTGAAGGCCGAGCTGACCCGCTAGCGCGCCCCACGACTCAGTGCGACGGCGGCGATTCGCCGTCGCTCTTGCGCGTCTCGACCTGCTGCAGCGGCGTATCCAGGTCGGCCGGCGGCGGACGGCGTTCCCTGCGAGCGCGTGGTGACCTGAACCTCGTCGACGGGCGGCGCGGCGGCTGGCACCTTGTCCCGGCTCGTCTCGATCATCACCAGTCCGCTCTCGCGCAGTGCGCGGTCGAGGTCGGCTGGCGGGGCCGGCGGCGGCACGGTGACCCGCATCTCGGGTGCGCGCGCTACCGGGGCGGCGGCGATCTGGACCTCCCGGGGCGGTTCGAAGACCGGGGCTGCAACATGAGCTACCGCCGCCACGGGGGCGACGGGCAACGCCGCCTCGGCAGCCGGCATCGGCTCCGGCCGCGATTCACCCGCGGCCGCTCGCTCCTCGTTCAGCCTGGCTTCGCGCAGCCGACCCTCGCGCAGTTGATCCTCGCGCAGTTGATCCTCGCGCAGCCGTACTTCGCGCGAGTGCGCCTCCTGGCGCTCACCGCGGTCTCCACGCTCGCCACGTTCGCCGCGATCCACGCGCTCGCCACGTTCACCGCGATCTCCGCGCTCGCCGCGATCACCTCGATCGCGCCGATTGCGGCGGCCGCGCCGCCGCTCGGCGTCCTGCTCGCCGGCGCCATCGGCGCGCGCCGGCCCACCGCCGATCGGCTGCATGCGCGGCTCCTGCTGAGGGCGTTCGCCTTGACGTGGTTCGGCTTGGCGCTGCTCCCCTTGGCGTAGTTCGGCTGGACGCTGCTCGGCCGGACGTGGTTCGGCTTGGCGTTGCTCGCCCTGACGTTCCTGACGCGGCTCGCCTGGACGTTGTTCGCCCTGACGTTCCTGACGCGGCTCGCCTTGACGTTGCTCGCCATGACGCTGGCGGTCGTCCGGTCTCGGGCCGCGCTGCTGATCCCGTTGCTCGCGGTGATCGCGCCGATCACGGCGTTGCCCCTGCTGGTCGCCGCGCGATTGCCGCTCGCCATCGCGACCGCGACCTTGGCTCTGGCCCTGCCCGCGCTCGTGGCGCGGCGGCCGATCGTCGCGTCCGCGATCCCGGCCGTCGCCGCGGTGCGGCCGCTCGCCGCCGTGGTCCCGGCGCTCGGGCCGGTCTCCGCGGTCACGGCGCTGCTGCGGCTCGGGACGTGCCGGTGCTGCGGCAGGAGCCGGCGCCGCAGGCGCCGGCTCCGGGCTGCGCAGCCAGCCGAAGAGGCGGCTCATGATCCCGGGCCGATCCGGCGAGTGCGGTTCCGGCCGGACGGCCGGGGCGGGCGGAGGTGGCGGGGTGACAACCGGCCTCGGCGGGGCGACCGGAGCCGGCTGCTCGGGGGTGACTCCCTGCACCGCCGCCTGCGGCCGCGGCGGGCGCGCCTCCTGCGGCGAGGCGTAGGCTTGCTCCTCGGCCGGGGCTTCCACGAGGTTGTAGCTCGGCGGCAGCACGCCTTCCTGGTTCAGGTCGTCGTGACGCAGCCGCTCGACCTTGTAGTGCGGCGTCTCGAGGTGGATGTTCGGGATGAGGACGACGTTCACCTTGAGCCGCGCCTCTACGGCGTGGATGTCCGCGCGCTTCTCGTTGAGCAGGTAAGTAGCGACGTCCACCGGGACCTGCACGTGGATCGCCGCGCTGTTCTCCTTCATCGCCTCCTCCTGCATGATGCGCAGGATGTGGAGCGCGGTCGACTCGATGCCGCGGATGAAGCCGATCCCGTTGCAGCGCGGGCACTGCTGGTGCGCGGTTTCCTCGAGCGAGGGGCGCAGCCGTTGCCGCGAGAGCTCCATCAGCCCGAAGCGCGAGATCTTGCCCATCTGCACCCGCGCGCGGTCGTACCGGAGCGCCTCGCGCAGGCGATTCTCGACCTCGCGCTGGCTGCGCGCGATCTCCATGTCGATGAAGTCGATGACGATCAGCCCGCCGAGGTCGCGCAGCCGGAGCTGCCGCGCGAGCTCGTCGGCGGCCTCGAGGTTGGTGCGCAGCGCCGTTTCCTCGATGTCGCCGCCCTTGGTGGCGCGCGCCGAGTTGACGTCGATCGCGACCAGCGCCTCGGTGTGGTCGATCACGATCGCGCCGCCCGAAGGCAGGCTGACCTGGCGCGAGTACGCGCTTTCGATCTGGTGCTCGATCTGGAAGCGCGAGAAGAGCGGGACGTCGTCGCGGTAGCGCTTCACGCGCTGGACGTTGTCGGGCATCACGTTGCCCATGAACGCCACCGTCTGCTCGTAGATCGAGTCGGTGTCGATCAGGATCTCGCCGATGTCGGGCTGGTAGTAGTCCCGGATCGCGCGGATCACCAGGCTCGACTCCTGGTAGATCAGGTACGGCGCCGGGTTGGCGATCTGGCCACCCTCGTCGCGCTGGGTCTCGCCCGCCTCGCCGATCTTCTCCCACAGCTTGAGGAGGTACTTGAGATCCCACTCGAGCTCCTCGAGCGTACGGCCGATGCCGGCGGTCCGCGCGATGACGCTCATGCCCTGCGGCACCGGGAGCTTCTCCATCGTCTCCCGGAGCTCGTTGCGATCCTCGCCCTCGACGCGGCGCGACACGCCGCCGCCGCGCGGGTTGTTGGGCATCAGGACGAGATACCGGCCGGCGAGGCTGATGAAGGTCGTCAGCGCGGCGCCCTTGTTGCCGCGCTCGTCCTTCTCGACCTGGACGATGACTTCGGTGCCCTCGGACACCGCGTCCTGGATGCGGGCGCGGCCCGGCTCGGCGTCCGGCCGGAAATAGCTGCGGGAAATTTCCTTGAACGGCAGGAAACCGTGGCGTTCCGTGCCGTAGTCGACGAACGCCGCTTCGAGGCTGGGCTCTATCCGGGTGATGACGCCTTTGTAGATGTTGCCTTTACGTTGTTCCTTGCTGGCCGATTCGATGTCGAGGTCGATCAGTTTCTGACCATCGACGATCGCGACACGGAGTTCCTCGGCCTGTGTCGCGTTGAACAGCATGCGCTTCATGTAGTTCTTCTCCTCGCGCGCCGCTGCAAACCACGCCGTCTAACTGGTGGGTGCCGTTAACGAAGCATCGTGTGATGTGCGCTGCTCTCGAAAGTGGGCTGGGTCAGTCGGTGTCGGACGTGTGCATGCCCGGTCTGGTCTCCCCGTGCCGGGCTGGAGGAATCGGTAACGGATTCCGGCGCGCTACTCATTTAACATCGCTGCTTCTGGTGAGCGATCAAAACCAGCTGACGGGCGTGCCCCTGACCCGTGCGCGGAAATCCGCGCGGAAACCGGGTCGGGCCCACTTCGCGGCCTTAAAGGCCGGGGACGTGCTGGCGGCCGGGGAAACCCGCTCGGCCGCTGTCCCGCGAGCGAAGACAGCGGCTGGAGTATATGAAGAATGAAGGGTTTAGGCAACGCAAGGGCGGCCGTGGTCGTGGTCGATGAAGGTCGGGCGGCACAGCGCGTCGACAATTTCCTGCTGCGCGAGCTGAAAGGGGTGCCTCGCAGCCACGTTTACCGGCTCCTCCGGGGGGGCGAGGTGCGGGTGAACAGCCGGCGGGTGGCTGCCACCTATCGTCTGCAGGCGGGGGACCGGATCCGGATTCCGCCCGTCCGGACAAGCGCGGCGCCGTCGCGTCGGCCGCCGGCGCCTCGAGCCCCCGGATTCCCGGTGGTCTTCGAGGACGACGCGCTGCTGATCATCGACAAGCCCGCCGGCGTGGCGGTCCATGGCGGAAGCGGCGTGAGCTTCGGCGTAATCGAGCAGCTCCGTGCCGCGCGCCCCGACGGCCGGTTCCTCGAGCTCGTCCATCGCCTCGACCGCGAGACCTCGGGCCTCCTGATCCTCGCCAAGAAGCGCTCGGCGCTGGTGGCCATGCACGCGGCGCTGCGGGAGGGGCGGGTCGTCAAGCGCTACGTCGCGCTGGTCCGCGGCGCCTGGACCAGGGCGGCAAGGTCGGTCGAGCTGCCGCTCCGAAAACGCGTCACCCCGTCCGGGGCACGCCACGTAAGCGTCGGGGAAGGCGGGCAGGCCTCGCGAACCGAGTTCCGGCTCGTCGAGCGCTGCGGCGAGTACTCGCTCGTCGAAGCGACGCTCGCCACCGGTCGGACGCACCAGATCCGCGTCCACCTTGCCCATCTCGGGTTCCCGATTCTCGGCGACGATCGGTACGGCGATTTCGAGCTGAACAAGGTGCTCGCGAAGCGCGGCTTGAGGCGGATGTTCCTGCATGCCCGCGCGCTCGGTTTCGACCATCCGCTCGGCGCACGGCGGGTCGAGCTCGAGGCCCCGATGCCGGACGAGCTGGATCGCTTTCTCGCCCAGGTCCAGCGGAAAATCGATGCCGAAGCGATTTGACCTGCTCGTCTTCGACTGGGACGGGACCCTCATCGACTCGGCCGGAGCGATCGCCACGTGCATCCAGGCGGCGTGCCGGGATCTCGGCCTGCCGGTGCCTGAGGAGGCGCGCGCGCGCCACGTGATCGGCCTCGGCCTCGCCGACTCGCTCGCGCACGTCGTGCCCGGGCTGGCGCCGTCGGAGTACCCCCGGGTGGCCGAGCGCTATCGCCACCATTTCCTCGCCCGGGATGCGAGTCTCCCGCTCTTTCCGGGCACGCGGGAGATGCTGGAGGCCCTGCGCGACAACGGGCACCAGCTCGCGATTGCCACCGGCAAGAGCCATGCGGGCCTCGTGCGCGCGCTGGGGCACACCGGGCTCGCGGACCTGTTCGATGCGACCCGCTGCGCCGACCAGTGCGCGCCCAAGCCCGCGCCGGACATGCTGCACGAGCTGATGGCGATGCTCGCCGTCCAGCCGGAGCGTGCGCTGATGGTCGGCGACACGTCGCACGACCTGCAGATGGCGGCGCACGCGGGCGTCGCCGCCGTAGGCGTGAGCTATGGCGCGCACGAGGCCGCCACGCTCGCCGGGCTCGCGCCGCTCGAGCTCGTGCATTCGACTGCGGAACTGGCCCGATGGCTGGCAGCGAACGCGTGATCGTGTGCGCCAGCGCCGCGCTTGCGGACGGCGGCGAGGGCGTGCGCTTCGAGTTGCAACGTGGCCGCGAGACCGCACCGGCGTTCGCGATCCGCTATGAAGGCCGGGTATATGCCTACGTCAACCGCTGCGCCCACGTCGGGGTCGAGCTCGACTGGCAGGCGGGGCGGTTTTTCGATGCCGATGGCATCGTTTTGCTATGCTCGACGCACGGGGCGCTGTACGACCCGACGACCGGCGGATGCCTGGGCGGGCCGTGTCGCGGCGGCGGGTTGATCCCGATCCCGGTGGAAGAGATCGACGGTGAAGTGGTATTGAAAGAGCAGGTCCGGAGCCATGGCTGATACCGGCAACACAGGCAACACGGGCAACACGGGCGAGACCAACTGGGAGCGCGGCGTGATCGAGAAGCTCGCGCTCGAGGCGCTGAAGGAACAGCGGCGCGGGCGGCGCTGGGGCATCTTCTTCAAGCTGCTCGGCTTCGCGTATCTCACCTTCCTCATCGTCATGCTCTTCGACTGGGGCCGGACCGAGCGGCTGAGCGAGAAGCACACCGCGCTCATCGAGGTCGCCGGCGTCATCGACGCGAAGGGCAACGCGAGCGCGGACAACGTGACCGCCGCGCTGCAGGGCGCGTTCAAGGACAAGAAGACGCAAGGGGTGGTCCTGCGGATCAACTCCCCCGGCGGCAGCCCGGTACAGGCGGGCATCATCTACGACGAGATCCGGCGCCTCCGCGGGTTGCACCCGGACATTCCGATGTACGCGGTGGTCGAGGACATCTGCGCCTCCGGCGGGTACTACATCGCCTCCGCCACGGACAAGATCTACGTCGACAAGGCGAGCCTCGTCGGTTCGATCGGCGTGCTGATGGACAATTTCGGCTTCGTGGACGCAATGCACAAGGTCGGGGTCGAACGGCGGGTGTTCACCGCCGGCGAGAACAAGGCATTCCTCGATCCGTTCTCGCCGTTAGAGCCGCACCAGGTCGAGTACGCGAAGGCCCTGCTCGGCGAGATCCACCAGCAGTTCATCGACGTCGTCCGCAAGGGGCGCGGTGCGCGCCTGAAGGAATCGCCGGAGCTCTTCAGCGGGCTGATCTGGACCGGGTCGAAGTCGATCGAGCTCGGGCTGACCGACGGCCTGGGCAGCCTCGACTACGTCGCGCGCGAGGTGGTCAAGGCCGAGCAGATCGTCGACTATACGCAGAAGGAAAACATCGCGGAGCGCTTTGCCAAGCGTTTCGGCGCGGGGGTTGCCGCTGCGCTCGGCGTTGGCAGCGGCTCTCCCGGCCTGCGCTAAGCCTGCAGCAGGAACACCGCGGGACGCTTGCCGATCGCCCTCGGCTTGCTCCGCCACACCGCGATCGACTGCGTGTCGATCGTTTCGGTCGGCGCCGTCAGGTCGACAGCGACCGACAGGAGGGTGGCCGGGGCGCAGGTCGCGGCGATCAGGCGCAGCAGACGGTCGTTCCGGTAGGGCGTTTCGATGAAGATCTCGGTGCGGCGCTCGCGGCGCGAGTCCGCCTCGAGCGCTCTGAGGCGGTTCGCGAGCGCGGCCTCCTCGACCGGCAGATAGCCGTGGAATGCGAACCGCTGTCCCTCCAGCCCCGACGCCATCAGCGCCATGAGGATCGCGGACGGACCGACGAGCGGCACGACGCGGATCCCGAGGCGGTGCGCCCGCCGTATCAGCGTCGCACCGGGATCGGCCACCGCGGGCGCGCCGGCTTCCGAGAGGAGCGCGGCGTCGCCGCCGGCAAGCAGGGGCGCGAGCAGACCGTCCAGGCGTGCATCGCTCGCCTTCTCGGGCAGCCGCTCGATCCCGAGCGATGCGAGCGGGCGCGGGTGTTCGAGCGCCTTCAGAAACGCGCGCGCGCTTTTTGGCTCCTCGACCAGGAAATGATCGATCTCGCGGATGCGATTGCGGACCGGCGCCGGGACGGACGCGTCCGCCGCACCTTCGGCAAGCGGCGTGGGGACGAGATAGAGCGTGCCGGCGCTCACGCTGGCCGCAACACGTCCAGGCCGAGTTCGCCGAGCATCGTGACGAGCGCGATCAGCGGCAGGCCGACGAGCGCCGTCGGATCGTCGCCGTCGAGCCGCTCGACCAGCGCGATGCCGAGGCTGTCGATCTTCGCGCTGCCGGCGCAGTCGTAAGGCCGGTCCGCGCGGAGATACGGCTTCGATCACGTCGTCGGAGAACGCACGGAACTGGACCTCGCAGGGCACGAGGCGGGCGCGCTTCTCGCTGCTCGCGTTGCGCTCGACCGCAACCGCCGTCAGAAAGGTGACGCACCGCCCGCGCATCGCGCGCAGCTGGGCGACCGCGTTCTCGTGCGTCTCCGGCTTCGAGAGCGCGCGGCCGTCGAGCACGGCGACCTGATCGCCGCCGATCACGATTGCGTCGGGGTGGCGGACGGCGACCGCGTGCGCCTTCTCCTCGGCGAGACGCACCGCGAGTGCAGCCGGCATCTCGCCGGCGCGCGGGGTCTCGTCCACGCCGGGGCTGATCGCCTCGAACGGCAGGCGGAGGCGCCCGAGCAGTTCGCGCCGGTACGGCGAGGTCGATGCGAGGATCAGACGGGGAACGGTCATCGCCGCGAGTCGCGCGCGCCGGAAAGGCGAGCTAGCTCCCTGATTTCTTTGACGGTAGTGGCGAAAAATACTATCATTCGCGCCCTATGTCTCGCGCCGGGACGATCGACGGCCCGCGGTTTGCGAAGGCGCGCGAGGTCGTCACCGGCGTACTCGCGATCAGGGATCTGCCGCGTCTCGCGCAGATGGGTTGCGAGGCGGCGACGCTGCAGTACGCGGTGCGCGGCGGCGAGGATGCGGACGGGCGCGCGGCGCTCACGGTCGAAGTGAGCGGGGAAATGCGGCTTGCCTGTCAGCGGTGTCTCGGCGCGCTGGAGTTGCCGCTGGCAGTGACGAGCGTGCTCGAGCTCGCCGATTCGGAGGCGGAAATCGACGCGGCCGAGGATGAGCGCGATCGCGTGCTCGCATCGAGGTCGATGGACGTCGCGGCGCTGGTCGAAGACGAAGCGATCCTCGCCCTGCCGATGGTCCCGATGCACGCGAGTTGCGAGACCGCGGTTGCACGCCACGCGGGAGACAAGCGGTCGCCATTCGCGGCGCTCGCCGGGTTGCAGGAGAGCGGTGCGGGTCCCCGGGGCCCGGACCGGGAATCGAACACTTGAAGGAGCCAGCATGGCCGTCCAGCAGAACAAGAAGTCGGCGTCGAAGCGCGGGATGCACCGCGCGCACGACGCACTCACGAATCCGCCGCTCGCCGTCGAGCCTTCGACCGGCGAGGTCCATCTGCGGCATCACGTCAGCCCGAGCGGCTTCTACCGCGGCAAGAAGGTCGTCAAGACCAAGAGCGAGAACGAGTAGGGCTGTTCCGGCGCCGGTGCGGATGCGGCGCGCGAAAGGGAGGAGGCGGCCGAGCTGCCCGGTGTCCACGCGGGGCCGGTCGATCGTGGCGAACGACGTTACCCTGGCGATCGATTGCATGGGCGGCGACCACGGCCCGGCCGTAACCGTGCCGGGGGCGTTGCGTTTCCTCGAGTCGAGCCCTGGCGCGCACGTGATCCTGGTCGGCTTGCGTGACGCGATCGATGCGGAGCTGCGGCGCCGTGGCGCTGCGCATTCGGCACAGGTCCGGGTGCGCCATGCCGCTCAGGTCGTGGCCATGGACGAGTCGCCGGCGACGGCGGTCAAGCGGAAGAAGGACTCGTCGATGCGCGTCGCGATCGATCTCGTGAAGAGCGGCGAAGCGCAGGCGGCGGTGAGTGCGGGCAACACCGGGGCGCTGATGGCGACCGCGCACTTCGTGCTGCGGACCCTGCCGGGGATCGATCGCCCGGCGCTCGTCTCGGTTCTGCCGACGATGAAGGGGCAGACGTACATGCTCGATCTCGGCGCGAGCCCGGACTGCAAGCCCGAGCACCTGCTGCAGTTCGCCGTGATGGGGGCGATCCTGGTGTCCGCCGTCGAGCACCGCGAGCGGCCGAGCGTCGGCCTGCTCAACATCGGTGCCGAGGCGATCAAGGGCAACCAGATCGTGAAGCAGGCGGGCGACCTGCTCCGCGCGAGCGAGCTGAACTTCGCCGGCAACGTCGAAGGCGACGGCATCTTCCGCGGCGAAGTCGACGTGGTCGTCTGCGACGGATTCGTCGGGAACGTCGCCCTCAAGACGTCCGAGGGCCTGGCGCGGATGATGGGGACGTTTCTGCGCGAGGAATTCACCCGTAACCCGTTCCGGCGGCTCGCGGCGTTGCTCGCGTGGCCGGCGCTCGCCGCATTCCGGCACCGCGTCGACCCGCGCGGCTACAACGGTGCGACGCTGCTCGGCCTGAAGGGCGTGGTCGTGAAGAGCCACGGGTCCGCCGACCGGCTCGCGTTCTGCCGAGCGATTGAACGGGCAGCGGAGGAAGTCCGCGGCGGCGTCCTTGAGCGCATCACCGAGCGGCTCGCAGTCGCCGGGCCAGGCGCTCTTGCCGAAGCGGCGTCATGACGTACTCGCGGATCGTCGGCACCGGCAGCTATCTGCCGCCGCGGATCGTGACCAATCACGAGCTCGCGACCCGGGTCGACACCTCGGACGAGTGGATCGTGTCCCGCACCGGGATCCGGCAGCGGCACATCGCCGACGAGCGGCAGACCTCGAGCGATCTCGCGCTGGAGGCCGCGCGTGCGGCGCTCGCCGCCGCCGGAACGACCGCCGGCGATCTCGACCTCATCATCGTCGCGACCTCCACGCCCGACTACGTGTTTCCCAGCACCGCGTGCCTGCTGCAGGCGAAGCTCGGCGTGCGCGGCTGTGCGGCGTTCGACGTGCAGGCCGTATGCAGCGGGTTCGTCTACGCGCTGGCGGTGGCCGACAGCTTTCTGCGTTCGGGACAGTCCCGCAACGCGCTCGTGATCGGCGCCGAGGTGTTCTCGCGGATCCTCGACTGGAGCGACCGGGCCACGTGCGTGCTGTTCGGCGATGGCGCCGGCGCGGTCGTACTGCGCGCCGACGAGCGTCCGGGCGTGCACGCGAGCGTCCTCCATGCCGACGGCAGCCAGGCCGGCATTCTTGCGGTCCCGGGCAATGTTTGCGGCGGGAAGATCGTCGGCAGCCCGTTCGTGACGATGGACGGGCCGGCGGTATTCAAGTTCGCGGTGCGGGTGCTCGACGATGTCGCGCGCGAGACGGTCGCGCGCTGCGGCATGCAGATCGCCGACATCGATTGGCTGATTCCACACCAGGCGAACGTGCGGATCCTCGATGCGACGGCGAAGCGGCTCGGCTTGCCGGCGGAGAAGCTCGTCGTGACCGTGGATCGGCACGGTAACACCTCGGCCGCGTCGGTGCCGCTCGCGCTCGATCTGGCGCTGCGCGACGGGCGGATCAAGCGCGGCGACAAGGTGATGCTCCAGGGTGTCGGCGGCGGGTTCACGTGGGGCGCGTCCCTGGTCGAGTTCTGAGGGAGTGGCGATGAAGTTCGGAATGGTCTTTCCGGGTCAGGGCTCGCAGGCGCTCGGGATGCTGGCGGGCTACGGCGATGCGCCGGAGGTTCGCGCAGTGCTCGCAACCGCCTCGGAAGTGCTGAAGCAGGACATCGGCAAGCTGATCGACGAAGGTCCCGCGGAGGAGCTGAACCGCACGGTCAACACGCAGCCGGTGATGCTCACCGCCGGCTACGCCGTGTACCGGTTGTGGCGCGAGCTCGGCGGGCCGGAACCGGCCGTCGTCGCCGGGCACAGCCTCGGCGAGTACACCGCGCTCGTCGCGGCCGGCGCGCTCGCGTTCGAGGACGCGCTGCCGCTGGTGCGGCTGCGCGCGCAGGCGATGCAGGAGGCCGTGCCGTTAGGCGAGGGCGCGATGGCGGCGCTGCTCGGTCTGGATGACGACGCAGTCAGGAGCGCGTGCGCGGAAGCGGCGCAGGGACAGGTCGTGGAGGCGGTCAATTTCAACGCGCCCGGGCAGGTGGTGATCGCGGGGCATGCCGCGGCCGTGCAGCGGGCAATCGACGCGGCGAAAGCGCGCGGCGCCAAGCGTGCCGTGACGCTCCCGGTGAGCGCGCCGTTCCATTCGTCGCTGCTCGCACCCGCCGCCGCGCGGCTGGCGGTGGCGCTCGAGGCGATCACCATCCGTGCGCCGCGGGTGCCGGTAGTGAACAACGTCGATGCGAAGATCTACCCCGAGCCCGAGCGGATCAAGGATGCGCTCGTCCGTCAGGCGGACCATCCGGTCCGGTGGGTCGAGTGCGTCCGCGCCATGGTCGGGCAGGGGGTGAGCCAGATCGTCGAATGCGGGCCCGGCAGGGTGCTTGCCCCCTTGGTGAAGCGCATCGCCGACGGCGCGCAGGGTGCGGCCCTCCCGGATCGGGCGGCGCTCGAAGAGACGATCGCGGCGCTGGAGGGGGCATAGTGGCAGAGCTCGGCGGACAGGTCGCGCTCGTGACGGGCGCCACGCGCGGGATCGGCCGGGCGATCGCGGCTGCCCTCGGTGGCGCCGGTGCGAAGCTCGTCGGCACCGCCACGACCGAAGCCGGCGCGAACGCGGTCACCGAGTACCTTGCGGGGGCGGGAATCGCCGGCCGCGGGATGCTGCTGAACGTCACCGACGGCGCCGCGGTCGAAGCTTGCATTGCCGCGATCGAGAAGGAATACGGCGCGGTCGGCATCCTCGTCAACAACGCCGGCATCACGCGGGACAATCTCCTCCTCCGCATGAAGGACGCGGAATGGGATGACGTGCTGGACACCGATCTCAAGTCGGTGTTTCGGCTGTCGCGCGCGGTGCTGCGCGGCATGATGAAGGCGCGCGCCGGACGGATCATCAACATCACCTCGGTGGTGGGCGCGAGCGGCAACGCGGGCCAGGTCAACTACTCGGCGGCCAAGGCGGGAATCGCCGGCATGACGCGATCGCTCGCCCGGGAGATCGGCAGCCGCGCCATCACCGTGAACTGCGTGGCGCCCGGCTTCATCGACACCGACATGACGCGCGCGCTCTCGGACGCGCAGCGCGAGCAGCTGCTCGGGGCGATTCCGCTCGGACGGCTCGGCCGTCCGGAGGATGTCGCCGCGGCGGTGCTGTTCCTCGCCTCGCCGTCGGCGGGCTACATCACCGGCGCGACGCTGCACGTCAACGGCGGCATGTACATGAACTGAAACGGAATTCGAATCCGGACCGGCGCCGCGGTGGGCGCGCGGGCGGTCTGATAAAATCGCTGGCCTCGGGTCGGCAATCCCAAAACACACTGGAATCAAGGGAAGGAGTCCGCATGGACAACGTCGAACCACGCGTCAAGAAGATCGTCGCCGAGCAGCTCGGGGTCAACGAGGCGGAGATCAAGAACGAGTCCTCGTTCGTCGACGACCTGGGCGCGGATTCGCTCGACACGGTCGAACTCGTGATGGCGCTCGAGGAGGAATTCGAGACCGAGATCCCCGACGAGGAAGCCGAGAAGATCACCACCGTGCAGCAGGCGGTCGACTACATCAAGAGCCATCTCTCCAAGAAGGCGTAGCTTGTCCTGCCGCCGCGTCGTCGCCACCGGACTCGGCATCATCTGCCCCGTCGGCAATACGGTCGACGAAGCCTGGCAGAACATAGTCGCCGCAAGATCCGGCATCACCCGCATCACCCGCTTTGACGCGTCGGCCTTCCCGAGCCAGATCGCTGGCGAGGTGAAGGGCTTCGATGTCGGTGCCTACCTGCAGCCCAAGGAGGCGCGGCGCTACGACACCTTCATCCACTACGGCCTCGCCGCGAGCATCCAGGCGCTGAGGGATTCCGGGCTCGACCTCGATCGCACCGACCGCGAGCGGGTCGGATGCGTGATCGGTTCGGGGATCGGCGGGCTGCCGCTGATCGAGTCGACGCACAACGACTACCTGAAGGGCGGTCCGCGCAAGATCTCCCCCTTCTTCGTCCCCGGCACCATCATCAACATGATCGCCGGGCAGCTGTCGATCATGTACGGGCTCAAGGGGCCGAACCTCGCGATGGTCACCGCCTGCACGACCTCGAATCACTGCATCGGCGAGGCCGGCCGCCTGATCGAATACGGCGATGCCGACGTGATCGTCGCCGGCGGCGCCGAGGCCACGATCAGCCCGCTCGGCCTCGGCGGCTTCACCGCGCCGCGCGCCCTGTCCACCCGGAACGACGATCCGCCGGGCGCGAGCCGGCCGTGGGACAAGGACCGCGACGGCTTCGTCCTCGGCGAGGGCGCCGGGATCCTCGTGCTCGAGGAGTACGAGCACGCGCGCGCGCGCGGGGCGCGCGTCTACGCCGAGCTCGTGGGCTACGGGATGAGCGCGGACGCCCACCACATCACCGCGCCGTGCGAGGACGGCGAGGGGGCCGCACGATGCATGGCGAACGCGCTGAGGAACGCGCGGCTGAACCCCTCCCAGGTCGACTACATCAATGCACACGGGACCTCCACGCAGCTCGGGGACATCGCCGAGACGGTGGCCGTGAAGCGCTGCTTCGGCGATCACGCGCGGAAACTCGCGATCTCGTCCACGAAGTCGATGACCGGCCACCTGCTCGGCGCGGCGGGCGGGATCGAGGCGGTGTTCTCGGCGCTGGCAGTGAACCGGCAGGTCGCACCGCCGACGGCGAACCTGGTCAACGCGGACCCCGCCTGCGACCTCGACTACGTCCCGCTCCGGGCCCGCGAGATGCCGATCCGTGCCGCGCTGTCCAATTCGTTCGGGTTCGGTGGCACCAACGGCACGCTGATCTTCGCCCGGATTTGAACGATCTCCTACGCGTGCAGCTTGGCCCCTCCCGGTGGCTGGCGGCGACGGTGGTCGTCGTGCACGGTGCCGCGCTCGTCGGCGCGGTGGCGGCTTTGCCGGCACCCGCCGCGGTGATCGTCGCCGCCGGGCTCACCGTATCGGCGATCGAGCACGTCCGGCGGGCGCTGCAGCGCTCGCCCCTGGCGATCGCAGGACTGGAGCTCGACACCGGAGGTGGCGTCGCGATCGCGGGCCCGGCGAGCGACTGGTCGCCCGCTCGTCTCACGGACGCGGTGGTCCCGGCGCCGTGGCTCGCGGTGGTGCGCCTGCGCGATGCGCTCGGACGGCGCCGGACCGCGATCGTGCTTCCGGACACCCTCGCGCCCGAGCCGTTTCGGCGTCTGCGGGTATGGCTCAGATGGCGTCCCGCCGACGCCGTGGAGGAACGTGGCGCGAATAGCCCTACGCGACGCTGAACCAATCGGGTTTGGCCGTGTCTCTAGCAGCAAGGTCGTGGCGAGAAGCCCGCGTCGGCCTGCGGTGTATACTGGCCGCAGCCAGCCGTTAAGCGTTTGAATAATAAGAAAGCTTACGGAGGGGCGGCGATGGCGGACCGCGACATTGACCAGCAACTGGTCGAGCGTGCGCAGGGCGGCGACAAGCAGGCATTCGACCTGCTCGTCTCCAAGTACCAGCGCAAACTCGGGCGGCTGCTGTCGCGGTTCATCCGCGATCCGGGGGAAGTCGAGGACGTCGCGCAGGAAGCCTTCATCAAGGCCTACCGTGCACTCCCGTCGTTCCGTGGAGATAGCGCGTTTTACACATGGCTGTACCGGATCGGAATCAATACCGCGAAGAACTACCTGGTCGCGATGGGACGGCGGGCCCCGACGACCACGGAGTTCGACGCGGACGAGGCGGAGTCGTTCGAGGACGGCGAGCAGCTCCGCGACATCAACACGCCGGAAAGCGTGCTGGCGTCGAAGGAGATCGCGGCCACCGTCCAGAAGGCGATGGAGGATCTGCCCGACGAGCTGCGCACGGCGATCGAGCTGCGCGAGATCGAGGGGCTGAGCTACGAGGAGATTGCGAGCATCATGAACTGCCCGATCGGCACGGTGCGCTCGCGGATCTTCCGGGCGCGCGAGGCGATCGCGGCGCGGCTGCGACCGCTGGTCGATGCGCGCAAGGACAAGAGGTGGTGAGGCGAGCATGAAAGAGAAGCTCTCGGCGATGATGGACGACGCGCTCGAGCACGGCGAGCGCGAGCGCTGCGTGCGGCGGCTCGAGGAAGACGAGGAGCTGCGCACCGCGTGGGATGTCTACCACCTCATCGGCGATACCCTGCGCGGCCACACCGCGCCGCAGATCGCGGAACGGGTCCGCGCGCGGCTTGCCGCCGAACCGACGGTCCTGGCGCCGCGCCGCCGTGAGCGCGTGCGCCCCCGCCTTGCCTGGTATCCGCTCGCGGCCGCAGCGAGCGTCGCCGCCGTGGCGCTCGTCGGTTGGCTCGCGCTGCCGCTATTCGATTTGCCGCGCGGCGGGGTGGGTCCGGGGACCATCGCGCAGGTCGAGTCGCCTGCAGCCCCGGTGCCGCAGGCCCAGGGCGTGGCGGACTATCTCCTTGCGCATCAGCGGTTCTCCCCGGCGATCGCGATGAGCGGTCTCGCGCCGTACGTCCGGACGGTCGCCGAGGAAAGCGGGTCGCGCTGACGATGCGCGCGCTCGTGTTCGCCGCGGCGCTCGCGGCGGGTGGGGTAGTTGGCCCGGCGGCCGCGCAGGGCGAGGCCTCCGGCGATGCCGCTCGCTGGCTGCAGCGTATCTATGCGGCTACCGAGCGCCTGAGCTACACCGGCACCTTCGTCTATCAGCACGGCGAGCAGGTTGAGACCTCACGCGTGACCCGGATCGTCGATGCCTCGGGGGTGCACGAGCGCCTCGAGACGCTCGACGGCACCCCGCGGGAGATCCTGCGGGTGAACGAACAGGTGACCTGCTACATCCCGGAGACGATGACGATGAAGGTCGAGCGCGTGCTCGACACGCGGCCGTTCCCCGGGATGCGGGCCGACCCGCGGGTGCTCGCCGAGCACTACACCATCCGCAAGGGTGGCAGCGAGCGCATCGCCGGCCACGACTGCCAGTCGATCGTGCTCGAGCCCAAGGACAACCTGCGCTACGGCCACAAGCTGTGGGCGGACGTTGCGACCGGGATGCTCGTCAAGGCCAAGACGCTGAACGAGAAGGGCGAGGTGGTCGAGCAGTTCGCCTTCACCCAGCTCCAGGTGGGCGGTCGGATCGACCGGGACCAGGTGAAATCGCGCTTCGCGGGCAAGGGCCGCGACTGGCGGGTCGAGTCGAACGAAATGGTGGCTGCCGACCTCGAGCGCAGCGGCTGGCTCCTCAAATCGCTGCCACCCGGTTACCGCAAGGTCACCGAGATGAGGCGGAACGTCGGCGCCAGCGCCGATGTCGGACACATCGTCCTGTCCGACGGCCTGGCGGCGGTCTCGGTGTTCATCGAAACACTTGGGCAGAAGGCGTCCGCGGTCCAGCTCGGCCCCTCCCGGCAGGGCGCGGTGAATGTCTATGCCCGGAAGCTCGATAGCTACCTCGTGACCGTGGTCGGCGAGGTGCCGGCCGAAAGCGTGCGGCTGATTGCCCAGAACGTCGAGTACCGTCGCCCACAGTGACCGCCGGGGCGGCCCGCTCCGGCCGCCGTGCACTTTTCCTTGAAACGGCGGGACTTTGTCTTTATCTTCCTAACCTTATCCGCAACGCCCAACCCGTCACGCCCAATAAAGGGGGCGCACCGCTCATGAGAATCCTCATCGCCGCCGCATCGGCCGCCGCCGCGCTCGCGTTTGCCGGCCCGGCGCCCGCGCAGGTCCGGGGTCTTCCCGACTTCACGCAGATCGTCGACAGCCAGGGGGCCGCCGTCGTGAACATCAGCACGATGCAGCAGCGCCAGGTGCGCGCCAACCCCCAGGTGCCGCAGCTCGACGAGAATGATCCCTTCTACGAGTTCTTCCGGCGGTTCGTCCCGCGGGGCCCGCAGGGGCCGCGCGAGTTCGAGTCGAACTCGCTCGGCTCCGGGTTCGTCGTCAGCCCGGACGGCTACATCCTCACGAACGCCCACGTCGTCGACCAGGCGGACGAGATCACCGTCAAGTTCAACGACAAGCGCGAGTTCAAGGCGAAGGTGATCGGTGCCGACCGGCGGACCGACGTCGCCGTGATCAAGATCGAGGCGGCCGGCCTGCAATCGGTGAAGTTCGGTGACCCGAACAAGCTCAAGGTCGGGGAGTGGGTGGTCGCGATCGGTTCGCCGTTCGGCTTCGAGAACAGCGTGACCGCGGGAATCATCAGCGCGAAGGGCCGCTCGCTGCCGCAGGAAAACTTCGTGCCGTTCATCCAGACCGACGTGGCGATCAATCCCGGCAACTCGGGCGGGCCGCTCTTCAATCTCAACGGCGAGGTGATCGGCATCAACTCGCAGATCTACAGCCGCACCGGCGGTTTCATGGGGCTGTCGTTCGCCATCCCGATCGACGTCGCGATGGACATCTCGAGCCAGCTGCGCACCGCCGGGCGCGTGAGCCGCGGGCGGATCGGCGTGGTCATCCAGGAGGTCTCGAAAGAGCTGGCCGACTCGTTCGGCCTCGGCAAGCCGGTCGGCGCGCTCGTGAACGGCGTCGAGAAGGGCGGGCCGGCCGAGCGCGCAGGGGTCGAGACGGGCGACATCATCCTCAAGTTCGACGGCAGGCCGGTGAACGCTTCGGCCGACCTGCCGCGGATCGTGGGGTCGACCAAACCGGGTTCAAAGGCCTCGCTGCAGCTCTGGCGCAAGGGGCAGACCAAGGACGTGACGGTTACCGTGGGCGAGATCCCGGACGACCGCGTCGCCGCGGGCCGCGGCACCCGTCCGGGCGACAAGAAGGCCGAGGTCGCGGCCAATCGTCTCGGCCTCGTGGTGAGCGATCTGGGCGAGGACAAACGCCGCGACCTCCGTCTGCCGGGTGGGGCGGTGGTGGACGAGGTGCGCAGCCAGCCGCGCGGCGACGTCCGCCAGGGCGACGTGATCGTCGCGGTAAGCGCCAAGGGGAGCACCACCGAGATCAAGTCGGCGAAACAGTTCAACGAGCTGCTCGCGAGCCTCGACAAGGGGACCACGATCACCCTGCAGATCCGGCGCGGCGAAGCCAACATTTTCGCGACGATCCGCGGCGATACGAGCGGCGGATAGGGGCGCAGAGCGCGGGAATCGGATAGAATCCGCCCCGCCTCGGTTCCGGGCGAAAGGGTGCTCTCGCAAGCACCCTTTTTTGTACCCGTAACCTTATCCGGCGATCTCTATCCGGCGATCTTTATCCGACGGTCCCGCGCGGGGCCGAATTCGATGCAGCGCATCCGCAACTTCTCGATCATCGCCCACATCGACCACGGCAAGTCGACGCTTGCCGACCGCTTCATCCAGCGCTGCGGCGGGCTGTCCGACCGCGAGATGAGCGAGCAGGTGCTCGACTCGATGGACATCGAACGCGAGCGCGGCATCACGATCAAGGCGCAGACCGCGGCCCTGCGGTACACCGCGCGCGACGGCACGACCTACAACCTGAACCTGATCGACACGCCCGGTCACGTCGACTTCTCCTACGAGGTGTCCCGGTCGCTCGCCGCCTGCGAGGGCGCCCTGCTCGTCGTCGATGCGTCGCAAGGCGTCGAGGCGCAGACCGTCGCGAACTGCTACACCGCGATCGAGCAGGGGGTCGAGGTGGTGCCGGTGCTGAACAAGATGGATCTCCCCTCCGCCAACGCCGAGCGGGCGATCCAGGAAATCGAGGAAGTGATCGGGATCCCGGCGCAGGACGCGATCCGCGCGAGCGCGAAAACCGGCGAGAACGTCGAGGAGATCCTGGAAGCGGTCATCCGGCGCATCCCGGCTCCCAGGGGCGACCCGGCTGGACCGCTGAAGGCGCTGATCATCGACTCGTGGTTCGACAACTACGTCGGCGTAGTGATGCTCGTGCGCGTGGTCGACGGGGCGCTCCGGCCCAAGGATCGGATCCTCCTGATGGCGAACGAGGCGTCCTACCTGTGCGAGCAGGTCGGCGTATTCACGCCCAAGTCGGAGACGCGGAGCGAGCTCGCCGCGGGCGAGGTCGGATTCATCATCTCCGGGATCAAGGAACTCCAGGCCGCGCGCGTGGGGGACACGGTGACCCGCGTGGACCGTCCGGCGGCGACCGCGCTGCCCGGCTTCAAGGAGATCAAGCCGCAGGTGTTCGCCGGCCTCTACCCGATCGAGTCCAACCAGTACGAGGCGCTCCGCGAGGCGCTGCAAAAGCTGAAGCTCAACGACTCGTCGCTCCACTACGAACCGGAGGTCTCGCAGGCGCTCGGCTTCGGCTTCCGCTGCGGCTTCCTCGGCCTGCTGCACATGGACATCGTCCAGGAGCGGCTCGAGCGCGAGTACGACATGGAGCTGATCACGACCGCGCCGACCGTGGTCTACGAGGTGCTCACCAGCGACGGCGAGGTCGTCCGGATCGAGAACCCGGCGAAGATGCCCGATCCGGCGAAGATCGCCGAGGTGCGCGAGCCGATCATCACCGTCACCATCTTCGTGCCGCAGGACTATGTCGGGGCGGTGATCACGCTCGCTACCGCCAAGCGCGGTGCGCAGAAGAACATGCAATACCACGGGCGGCAGGTGATGCTCACCTACGAGATGCCGCTCAACGAGATCGTCATGGATTTCTTCGACAAGCTGAAGTCGGTGTCGCGCGGCTATGCCTCGCTCGACTACGAGTTCAAGGAGTTCCGTGCGGCCGACATGGTGAAGCTCGACATTCTCGTCAACGGCGAACGGGTCGACGCGCTGTCGCTGATGGTGCACCGGTCGAGCGCCCAGTATCGTGGCCGCGACCTCGTGACGCGAATGCGCGGGCTGATCCCGCGGCAGATGTTCGACGTCGCGATCCAGGCGGCGATCGGGTCGCACATCATCGCGCGCGAGACCGTCAAGGCGCTGCGCAAGAACGTGCTGGCGAAGTGCTACGGCGGCGACATCACGCGCAAGAAGAAGCTCCTCGAGAAGCAGAAAGCGGGCAAGCGCAGAATGAAGCAGGTCGGCACGGTCGAGATCCCGCAGGAGGCGTTCCTCGCGATCCTGCAGGTGGAGTCCAAGTGAACTTCGCGCTGATCCTGTTCGTGCTGCTCGTCGCGACCGGCGCGGTGGCGGCTGCCGACCGCCTCATCTTCGCGCGCCATCGCCAGCCGGGGGCGAAGGAGCCGTGGTGGATCGAATACCCGAAGAGCTTCTTCCCGGTGATCCTGATCGTGTTCGTGCTGCGCTCGTTCCTCGTCGAGCCGTTCCGGATCCCGTCGGGGTCGATGATCCCGACGCTGCTCGTCGGCGACTTCATCCTGGTCAACAAGTTTGCGTACGGCATCCGCATTCCGATCCTCAACAAGAAGATCATCGAGGTAGGCTCGCCGCAGCGCGGCGACGTCATGGTCTTTCGCTATCCCGAGGACCCGTCCGTCGACTACATCAAGCGCGTCATCGGAATTCCCGGCGACAGGATCGACTACACCGGCAAGCGCCTCTGGGTCAACGGCAAGGAGCTCGAGTTGAAGCCGGACGGCGAGTACCTGCACAAGCGCGCGACGTACGCCAAGCAGTACGTCGAGCGGGTCGGCGATCACATTCACCGCATCCTCGTGGAGGATGACGCGCCCGCCTCGGTTCCCTTCGTGAAGCAATTCCCGTTCCGGGAGAATTGCACCTACAATAACGAGGGATTCTCCTGCACAGTACCGCCCGGCCACTATTTCATGATGGGGGACAACCGCGACAACTCGGCGGACAGCCGGGTCTGGGGGTTCGTCCCCGACGAGAACATCGTGGGCAAGGCGTTCTTCATCTGGTTCAACTTCAGCGAGCTGAGCCGGTTCGGCTCGTTCAACTAGAGGCAGGCGACCGCCATGAAGAGACAGCGCGGGATGGGCTTCGCCGGGGTGCTGGTGGTGCTGGTCGGCATCATCTTCCTGGCGATCATCGGGATGAAGATGGTGCCGGCGTACCTCGAGTACTTCGCGATCAAGAAGGCGGTCGCGGCGATCACTCAGGGCGGACAGCTGCGCAACGCCACGGTCGCCGACGTGCGCAGGGCGTTCGAGCTCCGGCAGGCGATCGACGACTTCACCTCGGTCGGGCCGAAAGACCTCGAGATCACCAAGGACGGCAGCGAGGTCGTGATCGGGTTCGCCTACGAGCGGCGCATCCCGCTCTTCTACAACATCAGCCTGGTCATCGATTTCGCCGGCTCGAGCAAGCCGACAAGCACCAAGGGTGCCGATTGATGTGAAGCACGACGCCCTGCAGGAGCGCCTGGGCCACCGGTTTAAGGACGCCCGACTGCTCGCGCAGGCGCTGACCCACCGCAGTCACAGCACGCCCCACAACGAACGGCTCGAGTTCCTCGGCGACGGCGTCCTCAACTGCATCGTCGCCGCCGAGCTCTACACCCGGTTCGCGAACCTCAGGGAAGGGGAGCTTTCGCGCCTGCGCGCGAGCCTGGTGCGCGAGCAGCGGCTGCACGAGCTGGCGGCTGGCCTTGCGCTCGGTGACTACCTCCGGCTGGGCGAGGGCGAATTGAAGAGCGGGGGCTTCCGGCGGCCGTCGATCCTCGCCGACGCGCTTGAAGCGGTCATCGGCGCCGTGTATCTCGACGGCGGGTTCGAGGCCGCGCGCGAGGTCGTGGTCCGGTTGTATCGCCCCCTCCTGGAGACGCTGGATGCAAAGGGCGCGGACAAGGACCCGAAGACGCAGCTGCAGGAGTGGCTGCAGAGCCGGAAGTACGCGCTGCCGCAGTACAGCGTGATCGCCACCCGCGGCGCGGCGCACGACCAGCGCTTCGAGGTCGAATGCGTCGTGCGCGAGCTGAGTCTCCGCACCGTCGGGACCGGCACCAGCCGGCGGCTCGCCGAGCAGGAGGCGGCGCGGATGGCCTTCGAGCGGCTGCACGCATGACCCCGAGCGCTCCGGCCGGCTCCCGCTGCGGGACGATAGCGATCGTTGGTCGCCCGAATGTAGGCAAGTCGACGCTGCTGAACGCGCTGGTCGGACACAAGGTCAGCATCACCTCGGCGCGGCCGCAGACCACGCGGCACCGGATCGCGGGCGTCCTCACGCAACCCGGCGTCCAGTACGTGTTCGTCGACACGCCCGGATTCCAGACGCGCCGCGGCGGCACGCTGAATCGCCTCCTCAACCGGGCGGTGCGGACGAGCCTCGCGGATGTCGACGTGGTGCTGTTCGTGGTGGAGGCGGGACGCTACGGCGAAGACGATCGTGCCGTCGCCGCGCTGCTCCCGCCGGATGCTCCGGCGATCCTGGTGGCGAACAAGAGCGACCGTTTGGCCGGTCCGGCGCGGATGCTCCCGTTCCTCGAGCGGATGTCGAAGGCGCATGCGTTCGCTGAGATCGTGCCGGTCAGCGCGTCCAAGGCGCGGAACCTCGGCGCGCTGCTGAAGGCGATCACTCCGCACCTTCCCGAGCAGCCGCCGATGTTCGACGCGGACGCGCTCACCGACCGGAGCGAGCGGTTCCTCGCCGCGGAGCTGGTCCGCGAGAAGCTCTTCCGCCTCCTCGGCGAGGAGCTGCCATATGGTTGCGCGGTGAGCATCGACCGGTTCGAGGAAGAGGGCAAGCTGCGACGGATCCACGCCGCGATCGTCGTCGAGAAGGCGAACCACAAGGCAATCGTGATCGGCAAGGACGGCGCGAAGCTCAAGGCGGTCGCGAGCGCCGCGCGCCGCGACATGGAGAAGCTCTTCGGCGGCAAGGTCTTCCTGGAGGTCTGGGTGAAAGTGCGACCCGACTGGACGCGCGACGGCGCCGCGCTCCGGCGCCTGGGGTACGAGCATGCCTGAACGCGGCCGCGTCGATCGGGCGGCGGCCTACGTCCTCCACGCCTATCCGTACAGCGAGACGAGCCTGATCGTCGAAGCGCTCACCCGTCCATACGGCCGGTTGCCGCTCCTTGCCAAGGGTGCGCGCCGGCCGGGATCGCAACTGCGCGGCACGCTGCTCGCGTTCCAGCCCCTGTCCGCGAGCTGGTCGGGACGCGGGGAGGTGCGGACGCTCGTCCGGTGCGAATGGCACGGCGGCCAGCCGCTGCTCGCGGGGCAGCGCCTCCTCTGCGGCTTCTATCTGAACGAGCTGCTCCTGCGGCTTCTCCCGCGCGAGGACCCGCACGAGCAGCTCTTCGACCGCTATGTGGAAGCCGTCGCCGGCCTCGCGCACGGCGCGGACGAAGGCCCGATCCTGCGCGCGTTCGAGCGCCGCCTGCTGGCCGAGCTGGGATATGCTCTGCCGCTCGAGCACGAGTCGGGCGCGGACACCCCGATCGAGCCCGAGCGCCTCTATCGCTACGATCCGGAGCAGGGAGCGATCCCGGTCGTGGACGGGCCCGCACCGGAGGAGGTGCTCGTGGTGCCGGGACGCGTCCTGCTCGACATCGCACGCGATGACTACTCGTCACCGGCAACGGCCCAGGCGGCGAAGCAACTGATGCGGGTCGCCATCACGCGCCGGCTCGACCGGCAGCCGCTGCACAGCCGGACGATCTTTCGCGAGCTGGCCAACCTATGATCGAGCTGGGCGTCAACATCGACCACGTCGCGACCGTCAGGCAGGCGCGCCGCACCTACGAACCGGATCCGGTGTGGGCGGCGGTGGAGGCGCACCTCGGCGGCGCCGACGGCATCACCGTGCACCTGCGCGAGGACCGGCGGCACATCCAGGACGAGGACGTGCGCCGGCTGCGCGAGCTCACCCACATCAAGCTCAACCTCGAGATGGCGGCGACGGCGGAGATGGTCGACATCGCGCGCCGCATCCGGCCGGAGATGGCGATGCTCGTCCCCGAAGGCCGGCAGGAAGTCACGACCGAGGGCGGTCTCGACATCGTCGGACGCGAGGCGGCGCTGAAGGGCGTCGTGGCGCGTCTGGGGGAGGCGGGCATCGTCGTGAGCGTGTTCATCGATGCCGACGAACGCCAGGTCGACGCCGCGCAGCGGATCGGTGCCGCGGTGTGCGAGGTGCACACCGGACCCTACGCCCATGCATTCCATTCGCGCGGACGCGACGCCGAGAGCCCGGCCGTCGTCGCGGAGCTCGCCAAGCTCACTGCCGCGGGCGGAGCCATTCGTGCGCGAGGCATGCGGTTCAATGCCGGGCACGCACTCAACTATTTCAATGTCGAGCCGGTCGCGCAGCTCGCCGGGGTGCGCGAGCTGCATATCGGGCACGCAATCGTCAGCCGCGCGGTGTTCGTCGGCATGCGCGAGGCCGTGCGGGAGATGAAGACGCTCATCGTCAATGCCGCGATGCGCGCTGCGATCCGGGGCGGCAGGTGATCCTCGGCATCGGCACCGATCTCGTCGAGATCGCGCGCATCGAGCAGGCGCTCGACCGATGGGGCGAGCGCTTCGCGCAGAGAGTACTCGTGCCGCGCGAGCTCGCGCGCTTCGCCGGGCACCGGAAGCCGGCGGCCTATCTCGCCAAGCGGTTCGCCGCCAAGGAGGCCTTCTCCAAGGCGATGGGCACCGGCATCCGCGCGCCGGTGAACTGGCACAGCATCGGCGTCGTCAATCACGCTTCGGGACGGCCCTACCTCGAGCTCGCTGCGCCGCTCGCCGCGCTGGTCGAGCGCCGGGGAATCCGTGCCGTCCACGTCAGTCTGACGGACGAGCGTGGCATGGCGGCGGCGTTCGTCGTGCTCGAGGGCGAGAGCGGTGACGACTGAGCGGCCGCTCGGGCCGGTGATGGTCGACGTCGCCGGGCTCGAACTGGCACCCGACGAGCGCGAACTGCTCGAGCACCCACTGGTCGGCGGGGTGATCCTGTTCGCCCGCAACTACGCGTCGCCCGCGCAGCTGCGCCGCTTGACCGGCGCCATCCGCGGGGTTCGGTCGCCCGCGCTGCTGATCGCGGTCGATCACGAGGGTGGCCGGGTGCAACGGTTCGTGGACGGCTTTACCCGATTGCCGCCCATGCGCGCGCTCGGCCGAATCTACGACCAGAACCCGGTGCTCGCGGAGAACCTGGCGCGAGCAGTCGGAGTCGTGCTCGCGTCGGAGCTCGCGGCGCACGGGGTGGATTTCAGCTTTGCCCCGGTGCTCGACATCGACTTCGGCTCGTCGAGCGTGATCGGCGACCGGGCGTTCCACTCGGAACCGGTCGCGGTGGCCCGACTCGCTTCGGCGCTCGTCGGCGGCCTCCGGCGGGTGGGGATGGGTCCCGTCGGCAAGCACTTCCCGGGGCATGGCTACGTGCGCGCCGACTCCCACCACGAGGTGCCGGTGGACGACCGCGACCTCGCGACGATCGAAGCGAACGACCTTGTACCGTACCGCGCGCTCGTCAGCGCCGGCCTCGCCGGCGTGATGCCGGCGCACGTGATCTATCCGCGGGTCGACTCGAAGCCGGCGGGATTCTCGCGCCGGTGGCTCCAGGAGATCCTGCGCGGACGCCTCGGCTTCGACGGCATCGTGTTCAGCGACGACCTGTCGATGGAGGGCGCGAGCGTTGCCGGAGGGGTCGTCGAGCGGGGTCGGGCGGCGCTCGAGGCCGGATGCGACATGGTGCTCGTCTGCAACGCGCGTGACGCGGCGCTACGGCTGCTCGACGGACTGGGGCCTGCGCGGCTCGACGCCGGCAGAGCCGAGCGCATCCGGGGGCCACAGGCGGATGCGTCCGGTGGCGGACCCGGCTATCGGGGGGCGCTGGGGGAGATTGCGCGGGCGCGCGACGAAGGCATGCTCGCCTGAGCCTCGCGGCGGCTAGGCGCGCTCGATGTACGCGCCATCGTCGGTGTTGACCTTGATCTTCTCGCCGGTCTCGATGAACGGGGGCACCTGGACGACCAGCCCGGTGTCGGTCGTCGCCGGCTTGAAGGACGTCGTTACGGTCGAGTTCTTGATGTTCGGGTCGGTCTCGACCACGGTGAGCACGACCGAAGGCGGCAGCTGGACGCCGATCGGGCGCTCGTTGTGGAAATTGATCTGGACGTCGGTGTTCGGCAGCAGGTAACCGGTCTGGCCCTCGAGCATCTCCGCCGAGAGCGGCAGCTGGTCGTAGGTGTCCTTGTCCATGAAGACGTAGTTCTCGCCCTCCTGGTAGAGATACTGCATCTCGCGCTGCTCGACGTACGCGCGCTCGATCTTCTCGTCGGTGCGAAAGCGCGTGTTGGTCTTGGTGCCGGCCTCGATGTCTTTCATCTCGACCTGCATGAACGCGCCGCCGCGGCCGCCGACGTGCACGTGGTAGGATTTCAGAACCCGCCAGACGCGTTTGTCCCATTCGAGCAGGTTGCCGACGCGGATCTCGGTCGCAAGTACTTTCGCCATAGCCAATTGCCGGGTTACGTTAGAAAAGCCCGCGATTCTACCGCACCGCGCACCCTGCGGCTCGCTGCCGCGCCATCCCGTGCTTGACGCCGCGTCCTTCATCGCCGGCCTGCCCAACCTGCCCGGCGTATACCGGATGCTGAATGCCGCCGGGGACGTGCTGTACGTCGGCAAGGCGCGGGACCTGAAGAAGCGCGTCGCGTCCTATTTCCAGAAGAGCGATCACGGCCCGCGCACCGAGGTGATGCTCTCCCAGGTCGCGTCGGTCGAGGTGACCGTGGCGGGCTCGGAAGGCGAGGCGCTCCTCCTCGAGGGGAACCTGATCAAGTCCCTCGCGCCGCGCTACAACATCCTCTTCCGCGACGACAAGTCCTACCCCTACCTGATGATCACCGGGGACGACTTTCCGCGACTCGGCTTCCATCGCGGTCCGCTCGACCGGAAGCACGCGTTTTACGGGCCGTTTCCGAACGCCGGCGCGGTGCGAGAGAGCATCCAGACGCTGCAGAAGGTGTTTCGCCTCCGTACCTGCGAGGACTCGGTGTTCAGAAACCGGTCCCGGCCCTGCCTGCTGCACCAGATCAGGCGCTGCTCGGCGCCCTGCGTCGGACTCATCGACGCGGAGCGGTACGATGCCGACGTGCGGAACGCGCGGCTGTTCATGGACGGCCGCGAGGACGACGTGATGACCGCGCTCGCCGCGCGCATGCAGGCGGCCGCGGATGCCCGGGACTACGAGCAGGCGGCGGTCTACCGCGACCAGATCCGGTCGCTCTCGAAGGTGCAGGGTCGGCAGTACGTCGACACGACCAAGGCGCTCGACGCGGACGTCGTCGCGTGCGCGATCGACCAGGGCATCGCGTGCGTCAACCTGGTGATGATCCGCAACGGCCGGTACCTGGGCGACAAGAGCTTTTTCCCGCAGCACGCGGAAGAGCGGACCCGGGGCGACGTGCTCGGTGCGTTCCTCGCCCAGCACTATCTGCAAGGTCCGCCGCCGGCGCTGATCGTGACGAGCGAGGACGTCGACGCGGACGAGCTCGCCGCCGCGCTGACCGAGCACGCCGGCCGTCAGGTGCAGCTGGTCACGCGTCCGCAGACCGAACGCCGCGCATGGCTCGAGATGGCCGAACGCAACGCCGGGCAGGCGCTCGCGCAGCGCGCGCGCGAGCAGGGCACCCAGGAAGTGCGCCTTGCCGCCATGCGCGAGGCGCTCGGGCTTCCGCCCTCGGTGCAGCGGATCGAGTGTTTCGACGTCAGTCACACCCGGGGCGAATTGACGGTAGCCTCGTGCGTGGTCTACGACCAGTACCGGATGCGCCCCTCGGAGTATCGGCACTACAACATCGCCGGAATCCAGCCGGGGGACGACTATGCGGCGATGCGGGACGTCCTGCACCGGCGCTACGAGAAAGTGGCGCGGGGCGAAGGGGTGATTCCCGACCTCGTGCTGATCGACGGGGGGAAGGGGCAGGTGAACACCGCGCGCGCGGTCCTCGCCGAGCTCGGCTTCGCCGACGTCGATCTCGTGGGGGTCGCAAAGGGCCCAGAGCGCAAGCCCGGGCTGGAGGAGCTCGTGCTCGCCGAGGGCAACCGCGTGCTGCGCCTCGAACCGGACCACCCCGGGCTGCACCTGATCCAGGCGATCCGGGACGAAGCTCACCGTTTCGCGATTACCGGCCACCGGCAACGGCGCGGGAAGGCGCGCGTGACCTCGACCCTCGAGTCGATCAGCGGGATCGGCGCGAAGCGGCGACGGCAGCTGCTGGAGCGGTTCGGCGGTCTGAAGGGCGTGGTCGCGGCCAGCGTCGAGGACCTGGCGCAGGTGGACGGCATCAGCCGGACGCTCGCCGAGCGCATCTACCGGGAGCTGCACTGATGCCGCTCAACGTGCCGAACCTCCTGACCTGGCTTCGCATCGTCGCCATTCCCCTGCTGCTGGCGATCTACTACCTGCCGGACCGGTGGCTCGGGCCCCAGGACAAGAACCTTGCGGCCACGATCCTGTTCGTCGGTGCGGCGGTGACGGACTGGCTCGACGGCTATCTCGCCCGGCGGTGGAACCAGACCTCCGCCTTCGGCGCGTTCCTCGATCCGGTGGCGGACAAGCTGATGGTGACTGCGGCACTGATCGTGCTCGTGCAGCTGCACCGCGTCGACGCGATCGTCGCGGTGATCATCATCGGCCGCGAGATCGCGATCTCCGCGCTGCGCGAATGGATGGCGAAGCTGGGGCAGGGCAAGAGCGTGGCCGTCAACCTGCTCGGCAAGATCAAGACCGTGTCGCAGCTCGTGGCGATCCCGCTGCTGCTCTACCACGACCGGATCGGTGGCTGGTTCGATCCGCAGTGGCTCGGCACCTGGCTGATCTACCTCGCGGCGGCGTTGACGGTGGTCTCGATGCTGTACTACCTGAAGCTCGCCGCGCCGCACGCGAACGGGCGTTGACCGCCCTTGACCGCCGGCGGCGCTGAAAGCTAAAATGTTGTTTCTAAACGCGGGAATAGCTCAGTTGGTAGAGCGCAACCTTGCCAAGGTTGAGGTCGCGAGTTCGAGACTCGTTTCCCGCTCCAGATTCCGGGGGAAAGCGCGCTCGCTTTCCCTCTTTTACTTTCGGCTTGAGCCTTCGCCGCCAGGCGAAGCGCGTCCCCTTGGCGGGGTGGCAGAGTGGTCATGCAGCGGCCTGCAAAGCCGTGTACGCCGGTTCGATTCCGACCCCCGCCTCCAAGATCTTCCGATCGCGCAACTAGCGATCGCACCCTGCCCGGGTGGCGAAACTGGTAGACGCAAGGGACTTAAAATCCCTTGGCGAAAGCCGTGCGGGTTCGAATCCCGCCCCGGGCATTCAATGGGTTACGTGCGAAGCGTGCGAGGGTGCGTTCGGCCGGTGCATGGCAGGTGCACATGATCTGAGGGAGGCCAGGAGAGCCCAAAGGCCGCTTCCTCACCGGCGTTTGCTCTGCTGGTCGATGCGTTGCGCTACCGGAGTTAGCGGGCCGGCCCGCGCGCCGAGGCGAGCCGACCTACTTGATGAACCTGCCGCTGCGGCCGATCATCGTGAGGTCGACGAATTTCGAGCCGCTGTGATTCGTGGGTGAGAAGCTCACCATGAAGTCGCCGAGATCGACGTTGTTCATGCTTTCCAGCGCGGCAACCAGCTTTTCCCGGGTCAGGTCTTTACCCGCACGTTTCAAGCTCTCGACCATTACTTTGGCGACGATGAACCCCTCCAGGCTCGAGAAATTGAAGTCCTTTCGACCGGCTTTGCTCAGGATGTCCTGGTACTCCCTTACCACGAGCACGCTCCGATTCCACGGGAAGGGCACGACCTGCGAGATCGCCACCCCGTATCCCTCGTCCTTGAGCGTATCGGCAAGCGCTTTGCTACCGACGAACGAGACGTTGTGGAACTGCGCGTTGATCCCGGCTTTCTTCATCTCCCGGACGAATTCTGCAATCGAGGTGTAGGCCGATATCATCACGACGCCGTCGGGCTGGGAAGCGCTGATACTCTTGACCGCCTCCTCCACTTTGACGGTGTTGCGTTCGACCTTGCCCAGCGCAACGATTTTCATGCCGCGCTTGGCCATGGCGATCTCCACGCCCTTGAGACCTGCCTGGCCGTAGTTGTCGTCCTGATAGAACACCGCTATCTTCTTGTTGCCGGTTGACACCAGCTGCTCGACGATTTGTTCGGTCTCGTCATAGTAGCTTGCGCGCACGTTGAAGATGTACCGGTTCACTGGCGCGCGCAGTAGCTCCGCTCCGGTGAAAGGTCCGACTAGGGGTACCTTGGCTTCGCTGATTACCGGCATCGCCGCCGCCGTGGTGGGAGTGCCGACATAAGAGATCAGCGCGAAGACGTTGTCTTCCTGGATGAATTTCTTGGTGTTCTCAAGGCACAGGTTGGCCTCGTACCGGTCGTCGCGGGTCTTGAGCTCGATCTTTCTGCCGTGAACGCCGCCTTGCGCATTGATGTGGTCTAGGTACGCCTTCGTGCCGATGTTCATCTCGATGCCCAATTGCGCGGCTGGACCGGTAAAGGCAGCCGACTGGCCGAGCACGATGGTGTTGGAGGTTACGCCCGGGACCTGCGCGTGCGCGAGACTCGCAAGCGCGACTCCGAGTGCAGTAGCGAGCAGAAAACGAATCATCTTGAGCTCATCGCGGCGATCTTGGCCGCGAGTTCCTATTCTGACTAGCGGTGGATAACTGAGTAGTCCACAATCAGCGCTGTGCTGACGGGCGTGGCGAAATCTCCGCGCCGTCCGCCGGCGTGATGGGATTATCGCCGAGACAGCGGCGGCTATTGCGGACCGCAGCAGCTTTCGCGCTCGAGGCGGTAATCATTCACACGGGAATCTGAATCGGTGGCCTTCGAAGTCGCGCTTGCAACAACTGGCGGGGCCGGGCGCGTCTGCACCCGGCTGACGGTTGCTGCAGCCGTTTTTTTCGCTTTCGCATCGGCCGCGTACGCGGGCGCGACCAATTGGCCGCAGCAAATGAGACAAGCACCAGCTCGCATGATCAATCGACGCATCGGTCTCTCCCTGTCAATGTGACAACTTCCTCCGATTGCTGCCAATGTCAGACGCGAGTCATCGGCGACGGACACTCGGCACTCTTTTTCGTCTGTCTCTACGCGCTGCCACTAGGGGCAACAGATCTGCACTTCGCTGAGCAATAGCAATGCCAGTAGGGTGACGATCAGTCGGATCTGACAATGCGCTGACAGAGCCGGAAAAAAGTCGCTGCTAGAGACTGTTGTTCGCGTGCGACCGATGCTTCAAGCATGCGGAAGCGAAACTCGATTGCCTCGAGCAAGCGTGACAGGACTCGAGTCGTCGCAACTCGACATGCAGCGGCGCCCCGCCTGGATTTACCCGGACGGGGCGAAAGCAAGCGATCCTGGTTCAGTGAACGCCGAAGCAGTAGACGCGATCCGGTGTCGCTACTCGCTTCCAAGTACTTGCCCCATCTTATGCATCGCATCCCGCAGCGAGCTGCTGGCCAAGGTTCGTCAGCTTCAAACGCTCATCGACAAGGTGGACTACACGCCGAGCGTCCGCAATGACGTCTTCGCCATCTCGGCGGACCTTCTCCAGTACGTCGACTTCCGCGTCGACCTCGGCTCCTTCGGCTCCTGGAAGAAGGAGAAATGCGCTTCGCGCCTGGGATGACGTTCTCAAGCGGCACAGCCTGTTGTGATTCAGGCGATCGACGCGGCAGTCGAGCGGTTTGTTGAGGTGCTACGCGCGCGTCTGCGACGCGAGGACGCAGCGGAGATCGCAAAGAAGCTGCGCGAGTTGGCCGCTCAGGTCGAAGCGCGAAGCAGGTGAGGGGGCTTCGGCTATTTCACTGTGCCGACGATCCACGCTGCGACAGCTAGTGCGACCGCCAGCGCCGCGAAGCCTCCAGCCTTCCATAGCAACCGCCGCGCCTCGAAAGCGCAGACCGCTGCGTAGATCGCGCCGAGCACCAAACCCGCAGCCAAGACGAGTCCGTTGAACTGCTCTGGTGTCACTCGCGTATCTTACCCGCGGGAGCGTGGGCCTACTGCCGAGCCGGCCCGGCCTTGACCGAGGCCGAAAAAGTCCCTTGCCAGTCCCTTTGCAACACCGCATCGACCGAAACGGCAAGACCGAGGGCGGTGCGATCGGAGCAACGGAGCGAACAGGGAAGCGAGGTCAGCGCAGAAATGCTTGGCACGCTGCTGGCACAACGGCACCAAGAATTGGCCGCTTTCTACCGCACACCGCAGCACGCAACCCTTTGACCGGAAAGCGGTGAGCGGTTGAGCGTTGCTGCGGTTTGTTGTCCGGGGCCGACTAAAATTCCTCGGCGCAAGCCGTGCCGGTTCGA
>CAWBNB010000006.1:0-182397 GCA_963789885.1 uncultured beta proteobacterium | reverse complement strand
GTCCCTTGAGCAGGACGGCGGCCGCGATCTCGTCCGGAACGCCCGCCGGAAGCGCCACGCAGCGCTCGGTCGGGAAGTTCCTCACGTCGCGGTACGACCCTAGGAGCCGAGGCGTACGCGACTCGATCGCCGACTCGGAAGCGCTCGACGCCTCGCCCAGCGCCTCGACCAGGCCCGCCGCTTCCATGCCGAGCACCAGGGGCGTCGGCATCGCGCGCAGCGGCGCGTAGTCGCCGCGCCGGCCGTGCACGTCGGTGAAATTCACGCCGATGGCGGTCTGGCGGATGCGCACCTCGCCCGGACCCGGCGCGCGGTCCGGGGCCACGCGCGCCTGCAGAACTTCCGGACCACCGAAACGGTCGATCGCGATCTCGCGTGCCATCTATCTCCTCATGCGCAAGAGCTGCACCGCCAAGACCGCCTGGACGGTCACCGAGAGCGCGAGCGCGGCGGAATAGCCGGCGGGGTCCCAGCCGCCGGTCGCGGTGCAAGGCCGAGATCGAGGATCCAGCCGATCGCCGCCTGCAGCAGGAAGGCCCCGCCCAGCGTCAGCGTATTGACGGCGGTCGCCACGCGCCCCCATCTGCTCGGCCGGGAACATCTGGCCGACCGCGACGTAGCCCGGCGCCGCGCCGGCGGCGCAGAACGCGAAGAGGAGCCACAGGATCGTGACTCCCGGACCGACCGGCTGCAGCGCGAGCCCGATCTGCGCGGCCAGCTGGCCGGCGCTGCACCAACGGCACCAGCGCGCGCCGAGTAGTTCCGCCCGCCTGCGCGCGGCTGCTCGCGGCGCCGATGGACAGCGCGCCCGCCATCATGGTGAGCGTGACGAGCAATTATTCGCTCTCGCCTGGCCGTCGTCGCCGGCGACGTCCGCAGCCACGGCCCAGCCACCGGCCGAATACGTGAAATTGAGGACCGACAGTATCGCGACCGCCGGTCCGAAGCGCCAGAAGAGCGGCGAGCGGAAGACCGATGCCGTCACCGACAGCTCGGCCCTCAGTCCGCCCTGCTTTGCGGCCGCAGGCTTCGTCCGGTACCGAGAGGAAGATCCACAGCGCCACCGCTGCCGCGATCGCGCACAGTAGCCACAGCACGCCGCGCCAGCCGAGCGACGGCAGCGCCGCCTGGACCGGGGCCGTGGTGAGCACGCTGCCGAGCCCGCCGATCGCCACCGCGATGCCGGTCACTCTCGCCACTTTCGCGGGCGCGAACCACTGGGTGTTCGCCTTGATGACCGCGATCAGCCCGGCCGAGACACCGACGCCGATGATCACGCGCGCGAGGACGAAGCCGCCCAGGCTGTCGGACAGCGCGAACACGGCGAAGCCGGCGGCGGCAAGGAGGCTGAGCGCCCCCTGCACGCGCCGCGGCCCGAGTCGGTCGAGCGCGACGCCGTCCGGGAGCTGCGCCACGGCGTAGGCGGCGAGCATGCTCGCCGCGAGCAGCCCGAGTTCGCGCCCGGACAGCGAAAACTCCACCGCCAGCACCGGCCCGATGATCGCCATGACGGTGCGCGCGGCCTGATTGATCAGGCCGAGCGTCGCCAGTGGCAGCGTAACGCTCAGGAAGAGGCGCCAATCGGCGATCATGGACCGTTCGCGGCGCGCGGCATGCGATCGCCGGTCGCTTGAGCGCCGCGATGTCGCGGCGGCACACTAGCCTCGATGCCGGGTCCCGGAGGGCGCGACAAGATCGGGGTGCGCTCGCGCCGCGCACGAGCACGCGGCCCTCGAACATGCGCCGCTGGGTGCGGAAGAAAGCCCCTTGCTCGGCGTACCACGCGCCTTCCACCTTCCGCACCGTGGCCGCGACGGTCAGCACGCCCGACGGCATGGCGATGCGGATCTCCGACTCGGGGCCTGCGGCCGGCTTCATCGCGTCGAACACCACGCTGCCGGGGAGCCGCGCGGCCACCGCGATGCAGAGCGATGCGGTGAGCGGCAGTGCGCGGTGCGCCTGTCCGTTCGACAGCATGCGGGCGGTGAGATCCACCTCCGTCCCCTCGAGCGTCTCGCCGCTCAGCGTCCTCGCATCCCGGGGCGGCGAGACGAAGCCCACGAAGGGCACCATGGCGTTCCTCGCGGCTTCCTCCGCGCTGCCTGCGATGCCCATCGCGACCGAAGCGGCAGTGCGGATCGCGGCGAGCTTGCCGAGCAGGTCGCGATCGGCGTCGATCTCGTCCGGAAGCTCCGTGCCCTTGACGCCGAGATCGTCCGCGCGCGCGAAGACGCACGCGTTCGCGGCGTCGACCATCGAAACGACGAACTTGCCGAAGCCCGGGACGTCGAGCGTGTCGACGGCGTTGCCCGTGGGAAGCAGCCTCCCGGTGGTTGCGCCGCCCGGCTCGCGGAACTCGAGCCTGACCGGCGCACCTGTGCCGGGCACGCCCGGAATGGCCAGGTCGCCGTCGACTGCCGCCATGCCGCCGTCGAGGAGGAAGCGCGACCAGATGATCTTTTTCGTGTTGGTGTTGTGGATGCGGACCAGCGCCTCCGGACCGGACGCCCTCACGAGCCCTTCGTCCACCGCGAAGGGCCCGACGGCGCTCGACATGTTGCCGCAGTTCCCGCCATAGTCGACCTTCGCCTCCTTCACCTGCACCTGGGCGAAGGTGTAGTCGATGTCGGCGTCGTCCCGCGTCGGCGGGCCGACGACGCAGACCTTGGAGAGCGAGGAGACGCCGCCGCCCATGCCGTCGAGCTGGCGCCCGTAGGGATCCGGGCTGCCGATCGCGGCGAGGAAGATCGGGTCCCATTCGGCGCGGTCGCGTGGCAGGTCCTTCGCGTTGAACACGATGGCGTTGCTGGTGCCGCCGCGCATGAAGACGGCGGGAATCTTCAGTTGCCTCACGCGGTATTCGACGCGGCCGAGCGCCCGGCGATGCGGCCGAAGACCGCGCCGGACATGAGCCCGGTGCCGAGCGGATAGTTGTAGTGGAAGAGCCCGCCGACCATTTCGCCGCACGTATAGAGCCCCGGGATCGGCTTCCAGTCCGTCGCGATCACCTGCGCGTCCCGGTCGACCTTCAGCCCGCCGAACGTGAACGTGATGCCGCCGGTGACGGGCCATGCGACGTACGGCGGCGTGTCGAGCTTGAGCGCCCAGTTGGTCTTGGGCGGGTCGACGCCCTCGGTGTGCAGGCCGTCGAGCGTCGCGGGGTTGAAGGGCCCGCCATGCCCGGCGCCGCGGTTGTAGTCCTCCAGGGTCCGCAGCGCGCGGTCGCGGTCCACCTTCAATTGCTTCACCAGCCCCGCCAGCGTGTCGGCGCGGAACGGCTCGCTCGTCGCGTAGCGCGGCTCGAGGAGCTCGAGCACCTTGCGGTCGAAGATCTGGTAGACGAGGCTGCGCGGCTGCTTGAGGATCATCCCGCCGTACTTGGCGTAGGTGAACGAATTCATGTCCGCGCCCTCGTCGACCCAGCGCAGGCCGTCGACGTTGATCATGACGCCGAGGAAGTACGACAGCCGGTTGGTCCGGTCGGTCAGGTTCTGCACCCCGTAGTCCGCCGCTTCCGCATTGATCGGCGTCGCATGGCAGCCGCTCCAGTGCCCCCATGGCATAGCGCCGATGTCGAGTGCCATTCTGAGCCCGTCCCCGTAGTTGAAATTGGAGCCGCGCACCTTGGCGTGATCCCACGGCGCGCCGAGGTAGCGCAGGCGCCACTCGGGGTTGGTCTCGAACCCGCCGCAGGCGAGCACGACCGCTCCGGCGTCGAAGGTGGTGAAGCCTTCCGGCCCGCGCGCGACGACGCCGGTGACGCGACCGCGCTGATCCTGCGCGAGCCGCTGCGCCCCGGTCTCGTAGCGGATCTCGATCCCCATGCGTTCACCGGTCTCGAACCAGGTCCTCGACAGCCCGACGCCTTCGTGGACGGTGCGGATCATCGCGCCGCGCGGCCATTTCACCTCGTTGCCGACGCGCACGCCCATCACCGACAGCGCGAGCTCGAACTCGTGCCGGCCGACCTCCTGCAGCCAGCACATCGTGTCGTACGAGTTCTCGATGAGGAGCGCCGCAAGCTCAGCGTCGCTGCGGCCCTGCGTGACCCGCATGAGATCCTCGCGGTACGCGTCGACGGGATAAGGCTGCACGCCCTTGTGGAATCCCGGATAGTCGCGCTCGGCGTCCGGCACGAAGCGGTCTAGCTCGGAGACGTCGTCGTACCTGAAGCGGAAGATCGCGCCCGAAAAATGGGTATTGCCGCCGCGCTTCTCGCGCGGCGCCTTCTCGAGCAGCAGCACCCGTTTCGCGCCGTGGTCCCGCGCCGAAACGGCGGCGGCGAACGCCGCGTTGCCGCCGCCCACCACGATCACGTCATGGCTCACTCATCGATCCCCGTTGAATGCGCCCGTTAGAATGCGCAACATTGACGGTGATGCACATGCGACGAACGACCTTATCATGAACGCTCCGCGTCTCGCCCGGATCGTCGTGCCGCCGCCGCGCCGCGGCCTGGACATGGCTGCGGGATACGGCTGGGTGCAGAGCACGGCGATCCGCGCCGGCGAGTATGTTTTCCTGTCGGGCGTGGTCGCGATCGACCCGGACAGCGGCGAGCGGCTGAACGGAACGGTGACGAGCGAGGCGCATCGCGCCTTCCAGAATCTGAAGCTGGTGCTGGAAAGCGCAGGGTCGTCGCTCGAGCGCCTGGTGCAGGTCCGCGCCATGATCTACGACCGCATCGAGTACGACGCGCTCAACCGCGTCTACCGCCAGTACGTGCCGGAGGGCCCGCCGGCGCGCACGGTATGGAGCGTGCGGATCATCGACGCGTTCAAGGTGCAGCTCGACGCCATCGCCGTCGTCTAGTCCCGGAGCAACCCGATGCCAGTGTCCCGCGAAATCATCGTCCCGCAGAACGACCGGCTCAACGTGTCGCGCAATTTCAACCTGCCCCACAGCCCGGGGATCCGGGCGGGGGACTTCATCTTCCTCTCGGGCATGCTGTCGACCGATCCGGCGACGGGCGAGCGCAGCCCCGGCACGATGGCGCACGAGACGCGCCAGACGCTCGCCAACATGCGGCACATGCTCGAATCGGCCGGGTCCTCCCTCGAGCGCGTGGTCAAGATCAACGTGCTCCTCTACGACCTGCTCGAGTTCGACAACATGAACGCGGTCTACCGGCAGTTCTTTCCCAAGGACCCGCCGGCCCGCACCACGTGCGGCGTGCAGCTCAGCGCCGGGATGAAGATCGAGATCGAGTGCATCGCGCTGGCCGGCTGAGCCATGCAGGGACGCGCGCTGCACGGCAGGGTCGCCGTCGTGACCGGCGCAGCCGGCGGAATCGGCCGCCTGCTCGTGCAGGCGCTGCTCGCCGAGGGCGCGCGCGTCGCTGCGCTCGACGTGAACGCAGAGGGATTGGCGGCGCTGCGAGGTGGCCTGCCCGCCGAAGCCAGGAATCGCCTGCGCGTGCGCACGACCGACATCGCGGACCACGCCGCGTGCCGGAGCGCCGTGGCCGACGCGATCGCCGTGCTCGGCGGCCTGCACATCCTGATCAACAACGGCGCGATAGGCCTGGGGGCGATTCGCGCGGATCACCAGAAGGTGCCGATCGGGATCCGGGAGATCGGGCCGCAGATGTGGCAGCGATTCGTGGCGACGAACCTCTCCGGCGCCTGGAACATGACGCACGTCGCGATTGGGCACCTGCTTGGCCAGCGCCACGGCCGGATCATCAACGTCACCACGAGCTTCGCCACCATGCTGCGCGGCGGGTTTCATCCCTACGGGCCGTGCAAAGCCGCCCTCGAGGCCATGTCGGCGGGACACGCGGAAGAATTCAAGGGCACCGGCGTCACCGTCAACGTCGTGCTTCCCGGCGGCCCGGTCGACACGCCCATGGTGCCGTCCGAGTCGGGCTTTGATCGCGACACATTGATTGCGCCGGCGATGATGGTTCCGCCGGTCCTGTGGCTCTGCTCCGACGCGGCGGACGAGGTCACCGGCAACCGGTACATCGCCGCGTACTGGGACGCGGCGAAGCCGCCCGACGAGGCCGAGCGGCTGTGCCGCGCACCCGCCGGATGGCCGGGGGTGGGACAGCCGATGCTCTCGCCCGGCCACCGGTCGCCATAGCCCCGTCACACGGTTTCGTGGCTGCGTTCGATCTTGCGCTTGATGTGCTCGCCCGCAGTGATCGCCCGGTGGCGCGGCTGCTCGCCCGGCGCGAGGCAGGTCGGCACGCACTCGATGCGCTGGTCGTAGTTGGGATGCACGAACATGCCGATCGAAAGCCGCCGGCTCTGCGCCATGCCGAGCGGCGGGTTGACCACGCGATGCAGCGTCGAAGCCCATCGCTCGTTCGTCCAGCGCGCCATCATGTCGCCGAGGTTGACGACGAATTCTCCCGCGCGCGGCTTCACGCCCGCCCAGCCGCCGTCGGGCAGCCGCACCTCGAGCCCGCCCTCGGCGTCGGTCGCGGCGAGGATCGTCATGGCGCCGTAGTCGGTATGGGCACCGGTGCGGAGCTGCCCCGGCAGCGGCGGCTGGTCGAGCACCGGGTAGTGGTGGCAGGACATGATGCTGAAGTGGCGCGCTAGAACGCCGTCGAAGAACGTCTCGGGCAGCCGGAGCGCCGCCGCGAAGACCCGCATCATGTCGCCGGCGAGGCGCTCGTATGCGCGGTAGAGCGCGACCAGCGTGGGCTCGAGCCCGGCCGGCTCGGTGGGGATGAGGTTGGGCGCGTAGCTCGTCGCCGCCTCGGGCATTCCCGCGTAGTAGCCGCGGTGGTCGTCGACCGGCCCGAGAAACACCGTCTCCCGCAGGTCCGGCGGCGTCTGCTGGCCCAGAGTGCCGGCGAGGCCGCGCGTCGCAAAGCCGTGGTAGCCGCGCTGCTTGGAAGGGCCGGTCGGATGCCAGCGGTTCTTGGTGTCCTCCGGCAGCTCGAAGAACGCGAAGAGCAGCCGCTGCGCGCGCTCGAGCAGGTCGAGCGGGAAGCCGTGGCCGGAGATGATCAGGAACCCGGTGCGCTCGCAGGTCTGCTGCGACCTGCCCGGCAATCGCGCGCCTGGCGGCGGCATCACCGCCGAGAAACGGGCCGATGTCGATGGTCGGAACGACGCTCGTTACGCTCATTGATCCGGCACTCCCGTTTCAGTCGACGCGCGAAAGCGCCGCGTCGACGACCCTATCGTAGGGCGGATCGCTGCGAATCAGCCCCCCGGAGACGAGGGCGGCCTTGAGCCGCAAATAGGGCGCGGGCGGCAGATCGGGCGTCCGCGCCCAGAGGCCGCTCGCGCGGTACGCGGCGACGATCCGCGTCAGGGCGTCGCGCGAGAGCTCCGGCAGGAATGACGCGACGGCATCGGCGATCGCGCGCGGCGTCGCGGCGAAGAGCGCCGTTTGCGCGCGCGCCATGCCGCGCACCAGGCGGCGGCAGGCCTCGCGCCGCGCGCGCGTAAACCGGCGCGTCGCATAGAACGTCGTGTAGACGACGTCGCCCCGCTCGCTGAACCGGTGCCAGACGTGCCCGCGACCTTCGCTGACGAGGCGATCCGCGTGCGGCTCGAAGACCTGGATGACGTCCACCGTGCCGCGCAGGAAAGCCCGCACGTTGTCCGCCATCGAGCGCAACCGGCGCCGTCCGGTGATCGCTGCAGGATCGAGTCCCGCGCGCTGCAGGTCGTCCTGGAACGTCATCCACGGCGTGGGCACGTCCCCCGCGGGCGCCACGCGCAGCCCGACGAGGTCGCGCCAGCGGAACGCGGGCTTGCGGTTGCGGCCGACGAGCAGGAAGGGATCGCGCGCGACGACCTGCGCGAAGCACACCAGCGGGCAGTCCGGGTCGGCGTCGTGATGCATCATGACCCGCATCGGCCCGCCCCAGGAGACGTCGACGCTCCCGTCGAGCAGCCCGGTCGCGGTCCGCGACGGGCTCGGCGAGACGACGTGGCGGACGTCGAGCCCTTCGCTGCGCCAGTAATCGCCCGCCAGCGCGAGATAGAACGGCACGTACGGCACCGCGCGCATGTTCTCGCACAAAGTGAGCTGCATGCGCGGATCGACTCAGACGTCCTTGAGATACTTCGTCTCGAGGTCGCGCCAGCGCTTCGCGTTCACCGCTTCCTCGCGGTCGTTGAACGTGGCGAGCTCGCTTTCGATGGCTGTGGTGTCGCCGTCGCGCTTGAGCACGGCGAGCACCCGCTTCGCGGCGGCGATCGCCGCGCGATGGGTCTGCGAGGGATAGATGCCGATCCGGTAGCCCATCGCCGCCAGCTCCCGCGCCGGCAGCACCGGCGTCTTGCCGCCTTCGAAGATGTTGCAGAGCGCCGGCTTCTTGAGCTGCCGCGCAGCGGCGGCGAGCTCTTCGGCCGACTGCGGCGCTTCGACGAACCCGACGTCGGCGCCGGCATCGAGGTACGCGTTCACGCGGTCGATCGACGCCTGCAGGCCTTCGACGGCGCGCGCGTCCGAGCGCGCGATGATCGACCATGTCCGCATCGCGCCGCGTGTCCACCGCCGCCTTGATCTTGCCGATCATCTCCGCCTTGCTCACCAACTGCTTGCCCTCGTAGTGGCCGCATTTCTTGGGCGAGACCTGGTCTTCGAGATGGAAGGCGGCGACCCCGGTCTTCTCGTACTCGCGCACGCTGCGTATCACGTTGAGCGCGTTGCCGTAGCCGGCGTCCATGTCGGCGATCACCGGGATGTCCACGGCTTCCACGGTGCGCGAGATGTACTGCGTGATCTCGGTCATCGTGAGCAGCCCCACGTCGGGGTAGCCGCTCGCGCGCGAGTAGCCGCCGCCGGTGAGATAGACGGCGTCGAAGCCCGCGACCTGCACGAGCCGCGCGGTCAGCGTGTCGTGGGCTCCCGGCACGATGGTGTAGGTGTCTTTGGCGAGCAGCTCGCGCAGCTTCTTTCTCGGGCTCATGAATGCACCTCGGGGGTCAGGCGGTGGCGCACCACGTGGTGCAGCAGGCCGCCGTTGCGGAAATAGTCGACCTCGCGCGTCGTGTCCAGGCGCGAGAGCAGCCGGATCCTGTCGCGCCTCCCGTCGGCACGGGTAATCGTACATTCGAGCTCGCTCCGCGGGGTGGTGTAGTCGCGGATGCCGGCGACGTCGACGAGCTCCGTGCCCGTCAGGCCGAGCGTCCTGCGTGTGACGCCGTTCGGGAACTGCAGCGGCAGCACGCCCATGCCGACGAGGTTGGAGCGGTGGATGCGCTCGAAGCTCTCGGCGATCACCGCGCGCACGCCCAGGAGGCGCGTGCCTTTCGCCGCCCAGTCGCGCGAGGACCCGGCGCCGTACTCGGTGCCGGCGATCACCACCAGCGGCACGCCTTCGTCCCGGTACTTCGCCGCCGCGACATGGATCGGCATGCGCTCGCCGTCCGGGTAGTGCGCCGTGCTGCTGCCCTCGACCTCCGGCGTCATTTCGTTCCGCACCCGGACGTTGGCGAAGGTGCCGCGGATCATCACGTCGTGGTTCAGGCGCCGCGCCGCGTAGTTGACGAAATCGCGCGGCGCGATGCCGAGCGACGCGAGATAGTCGGCGGCGGGGGTGCCCTTCGAGATGGCGCCGATCGGCGAGATGTGATCGGTGGTGAACATGTCGCCGAACATCGCCAGCACGCGCGCGCCACGGACGTCGTCGAGCTCGGGCGGCGCGGCCGCCATGTCGTCGAAGAACGGCGGCCGCCGGATGAAAGTGCTGGCGGGATCCCACGCGAATGTGGTGCCCGCGGCGCCGCGCAGGGCCCGCCACTCGGGCGTGCCCTCCAGCATCGTGGCGTAGCGCTCTCGGAAAAGCGCGGGCGTGATCACCTCGCCGATGATCCTGCGGATCTCGGCGCCGTCGGGCCAGATGTCGTGCAGGTACACCGGCCTCCCTTCGCCGTCCTCGCCGAGCGGTTGCCTCGCGAGGTCGACGAGCACGCTGCCCGCCAGCGCGTAGGCCACCACCAGCGGCGGCGAAGCGAGGAAGTTCGCCCGCACGGACGGGTGGATGCGGCCCTCGAAATTGCGGTTGCCCGACAGGACGGCAACGGCGGTGGTGCCGTCCGCCTCGATCGCCTCGGCCACCGGGGCGGGCAACGGACCGGAATTCCCCATGCAGGTCATGCAGCCGAAGCCCACCGGCTGGAAGCCGAGCGCGTCGAGCGATCGCTGCAGGCCGCTCTGCGCGAGATAGTCGGCAACCACGCGCGACCCGGGCGAGAGCGACGTCTTCACCCACGGACGCACCTTCAGCCCTCGGGCGACGGCGTTCCGCGCAAGCAGGCCGGCGCCGATCATCACCGAGGGATTGGAGGTGTTGGTGCAGCTCGTGATGGCGGCGATCACGACGTCGCCGTCCTTCAGCGAAGAGGCCGAGGATTCCTTTTTCCGCCTCGTGGAAGCCGACAGGAAATCCCTGAACGCCGCGGGCGCCGCGGCCAGCGGCAGCCGGTCCTGGGGCCGGCTGGGCCCGGACACGCTCGGCTCCACGGCGGACAGGTCGATCTCGATCACCGCCGTGAACTCGGCCGGCGGCGTCTCCGCGTCGCGCCACAATCCCTGCGCCTTGCAGTAGGCCTCGACCAGCGCAACCTGCGCTTCGTCGCGGCCCGTCGACCGCAGATAACGCAGCGTTTCGGCATCCACCGGGAAGAAGCCCATGGTGGCGCCGTTCTCCGGGGTCATGTTGGCGATCGTGGCGCGGTCGGGCAGCGCGAGCTCCGCCACGCCGGGCCCGAAGTACTCGACGAACTTGTCCACCACCTTGTGGCGCCGCAGCGCCTGCGTCACGGTCAGGACGACGTCGGTGGCGGTGACGCCGGGCCGCGGCCTGCCGGTGAGCCGGCAGCCGATGACCTCCGGCACCAGCATGGCGACCGACTCGCCCAGCGCCCCGGCGCCGCCTTCGAGGCCGCCGACGCCCCAGCCGAGAATGCCGAGGCTGTTGATCATGGCCGTGTGGCTGTCCATGCCGAGCACCGAATCCGGGTAGGCGATCGGTCGCGTGCCGCCGGCGGCGTCGGTCGCGCGGTCGCTCGTCCACACCACCCGTGCCAGGCGCTCGAGATTGACCTGGTGGCAGATGCCGTTGCCCGGCGGCACGATGCGCAGGTTGTCGAAGGCCCGCTCGCCCCAGCGCAGAAAGCCGTAGCGCTCGGCATTGCGCTCGAACTCGAGCGCCTGGTTGCGACTCGCCGCATCGGGCGCGGCGTAGGCGTCCACCATCACCGAGTGATCGACGACGAGGTCGACGGGCACCGACGGGTTGAGCCGCCGCGGATCGCCGCCGAGCCGGATCATCGCGTCGCGCATCGCCGCCAGGTCGCCGAGCAGCGGCACGCCCGAGGAATCGGGCATCAGCACGCGCGTGAAGCGGAAGGCGATCTCGCGTTCGGCGCGGCGGCTCGCGAGCCATCCCGCGACCGCGGCGATGTCGGTGCCGTCGGTGCGGCCCTCGGCGTGCTGTCGCAGCACGTTCTCCAGCACCACCTTGAGCGAGCACGGCAGCCGCGACACGCCGGCGAGGCCGAGGGCCTCGGCCGCGGCGAGGCTGTAGTAATCGAACACCGCGTCGCCGACGCGAAGCTCGCGCCGCGTCGCGCCGCCGGCGATGGTCATCGCATCAGTTCGTCGGACGTCGCGATGCGGGACTTGGCCATCGCCGCGATGAAGTCGAGGGACCATTTCTGGGTCTCCTCGACGGAGTGGCCGCCCCACGCGTGCGACACGGTGAGATCGCTCACCACCGTGGTCGGAACAGCCGAGCTGCCAGGCGTCGACCGCGGTCGTCGCGACGGCGAGCGAGGTCGACCAGCCGATGAGCTGCAGGGCGTCCACGCCGAGCTCGCGCAGCGTGAGCTCGAGGTCCGAGTGGAAGAAGGCGCTGTAGCGACGCTTGTGGACCACGGTGTCCTGCCCGGGCTGGCAGAGCTCCGGGATCGGCTCCTGCCCCGGCTTCCAGATCTCGTTGGCGAGCTCCCAGTGCTTGAGGAACCACCGGTCGGTCCGCCGCCGCGCGCTGCAGACGAACACCACCGGCATGCCCTTGCCGCGCGCCCAGGCGAGGTAGGCGACAACCCGCGGGAGGATGGCGCGCCGCTTCTCGACCGCGCGCGCCTCGGGGGCAATCGAGTCCCGGGTCATGTCGAGCACCAGGACCGCCTCGCTCACCGCTGCACGCTCCTCAGCCGGCCTTGCGCATCGCCGGCGCCTTGGCGAGCGGGCGCAGCTTCTCGAGGATCTCGGCGGTGCTGCCGACGTCGGCGTACTTCGCCGCCATGTCGAAGAGATTCACCGCGTGCGAGGTCGCGCTGCGGTCGTAGACGCAGTCGTACGGCACGAGCACGCGGAAGTTGTACGCGAAGCCGTCGACGACGCTGCCGCGCACGCAGCCGCTGGTCGTGCAGCCGGTGACGACCAGCGTGTCCGCGCCGAGGTCGATCAGGTGGCTCACGAGCGGCGTGGCGAAGAACGCGCTGGGGTGCTTCTTCGGCAGCAGCACGTCGCCTTCCCGCGGCGCGATCTCGGCGGGGAACTGGTAACCCTGCTCCGGGATGTCCATGATGGCGGGCACCTTCTGCGCGAGGCGCCCGCCGTCGGTGGCCTTGTTCTTCGGCGCGACGTACGGGTAGAGCACCGGCCAGTCGTTGCGGCGGAACTCCGCGAGCAGCGTCGCGATGTTGCGCATTGCGTTCCAGCCGACCTCGCCGCAGGACGTCGGAAACTCCTTGATGGCGTCCCAGAACGGCATCGGCTTCGTGCCGATGGTCCGGTACTGCACGTCGATGACGAGCAGCGCCGGCCGCTTGCCGACGCCGCCCGGGCGCCCGAAGCCGGCCGCGTAGGTCGCCTTCTCGTCCTCCTCGCTGACGATGCCCTGCCAGGGTTTCATGCGGCGGCTCCTTTCCGATCGCGGCCAGAAATTGTCTCGCGAGAGATTAGGCAGTTCTATAATATCAGTCAAATAGATGTGGATGAATTCATGCATCTATAGTGTGAATAGCTGTGGACGCCTTCCCCGACCTCAATCTGCTGCCGGTGTTCGAGGCGCTGTTCCGTCACGGCAGCGTGACGCGCGCCGCGGCGCAGATGGGGTTGACGCAGTCGGCGATGAGCAGCGCGCTCGGCCGCCTGCGCCGCCAGGTCGGCGATCCATTGTTCGTCAACACGCGCGCCGGCATGCTCCCGACGCCCCGCGCCCTCGAGCTCGCACCGGCGGTCACCGACGCGCTGTCGATGGTGCGCGGTGCCCTCGGGTCGCGCGAAGCCTTCGATCCGCGCCGCACCACGCGGAGCCTCCGTGTCTACATGACGGACGTCGGGGAGACGGTCCTGCTGCCGAAGCTGATGCGCCATCTCCACGAGCACAGCCCGGTCATCCGGCTGGAAACGGCGCAGCTGCCCGCGGGCGAGCTGGCGGTGCGGCTCGAGACCGGCGACATCGACCTCGCCGTGGGATACGTGCCGCAGCTGCGCGACAAGGTCCGTCGCACGCGCCTGTTCGAGGAACATTACGTGTGCATGACGCGGCCGGACCATCCGTTCGGCCGGCGCGCGCCCCTCACGCTCAAGGAATTCCTGGCGGCGCGCCACGTCCTCATCTCCTCGATGGGGTCGGGCCATCAGGTGCTCGAGCGCATGCTCGCCGAGCACGGCGTGGAGGAGAACGTGGCGCTGCGCGTGCCGCACTTCGTGGTCGTGCCGCTGATCGTCGCCGGCACCGACCTCATCGTCAGCCTGCCGAGCCGGGTCGCCGAGGCCTCGGCGCGGCTGGTGAAGGTCAAGGTCCATCCGCTGCCAATCCCGATCCCGAGCTTCGACGTCTCCCTCTACTGGCACGCGCGCGTGGAGAACGACGCGGCGAACCGGTGGCTGCGCGGCGCGATGCTGGAGCTCTTCGGCGACCGGCCGCCCCCCAATCGGCGGAGCGGCGTATGAGCGGCGCGAAGACGCCGGTTTTTCTGCTGACCGGCTTTCTCGGGAGTGGCAAGACGACGCTGCTCAACAAGGCGCTCAAGGACCCGGCGCTCGCCAACACGGCGGTCGTCGTGAACGAGCTGGGCGAGATCGGTCTCGACAACCTGATCATCGCGCAGGCGACCGACAACGTCGTGCTCCTCGATGCCGGGTGCCTGTGCTGCGCGAACACCGGCGCGCTGCACGAGACGCTCGCCGACCTGAACGGCCGGCGCGCGCGCGGCGAGATCCCGCCCTTCGAGCGCGTGATCATCGAGACCAGCGGGGCCGCCGACCCGGCGCCGCTCGTCAACGTGCTCCTCGGCCACCCGCTCGTGACAGGAGCCTATGCCTTCGAGGCCACCGTCTGCGCCGTCGACGCGCAGCACTTCCTCGCCTCGCGCACGGAATATCCCGAGCTCGACAAGCAGGCGGCCCTCGCCGACCGCATCGTCGCGACCAAGACCGACCTCGCGGATCCCGCGCCGGCGCTCGATTTCGTGCGCGAGCTGAATCCCGGGGCGGAGGTCGGCGATTCGGTCGCGAGCCTCTTCTCGACGCTGCCGGTCGCGAGGCGCCACCGCGCCCCGATCTCCTCGCTCGGCCCGATCCGCAGGCGGGAGCACTTCTCCGGCATCCGCGCGCACACCTTCCGCCCCGCTCCGCCGGTCACCTGGGCCGGCTGGTCGGCGTGGTCGCGGCTGGCGGCGGCGGAGTTCGGCGCGAGGCTGATCCGCGTCAAGGGGCTGCTGCACATGGAAGACAGCGGCGAGATCGCGCTCGTGCAGGGCGTGCAGGGCGTGTTTCATCCGCCGCAGCGCCTGCGCGAGTGGCCCGATGCGGATCACGGCAACCGCCTGGTGTGCATCGCGCGCGATCTGAGCGAGCAGGACCTCGCGGCGACGCTCGCCGCGCTCAACACCCCGGCCGGAACGCAGGCCGTCTATTCAATGAAGGAACTACGCGAGAGGCAGGAGCAACGATGAGCGATTTCGTGTTACGCGGCGGCACCATCGTCTTTCCGGATCGCGCGCCCGCGCTGCAGGACGTCCTGGTGCAAGGCGGCAAGATCGCGGCGGTGCTTTCGCCCGGCGCGCCGGTGCCGGCCGGCACGCCGGAGCAGTCGGCCGCGGGCCTGCACGTCTTTCCGGGCCTCATCGACGCGCACGTGCATTTCGGCTTCGGCGAGAAGATCACCGAGTACACGCACGAGACGGTGTACGCAGCCCAGGGCGGCATCGCCACCGTCCTCGGCTACTTCCTCAACAACGAGGCCTACGCCGACGTCTACAAGCGCGAGCAGGAATACGCGCGCACCCGCTGCCACGTCGACTACGGCTTTCACTTCAGCACCGCCAACGAGCTGCACATCAAGGAGCTGGGCGCCTATATCAGGGATTACGGCGTCACCTCGTTCAAGTACTTCATGAATTTCAAGGGCGAGGAAGGCCGCTACCTGGGCCTCGACGGCACCGACGACGGCTTTTTCTGGGATCTCCTCGGCGAGTCGGCGCGCGTCGGCAAGCCGATCGTCGTCTGCCACACCGAGAACATCGAGATCGTCAACCGCACGCGCCAGAAGGTGCAGGCGGCGGGCGGCACCACGCTGAAGGACTGGGCCGCTTGCAAGCCCGCCGTCACCGAGTCGGAGCCCGCGATCCGTGCGATGTACTTCGCCGAGCGCACCGGTGCGCGGGTCTATTTCCCGCACATCTCCTCGCGCCTCGCCCTGGACGAAGTGCGCCGGTGGCGCAAGCGCTACGACCAGGTCTGGATCGAGACCTGCCCGCACTACCTCACGCATACCGAGGACTCCGAGCTGGGCGGCATCGGCAAGGCGAATCCGCCGTTCCGCAGCCAAGGACGACCAGGACGCGCTCTGGGAGGCGGTGTTCGACGGCACCATCGACCTCGTGGCGTCCGACCACTCGGCGCGCCGGCGCGTCACCAAGGACAAGCCGCTATGGCTCGCAGCGCAGGGCTTCCCCGGCATTGCGGCGATCCTGCCGGTCCTGCTCTCCGAGGGTCATCACAAGCGGAAGCTGCCGCTGCAGCGGATCTGCCAGCTGCTCGCCGCCGCGCCCGCGAAGATCTTCGACCTCGCGCCGGCCAAGGGCAACATCGCGCCGGGCTACGACGCCGACTTCACCGTGGTCGATCTCGGCAAGGAGCGCAAGTTCGTGCCGGCGGAGCTCGGCTCGTACGCCGACTACAGCCTGTACGAGAACCAGATCCTGAAAGGCTGGCCGGTTCGCACCATCGTGCGCGGCGTGACGGTGATGCAGGACGGCAAGATCGTCGGTCCCGGCGGTCACGGCAAGTACCTCTGGCGCCGCATCGGGCAGGCGCCGATCCTCGGCAAGCTCAACTAGGAGCAATCCATCATGGCGAAAAGTGAAGAATCCGGCCCGCACGCAAGCGGCGGCAAACACGCGCAAGCTGATCGAGTGGGCGGTCGCGGCCGCGTCCAAGCCCTTGCCCGGAGCCGGTGCGCCGGCGCGCGGCCACGATCCTGTCCGACGACATCGGCGCCATGGTGGCCGGGCTCGCTCGAGCCGCAGGTCGCGCGCGCGCGCGAAGGCCTCGCGCGCACCGCGTCGGGCGAACGCCGGAGGCGACGGTGTTCGCGCAAGGGGCGCGCCCGCGGCTCGACCGCTACTCCGCCGCCAGCGCGAACGGCATGGCGATCACCTGGTGCGAGCTCGACGAGGGCTTCCGCAACGCCTCCTGCCATGGCGGCGCCTACACCATCCCGGCCCTGCTGGCCGAAGCGGAGGCGCAGGGGCGCACCGTGGACGAGGTGCTGCGCGCGCTCGCGCTCGCCTATGAAGTCACGACGCGCTTCGCGCTCGCCTTTCCGTTCCCGGTCTTCAACGTGCATCCGCATGCCGCGTTCGCCACGATCGGCGCGGCGGCCGCGACCTCGCTCGTGCGCCGCCACGACGCGAAGACGATGCTGGACGCCGTCACCGGCGCGGCGAGCATGACGCTTCGCCGGCCCGTTCGACACCGCGGTCGAGGGCTCGCTGGTGCGCAACGGCTGGACCGCGGCCGGCGCCTGGATCGGCCTGCGCGCCGCGGACTGGGCCGAAGCCGGCATCGGCGGCGGCGCCAGTCACGCCCTACGACGTGTTCGTCGGCTGCTTCAGGACCCGGCGCCGTTCCGGAGGCGCTGGTCGATGGCCTGGGCACGGCCTGGTCGGTCAGCAACGGCTACCACAAGATCTTCGCCTGCTGCGGCTACGCGCATTCCGCCGTCGAGGCGACGCTGGAGCTGCTCGGCCGCCTGCAGCAGCGCAAGGTCGAGCGACATCGCCGAGATCGTGGTCGAGACCGGCCCGGGCGGCCAGGCGCTGACGACCGTCGAGCCGGAGACCGTGCTCGCCGCCAAGTTCTCGATCCCGCACGCGATCGCCGCGACCGCGCGTCTCGGCACGGCCGGCGCGCGCGCCTTCACGTTCGACACCCTGCGACGACGAAGGCATCGCGAAGCTGCGGCGAGCGCGTGCGCCTCGCGCCCTACCGCGGACCTGCAGCCGTGGCCGAAGGACCGTCCGGCGCGCGTGACCCTGCGCTTCCAGGACGGCGGCGAGATGTCCGCCGTCTGCGAGAGCGCGCGCGGCGGCGCCGACCAGCCGTTCGACGAGCCGACGCTGCTCTCGAAGCTCGCCGAGAACGCGGCCGGCGTCTTCCCCGCGGCGCCGGCACGCTCCTGGCCCGCATCATCCGCGGCGATGCGTGCGCTCGCTCGCCCGGTCGTGGCGCGAAGTCGTGGCCGATCTGGTGAAGACATGACGCTCGCTCGCGAGCTGGTCGCGCGCGCTGCGGCGGCAGCGCAGGCGCCCTTGCCGGAGGACGTGGCGCTCGCCGCACGGCTGCACCTGCTCGACGCCTCGGCGTCGGCCTCGCTGCCGCCGGATCGCCGGTCGGCGCGGCCTATCGCGATCTTGCGAAGGACGTCGCGCGCGGCGGGCCTGCCACTGTGTTCGGGCAGGCCGCAGGCGCCGCCGCCGCCGACGCCGCGCTCGTCAACGGCGGCCTGATCCACAGCCTGGAGTACGACGACACCCACACCGCCTCGATCCAGCACGGCAGCTCGGTCATCGCGGCCGCGGCGCTCGCCGTCGGCGAAGCGCGGGGCGCCAGCGGTGCGGCGCTGCTCGGCGCCTTCGCGAGGGGCTGGGAGGTTCTCATCCGCTTCGGCCTCGCCGCGCCGGCCCGCTTTCATGCGCACGGCTTCATGAGCACCTCGGTCGGCGGCGCGCTGGCGTCGGCGCTCCTCGCCTCCGAGCTTCTCGGCTCGAGCGAAGACCAGAGCGTCGCCGCGCTCGGGATTTCGCTCAGCCAGGCCTCGGGCGTGATGGAGTTCCTGACCAACGGCTCGTCGGTCAAGTCCCTGCATCCCGGCTGGGCGGCGCACGGCGGCGTGGTCGCCGCGCTGCTCGCGCGCTCGGGGATGACCGGCCCGGAGACCTCGCTCGAGGGACGTCACGGCCTGTTCCGGCAGTTTGCCGGCGATGAAGAGGCGCCGGAGCGCTTCCGGGCCCTCATCGGGGACATCGGCCGCAAGTGGCATCTGCCGGATGCCGCGTACAAGTTCTATCCGTGCTGTCACTACCTGCATCCGTTCGTCGAAGCCGCCGGCGAGCTCGCCGCGCGCGGCGTGCGCCCCGGCGACGTGGCCCGCATTCTGTGCCGCGTGCCCGCCGGCGAGGTGCCCGTCATCTGCGACCCGTGGGAGCGCAAGCAGGCGCCCGAAACCGCGCACGCCGCGCGCTGGAGCCTGCCGATCGTCGTCGCCGCCCGGCTGGTGGAGGGCAAGGTCGATCTCGCCACCTTCGAATCGCCGGCGAGCGACGCGGTGCGCGAGCTCGCGCGGCGCATCGAGCTGGGAGCCGTTGCCCGGAGCGCGCTTTCCCGAGCGCTTCGAAGCCGAAATCGTGTGCGAAAGGAAGAGCGCGCCGGCCGAGCGGGTGCGCATCGACGACGTGTACGGCAATCACACGCGCCCGCCGGGCAGCGAGGCGCTCCTCGCCAAGTTCCGCGCCAATGCCGCGCGCTCGCCTGCGGCCGGAGGCGATCGCGTCGGTCGAGCGCGCGGTCGAGGAACTGGCAGCGCGCCGGATCTCGGCGCCTTGTCCCGCGCGCTGCGGCAGGTCAACTAGCTAATTCTTGACCAACGCCGCGGCCGCTTCGCCGGCCAGCCGTCCCATGTTGGTCGCCGTCATCAGGCCGGAGCCCGACAGGTAGCCCCAGTCGGCCGGGCCGGACAGACCGCGCGCGGCGCCGCCGCCGGCAAACAGGTTGGGGAACGGCGTGCCGTCCTTCCTCAGCACGCGCATCTCCTTGTTCACTTCCAGCCCGCCCTGCGTGTGGAACAGCGCGCCCATCACCTTCACCACGCGGTACGGCGGCTCGAGCGGCGGCTTCGTGGTGAAGTCGCGGCCGAAAGGATCCTTCTTCTTCCCCGTCGCGACGTCCTCGACCTCCTTCATGGTCTGCGCGAGCGTCGCCGCGTCGCAGCCGATCACCCGGGCGATCTCCTCCGGCGTGTTGCAGACCTTGAGCGCGCCGGCCTTCTCGGCCTCGACGTGGCTGTGCATCTGCATCGCGACCTTGTGGCCGCGCTCGTCGAAGATCAGCCAGGCGACGTGGTCGGGCTGGCGCGCGACCTTGAGCGCCTGCTCCGAATAGCCTTCGTTCTCGTTCGAGAAGCGCTTGCCGTGCTTGTTGACCTGGTAGCCGCCCTCGGTGACCGCGGGCCAGCCGATGTGCGTGTTGTACGGCGTGGCGACCGCGCCGTGCCCCTGGAACGCGCCCATGTCCTTGATCGACGCGCCGAGCGCCTCGCCCCACTTCACCGCGTCGCCGGTGTTGCCGGGATGGCCGTGGTAGTGCGCATCGACCATCTCCGGGATGTACTTGGCGATCATCGCCTTGTCGCCGCCGTAGCCGCAGCAGGCGAGGATCAGCGCGTCGCAGCCGATGTCCTCGGTCTTGCCGTCGGGCCGCGTCACGCGCGCGCCGCGGATGCGGCCGTCGGGGTCCGCGTACAGATCGGTGGCGCGCGCGGAGGTGGCGAGCGGGATGCCCTCGGCTTCCACGGCGGCGAGCAGGGCCGCCAGCAGCTCCGCGCCGAAACGCGACGGCGACGCATGCATGTGCATGCGGCTGTGGCCGGGATACTGGAAATCGAGGATGCACGACAGCGGCAGCTTGTAGCGGTCGACCAGCCAGTCGACCGTCTTCGCCGACTCCCGCGCGACGTGCCAGGCGATCTCGTGATCGCACTCGCCGTGCGCCTTGCTGAGGATGTCGTTGGCGAGGATCTCGGGCGTGTCGTCGAGCAGCCCCGCGGCGCGCTGCAGCTTGGTGCCCGCCGCCGGGATCTGTCCGCCGGAGAGCGAGGTGCTGCCGGTCGGCTTCGCATCGCGCTCGAGAATCAGCACTTCCGCGCCGCGCTCGTTGGCGGCGAGCGCCGCGATCGTGCCGCACGCGCCGGCGCCGATGATCAGGACCTGCGTGCGGGTCGGGAATGTCTTGCCTTCGGCCTTCAGCACCGGCATTCACGCTCTCCTTGTTAACCGAGCTCATCAGGTTCGGCAGCCACAGGATCATCTGCGGGAAGACGACGTAGAGCCCGAGGGAGAGGAAATCGAGGGCGATGAAGGGCATCACCCCGGTGAAGGCCTGGCCGAGCGTGACCGGAACCGGGGAGGAGCTCTTCACCACGAAGACGTTCAGCCCGACCGGGGGCGTGAGCACCCCGATCTCGGCGAGCTTGACGGAGACCACGCCCAGCCATATGGGGTCGAAGCCCTGCGCGTGCATCACCGGATACATGATCGGCAGGGTCATCACCATGATCGCGATCGGCTCGATGAAGCAGCCGAGAATGGTGAAGAGAACCACGTACCCCAGCAGGTAGGTGTACTTGCCGGTGCCGAGGCTGAGCAGCGCCGTCGAGATCATCGTCACCAGCCCGGAGTAGGTGAGGAAGCGCGCGAACAGCATCCCGCCGACCACGATGATGAAGATCACCGAGGTGGTGACCGCCGCCTCCTTGAGGACCTCGGTGAGGGAGGCGGAAGTGAGTCGGCGCTTGGCGAAGGCGATGACGAAGGCGCCGAAGGCCCCCACCGCGCCCGCGTAGGTGGCGGGGAAGTAGCCCCCGTAGATTCCGCCCACCACGATGAAGAAGAGGACCATGACCCCGGAAACGCCGTACAGCGAGCGCCACCGCTCTCCCCAGTTGACGCTGATCTTGGCGAGCGGCGCGAGGTCCGGCCGCAAGCGGGCGAGGACGTAGATCCCGCCGCAGTAGATGAACGCCGTGACGATGCCCGGCACGATGCCGGCGATGAGCAGCTTGCCGATGGACTGCTCGGTGATGACCCCGTAGATGACCATCAGGATGCTGGGCGGGATCAGGGCGGCGAGCGTTCCCGCCGCGGCGATGCAGCCCGCGCTCAGCCGCACGTCGTAGCCGAAGCGCGTCATCTCCGGCATCGCCATGCGGGTGAACACGGCGGCGTTGACGATGGTCGAGCCGGATGCCGCGCCGAAGGCGGCCGAGGACATGACGGTGGCCATGGCAAGCCCGCCGCGCAGGGCGCCGAGCCAGAGGTACGCAGTGCGGAACAGTTCGGTGACGATGCCGGCCACGGTGGCGAAGGAGCCCATCAGGATGAACAGCGGGATCACCGCCAGGGTGAAGGAGTTGGTGGTGCTGAAGGGGATCGCGGCGAGCTGCGCGGCGGCCGCGTCCGGCCCCACGGTGAGATAGATGCCGAGGAATCCGGCAAGGCCGAGGGCGACGCCGATGTGCACCCCGAGGGCGAGCCAGACGACCAGCAGCCCGACCACGATGTAGCCCGCCACCTCCGGGGTGAGCAGGGGCATGCGTCTCGCCTCTAGCTGACTTTCGCGGTGTCGGCGGGCCCGTGCATCGGCGGAGGCGCTTCCCCGCGCCACATGCGCCCCACGTCCGTAATGACATCGAGCGCGAGCTGTGCGATCAGCAGCGCCGTGCCGGCGGTCAGGAGGAGGCGTGCGGGATAGAGGGGAAAGCGGATGGTGCCCATGGTCGACTCGCGGATCTCCCAGCTGTAGGTGAGCTCCCCGATGCTCTGCCAGCCGAGGAGCACGAAGAATACGAACGCGAGAGCGTGCGTCACCGCGTCCATGAACGACTTTGTCCGCGGGCTCATGTAGCCGTGCAGGAGCTCGACGCGGATGTGGCCGCGCTTCTCCTGGGTGTAGGCGAGCGCGCCGAAGACGATCAGCACCATGGTGCTCTCCGTGATCTCGAGCGTGCCGGGCACGGGCCAGCTCGAGGAAATTGGTCCCCACCACGTCGGCGACGCAGATGAGCATCGAGACCATCATCCCCACGGAGCCGAGCAGCACCATGCCGACCGCGAGGCGCTGCACCTTGTCGCTAAGCCACCGCATGCGCCCCCTTCCGGCCTGGAATCAAACAACGATCCGCGCCCCCCAGAACCGGGCGCGGGTTGCGCCGTCATTGCGCGAGCAGTTGTCTCCAGCGCGCCGCCACTTTCTTCGGCGTCTCGGCGTCCCCGGTGGCCGCCGCGGTGGCCTTCTCCCACTCCGCGAGGAAATCGGGCGCGGCGGCCTTCCACTTCTTCAGCTCGTCCGCCGGGAACGGCACGAACGTACCGCCCTGCGCCTTGATGTTCGCCACCGCCTTGGCTTCGAAGTCGCCGACCCAGGCGAGATAGTCCTTCATCGTCTGCTGCCCTTCCTCGATGAATATCTTCTGGATGTCCGGCGGCAGCCGTGCCCAGGTGCGCTTGCCGATGGTGACGTTGTGGCCGGTGATCGCCATCACCGGGCCGCAGTGGTGCTTGCCGACTTCGACCAGCTTGTACTGCTGGATGTTGCCGGGGTTGATGAACGAGAAGTCGAGGGTGCCGTGCTGCAGGGCCTCGTAGATCGCCGTGGGCGCGACGGTCACCGGCACCGCGCCGATGGCGCTGAACGCTTTCGGAATGTCGGCGCCGAAGCTGCGGATCTTCTTGCCGCGCAGCGCGGCCACGCTGGTGCAATCCGGGGACGGGCCGCTGAGGTAATACTCGCCGAGCGGCTGCTGGAAGAGCCAGACCACGCCGACCTTGTCCATCTCGTCGCGATAGATCGGGAACTCCTCGTACACCTTGCCGAGGACCATCATCGCCTGCTGGGTCGTCTGGAACACGAGCGGCGTCTGGAACGCCCGCCAGTAGCGGAGCTGATCCGGGTTGTAGCCCGGCGCGGTGGAGGTCATGTCGATCGCGCCCCGCGCGGTGAGCATCAGCAGCTCCTCGCCCTTGCCGAGCCCGCCGGCGAACGTGATGGTGATCTTCACCTGGCCGTTGGTCCGCTTCTCGATCTTGGCGGCGTAATCCTTCTCGAGCTGGACGAACGGTCCATCGGCCAGATAGTGGCCCCACCGCAGCTGGAACTTCGCCTGCGCGAAGGCGGTGCCCGCGACGGCCAGGCTCAGGGCGCCGGCGAACACGGATAGCGAGAACGCGGCTGAACGTTTCATGCCTCTCCCCCTCGGATTTCGTTGCAGTCGACTACGGTATCGACGCACGCCATAGCTGTATCGACACCACAAATATCTTCCGCTGCCATACTTCCGGTCGCGATAACAAATGTCAAGCAAGAGATTCGGAAACCGGGCCGAGGCGCATCGTCGCCCACGGCCGGCCTATCATTCCCTCATGCTGTACGACGCGGGATGGCACGCGCGGATCTCGCGCGTTTTTTCGGGCGCGCTGGGCATCTGGGGCGTTGCGGGCACGATCGGCCCGGACCCGGAGGATGCGAACGGATTCGTCATCGCTCCCCGGACCGGCCCGGAGATACGCGTGCGCCACGATGCCTCGGCCGGCTGGGCCGTGACGCTGCGCGATCCGGCTTCCGGCGAGGAGGTCGCGCTCGGCCGCCACGCCGGGCTGCCGGGCCTGCTGCGGCGGCTGCGCGAAGAGCTCGCGCCGGACGCACCGGCGGGCCGCCTGGTGATCGGCGCGCAGCACGCTGCGCGGACGCGGCGCGGGCGCGCGCTGACGATGGCGGCAGTCCCGGTCTCGGTGATCACCGGCTTCCTCGGCAGCGGCAAGACGACGCTGCTCGCGAGCCTGCTGCGCGACCCGGCGCTCGCGCGCACCGCCGTGATCGTCAACGAGTTCGGCGAGGTCGGGCTCGACCATCTGCTGGTCGAGGCGAGCGACGAGGAGATCGTCCTGCTCGACGGCGGCTGCGTGTGCTGCGCCGTGCGCGGCGATCTGGTGCGCACCGCCGGGAGCCTCCTCGCGCGGCGCGCCGCCGGCGCGATCGCGCCGTTCGACCGCATCGTGATCGAGACGACCGGGCTGGCCGACCCGGCGCCGATCCTGCACGCCCTGATGACCGACCCTGCGATCGCCGACTCGCTTTGCCTCGAGTCGGTGATCGCCACGGTCGATGCGGCCGCCGGCGCCGCCACGCTCGACGCCCACCCCGAATCGGTCAAGCAGGCGGCGATCGCCGACCGCATCGTCGTGACCAAGACCGATCTCGGCGACCCTGCCGCGAACGGCCTTGCCGAGCGCCTGCACGCGCTCAATCCCGCGGCGCCCAAGCTGACCGCGGTGCACGGGGCCATCGACGCGAGCCGGCTGTTCGGCGGCGGAATGTACGATGCGCAGGCGCGCGGCCCGGACGTGCGGGGCTGGCTCGCCGCCGAAGCCGTGCCCCATGATGCGGCGGACCACGGCCACGACCACGCGGCCGGCCGCCACGATGGTGCCGTCACGTCCTTCTGCCTGCGCCGCAGCACGCCGCTGCGCGCGGTGACGCTGACGCTGTTCCTGCAGGTCCTGGCGGAGCACTGCGGCGCCCGGCTGCTGCGCCTCAAGGGTCTCGTCGACGTGCTCGAGAGCCCGGGCCGCCCGGCGCTGATCCATGGCGTGCAGCACGTGTTCCATCCGCCGGTGTGGCTCGATGCGTGGCCGGACGAGGACCGCACCACGCGCATCGTCGTCATCGCGCTCGGCCTGGATCCGCTCTGGCTGGAAGCCCTCCTCGACGCCCTCGACCTCGAGGTGGCGGCGCTGCAGGCGAGCGCAACCACGGCAGCGGGTGTATCGACCGCAGGGCAAGAATAGGAGGCGCGATGTTCGATCTGTTGATCCGCGGCGACCGGGTGGTCACACCGCACGGTGTCGGTCCCTGGGAAATCGCCGTGAGGGATGGCGTCATCGCGGCGCTGGGCGCGCGCGGCACTTTCGCCGACGCTCAGGCGGCGCGCGTAATCGACGTCGGCGGCGGCATCGTCATGCCGGGCGGCATCGACCCGCACGTGCACTGCGCCTGGTACATGCCCGCCTTCAGGCCGGGGGAGCCGTCCGGGCTCAGCGGCCCGCCGGAGCAGGTCAGCCGGGCGGCGCTCTGGGGCGGCACGACGACCCTCATCGACTTCGCCGCCTGCAAGCCCGACCGCGAGGGCGACGAGTCGTCGAGCCAGGGCCTGCGCGACGCCATCGAGGCGCGCGACCGGGACTGGGCCGGCCGCTGCTACTGCGACTACGCCTACCACATCATGCTGCGCGGCCGCGTGCCGCCGTCGACGATCGCCGAGCTCGCGGAGGCGGTGCAGGCCGGCTACCCGACGATCAAGCTCTTCACCACCGACATCACGCCGAGCCGCCGCGGCCGCATGGTCCGGTTCGGCGACCTGTGGGAGATCTTCAAGGTGGCGGCGCGCGCCGGCGGGCTCGGCGTCATCCACGCCGAGGACGACGACATCGTGAGTGCACATGTACGAGAAGCTGTTCGCGGAGAACCGGACCGGCTTCGAGCACATGGCGGAGGTGCACAACACGCTCTCGGAGGACCTGTCGTTCCGCCGCATCATCCGGCTCGCCGAGAACGTCGAGGGCATGGCGCTCTACATGATGCACGTCAGCGCCGCGGCCGGCGTGCAGGCGATCGCCGAGAGCCGCGCGCGCGGCTTCCCGATCTACGGCGAGACGCTGCACCAGTATCTGCTGTACACGAGCGACGACTATCGCCGGCCGAACGGCCAGATCTACCACACCTACCCCTCGCTCAAGTCCAGGCGCGACCAGCAAGCGCTGTGGGACGGACTGGCGCACGGCGACCTGCATAGCGTCGCAACCGACGAGGTGTGCTGCAAGCTCGCGGTCAAGGTCCAGGGCAACCGCGTCGACGACACCACCGGCGGCAACTCCGGGGTCGAGCCGCGCGTGGCCGTGATGTACACCGAGACCGTCGAGAAGCGCGGCTATTCGCTGGAGAAGTTCGTCGACGTCGTGTCGACCAACGCCGCGCGCATACTCGGCCTGTATCCGCGCAAGGGGGCGATCGCGGTCGGCAGCGACGCCGATATCACCGTGCTCGACACGAGCCAGCACCGCACGGTGCGCGCCGAGGACCTGCACGAGAGCGACTACACCCCCTGGGAGGGCAAGGAAGTCGGCGCCTGGCCGGTGCTGACCGTGCTGCGCGGCAAGGTCATGGTCGCCGACGGACGATTCCACGGCGACCTGAAGGACGGGCAGTACCTCAAGCGCCGCATCCCGGACGACATCCGGGCGCGACGCAACGCGAACAACGACAGCGGAGCATGACGATGAAGGTGTCCTGGTTCCACCGGTTCGGCGGTCCCGAAGTCCTGGTGTGCGAGGAAACCGGCAAGCCCACGCCGGGGGCCGGCGAAGCGGTGGTGCGAGTGCGTGCGGTGGGCATCAACCACGTGGACCTGGATCACCGGGCCGGCACCTCGCGCATTCCGATCACCTTTCCGCACATCCTGGGACGGGAGTTCGCGGGCGAGGTCGCAGCCCTCGGCGACAAGGCGGGCCCGCTGAAAGAAGGGGACCGTGTCTGGGTGACCTGCCGCGTGCCGTGCGGGACGTGCGAGTTCTGCCTGAGCGGTCGCGACAACCTGTGCGTACGGGAAGGCTTTTTCGGGCTCGACTTGCCCGGCGGCTACGCCGAGTACGTGAAGGTGCCGATCGCCAACCTGAATCCGCTGCCGTCGCACGTCGGCTTCGAGGACGCCGCCGCGAGCCAGATCGCTTTCGGTACCGCCTGGCACGTGCTCATCAACCGGGGCGGACTGCAAGCAGGCCAGAGCGTCCTCATCCAGGCGGCGGGCTCCGGCATCGGCAGCGCTGCGGTCCAGGTGGCGAGGCTGGCGGGGGCCACGATATTTGCCACCGCCAGCAGCGACCAGAAGCTCGAGCGCGCCAAGGCGCTGGGCGCGCACCACCTCATCAACTACAGCAGGGAGAACTTCGCCGAGCGGGTGCTCGACCTCACCGGCGGCCGCGGGGTGGACGTGGTCATGGAGCACGTCGGGGGCGAGGTGTTCATTCGGAGCCTGCAATGCCTGAAGCGGAACGGCGTGATCGTCACCGTGGGCGCGCACGCCGGCGAGGTCGTGCCCTTCGACATCATCCCGTTCTTCCGCCGCGAGCTGCGACTCGCCGGATCGAAGAACGCCTCGGTGATGGAGCTCAGGACCGTCATGGGCCTGGTCGCCGAGGGCAAGCTGAAGCCGGTCATCCACCGGAGCCTTTCCCCTCGCCGAAGCCGCCGAAGCGCACCGTGTCGTAGAGTCCAGGGAGATCTTCGGCAAGGTCCTCCTGCTCCCCTGAACGAAAGGCGCGCCTTCCCTCCGGGGCCTTGACCGGTCAGACGAGGAAACACTATGGCTGCCTCGCGCCCTGTCGTGCATGTCATCGCAACCGGCGGGAGCATCTCGGGCCTCGGCCCGCACCGCCTCGACTACACCCTGTATCCGGAGCTGGGCCAGCGCCTGAGCGTCGAGGAGATGCTCGCGCGCATTCCGGAAGCGAGCCAGGTCGCCGAGGTGAAGGCCGAGAACCTGCTCCGGGTGGGCAGCTCGTCGATCGGACCGGCGGAGTGGCTGCAGCTTGCCGAGCGCATCGACGCGCTCCTGGGCGGCGCGCAGCCGCCGCAAGGCGTGGTGATCACCCACGGCACGGCCACGCTCGAAGAGACCGGCTATTTCCTGCACCTCACGGTCAAGTCCGACCGCCCGGTCGTGCTGACGGGCGCGATGCGGCCGCCCAGCGCGCTCGGCACCGACGCGGACCTGAACCTGCTGGATGCGATTCGCCTGGCCGCCTGTCCCGACGCCGCCGGCCGCGGCGTGCTCACCGTCCTGAACAGCGAGATCCAGAGCGCGCGGGACGTCACCAAGACCAATGCCTTCCGGGTGAATACGTTCGGCAGCCGCGACTTCGGCTGCCTGGGATACGTCGACGCCGACGGGCAGGTGCTGTTCTACCGTAACGTCACCCGTCTCCACACCAGCGCCACGCCCTTCGACGTGCGCGGCAAGCACACGCTGCCCCGCGTCGACATGGTGTACGCCTATGCCGGCGCCGACGGCGTGCTGATCGATGCGCTGCGCGAGCGCGGTAGCACCGACGGCCTCGTGCTGACCGGCTTCGGCGGCGGCACTTTTCCCGGCGCCTTCCTCGAGGCCGGCAAGCGCGCCGCGCAGGCGGGTATCCCCGTGGTGCTCGCCACCCGCTCCACCGCCGGGCGCGTCGTCATGACGCCCGAAAAAGCGGCCGCCGGCTTCATCGTGTCGGACGACCTGATGCCGCAGAAGGCGCGCATCCTGCTGATGCTGGCGCTCGGCACCACCCGTGAGCGCCAGGCAATCCAGGAGATGTTCTACCGGTATTGAGCCGGTGCGGCCGTCAGACGATGGCGATGCATTCGATCTCCACGTCGAACTTCTTCGGCCACGACCCCACGGTGCAGAACACGCGCGCCGGTGGGTTGCGTTTGAAGTACCTCCGGTACACATCGTTCACTTCGTCGAAGTACGCGGCGTTGGTGATGTAGACGGTGCATTTCACCACCTTGTCCAGGGACGATCCGGCCGCCTCCAGGCAGACCTTGATGTTGTCCAGCACCATCTTCGTCTGCTGCGCGATGTTGACGAGCGGTATTTTTCCGGTCCGGCGATCCACCGGGGGCTGGCCCGAGACGAACACGAAATTTCCGGCGCGAACCACCGCCGACAGCGGGATGCCCTCCTTCTTCAGGTGCCTGCTGATGCCGGGGACGTCCACGATTTCCTTTTTCATCTCGATCTCCTGGAGATTGGCAGAGACAAAGAACCGGTCCGGACAGCGTCGCTCCGGATTCTGTAGGTCGTCCAGACGAGCGCCGCGCGCTCCGGCAGTTTGCCTCAACCGGCCGGGATCAATCCGCGCCGTGCAAGCAGCGCGAGCACCTCGTCCGCCGCCCCCTCGGGCGTGAGCTTCGTCGTGTCGATCCGGATCTCGGGCGCCTCGGGCGGCTCGTAGGGGGAGTCGATGCCGGTGAAGTTCTTGATCTCGCCGCGGCGCGCCTTCTTGTAGAGCCCCTTCGGGTCCCGTCCCTCCGCGACGTCGAGCGGCGCGTCGACGTAGACCTCGATGAATTCGCCCTCGGTCATGAGGTCGCGCGCCATCCGTCGCTCGGCACGGAACGGCGAGATGAAGGCGGTGAGGACGATCAGCCCGGCATCGGCCATCAGCTTCGCCACCTCGCCGATGCGCCGGATGTTCTCGACCCGGTCGGCCGCGGTGAAGCCGAGATCCTTGTTGAGACCGTGCCGCACGTTGTCGCCGTCGAGGAGATAGGTGTGGCGGCCCATCGCGTGGAGCTTCTTCTCGACCAGGTTCGCGACCGTCGATTTGCCCGCCCCGGAAAGCCCGGTCAGCCAGAGCACGCACGCGCGCTGGCCCTTCAGCGCGGAGCGCGCCGCCTTGTCGACGTCGACGTGCTGGAGGTGGATGTTGTGGGCGCGCCGCAGCGCGAACCTCAGCATTCCCGCGCCGACGGTCTGATTGGTCAGCCGGTCGATCAGGACGAATCCGCCCGTCTCGCGGTTCTCGGCGTACGGATCGAACGCGATCCGCTCGCCGAGCTCGAGCTCGCAGGCGCCGATCTCGTTCAGCTCGAGCTTCTCGGCGGCGAGATGCTCCAGCGTGTCCACGTTGATCCGGTACTTCAGCGGCGCGACGGTGGCGGGGACGGTCTTCGCCCCGATCCTCATCAGGTAGCTTCGCCCCCGCAGCATCGGCTCTTCGCCCATCCAGACGACGATCGCCTCGAACTGGTCCGCCACTTCGGCGGGCGCGTCGGCGGCGGAGATGACATCGCCGCGCGAGACGTCCACCTCGTCGGCGAGCGTGAGCGTGACCGACTGGCCGGCGATCGCCCGGTCGAGATCGCCGGCGGCAGTGACGATCCGCGCCACGCGGCTCTCCCGTCCGGAGGGCTGCACCCGCACGCGGTCCCCGGCGCGGACGACGCCGCTCGCGATCGTCCCCGCAAAGCCGCGGAAATTCGCGTCCGGCCGGTTGACCCACTGCACGGGGAAGCGGAACGGGAGCCGCTGCTGGCGCGCATCGTCGACCTCGACCGTCTCGAGCCAGCCCATCAAGGTCGCCCCGCGATGCCACGGCATCCTCGCGCTGGGGGCGAGGATGTTGTCGCCGTCGAGCGCCGAGACCGGGATGGCCGTGACGTCGTCGAGTCCGATGCGCTTCGCGAACGCGGCGTACTCGGCCTCGATGTCGCGGAAGCGCCGCTCGGAGTAGTCCACGAGATCCATCTTGTTGACGGCGAGCGCGACGTGGCGGACGCCGAGCAGCGCCATGAGGTGACTGTGGCGGCGCGTCTGCGTGAGCACGCCTTTCCGCGCGTCGACGAGCAGGACCGCGGCGTCGGCCGTCGACGCCCCGGTCACCATGTTGCGGGTGTACTGCTCGTGGCCCGGCGTGTCGGCGACGATGAACTTGCGCCGGTCGGTCGAGAAAAAGCGGTACGCGACGTCGATCGTGATCGCCTGCTCGCGCTCGGCCGCGAGTCCGTCCACGAGCAACGCGAAATCGAGCGCATCGCCCTGGGTCCCGAACTTCCTCGAGTCGCGCTCGAGCGCGGCGAGCTGGTCGTCGAACAGCATCCTCGACTCGTACAGCAGCCGCCCGATCAGCGTGCTCTTGCCGTCGTCCACGCTCCCGCAGGTGATGAAGCGGAGCAGGGACTTCCGCTCGTGCGCCTTCAGGTAGCGCTCGATGTCGGTCGCGATCAGGTCCGAAACGTGGGCCATCAGAAGTAGCCCTCCTGCTTCTTCCGCTCCATCGAAGCGGCGCCGTCGTGATCGATGACGCGGCCCTGGCGCTCGGAGGTCCGCGCGAGCAGCATCTCCTGGATGATCGCGGGCAGCGTGTCCGCCTTCGACTCGATCGCGCCGGTGAGCGGATAGCAGCCGAGCGTGCGGAAGCGCACGGTCTTCATCATCGGCACCTCGCGTTCGCGCAGCGGCAGGCGGTCGTCGTCGACCATGATGAGCGTGCCGTCGCGCTCGACGACCGGTCGCTCCTTCGCGAAATAGAGCGGCACGACCGGAATCCCCTCGAGGTGGATGTACTGCCAGACGTCGAGCTCGGTCCAGTTCGACAATGGGAAGACCCGGAGCGACTCGCCGTTCCGCTTGCGCGTGTTGTAGAGCGTCCACAGCTCGGGCCGCTGGTTCTTCGGATCCCACCGGTGCTGCGCGGACCGGAACGAGAAGACGCGCTCCTTGGCGCGCGACTTCTCCTCGTCGCGGCGCGCCCCGCCGAAGGCGGCGTCGAAGCCGTGCTCGTCGAGCGCCTGTTTGAGCGCCTCGGTCTTCATGACGTCGGTGTGGATCTGCGACCCGTGGACGAACGGGTTGATGCCCTTGCGCAGGCCATCGGGATTCACGTGGACGATGAGCCGCATCCCGGACTCCGCCACCATGCGATCGCGGAACGCGTACATGTCGCGGAACTTCCAGGTGGTGTCGACGTGCATCAGCGGGAACGGCGGGGGCGCGGGGAAGAACGCCTTCCGCGCGAGATGCAGCATCACCGAGCTGTCCTTGCCGATCGAGTAGAGCATCACCGGGTTGGCGGCCTCGGCGACCACTTCGCGGAGGATGTGGATGCTCTCGGCTTCGAGGCGCTGCAGGTGGGTGAGCGCCCGGGGTACGGCGGTCGGCTCGACCGTTTCGGGGGGCAGTTCCCGGGTGGCTGGCGGCCTAAAATGTTTAATGTTTGAGGATGTCGCGTAGGCGGGCGCGGATCCTTTCTTGACCCCGCGGCCGCGGGGTGCCACGGGAACGGCCGCCCAACCGCCTTCCCGGTACGCCTTGATTGCGGCAATGACCGTCGGCTGGCTAAGCCCGGACCGCTCTGCTGCTTGGGCAAGCGGCACCCCGGCCAGCCGGAGCTTGACCGCCTCCACGCGCCGCTCGTTCAGGGCTTCGACCTTGATGCTTCGACCGCTGCCACCCGCCATGCCGCCACCCGAAAAATGTCATCAAAAATGTCGTTCGGATGGTCCAATAAGAGCCCCTGTCCCGTCAATTGGGCCGGAGGGCTTTTCACAAGAGTTTGCGAAGTCGGGGCCTGCAAAGCCCGCCCCGACTCACGTCGTGAGCCACCACGCTCCGGAGAATGGCCGGAAGCGACTTCGCCCCTTCTGTAACGTATACGATACAATCAATGGCGTTCGAGCTCAGGCGGTACAGGACCGTTGCCGGCACCGAACCGTTCACGCAGTGGCTTTCGGAACTTCCCGACCGGCAGGCCGGTGCACGGGTCCTGGTGCGGCTCGAACGTCTGGAGCTTGGAAACTTCGGCGACGTCAGATTCCTCCGTGACGGCGTCAGCGAGTTGCGCATCGACTGGGGCCCGGGCTATCGAGTCTATTTCGGCCGCGACGGAAAGATGGTGATCGTCCTGCTCTGTGGCGGTGACAAGCGCAGGCAGGACGCCGATATCGAGCAGGCGGTGGAGCTATGGCGAGACTACGAAAATCGGAAAAAGCGCGGCCCGCGGGCAAAGCCTTGACCGTTTCGCACCGGCAGCGGGTGGTCGGCGAGCTTCGGGCGGACCCGAAGCTCGCCGCGGACTATCTGAACGCGGCCGCGGAGGACGAGGATCCGCGCGTCTATCTTGCCGCGCTGAGAACCGTCGCCGAGGCAGAGGGTATGGCCAAGATCGCCAGGGCTGCCGGAGTGCCGCGGGAGAGCCTCTATCGGGCCTTGTCCGTCGGCGGGAACCCGCGCTTTTCGACTCTCCACGCCATTCTTAGGGCGGCCGGCCTCAAGTTGGCGGTAGAACGGTCTGGCGGCAATAGGTAACCCCAGCCGCTAAAGCCCGGAACTCGGGACCCAGGTCGAGGCGGGCGCGCTGCAGGAAATCTGCCATGACACCGAAGCGAAGAGCGAAAAGCCGGATCCTCGAAGCGGTGCACGAGACCGCGCGTGACCTGCACAGTGCCGGGTTCATCGACAAGCGTCGGATGCGCGAGTACGACTTCCTTTGCCTGGCACCCGTCCCCAACTACTCAAGCAGACGCATCCGCTCACTGAGGAAACGATACAGGCTCAGCCAGGCAGTCCTGGCTTCAGTGCTCAACACGAGCCTCTCGACGATCCGACAGTGGGAGATTGGTGAGAAACGCCCGAGCGGTCCGTCGCTGAAGTTACTTGACCTTCTCGATCGCAAGGGTCTGGAAACGTTGATCTGATCTCGCCGAGTCGGATCAAGGCCGAGCTGGCATAGGTCGCTTTCAGAGCCCGAAAATCCGCCGCGCGTTCAGTCCGCGGACCTTGTCCCGCACGTCGCCCGCGAGCCGGTCGACGCGCGCCAGGCAGCCCGCCATGTCGCCGATCGTGTGCGGGTAGTCCGAACCGTAGAGCACGTTGTCGGTGCCGCAGACCCGGACGCACATCTCGAGCGCGTCCTGACTGAACACCACGCTGTCGGCGTAGACGCGCCGCATGTAGTTCGACGGCCGTTCCGCGGTCTTCGCTCGCGTCGCCGGGATGTTGTCCCAGCAGATGTCGAGCCGCCCGATGAGGTACGGCAGCGCGCCGGCGCCGTGCGACGCGATCAACTTCAAATTCGGGAACCGGTCGAAGAATCCGTCGAGGATGCAGCGCGAGATCGCGAGCGACGTGTCGAACGTGAAGCCGATCGGCGCGGTGAGCTGGAACTCGTGCATCGCCATCTCGCCGACACCCGGCGGCGCGGTCGGATGTACCAGCACCGGGAGTGATTTCGCGTCGATCGCCCGCCACACCGGGCCGAACGCGGCATCGGTGAGCGGCTTCCCGCCGATGTTGGCGAGCACCATGACGCCGGACGCGCCCTGCGCGAGCGCGCGCTTCAGTTCCTCGGTCGCGAGGTCGGCGTGCTGCCACGGCAGCGAGGCGAACCAGCGGATCCGGTCGGGATATGCGGTCTGCGCCTTCGCGAATTCGTCGTTCATGTGCCGCGCGGCCTTCAGGCTCGCCTCCGGCCCGCCCCAGAACACGTTCGGACAGGTGAGCGAGACCACCGCGATGTCGACGCGCGCCTTGCTCATGTTCGCAACGCGGAGATCCCAGTCGAACATCGCCGGGACCGGTGTCATGAAGGGCGCCCCGTCGAGGTGGATCGCGCGCAGCCCGCCGCGGACTTCCTGCAGCGTGTAGTGCGGCTTGCCGTGGCTTTCGAGCATCTTCACCCATTCGTGGGTGAGCATGTGGGTGTGGACGTCGATGACCGCGACCATGGCGCTGGCGTTCCTCCTCAGAGCAGTTTGTCGCCGTCGGCGAGCGCGTCGCGCGCCGGCGCGAGCTCGGCGCGGAAGACCTGCACCGGGACGAGCACGCGCGAACGCTCCTCCGAGGCGGTTGCCTCGACGAACGTCACCTCGGCGCACACCACCTCGCCCTCGTCGGCGACGAAGTTCATCTGGTCGAGGCGGAGGCGGTGCACCGCGAGCTGGAGCTCGTTCTCCGGCGCCGCGAGCGTCGCCGCCACCATCGACACGCGATCGCTCAAGCCTCCGGCAAGCTCGGCGAGCCGCGCCTCGCACTTCTTCAGGCTCGCCGCGAGCGCCCCGTCGTCCGACCCGGACTCGAGCCCGCGGCCCGCCCGGCCGGCGAGCCGCATGCGCGCCTTCAGCACGTCGCGCTGCTGTTCGAAGTCCTTCCGATCGGTGTCGAGCGCTGCGAGCCGCTCTGCGACCCGCTCGGCGATGAAGTCGAGCGCCCGCCGCTCGAGATCGCGCGTGAGCGCCTCCGGGGTGGCGCACGGTACCGACACGCGGTGGTCGGTGAAGCTCACGCTCGTCCGCGGCACCTCCCGCTGGATCATCTCGCCCTGCAGCGCCTGCGTAAGCACGCGGGTCTGCTTCCGCGTCATGCCGAGAACCGCGAAGCCCTCGTCGCGCCCGGCGTCGAAGTATTCGCGCACCCCGGTACCGCGGGCGAGAATCTCCCCGATGTCGCCCGGGCGGGCGAAGAACGCCCGCAGCCGCGGCTCCGATGACCAGCTCTGCGCGCGCAGCGCGATCGGCGCGGGCAGCTGCACGACGAGCGAGCGGGCGAACTCGAGCGCGCGCTGCACCGGCCGCCCGAGCGTCCGGCGGCAGCCGCCGACGAGCGCAAGGCGCGGGTCGATCCGCTCGATCAGGTAGTCGAGCGCGGCGCCGACCTCCGGGTCGGCGGTGTAGCGGTTGCCGAACAGACCGAAGAGCATGGCGTTAGTTCGCCTTCGCACCCGATGCTTTCACCACCCGCTCCCACTTCGGGATCTCCGAAGAGATGAATGCCGCGAACTCCTCGGAAGTTCCGGTCGCGGGCTCGGCGCCGGTCGCGAGCGCGCGGTCGCGAACCTCCGGCAGCGCCATGATGCGCACCGTTTCGGCATTGAGCTTCGCGACGATCTCGCGCGGCGTGCCGGTGGGGGCGACGAGTCCGAACCAGCCGACCGCGTCGTAGCCCGGGACACCCGTCTCGGCGACAGTCGGGAGATCGGGCGCGGTGATCGTGCGCTTGCCGCTCGCGACCGCGAGCCCCTTGACCCGCCCGGCGCGGATCTGCGGCAGCGCCGAGACGAGGTCGACGAACGCGACCGGCAGCTGGCCCGAGACGAGATCGGTGACCGCGGGTCCGCTGCCCTTGTACGGCACGTGCGTCATGTCGACGCCCGACATGAGCTTGAAGAGCTCGCCCGAGAGATGCATCGCCGTGCCGTTGCCCGCGGAACCGAACGCGAGGCTGCCGGGCTTCGCCTTCGCCGCGGCGATCAGCTCCTGCACCGAGCCGACCGGCATCGAGTTCGCGACCGCCACCACGATCGGGATGTCGGCGAGCTTCGCGACCGGCGCGAGATCCTTCACCGGGTCGTACGGCAGCTTGCCCATCAGGTGCTGGTTGATGACGAGCGCGCCGGCGGCGGCGAGGCCGATGGTGTAGCCGTCCGGCGCACTCTTCGCGACGAGGTCGACGCCGATGTTGCCGCCCGCGCCGGGACGGTTCTCGGCGACCACCGGCTGGCCGAACGTCTTCGACATCTCCTGCGCGAGGAGGCGCGCGATCGTGTCGGCACTGCCGCCGGGCGGGAACGGGATGATGAGGCGGACGGGCTTCGCGGGATAAGCCTGAGCGAGCGCCGAGCCGGTGGTCGCAAGGGCGATCGCGAGCGCGTGTGCAAGCGCGATGACGAGCCGTTCCAGCATCAGGCGTGTCCTCTTCGAGAGGGTGCGAATGATGCCACGTCGACGCGTGTCACACGTTGCAGCGGATCGATCTGCGTCAGATCTTCCGGACCAGGTTCGCGAGCAGTTCGTACAAGGCGTAGTAACTCGCCTGCAGCGCGCCGACGCTCGGGACCAGGTCGGTGAGCTCGAACGACCCCTCGCCCGGCACGAACGTCGGCGCCGGGACGACCTCGAGTCCGGCGGCGGTGAATTCGGCGCGCGCGCGCCGCATGTCGAAGCCGTGCGCGACGAGCACCACCCGCTTGACGCCTTCCCTTTCCAGCCGTGCCGCCGAGAACTGCGCATTCTCGTGCGTGTTGCGCGAGCGGTCCTCGGTCCAGCGCACCGGCACGCCGAACTCCCGCTCGAGCGTCTCGCGCATGACGTCCGCCTCGGCGCGCGCGCCAAGCGTGGCGCCGCCGGTGACGAGCACGGGCAGTCCGGTCGCCCGCGCCACCATTGCACCGTAGCGCACGCGGTCGAGCGTGAGGCGGCCGACCGTGTCGCCGCCGTACTCGGGTGCGTTCCGGCGCACGCCGCCGCCGAGTACGACGATCGCCTGTCCCGAACGCGCTTGGGCGAGCGTCACCGGCGGACTGTCGTCGACCAGCCGCAGCAAGCCGTCGGCAACGACCCCTGTCGAAAGCGCGACAAGCAGGCCGAGCCCACTCCAGAGCAGCACGCGAGCGAGGCGCGGGCGCCGACCGAGGAGCGCCGCGCCCGCGATCGCGAGCACGAGCGGTCCCACGGGTGGCAGCACGAGCGCCGCGAGCGCCTTGCGCCAGAGGAAGAAGTCCATGTCGGAGCCCTGTCGCTGAGAGAGTGCCGCCGGTGCCGCGAGCGGTGGCGGCTTCCGGCCGCGCGTTGGCGGCCGAACGAGCAGGGACTATACTGAACCCGCTGGCGTTGCCCTTCACGATTCCTATCATCACCGCCGAACACGGCGGGCCGGGCCGCAAGCCGCTGGGGCCTCATGGGGAGAGGCCATGTTTCTGTTCGAGCTCCTGAACCTTTCGCAAGGGTTCAAAAAGTACTTCGACATCACTCCCGCGGTCGCTGACAGTCTCCAGGACGAGGCGTACGGCGTCCGCCACAGGGTCTACTGCGAGGAGCTCGGGTTCGAGCCGGTGCGCGAGGATCAACGCGAGCGCGACGAGTACGACGATCGCGCCGTCCACGTGCTGGTCAGGTCCGTCAGGTCCGACCGCTATGCGGGCTGCGCGCGGATCGTGCGCGTCGATCCCGGCGATCCGCTGAGCCGCCTGCCGGTCGAGAGAACCTGCGAGCACACGATCGAGCGCGGCATCGTCGACCCGGCGCGCCTGCCGCGCGAGCGCATCGGCGAGATTTCCAGGCTCGCGGTCACGAGCGAGTTCCGCCGGCGGAAGGGCGAGGAGACCACGCCGATGGCGATCTCGCAGGCGGACTTCGGCGTCGCGCAGATGCCGCGCTTCCCGTATCTCCAGGTGGGCCTCTACCTCGGCGCGATCGCGCTGGCGAAGCGGCTCGGTCTCGAGACGCTGTTCGTCCTCGCCGAGCCGCGCCTCGCGAATCATTTCGCGCGGCTCGGCGTGAAGATCCGGCAGATCGGCGGGCCGGTGGAGCACCGTGGCGAGCACGTCCCGTCGATGATGTCGGTGACCGGGATCGAGGCGAACCTGCCGCGCCCGGTGCGGCCGCTGTACGAGGTGATCTCGGACGCGATCCGGTCGGGGGTCGAGGCGCAGAATCCGGGGCTGGCGCATTGATCCGAGGCAGGCGGAGCGAACCTCGGCGTGGTCCCGTTAGCGCAGAGGGGCTCCGGTGCTTCGAGGTACGGACGAAGACGACCAGCGAGCAATTCCGGCGATTAACTAGCCGTTTATCGGAGTCGATCCGAGAGATCGGGGAAAAGCGACCGGTGAATCGAAGCGGCGGGCGCCGACACACTTGCGAGCCCTACCCGGTTCACACGTTAGCCTTTGCAGAAAAGGCCGGTTGGACAAGGGCTTTCTTCGCTGTCGGAGATATTGACAATCAACGATATTCTGCTGGAGATGTCGTTAGCATTTAATTGATTTTAAAGTGGAATTGTCGCTGCGGCGCAGAACTTGCGTTCACCCTGATTCCCAGCCTTGGTGAGAGATCCGTCGAATCATGTACCCAAGATGCTCGTCGCTTATCGCAGGGCTGCTGTTTATAGGATGGCTCTCACCCGCCGGTGCCGTCCCGATCGCAGCCTCGATGGATCTGACCGCGTCACTGACCCTAACGGGCGGCACGACTGCGAATGCTGACGGCTCCGCGTGGCCCCCTCTTCTCATGGACCTGTCGATGTTTGCTGGCGCCACAGCTTCGCCGGCTTGCACCGACGGTTCTATAGGAGTGCAGGGAAGTGGCTCATCCAGCTGGGGCCCAGGCGGCAACTCCGGCACTGTAACGTTCAGTAGGTACGGTTGGGACCTATGCTCTAACGCTGCAACCGGAGACGTCACCGCGACCTTAAACGGGAATCCGGCTGCTGATTGGCGTTACGAGTTCGTCGCCGATTCCGACGGTACCTTCTCCATGAACTACGACGTAACCGCCGCGGCCACTCGAGGTACCACCTTCGGCCTGCAGGGATGGGCGATCGAGTGGAGCGGTGCAGGAGGAGGCCTCGACCTACTCGACGTAAACGATCCCACCACGAACGGTACCTTTGTCCGAAGCGTCCAGGCAAATCAAGCGTACGTCGTGTCCTTGAGAAACAACGCCAACTTGACCATCGGCGCACCGACTGACGGGCTTACGCAGTTTACCGCCTTCATGGATGGAGAGTTCGACTGGGCCATCACTCAGTCGGAACCACCGCCCTCCGTCCCCGAGCCAACTAGCCTGGCGCTCCTCGGCATTGCGCTTGCTGGAATGGCCTTCGCACGGCGTCGACATCGTCCGACCAGCTGAGTGAGTCATCACGGGCGCGGCAACTTCAACAACTCGATCAGATACCGGCTCGGAATGGCGTAAGTGATCCCGCTCGGCTGCGTCAGCGCCGACTCCTTCGTCCCCTTTACGAACACCATATTGACGATCCCGATCACCTCGCCGGTGGCGGGGTCGTAGAGCGGGCTTCCGCTATTGCCAGGATAGGCGGTTGCGTCGAGCTGGAACACCCGGAACGGCCCGCTGCCGAGACGCCGGATCAGCTCCGGCTTGAGCTGGCTCGAGTGCGCCGCCGGAATCGCGATCGGCGTGATCGCCGAGACCATGCCGCGGTGCGTGGCCGGAAACGGCCCAAGCACCGCGCCGATCGGGTAGCCGGTGAAGAGGATCGACTCGCCCTCGCGGACGCTATCGGAATCGCGGATGGTGAGTGGGGGAAGCGGCGGTCCCGGGAGGCGGAGCAGCGCGAGATCGTGCACCGGATCGTCGGCGCCGCGCGTCGCCACCCGCAGCTGCGCCTCGCGCGCCGGACCCGGAATCAACACCGTGATCGTTTCTCCATTGTCCGCATCGATAGTCTGCGGCAAGACATGCGCGTTGGTGATGACCGTCGAGCCGTCGCCGACCGCGAACCCGGTCCCGAGGAATCGGAAGGCGGGCGCGCGCGTCTTCTGAAAGGTGCCGACGCCGACGACCGAGGCCTTGACGCGCTCGATCGTCGCGGGGACCTGCGCGTTCGCGGCCGGGGCGGCCGAAAGGAGAGTTGCCGAGATGAAGGCTACCGGGAGCAGGGCCGCCGCAAGGGCAACCCCCCGAGCAGCAGCCGAGCTACATCCGCGCCGACCGGGCGCCGGCGGCGATGAGCGGCGAGGGCTCGGTGACGCTCGGGTCATACGGGTGCTCTTCGCTCGGAAAGTGGCGCAGGATCCGCTTAACGTATTCGCGCGTCTCGGCGTAGGGCGGCACCCCGCGGTAGCGGTCGACGGCGTTCTCCCCCGCATTGTAGGCGGCGGCGACGAGCGTCACCTGCCCGCGATAGTAGGCGAGCAGCCAGCGCAGGTAGGCGAGGCCGCCGTGGACGTTCTCGGTCGGATCGAGTGCGTTGCGCACCTTGAACCGCGTCGCCGTCCCGGGGATGAGCTGCATCAGGCCCTGCGCGTCCTTTGGCGAGCGCGCGCGCGGCTCGAAGTTCGATTCGACGGCGATCACCGCGAGCGCGAGGCGCGGCCTGATCCCGTAGCCCGGCGCGAGACCCCGGACGAGCTCGGCGTACTGCTGCTTCTCCGGCGGCAGATTCGCGAACGCGTCCGCGTCGAGGCTGGGCGCGGCAGGCATTGTCACCCGCATGCAGTCCGGAAGGTGCCGGTCGTCCTCGCCGACGACGGCGAGCATGCGCTGCGCCTGCTCGTGCCGCTGCGCCGCCGCGAGCGCGAAGAAGCCGGCCGCAGTGCGGTCGTCGCGTGGCACGCCGCGCCCGTTCGCGTACATCCATCCGAGGTCGAACTGCGCGTCCGGGTCGCCGGACCGGGCCGCTTGACAGTAGAGGGTGGCGGCTAGCTTCGGATCTTTCGCCACTCCCTCGCCATGCTCGTAGGCGACGGCGCGCGCGACGAGCTCGCGGGTCGCCGCGGTCTGGGCCGTCGCGTCGACGTGCACGCCGGCGGCGAGAGCGGCTACGAGCGCGAGGACGGCCCGCTCTCGCACGAAGATGGCTCGTCCGCACGCGAGGACCGCCCGCTCACGCCGCATGAGTGGCCCTCGCGCCAACCGATTGGGTCGATTCGCCGCCCGCCGGCGCATACCGCGAGAGATACCAGGGCAGTGCCGCCTGCAGACCCGCGCGCAGATCATGCGTCGGCGCATAGCCAAGCAGCCGCTCGGCCTTGCCGATGTCGGCCTGCGAATGACGAACATCGCCGGCGCGAAACCCTTCGTGCACCGGACGCGGAATCCTCAGCCCGGGCTGACGCTCGCGTACGAGCGCCGCAATCGCCTCGAACAGTCCGTTCAGGGTCGTGCGCTGGCCGACCGCGACGTTGTAGACCTGGTTCAGCGCAGCAGCGTCCGTCGTCAACGCGGCCCGCAGGTTCGCCTGCACCGCGTTCGCGACGAAGCAGAAGTCGCGGCTGGTGTCGCCGTCGCCGTAGATCGTGACCGCTTCGCCGCGCACGATCGCGCGGATCCAGCGCGGGATCACGGCGGCGTAAGCACCCTCCGGATCCTGGCGCGTGCCGAACACGTTGAAGTACCGCAGCCCGATCGTCTCGACGCCGTAGCAGCGGGCGAAGACTTCGGCGTACAGCTCGTTGACGTACTTCGTCACCGCGTACGGCGACAGTGGGCGGCCGATGGCGTCCTCCACCTTCGGCAGCGCCGGGTGGTCGCCGTAGGTCGAGCTCGATGCCGCGTAGACGAAGCGCCGCACGCCGGCTTCGCGGGCGGCCGACAGCACGTTCACGAACCCGGTCGCGTTCGCGGCGTGCGTGGCGAGCGGATCGGCGATCGAGCGCGGCACCGAACCGAGCGCGGCGTGGTGCAGGACGGTGTCGACCCCCTCGCACGCGCGACGGCAGGCACGCAGATCGACGATGTCGCCCTCGATGAAGTCGAATCGCTGCCGCGCGTCTTCCCCGACGGCGCCGTGCACGTCCTCAAGGTTGCGCCGGTGCCCGGTCGCGAAGTTGTCCAGGCCGACGACTTCCTGGCCGAGAGCAAGGAGCGTCTCCACGAGGTGCGAGCCGATGAAACCCGCTGCGCCGGTGACGAGCCAGCGCCGGCGCGTCGCGGCGACGGTGCGTTGCAGGGCGTCGTTAGCTGAGCGGTCATCGCGATCAGAGCCGCCAGACGCGGACGCCGCGCGCGGCGAGCGCGCCGGCGTCCATCTGCGATTTCACGTCCACGAAGAGCCCGCCCGGGAGCGAGCTTCGCGACGAAGTCGTCGACCGGACGCGCCTTGAACGCGCGGTGCGCCACGGCACCGACGATCGCGGCGGCTCGAGGCAGAGCTTCCCAGGCGACGAGCTTGACGCCGTACTCGTGCTCGGCCTCGCCGGCTTGAGCGACCGGATCGTGGACGTGCACGCGGGCACCGTACGACTCCAGCTCGCGCACGACGTCGATCACGCGCGAGTTGCGCAGATCCGGCACGTCCTCCTTGAACGTGAGCCCGAGCACGATGACGTCGGCGCCCTTCACCGGCGAGCCGTGCTGGATCAGCTGCTTCACGGTCTGCTCGGCGATGTACTTGCCCATCCCGTCGTTGATCCGGCGCCCGGCGAGGATCACCTGCGGGAAGTAGCCGAGCATCTCGGCCTTGTGCGTGAGGTAGTAGGGATCGACGCCGATGCAGTGCCCGCCGACGAGGCCGGGCCGGAACGGCAGGAAGTTCCACTTCGTCCCCGCCGCCTGCAGCACCTCCGTCGTGTCGATGCCGACGCGATGGAAGATCAGCGCGAGCTCGTTCATCAGCGCGATGTTCAGGTCGCGCTGCGTGTTCTCGATCACCTTCGCGGCCTCGGCGACCTTGATGCTGCTCGCGCGGTGCACGCCGGCCGTCACCACCGAGCCGTAGACGGCGGCGACGCGCTCGAGCGTCTCCGGCGTGTCGCCCGCGACCACCTTCGTGATCCGCGTGAGCGTGTGCTCCTTGTCGCCCGGGTTGATCCGCTCCGGGGAATAGCCGACGAAGAAGTCGCGCTTCCACTTGAGGCCCGAATGGCGCTCGAGCACCGGCACGCAGATCTCCTCGGTCGCGCCGGGATAGACCGTGGACTCGAAGACGACCGTCGCACCGCGCTTCAGGTTCTTGCCGACCGACTCCGATGCGCCGAGCAGCGGGCCGAAGTCGGGCTGGTGGGCGTCGTCGATCGGCGTCGGGACGGCGACGACGACGAAGTCGGCTTCGCGAAGCGCCTGCGGGTCGGTGGTGACCCGCAGCTGCGAGGCCGCGCGCAGCTCGTCGGTCGAGACCTCGCCGGTCGGGTCGACGTGCTTCGGTAGGCCGCAACCTTCTGCGGCCGAGAGGTCGAAGCCGATCGTCGGGTACTTCTTCCCGAACTCCACGGCGAGCGGGAGGCCGACGTAACCGAGGCCGACGACGGCGATGGTGGTCATGATCGCGTCGCCCTCGATGCGAGGCCCCAGGTGCGCTCGCTCATAGCTGTTTCAGCAGCGACTCGGCCTCGGCCTTCACCGGGCTCTCGCCCGGCGCCTGCGCGATCTGCTCGAGCTCCTTGCGCGCTGCGCCCTTGTCGCCCGACTTGATCAGCGCCTTTGCGTAATGGAGCCGAATCTCGTGCGCGTTCGGGGCTGCCTTCGACGCACGCCCGAGGATCTCGGTGCCGCGCTTCGTGTCCCCGCTCTCGACCAGGAGCCAGCCGTACGTGTCGGCTACCGCCGGGCTCCTGGGCGCGAGTCGCGCCGCTTTCTCCGCGTAGCCGAGCGCGCTCGGGTCCTTGAGCTCCCCGAGCGTCCAGGCGAGATTGTTCATCGCGACCGCGTTGTTCGGCTGGTCGGCGACGATCTGCCGGTAACCGGCCGCGGCCGCCTTGTAGTCCTTCGCCGCCAGATCCCGGTCGGCGAGGTAGAGCCGCACCACCGCGTCCTTCGGGTTCTCGCGCAGCCAGCGCGCGACGACCGCCTCGCCCTCGTTTCGCTTTCCTGCCGCCTCGAGCAGCGCGCGCTGACGCAGCACGAGCAGCGGCTCGGGCTGCCGCTTGAGCGCTTCCGCGTAGGCACGAGCGGCCTCGTCGAACTTCTTCTCGACGATCAGCACTTCGCCCTCGAACACGAACCCGATCGCCTCCTTCGGCCGAGCCTTCTGCACCGCCCGGGCGTCCGCGAGCGCCTCCTCGGGCTTGCCGGCGGCGATGTAGGTCGCGATCGCGTCGCGATAGATGTCGAGGCTGCCGGGCTGCAGCGCGAGCGCCTTCTGCAGCGTCTGGCGTTGCGGCGGTGAAGTCCTTCTTCGCGACGTGCGCCCGCGCCACGAGCATCAGCGGGCCCGGCGACTGCGGGAGGAGCGTGGCCAGCTTGTTGAAACTCGCGACCGCCTGGTTCGGCTCGCCGGCAGCGAGCTGGGCGCGGCCGAGCGCCTCGACGATCGCGGGTTGTCGGGCAGCGCCGACGGCGGCCGACTGCGCGGCTGCGAGCGCGGCCTTGGGATTGTTCATGCGCAGGTGAATGCCGATCTGGGCGAGCCGCGCCTGGACCGACGTCGGGTTGGCGCTCACGGCGCGGTCGACCGTCGGGACGATTTCCTTCAGCGGCACGTCCGGTCGCGGCCTGGATCTCGGCGAGCGCGAGCAGCGCCTGATCGTTCTTCGGTGCCTTGGCGACGATCGCCTCGAACCGCTTGCGCGCGGCCTCGGGCTGCTTCTCGGCAATGTCGAGGCGCGCGAGACTGGTCGCAGCGGGCAGGAAGTCGGGCTGCAGCTCGAGCGCCTTCTCGAACGCCGCGCGGGCGCTCTTCCGGTCGCCCTTCGCGAGATACACGAGGCCCCGCAGGTTCTCCGGCATCCCGCTCTGCGGCTGCTTCTTCGCGAGTCGGTCGACGACGGCGAGCGCCTTGTCGAACTCCTTGCGCGAGACGTGGGCGGCGACCAGGCCTACGTCCGCCATGTAGGCATCGCTGTCCAGCTCCGCAGCCGCCTCCAGGTCGCGCATCGCGCCTTCCGAGTCGCCGGTGGCGAGGCGGACCGCTCCCAGCCTGATCCGCGCCCCGGGGTCGTCCTTGGCGACGGCCGCCGCACGCTCGAAGTAGTCCATTGCGCGCTTCGCGTCGTTGTTGGCGATCGCAACCTGGCCCGCGACACGCAGCACGCTCGGATCCTTGGGCGCCGCCGCGAGGGCAGGCTGGATCGTCTCCTGCGCGCGGGCCGGCTGGCCGAGCCGGACATAGGTGAGCGCGAGCAGGTTGCGCGCGTAGATGTGGTTCGGGAAGCGCCCGACGACCTTCCGCAGGTGATCCTCCGCCGTGCTGAACTGGCCGAGCTGGTACTCGATCGCCCCGGCGAGCAGCAGGCTCGGCGCGTGGTCCGGCAGCGCCCTGAGCACCTGGAGGATCGGCTCCTTCGCCTTGGCGGCGTCGCCGCGCCGGAACGCGATCAAGGCCTCCAGGTATCGCGACCGGATGTCCCGCGGCAGCGCCTTCTTCATCGCGCCGAGCTCGGCCTGGGCGTCGTCGAACTTCCGTGCGTCCACGAGCAGCGAGACGATCGTGTAGCGCGCGTTGCCGTTCCAGGGTTCGGCCTTGACGACCTCGCGCAGCGCGGCGAGTGCCGCGTCGGTCTCGCGGCGGGCGAGGTGGATCTCCGCCTTCAGCTGCAGCGCCTCGGGCAAGCCCCGGAGAGTCGGCGAGCACCGCGTCGACCACCTTCATCGCGCCGTCGATATCGCCGTCGGCGCCGAGGAGCCGCGCCTCGCCGATGCGCGCGGATGGATCGCCCGGCTTCGCGGCCAGCGCATCGGCGAAAGCGGCGCGCGCGTCCTTCGGCTGGCGCAGTCCGAGGTACGCGTACCCGAGCTCGGTCTTCAGGGCGGCCTGGGCGACCGGGTCGGCGAGCTTCACCTCCCTGAGCTCGTTGACCCCCTTCCGGACCGCGTCGACGTCGCTCTGCCGCAGCAGCGCGCGTGCGAGCAACGGGTACACGGCCTCGGGCGGATACTTGTACTCGAGCGCGCGCCGGAACTCCTTCTCGGCCGACGGATAGTCTCCCGTCTGCAGCAGCGCCTGCCCCAGCAGGAAGCGCGCCTCGGCAAGCGTCGGCTCCTTCTGCAGCGCGGTCTTGAGCTGGAGCTCGGCGCTGCGGAAATCGCGCTTCGCGATGTAGTCCTTCGCCGAGGCGACGAGCGCTGCCGGCTTTTCGCCGCCGCAGCCGGCCGCGAGCGCCGCGGCGAAGACGAGCGCGGCGAGCCGCGTGCGGAGGATCGAGAGTCGATGGCTTCACGTGGAGGCTTTCCCGGTTGCGGCAGCGCGGGCTCAGCGGAGCCCGAAGCGCTCCATGAGATCGTAAAGGGTCGGCCGGCTCACGCCGAGCAGCTCGGCGGCCTTGCTGACGTTGCCGTTCACCCGGCCGAGGACTCGCACGACGGCTTCGCGTTCGGCCGTCTCCCGCACCTGCTTCAGCGTCGCGCGCTCGTCGCCGGCAGCGACGGGCGCCTGCAGGCCGAGATCGTCCGGCCCGATCGTCCCGCCGTCGGCCATGATCACCGCGCGCTTCACGCAGTTCTCGAGCTCGCGCACGTTCCCGGGCCAGGGGTGGGCCTCGATCGCGGCGACCGCGTCGGCGCGCAGCGAGATCGAGCCGCGCTTCTGCTCCGTGGCGACGCGCCGCACGAAGGCGTGCGCGAGCAGGCTCGCGTCCCCGGGCCGGCTCCGCAGCGGCGGGATCGTGACGACGATCTCCGCGAGGCGATAGTAGAGATCCTCGCGGAACCGGCCGGCCGCGATGAGATCCTTCAGGTTCTGGTGCGTCGCGCAGACGATGCGCGTGTCCACCGCGATCTCCTCGCGCCCGCCGACGCGCTCGATCACCCGCTCCTGCAGGAACCGCAGCAGCTTCGCCTGGAGCGCCGACGGCAGGTCGCCGATCTCGTCGAGGAACAGCGTCCCGCGGTGAGCCATCTCGATCTTGCCCAGGGTCTGCCGCACCGCCCCGGTGAACGCGCCCTTCTCGTAGCCGAAGAGCTCGCTCTCGAGGAGGTTCTCGGGAATCGCGGCGCAGTTGATCGCGACGAAGCGCTGCGCACGCCGCGGCGAGAGTCCGTGGAGCGCGCGTGCGAGCACCTCCTTGCCGGTGCCGGACTCGCCGAGCAGCAGGATGGTGACGTCGGTGGTCGCGACCCGCTCGATGGTGCGGCACACCTTCTGCATCTCGGCGTCGCGCGTGATGATCCCGGCCATCGAGTCGCCGAGCTGCGCGGTCTGCAGGCGGCGGTTCTCCTCCTGCAGATCGTGGAGCCGGAACGCCCGGTCGATCATCAGCGTCAGGATCTCCGGCTCGAACGGCTTGGTGTAGAAGTCGTACGCGCCCAGGCCGACCGCCTTCAGCGCGTTCGCCCGGTCGTTCTGGCCGGTCAGCACGATGACCTTGGTGTCCGGCGCGAGCGCGAGCGTCTCCTGGAGGAGCCGGATGCCCTCGGTCGGGATCGTCGGGCGCCGGCGGCAGCCCGAGATCCATCGTGACCACCGCCGGCTCGTGGCGTCTGAGCTGGGCGATCGCCGACTCGCGATCGTCGGCGACGACGGTCTCGTACTTGTCGAACGCCCAGCGCATCTGCTTCTGCAGCGCGGGATCGTCCTCGACGATCAGCAGGGGTCGGCGCTTGTCGCTCATGCCGCTTCGCGTTCGCTCTCGGCCGCGCGCTCGGGCAGCAGCACCTTGATCCGCGTGCCGCGCCCCAGCTCGCTGTCAACGTCGATCCGCCCGCCGAGATCCCAGACGTACTGCGCGCTCTCGTACGCGCCGATCCCCATCCCGGTCGGCTTGCTCGACTGGAACGGCCGGAACAGCTTGCTGCGCACGAACTCGGACGTCATGCCGACACCGTCGTCGGCAATTTCGATCGCCGCCTTGCCGTTCTCGCGGTACACGCGCACGGCGACCGTCCCCTCCGGGGGCGTCGCATCGAGCGCGTTCTGCACGAGATGCCCGATCACCCGCTCGAGACGATCTTCGTGACCGAGCGCATGGACGCCGGCGGCGATGTCTACGGTCAACCGCTGCTGCGCGACGGACTTCGCGGCCTGGACGCGCCGCACGACCGGCTCCAGTGCCACGGCCGCCGGCTTGTCGACCGGAGTCGTGCCCGAGCGGAGCTGCAGCAGCAGGTGATTCATCCGCTGCACCACGTTCTCGACCGTCATCAGCATGTCCCGCTGGAACTCCGGCTTGTCGCGGTGGCGCTCGGCGTTCCTGAGCATCAGCGAGAGCTGCGCGACGAGGTTCTTCAGATCGTGGACGACGAACGCCGACATGCGGTTGAAGGCGTCGAACTTGCGCGCCTCGAGCAGCGCCTCGCTCGCGTGGAGCTGCGCGAGATAGCTCGCGGCCTGCCGGCTCGCGGTCTTCAGGAGGTCGCGCACCTCCCAGTTGATGTCGATCGGTGCGCGCGGGCTCGCGAGGACGACGAAGCCGAGCAACTCGTGCGCAAGGTTGAGCGGGACGACGAGCCATGCGCCGGCGAGTCCGCCGAGCCACTCCGGTAGCGGCCGGCCGCCGTAGCGCTCGGGCGCCGTGCGCCACTCCGTGACGTCGATGATCCACCCGGTCTCGCCGAGGAAGAGCGCAAACGGGCTCTCGAACGGCTCGCTCGCCGCCGTCTCGGGCATGTTCCAGCGCGCGGCGGGGATGAATCCCGTGCCGTTCCGCAGCCACAGGATCCCGCCCGGGCTCTCGACCAGATCGGCGAGCGCGCGGATGCACTGCTGCTGCAGCGTCTGGCCCGGATCCGGGCTCGACAGCCGGCTCGTGAACCGCAGCCACTCCTGCCGGTAGTCGTACCGGTAGGCGAAGAAGTGCTTGCCCACGAACACCCGGAGCCGCGACCGCACGGTGCCGGAGAACACCACGACGACGAGCACGAGCACCGCGCAGAAGAGGAGGATCGTCTGGACGCTCTTGCCCCAGCTTCCGCCGAAGTACCGGACGTAGTACCCCGCCGCTGCCATCGCGAGCAGGTACACGCCGCAGCCGACGAGCGCGACGGAGTGGAATACGACCCCGCGCGAAACGACCACCCCCGGTGTCCACTCGCGGCTCCGTGCGATGGTGACCGCAACCAGGGGCAGGACGAGCAGGTTCACCACTCCGCGCGCCGCCCACAGGTCCGGGTCGATTGCGCGGAAGAGGAACGCCTCCGAGAAGAGCGAGCAGGTCGAACGCGAACACGCTGCCGAGCGCGAGCAGCAGCGGCTTCAGGCGCCAGCCGACCTGCTCGGGTGCGTTGCGGAGCAGATGCTCGATGAGCGCGAGGCCGAAGATCGTGACGCCGAGGAGCGCGACGATCCCCGCGATCCCGGCGCCTTCTCCCTGGAACGCCTCCACCGCGAGGCGGGGCGGGGACATCGCGACCGCCGCTGCCGCGGCGACCAGACCCGAGCCCTACCAGCCACCGGGAACCGCGGAAGGGCGACCACGAGGCGCGACGCGCGTCGGCGGCAGACGATCCGAAGAACGTCGCGAGCAGAGCGAGCCACAGGCCGACCCGCAGGAGATCGAGCAGGACGCTGGGCGATCCACCAGGTCGCACCGCCGCCCATCGCGAACACGACACCCGCGACCGCCCAGGCAACGCTCGCGGCGACGGCCGCGAGCAGCGTGCGCGGTTGTGCCGGGAGACGTCGCCCGACTGCGAGGACGGCGAGAAACACGGCGAAGCCGGCGGCCGCCAGCCCGTAGCTCCAAACGCCGACCGTCGCGAACGTCGTGGGCATCGTTGGCCTACGTGCCTCTAGCTGTGGATGTCGACCGAAGCGGCTCGAGCCGCTGCCCGCAGCGCGAGCAGTCCGCCTCTCGTATCGACCGACAAGCATTGTAAAACGGGCCGACACCCAAAGTCTCCCGGAACCGTGTGAATTTCCATGAAAAATTCCACCCACGCGGCAACGGCCGCCCGCGCAGCAGGCCCCGCCCGTCGGCCCTGCTCACGGGCCCGCGGTCAGCGCGAGCCCTTCGCGAACAGGACGACCCGGATCGTCTCGACCGCGATGAGGAGATCGAGCGCGAGGGAGTGGTTCTTGACGTAGTAGAGGTCGAACTGGAGCTTGCGCTTCGAATCCTCGACCGAGGCCCCGTAAGTCCATCGCACCTGCGCCCACCCCGTGATGCCGGGTTTGACGCTGTGTCGCAGCTCGTAGAACGGAATCTCCTTCGCGAGATCGGCGACGAAGCAGGGACGCTCGGGGCGCGGCCCGACGAGGCTCATCTCGCCGGCGAGGACGTTGAAGAGCTGCGGCAGCTCGTCGATCCGGAGCTTGCGGATGAAGCGGCCGACCGCGGTGACGCGCTCGTCCTTCTCGGCGGCCCATTGCGCCTTGCCGCCCGCCTCGGCGTCGCGCCGCATGCTGCGGAACTTGAGCAGCGTGAAGGTGCGGCCGCCGCGGCCCACGCGCTCCTGCCGGAAGACCACCGGCCCGTCGCCTTCCGCGAAGATGGCGAGCGCGGTAACGACCATTACCGGTGCGGCGACGACGAGCAGCATCGCCGAGGTCACGAGATCGAACAGCCGCTTGACGAACCGCCGGGCGAACCCCTGGCGGAAGCCGTCGCCGTAGATCAGCCAGCTCGCTTTCAGCGACTCGATCGGGACCTCGCCGCGCATGCGCTCGAAGAACCCCGACAGGTCGCTGATACGCACTCCGACGGCGCGGCAGGCGAGCAGGTCGGCGACCGGGCAGCACGCCGCCGCGCTGCTCGCGCGCCGCGACCACGATCTCGTCGACCCGTAGCCGCGAGACGAGCTCGGTGATCGCGAGGCCCGGCGGGGTGAGCCGCTCGCGCGGCACCGCGATACCCTCTTCTCGCGTCGCCAGCGGCACGAAGCCGACGACCGTGCTCGCGGCGGACGGAAGCGCCCGGACCGTGCGTTCGACCTCGAAGGCGCCGTGGCCGGTGCCAATTACGAGAATGCGGCGCGGGAACAGCGCGCCGGCGGTGCGCGACAGGAAGGGCTTGCGGAGCGCGATCGCGAGGCTGAGCCCGAAGAGCACCGCGTACGGCGTCGCGTCCTGGAGCACCGTGCCGCGCGAGTCGGTGAAGTAGAGCGCGTAGGCGATCGGGAAGCCGATCAGCATCGCGAGAATGGCGCGGCGGACGAAGGCGCCGTCCTCGAGCGGCGGCTCGCGGCGGTAGAGGCCGAAGGCCGCGTTCATCAGCGCCATCACGCACGCGAACAGCAGCGCCGACGGCAGCATGCTCATCAGCGGCTGCGTGGAGGGCCGCTGCAGGAACACCGCGACGAGCAGGGCCGCGAAGAACAGCCCGACGTCGACCATCAACTGGCCGAGCGCTGCAACCGACGCGTGATAGCGAAGCAGATTGACCATCTGGTTACTTGCCGCCGTCCTGCTCGAAATCCCCTTTGCCAGCTCGCGGACGGTGTCTTGTCCGGAGCTGTCCTTCCCGCGCGATCGAACGGCGATACGCACCGCTGCGACAGCACTACCCCCGGTGCTGCCTCAACGGATGCGCGGCACGATGTTGTAGTTGGCGAGCCTCGCTGCCTGGAGCCGAACGTTCCGGCTTGCGGGGACGATACCCCCTCAGGCGTTCAACGCTGCGAGATGCTCGGAAGAAGCCGCAGATACGTCGCTAGGACAACGGAATACTCGCACTTCCCGTCGCAAACGATTGTCAAAGTTTGCAAAAAGCCCGGCCTCGTGAACTAGGTCACAAGGCCGATGCGAGCGCGCGTGCGGTGCGGTGACATCGTTCACAGACATCCGGCCCGCTTCGATCGTCGGGCTTCCGTCAAGAAGTCAAGAACTATCGCGTCAGGAAGCCGACGCCGTGCGCGGGAAGATGCGGCGTGCCCCTTTGACGGCCGCGTGGCGCACCAGGATGGGCAGCGGCATGCGGATCCAGAAGTACCGGATCAACGCGCGAAAGTGCGGGCGAGACCGAGTCCAAGCGACGCCCGCTCGTCGACCGGAGCGGGCGGCGTCACGTTCGCGACGAGCCAGTCGATCAGCCGCGAACGACCGCGTTCGGTGCATGCGCGTCGAGCGCCCGCCACGCGGCCTCGGGGACCGGCGTCGCGACCAGCAGCGACGCGTAGCGCAGGCCGTACCAGAGGGCGCGCCCGAGGCCGAGCGCCTGCGCGCGGGCGCAGAGCCGGTCCCACGACCCGGCCCGGTCCGCGAACGCCCGCAACAATCCGTCGAGATCGACGATGTCGCGCAAGCGGTCCGCGAGGTCCGAATCGACGAACACGTGCACGCACGCGTGCAGGACCTGATCCTCCGGCGCGAGGACGCGGAACGCCGAGCCCGGGACCGGGCGCGATTCGGCGAAGAGCGGCGCCGGATCCACTCGTCACCCGCGAGATCGGCGGCAGGATCCCGTGGTGCAGGTCGAGCTCGAGCGCGTTTCCCGGGAAGCGCATGGGCGGCACTTCGTGACTCCACTCGCGGTAGTAGCGCTCGTCGTACGGGTCCACCTCGACGGGTATCCAGCCGGCCTCGCGCAGCCGGGTCTCTACGTCGGCAAGCCGGTCGCGCGGCACGAGGAGATCGACGTCCGATACGGTGCGGCCGTCGGCGAAGCGCAGGTTCTGGACGATATACGCGGCCCCTTTCAGCAGCACGATAGGGGCCGCGACCGGTTCGAGCACCGCCTCGAGCTGGTGGAGGTCGCGGAGGACCAGCTGCTTGCGATAGCGTGCGGCCGCCGCCTCGGAGTCGAGATGGTTCCGCACCGGCCCCGGAACCGCGTCGAGCGCGCCTGCGGCATCGAGACGCTGCCTGAGCGTCGCGAGCAGCCGGCTCGTGCGACCCACGCGAATCACGCGATCCCAGATCGTCGAGGCTCAAGCTCCGGCTGGCGTCGGGGTCGGTGAGAAGTCGCAGGAGGGTCGCCGCCGCTAGGTTGGGCACGTGCAGGCCGGGCATCCGCAGAGTCTATCCGGCCTCCCGCTTTCCCCCGTCGCGAGGATCGCCGAGCGGGCGGTCAGTCGGAGAGCAGCCCCGAGATCGCGGCGATCGCGGCGTCCAGGTCGCCGAACCGGAGCTGGTAGCAGTCGCAGCGCGAGATGAGCGCCCCGACGGCGTCGAAGCCCGCCGGGCCGAGCAGCTCGTAGTTGAACGAGTTCACCGAGAGCTTGGTGAACGCCCGCGCCTTCGGAAACGCCTCCAGCTCGGCCGCACGCGCCGGGCGTATACATCGGGAACACGACGAGCGCGGGCACCGCCGGCACTCCGCGCGCCGCGACGCTCGCCGCGGACGGCGCGAGATGGGCCACCGTTCCCTTGCGCGTCTTCGGGAAACTCGGGACCGAGCACGGCGTCCGGCGCGAACGCACGGATGATCTCGATCGACTCGTTCTTGAGCGCGACCGCGCGCGGGATCGGCAGCAGCGCCGTGTCGGCGAGTCTCACGACCGCGAATTCGTCCGACAGGAGCCGGAAGCCGCGGGTCGAGAGCGCGGCGGTCAGCGTGCTCTTGCCCGACGCCGGCAATGCGGGCAGCACCACTGCCCGCCCGCCGCGCTCCACCACCCCCGCATGCAGCAGCAGGCAATGGTTGCTCCGCGTAGCGAACGCCCAGTTCACGCCCCACTCGAGCAGCGGGAAATGCGTGTCGGCCGGGAACGGTTCGAAAGGCGACTCCCCGTCGACCCAGAGATTGACCTGCGGACGGACGAGCCGCCGTACGCCGCCGATCGGCGCGACGCGCGCCGTGATGTCGTAGAAGCCGCCCGGATCCGCCGCCGGGTAGGCGCCGTAGACGGTGCGCACGACGCCGGCGAGCTCGCGCACCCGCGTGCGCAGCCGCACGCGCATCGCCCCGAAGTCGAGACCGAGCCCGTCGCCCGCCAGCGCGCGCTCGAGCTCCTCGACCGGCAGGTCAGCGAGCTTCACCGCCGCGTGGGCCGTGGCGGCTCAACGAGCGCCAGCCCGGCGAGCTCGCCGAGGACGCGCTCGACCTCATCGGCCGGGATGGCCGGGGCGCCGGACTCGTCGGTCAGCGCGGCCGCGATCTCATCCGCGGTCGCCGGACCGTCCTCCAGCGCGTCGAGGATCAATGCCGCCGCGGCGTTGAGCAGATGCGTGTGCCAGAGGAAGGGGTTGAAGACGACGGACTCGTCGTCGAACCGGAGGATCCGGAGGTCGGGATGCGCAGCGACGCGGAAGCGCGTCATCGATGAACGGCGGATCGCGGGCCCGCTCTCCGGCGGGCGCAAGACAAACGGAAACCTATACGGGCTTGAGCGAGGTCCAGCAGGAGCCTGTAATCGGACCGTAGGCGGAATCCGTGTTCTCACCACCAACTTCTTCACGGTGCCGTACTGGTCGACGCAGACGATACCGTACACCGTGTAACGGTACTGATTGATTTGGCAGTTGGCGTCGGTGTAGTCCAGCTTCTGGGTGACGGTGTAGTCGGTGCCGACCTTCGCGATCTGCCACCAGCAGGTGCTGCCCTTGAAGTACTCGCCGGTGATGGCGCTGCCACTGGCCGCCCGTGTTCAACTTCTTGAGCGTGTAGACCTTGACCTCTACCTTCAGCCACTCGTCGGCGCTGCTCGTCGCCGGAAGTTGTAGACGGCTTCTCAGTGGCATACCGCTGCTGGTCCTGATACCTGCACGCGGCGGCGCTCGTCATCGCCCCGCCGGTGCCGGCCGCCGAACGGACGGTCAGCACGAGCGGCGCGGCGAGGGAGCCTTTCAGCAGGTGGCGGCGGGTGACTTTCAGTTTCATCAGGTCGCTTGCTCGGCGCTTGTCCGGCGCCCATAGTAGACGGCCGGACGCGCCCACGCGTCAACAGTCGCCTCTTCGAACGCAAGAACTACGCCCAGGCGGGCGTTCGATGCAGCCCCCCGAAAACACAGCGGAAATCGACGCGGCAGACGGATGCGGCCGCGGGCCGGGACTGCCGACTGTAAGATCCTTCGACATCGGCCTCAGCAATGCGTCACAGCCGCGGCCGGGATGGCTCCGGACCTGCGGTATTCTCGCCCGACGCCGCCTCTTGGGGCGCACTGCCGAGTCGGCCAACGTTCCTCTTGCAACCCAACGTCGCACCCCGCCGCCTTCTGCTCGTCGCGCTCGCGTACGCGGCGTTCGTCGTCTACGGCAGCCTGATCCCGTTCGAGTTCCGTCCACGAATCGTTCGACGGCGGCGCTGCAGGCGTTCTCGCACATCCCCTACCTGCGCCTCGGCGTCGCCTCGCGCGCGGACTGGGTCGCGAACATCCTGCTCTACATGCCGCTCGCGTTCCTGCTCGCCGGCGCAGCGGCATCGGCGCGCTCGCGCGCCGCCAGGATCGCCGGGACGGTCGCGGCGATCGCCTTCTGCGTGGCGCTCGCGTTCGCGATCGAGTTCGCCCAGCTCTTCTTCCCGCCGCGCACGGTGTCGAAGAACGACCTGATCGCCGAGACGATCGGCACCGGCCTCGGCGTCACCCTGTGGTTCGCGCTCGGCTCGCGGATCCGCGGGCTCGTCGGCCACGTCCAGCTCGGCGGACCCCGCGCGACTCGCGCGGCGCTCATCCTCTACGTCATCGCCTATCTCGCGTTCAGCCTGTTCCCCTACGACTTCCTGATCTCGGGGAAGGAGCTCGCGGCGAAACTCGGCGAGCCGGGCCGCTCGGCCTGGGTGCTGTCCGATTCCTGCGGCGGCATCGTCCGCTGCAGCGCGAAGCTCTTCGCCGAGATCCTGCTCGCCGCGCCGCTCGGCATGCTGTTCGGCATGCTGCGCGGGCGCGACCGCCCGGCGCGCTACCGGCGCGTCCTTCTCTGGGGCCTCGCCCTCGGCGCGGCGATCGAGGGGCTCCAGATCTTCCTCGCCTCGGGCGTCAGCCAGGGGCTGTCGGTCCTGACGCGCGGCCTCGGCGCGGTATGGGGCCTCGCGTTCCAGCGCGTCTTCGATCGCCGAGTGGTTCGTCGAGCATCGCGCGACGCTCGGCAGGCTCGCGTGGTACGCCGCGCCGGCGTATCTCGGGCTGGCGCTCGTCGTGAAAGGGCTCCTGCCCCCGTCGCTCGATGCGCCGTGGGCGGCGATCGAGAAGCTCAAGTCGCTGAGCTTCCTCCCCTTCTACTACCACTACTTCACGACCGAGACCGAGGCGATGCAGAGCCTGCTGCTCAACGCGGGCCTCTACGTGCCGGTCGGTCTGCTCGTCTGGATCAGCATGGCGCCCGGAGCGGACGCGCGCCGCGCGATGGATCGCGGCGCTCGCCGGCGCGGGCCTCGGGCTCGCGATCGAGACGCTGACGCTCTTCACCGTCGGCAGGCGCGCCGACCCGACGAACATCCTCATCGCCGCCGCGACGGGCTATCTCGTCGCATTCGCCGCGCAGTCGCTCGAGCAGGGCCCGGCGAAAGCGCCGCAGGAAACCGGCGCGCCGCCCGGCTCGGGCTTCCTCGCGCACCGTGTTCGTGCTGAAGGCCACCTCGGCGGTGATCGCCCTGCTGGTCGCCATCGGAGGGCTCGTGATCGCCACACCGCACCGTGAGCAGCCGGTCGACGAGAGCGTCCTTCCCCGGCTGCCGCCCGGGCGCGACCTCCCGCCGGTTACCCTGCCGAAGTTCCGGGTCGCGCATCCCCGCCTGCCCCACCCGACGGCCGCGGACGTGGCGACGCTTCGCAAGGAGCAACCCCGGCTTCCTCGCCAATCAGCGGAACCGTGCACAGCGTGGACGGGGCGAATTCGAGGCGTCCGTCCTGACCGAGTTCGTCGACCCCGGAAGTCAAGATCTCAACGTCGCTCTTCGAACGCCTGCGCGAGCTGAAACCGGACTGGCGCGGACATGTCCAAGCCGCCCCGCTCGCGCTCGCCTACGACTGGCTGTACGACCGCTGGAGCGAACCGCAGCGGGCGGCGCTGCGCGACAAGGTCCTCGAGGCATGCAATCACATGATCGAGGTCATCCGCGTCGACCGCCTCTCACCCTACAACGTGATCCTCTACAACGCGCCGTTCCAGGCGCTCGTCGCCTGCGCCATCGCCGTGTATCGCGACGACGAGCGGGGCGAGCCGGTGATGCGCTTCACGTACGACCTCTGGAAGAACCGGGTGCTCCCCGTCTGGCGACAGGTGATGGGCCGGCACGGCGGGTGGCACGAAGGCGGCGAGTACGTCGGCATCGGCATCGGGCAGGCGGTCTATCGCGTCCCGGCGATGTGGCGCTTCGCGACCGGCGAGGACATGTTCGCGGCCGAGCCGGGCATTCGCGGCTTCCTCGACTTCCTCGTCTACCGGAAGATGCCGGACGGCTCGGACTTCCGCTGGGGGGACGCCGGATACTTCGACCGTGCCGCGCCCGACGCGGCCGCCCTCGCGATCGAGTTCCGCCATCCCGCGGCCTACACCCTGCTCCGCGCCGCCGCGCGAGCCTGACGCCCACCTCTTGGCCCTGGGGCCCGCTCACCGATCCGTCGCTCTTCGATCCCGACGCGGTCAAGCTGCTCCCGCTCGTGCGCCTGCTTCGACGGCATCGGCCTCGTCGTCGCGCGGAGCGACTGGTCCCCGGAGGCGACCTACGTCACCTTCAAGGCTGGCGACAACTACTGGTCGCACGTGCATCTCGATCAGGGCGCATTCACGATCTACAAGGGCGGCCCGCTAGCGATCGACAGCGGCCTGTACGGGCCCGAGTACGGCTCGGACCACCACATGAACTACACCTATCAGACGATCGCGCACAACGCGATCACGGTGACAGACCCGTCGGACAACGTGCCCGCGCCGGGCAAGGACAAGGCGCGCCCGATCGCGAACGACGGAGGCCAGCGCCGCATCGGCTCCGGCTGGGGGGTCGAGGCGGCGCCGCTCGACCGGGTGGAGTGGGAGGCGAAGCGCGAGACCTACCAGACCGGCCGCATCGAGCGCGTGATCGACCGCGCCGGCGTCACGGTCGCGGTCGCCGACGTGACGGCCGCCTACACGAACCGCCTCTCGGGCGAGGGCACGTTCTCGGCGCGCTCGCGGCGGGTCGAACGCGCGTGGCGGGTATTCGGCTACGACCGCGTCGACGATGTCGTCGTGGTCTACGACGACGTGGAGTCGAGCAACGTCGCATTCAAGAAGCGCTGGCTGCTGCACACGGTCGAGCAGCCGACGATCAACGGCAACCGCGTTCACGGTCGCGATCCCGCGCCAGGAGGGCGAGGGCCATGGCGGCGGACGCCTATTCGGCTACGTCGTGCTGCCGGAGCAGCACGCTCTGACCGCGGTAGGCGGTCCCGGGTTCGAGTTCTTCGTCGACGGACGCAACTACGACGAAGGCGGTAGGGTACGCGCGAAGCTGAGCCAGCGGCGCGGCTTTCTCCCCGTGCCCGGGGCGTGGCGGATCGAGCTCGCGCCGGCGGAAGCGCACCTCAACGATAGGTTCCTGGTGGTGATGTTGCCCACCGGGCTGTCCAACAACCCTCCGCACGAGGTGAAGCGCATCGAGGACAAGGGCCGGTTCGGCGTCGAGATCAAGGGACCCACGCACACGACGCGGTGGCTGTTCGATCGCGAGCGCGGGTTCGCGGACCTGCAGGTCATCGAGTGACGGAGCCGATGCGAACGATCTGGGCCGTAGGCATAGCGAGCGCGCTATCCGCCGCCGGCGGTGCCGCCTACGTCGTCTACGACCGGGGAAGCGACGTCGTGGCTTTGGCGCCGCCGGCGATGAGCTACGCCGAGCTGACCGGAAGCTCGTTCGCCCCGCCTGCCGGCGACCCGCTGCGCTCGCCCGAGGTGCGTCAGCTCAAGCTGCCGCCAATCCCGCACGCGTCGAGCGTCTGGGGCGCGACCGGCCGCGATGCCCGTGGCCGAATCTGGGTCGGCGTCTCCTCCTGGTCCGGGGAGGTGGGCGCGCACCTGCTCCAGTACGATCCCGACACCGACGAGTGGTACGACCGCGGCGCGGTGCTCGAGCAACTGAGGGCAGCGGGCGTCTACCGCGCCGGCGAGAGCCAGACCAAGATCCACTCCAAGATCGTGCCCGCCGAAGACGGCTGGCTCTACTTCGCCTCGACCGACGAGGAGGGCGAGGTGGAGGGCAGCGTGCCGCCGCGCTGGGGCGCGCATCTCTGGCGCATCCATCCCGACAGCTACCAGTGGCAGCACCTCGCCGCTGTCCCGGAGGGGCTGGTAGCGGTCAGCGGGGTCGGCCGCTACATCTACGCCCTCGGGTACTGGAACCACGTCCTCTACCAGCTCGACACCGCGACGCGCGACCTCAAGCGCGTCGTCGTCGGTTCGGCGGACGGCCACGTGTCGCGCAATTTCCTCGCCGATGCGCGCGGACACGCGTATGTGCCCCGCGTGCAGGCGCGAGCCGGCGGCGCAGCCACCGCCGCGCTTGTCGAGTACGACAGCGAGCTCCGCGAGGTCGCCGTGACGCCGCTCGAGCACTACCTCGGCAAAGGCTCGCCGTCCAGCAACCACGGCATCGTCGGGCTCGCCTATCTCCCGGACGGGCGGCTCCTCTTCACGACTCACCTCGGCCACCTCTACGTCGTCGAACCGAAGGGCGCGCAACCGGCGAAGGTCGCCGCCGCCGGCTGGTTTCACCCCTCCGGCCAGTCCTATGCACCGTCGCTCTTCCCGCTCGGCGGCAATCGGCTCGTCGCCGGCGTGGCAAGCCGCGATAGCCAGTTCGAGTGGGTGGTGTTCGAGCTGACGACCGGCGTACCTCGGCGGCCTTCCCGCTCGACACCAAGGGGTTGCAGAAAGTGCTGCTCTACGGCTCGATCAGCCGCGACAACGCCGGGCGCTTCTATGTCGGCGGGTGGGCGAGGGACGACACCGGGGCACAGCGGCCACTGGTACTTCAGCTCGGCGCGCAGGAGCGTACGGCCGGCGCTCCGCTCGCGCCCGAGCGCAGATAGCGGTGGCCGGCACGCCGGCCGCTACAGACACATAAGCGACTCGAGGGCTCATGGCCTAGCTATACCAAAACGACGGCAAGCTAGACTCGTGGGTCATTCACGGATCCGGCTCGGACGCGGGTCCAGGTGGTCGTGCCGTGCCGTGGTAAATTAATTTATTGATGACTTGAGGAATAGGCATTGCGCGTCAACGCGACGTTCTATCATCAGTCGAAGCACTTAGACGAGTTCGACCTTCTGGACGATTTGCGAGCCTGCCACTTCTGCGGCTCTCCCGACTTTGACCCAGTTTCGCTGCTCCAGGAATCTCCTTCTGTCGAGCTGCGGAAATGCCGACGCTGTCATTGCTCGTTCGCGTCCCGCTTGCCGCGGCCTGAGGCACTAGATAATTATTACAGTTCGTATTACAAACCGACCGCTGACAACGGCGCGGCTGTGACCCATGGTGATTCGCGGCGCTTTGCGAGGTATATCTGTCAACTGGCCAGTACCGAGACGGTTCCTCGCCGCGATTGGAAGGGGTCGTCTTGCAGGCTACTTGATTACGGTGGGGGCGATGGCTCGCTAGGAGCCGCTCTGGCCGAACGGCATTGCCATGCAGGGGCGTCCAGGATCGAGGTCTTCGTGGTCGACTATTTTCCAGGTGTCGTAAAGGCGCCGCGTCCCGAAATCTCCATCTACAAAGTCCCGGCGATCGAAGGTTTGGGTCAGTTTGATTGGGTTCTGGCGAGCGCGATCATCGAACACATCCCTTCAGCGAAGACCGTGCTGCATGACCTGCTGTCGTCCCTCGCGCCGGGTGGGCTGTTCTATGCCCGTACACCATGGGCAGAGCCGTTTGTACGGCTGCTCGGGCGGCTGGGCGTGAAGTTCGACTTCACCTATCCCGCCCATTTGTACGACATGGGGGCTGACTTCTGGGATTCGTTGCAGGAGCACCCAGAGTTTTCAGGGTTCGAGCTATGTTATGCGGGTCCGTCCATCGTCGAGGTCACGCTTCGCGAGCATTTCGTCCGCTCGGTGGTTTCGCGTCTCATCAAATTGCCGTACCACCTATTCGGTCGGAACTGGAAATTCCCCGGCGGCTGGGAGGTCATCATCCGCCGAAGCGATGCAGACAAAACAGGACGTCGATAATCCCGAAGCCCAGCCGAGCGTAAATGTTTGCGACAGCGACGTTAGTGGCCGAGATGTTGGTTTCGGCGCGTGTAAAGCCTAGTTTGGAGCACACGGTCAGCATGTCCTGATACATCACCCCCCCGAGCCCACTGTGCAGATAGGGAGCGGAAAGGCCAGCGAGAGCAAGGTTGACTGTCGTGGCACTGATTTTCTTCAACAGATAAAAGCCCAAGATAGAAGGTCTCGGGCCGACCGATTCAAAGACGTAGAAAGGGTCCCCATCGCAGTAGCCTTGAGATAGCCAACTGGCATAGCGCTGATCAGCGCGCTCGGTCGGGAATCCAGGATCAAGATGAAAGCGGTCTCGCGAAAATGCGGTGCGCGCAATCTCTACGGCCACGGGTAAGTCTGCTTCAGTCGCCTTTCTGAGAACCGCCAGCGGTCGTTTTGGCGCCGGAATCGGCGTGACCTTCGCGAGCGGAACCGCTATCTTAAGCGTCGCTTCAGCGACGTAGAATCCCGCTTCCGACAAGACCTGACTAGTTTGCAGGTCCGTGCTGGGAATTTTAGTGAAGACGAAGGTTTTCCCGGCCGGCAGACGCTCGCGCGTCCAATCACGCAGGGCCCGAGCGAGCCTGGTCCCGCCGGCTGAATTGGTGACGCGGAGCTCGAAGACCGGAAACCCAAACATGCGGCTGTCCCAAGGGACTTCGGCAAATCCGAAAGCCGGGCTATTTTCGGGCCATCCTTGAAATGTCAACGAGAAGTGCATTTATCTTCGAGCAAGCGATTCAGGGAGTCTATATTCCGCATGCCGGACATTTCATCGACGGTGAAACTAACGCCGAACTGTTCTTCGAGGGCTAACATGAGATTCAAGTTACCCATCGAATCCCACTCGGCCAGATCCTCGCGAGACGTCTGAGGCGTGATTTGATTCGGCGAGATTCCGAGGATCAAAACCATGGTCTCGCGAATTCGTTCAAAGTGCTTCATTCTCTTAGCTCAATTTCGATCGGAAGCTTCTCGGGTGTCAGGCGTTCCGCGTCCACTCGGGTCAGCTGAAAGCGATTCTGACCCAATGGGGTAAACGCGTTTTCAGGCCAGAAGTGCTTGACCATCGCGTTCTTAGCGGTGGGTAGGTAAGCCGCTTCGACCCGCATGGTTCCCGGAAAATCGGCGAAGGCGCGCTGTAGGAGTGCCCGTAAGAAAGCTTCCTCGGCTTTTCGGCCAATCACACGACACGAGATCAGGAAGCTGTCGATCGCTACCGTTTCGGCTGCGGCCTTGTTGAGGATCGCGACTCCGACGATGCCATTGTCGCCAAAAATGTCAACCAGAGAAAAATGGGCGACCCGCGAGTCCGGGCGCCGCATCAGTTCAAGGATCTCAGCATCCGAATAGCGGCGCGTCGTCAGGTTGAATTGATTTGTCTTCTGCGTCAGCTGGGCGATTCTCGCTACCTGCGACTCGTCGTCGAGTCGGATGGTCATCTTCATGCGTAGCGATCGCAGGAATTCGCCGGGGTCTACAACCTCGGCTTGCAGCCGCTGCCGAGCCTTTTCCTGATGATACAACTCGCTCTTGCGGCGATCTTCATCCGTGAGAGTTAGGATCTGAAGCTCCGGGAATCCGTCCAAAAGGGTCGGAATTCTTAGTGGATCGTGCGGCGTCTGAATGGTGGTGATTTGCGGCAGCTCCTTTCGAGCGGCCTTGCACTCAAACGGGCTATCGTCGACGAAAACAAAAGAGTCAATGCCTAAGTTCAACTCGTTCGCGATTGATCGCATGTTGCCGGTCTTGGGTTCCCAGTTGACGCGCATGGCCACAAAGTCGCGTTCGCGCAAAACCTGGTGCGGGTGACTGCGTAGAATCTCGAGAACATCTTCGTGATTGTTCTTGCTGCACAGGGCAAGCAGGAATCCACGGCGCTTCATGTCGAGAATGCGCTTCTGGAACTCGACGTAGGCGGAGCCAGGGAAGTCCGGCCCGAGCTGGATGCCGGCAGGTCCATCTTCGCCCACGATCCCTCCCCAGAGCGTATTGTCACCGTCTAGGACCAACACTTTCTTCTTGGGACGCCTCAGAAGCCAGGCCAGCTGGAAGTAGGCCTGCGCTACGGCAGTCGCGCCGGATACCGAAAATGGAAAGCGACCGACATGCCACATCCGCGCGTCGAAGAATTGCCGGTGACCCACATGCGCAGCAGGCAGGTCCAAATCGACCCAGTACGCGGAAACGAGTTCTTTGCCCAATCTGCGGGCGATTCCGTCCCGGACCAGTTCATAAAACTGCCGATCGGAGTCCTGCGCCGCGAGATCATGGTTTCCGAGGCCAGGCCCCCGCTGTGACGGCAGTAAGCTGAATAAGACGGGACATCGGCTTCGATCAAGAGCGACATGCAGCAGATCACAAAGCGCCTGTTTGCACTCTTCGACTAGTGCCTCGCGGTCCGCGGAAAGCTTCGACTCGTAGCCCGCAACAAGGTCTTCCCACCGGAGCAGGAGGAAGACCATGTCCGGGGTGAACTCGTTCAACGCTTCGGCAGTTTGAAAGAATTGGTATGTATTTCCGTAGGGAGCTTCGAGATACTCGGATCGGAAGCCGTGCAGCGACGAAAAGAAGTCCCAGTAAGGTCTCAACAACCCCAAAGTGTAGTGACCGGCTAGCGCGATCCGTAGGGGAGTCGCGTCTTGGTGCAGACTGGTTAGTTGGGCCGTGAACTGCCGAATTTGAAGGCTGGTCAATGACATCGGCGCCGACAGCAGCGCTGTACGTGCGTCTTCCCAGCAAATTTGTCCATTATCCAATGATGGAGCAGCTGGCGTAGGATCAGTAGTGTGATTCATAAAGCGGCCAAGAATTCGATGAGCTCGCGATTCCGCGTATAGACAAAGCGTACAGGGCATCCGCCGAAAAGAACGGCGGGCTTCCAAGACGTGACGGGCAGGAAACGTCTTTCTCGGATCCACCGGTCGGCATCTTCGCGGCTCGCGACCTCGTAACAAAGATGGTGCAAGCCACCTCCGCGATCCAATGCCCCCCGGAGGGGCGAGTCTTCTCCGATAGGCTCCACCAGTTCAACATGGGGATGCTCTTCGCCGAATTGCCGGATCAAGCAAAGGCGAGCTTTCTGAATGGGATCAGAGACGATTGAACCCGCAACCTCATAGCCTCCTGCCTGGAGAAACGCCTCGAGGTTCCTCACCACTATGCCTACGTGGTGAAAGCGTGATTTGGGCGGAGCCTGCATAAACTCGTTAATGCGTTTAGCATCCGAATGCTACGGAACCAGAATCAAAAGGGCGCGCACCCGGCTACTAACGGGTTCTGCGATGTATCCGATTCCCGAGCGCGCGTTGAAACCGACGTAGCCGGATGTACTCGCCCAAAATGCCTAAAGTGAAGACAAGGATGTTCGCTGATTGGAGAGCGGCAACAATCATTGACGTGCGTCTCTGAAGGAAACCCTACCGCATTCGCCGAACGAGAAGAATCCAGACCGATTGACCTGCATTCGTTTCGGGCCGACCATTGGCCAATCCTGCGTAATTCGTTGCGGGAGTGGCTTTTGACTGCCTCCGCCAGAACCACGCTCAAAGTACGTCGTCCGGGTCCAGTCAACACATAGCCGCGCCCCTGTCGGGCCCGCTCGTGAGCGTCCTCGGGTGGTGTGGTGCGATTGCGTTTCATTCTCTCTTGATCAAACCATCGGGGGGGGCGTCTCGGGCGCGGCCGAGATTCAGTGGTGCAGCAGGCGCCTGCCCCCCCTTAGGCACTACCAGGCCTTGCGCCCGCCCTTCTCGAACCAAGTACGGGGGACGGTCCATGGTTCGCAGGTGCATCCGCGCGAGGTATTCACCGATGATCCCGAGCGCGAAGAGCTGGACCCCAGAGAGGATGGCGATAACGGAGGCGAGGAACGGGAAACCCGGGACGCTGCCGCCGTGAACGAGGTACCCGATGATCACATAGGCGAGCACGGCGACTCCGAACAACGCGAACACGAATCCCAGAATGCTCGCCAACTGTAGCGGGATCGTGGTGAACCCGGTCATCATGTTCAGAGCGTGTGTGGTCAGTTTCCAGAGCGTGTAGCTCGACGCGCCCACTGTCCGCGAATCGTGGCGCACGCGCAGATACGTGAAGCGCGTCGTGCCCCACGTCAGCAACACATCTATCGACACGAACGGGCTCGCGTATTGCTCGAACGCATGGCGAATATGTGTCCGGAACACCCTGAACGCGCTTACGTGGCGCGCCGTCTGAGCACCCATGGCGTTCTGCAGCGCCATCTTAGTGATCCTTGACGCCTGATCGCGCAAGAACCCATGCTGCTCCTGCTCAGGCGTGCCGTAGACCACATCGAAGCCTTGGTCCAGCTTCGCTAGGAGCTTGGGGATCTCCTCGGGCGGATTCTGCAGGTCATCGTCGAGGGTTACGAGGATCTCGTAGCGCGCGGCGCGGATGCCGCAAAGAAGGGCATTGTGCTGGCCGTAGTTCCTGCTGAGGCCAATCGCGCGAATCCGAGGGTCAGCCCGAGCGAGGTCCTCGATCACCTGCCAAGAATTGTCGCCGCCGCAGTCCTCGACCAGAATGATCTCGAACGCGGCGCACCGCGGCTCGAGCACATCGACAAGACGGCCATAAAGCTCCCGGAGCGTGCCCTCTGACCGATAGACAGGTACTACGACTGATATTGTTGGTCTACTTGCAGCCGCCAGTACCTGAATGGATCCATTCATCATCGCTTGGTAATTCATGATGCGATTGCCGTCTGCTTGAAGTATAGCGTTGGCTTCCCCGAGGGTCCCGATCGTTCCAGCAACTGTCCACCGTCCGCCCAGTGATCTGTACGCGAGTCATCCGCTTTGCGCAGCAACCTGAGATTGCGACTAAGCACAATCGCTTGCTGCAAGGGTAAAAAGCCGAGCTGCCATTCTCAGCGCTGACCGAGCGTTCGGTGCTGACATGCGAAATAGAGGGCGGCATGCTAAAACTCTGTCCCGTTCGCCTAAACCATTCTGGTAAGCGCGACAACCCGTAGGGTCCGCACGCGATCCTCAATGTCGGAAGGTGGAACAGTCGGCCGGCGCCAGGGGACCACGCCGCGGCCGAACAAGCTCGATCGCCTGCACCTCGAACAGATGCGTGAACCAGCTGCCCGGCCCTCCCTAGCACACGCGTACTTGCCGCACGCCATGATGCTCTCGCACTGCGCCCGGGGGGGCGGACATGCAGAAAATGCCAAATTCTAATAGTAGTCTAGGTGAGCCTATGCGCGCTCGCAAAGGTGATCGTAACCCCCAGCCTATCGCGCACAGTCGGGACACGCAGATCGTGTACCTTCAGCGTGATCACAAAAGACCGCTACATGCTGCTGCGGGGCACGGCGCCCTCAGACCGAAACAACTACCGGCACAGCTCTAACGCTGTCCATCGCGCATCCCTCGTAGGAAATCCGCAGTAGCGTACCTATCAACCCACAAAGAACCGCGTTACCACATACACCCCGTTAACGTTTGTTGACAATGACCTGCCCCCTTCAGCGCGCTGAAGGGGGCAGGTCAAGCGAAACGAACTATCCCCCGTGACGCGATGCACGTTTCGCGCTAGTTGACATCTCAGGACTCGCAGAGCGGGATTGCGCGACCGCACGACTACCGGTATACGTTCTTCATCTGTGAAACTTTACGCTCCGGCGCCAACGAGTTTGGAGCCCGCACTAGTGTCGTGAGTCCGAGATTCGCTTAGAAAAGCGCGCGAGGCTGGCCAAGATGTCGTCGGCGCTCTTGGTCCACACGAACGCTTTCGGGTTCTTGTTGTGGATAGCGAGGTAATCGCGAATGGCTTGCTCCAAGGCCGACTGTGCTGCGATGGGAGCCGCGTTTGATCTGCTTTTCGGTGAGCAGCGCGAACCATCGCTCCACCTGGTTGATCCAGGACGCCGAGGTGGGCGTGAAGTGAGGATGGAAGCGCGGGTGACGGGCAAACCAAGCCCGCACGGTCGGGGTCTTGTGAGTGCCATAGTTGTCCATGATCAGATGCACGTCCAGTCCCGCGGGGACATTGCGCTCGATCGTGGTGAGGAACTTCAAGAACTCTTTCCCGCGATGACGGCGGTGAAGCTCACCGATCACGCGTCCGCTCGCCACATCCAGCGCCGCGAACAGCGTCGTGGTGCCGTGGCGCAGATAGTCATGGGTGCGTCGCTCGGGCAGGCCCGGGGCCAAGGGCAGGATCGGCTCGGTGCGGTTCAAGGCCTGGATCTGGCTCTTCTCGTCCACCGACAGCACCATCGCCTTCACTGGCGGATCCAGATACAACCCCACGATGTCGCGCACCTTGTCGATGAACAGCGGATCGGTGGAGAGCTTGAAACTCTCGCTGCGGTGCGGCTGCAACCCGAAGGTGCGCCACACCCGGCTCACCGTGCTCTGCGAGAGTCCGAGCTTCTTCGCCAGCGAGCGGGTGCTCCAATGCGTCGCATCGCGCGGGGTCTGGTTCAACGTGGTGGCAATCAGCCGCTCGATCTCGGCATCACCCACCTTGCGCGGAGCCCCCGGCCGCGGCTCATCCAGAAGACCATCGAGTCGGCGTACCACAAAGCGGCTCCGCCATTTGCCGACCGTCTGCGGGGTGACGCGAAGCGATCGCGCCACCTCGCTATTTGTCGTACCTTGCGCGCACCCCAGCACGATGCGCGCGCGCAGCGCCAGCGCTTGCGAGGTCTTGCCCCGACGCGTCCACTCGACCAACTGATTGTTCTCTTGCACGCTCAGCACCAGATCTACAAGTGGTCGGCCTCGACCCATGTTCGTCTCCTCACGGCTCACCCTAACGTGAGACCGGGAGACGAACAAAATGTTCAGCGAATTAAAGACTCAGCACACTAGTGTAGGTCGTAATTCTTCGGCATTCAGACTGTGCGAAGCACGGTTTCCCCTCGTGTTGGCAGATACCCCGGATCGATATGAACGAGCTGCATCCCGAAAGCTTAGCTGGTACTGAGCTCGTGACGCGCGCTTCCAGCGAAGTCACCATCTCGGTGATAGTTCCAGGGTACCGTTTTCATGTGGGCCCGGATGCGCCGTACTACATTTTGGGCTGGCGCGACACGAATTGAAACGAGTACACAATGTGAGCTACGCATTTGTCGCCGCGACGGTCGCTGCTGACTGTCTACGGCCAGATCATCATCAAATGGCAGGTCCTGAACGCGGGAAACCTTCCCGAGGAACCCGCGGAAAAGATCTGGTTCCTGCTTCGATTGCTACTCAACCCATGGATCATTAGCGCGTTCGCAGCAGCGCTTCTCGCATCGCTATGCTGGATGGCCGCGATGACCAAACTCGAACTGAGTCACGCGTATCCATTCACGAGCGCGACGTTCGTGCTTGTGATCATACTCGGAGGAGCGTTGTTCGCGGAGCCGATCACCTGGCCGAAGCTCGTCGGAATGACTTTCGTGATCGTAGGCATCGCGATTGGGAGCCAGGGTTGAAAGTCTGTGCGCGCCTGTAGGGAGAGATTCAATGGGCGGGGAGTGGGTTTGTCCGCATTGCGGCTTCGCGCCGCGTCGTGTCGATGGATTCTTCGCCTTCGCGCCGGAAATCGCGGAATGCGAGGGTCCGTTTAGCAAGGAGGTTTACGCCTCACTCGCCGATGTAGAGGCGCGGAACTTCTGGTTCCGCGGACGAAGCCGTCTAATCATCTGGGCCCTGCGAAAATACTTTTCCGACGCGAGCACGTTCCTGGAGATCGGGTGCGGGACTGGTTTCGTGCTCTCTGGGATCGCAGCTGCGTATGCGGGCCTTCGAGTGTGTGGTAGCGAGGTGGCGAGTGTGGGTCTCAATTTTGCCGCCGCGAGAGTGCCAACGGCAACACTTTTCCAGATGGACGCTCGCAACATCCCGTTCGAAGGGGAGTTCGACGTAATTGGTGCCTTCGACGTACTCGAACATGTCCGCGAGGACGAGACCGTTCTCAATCAGATCTGGCGCGCGGTCGTCCCGGGAGGCGGGCTCCTTCTCACCGTCCCGCAGCATGGGTTCTTGTGGAGCCAGCAAGACGAACTCGCAGGACACGTTCGCCGCTACTCGCGGAAGGACGTAGAGTCGAAGTTGCAGCGGGCTGGATTCACGCTGCTGCGGATCACTTCTTTCGTGTCCACGCTCCTGCCACTGATGTATCTGTCGCGGCTTCGTAACCGCACCGACCCCGCCAACTTCGACGTGTGGGGCGAACTTAGAGTAGGCAGCCGCACGAACGCCGTACTGGAGCATCTGCTCGATCTCGAGTGCAAGCTCATTGCCGCTGGCGTCTCGTTCCCCGCGGGCGGGTCGCTACTTGTCGCTGCACGTCGAACCTAGGCGCACCCGTCATGCTTATTCCCTTCAATAAACCCTATATGACGGGGAAGGAGCTCTGGTACATCGCGCAGGCCCACGCGAACAACCAGCTCGCAGGCGATGGTCCGTTCACGCGAAAATGTAATGCGTGGCTCGTTCAGCGGACCGGTGCGCGTCACGCCCTGCTTACCCACTCGTGCACCGCAGCGCTGGAGATGGCCGCCATACTCGCCGGGGTTGGGCCCGGGGACGAGGTCATCATGCCCTCGTTCACCTTCGTTTCTACGGCCAACGCATTCGTGCTCCGCGGCGCCACACCGGTCTTCGTCGACATCCGGCCGGACACTCTGAACCTCGACGAGACCCAGATCGAGCAGGCGATCACGCCACGGACGCGCGCAATCGTGCCGGTGCACTACGCCGGCGTCGCGTGCGAGATGGACGCGATCATGGACATCGCTGCACGGCACAAGCTGCTCGTGATCGAGGACGCGGCACAGGGAATCATGTCGAGCTATAAAGGACGACCGCTCGGCACTATTGGGCATCTCGGAACCCTGTCGTTTCATGAGACGAAAAACATCATCGGGGGTGAAGGCGGCGCGCTCTTGGTGAACGACTCGCGGTTCGCTGAGCGCGCCGAGATCATCCGTGAAAAAGGCACCAACCGGAGCAAGTTCTTCCGTGGCCAGGTCGACAAGTACACTTGGGTGGACATCGGCTCCTCCTACCTTCCGAGCGAGCTGATCGCCGCATTCCTTTCGGCCCAGATGGATGAGGCGGACGAGATCACGCGCCGTCGACTGGAAATCTGGGCCACGTACCACCAATGGCTCGGCGATCTGGAGAAACGCGGCGCGCTACGGCGGCCCGTGCTGCCGCCACACTGCACTCACAACGCGCACATGTACTACGTGCTCCTGCCAACGCTCCAGAAGCGCACGGCTTTCATCGCCGGACTCAAGGAAGCAGGAATCCAGGCTGTCTTCCACTATGTACCCCTGCACGACGCGCCGATGGGTGTGCAGTTCGGTCGTGCGTACGGCGAGCTTGGCCACACGCTCGACGCAAGCAACCGGCTGGTCAGGCTCCCGCTTTGGCTGGGGATCGAGCCCCACCTCGCCGACGTAATCCGGCACGTAATTAGCGTCGCCGAGAGCCTGTGAGAAGCGAGCGGTCGGCGCGACGTCGACCCAAGTAGCAAGCTGCGAAGCTCCCGCTGGCCGCGAGCAAGCGCAGAGATTTTCACCAGTTGCTCGGACGCTGCATCATGCCGACGAAGAAGGACCTGATCGCACTGGCCGGCATATGGGTCGTATGCCTGCTGACGAATTGGGCGGGGTTTGCAGCTGCCGGCATGTGGTGGACCGATGAGTCCCGCCACGTCATGGACGGCGTGTTCTTCCATGATCTCGCAGTAGACCTTCCCCTGACCCACGCCTACAGCTACACGATGGAGTATTTCGCCCGCTACCCGGCGCTGGCGCTTAACTGGTACCCACCTTCGTTCTCGATAGTCCTGGCAGCGGCGATGAGCGTCTTCGGGTTGTCGGAGGCGACCGCGCACGGGACCGTTCTCGCTTTCTGGTTGTCGGGCCTCACCGCCTGGTACCTCTGGTGCGCCCGGGTGCTGGGCCGTGTGCCCGCGCTTTTTTCCTGCCTCGTGCTTCTCCTTGCGCCCACGGTCGTGCTGTGGTCACGCTCGATCATGCTGGAGGCGCCTGCCGTGGCGATGCTCGCCGTCAGCCTGCTGACATTCGAGCACTACCTCGACCGCCCTGGGCACGGTCGCGCGACACTATTGGGCGCCGTGCTCGCGTTCACGCTTCTGCTGAAGCAGAGCACCGTCTTCATTCTGCCGACGCTAATTGTCTATGCGTGGCTGAGCGGACGCGGGAAGGCCGTGTTCCGGCGGGAAACGGTGGTGGCTTGGGTGCTTGTGTTTATTGCGCTCGCCTTGCTGGCGGTGCACGCCCTCAAGTTTGGCGGAACCGGCCTTGCGGCCACCACCGGAAATCTGCACGAGGCTGGCGGAGGGAGCGCCCCGCGCTGGTCCATCGCACGTTGGGTGCTTTACTCGGAGGTTCTCTACTCGAAGGTCGGCATCGTCCCGCTGGCGGCCGCAGCGATCGGCGTTATGTTGGTCCTGCGTAACCCCGGCCACCGCGCCGGCTACCTCGCCCTAGCGTGGCTTCTAAGCTGGTACGTCATGGTGTCCCTTCTCTTCGCTGTGCCTGACAACGCGCCCCGCTATACCTTTTATGCAATGCCCGCCCTCGCTCTGCTCGCAAGCTACGGCCTATCGCAGCTCGCGCCGCGATCCCTTCCGTATCTCGCTTTGACAGGGATTCTGCTTCTCTGGTCCGGATGGCAAGTTGCGACGCAGCTGAATACGCCCCACAGGTTCGTCGCGGGATATGAGGCAGCCGCGCGTCGCATCAGTCAGCTGCCGAACAGCGGCGTGGTGCTGTTCGCAGGTAAGCACGACGGCAACTTCATCTTCCACTTGCGCGCGCTCGATCCACAGAGGCAGCGGGTCGTGCTGCGCGGCGACAAGCTACTCGTCACCATGTCCGTCGTGAAATATTTCGGCGTGAAATCCAACGTTGCGAGCACGGAAGAGATCGATGCCATGCTGGACCGTAATGCCGTGCGCTGGATTGTGGTGGAAAGCCGGGATCTCGTCGGGCTCAAAGAGTTCGAACTCCTGCATCAAACGCTCCAAGGATCAGGGTACCGCCTGGTCGACGAGCTGCCGGTCTTCTCGAACGTCCCGGAGTTTGCCGATTTGAGCGTGCGCATCTACGAGAATCTAGATCTGCGCCTGCCACCCGACGGACGAGCCAACATCGACTATCCCTACTTCGGGCGCAGCTTCACTTTCAGCTTCCCCGACGCGCAGCGCGGCGAGTCCGCGCCCGAATCCGGCCGTTGATCGCAGAGAATGCATTAGAAACTTCGCGATCTTCCGTTTGACTCTTGTCTAACCAGCAGGCTCATCCGAGTAACTCGTCTTCTGGCGTCAGCCGTGTTGCGATGTCGAAGAAGTTCACGGGGCGTCCTGCTACCCGGCTTTCTGGCAGATCGGCACCGGGCTCGAGATTTTCAGACTTAGCCTCTCGTCGTTAGCTTGCGTAGGCTCATAGAGATTGACTAAGAACCCGACCTTCTCGTAGCGGCGGAAGTAATCGCGACCTGGGTGCCACACGTGCCAATAGTCTTCGCGGGTCGGCTGCTCGACGCGGGTCGTGATCTCCCCGTATAGCGAAACTTGAAGTACGGCTACGCCATCGGGCGCAAGCACGCGATAGATCTCACTGATCGCCCGCTGATCATCAGGTATGTTTTCAAGGACATGGCTGCAAAGCAAGAAATCTACGCAGTTGTCCTCCAGCCGGAGCGCGGTTAGGTCCATCTCCTCCATCGCTCCACCGTCCTCGAATCTGTTCCAGACGCCACCTTTGTCGATGCTCAGGTACCACTTCGCCCGGGAGCGCAGCCACCTGGCCAGCCTCCGCTCGCCCTTCGGGGAGACGTGCAAGATGCGGCTCTGCGGTCGCGGCAGCCCCAGCCTGTCGAGCACGTACTTGAGCAGGCGATGCCTCGGCAGCGAGCAACAGATCGGGCACAAGATGTCTGGGCCGTCTGACTCATTGGGAAGGAAGAGACTCCCCTGCCATCCACACACATTGCAGAGGCGGGCATTGCCGCGGTGCGTCACTACGTAGCGGAGGGTAGTCCATTTCCGTCGAACGTTCGCACGCCACTGCCAATAACGGTTGCGCACAGGAGCTAGATTCATCATGTCCGTTCCCGTGATGCCTCAATGGCCATGTCCAAGGCGCTGACTAACACGACGGTGTGCTGCGCGAGATGCGTGTAGTCAGACCAGCCATACTGGTGACAGCGACCCGGTCACTCAGTTTGCACGCGCGCTCCTCCTCGGAAGCGGCGACGATGCACGAACGAGGCGCCACCGCTCAAGATGGAGTTCGCAGACCCGTACGCGGGACGGGTCGTCAGGGATTCAGTCCTTCTCGAACGCCTGCTCGTAGTTTTTCTTGAGCGATGCGTCCTGGTCTTCCTTCCGGAGGAGGCAATTCTCGACCGCCAACACTTCGATCTCGGTACCCATGAAGCACCGGAAGGCGTCCTCCGGCGTGCAGACGATCGGCTCGCCGCGCACGTTGAAGCTCGTGTTCACGATCACCGGGCAGCCGGTGATCGCCTTGAATGCGGAGATCAGCGCGTGATAGCGCGGGTTCGTCTCACGATGCACGGTCTGGATGCGCGCCGAGTAGTCGACGTGGGTCACCGCGGGGATGTCCGAGCGCGGGACGTTGAGCTTCTCGATCCCGAAGAGCGCCTGCTGCTCGGGCGTCATCGCCTTGCGCCGGCGCTCGACGACGTCGGCGACGAGCAGCATGTAGGGGCTGTCGTGGTCGATCTCGAACCAGTCGGCGACATCCTCGCGCAGCACCGACGGTGCGAACGGCCGGAACGACTCCCGGTACTTGACCTTGAGGTTGAGCACCGACTGCATCGTCGGCGAGCGTGCGTCGCCGAGGATCGAGCGCCCGCCGAGCGCCCGCGGACCGAACTCCATGCGTCCCTGGAACCAGCCCACGGCCTTGCCGTCGGCGAGCGCGCGCGCGCACTCGGCAATCAGCGCGTCGCCCTGCAAGACGGTGAAGCGGGCGCCCGATGCGCGCAAGCCGGGACTCGCACTCGGCTTGCGAGAAGCTCGGCCCGAGATAGGCGCCTTTCATCCGGTCGCCCGACCCGTTCGGCCGCCTTGCGCGGCTGCGCCTTGTGAAGGTGATACGCCACTAGCGCCGCGCCGAGCGCACCGCCCGCGTCCCCCGCCGCCGGCTGGATCCAGATGTCGCGGAACCTGCCGTCGCGAAGCACCTTTCCGTTCGCCACGCAGTTCAGTGCCACACCGCCGGCGAGACAAAGGTTCCTCGCCCCGGTCTCGGCCGCGATCGAGCGCGTGAGCCGGAGCACCACTTCCTCCGTGACCGCCTGGATCGACGCTGCGAAATCCATCTCGCGCTGGGTGAGCCACGCCTCGGGCTTTCGCGGCGGCCCGCCGAACAGCTCGTCGAAGCGCCCGTTCGTCATCGTCAGCCCGGTGCAGTAGTTGAAGTACTCGAGGTTCAGCCGAAACGTGCCGTCCGGCTTGAGATCGATGATGTGATCGAAGATCCGCTGCGCGTACTTCGGCTCGCCGTAGGGCGCAAGGCCCATCACCTTGTACTCGCCGGAATTCACCTTGAATCCGGTGTAATAGGTGAACGCGGAATAGAGCAGGCCGAGCGAATGGGGAAAGTGGATCTCGCGCCGCACCTCGAGCCTGTTGCCCTGCCCGAACGCGAGCGACGTCGTGGCCCACTCGCCGACCCCGTCCATCGTAAGCACCGCCGCCTCGTCGAAGGGGGACGGAAAGAACGCGCTCGCGGCGTGGCTGAGATGGTGCTCGGAGAAGAGCAAACGACCATCGAGATCCCGGTCCCCGCCGCGCTGCCGCAGCTCGTGGGTGAGCAGGTCCCTGAGAAACAGCTTCTCCCGAAGCCACACCGGGATCGCCATGCTGAAGGACCTGAAGCCCTTGGGCGCGAACGCGAGGTAGGTCTCGAGCAGCCGCTCGAACTTCAGGAACGGCTTGTCGTAAAAGGCGATGTAATCGATCTCGTCGAGCGAGCACCTGCCCTCGCGCAGGCAATAGTCCACCGCGTGAGCAGGAAAGCGCGCGTCGTGCTTCTTGCGCGTGAAGCGCTCCTCCTGCGCGGCGGCGACGATGTCGCCGTTCTCCACCAGCGCCGCGGCGCTGTCGTGGTAGAAGGCGGAGATACCGAGAACCCTCACGAACGCAGTGTCAGAACAGCGTGTAGATGAACGGCGCGACCGCCGAGCCCTTGGCGAGGATCAGCAGCCCTCCGAGCACGAACATCACGACGAGGATCGGCAGCAGCCAATACTTCTTGCGCGCGCGCATGAAGCGCCAAAGCTCAGCGACGAGACTCACTTCGATCCCTCTAGAATTGATCCGAGAAGCTGTCCGGGGGTGGCCCTGGCGGCTCGCGCGCGATCCAATAGGTCGATGCGCCCCGATCGAAGCGAAGGCGCAGCGGGTCCTTGCCGAAGACCTTCATCAACAGCCCCATCGGCGTGATGACCAGGAAGAACATGATGCCCAGGACGATCGGGCTCACTACCCGGTGCAGAAGGAGCCCGAGCTTGAGCCAAAGCTTGTTGAGTGGCGCCAGGATGCTCGGCGCAGTCACGGCGACCACCAAGAAGAGCGCGGCCGCGACGATGCTCCACGTCCGGACGGGGCGGCCAAAGGCCCCGGGGAGGAGCCCGATCACCGCGAAGACGACCGCGAAGACGAGCCCGAAGTTCCGGTCCGACGACCCACGCACCGCTTCATCACGGTCGAAAGATTCGTGCCCCATACTTCGATTGCGATGAGATTCGCCTAGAGCGGGAATTTAGAACCTAGCCGTAGTCCGGGCTTTTTGCAACCGCGCCGAGCCGCTCAAATGTGAACGACAGTGAAACGTGCCTCCTGTCACATGGCAGGATACGCTAGGTTTCTTATCATTCGTGGTTTCATGGCATCGCCGATGCGCTCGGAACCTGGTCGGACGAGAGTCGAGCCATCCACACGACGCGTCGGGGCCGGGGTTTCTTTCACGCCTCGATCGCGACCCGGCATTCTAATTGTCTGCGAACCGCTTGACCCATGCTGACACATGCACGAACGATTTTCGGACATCGCGAGCTGATCTACGCGCTCGCTTGGAAGAACGTAAGCCTTCGCTACAAGCAGGCCTATCTCGGTATTGCCTGGGCGGTCCTCAAGCCCCTCATGCTAACGGCTATCTTCTCGGTGCTACGTGCGTTCGTGAACATCGACAGCGGCGACGTACCGTACGCGGTGCTTGCATTCGCCGCGATCCTGCCCTGGACGCTTTTTCAGGAAAGCGCTACCGAAGCGGTGAACAGCATCGTCGGCAACGCGCATCTCATCCGCAAGATCTACTTCCCTCGGGAGGTGTTTCCCCTGACTGCTGCGGTCACGAAACTCATCGAGTTCGGTATCAATTTCCTAGTCCTTCTTCTCATGATGGCCTGGTTCGGTCTCTTCCCCAAGGCGCAGGCCCTCTGGGTGCCCGCGATCGTCGTGTACGCGGTGCTGGCGGCCTGGGTCATCGGGTTTGCGGGCGCGGCTTTGAACGTCTATTACCGAGACGTGAGTGCAGCCCTCCCCGTGCTAATGTCCCTGCTCATGTACGTGTCGCCCATCATCTACCCGATGCATCTGGTGAAGCAGAAACTCGTGGTCGAGAGAGCAGCCGGCGACTGGTCGCAGGCGCTCTATTTCCTGTACACCTCGAACCCCGTGGCGGGGATCGTGGATTCCTTCCAGCGCGTGATGCTCAAAGGCCTGACGCCGGACTTCATGGTCGTAGCTCCTGGACTGATTGTTACCTTGGTCGTACTCCCTCTCAGCTACGCGGTATTCAAGCGCGCGGAAGCGCGCTTCGCTGACGTCATCTGAGGAGAGCGCGTCAGGCGAGGCACAGGCGTCCTATGGCGATTATCGAAGTCAATCACGTCAGCAAGGAGTTCAGGCTCGGACAACTGCGCAGCCTCAAACGCAGCGTGATCGAGGCGTACGACCGGCTCCGCGGGCAGCGTCATGTCGAGCAGCCTCCGTTCAAGGCTCTTGACGATATTAGCTTTTCGGTCGAGGCAGGTGAGGTCGTCGGGGTCATTGGCCATAACGGGGCGGGCAAGAGCACACTCCTAAAGCTCCTCGCGCGCGTCACGACGCCCACCGCAGGTGAGATAAGGGTCAAGGGCAGGGTCGCTCCGCTGATCGAGGTGGGAGCAGGATTGGTGGGCGACTTGACGGGCCGCGAGAATATCTACCTCAACGGTGCGATTCTCGGGATGAAACGGGCCGAGATCGACAAGAACTTCGACCGCATTGTTGCCTTTGCCGAGCTCGAGGAGTTTATCGATACCCCATTGAAGCGCTACAGCTCGGGGATGCAAGTACGTCTTGGGTTCGCTATCGCGACCAGCATCGAATCGGACATCCTTATCGTGGACGAAGTGCTCGCTGTAGGCGATCTTGCTTTTCAGCGCAAGTGCTTCGACCGAACCGAGGACCTGATCCGGCGGGAAGGGCGGACTGTTCTGCTCGTGAGCCACAACCTTCGCCAGGTCGAGCGACTCTGCCGCCGCGTGATTCTCCTCGACCACGGCCGAATAGTCGCGGACGGACCTGCCAATGAAGTGTGCGACATTTTCTATCACCACAGCAACCGGAAGGTCTATGCACAAGCGCAGACTTTCAGTGAAGCGAAGGGGAGAGTGTTCACCTCAGGGGAAGTTGAGCTCGTCTCCATCGACATTCTCGACGCGGACGGGAACCCCACCGACGAGATCAGCTCCGGCGGGAAGCTGACGGCGAGGGTCCGCTTCAAGCTGAACCGGCCGATGACCCGGCCCGAGTTCCACGTCGGCACGCACACGACCGACTTCGTCTATCTCACCGGGCATTCGACCGCGACGCTCGCCCACCGTCCCGACCTGCCGGCAGGTCTTCACGAGCTTGACTACGTCGTGCCCGCCTATCCGCTCGTGCCGGGAACGTATTGCGTGCGATTTGCGGTCCTCGATCAGCATGGTCGGATCGTGCTCTACGGCGAAACCCTGAGGATGTTCTCGGTGGCTTCGGGGACTGGCGAGGCGCGCCAGGACGACTACCGGCTCCTCGATGTGCCGACTCTGTGGCGACTCGACGGTTCCACTCTGGAAAATGCCGTGGCGAGCCAATCGCTCGATATGCCCGCTGAGGTGTGATGCTCGGGCGCGTATCAGCAACCAACGTGCTGAGTTCCGGCCTCGCGCCGGAGTTCGACCTGGCGACGGTGTTCCGGACCGCGGCGCGGGACGGCAAGAGCGCCGTCGACTCGCGCCTCTTCCAGCGGAGGACCGTCATGTTGGCGGACGGCGCGACTGTCCTGTCCGACTCGTTCGACGGGTCTGCCGCGTGCTGCTGCTTTCTCCGCGTTCCGGCGCCGGCATCGGGCACGGTGCGCCTGGCGGTCGCCGGGAACTATCGGGTCAGAACGTGTGGTTCGGGCGGCTGGCTGCTCGAGCCCGCTTCGGCGGGGCCATCCAGCTACTACTGGTTGCCCCTGCCCCCGATGGTTCGCAAGCTTGACCGAGGCGGCCACATCCTGTCGCAGGCGCTGGCGCAGATCACGGATTTCGAGTGCGAGGCGGGGCGGCTCGCAATTCAGGCGGAGGTCGCGGGCGATGTGTGCTTCGACTGGGTCGCCTGGCAGATTCCGGCGCACGAGCGTGATCTCATCGACGCGTCTCGTTCGGCCCGCGGTGATCGAGACTCAACCCGTTTTCATGTGGAGCTCGCACACGCTCTATCAGCAGTCCGCCGACCTGTACGCCCACCTCGTCCACGGTCACCTCTACGAGAACCACGCAGTGTGGCCCCGACACTGGCGGGTCTGCTCCGAGCTCGACGCGTTTGCGCTCTACGTGACGCTCGCCGGGCTGGAAGCCTCGACCGGAAAGCGGCTCTATAGCCTGCTGCGGCGCCAGCTCGTGTCCTCCGTCATCTCTCGCCAAGCCGAGGACGGGGGCTGGTACCACGGCGAGTGGACCGACAAGATGGAGGCCCATTATCGGCTGAACTGTGGGGGCATCCACCTCTTGTGTGCGGCGCTTGAAGAAACCCGTGATGAAACGATCCGCGCAGCGCTCGAGCGTGCAGTCGCCCATGTTGCCGACTGCAGCACGAAGATCGACGCAGGCGCATGGTTCCTGCACGACTCGCTCGAGCGGACCAGGGAAACGGCGGCGCTATATCCATTCCCATGGATCCCCAGCCGCGCCTTCGGCAAGCCGGTTTCCGTGATGCTCGTGCTCAACACGCATCTCGACACCAGCATCGCGCTATCGCGCTATCAGCAGGTCACCGGAGACACTCGATACGAGCCGTTGCTGCGCTCAGGGCGCCAGGCGACCCGTTTCGTCCTCAGCCAACGTCCCGCCGAGTGGCTCTACAGACTCCTCTTCTACGCGATCAACTTGACCCTTCTTCCGGTAGCTCAAGCAAAGCGGCTGCCGCTCGTAGCCCGCGCCGTCAAGCGCGTCGGCTGGAAGTACCTGATCCCCCGCCTGGCCCAGGTGAAGCGGTGGTTCCCCCGCTTCGTCATGCCGGGCGGCTACGTCGAGCGCGCGCTCGCGCAGTGCGGCTGGTCGGACCAGTACCAGAGCGTCATGCTGATGGACTTCCTCCGCTACCGGAGGCGATTCGGGGCGGAGGACCTCGCGGACGCCACCGAGGTCTCGCTCGCGCTGATCGCGGGAAGCGGCGTCCTGGAGCGCTGGAAAGAGATCCCCGACAAGCGCAGCGCGCTCGGTTTCTGGGTCGAAGCGCTCTACCACTTGTGCATGCTCGACCCCGACCCGCGCCATCGCGAGCGGCTGGCAAGCGCGATGCTGGACGCGGACCGGTGCGGCGTCGGGCTCTCTCCCTCCCTGCTCGGCGCGAATGCGGAGGTGATGGCGAGGCCAGAGATGCACGCCTGCCCGTCGCCGGCGGCGCGGGGGTTGCGGGTCGCGAATCTCAGCCGCGGCGACCGGCGCGAGCTCGTCGTCGTCAACGTCTCGAGCGAGCGCCTCGAGCTGCGGTGGGAGAAGGCGCCGCTGCCGGGCCTGCGCTGGACGGAGGGATCCGACAGGGCGGGCCTCGACGCTCGAGCCGCCCGAGATCCCGGCCGGCGGATGGGCCCTCGGCCGCGCCGGCGGGATCGCCTGAACACCAATCGTGAGTCCTGCGAGATCGAATGCAGGAGCAAGGACCCCGAGTGCGCGTGATCGCCTATTACCTGCCGCAGTTTCATCCCATCCCCGAGAACGACCAGTGGTGGGGCAAGGGATTCACCGAATGGCGCAACACGGCCAAGGCAGAGCCCCTCTTCCCCGGGCACGAACAGCCGCACCTGCCGGCGGATCTCGGCTTCTACGATCTGCGCGTGCCGGAAACGCGTGCCGCGCAGGCCGAGCTCGCGCGCGCGCTACGGGGTGGAAGCGTTCTGCTACTACCACTACTGGTTTGGCGGCAAGCAGCTGCTGGAACGTCCGTTCGACGAGGTGCTCGCCTCGGGCGAGCCGGATTTCCCGTTCTGCCTGTGCTGGGCGAATCACAGCTGGACCGGAATCTGGTTCGGCGAGCCCAACCGCGTGCTCATGGAGCAGACGTACCCGGGCATGAAGGACCACGAGGCCCACTTCCATTGGCTGCTGAGGGCGTTCACCGATCGGCGCTACGTGACGGTGGACGGGAAGCCGCTCTTTCTCGTCTACCACCCGATGGATGTGCCCGAGATCCGGCGCGTGACCGATCTCTGGCGAGAGCTCGCGGTCCGTGCCGGACTCGCCGGGCTCTATCTCGTCGGCGTGAGCAAGAGCCACCGGTGGAACCCGCATGAGCACGGGTTCGACGCGTCCGTGACCGAGCGCCTGCCCGGGCTCACGCGCGAAGTGTCGCGGAGCTATCCCGCGCTGCGGTTGTTCACCAAGCTCACGCGGCGGCCGGTGCCGACCGTCTACTCCTATCGCGAGGTCCTGCCGAAGCTGGTCGAGGCGAAGCGACCCGACTACCTCGATTTCCCGTGCGTGATCTCGAACTGGGACAACACGCCGCGCTCCGGCACCAACGGGCTGGTGCTGCGCGGCTCCACGCCGGACCTCTTTCGCGAGTTGTTGCGCGTTGCCATCCGGCGCGTCGCCGACGAGCCCGAGAGCCGGCGCATCATCTTCCTGAAGGCCTGGAACGAGTGGGCGGAAGGGAACTACGTCGAGCCCGATCTCGAGTTCGGGCACGCGTATCTCGAAGCGTTGCGCGACGAAGTGCTCACGCGCTAGGCAACGGCGATGTGCGGGATCAACGGCATCTATGCGTATCGCACGGGCGCCGCGACGGTGGATCGGGAGGAGCTCCTGCGCACCCGCGACCACATGCGATCGCGCGGCCCGGACGGCTGCGGCGACTGGCTCTCGCCCGACCGGCGCGTCGGCCTCGGCCACCGCCGGCTCGCGATCATCGACCTCTCGGACGCCGGCGCGCAGCCGATGTCCACGCCCGACGGGCGCCTGCACGTGACTTTCAACGGCGAGATCTACAACTACCGCGAGCTGCGCGCCGAGCTCGCCGCGCAGGGCGTGGCGTCTCCGGAGCAACACGCGACACCGAGGTGCTGCTGCACCTCTACCGCCGCGACGGCGCCGGGCTCGTGCAGCGGCTGCGCGGCATGTTCGCGTTCGCGATCTGGGACGCGCTCGAGCGGCGGCTCTTCCTCGCGCGCGACCCGCTACGGCATCAAGCCGCTCTACTACGCCGACGACGGGACGGCACGTTCCGCTTCGCCTCGCAGGTCAAGGCGCTGCTCGCGGGCGGCGCGATCCCGCGCGAACTCGACCCCGCCGGGCTCGCCGGCTTCCTCCTGTGGGGCAGCGTGCCGGAGCCGTTCACGCCTACCGGCGCAGATCCGCGCGCTGCCGGCCGGCTGCACGCTCACGGTCGACCGAAGCGGGAGTCGAGCAGCCGCGGCGGTACTGCGACCTCGCCGCCGCGTGTCGCGACGCTCGTGCGCGGCCGCGGACGGGATCCAGCCGCGGCGAAGAGCGCGGACGATGCTGCGCGCGGCCTTGGCCGACTCGGTCCGCGCGCACTGGTCGCGGACGTGCCGGTCGGGGCGTTCCTGTCGGCCGGCCTCGATTCCGACCACGATCGTCGGGCTTGCGCAGTCCGCGGCCCCGCGAGCATCGCGACCGATCACGCTCGACCTCGACGAGTTCTCCGGGACCCGCAACGACGAGGCGCCGCTCGCCGCGGAAGATCGCTGCGCGCACTCGGCGTCGCGCACGCCTGCCTGAGCGATCGACGCGCGCGAGTTCGACGCCGATCTGCCGGCATTTGTCGAGGCGATGGACCAGCCGACGATCGACGGCCTCAACACCTGGTTCGTCAGCAAGGCCGCCGCCGGAGCGGGCCTCAAGGTCGCGCTGTCGGGCCTGGGCGGCGACGAGCTGTTCGGCGGCTATCCCAGCTTTCAGCGACATCCCGCGCGACGGTCTCGCCAGCTCGCCTGGACCCGGCGCGTGCCGATGCTGTCCGGTGCGTTGGCGCGCGGCGCAGCGCCGGCATCGGCGGTCGTTCGGCGCTCACGGCGCCGAAGCGCGCGGCGGCTCGCTCGCGTAGGGCGGCATCGTTCCCGGGCGCCTATCTGCTGCGAGCGCGGCGCTGTTCATGCCGTGGGAGCTCCGCGAGATCCTCGAACGAGGACTTCGCGCGTGCGGGCCTGCGAGGCCTCGCGGACGCGGCGAGCGATTCGCACAGCCCGGCGTTCGAAGGCCTGAGCGACTTCGCGAAGGTGCTCGTCGCTGGAGTCCTCGCGCTACATGCGCAACCAGCTCCTGCGCGACTCCGACTGGGCCGGCATGGCGCACTCGCTCGAGATCCGCGTGCCGTTCGTCGACCGGACGCTCACCGAAACGGTGGCCGGCCTCGCCGCGTCCGGCCGTCTCGGGCCGGGCAAATCCGCCCTTTGGGAGGCGCTCGACCGGCCCCTCCCGCCGGAAGCGCGAGAACGGCCGAAGACTGGGTTCACCGTGCCCCTGTGGAAGTGGCTGCGCAACTCCGCCGAAACGTCTTCGTGGAAGCGGATTCGGCTCCTCCGCCGCCAAAATGTGCAGGACTACAATCGCTGGGCCTACACCCTGCTCGCCCGCATGCCGGAGGCGGCCGGCGTGCTCGCCTGAGGCCCGGAGTCGACGAATCCCGTGCCGCGCGTCTCGGTCATCATGCCGGTCTACAACGCGGCGCCGTTCGTCGAGGAAGCGGTGCAGAGCGTGTTCGCGCAGGGCGACGCCGAGGTCGAGCTGATCGCGATCGACGACGGCTCGACCGACGGCTCGGCGGGCCTGCTCGCCGGTCTCGCGCGACGCTTTTGCGGGCGGATGCGGGTCCTCTCGCAGGCGAATCGAGGTCCTTATCCGGCGCGCAACCTCGGCCTGCGGCACGCGCTCGGCGAGTACGTGGCATTTCTCGACGCCGACGATTACTGGGCGCCGTCTTTCCTCACCAAACTGCTCGGCGCTCTGGATGCCGGCGCCGCGGACGTCGCCTACTGCGGGTGGCAGAACCTCGGGCCCGGCGCACCCGGAACGCAGCCGTTCGTCCCGCCCCGATATGAGGAAAGCGACCCGGTTGCTTCGTTCCTGCGGAGCTGCCCGTGGCCGATCCACGCCGCCCTGACCCGGAAGCGCACGCTCGACGCGGTGGGCGGCTTCTCGGAGCGGCGGTTCAGCGCGATGGATTACGACCTCTGGATCAGAATCCTCGCCGTGACGCGACGCCTCGTCCTGGTGCCCGAGGTGCTCGCGTACTACCGCTGGCACGAGCGAGGCCAGATCTCCAAGATCAAGTGGCGCCAGACGCTGGACGCGTGGCAGGTCCGCCGCGACTTCGTCCGTGCACACCCTGAGCTGGTGGCGCACCTGGATGCCCGCACGATCCGCCGGATCGTCGACGGCCCTCTCCTCGCGGCCGGCTACAACGCCTACTGGAAGCGCGACCTCGACTCGGCGCAGCGGTTGTTCCGGGCGAGCCTCGCCCGCGGGCTTGGCGGGGCGCGCGACCTGCGCTACCTCCTCCCGAGCCTGCTGCCGCGGAGCCTCTATCGAGCCGTCATCGCCGCGGCCGACCGCCGCGCGACCGAGAGCGTGCGTCGATGACCGGCGCGGCGCCTTCGAACGCCCAGCAACTGCCGGTGCTCATGTATCACCGGGTCGGCGAGGCGATCAACGACGTGGAACGCAAGTATTGCGTGGGGCCGCGCCGTTTCGCGGCCCACATGCGCGCGCTCGCCGCCCACGGCCTGCGCGCATGCGGCGCGGACGAGTTCTTCGCTTGGCTCGATGGGGAGCACCCGCTCCCCGCGAACCGCTTCGTGCTGACCTTCGACGACGGCTTCCGTGGCGTGTACGAGCATGCGCTGCCGGTGCTCACCGAGCTCGGCTGGCCGGCGACGATGTTCCTGGTGACCGCGCACATCGGCGGACGGGACGACTGGACGATCAGGGACGATCCGTCGCGACGGACCCACCCCCTGCTCGCCCGGGGCGAGATCGCGGAGATGTCGCGGCACGGCTTCGCGTTTCAATCGCACACCCGGCACCATCACGACCTGACCACGATCGACGACGTGATGCTCCGCGACGAGCTGGCGGGCGCGCGCGCGGACCTGGAGGATCTGCTCGGCGCAGCCGTCCCTTACCTCGCATATCCGTTCGGCCGCCACGACGAGCGCGTCGTCGCCGCGGCGCGCGCGGCCGGCTATCGCGCGGCCTTCTCGGTGCAACCCGGCTTCAACCGGCGCCAGATCGACCGTTTCCGCATTCGGCGCCTCGACGTGTTCGGGCGCGACACGCCGATGCAGCTCCTGCGCAAGCTCGCGCTCGGCAGCAACGACGGCTCGCTCGCGAGTGCGATCCGCTACTACGCGGGCCGCGTGGCCGCGCGCGTGTCGGGTTGGCCGGGGCCGGGTGAAGCGTAGGCGCATCGCACCTCGAGCACACCCGAGCATGTCCGCCGCAGACCGCAACGTCGCCATCACGCTGGCCCTGTGCACGCACAACCATGCGGACCGCCTCGGGCGGACGCTCGACGACCTGGCGTCGCTGCAGCACCCGGAATGCGCCTGGGAGCTGCTCGTCATCGACAACGGCAGCACCGATGCCACGTCGAGCCTGCTGGCCGAGACCGGCTGGCGCCCGCCCGGCGTGCCGGTGCGGGTGGTCGGGGAAGACCGGCTCGGATTGTCAAACGCGCGCAACCGCGCGCTGCAGGAGATGGCGGGCGAGTACATCGTGTTCATGGACGACGACGAGACCCCGGGTCCCGGGTGGCTGCGCGCGTACCACGAGGCGATCGCGGCGTACCGACCGGATGCGATCGGCGGCAGGATCGAGGTGCTGTTCGAGGGCGAGCGCCCGAGCTGGCTCGGGGACGAACTGCTCGGATTTCTTGGCCAGCTCGACCACGGCGAAGCGCGGTGGCTCGCGGATCGCTCGACCACGATCTTCGGCGGCAACTTCGGCGTTCAGGCGCGGCGTGTTCGAGCGGATCGGGAACTTCGACCCGGCGCTCGGGCGCATGGGCGCCCGCAACAGCGGCGGCGAGGACACGGACCTCTACCGGCGTCTCCTCGCCGCCGGGTGCTCCGTCCGGTGGGTGCCGGACGCCGTGATCCACCATCGTATCGAGGCGAACAAGCTCAGGCGCAGCTACTTCCTCGATCTGCATTTCCGTCAGGGGCGGACGGAGGGGCAGCGGAAACGCGCTGGTAGAGCCCGCATACCACCCGCGTACCTGGTCCCTCAGCTCTGGCGGGCGATTAAGGCGGCGCTCGCCATTCGCCTCCGACGGGGCAGGGATTTCTCCCTGCGCACGGAGATGAACGTCGCCTACTTTCTCGGCTATATGTCGGGATGGGTAATCGACTGACCGCGATCCGGGCGCAATCCAGGAGGACGGGGCGCGCGGGCGCAGGCGAGAGCCCGGCCGAGCTCTCGCGTGAGTTCGGTTGCTCGGCCCAGACAATTGCCAACTGGGTCGGACAGGACGCGATTGATCGCGGCAAGCCTCTGCCGGGCAGGGACGGGCTGACCACGGCCGAGCGCGAGGAGCTGGTGCAGCTGCGTCGCTCACTGACCTGGGACCAGGGCGCAGAGATGAGCCAGCCGCCACGTCTGCGCATCGACCGGGAATGAACGTCTACTTTGCGATCCGCAAAGTCCATGGCAGCGCGGCACGAACGAGAATACGAACGGGTTGCTACGACAGTACTTCCCGAAAGGCACGGATCTGAGCGTGCACAGCGCCACCGACCTTGCGGCGGTTGCGCTCGCGCTCAACACCAGGCCTCGCAAGACCCCGGGCTGCCGTACGCCAGCCCAGGCGCTTGATGAGGTGCTACGCTCTGCACACCAAGACTGTGTTGCGACGACCGGTTGAATCCGCCGAGTACACCAGCCGCGCCTTCCGTAACCGCTGCCGCGAGATGGGCGTGAAGCCCTCTATGGTCAGCGTGGGCGACGCCTGCGACAACGCTCTTGCCGAGAGCGTCTTCAACGGGTTGCCCACACCGGCGCGTGCGTGGCGGGCGCCACGCAAGCCGTGGACAACCTACGCAGCCACATTGCAAGACCTAGAAATTAGGCCCTCAACCGCCCGTGGAAGCGGGGCAACTCCGATACGATGACTTCTTCAAAACCGCCAGAAAGGCTTTTTTCCGGGATGGGCTCGCGAGTTTCTTCGAGCTTTCTCCACCGGACGGAGCTAGCCCCCGAGATTATTTATTTATTGTTGCTCATATACGGTATCTGTATCTCATCGTTCTTTGTCTGGTGGATGGGCCGATTAATCTATCCGTTCACTGATGACGGGATCTGCTATCTCGACGTCGCCCGTAATTTCTTGGCCGGAAGGGGGTTGGTTCATGCACCGTGGGGAGCGTATCCGGTGGATCGCGACCTGATACCCCTAAGTGTTTTCCCACCAGGCTTTCCGCTCCTCATCGCCGCAGTTTCCGCTCTCGGCCTTCCACCGGAAAGCGTCATTCTGGCTGTGCCCCGCATTTGTTGGGCCGTTCTGCCATTCGCCTTGGCCTGGTCAGTCAGGCCGGTCGCCTCCAATTCTGTGGCGATGGCCACCGGTCTGCTCGCGGGCATCGCGCCGGCAGTTGTCATGTTCGGTTATAGGCCGATGACGGACGTGCCTTTCCTTCTAACGGTTGCAGTCTCCTTAGGCTGTCTAATCCGCTATGTGGCGCACGCGTCGAGAGGGATTGCGCTTCTGGTCCTTTCAGGTCTGTTCGCTGGCATCGCCTATAGCTTGCGAAATGTCGGAATCGCGCTGTTATTGGCGGTTCCTGCCGCCATCTTCTTTCGCGGACTGGATACCCGGCACGGGTGGTCGCGCACGCTTATCGAAATCGCAGCCTGGGTGGCCGGAACTCTCCCGATCCTGTTGGGCCTTTGGTATCGGAATGCTGTGGAGTTTGGGCGCCTCGTGGTTTATGGCATGGCGGAGATCCCGATGAACGCGGCGACCGTCATCCACAACGCGAGAGATTTCCTCTGGGACTTTCTCCATGAGTTGACTGGCGTTCGCTTGATCGCCCAGCTGGCGTGGGATGCGAAATGGGCCGTGATATGTTTGGCACCGGCGGCTTCACTGCTGTTGTTTGGTATTGCCAAGCACTGGCGGAGGCAATCCAGTGCACAACGCTTTGTGCTGGTGCTCTTGGCCGCATACTGCTTGCTGGGAGCGGTCGTCGTAATCTACGCCAAGAGCCGCTATAACACTTCCGATTTTCTCCGCTACTCAACCCAATACACTTGGGCGGTGGTCTTTATCGGTTTCTATGCCCTGTACCTAATGCTGCAAGGACGCACCGCACTGCGAACTCTCGCCATGCTTTGCTTGGCCGGTGCCCTATTTTTCCCCCGTTTGTACTACTCCATTAAGACCTTAAACAGCGAAGCCGTCGCGCGGGACGTACTGAGCAGAGATTCCAGCGCCGTCCGCGCCGCGAAGGATTTGCCGACACGGGACTTGATCTTGACCAATCAGCTGGTCTATAGATTAACCACGGACGAGGACCTCCGCGCTGTATTAGCAGGCCTTCCCCCCAACGCCCTGATCCTTTCAAATCTCGGACACCTGCTGAACCTCGCCACCGGAACACATTCCAGAAGAGTCGAGCCCGAGAACTTCGAAAATAGCCAACTCCTGGATTTGCTGGCTGACGTGAATACGCAGCTGGCCGGTACTAGGCCTTTGTTCGTGGTGATTCTTCCAAGCAATCACCTCATCAGAAACTACAGGGAAAACTGGCAGCGCAAGGCCTACGAATATCTTGCCGGCTCAGGATACAAGGAATATAGAACCTCCCATAATTTCATTATCTTCAAGCGGCAACCTTGAACATGGGTCAAGGTCCGAGAGCGTGGGATATCGACAGTGAACTGCTCCGGTTCTTCGGACCAATCGTTACGCTGGTTCCGACGGACTACGCCAGGTAATTGAACGGTTGGCACCGGTTGGCACCATCAATGTACCCAGAAGGCCCCGGTGGCTGTTCGCCTCCCCGCGTGCAGGCGGGCGAGCAGAAAATTACTGAACGACTTCAGCCTTCCGACTCACGCTCGTCGTGCCAGAGCGCCGCCTCTCGTGACCCCGCGGCATCGCCGATCCAACTCGCGAGCGCCGCGCTGAGCGTCGCCACTTCTTCCGGGTGATCAGCCGCCACGTCGCGCTTGCTCTCGGGGTCCGATGCGATGTCGTAGAGCGCGTAGATCGGGCCGTTGTTGGTCGGCTGGTAGGTCAGCTTCCAGCGTCCCGAGCGGATCATGCGGTCCTTGGCCTTGACCACGATGTCTTGGAACTCGGGCCTGATCGTGAGCGTTCCGGTCCGCGTGTCCGGCACCTCGAGCAGATCGAAGAGATCCGGGTAGCGGAGATGGTCCGCCGGCAGGCCCGGGACCTCGGTCAGCCAGATGCCGGTCTCGGTGAACGCGGTCAGCTTTATGTCCGCGGCGGATCCGTCGAGATACGGCTTGAGCGACACGCCGTCCATCTGCGGCGGGACCGGCGCGCCGACGAGGTCGAGCAGCGTCGGGGCGACGTCGATCGAGCGCACGATGCGCCCGCAGGTCCTCCCGCCCGGCCGCCGCGGGTCGGCGACGATCAGCGGGATCTTGGCGCTCGCGTCGCCGCGCACGCTGTTCCCCTGGCCCCACGTGTCGTGCTCGAAGAGCTCCATGCCGTGGTCGCTGTAGACGACGACGATCGTCGACTCCGGCGATGCCGCAGCGCCTCGATGTGCTGCAGCATCCGCCCGACCTCGTCGTCGAACTGGCTGACGCAGCCGTCGTAGAGATCGACGATCTGGTCGAGGTCGAACTCCTTCCTCGAGTCGCCCTGGCGCCGGATGATGTCGAACGGGTCGGTGAGGCGCGCCATCGCGAACTTCGACTCTCCGGCGTAGCTCGCGTCGGCGAACCGCGTGTAGTACGGATACTCGGAAGCGAACGGCGGATGAGTCGTCGAGAAGAACACGTTGAGGAAGAACGGCGCGTCGTTGCGCACGAGCCGCGAGATCATGCGCCGCGTCGCGCCTTCCGACCTGTGACGTGAGCGGCACGCCGCCGAGGTAGTAGAGCTCCGGGAGCAGGTGCCGGCCGAACTCGTTGTGCGTGAAGAGGCTGAGGAACAGGCGCAGGTCCTTCGGTCCCTGCCGGATGAGGTACTTCACGTTCCACTGGTCCTCCGGCACCTGCAGGTGGCGGAAGCCGAGCGGGAATTTCCCCATGTCGGCGCCGCACCAGTCCGACACGCCGGCGGTCGCGTAACCCAGGTCGCGCGAGAAGCGCCGGCAGCGACGTCACCGGAGGTCGGTTTCGCTCTCGGACACGAAGTTGTCGCGGATGCCGTGGTGGTGCGGCCACGTTCCGGTGAGGAGCGAGATCAGGCTGGGCGCGGTCCGGGCGCAGGGGACGAAGCACTCGGTGAACTGCACGCCGCTCGCCGCGAGGCGATCGAGCGTCGGCGTGAGCCGGCGGCGATAGCCGGCCGCCCCTAGGCGGTCCGCCCGCAGCGTGTCGGAGCCGATCATGATGATGTTCGGACGCGCCGCCGACCTTCTCCCGCCGTGCGACACGTGCCTCTGGGAGCCACGCCGCGGCAGAACACAGTCCCACCGAAGAACGCGAGCCCCAGCCAGATAGCGAGCGTCTGCGCCAAGTCGCCCGCCGATACGAGGCGCGAGGTGGCCGCGACCATCAGCAGCACGAGCACCGCGCCCGCCGCAAGCATGGCCCGCGAGATGAATCCGAGATCGAGCTTCGACCAGAGCCGGGTACAAGCGGCTCGTCCGGTACTGCATCGACGCGACGAGCAGGCCCGGATTGCGCACTAGGGCGCGGAAGAACTGCAGAGCGATCGCGCCGGCGAGGCCGACGACGCCCCCGAGCGCCGCCAGCGGCTGGGGAAGATCGACGCCCAGCGCCGCGGCGGCGACCTCGGAGAGAAACACGCCCGCGCCCGCCATGAACGCCATGATGGCGAACGCGGCCAGCGCGAGGCGCAGCACCGAGAAGACCGTGTACAGCCTGAATCGCGTCAGGATCTCGTCCCTCAGTCGCGGCCCCGTCTGCGTGAAATCCTTGAGCGACTTCAGTGTCACGACCGTGGTCCGACCAGCGCGATCGACAGCGCGATCTCCCAGCCGCGCCAGACCGAATCGCCCGCGAGCACCCATCCCCCAACGCCAGCGGCGAGCGCGAGCGCGGCGATGGCTCGCGCGGACGATCGCGACGCGGTCGGGCAACAGCCCGCCGCGGACCGAAGCGAACCGCCGCGCGAGCGGCACGGCGGGTCGCGGTTTCCGCGTCGAGCGAGTTGCGCGCATCCTCGGCCGACACGACCTCGTCGGCGGACGTCACGCCCATGTAAGCGCGCTGGTTCGACACGAAGGACGGGTCGCGGATCCGGTCCCAGCGACCGGCAAGGAAGCCGGCCATGTTGACGAGCCGCACGAACTCCATTACGCCGAGCACGCGCCAGAACGCCAGGCGGTCGTCGAGGCCGGCGGTCGCCTCGCGCGCCTGCGCCCAGAGGTGGTTTCTGACGTGCAGTGCGGCGACGGCTGCGGCGGCGAGCAGAGCGGGCGGGAAGGACGGCGCGAGAACCAGCAGAGCGAGAATCGCGCCGTGGTACTGCAAGTTGATCGCGTATCCCCCGGTCCCGATCCCGACGCGCGCGTTGCCGCGCGCGAAGTTGAACCGCTGCTTTGCCAGCGCGCGCAGCGTCTCCCGCGGCCGCCAGCGGACGATCGCGTCGCGGCTGAACACGAACTTGCAGCCGATCTGACGGAGGCGGACGTTGAAGAGCGTATCCTCGGCGGCGTACAGCCATTCGGGGTAGCCGCCGGCGCGTTCCCACGCCGACCTGCGGAAGGCGACCGAGCGGCTCGACGGGAAGTACCGGGCGACCTCGCGCTCCTCGCGGTCGGGAACGAAGGTCGCCTTGACGACCGCCTCCTCGAAGGGTGAGAACGTGTCGAACTTGAAGTTTCCGGCGACGACGTCGGCATCGGCGACCCGGGCGAAGCAATCGAGGATGTGCTCCAGCCACTCCGGCGTCGACGCGGCAACCTGCGTCGGTGACGGCAATCACGTCGCCGCGGGCGCTCCGGACGCCGATGTTCCGCCCCTCGGCGATGTTGCATCTGGTGGAGATCACGATGATCCCGTGCTCCGCCGCGTAGTGCTCGAGGATCTCGGTAGTGCCGTCGGTGCTCTTGCCGTCGACGATGACGATCTCTTCGGGGCTTCGGGTCTGCCGGATTAGCGAGTCGACGAACGCGGCGATCGTTGCCCGCTCGTTCCGCACCGTCGCCACGACCGAGACGCTTAGCGCCTCGGTGCGCGCGCCGGATGCCGGGACGCGGGCGCCTTCGAGTGGGGGCGAGACGCTGCTCATTCAGCGGTCTCCCGGATGCCGCTGCGGATGCGCGAGGAAGTACCAATCGCGGCTCGCGACGAACTCGCCTTCCGTGAGCGCCGGCCCGCCGTGGAGCCAACTCGCAAGGAGCGACACGCGCAGCCCGCAGCCGTCGACGAGCATGCGGTAGATCGCCTGGGGCGTCGTTCCGAACGCGGCGGAGGACTGCTTGCCGTGCTCGATCACGATGTAGGGCTGGTTGCGCCGGATCGTGTTCCAGGGCGCCAGAGATCACGAAGCCCTCGGCGCCCTCGACGTCGATCTTGAGGAAATCGACGCGACGGTCCGCGGGCACGATGTCGTCGAGCCTCGCGGTCCGGACCGAGATCCGGCGCCGCGTCGCTTCCGGGCGGAGAAACCGCCGGTCGTTCAGCCCGCTGAGTGTCGGGGCGTCGGCCAGCACGAAGAAATCGACCGTCCCTTCCAGGTCGCTGAGCGCGACGTCGAAGACCTCCACCGAGCTGTCAGCGGCGCGCAGGCGCTCGGCGAGCTCGGCGATCGGCTCGAACGCAAGACGGCGCCCCTCGGGTGCGCGGCGCAGGAACTCGCGGAGGAACTGGCCGTCGTGGGCGCCGACGTCGATGCAATTCGACGCGCGCGCGAGGACGCGCCCCATCACGTCGGCGGCCTGGCGGTCGTAGATCTCGTTCTTCACGAGGTCGTATGGCATCCTCAGCCGCGCGCGCTTGACGATCCAGCGGATCGCCGGTTCGGGCCGGGTGTCCCTGATTGCGGCCTTGATGGCGCGTTTCACGGTCAACTCGTTAGGTTACGCAAGTGCGGGGAACGGGGCGGGAAAAACTAGCGGTCCGGCGGCCGATTTAACACTTCTTTGACGATCGGCCGAGCGGGGAAAGTCTAGCCTCGGCTATCATCTCACGCCCGCGAGCTGAAGCGTGCACGTGCCGGCAGCGGAAATCGGGGCTGTGACGCTCCAGAAGCCGCATATGCTCCTCGGTTAGGACACGAAGGTCGTGTTCCCCCGCGATTCGCGCTCAAGCCGCATCAAGGCGTCGGAAGCGGCCATAAAGTGCCTCGCTCCATGGCAGACAGACAGTCGCGCCCGCTTGGCGAGTGCCTCCACAATCAACTCGCACACGTCTTGAAGACCCGCACCGAATGTGCAAAGCAACGCAACGCGTGTTCGTGAATCATTGCAGTAGCGACCGCGATGACGTGACTAGATTCCAATAGACATTTTTTGCCTTTCGTATTGACCGCCGCAACAAGAAATACTCGTTATATGGATGGTCGTCGGTCACTGCCCTGGATGCATCCGGACCTAGCAGACTCGCGACGGGGATCTCGTTTCCTAGCACCGCAGCGATGTCTGCGCGCAAACCCTTCTTTGTCCATTCTGACAGATCTATCGTCGCCGACGCCGGTAATCGGCTCACGATTTCTTCGATCGTGGGGGTCTCGAATGGAGTCATTGACGCGAGATAATGTACGCCGCCGCCCCACTCTTCGAGCGCACGATACGCCTTCACGTACGGGAACACTTCGACGAGCGATCTCGCAAAGGCGTATCCAATCTGCTCGTCTCTCACATCTCCGCTGGCGAACCACGACTGGAAGATGCCGCGCGGCTTCAGATGCCGCTTCACGGCTTGATGGAACTCCTTCGAATACAGAAGACTTGAGCCCGCAGCTTCGATCGGCGGGGGCGGATCAACGATGATCACATCATAGGTGTCGCTGGTTCGACTGAGGAAACGTCGGCCATCGTCGATCACGATGCGGCCTTTGCCATTCTTGGCCAGAGCATCGGCATCCGTGTGAAAATAGGAGAAGGCGTCGCGTACGCTGGGCACCAATTCCACTGCCGTAGTTCGAATATTCCAGCTCAGGGCCGAGCGGTAGGTCGTCCCCATTCCGAAGCAGATCACCAGAGCCGACTCCGGGCGGTTCTCACGGACAGCCAGCGGCAGGTGGGCCATGAATTTGGTTAGGGGCGTGAGATAAGTAATGCTCACTCCGTTCACGAGCAGCTGCTTGTCCATCCCCTCGCCCCGCGCAACAACGGTCGCTGCGTAGTCGCGCCGGATCTCGCAAGGCCGGTCGCCGATGATGCACGGGTTCTCGTAACTTACATTGATGAACAATGCGCAAGCTAATAACGCGAGAGCAGTTGCGCCGGCAATCCAGCGCGACCTGGTCGAAATCTGCCGTCCATAGGCAAGCCCGAAGACCAGAAAAGGCAAGGCGAGGATGGCCAAGGAGCCGTTTGCGCCGAACAACGGCAGAAAGATGTACGAGGCCGCCAATGGACCGAGGATGCAGCCCAGAACATTGAGCGCGTATGCCCGTCCGGCGATGCGCGGATTACCCGCCGCGTAGTCGTCGATTAGCCGGGGAGTGAGATAGCCGAGCACTGCGCATAGCGGGAAGATGCTTAGCAGCGCGAAGAAGATACGTACCTCTGCGCCGTGAACGAGTCTGGGGTCGTTTAATACGATGGGCAGCAGCGAGACGACTGCGAGCCCGACCAGCAATTGTGCAGTCGGCCGGACGGCGCCGCGCGCGAGCGCTCGCCGGTATTGATAGGAACCGAGCCACGTGCCGATCAGGTACACGACCAGCAACGCACCGAACGCGTAGACCTGGGTCCCCATTACGGGAGTGAAGCTTCGCGTCCAGACCACTTCCATCGCGAGGGATGCGAGCCCGGTTGTAAACAGGATCATCCTCACCCAGGGCACGGCGTGCACAGGGGTGGTCGGTGCGCGAATGGCGTCGGCGGCTACCGCGCCTGCTTCCACGCGGCGCGATCGCAAACCCAAAGCGACGCTGATCGCCGCGATAGCCAGGTTCGCCGCGCCAGCGACCCAAAGCGTATGCCGAAAGCCCAGTAGTTCGACTAATACTGTGGCCGTCAGCAACACGCCAGCGCTCGCTCCAAGGACATTCGCGAAGTAGAGGAAGCTGAAGCTCTTTTCATCGCCTGCATCCTGCTCTTTCACGTACGCCATCATCAGGGGGAACGTTGCGCCCATGGCCGCGCACCACGGAAAGATCGACAGCGCGATGGCGGTCGCGGAAAGGAACAGGTAGGAAGCGGAGTTCGTTTCGCCCAACTGCAGCAGTTTCGTTTCACCGACTGTAAAGAGGAGCGGCACGGCGAAGGCCCCGACGGCGATCAACAGTTCCGCCATCGCGTAAGCGTAGATCGCCGAACACTGCGTTCGCCGCGCGAACGGCGCGACGAACTGGCCCCCCGCCCACGAACCAAGCGCCAAACCCAGCATGAACACGGAGATCACGACAGAAAGCACAGGCGTGATGATCCCGAACGCTGCGAAGGCGAGGCGCACCCAAACGACCTGGTAGAGCAAGCCGCAGAAGCCCGAGATGAAAAAAAGGACGAATAGAATCCGGCGGCGAGAGGACGCAAGGTTCATCGGCATCTTCCTCCCGATGAAAGAGCTTCCGTAACGAGATGATTGTAAGCGGAGTTTCTTGGTACTTGTTCCGTGCGGGATGGCCTCAACCGATTGGTGGAGGCGGGGGCCGCCGCGCCGAAGGGCGGGCAGCGATGAGTTGCCCGCAGCAGATGGCCCGGGCGTTCAAGATTGACACCGAGACTTGCCGGCGCAGGGGCGGACGCAGCTAGCGCATCTAGCCCGATCCTTCGCGGAACACGCTCTTGGTAGTGGCTGGCTGGCGCTTGCAACGCCTGCCGCCACGCGACCTGCAAGTTATCGCCGCGGCGCCGGCAGCTTGAACGCGATCACCTTGTCGGAGCGCCCCGAAAACCCGTGAAAAAACCCCCCCGATGCGACGACGACGACATATTGCGTGCCGTCGAGCAGGTAGGTCAGAGGTGGCGCCGATCCCGCCGCAGGCAATCTGAATGACCACAGCTCCTGGCCCGTAGCCGAGTCAAAAGCGCGGATCTTGTCGTCAACGGTACCGGTCGCGAACACTAGGCCGCCGGCGGTCGCGATAACGCCACCAAAGTTCAACTGGCCCTTCACGGCAGTGCCCGCACGCTGCAATTTCTCGTACTCGCCGAACGGGATCTGCCAGATCTTTTTTCCGGTGTTCAGATCGATGGCGGAAAGCAGGCCCCACGGCGGCTTCGACCCGGGGTAGCCCTGGTCGTCCAGCAGGAGCTGCCAGTACGCCCGGATGCTGAAGGACCTTTCACGATCGGCGATCTTGTCGAGGCGGAAGAAATACTCGAACAGGATTTGGAGCTCCCCGGCCGTTACCTCCCGATCGAGCTTTACGCGCCGGTGATTCTCATCGAACTCGGATTTCGACGTCAGCTTATCCCTGGTGCGCAACAAGGTGATTCCCGTCAATGCCGGGAAATAGGCGTCACCAATGAACTCGGTCTCGCGAGCGCCCGCTCTAGTCTCTTTGTGGCATCCCGCGCACTTCGCCTGGTAGAGGGAATCACCGGGGATCTTTTCCCCGGGTTTCTTGTATGCCTTGTCGTCCCTGTACTCCGCCCGAATGAGCCACGGAATCCTGTTCGACGGGACGTACAAGACGCCCTTTGCGGGGTCGACGGCCGCGCCCGGCCACTCTGCGCCACCATGTATGCCGAACGTGGCGACTTTGCCGCCTACCACGGGTGGCGCAAAGAACCCGAAACTTGCTCCGCGGATCTTGTGCTCGACGGTCTGACGCGCGGTTTCGGACAGATCGGTGACGTCAACCTGCTCAAAGCTCGTCCCTGCAAACGGTTCCGGCCATTCAAGCGCCGGCTGGTACGGCGAGGTTCGCTCTCCGGGTATCGTCGAGACCGGAGCTCTTCGCAACCGGTAGTCGAACACCGGCTTGCCGGCATCCCTGTCGAGCAACAGGACATTGCCCAATTTCGTGACCGTTGCGACGACGTCGATCCTTTTGCCGTCCCTCGTTATCGTCGTCAGCACCGGGCTGCTCGGAACATCCAGGTCCCACAGATCGTGCGAAACTTCCTGGAATGCCCAGATGATCTCGCCGGTGTCGGCATTGATCGAGACCACGCTGCACGAGTAGTCATTCGCCCCCGGCCGCAGGATTCCGATCAGTTCCGGATAGGGATTCCCGGTGGAGACATACACGGCGCCTCGGGACGCATCGGAAGACATTCCCGCCCAGGGCTTGCCGCCACTTAGATTGGCTCCCTTCAGATCCGGCTTGTTCAATAGCGATCTCGTCCACAGCAGCTTCCCCGAGCGCAAGTCATATGCTTCGACCGTGGACTGCATCATCGCAACGATCAGCTTGTCCTTTACGACGACCGGAGTGATCAGCGAGAGACCATCGCCGACCCGCCCGCCGTTGCCGAAATCTTTCACGATCTCGCCGCGCGCGGGGTTCACGGCGTAGACGCCGGTACTTGTCGGCACGAACAATCGAGGCCTGGAAAGATCCGCGTTCGGTACCCAGATCAGTCCGCGCCTCGCAACCGGTACCGGCAAGCTCAAGCGCCAGAGTTCGCGTCCCGTCGCGGCGTCGATCGAGATCAAGTTCCCGTCGGCGCTGGTAACAAACAATTTTCCGTCGGCCATGACCGGATTGCTCTCGACCGTCCAGCCGGGTTTCGTGGGGTCGCCCAGGTCCGCTCCCGTGGCATAGGTCCACGCGACCTCGAGCTGCCCGACGTTACCTGTGTTTATCTGATTTAGAGACGAATACTTGCTGGAACCGTCATCGCCATGACTGCGATGCCATGTGTCGTAGCGGCTGCCGGTTTCGCGGCTCGGTTGAAGCTTGCGCGTGTCTATTCCGGCAATGACTTTGTACTCCGGCAACGCATTGCGAGCCTTGGCGTCTTCAAGTGGCGGATACGACGCCTTGTCGTACAGCGAATATTTCAACCTCGGAAATTCCGGGTCCTCAGGATCGGGGTCCACAAAGGGATGCTGGAATCTGTCCAGCACGCTGTTCAATACACCCCGGACCCCTTCCTTGCCGAGTTTTTGCTGGAACCTGGCAACGGCATTGTCGAGGCCAATATGCCCGACCTCTTCCACCAGGCCTAACTTGAACGCGAGCACAGACAGGACCAGCACCGATCCGAATCCGACAACGATCGAGATCCTCCATTTCGCGAGTTTCATGGACCGCGGTCCTTCGGGCTCTTGTGCGAGGGCGAAAAATCAGTCAAGCGCCGATCGACGTTCAAAGATACGAGGATGGTGGAGGATTGTCGCGGCCACGCCGATCCGCCATCTTCAATATTTCCTGATCGGAAGTATCGACGAGACTCACTTCCTGACCGGGCAAACCGAGAAGTGTCACTACGGAGGGGGTAGTTGAGATTGTTGCCCAGCTGCGGCCTAGAAGACCGGGCGTGGGCAAAGGCCAACGCTGCCGGCACGAAACTAAACGGCAAAGGTTCGGAATGGAGAAGGTGTTCCTATATGGCGCGATCAGCCGAGGCAACGCGGGGCGCCTTTACGTTGGCGGATGGGCGATGGACGGGGAGCCCGCTCGCCTCGAAGTACGTCGAAGCCGCGGTCGCCTTGAGTGCGGCCGATTACGTGCGCCGGATCGTACTGAACTTCGACCGCCTCTTCACGTACCCATGGTGTTCATGGCCGGACTGGCGTTCCTAACGCTGGGCGCGCGAAAGAGGACAGACCGTACATTCGGCGAGATCGCGATCTTCTTGCTTGCGATGGGTAACTAGGCGCTGTTCTGGCGGAGCGCGTACTCTCACCTCTGGTAGCTCTACCATTTCGGGCCGCCGATCGCGGGATCCAGATTGGCGATTCCTGCGAACCCGCGGTGGCGGCAATTCCGCGGGGCGGTGTTCGGTTTCTTCTGGTGCGGAGAAGAGAGCGGCGTGACGCGCACTTTGAATCGCGACTCGGGTCCGAGGCTGGGCGACGGATCACTATCGGACGGAACCAGTTTCTTTGGATAGCAATCAGAGATTGAGCTTCGTGGGTGTGCCACGCGATATCCTGTTCGACGAGCTAATTGACGACTTGCGCGATGGCTTCGGCGACCAGCGATACCCGCGATCGACCAGGTGGCAATCATCGATGAACACCGGTTCTGCGACACTGATCGAAGCGGTCGCGGAGATCGAGGAAGACGACGTTGGGCAGAACCGACAGGCTCGATGCGAGGTCATGTCGGTACTGTGGGATAGGCAACCTCCACGCCGCGGGATCGCTGACGTAAATCGCCTCTTGGTCGTCACCTCCTCTGGTGTGAGGGACTTGCCCGTGCTGTACAGGTCCGGCTGCATGACGATGATGTATCGCTTTCCATGCCGCGCGGAATACTCGGCGTTGATGCGGTGGAATTCCGCAACGCGCGCTGCAAGCCTCTGCGACTGGGTGGGATCGTAGGAGACATCCGAAGCTCGAGGCGGCGCGTCGATACTCGCAAGCTCGCGCGCGTAAACGACCAGTCGCCATATGCCGAGAGACCCGCCGACCTTTCTCAGAGCGGTCAGCGTGTCCATCGGTCGTAGCTGATTCGTCACGGCTTCGCGCGAGCATCCGCGCTTCCGGGCGTTCGAGGATGCCGCCCGAATCATCCATCATGGTCCTGACGTCGTTGTAGCCGGTGAGGCTGACGACGATATCGGGATCGAAATCCTCCAAGAACTCGGTAAGGACCGTCATCTCCTGTCGCGCGGTATATCCGAGAAACGCCCCGCTCATCACCCGGTATTTGGCGCTCCCCCGTTCATTCAACCTTCTCTCCAGCGCTCCTCGCACCGTGGCTTCGTTCGAAGAGGCCCCTATGCCCCACGACGTCGACCCGCCGAGAAGCAGAACGCGAACTTCGCCCGGTTGCCGAGGTGACAGTGGCTCGTCCCGGAAGCCGAGCTGGTTCGTTCGCAAGGTGGGCAACTCTAAACCCGGCTTGGACAGGAAGCCCAGGAACGGGAGATAACGGCGCTCCATTCGATTGACATCCCAGATAATCGCCTTCGCACCCGGGCCGCGATCGAAGTAGGAGAGCGTCACCCGGGGATCGCGCTCCGCCTTGATCATCGCTCGCTTGTCCTCGTCGAATGGATAGAGCAACCGGCCTGCGACTTCGAGGGCAAGGAGAAGCAGTGTGGCTGGAACGAGGCTGAACGCGAGAGTCTTGAGCTTGGATTGCACGTCAGTTAAATCCTCTTCGCTTGATTGGTTTGACGCCGGGCCCGAGCCGCTTGGATTCAAGCGTCGCCATCGCAACGGAGCCCGCGAACGGGGTTGGACGATTGCACGCGCCGAGTTCGAGACCGCACAGAAGCAAAAGGCCTATTGAGCCTTCAACCACCCACAAAGTTCTTAGACGTTGTCACGGCCTTACGCAGAACCTGCAGGATCCATGCCGGCAATCTGCCAGACGGATGTCTGGTAGGTCTCTAGGTTCCAGGGCACGATGCCGAAATGGTCGATCCGCGGATACGATTGCAGGAGTTCGAGCGCCCCTGCATAGCCGCGCCGCTCCGAGTTGTCCAGAAGCAAGTGCCCGCCAGGCTTGACCTTGGGAATCGCTCTTGCGACGCATGAGGCCCTCGCCCTTCCGTCCACGAGAACGAGGTCGAAGCTGCGGTCGGGGTAGGCATCGATCGACCTGACATACCTCTCGAAGCTCGGCCCGCGTACTTCGCTTGAGCCGATGTGAAGCTGGCATGTCGAATAGCCTACCGTTTGCCCATCGGCGAGCCGTCGGGCTCTCGGAGCAGCAGAGTGCAGTTGTCGAGCTTTCTCGTCGCAAGGACTGGGCGACAGCAGCTGAAAACCATCGTCATGTTCGACCGACACCACCGCCCTTGCACGCCGGGCGAAGAAGAGCGTCGAGCCGCCGGCTCCGTACTCGAACACCGACATGTCGGGCTTGAGGCATGCATCGAGCCACTCGATCGCGCGAAAGGTCACCCAAGGGATCTCTTCGCTCAGGGGGCTGCGGTTCGGCAGCAACGACTTCGCCCACTTGATCGCGAACCGCAACTCGCGCGGGTGCTGCGCGAGGAGGTAGCCCACTGTCAAAAGCTTCTTCGATGCCGAGAGAGGACTCACCGCCCGACCGATCCTTGCTGCCCGCTGCGGTCAACCGCGCGCCGCGGCGGCCGCCGAAGTCGGCGCATCGCGGCGCAGCTCGCCGATCGCCTTCCAGGCCAACCGGGGGTATTTCATGCGGAAAAACCGGTTCTCGCCGATAAAGTGGATGAAGGTCGCCTCGTCTGCCAGTGACACGTTGTTCTGCGTAAATACGAAGTACTGCTCGAGCGGTAGCGCAGTCGCGCCCTTTGCACCGAGCACCATCCCGTGCACGGTCTGCTCCGCCCCCCAGCGGAAAATCTTGTCGGAGAACTTCCTATAGAGCACGCTGAAGAGCCGGCTGAGTTCGTCGAACGCCACGGTGCCCCGTTCGTACCCGATGAAGCCCGAGTTGAAGCCCGGGTTAAACACGTACTTCGAGGAAAGCTCTTGGTTGATGTCCTCGAGCTCCCGCGTTACCAGCGCCTGAACGTGCAGGTCTCCGGATTTGGGAGCGCCCGCCGGCGCTGGAGCAGCCTTGCGCTGCATCCGGCCCGACTGAACGCGGTGATACCAGGGTGCCCCGCCCTGCCGCGCCCATTCCATCACGATCTGGGGCGGCTTCATGAAAATGGTGTCCGTGTCGACGATGATGATGCGCTTCCGGGTGCTCATCAGCGTCGGGTCGAACAGCTTCAGGTAACTCGTGTAACTGCGCCGAACGCGCACGAGCAGCGGCTCGGCGACTCGCTCCTCGAAAGTGCGGTCGGCGCTGGCGCGGTCGACGACGAAGGCCCCCGGGAGCTGGCTTCGGATGAGCGCCTTATCTTCCTCGGTGAGCGTGCCGTCGTCGTGGACGTACACCGCGACGTCTGGCTCGAAGCGCAAGAAACTCTTCGCCGCGACCAGGTATGCGAAAAGGTACCGGTGCGGGACCGCCGAGTGCAGTCCGGTGTCGGCCTCGGGGTTGGTCGGGATGGGCCTGGTCTTCGCGACGCCACGGAAGAGAAACGGATCGCCGTACGCGCTCAAGAAAGGGTTGATGCCGCGCAGGCTCCAAGGCAGAAAGCGCTCAAGCATCGACCTTGATCCTCCAACCCGGTCTGGGTGCCGCGCCTCGATCGGTCATTTCTTAGTGGCCAGACGAGCATTCACCTTTACGAGCGTTGCCTCGACGTGGCTCCTGAAGCGGACAGTTCGGTGCGCATGTATGCCTGATCGTGTACTCGGTACTCGCCTTTTGCGGTCTTGAGCCATTGGATCCGACGTAACCTCGGCGCGGTCGGGTTTTCAGAGCGCATCAGATACAGCAACGCCGAACAGTAGTGGTTCATCGCGACGCCGCAATTGCGGGATCTTGTTCAAGTTGAACTCCGGACCCCGAAACGAATGCGTCATATTGGCCCCAGCAGAACTTTGGCAGCCGGGCGAGCTCCACTGCGGACGGCGCGCCGGCTGCCTTCCCATGGCGTGGGGGCCGCCCAGGCGGGTAACGCCCATAGCGCTACGCAGAGGGCGAACAGGCTGCACGATCTGACAGTAGCTTTCATGATGTCCTCTGGTTCTCCTCGATGAATCGCAGAGTTTGGGTGGCAACCCGTTCCCAGGAAAACTCGGTGATCGCCCGCCGGTGACCGGCGCTGCCCATCTGCTGCGAAAGATGCCCAGCCTGGAGACGGTAGATCGCCTCCGTGATCTCGGACACCGAGCCGCCGTCCACCCGCAGCCCGGTGATGCCGTCGATCACCGCGGCCGCCGTACCGCCGGCCCTGCCAGCGACCACCGGTTTGCCGCAAGCTCCAGCTTCGAGAAACACCATGCCGAAGCCCTCGGTGTCCCCTTCGACCTCGCGATTCGGCATGGCGAAGACGTCGCAGGCATTGTACCAACGGGGCAAGTCCTCCGAGCTCACATGCCCGAGGAAGTGAACTCGCCCCGCAACGCCGAGGCTGCTCGCAAGCTGCTCTAGATAATCGCGATCCTCGCCTCGTCCGACCAGGGCGTAATGCACGTCGACACCGCAGCTCACGAGTGCGGGGATGCAGCGGATCAGCATGTCGAAACCCTTGCGCCGCTGGAGCCGCCCGACCGAGAGGAGAAGCTTTTGGTTCGGCCCGAGCCCGAGCCCTGTCCGCAAGTCGTCGGCGCGAAGTCCCGGCCGGAAGCGCGTGACATCCACGCCCGGATAGATAAGGACAATCCGCCTGGGGTCTATGCCCATCCTCAACAGCTCGCCCTGGGTGTAATCGCTGTTCGCGACCACGAGGTCCGCGTGGCGGAACGTGAACGCCATCGCTCGAAACTTGAGGCCGCGACCCCAGGTCGTGAGCTCTTCGCCGTGCGCATAGACCACAAAGGGCTTGCCGATCAGGCGCGCCACGACCCAGCCGACGAGGCCCTCCGGAAGCACGCGGCCGGCGTGTATGCCGTCGAAGCCGTGACGCAGTGCCAGGCCCAGCGCCGAGAGGCAAAACTTGGCGTACATCAGCAGCGACTCCGGCTTCAGCCAGTGGTAGCGTCTCAGCCTGAGGCGGTGGATGGTATTGGGGTGGCTTTCGTCCACGTCGCGCGCGCCGGGCACATCGGCGGTCAGAATATGGATCGACTTGCCTGCCAGCCTCGGGTACACCTCGGCAAACCAGACTGCCGTCCCACCTTTGGTCGGCAAGAAGAGCTCGGTGATCACGAGCAAACGCAGTTCGCCCTTCCCCATAGGTCAGCCGCGCACGACCGAAAGCAGCGTACGCAGGCTGCCCCATCCCGGCGCCTCGAGCAGCGACGGCAGCACTGCGCGGAGTGCTTCGAAGCGTCGTCCTGCGCGGACGAGTGCGTACGCCTTGTTGAGGCGACTTTGAGCAAGACGACGGTAGAAACCTCGCCGGACGGCGTCGGGGAATGTCGGGACGAGCTGCTTCAGATCGTTGAGCGTCCGAACGTTCTGCGTCTGTGCGCTCAGGCGATCCGCCCGCGTTGCACTCCGCTCGTGGATCAGGTAGACGCCCATCGGCTGACAGACCACCCCGGCGCGGCGCGAGCGCGCACAAAGGCGGATCAGGAAATGCACGTCTTCGCAGACCTTGTAGCCCAACGGATACCCACCGAGCTCGAGGAAGGTCTGCCGTGGAACAGACAGGGTGTGCGTGTCGCCGAAATGGTCGGCGCAGAATTCCTCGAACTCGTCGGCGTTCATCACGACTTCGCTGCGGCCGTTCGCCTTCGCGAGCATGGCACGGCCTGCCGGATGGCTTTCCATCGAGCGACCGATCACGGAGCCGTCCTCACGCCGGTACTCGTAGTCTCCGGTAAGGAAATCCAGCGACGGATCCCGCGCGATCCATTCTGCGTGCCATCTCAGGCGGTCGGGGTAATACCAGTCATCCGCATCGAGGAACGCAAGCCACTCCCCTCTCGCGATGTTGGCCCCTGCGTTTCGAGCTGCCGACACGCCTGCGTTAGGCTGATAGTGATAGCGAACGCGATCCTGGAATCCCGCGACGACGGCGGGCGTATCGTCGGTGGAACCATCATCGATGACGATCAACTCAATCGGCGGAAATGTCTGTGCCAACACTGACTCGATCGCCCGGCGGATCGTTGAGGCGCCGTTGAACACTGCAATCACCACCGAGAACCTCGGGAGAGCCATCCTCGTGACCTATTGAGTCCACGCCGGGCGCGCGAATCGTCCAAACATGTAGGCCAGGAATACCGGCACGATCAGTCCGGTCGCCCAGGCGAGCTTGCGCAATCGCGGCACCTCGCGGAGGCGGTTGATCCAGCATTCGAGGCGGCCCGCGAAGCGGGTCTCGAGCCAGTTGGGGTCTGCCCGGCGGATCGCATCGCCAAGCTCCTGGCTCGAACCGAACCGGATGTTCGGGTATTCCGCGAGCGCGAGCGCGAGCGCGCGCTGCAAGCTCCCTCACCGCCGTCTTCGCAAGCTCAGCCGATCCGATGAAGTTGAAGCGGTGAATCTCCAGCAAGGTCGGTCGGCCGCACGCAGTCTTTGCGCGAAGCGCGTCGACGGCGCGCTCGGCCGTATGGCCGTAGGACGGCTCGAAATATTGATCGCGCACCAGGTAGGTCACGCCGGAGGCGCCCGTGTCCCCATTCAAGATCCGATCCGAGCTGCCAGTGAGCGAGCCGTCTTCTGCCCTGCCCTCGTACCGCCGGCCCGGTGTGACGACAGTCGAAATGCCCGATCGAGCCCAAGCCGCTTCAACAGCATCGTTCCAGACGAATGTGGGAGGGACAACGACCAGCGGCGACTCGCCGAACATCTCCGAGAACGCTCGCACCTCCTCCCCGACCGCGCTCTCGATCTCCGACACCGCCAGCCGGGCCGAAGGCAACCGTGAGCAGTCGACCCACCTAGCTTGCAGGCTCGGCGGCAGCTCTTCCGTCCGGAAGCTGTGTTCGTTCCGGAACAGCCCGCGGATGTTGCCGTCCGATCGTGCGGCTGAAATCAGCGCAGGCGGCCAGTAGTGCTCTCTGCCGTGCAACTGACGGGAGAACACACCGCCAACCGCGCCAGATGCGATCGCGTCGAGGATCGGTCGGTACGGCGGTTCCGAGAGCAGGCGAATACCGTATTCCTGAAAGTCCGATCGGACGATGCGCTCGCAGTCCGGCACGGCCAGAACGAGCCCCAGTGTCATGACGGGATGGCGTCCAGCCCGATCGGACACGACCCGAAGGACGTCGGCGACCTGGCGCAGGGCGATCGCATCCGTTTCGGGTCCGGGACTCCAGTCATCGCTCTCGAAGATCAGAATCGGGAAGCGGAATACTGGTTCACGCCAGAGCCTGATCAGCAGGCCACGAAAGCCGCAGAGCACTGCAATCGACCCGAGAAGAAACCAGGCGACAACGAGAGCAAGCACGCTGTTCATACAAGAGCCGCCGTCATGCGTCGCACGCCGCGTACGAGCGCTACGTCGCTTCGCAACCTGATCCGATACCGAAGGGAGCACGTTCAGAAATCGAAATAGATGAACTTCTGCGTCGGGCCACCGAACACGATCAGACCCAGCGCAATCATCGCGTAGGCCGCGCCGCGGAAGACGAACGGAAAACGCCACCACCAGTCGAGACCGTGTGCAGTCAACCGGTTCACCGTCCACGGTTCCACAAACGCAACAGCCGCAGACGCGCAGACCACGCCGAGTTCGTAAACTCGGACCAGGTGCGACGTTCCTGGCGTCAGGCTCAGAGCCCAACATCTTCGCGCTCACCGTCCATGCGACGTCAAAGGTCGGGGCGCGGAAGAATACCCAGGTGAAGCACACGAGCACGAACGTGAACGGCAAGCCGAGCGCTGAGAGAGTCCGACTCATCCCCGAACTCGCCCCGACGCCAAACCGATCGAACGCTTGATTCAGCAGGCGCCAGCCTACGAGGTAGAGACCGTGCAGCGCCCCCCAGAACACGAACGTCCAGTTGGCGCCGTGCCAGAGACCGCCCAGCAGCATGGTGATCATCAGGTTGCGGTAAGTCTCCCATCGGCTCCCGCGAGACCCCCCCAACGAGATGTAGAGGTAGTCACGCAGCCAGAGCGACAGGGTGATGTGCCAGCGCCGCCAGAATTCGGTCGGGTTCCGACTGATATAGGGGTACAAGAAGTTGCGGGGCAACGTCACGCCGAACATGCGCGCGAGGCCAATCGCCATCTCGCTGTAGCCGGAGAAGTCGAAGTAGATCTGGAACGCGAAAGCGAGGGTGCCGATCCACGCCGTCGCGAAATCGAGCTGCGCCGGGACGGCATACAACTTGTCCGCGATCGGAGCGAGGTTGTCAGCGAGTAGCACCTTCTTCGCCAGCCCTGCCGCAAAGATCAGCCCGCCAAGGCGCAAGTCCTTCGCATTGAGCGGCGTCAAGTCCCCGAGTTGGTCGATCAGCTGACCAGGCCGAAGGATCGGTCCGGCGATCAGGTGCGGGAAGAACGTGACGTACAAACACCATGCCTTGAACGACACTGGCTTGGCCCACACCCCGCGATACACGTCGATGAGCGCGCTGAGCATGTGGAAGGTGTAGAAGCTGATCCCCAGCGGCAGCGCCCAGCTTAGCCACGCAGGAGGAGTCGCGGTGGTGGCGAGGTCGAGTCTGGCCAGCGTCCACAGCGCGGATTCGACGAACAGAGCGAGGTACTTGACGACCCCCAGAACGAGGAGGTTCAGCGTGATCCCGAGCGTGAGCAGTGCTCGGCTTCGACGCGCCAGGAGGGCGTTGTAGATAACGTAATTCACTGCGAGCGATGCGCCCAGCAAGATGAGATAGACAGGCTTCCACGAGGCGTAGAACAGAATGCTTGCGACGAGCAGCACGGTCGCTCGCTGCGTTTTCGATCGCGCCGCGGGATAGATGATCAGCAATGCCGCCAGGAAGCACAGGAAGGAAGCGCTGCTGAAGATCATTCGGATAGCTCGCGGTGCGATTCAGGGCGTCGCCCAGATTCGGGAGAGCCGCTGGCCGAGGAGTGCGGAGAAGCGCTGCGCGCCGCGGTCGTTCAAATGGCCCGCGTTTATGAAGTCGCGCGTGTCCCGTGCTACGTCCGCGCCTAGATCGATCATGGGCAGCTGACGTCTTTCAAGTGCGGCCCGGATCTCCCGGTAAGGCTCCGCGGCGACGTCAGCCTCGTCGAGGTATAGAACTCGTCGATTCAGGAGCGGCGGGAATATGATCGCCACCTCTACATCGTGGGCCGCAAGCAGAGCTATGCACCGCTCGAGATACCTGACCAACGCGGCGTCGGGTGGCTTCCTGGAGCCTACCTCCTGCCTCTCGATCTGCGCCGCGTCCTGAAGCGCCCCAAACCCAGCCCGGTAGCCAAGAAACTGCGAGGCGCTGCCGCCGACCGGATCCACGCTCTTGCGAGAAGCTTGGATGAACCGCTCAAGCTTGGCAGGCTCACGCAGCTCTTTAAGGTTGTCAGCGAAGCCCCAGAGCCGGACCGTTGACCGAACGAGATTGGCAACATCACCCTCGCTGAGCAGCGCACCACGGTCATTGAAGAACACCCCGTAACCCAACGAGTTCGAGTCGTCTTTCTGCAGAACACTCTCGTCGAGGCCGATGACCACGCGGCGGATTCCCGCGGGCCCCAGCAGTCCCCGATGCGCGAAGCGCACCAAGATTCCATAAAGCGTTCGCGTGTCCACACCCGGGATGCCGAGGTTGAACACAGCTCCGGGCTGGGCTCCGGGCAGATTCTTCTGCACCGTCGCCGGGTCGAACCCGTTGTCGACGCGGCTGTTTCCGATGATCAGGGTCGAGGGAGCGTGCGCCTCTATGTAGCGCATCTTGTCCAACGCCCGGCCGGCTGCAAAGACCGCGCGGTAGCGGTAAAGAAGGTCCTCAGAGTGCAGCGCATACTCGACACCGCCGAGAAGCAGGAGCGCGAACAGCAGTCCAGAGCCGGGGAAGCCTTTCAGATTCACCCGTGACCTCAAGCGGCATACCCCATCTCTCGCGCGGTCTCGCGCACGCTCGGCAGCACGCGCTCGATCCGCTCGCGGTTCTTCTGCTCGCGCCACTTGTCGACCTTGATCTCCGAGAAGGCGTTATACGGCCTCTGGAGAACGGTCCGACAGTGTGCCTCGAGCCCGGAGCCAAACTCTAGTCCGCAGGACTCGAACGCTCTCCGGAACCCGGAGACCGGATCGTTCAACAGTTCTTCGTAGACGATCTCGGTCCAGTGCGCCTTGGGAATCGCGCTACGCGCGTCCAAGATCGCGCGATTCATCGCCTGGTACTGGGCCGCGCAGACTTCCTCGATCGGGCTTTCGAGGTAGTTACGCCAGCCCTCGAACAGGAAAAAGCACCAGCGCGTATACCGCCCTCGATCCACCCGTACGTCGGCAGGCAGCTCTGTGGACCAGGTCGCGAACTCGTCGGCCTTGCCCCATCCCTCGATGAGCGAGTGGATGTTGTCTCCGGGACTGCGCTTGACGTAGACAAATTGCGCGTCCGGGAAGAGCGCGTGCAGGTAGGGGACGCAGAGACCATTCTGGTTGTTCTTGTCGACGACGCGCAGCCGGCCGGTGCGGGCGAAGAAATAGCCGGACACGATGTCTCGATCGCGATCCGACGCGTCCGAGCGTCCGAGCGCATGGGTGGCGTAGGCTCTTTCCTGCAGCGGGTGGAGATCGCTCCAGAAATCGTGCGTCTCCCGATCCAGCGACCCTAGCTCGGGTGAGGCGGAGAACGTCTTGTAGACCACCGTCGTGCCGGCGCGGCTGCAGCCGACGATGAAGACAGGGCGCATCGAGTCGCGGCCGCTGTCGAATCTCCCACCAGAGGCTGCGAGCCCGCTGCACCGCGCGACGTGCGTGATGCTCGAGCGTCTTGGTGGTCTTCTCGAAGAACAGCGCCGTACGGCTCACGTCACGCTGTGGCGCCGCATTACCGGTTAACATCCAGCGAGGCTCCTCTCAGTTGAACCGGAATGATCAGCAATGGACTCTGCGGCTGGCTGAGCTTTGCGGCCGGATCGAAAACGCGACCGGAAATCCTTGACCGCATGCTGGAGACGGTCGCAAGCGAACAGGCCGTTCGGCACAGCTTGCATGCCGAATGGCGAGCTCGCCCTGTACGGCCCGGTCCGCGACGGGTCGTTCGCCCGCCGCGGCCCGCTCGCGGCTGCGATCAAGGGCCGACCGCGCTGGCGCGATACCCTGCTCGAGCGAGTCGCCTCCGAGCAGGGCGCCGCTGCTGCTGTCATCGAGGCATACGAGCAGCAGGGTCGGCGCTTCCTCACCGGACTCCGGGGTCGCTTTGCGCTTTGCGTCCTGGATGCTCGTTCGCCTTCCGCGCTGTTGGCCATCGACCGATTCGGAATCGAACGCCTCTGCTTCGCGCACAGCGGGGACGACTTGGTGTTCGGCACGAGTGCCGAGGATGTTGCGCGCAGTGCCGCTGTTAGTCCGCGGCTCAACCGTCAGGCGATTTTCGATTACCTGTATTGCCAGGTCGTGCCCAGCCCCGAGACGATTTTCGCCGGCGTAGAGAAACTGCTGCCTGCCGAGTGCCTGGTGTTCGACGGAAGAAGGCGTGAACCGCGACGTTCTACTGGCGCCTGCGCCATCCCTCGGGCGGAGCGGACTCCCTCGATGATCTTGAAGCGCGCCTCAGAGACCTGCTGCGGGACGCCGTCTTGCGCGAGGCCGACCGCGCCGATGTCGGGGCGTTCCTTTCGGGGGGAACCGACAGCTCGACGGTCAGCGGTCTGCTGACGCAAGTGACCGGGCGCTCGGCACGAACGTTCTCGGTCGGCTTCTCGGCCCGAGGTTACGACGAGATCGAATACGCCCGCATCGCCTCCCGCCATTTCGGCACGGAGTCGCGCGAGATCTACGTCACGCCGAAAGACGTCGCCGAGGTCCTTCCCCTGGTCGCACGGGCATACGATGAGCCGTTCGGAAACGCTTCGGCGGTACCGACCTACGTCTGCGCGCGACTGGCTCGGGACAGCGGGGTCGGGCTGCTGCTCGCCGGGGACGGGGGAGACGAGATCTTCGGAGGCAACGCCCGATACGCGAAGCAGAAGGTCTTCGAGCGCTACGTCCACCTGCCCCTCGCCGCGAGGCGAGTCGTGGAGCCAGCTCTGCTCGCCGTTCCCGGTGCGAGGTGGGTCCCGCCGCTGCGAAAGCTCCAGAGCTACGTGCGACAGGCGATCATCCCGCTCCCCGATCGCCTGCAGACCTACAACTTCCTGCACCGCTACCCGCTCGAGCAAGTTCTCGAACCCGGATTCCTGCGCGAGATCGACTCGGAGCGCCCGCTCGCGCTGATGCGCGAAACGTTTCGGCAGTCCGACTCGGGCGATCCGGTCGACCGCATGATGGATCTCGACCTGAAGTTCATCCTTGCCGACAACGATCTTCGCAAGGTGTGCCGGATGTGCGAGGTCGCGGGCGTGGAAGTCCGCTTCCCGATGCTTGCGGATGAACTCGTCGAGTTCTCCGGGGAGGTGCCTGCGGCATTCAAGGTCAGGGGCACGCGGCTTCGTCATTTTTTCAAACACGCGTTGCAAGACTTCCTTCCGCCCGAGATCCTCACCAAGCCGAAGCACGGCTTCGGACTGCCCTTCGGCCTGTGGCTCACATCGGACGCGGACCTGGCCGAGCAGACGCGGGGCACGTTGACGCGTTTCGCCGACCGCGGGATCGTGCGCGACGATTACATCGCCCGACTGTGGCAAGAGCACGCGCAGACGCACGCCAGCTACTTCGGCGAGATGATCTGGGTCCTCGCGCAACTCGAGCTCTGGCTGCAGTATCACGCCAACGAAGTGGCCGGCTAGCTCACGGAAGCGCACGCTGACCCCGAGGCAAGGACCGCGGGGCGGGGGTCCCCGCAAGGGAGCGCTGCGGCGCGCTATCGGATGCCGCGAGCTTCTTCAGCGCCGTGGTTTCTTTCGCCAGGATAACCCTGCTGCTGACGACGATCAGCACCAAGTTGTAGTAGAGGTCGAAATAGGCCATCCCGAGGAAAGCGCCTGCCGTCGCGTAGGCCACGAGAGCAACCTGCACCATTCTGTTGAGGTCAGCGAGCCAGACGGTTTGCGGGCGCGCCTCGGCTTCTCGTCGGACGCTGGAAGCGGATAGCCATGTCATCAGGCCGAGGACCAGAAACAATGCGAGCCCCACATAACCATGCTCGCCGAGGACCTCGAAGTAGATACTGTGCGCGTCGTGCGCGTTCTCGTAGCTAGGGTTATAAATGACGAACGATGCCGGCTGGAAAGCCTCGAAACCGCCGCCGAGTGGCCGGTCGCGCACGAGATTGAGTGCCATCCGCCACGCCTCAAGACGACCCTGAGCGGACCCCTCTTGTTCATAGGTCTGGATCGTGTTCATCCGCGTGTACCAAGCCTCAGGCATGATCTGGACGATTGCGTACACTGAAACGCCCGCAGCGAGCGCGATCAGGAACTTTTGCTTGCTCTTCAGCCATAGCATCACCCCCATCGCCGCCATGCCCAGCAACGCTCCTCGTGACTGCGTGCCGATTGCGGCGATCGCGGTGAGCACCATCGCTCCGCCGAGGCCCAAACGCACCAGGCTGCGGTCCGTCTGGCGATATAGGTAGTAGATGAGTGGGATCGTCATCCCGAGCGCAAGTCCGAGCTCATTGTTTGCGCCGATGAAAGTCCCAGGCGGACCCTGCACCCGGTACGCCCCGCCGGTCATGATCGTGAAGATTCCGCCCTTGACGCCGTAGAAGCCGAGCGAAAGCGCAATCGTCCACACCAGCGCGTGCAGCCGCTCGCGGGTGTTGATGAGAATCATCGCGACAAAGATCATCAACTGGATCTTCAGCACCTTCTCCAGCTGTGGCCAAGCGAGCACCGGATACATGGCGAAGAAAGTGGTGAAGGTCATCCAGAGGATGAACAGGGCGAGTACCACCGTCTCGCGCGTCCATGGGATCCGCTTCGGTTCCCTGGAGAACAACAGGGCGACCAGCGTCGTGAGCGCGACGATCATTGCGAACGGCATCGTCGTCGAGAATCCCCACGCCAGCCGGTGGGGATTCATAAAGCCAAGCCAGGTCCACATGATGATGCCGATCCACGGTCGCCAGAGGATCGCTGGCAAGCTCGCGAACACGATCATGGTAACGATGATGTCCCGCATCCTCTCAGCTCCGATACCGGGCTGATACGGCCGATTGCGGTTGCCGCCGGTTGGTTTTCACCCCGTTACCTCTCCGCGCATCCCGCGTCGGACAGCTCGAGTGACCTGCCCGGACAACCTCGGAAACCAGCGCACCCTCAGCGAAAGGGACTCCGCGAGCTCGCCGCCGCGCTTCATCCGCTCGGCCAACTCGCTCTCGTGGCGCCAACTACGATCCTTGACCTGATAGAGCCTCCCTTTGCTCGCTTGCGTCTGCCCGAACCGCTCGCCGCGCTCGAGCCGTTCGAAGAGCTCGGCGTAGACCTCCGCGCTCTCTTTGACGGCACGCCAGAACAGCGTCAGCTCGTCGTCGCCAGGGTGAACTGGCGGGCTCACGTGAGCGATCAGCCGCCCGGTGTCGATCCCCTCGTCGATGTAATGGATCGTGCACCCGACCTTCTCCGGCTCGCCGTTGTAGAGCGCCCAGAACGTGCAATCCGCCCCGCGATACTCGGGCGAGAGCCCGCCATGCAGATTCACCATGCCCAGGCGGCCCTTGCCGAGGAGTGGAACGCGGATCAGCGAAGTCCCGAAGACCGCGATGAGATCGGGTTGAAGCCGCTCGGCGAGCGCCACGACCCGCGGGTCGTTGATGTGCGGCACCTCGAACACAAGGTCGGCGCGCTCGAGGCGCGGCGGTTCCGACCCGAAGAAGAACCGCGCCTCGCCGCCGCCGGCGTAGCGCTTGCGGTCGCGCAGCCAGCGCCAACCCTTGCGCCAGGCGTTGGCCGGCCTGGCGAGCTGCAGTAGCTTCTTCCCGGTCCACTGCCCGCCGGTCTCGTGGACGATCGCGACCGCCTTCGCCGCCCGGCACAGCCGGTTCGCGACGTACAGATGCCGCGGCGAGCGCCCGCAGAGGATCATCACCGAGAGCTCAGACATGCTCGGCTTCCCTCGCCGCCGCGATCCGGGTCGCGACCGGCGGGATCGTCGTCTCGGCCATGTCCATCATCAGCGCGTCGGCGAAGAACTTCGCCGCCCAGTTCGGGAACTCGAACCGCGAGTACGCGCCCCAGATCGGGGAGGACCCGGCGATCGCGCCGCGTACGACGGGGTCGGAGTTGTGAGTGTCCTGCTCGCGCTTCAGGAACGCGAGTCCGAGGCGCGCGTGCTCGAGCAGCTGCGTCGCGCCCGTCTCCCGCGCCAGGCGGATCCAGTTGAGCGCCATCTGCGCCACGCCGGTCAGGCAGCAGTAGCCGGCGCTCGGACGCCAGTCGCGATCGAGCGTGCCGGGGAGCGAGCCGTCGTCGCGTTGCACAGCCGCCACGGCGCGGGCGGCCTTCTGGGCCGCGCGCAGGTAGCGTTCCTCGTCGAGCAGGACGCCGCACTCGAGGAAACCGCGGATCGCATAGGCGATCGTGTGGGTGAACGGCGCCGCGCCGGCGGTGAAGGCGTTGTTCTCGAACCAGCCGTTCTCCGTCTGCTGCGCGAGCGCCCAGTCGAGTTGGCGGACGGACGCGTCGACGAGCTTCTTCTCGCCGGCCACCAGGCCGGTTGCGAGCAGCGCCCAGGTCGCGCGGGTGTTGTAGGTGTGCGGGATGTCGTTGTGCTCGAACCGCCGCCAGCAGCCGTCCGGGTCCTGCTGGCGGACGAGCCAGTTCCCCGCCCGGACGGCCGCCGCGAGGCATTCGTTGCGCCCGAGCTGGAGGAATCCGGCGAGCATGCCGTGCATGATCTGGCCGGTGTTGAAGATGACCGGCCGGCTCCCCGGCTCGCCGAAGTGGCCGGGGAAGGCGCCGTCCCCGTGCTGGATGGAAAGCAGCCATGCCACGATCCGCTCGGCCCGGCCCCGCAGCTCGGGACGGTCGAGCGTCGCGCCGGCGGCCAGGAGCGTCTCGACGATGTAGCCGCTCGTCTCCGGATAGCTCGGAAGCCAGCCGTCCTCGAAGCTCCAGCCCGCGGCCACGCCCCCCTCGTCGGGCTGGCCGCGCCGCGCGTCCTGCGCCCGGCAGAGCCAGTTGATCGCGGCTTCGAGATGGATCCGGTGCGCGCGGGTGTGTCGACGGGTGGCGAGGAAGTCGCGCAGGATCAGGCGCGCGTGGCGCGGCCGCCACGGCTGGTAGCGGAAGGGGAGCTTGAGGAGGGTGGCGAGCGGCATCACGGCGGCGGCTACTCGACCGTAGCTTCCTGGGCAGCCGCGATCGTCAGGCCGGAGCGGAGCGGGACGCGGCTAACGACCTGGCGCACCTTGCCCGACGCTTCCAACGGGATCTCGGTCACCTCGCGGATCGTGACGCGCACGTCGGCGCCCATCCGGGCCCGGAGCCCGTCCGAGATCCGGCGCGACGATTGCTCGCTCCAGCGTGCGTCGCGGACGATCAGCACCTCGAGCTCCCGCAGGCCGTGCTGGATCAGCTTGAATGCGGCCACACCTTCGACCGACCGCAACACATAGATCACCGCGAGCGCGTGCATGACCGCGCCGTCGGACCGCACGACGAAATCGGTCGTCCGCCCGGTCACCTCCTGGACGACGTGGAGTCCGCGCCCCTCGCGGCATGCGGCGCGCGACAGGCGCACGAGATCGCCGGTGCGGTAACGGATGAAGGGCTGCGCCTCCGAGTGCAGGCCGGTCATCACGGCCTCGCCGACCTCACCCGGTGCAACGGGGTTTCCGGCCTCGTCCAGCACCTCGAGCAGGATGCTCTCGCTCATGAGCAACATGTCGCCGCCCGGGGTCTCGTGCGCGGTGAAGCCGATGTCGCGGCTCCCGTACTCGTTCGCGACGGGGGCGCGGAACACCTCCTCGATGAGTTTGCGCTGGTGCGGGTAGAGCGGCTCGCCGGTGGTGCAGACGACGCGGAGGCCCGGCAGCTCGAACGGCAGGCCGCGGTCCCGGACGTGCGCCGCCAGGAGCGCGACGCTGCTCGCGTAACCGTAGACGCACTTCGGCCGGAACGCGCGCAGGGCCGCCGCGTATTCGTCCATCCGTTCCGGCGACATCTCGAACGCGTTCAGGACGAGCTGGTTCAGGAGCCGGTCGCGGAGCGTCTTGACATGGTCGGTGTTGGCAAGCTCGACGGGCGCGCCCCAGAGATACGCCTCGCGGTCGCCGAGCTCCACCCCCCACCAGCGACGCGCACGGATGCGGCCCGCCGCGTCCGAGGCCTGGCGCCAGCGCCCGAAGTAGAAGATGAGCGGCTGGCCGCTCGAGCCGCCAGTGTTGTAGCGGAACGCACCGCCCGGGACGGTGGCCCAGCGGATCGAGTCGACGTGCTCGCGTGCGTCCTCGCGGGTCATCGAGGGCAGGCGCTGGAGGTCGTCGAGCGTGAGCGTGCCGTCGGCGAGGGCGCCGTCGAGCCCCGCCGCGCGGATCCGCGCCGCGTGCCAGGGGGAATGGTCCAGCGCGACGCGGAGGAGCGCGTGCAGCTTCTCGAGCTGCAGGCGCTCGATCGCCGCGCGCGGCAGCGACTGCGAGCGTTCGAGGTCCGCCAGGTAGCGGAACGTCGGACGGCCGAGGATCCGCTCCTGGAGCGGATAGACGACGCGGCGGGCGAGCGATTTCCTCAGCATCTTCGCACCCGTCACCGTACGGCCGCTCCGGCCCCGGCGGTCGCACGCGGATTCGCTCGGATCGACACGCTCCTCAGCGCCTCGACCAGGACGGCGATCCGGTGATCCCAGGAGTTCTGCCGGCCGTACTCGATGATCGCGCGACGGTCCCACTGGCGGCCGAGCGCCGCGGCAAGCGCCCGCTCGAGGGCGCGCGCGTCGCCGAACGGGACGATGGTGCCGAGATCGCTGCGGCAGACGACCTCGGCATTGCCGCCGACGTCGGTCGCGACGACCGGCAGGCCGCAGGCCATGGCCTCGAGGAAGACGTTCGCCCACCCCTCGTTCCGGGTCGCGAGCACGAACACGTCGCCGGCCGAGAGCGGCACGCGCAGCTCGCCGGGCGGGACCGCGCCGAGGAAGCGGACGCAGTCTGCGAGCCCCATCTCGGCCACCTGGCTCTCGAGCCGGGCGCGCCAGTCCCCTTCGGGGCTCGGGCCACCGACGATGAGGTACTGCAATCCCGGCATCGCGGCGCGGAGCGCCGGCACGCACTCGATGACGCGATGGAAGCCCTTCCGCTCCACCAGCGCGCCCACCGAGACGAGCACTGGGGCGTCGTGTGGCAGCCCGAGCCGCGACCGCGCTTCGCTGCGCGGCATCGGGTGGAAGGTCGCGGTGTCGACGCCGTTCGCGACGACCAGGATCTTCTGGTCGGGGATGCCGAGGCCGACCGCGATCCGCTTCAGCGAGTCCGACACGGAGAACACGCGGCTCGCGCGCTCGAGCGCCTTGCGGACGCGCTTCCCGAGCGTCGGCATGCGGGCATGGCGCGCCTCGGTGCCGCGGAGCGTGATCGTCACCGGCACGCCGAGCCATCGGCCGACGAGCGTCGCGGCGTAGCCGTCCGGATATGCGAAGTGTGCGTCGAGGACGTCGAGCCGCCCGGCGCGCTTCAACCGCCGCAACGTGCCGAACGTCCCGAGGGCAAGGAAGATGCCGTCGAGCTGCTTGAGCAGGCCGGGGAACGAGAAGAACCGGGGGTGCAGCACCTCGATCCCGTCCTGGACCTCGCGCCGCGGCGGCTCGGGGCGGAAGTGGGGACGCCAGCGCCGCACCAGCGATTGCAGCGGGAACCAGGGAACCGGCGCGACCACGGTCAGCGGCAGCGTCTTCGCCACCCGGAACATGCGCTCGCGGACGAAGAGGCCCGCCTGCGGCTGGCCCTCGTTCGGGAACAGCGTCGAGAACACCACGATGTTCGGCGCGGGTCGCGTCATGCTGCGGAAGATTCCAGGAACGCCACTAGCGGAGCACCTTCTTGTAGTACCAGTAGCCGCGCTTCAGCAGCCGATGAGCGATGCTGTCGTCGGTCACGTACTGGCGATAGATCTTCTCGGCGCGCCGCTCCAGGCGGTGCTTGAGGAAGTCGAGCATCGCGCGCCGCCGGTAAGCCTTGAGATAGTCGTCCAGCTCGTCGGCGGTCTTCGCGCGCCCGTTGTCGGCGTACTTCGCCACGTACGGCGTGAAATCGGGATACAGCCGGGAGGGCCCCCAATCGCCGTGCAGCGTGGTCTTCATGAAGTTGGCGATCAGCAGGTCGTCGAACACTTCGTACCGGATCGCCGTCATGAGCGAATTGCGCGGCGCCTCGAACGTCACGCCCCGGCCGTACCCGCGGTCCGAGATCCCGATCGCGTTGTCCCGCCCGCCGACGCGCAGGTTCACGTAGTCGAGGAAGGTCGACAGGTGCTCCACCGAGCGGAAGTAGCGGCTCGCGAGCTCCACGTCGTCCGCGGCGAGTCGCTCGTCCCAGTCGTCGCCGAAACGCGACGGCGGGTGGACCACCGGAGGCAGCGGCCGCGGATCGAGCTTCTCCCAGCGGTCGGTCTCGCAGTCGTAGCGGACGTACGCCGGCAGGAGCTCGCAGGACTTCGGACGCGAACCCCTTGCCGTAGTCCTCGAGCGAGGTGTGATACGGGTTCGCCCAGGCCGAGTCCTCCCGCTGATAGGTGTGCATGGACGAGAACGGGATGAAGTAACGCGCACCGATCGTTTCGGTCCGGTGGGCGTTGCGCGCGCCGAGCGCCGGCACGTTCTCGCGCGGCGGGACCCGGTTCCCGTCCTCGTCGAAGAAGTTGATCATGTCGGCGTCGCCGAAGCGGCTCGACAGGCCCATCAGGAACGAGATCTTGTAGCGCTTCACGATGCCGCGAACGTGGCCTTCCCAGCCGTGATCCGAGGCGTCGGTCCGGTTGAAGATGAGGCGGCCGTTGACGTCCGCCAGCAGCACCCCGTCCTGGTTCATGTCGGAGATGCAATAGATCCGGATCCGGTCGCTGAGCGGAACCCACGTGCGGTCCTTGAGCACGCGCACGTCGTAGCCCTGCTGGACGAGGTCGTCGCGAATCCGGTTGCCGACGTGATCGGGCAGGAGGATCTTCTTGCCAAGCAGTTGCGGCAGCGAATCCGCGTTGAGGTGATCCGGATGCCCGTGCGAGATCCAGACGTATTCCGAGGCGCGGATCGCCTGCAGCTGCGCCTCGGGGATCTCGTGCGACTGCCCCCAGCTGCCGAAGTACGCCTGGTCCGTGAACCAGGGATCGGTGACGAGCACCGGCCGGCCCCGGTCGTACAGGATCAGGATGGCGTTGCCGATGGTGTCGAAGCCGGTGTTCATGCCGGTGTGCGGCTCAAACCGGTGCCGACCGCGAGCGAGTCGAAGACCTCGCCGTAGCGGGCGACGCTGCGCGACCAGGTGCGCTCCTCTTCCACGAAGCGACGCCCGCGCTCCCGCAGACCGGGCCAGCGATCCCGCTGCGCAAGGAGGCGATTGATCGCATCCCCGAGCGCCTCCGCGCTGCCGGCCGCAAACAGCACGCCGTTCTCGCCGTCGCGGATCAGCTCGCGGTGCCCGCCGACGTCGGAGGCCACGAGGATGCGCCCCTGGGCCATCGCTTCCAGCGGCTTGAGCGGGGTGACGAGGTCCGTCAGCCGCATGGCCCGGCGCGGGTAGGCGAACACGTCGACGATGCTGTAGTAGCGGTGGACGTCGCCGTGCGGCACGCGACCGGTGAAGATGACGTACTCCTCCAGTCCCAGCTGCTGCGCGCAAGTTCTTGAGCGACGCCTCTTCCGGTCCGCCGCCGACAAGCAGGAGCCGCACGTCGGGCACGCGTTCGCGGACGCGGGGCAGCGCACGAACGAGCAGATCGAGCCCCTCGTAGGCGTAGAAGGAGCCGATGAACCCGACGAGCGTCATCCCGTCGATAGTCCGAGCGACCGCTTGAGGCCCTCGTCCGGGGCCAGCTGAAACCGGAACTGCCGCGGGATCCACTGCGTTCGGGATCACGGTGACCTTCGCGTCCGGGATGCCGCGCGACACGATCTCGCGCTTCAGCCCTTCGCAGATCGTCGTCACGCGGTCGGCGCGGCGCAGGGCATACGTCTCCAGCCTGCGCGAGGCCCGGTACCGGAGTCCTCCCTCCCGCGCCGTGCCGTGGTCGACGGCCGCGTCCTCCCAGAAGGCGCGAACCTCGTAGACGACGCGGAATGCCGGCGCGCCGCGCGACGCGGAGCGCGGGCAGGGCGTTGAGCACCGGCGAGTGCGCGTGGAGGATGTCCGGCTTCACGATCTCGACGACCTCGGCGAGCCGCCGCGCGGTCGCGTGCATCTGGCGGATCTCGGAAAGCCCCGGAACCTTCGACGCGGGGCCCGCGGGCAGCGGCGTGCGGAAGAAGTGCCAGCCCGTCGATGTCCTCTTCCGCTCGTCCCGGCGCGGCATGCTTCGGGCTCGTGAGATGGAACGTCTCCCAGCCGAGGCGGCGTTGCTCGAGCAGGATCGCGCGCGTGCGGAAGGTGTACCCGCTCTGCAGCGGCACCGAGTGATCGAGCACGTGCAGGATGCGGAGGCTCATCGGGCTACCCTCGCGCGGTGCGCTCGGGATTCGGCCTTGACGCGGTCCGGCGGTCTCATGCAGCGATCCTGCGGTCGGGCTCGCGTGCGGCGACGCCCATCGCCGTCCGGAGAAATGCCTCGAACATCAGCAGATTCCAGAGCGGCACGCTGTAATCGCGGACGCCGGACTGGTGGCTGTCGATCAGGTGTTTGAGGCAGGCGCGATCGAAGTAACCGCTGTCGGCGAGCCGTTCGCCAAGGACCGCGTCGCGGACACGCTCGGCGAAGCGGCCCGCGGAACCATGCCGCCAGCGGCACCGCGAATCCCATCTTGGGCCGATACAGCAGCTCGCGCGGGAAGCAGCGGCTCCATCGTCTTCTTGAGCAGGTGCTTGCCCTGCGGGCCGCGCACCTTCAGCGACGAGGGCAGGCTCGCGAGCCACTCGACCAGGGGTGATCCATCAGCGGCTCGCGCACCTCCAGCGAGTGCGCCATGCTGGCACGGTCGACCTTCGTGTTGATGTCGCCGACGAGGTAGGTCTTCAGGTCGAGATACTGGATCAGCGCCAGCCGGTCGTCCGTGTCCGACGCGCGCCGGCATGCCGCCTGAAGACCTCGACCGCGGAGTAACCGCCGAGCTCCGCCCGGAACGCGGTCGAGAACAGCCGCCGGCGCAGGTCGTCGCGGATGAACGACACGCTGTGGAAGTAGGCCTCGACCGAATCGCGCGCGAGGGCCTCGAACGTCGTCTTCGCCCGGAAGACCCTGCGGCGCCCAGTCCGCCTTGGGGTAGAGCCGGCCGAGCAGACCGAACAGCGGGCGACGGAACCCGAGCGGGAGAGCGCCGCGCATCCGCTCCTCCATCAGATGGAGACGGTAGCGGCGATAGCCCGCGAAGTTCTCGTCGCCGCCGTCGCCCGACAGGGCGACCGTGACGTGCGTCCTCGCGAGCTGGCACACCCGATACGTGGGCAGCGCCGAGCTGTCGGCGTAGGGCTCGTCGTAGACGCCGGCGAGCGTGTCGATGAGGTCGAAGTCGTCGCTCTCGACCTGGTCGACGAAGTGCCTCGTGCGATAGCGCTCCGCGACCATCCGGGCGTAGGCGCTCTCGTCGTACGCGGGGTCGGCGAAGGCGATCGAGCAGGTGTTGACCGGGTGCGGCCGAGATGCGCGCCATCGTCGCGACGACCGCGCTCGAGTCGACGCCGCCCGACAGGAAGGCGCCCAGCGGCACGTCGGAGATCATCCGCAGCCGGACCGATTCCTCGAGCCGGCGCACCAGCTCGTCGACGCGTCCTCCTCGCTCAGCGTCCGGTCGAGCGTGAACCGGACGTCCCAGTACTCGACCGGCGCCGGCAGCGGCGCGCCGCGGCGGACGACCAGCGTGTGCGCCGGCGGGAGCTTCTGCGCGCCGCGGAAGATCGTGCGCGGCTCGGGGATGTAGCCGAGCGCGAAGTACTCCTCGACCGCGAACGGGTCGATGTCGCGCGGGCAGCGCGGGGTGCGCGGCGAGCGATTTCAGCTCCGAGCCGAAGATCAGCGTGCCGTCGGCGAGCCGGGCGTAGTAGAGCGGCTTCACGCCGAGGCGGTCGCGCGCGAGGAAGAGCGTCTCGCGGTTGCGGTCCCAGAGAGCGAAGGCGAACATGCCGCGGAAGCGTTCCACGCAGCGCTCGCCCCATGCCTCCCACGCGTGGACGATCACCTCGGTGTCGCTCTTCGTCCGGAAAACGTGTCCGAGCGCCACGAGCTCGGGGATCAGCTCCTGGAAGTTGTAGATCTCGCCGTTGAAGATGACGACGACGGAGCCGTCCTCGTTGTAGAGCGGCTGCTGGCCGGTCGCGAGATCGATGATCGAGAGTCGCCGATGGCCGAGGCCGACTCCCGGTTCGACGTGCAGCCCGCCCCCGTCCGGGCCGCGATGGTGCTGGGTCTCGTTCATGCGATCGAGAAGCGCGCGGTCGATCTCGCGCTTGCCGGCGAGATCGAAGATGCCGACGATGCCGCACATGGCTACTCGCCCTCCCGGAACGGCGGATGCCGGACGAGGTGAGGCCGGGGTCTGGGGGCGGCGGCGAGCCCGCCCGACGCTTCGACGGCTGCCGCCTCTTGCGGCAGGCGGGCGGCGAGGACCGAGTCGTATACCGACAGGTACCCGGCGACCATCGCGTCGATGCTGAATCGCTCCTCCGCGCGCTTGCGCGCGTTCGCGCCGTGCCGGCGCGCGAGCGCGGCGTCGTCGACGTACGTCCGCAGCGCGGCCGCGAGCGCGCGATGCATTCCCACCGGGACGAGGGCACCGGTGACGCCCTCCTCCACCAGCTCGGGATTGCCGCCGACGCGGGTCGCGACGACCGGCAGCCCGGTCGCCATCGCCTCGAGGATCGTGTTGGAGATCCCTTCGCCCAGCGACGGCAGCGCAAAGACGTCGAACGTGCGCATGCAGCTCGGGCACGTCGCCGCGCTCGCCGGGCAGCCAGGCGAGCGACTCCGCGCCGGCCTCGGCGAGGAGCGCGAGGCACTCCGCGCGTGCGGGGCCGTCGCCGACGATGACCAGGCGCGCGCGCCGCCGCAGTTCCGGCGCGCTCCCGATCAGCTCGATGAAGGCGCGCACGAGCGTCAGGTGATCCTTCACCGCGACCATGCGCCCGACCGCTCCGATGATGACTTCCGATCCGGTGAAAAACCCGGCCGGCCCGACCGCACGAAAGCCCTCGGCGCGCGGATGGAATCGCACCGCGTCGACGCCGTTGTAGATCTGCTCGATGCGGTGCGGCTCGACGCCGACCGTCTCGACGAGCCACGCCGCGAGATCCTTGCTGACCGCGATGTACCGCCCGACGAGCGGCCGGAGGGCGCGCCGGAGGACGTTGTACCTGCGGTTGGCGCCGTGCAGGTCGAACGTGTCCCGGCCGTGCTCGCCGTGCACCCGCGCCCGCACGCCGGCAAGCGCCGCGACGAGCTGGCCCTCGAGCGCGGAGAGGTTGCGGGTATGGACGAGGTCGGGCCGGAGCTGCCGCAGGGTCCGCCAAAGGCGCAGGTAGAGCGCGGGGTCCTTGCCGGCCCGCTTGTGCAACGCGTGGAACGACACGTCGCTCGAGCGGATTCGCTGGCGGTAATCGGTGAAGGCGTCGAGGCAGATCACCGCATGCCGGTAGCGGTCCCCGGGGATGTTGTTCAGCAGGTTCACCATGCCGTTCTCCAGGCCGCCGACGTCGAAGCGGTGGACGACATGAGCAATGAGGGGAACCCGGGCCATCGGCGCCGCGCTTTCAGGAGCCCGCCGCCGCACGGATCGAACCTTCGATCCCGGGGAGCATGTCCGTGACGAAGTCGCGCAGTGCCCGCTCGGCAGGCTCGCGGCCCTCCGCATAGGGCGCGGCGACGATGATCGCGACGCCGTCGTCGGGTTGACCAAGCAAGCGGTTCTTCGCGAGCAGGAGCTTGGCGAGGTAGCGGCTCGTCGTGCGCCGCCCGTCGAGGTACATCCAGTCCCAGACGAGCAGGCGCTGCGACGGCGAGCGGAGCAGCGTCTGCTTGACGTCGACCAGGGCGGTCTCGGGCGACGCGGCGCGCCGGCTCTCGCCGACGTTCTCCCATACCGGATGCTTCTGCCGGACCATGACGTTCTGCGAATTGACGAGCTCCGCGTCCTGGCGCTGGTTGCGGTAGTAGCCGAGGTACAGCGCGACGGCGCGATCGCCCTTCCGGTAAACCTCGAAGCGGCTCGGGTCGGCGCCGAGGTACTCCGGCCGCCAGTCGGTCATCCCGGCCGGATCGAGTTGCCATCCCGCAGCGCCCGTCGGCGCTGCGAGCGTGCGCGGCGCGGCCGGCCGGTCGGCAGCCTCGAGGTACGCGGCATAGGCCGGCCAGATCGCGATCACCGCGAGCGTGGCCATCGCGGCGGGCAGCACGCGCCGCGACTCCGGTACGGGCAGCGCCGGTCGTGGGCGCGGCTCGCGCGGCGTCCGGCTCCGGCTCGTGCCAGAACGACCCGACCCAGAAGAGCGCCACCATCACGATGCCGAAGAACACCCAGCCGTAGATGTAGTGGTCGATCCCGAGCGCGAGCTTCATGTCGCTGTAGTGGGCGATCATCACGATCATGAAAGCGCGCAGGCCGTTGGCGACGATCGGCACGGCGATCGAGGCGACGACGAAGAGCAATCTCCTGCCGACGCCCTGGTAATTCAGGTAGGCGTAGAGGCAGCCTGCGGTCACCGACGCGATCAGGTAGCGCAGCCCGCTGCACCCTTCGACTACCGACCACTTGCCGGACGGGATGGTGAAGAAGGTGCCCTCGCGGAAGACGGGGATACCCACGAGCTGAAGCATCGCCACCGTGAAGTCGGCGGTGAAGTTCATGAGCGGCGGGATCAGCGCCTCGCCGATCGGCACGCCGAAGAAGAGGAACCCGAGCGGGAAGGCGAGCGCCCACGCGACGCGCCGCCCGAGCACGGTGACGACGGCGGCGGGAATCATCGCGACCATCGCGAGCTGCTGGATGACCTGCACGCCGGCGAGGTCGGCGAGCAGCCAGCCGAACCCGAGCCCGGCCAGCAGGACCAGCCCTGCGTAATCGGGGCGAGGCGTCAGCTGCGCGACATGATCGCGGCGCCGCCATACGAGCCAGAGTACCGCGGGGACGACGAGGAAGCCATGCGCGAACGTCTCGGACCGGTGCCAGATCGCGACGATCGACGCGGCGGTCTCGTAGTAGAGCGCGAGCAGCAGCACGACGACCGCCGCGGTCACCAGCACGGCCGCCGCTCCAACCGCTCGCACCGGCGGCGGCCGTCTCCGCGGGCTGCAGCGTCTTGTCGGTCTCCAGTTTCATCCGCCGCTATGCCGAGGCGATCTTGCGAAGCCGCGCCGCCGGCGCGTCCTGATGCGGCCCGCCGGTGCTCGGCTCGTCGCTGCCCAGCGCCTCGTCGAAGCGCTTGAGGTTCGCGCCCCAGTCGTAGTCCGCGAGCACCCGCCGGCGCGCCGCGCGGCCCATCTCGTCGGCGCGCGCCGGTGCGAGCAGCGCGAGCGTCTTCGCGGCGAAACCTTCGGGCGTCTCCGCGACCTCGATCTCGACGCCCGGGCGCGCGGAGAGCGCGGCCGCCGAGGACGCGGACACGACGACCGGCTTCGCCATCGCCATCGCTTCCAGCACCTTGTTCTGGATGCCGCGCGCGACGCGCAGCGGCGCGACCGCGACGGCCGCGTGCCGCACGTAGGGGCGCACGTCGTCGACCCGCCCGGTCACCTCGACGGCCGGGTCCTTCTGGAGCGCGCGGACCGCCGGCGGCGGGTTCATGCCGACGATGTAGAAGCGCACCGCCGGTTCCTGCGCCCGGATTCGCGGCAGCGCCTCGCGGGCGAACCAGCACACCGCGTCGATGTTCGGCCAGTAGTCCATCGCACCGGTGAAGACCACCGGCTTCACTCCGACCGGATACGGCGAAGAGAGCAGGGCGTCCGGCGAGAACCAGTCGCCGTCGACGCCGTTCGCGCACGCGTAGATGCGGTCCTTGCAGTCGGGCGCGAGCCGCGCGAAGAGCGCCGCCTCCTTCGCGGTGACGAAGAAGCTCGCGTCGACCTGCCGCGCGACGTGGCGCTCGAACGCGAGCAGGGCGCGCGCTTCGCGGCCGAACGCCCAGGACACGGGCCAGCGCCGCGCCGCGGCGTACTGCCGCCACTTGTCCGAATCGACGTCGACGAAGTCGACGACCCGGCGCAGCCGCTCGTGCCGCAGGACGTACTGCGCCATCGGCGACGAGAACACCACCGTCTTCCTGATCTGCTCCGCGCTCGATCACGCCGTCCACCCACGCCTGCAGGCGCGCGTCGCGGAAGTGCGCCGAGGGTGACCGGCTCGCCGGTGAGGAGGCCGGTCAGCCCCCGGAGCGGGGCGAGCCGCGGGTGAACGCGGCCGAACCAGGTGTCCTCGCAGAGCGCGCGCACCGCCTCGACGTGGTGCCAGTCGGCCTCGTCGTCGACGAACGTGCCGAGGAAGACGCGGTACTTCGAGGCGAGGTGCTTGAGCAGGTGGTACGAGCGCAGCTTGTCCCCCTTGTTCGGGGGAAAGGGGATGCGGTGCGTGAGATAGAGGAGCGGTTCCATGGGGAATCGGGCACTACCCGAGGCTCCGCACGATGTAGCGGCCCGAGCCGGTTCGCGACCGGGATCGGCAGGCGGCGCCACAGCGCGATGAACGCGCGGTACTTCGGGTTGAGAGGGTTGTTCTCCGGAATGCGATCCCCGCGGAGCAGCGCGTACTCGTACGCGAGCGGCCGGGGCTCGAAGCCCCAGTTCTTCTTGAAGTCGAACGACCCGGTGCCCTGCTTGCTGCGGCCGTAGTCGAAGACGCGGCAGCCGCGCTCGGTCGCGCGTCGCATCAGCTCCCAGTACTTGAAGTCGTTCGCCGGCGAGATCGCGCGCGGCCTCGTCGTCGCCGGCGTAGTAGGGCAGGACCTCGTCGCGGAAGTAGAAGCTGAAGACGGCGGAAAGCGGCTGTGCCGCGCTCGTCGAGCACGGTGAGCACCTCGGCGTCGGCGCCGAACACGCGCCGGAGCGTCTCGAACCAGCGCTTCGGCAGCGGCGGCGTGCCGTGACGATGCTGGTTGTCGGCGTAGAGCGCGAAGAACCGGTCGACCGAGGCGTCGATCTCGCTCCGCAGACCGTTCTTGATCCCCTTGCGCACCATCGCGCGCTGCTTGCGCGGGATGGCGAGCATGTTCGCCTCGACGTCGGCCGAGATCTCCTTGCGGAAGTTCGACGTAGATCGTCTGGCGCGGCCAGTCCGGCTCGCGCGCGGCGCGGTTGCGCAGCTCGAGATGCGCGACGCCCAGCCGGCCGGCGATCTCGCGCGCGGCCGCGTGCAGCGCCGGCACGGCCGCGGGATCGGTCACCGCGACGCCGGCGTGCGCGCAGAACGGGAGCGAGACGAGCCCGTGCCCGAAGAGCAGGCTCTTCACCTCCGCCAGCGGCAGGACGCCGACGATGCTCGCGTCGCGCTCGGCGAGGAGATAGAAGGTGGGGTGGCCGAAGACGCTCTCGATGACTTCCTTCCAGCCCGCGCGATGGAAGAACGTCGCCTCGGGGCAGCGCTCGACGAAGGCGTCCCAGCGCGGCAAGTCGCCGGCGGTCGCGAGCCGGACGGCGAGGCCGGTCGCGGCGCACGCGGCGGAGAGCTCGGCGGGGCTGAAGTTCATACGACCTCGCCCTCGAGGAACACCTTGTCGATCCGGCCCCAGCTGAAAGTCGGCGAGGAGCTGGCGCAGGCGGTGCTCGGTCTGATGCAGGTTGAGGTAGTGGCGAAAACGCGTCTTCGAGTCGATCCCCGGCACGCGCGGCTGGCCCGGATCGAGCTCCCAGGGATGGAAGTAGAAGATCGCCGGCTGCTCGTCGACCTCGTTCACGCGCTTGATCAGCCACCGCGACATCGCGTACGGCATCAGCCGGAAATAGCCGCCGCCGCCCGCCGGCCAGTTGCGGTTCATGAGCCGCACCGTGGTGATCGGTATCTCGGGCAGGCCGAGCGGCGAGTGGTGCTTGAAGCGCGGCGCATCGGGGACGCCGTAGTGGTCGTGCCGGATCGGGTAGATGCTCGAGCTGTACTCGTAGCCCGCCTCGGCGATGCACTCGTACGCCCACGCGTTCCCGGCGCCGATCGAGAAGTTCGGCGCGCGGTAGCCCTTGACCTCGCTGCCGAGCAGGTCCTGGAGGATGCTCTTCGCGAGCAGGATGTCGGCGAAGAACGCCTCGCGCGTCAGCTCGTCCGCGCGCAGGTGCGCGTAGCCGTGGCTCGCCACCTCGTGGCCCGCGTCCGCGATCCGCCGCACGAGCTCGGGAAAGCGCTCGGCCACCCAGCCGAGCGTGAAGAAGGTCGCGCGCGAGTCCGATTCGTCGAGGAGCTGGAGGATCAGGTCGACGTTCCGCTCGACGCGGCACGGCGTGTCGTCCCACTTCTCGCGCGGGATGTAGGGCGCAAGCGCCCAGACCTGGAAGTAATCCTCGACGTCGACGGTGAGCGCGTTGACGACGACGCGCCGCGATTCGATGCGTACTGCCATGCTTCAGGCCCCGATTGCTGCATGTCGGCGGGCGAACCAGCCGGCCAGGTGTTCTGCGATGCGCTCTGCGGCGTTGCCATCCCAGAGCTCGGGAGCGCGGCCGCGCTTGCCGCCGCCGGCGAGGATCTCGTCCACCAGCCGGAGGGTGAGCGCGCGGTCGCGCCCGACGATCGTGTTCGTCCCCTGCTGCACGGTAATCGGGCGTTCGGTGTTCTCGCGCAGCGTCAGGCACGGGACGCCGAGCGCGGTCGTTTCTTCCTGGATGCCGCCGGAATCGGTGAGCACCAGCGCGGCGTTCGCCATCAGCCCGAGCGTCTCGAGATAGCCCTGCGGCGGCAGGACCGCGATGCGCTCCGTCGCGAGCAGCGATCGCAGCCCGAATCGATCGATGTTCGCCTGTGTGCGCGGGTGCAGCGGGCACACGAGCGGCAGCCGCTCGGCGGCGTCGCGCAGGATGGCGAGCGCCTCTCCCAGCGCGTCGGGATGATCGACGTTCGACGGGCGGTGCAGGGTGACGAGGGCGAAGCGATAGCGGTCGCCACCGCGGTGCCGCCCTCGCGCAGGGAAGGACCGGAAAGGCCGGCGCGGCGCAGCGTTTCCTCCGGGGCGACCGCCCGCGGCAGGTTCGCCCGCAGCGAGTCGATCATGACGTTGCCGACGAACGCGATCCGCTCGGCGGGTACGCCCTCGCGGGCGAGGTTCTCCGCCGCCGTGCGTTCCGTCGTATAGAGAAGCTCCGCGATCTGGTCGGTCAGCAGGCGGTTGATCTCTTCCGGCATCGACCGGTCGAAGCTGCGCAGGCCCGCCTCGACGTGCGCGACCGGCACGCCCCGCTTCACCGCGACCAGGCTGCACGCAAGCGTCGAGTTGACGTCGCCGACGACCACGACGAGCGACGCCCGCTCGCGCTCGAGCACGGGCTCGAAGCGCCGCATGATCTCCGCGGTCTGGACCGCGTGCGTGCCGGAGCCGACCTCGAGGTTGAGATCCGGCTGCGGCAGGCGCAGGTCGGCGAACAGGCGGTCGCTCATCGCCAGCGTCGTAGTGCTGGCCGGTGTGCACGAGCATCGACCGGGGCAGCCCGGGCGTGCGCGCGAACGCCGCGAGCAGCGGCGCCATCTTCATGAAGTTGGGCCGCGCGCCCACGACGCACAGGATCGGCCCGGGCGCGTTCGGTAGCGCTCCCATCATCCGTTCCGCTGCGACTTGCCCCGCTGCTCGCGCTCGATCAGCGTGTGCAACAGACTGACGGTGGAATGGATCAGGCGCTCGAGGCGGCTCACCCGGTCCTCGAGGCGCGCGATCTCGGCGTCGAACGCGCGTGCTTGCGTCGACGCGCCGATCGACTGCGAGGCGCCCGATCTGCCCGAGAGCGACACGGGCACGAGCGGCGATCCGACCGTCTCGGGCCCGAACTCCTGGCGCAGCTCGCCGGCGACGGACTTCACGTCCGCCGGCGGTGATCTTGTGCTTCTCGCCGAGGTAGCCGCCGAGCATGACGCGGTTGCAGAGGAGGTTGATTCGTCTCGGCACGCCCGCCGAGTACATGTGGATCGCCTCGAACGCCGCCGGCTCGAACTCCGGGTCGCCGCGCCAGCCGACGTGCTTGAGCCGGTGCTCGACGTAGCCCTGCGTCTCCGCCTTGTCCATCGGCCCGAGGTGATAGGTCGCGATCACCCGCTGGCGGAGCTGCTGCATCTGCCCGCTCTGCAGCACCTGGCGCAGCTCCGGCTGTCCGATGAGGAAGCTCTGCAGGAGCGCGCGGTTCTCGAGCTGGAAGTTCGACAGCATGCGCAGCTCCTCGACCGCGCGCGCGGTGAGGTTCTGCGCCTCGTCGACGATCAGCAGCGCGCGTCGGCCCTCGGGGACGAGGGCGACGAGGAACGCTTCGATATGCGCGAGGAGCGTCGCCTTCTCGGTGGCGCGCGACGGGATGCCGAACGCGGCGGCGACCGACTGGAGCAGGTCCTCCGCGTCGAGCTGCGTGCTGACGAGCTGCGCCGCGACGACCTTCTCGGGGTCGAGCCGCTGGAGCAGGCTGCGGACGATCGTCGTCTTGCCGGCGCCGACGTCGCCGGTGACGACGATGAAGCCCTCGCTCTGGTGCAGGCCGTACTGCAGGTACGCGTACGCGCGCGCGTGCCCGCGGCTCGCGAAGAAGAACTCGGGATCCGGATTCAGCTGAAACGGCTTGCCGTTCAGCCCGTAATAGGGTTCGTACATTCCAGGCCGTCAGAAAGTGTGGAAGACCGAGGCAAAGACGGCCGCTTCCCGGTAATCGTTGCCGACGTTGGTGTCGAAGATCGTGTAGCGCAAGCCCGAGCGTCGCCGTTGGTCTTGGGCTCCGAGCGTCCGCGTCAGGTTCAGGCTGAACAGATCGGTCGTGGACTCCGAGCTGGTCGGCTGGCGCGCCTGGCTCTGATACCTCGACGCGAGGAAGTTCACGCTCGTGAGCGGCGTAAGTCGGTGATTCCAGTTGCCGCTCACGCCGCGCTGGTCGATCTGGGTCGCGGTCGCGAAAGCGCCCTGGACCGTCGACGTTGGTCGTCGCGGGAATCTGCTGGCTGTAGCCGGTGAACGCCGCGAAGACCACGGTGTTTCGCACGCCGGTTAGGCCGACCGACAACGTCACCTGCTCGTTCACGAACACGCTCTGCGTATAGAACGACTGCGGCGGGACGAGAGACGTCGGAAGCCCGAGCGTCTGGATAAGCCGCTGCACCTCGGCCTGGCGCTCGGCCGGGTCGGGAAACCTCGACACGAGCGTGCTGTCGAGGATCGCGGCGGTATTGCCGGGGGCGGCCTGTTGCGCCAACTGCGGGTAGCTCGACTGCGCACGAATCCCACCAGGGACACGAACGACAGCGGTCGACGGTGAGTGAAGTTCGCCGACCAGGACGGCCCGAAGAACCGCTCCTCGTAGAAGCCCGCAACCGTCGTGCGCTCGGTTGGATGCCATTCGAGCCCGCCGCCGTAGATCGGCCCCGATTGGTTCGTGATGGAGTAGTTGTTGGTCTCGTATCCGCCGATCCCGAACACGCGGAACTGCGGGTCGATGTTCCAAGTCAGTCGCCCGCGATAGATATCGTTGACAAAACCGTTCTGGCCCGAGTAGTTGGTGTTTCGGCGGTTGTACTCGAGATCCCAGCTCACCGTGGTCGGCGCGGAGTTGAGGCGAGCAACCGTGTATTGCCGTAGTACGCGGTAGTCCCTCCCGAACCGCTCGCGCTCGTCCAATCGCTGTCGTTCCGGACGAGATACGTCATCCCGGTGGCGCCGAACTGCCCGCGGATGTACGGGCTTACCCCAAGGGTCGTCACGTTGGTGCGGTTGGACGTCGCGGTCCCGAGATCGGTCGGGGTCGGGCCGAACGGCGAGAGAAACTGCTGCGAGATCGCTCGCACGAGCGTCGATGAAGAAGAACTTTTCGACCGCCTCCAGCTTCGCGAGCGCCGACAGCGTGTTGACGAACCGGTTGTTGCTCGTCCCCTCCACGTACACGATGCCGCTCGGCGCATAGATCACGTTCACTTTGAGCCGGGCGCCCTCGCGACTCCATCGGATCCCCGGGGTCACCTGGAGGATGCGTCGCCCTTCTCCTGACCCGAAGGCGCGAGGTTCGCGTTGTCCGTCAGGGTGGCGCGCGCGCTGCCGTACGTCTGGAACTTCCAGTCCGCAGCGGAAGCCGTCGGTGCAATGAACATGCTGGCCGCCATGAGGGTGGCGACGGACGGGCGAATCCGGTGCGCGAGCACCGGCATCGCCGGGCCCTCCGCCGCCTTCAATCCCCTCCCGCGGCGGCCGGGCCCTGCGGCCGGACCCTGCGTCTGGTCATCAGGCATCCGGGTGGTTGCCGTAATAGCCGTAGTAGGAGCCGACGTCGGTTCGCCGCGCCTTGTTCAGCATCGTCATGACCACCGGGCAGTCGTCGAGCAGCGTGAGGGCGCTCTTGAGCGAGCCGTGCGTGGTCCGGTCGGCTTCCACCACGACGAGGACCTGTCCCATGTATCCCGCCAGCACGCGCGACTCCGTCGTCGGTAGCAGTGGCGGCGCATCCCAGAGGACGATGCGGTCCGGGTACCGCGACGCCATCTCGTCGATCAGGCGGGCCATCGCCTCGCTCGAGAGCACCTCGGTCGCGCGCCGGTGGTGCTTCCCGGCGGGCAGGATCGAGAGCCGCTCGACGTTGGTGCGCAGCAGGACGTCGGCGAGCTGGAGACCCGGATCGACGAGGACGTCCATGAGGCCCTGCGACTCGCGAAGGCCGAGCAGCGGCAGCAACGCCGGGTTCGCGACGTCGCCGTCGACGAGCAGGACCCTGCTGTCGAGCTCCATCGCGATGCTCATCGCCAGGTTGGCCGCGGTGAAGGTCTTTCCCTCGCCCGGGAACGCGCTCGTGACCATGATCATGTTGCCGCGCTCCACGCGGACCGCGGACTTGCCGAGGGCGTTCGCGAGCAGCGGCCGCTTGATGACCCGGAACTCGTCGGCGAGCTGCGAGCGCGGGGCATCCGGAGTGATCACGCCCGCCTTGGCGACCTTCGCGAGGTCGATCGTCACGTGGCGCGATTCGCGCTTCTCGGCCTCGGGCGCCGGCTGCGCAGCCGGCGGCTCGGCAGCCGGCCTCTTGCTCGCGCCGGCGCGTGCCTCCAGCTCCTTCAGCAGCGCTTCGGGCGGCGCGCTGCGCGCCGCCGGCATCCGCCGGGCAGCAGGACGCTTCGTTGAGGTCGGCGACGTCGATGCCGGCGTTGCGCAGTTGCTCGAGCCGCTGGGCGGCTTGTTCGATGAGGCTCACTGCACGTTCCTCAGGACACCGGCGATCGCATGGCGAGCCACGCGATGCCGACGCCATAGATCGCGACCAGGGCGGAGACGCCGCCCGCGAAACCGTAGCTGGCCAGTCGGGCGCGGCGGATGAACGCCGGATTCGGCACCAGGCTGACGCTCCCGAGGACCGGCCGCCCGCTCACCTCGCGCAGCGTCCGGCCGTCGTGAACCGTCGGCAGCACCAGGCTCACGAGGAGGCTCGCGACCGCGCCAAGCGCCAGCGCACCGAGCAGGACGAGCGGCAGCAGCAGCAGGCGATTCGGCGCGACCGGCTTCGGCGAAACGCGCGGCGGATCGATGATCCGGAAGTCCACGACCGCGGAGGTGGAGTCGAGCTCCCCGGCGAGCTGGACCGATTCGCGGCGCGAGACGAGCTGCTCGTAGTTGCGCTTCTGGACCTCGTAGTCGCGGTTCAGGGCCGCGAGCTCGGCCTCGATCTCGGGCACGCGCTGGGCGTTGGCGCGCGCCTGGTTGAAGCGCGCTTCGTACTCGGCGAGCTGCGCGCGCACCGAGGCGACGTTCGCCTCGGACTCGGCGAGCGCGATCTTGAGCTGCTGCGCGACGGGATTGCCGGCCGCCGCGCGATCCGAGGGCTTCATCTTCTGCCTGCGGTCCTCGATCTCCTTCTTCTTCTGCTCCTCGAGCTCGGCGATGATGCGCCGGGTGTTGACGACGTCCGGGTGCTTGTCGGTGTAGCGCCGCAGCATGTCGTCGAGGTTCTGCTTGAGCGACTGGAGGCGCGCGTCGATCTCGGGGACGGCGATCTCCTCCGCCGGGGGCGGCTCCCCCGGTGCCGGTGCGCGGGACGATCCCGCGCTCTCCAGCTCGCGCTTCATGGCGTCGCGGGACTGCTCCGCCGCCCGCACGTCCAGGCGGGCCTTGTTGATCTGCTCCGAGAGCGCCGCCATCCGGGCGAAGAAGTCGCCGCCGTCGGTGTTCATGAGCCCCATGTTGCGGAGCTTGAACTCCTTGACGCGATTCTCGGCCTCCGCGAGCTTCTTCTCGTAGGCCTGGATCTGGTCCTCGATGAAGCGGCGGGCGGTGTCGGCGTCCTTGCGCGAGTCGCCGAGGCTCGACTCGACGAACATCGACACGAGGCTCTGCACCACGCGCCGCGCCTTCTCCGGTTGGGGGTCCCGGTACGTCACGACGTAGAGGTTGTTCTGTCCGGCGCTGCCGATCTTGATCGTATCGAGCAGGTCGTCGATGAGCTTGTCCTTGTCGCGCGCCGTCCGCAGCCCGAGGTCGAGGTCGGTCGGTGCGGACGAGCTTCTCCATGTTCGGCCGGCTGAGCAGCGTCCGCGTGACGATCGCGATCTGCTGCTGGATGTTCGGCTGCACCGTCAAGCCCCGCATCAGCGGCTTCAGGATCGAGTCGGTGTCGACGAACACGCGCGCCGAGGCCTCGTACTTGTCCGGCATCATGCACCAGGGCGACCGCGCCCGCGATGGCGCCGACCCAGGCGATGGCGAGGCCCCACCAGCGCCGCTGCCACATGCCGCGAAGCGCGGTCGAGAGCTGTCTCAGCAGTTCGTCCATGAGAAGATCCCTGGGTCGGCCCGGCGTCCGCGGACGCAAGCGACGCCGGCTCGCTCGCCGGCTAGAACCAGCTCTGCGGAATGATCAGAATGTCGCCCGGCTTCACGTCGACGTTCGCGTCGATCTGGCCGCGCTTGACGAGATCCCTCAGGCGCACGCTGTAGAGCTTGCCGCCCTCGGCGGTGCGGAAGATCGACGCCGCGTTGCCGTCGGCGAAGTCGGTGAGTCCGCCGACCGCGATCATCACGTCGAGCAGCGTCATCTGCTGGCGATAGGCGAGCGTCTGCGGTTTCGCCGCCTCCCCGATCACGCGGATCGTCTGGTCGTACGGTCCGACGAAGTTCGTGACGATGATGGTCACGATCGGATCGCGGATGTACTTCCCGAGCGCCTTCTCGACGTCGCGCGCGAGCGTCGTCGGATCCTTGCCGAGGGCGGGCAGGTCCTCGACGAGCGGGAAGGTGATCTTGCCGTCCGGTCGCACCGGCACGCTCATCGAGAGCTCCGGGTTCCGCCAGACGATGATGTTCACCGTATCGAGCGGCCCGATCACGTAGTTGTAGTCGGGCGTGGCGGCGAGGCGCGGCGCGGGCGGATAGTCCGGGGTCGGTGCAGGCGGCGAGCAGCGCGGTGGCGGCGATCGAGCTCGTGGCGGCGAAGCCGCGCGCACGCTCCCGTGGCGCGGCGAGAACGCTCATGTTAATCCCCTTGTTTCCACGAAAAATCAATGGGTAAGATATTAGACCTCAAGAAATTTCTAAGCAAGTGCGGGCCGAACGTGGAATTCTACCGGCCGCGGGTGGGCCGGAAGGATCGGCGAGCCCGCACTCTAGCCCGGGCGGGGAGGAACAATGCCCTGCTGTCACCATCTTTTACAGATGGCCGGAAGCCGGTCGCAATATGCCAATGGCCTAGGAATCTCGACCTGCCCGGTCCGGCGGCCACGTCCTCGACGACGACAGAACGTCGGAGCGCGGTCTACTGTCCGTCGGCGCGGAACGAGCCTGTCTGCGCGCGCATCACATGCCGAACCTCACTCGCGCTGCGCGCGCCCTCGCGCTGGCGCGCTCGCGTCGCCCTTCGCCGGCGGCATCGGCAGCCCCGACACAGGCGGCGAAGTTCTACGACGACGCCGTCGCCCGGTACGAGCGGAACGATGCGGCCGGCGCGATCATCCAGCTGAAGAACGCGCTGCAGCAGGACCCGAAGCTGCTGGCGGCGCACGACCCTCCTCGGGAAGGCGTATCTCGCGAACGGCGACGCCGCGGCTGCCGAGGACGCCCTGACGAAGGCGCTTGCAGCTCGGCGTCGAGTCGATCGGAGATCGCGCTCCCCATGGCCCGGGCGCTCGCTGGCCAGGGCAAGCACCAGGCGATGCTCGAGCGCTTTCCCGCCGGAGGCCGCCCCCCCGGAGTCGCCGTGCGGAGCTGCTGCGTGCTCCGCGGCCAGTCGTTCCGCGCATTGGGGGACGACGAGGCGGCCCGGCGGGCCTACGAGGACGCGCGCGCGGTCGATCCGAAGTATCTGCCGCCGGTGCTGGCGCTCGCCGAGCTCGCCGCGCGGCAGGGGCGGCGGGCCGACGCGGTCGCAGCTCGCGGACGAGGCGATGGCGCTCGCCCCGAAGAACGCCGCCGTCTGGCATTTCAACGGCACGCCTCGCGCTTGGCCGCCGGGCGACGCGAAGGCGGCCCTGGACGGCTTCGCGAAGGCGCTCGCGATCGATCCGCGCCATCGTCGAGGCGAGAGTCGCGCGTGCGGCGCTGCTGATGGACCTCGGACGCCTCGACGAGGCGGCCGGGACATCGACTACCTCGCCGCCAAGCAGCCCGCGCGAGCCGCGCGCGCTCTACGTCCGGGCCGCTGTACCTGGCGAAGCGCGGCGACGAGAACGGGCCGCGCGAGAGCGCTCGTCGCAGACTGACGAAGGCGATCGATCAGGTCCCGCGGGACGTCCTGAAGCAGCGCGCGCCGGACCTCCTGCTTCTCGCGGGGCTGGGGCACCACGGCCTGGGGCAGCGCGAGAAGGCGCGCCAGTACCTGGACGACTACCTCGCGCGTACGACCCCGCCGACGTCGGGCGCCCGCGGCTGCTCGCGTCGATCATGATCGGCCAGCGCGACTACCGCGCGGCGATCTCGCTACTCGAGCCGGCGCAGGAAGCTGGCGCCGAACGATCCGCAGGTGCTCGCGCTCCTCGGGACGGCCCACATGGGCGTCGGGCAGCACAACCTGGCGGCAACTATCTCGAGCAGGCGCTGCAGCGAGAGCGGCGGGGCGCGCCGAGGTCCACGCGACGTTCGGCCTGAGCCTGCTGGGCGGCGGCCAGGGCGATCTCGCGCTCCAGCACCTCCAGCAGGCGTTCAAGAAGGACCCGGGCGACGCGCGCAGCGGCGTCGCGCTCGCCGCGCTGTACATGCGCCGGGGCGAGCCGAAGCAGGCGATCGAGATCGCCGAGGCCGTCGTCAAGCGGGCACCCGGCAACGCGTACACGTTGAACCTGCTCGGCGTGGCGCGTCTCGCCGCAGGCGACCGCAAGGGCGCGCGCGCCGCCTTTCTGTAGGCGGCTCGCGGCCGACTCGGCTTTTACGCCGTCGCAGCTCAACCTCGGGCAGGCTCGACGTCGCCGACGGCGACTTCGCGGCCGCGCGCGCGACGCTTCGAGGCGCTCCTGAAGCGGCAGCCCGTCGAACGCCCAGGCGATGTACGAGCTCGCGATGGCGGAGGAGGCCGCGGGGCGGCGACGCAGACGCCATCCGCTGGCTCGAGAAGGCCCGGGCTGCGAACCGGCGGCACATCGCGGCCGGGACCGCGCTCGTCGACCTGCACCTCGCCTGCCGGCGCGACGGACAAGGCGCTCGGCGGTCGCGAAGGAAATCGACGCGGCGGCGCCCGACAACCTCGACGCGCTGGCTGCGCTCGGTCGCGTCTCTACTCGCACTGGGCAACGACAAGCAGGCGCAGAGCGTGTTCACCCGCATGGCGCGCATCGCGGCGTTCGACCCGGCCTGGCAGACGCAGATCGCCCGCTATCAGCTCGCGGCGAACAACCGTCGACGGTGCGGCGTACAGCCTCGAGAAGGCGCTCTCCGGCCGACCCGACTACCTTCCGGCGCAGATCCTGCGGCGTTGAGCTGGACTTGCGGAGCGGCGAGCTCGCCAAGGCCGAGCAGCGAGCAAGGGCGATCGCCGAGCCAGGCGCCCGAATCGCGCCATCGGGTATCAGCTCCTCGGCGATGTTGCGATGGCGCGGAAGAACTACCCCGAAGCGATCGAGCGCTATCGCACCGCGCTCGCGAAGGAAGACGAGCACCGACGGCGCGCTTCGGCTCTTCGGCGCGCAGCTGCAGGCCGGCAACGTCAAGGCCGGCAATCCAGTTCCTCGAGTCGTGGATCCGCGCGCATCCGCAGACGACAGAGTCGCACGCAGCGCGCTCGCCGAGGGCTATCTGCGCGTCGGGAACCTTTCGGCCGCCCGCGCCGCGCTACGAGCAGATCCTTCGGGAACAGGGCGACGACGCGACCGCTGCTCAACAACCTCGCGAACATCCTGCTCCTCCAGAGCGACCCAGAAGGCCATGGAATACGCCGAGCGCGCACATGAACTCGCGCCGAGCAATGCGTCGATCCAGGACACCCTAGGCTGGACCCTCGTTCAGCGGGGACAAGTCGAGCAGGGGATCCGACATCTCCGAGATGCGCGGCTGCGCGCGCCGCAGAGCACAGAGATTCGATATCACTTGGCTGCTGCGCTCGCCAAGGCGGGGAGGCCGGACGAGGCGCGTAAGGAGCTCGAACCGATTCTTGGCGCGGTAACGACCCTCGCTATGGCGGCCGACGCTAGAAAGCTCGCACAGGAGCTGGGGCTCCGGTAATCGGTGTCCGATGTCGGCCAGCTTTACATGGGAACGACCGCAACTTCGACCGGTTGCGTAAGCCTTTGGGCACACAGTGAGAATCGCGCTGGCGCGCCGCTTGCTTTTAAAAGGAGTGGGGAGGTCTACTTAATGTCGCTGATATCCAGAACCGGTCGGATCCTGATCGCGGCAGCTGCCTTGGCGGGTGGCTTAGCCGTCAGCGTGGTCGCGCGTGCCGAGATCACCTGGACCACGTCCGGCAATACCGATTGCGGAACGAGCTGCAGTTCCTCGATGGGCAACAGCCTCGCGTTCTCCGGGGGTAGCGGCAACCCCACGGTGACGGCGTCAGCGTGGTCGAACACCGGCGGCCTCACGACCAGCACCAACTCGCTGAGCGGAACGCTGCAGGCTGCGTTCCTCGGGGCGTACAGCGGCGGGCTAGGCGTGAAGAATGCAGACGGCGGCAGCTCAGGCCCGAACACCGGCGACGGAAGCGAATGGGTCGCAGCCCGAGCACGCGATGGACAACCAGTCGAGGTACGACTCGATCCTGTTCAAGCTTTTCGAGCGCCATCGACCTCAACAAGGTCACCGTCGGCTACATAAGCGGCGATTCGGACATCACGGTCCTCGCCTATACCGGCGCGGGCACGCCGACCTTGGCCGGAAACACTTATTCCAGCCTCACGAGCCAGGGATGGACCTTCGTCGGTCACTACACCGACTTGGCGCTCAACACCGCGACTGCGGTCAATCCCACAAACATTGCAGCGCAGTACTGGTTGATCGGTACCTACATTCCCGCTTGGGGCACCACGACCTATTCGACCGAGAACGACTACGTAAAGCTCCTCGCCCTCTACGGGGACAAGCCTCCGGGTCGGGTGCCGGAGCCGAATGCGGCGCTGCTGCTGGGCTTGGCGCTGGTCGGGCGTCTGGGTGACCCGGCGCCGCGCGGCCGCCTGATCGATCAAGCTGCAACCGGACTTCTGATCGAAACGCCCGCCGCTCGGCGGGCGTTCTTGTTTGTGGGATTCCGCAGCGCTATCTAGAGTGAACACCAAACCGGACATCGAAGCCCTGGAGCGCATGTTGACGCGCCTGAAGCTCACCGCAATCCGCGACGGCCTGGACCGGCTGCTCGACGAGGCGGCCCGGTCGGACTCCACGCTGCGCGAGAGCCTCGCCTCCTTCCTGTGCGAGGCCGAGGCCGCGCGGAAGGACGAGCAGCGCATCCAAATCAAGTTCCATCGCCAAGTTCCCGTTCCTGCACACCCTCGAGGGGTCGACTTCGATTCCCAGCTCTCGCTCGACCCCGAGCAGATCCGGGAGCTGGCGAGCGCGCGCTGGGTCGGCAACGGCGAGTCGCTGCTGCTGCTCGGGCCCCCGGGCGTGGGCAACACCCATCTCGCAGTCGCCCTCGGTCGAGGCGATCCTGCCCGGCTACTCGACGCTGTTCGTCTCGGCAACCGCCCTGGTCACGGCGCTTGCGAAGGGGCACAACGACGGCCGGCTCGAGGAGCGGCTGATGCGCTACGCGAGGCCCAAGCTCTTGATCGTCGGCGAGCTCGGCTACCTCCCCTTCGGGGCGAACGCGGCACACCTGTTCTTCCAACTCGTGTCGCGGCGCTACGAGCGCGGGTCGATGTTGGTCACGAACAACCGCTCGGCAGATATCGCCAGGGCTCAAATTCGGATGTTGCTTTGACACTGCCGGAAGTCTTTACAAGCGAAGAACCTACGCAATAGATGATCTCCGTAACATATTGATTTACATAAAAACATATACCCTGGCACGGGATCTGCGTAGAGATGGGCGCGGCTAGATGAGACCGTATAGGCCACAAGGAGATCGAGCAATGTACTTCAAGAAAACTTTAGTTGGATTCGCGCTTGCCTCTGGAGTCGCCATGGCGGGCTCCGCGGCTGCATTCCCTGAGTTCCAGGTAAATCCCAATAATTTCTCCGCGGGAAACGCAGGCTCGCTAGGCGCGTTTACTGCGGACAAGGCAATTGGGAATTATTTCGAAACCATCACCTTTACCAGCGCCACGGCCTTCGACGTTTCGCTCCTCTGGATCGCGGGTCAGTTCGCCAACACCAACGTCCCTGTCACGTTCAACGCCGCCCAGACCGGGCTGGGCTCTAACTACGGCCTGTACGCCACCCTTCTTGGTTCCGGAACCTGGTCGACGAGCGGGTCGACGACGACGTTCAACCTGACCCCCGGGGCGGCCCTCAACCTATGGTGGGATGAATTGGCCAATACGACTAACTCGGGGAATCCTGCGAGTGGGGCGGTGTTGTACCCTTTGATCAACACCGGGGATGACATCAACATCGCGAACGGCTCGAGCCTGGCGGGTGACGGGACCCTGACCTGCGGCGTAGGCAACAATTGCGGTAGCTTTGGTCAGCTCACCACCTTCAATCTGATCAACGGCGGAGCAAACCTCTTCGACGTGCCGAGCCCGTTCTACAAATTCTCTCTGCAGAACGGCCAATTCAACGGCTTTACCCCCGCGGTTGGTGCGACTCTGAACCTGAACGGATCCGCGGACGTCGAATTCGTCCCGGAGCCGTCTTCGCTGGCGCTACTTGGCATCGCGCTCCTAGGGGCAGCAGGCTTGGCCCGCAAGCGGCGTACAGGGCGTTCGCCTGAAGTGGCAGCGTAGCAAGAGCGGTCAAGACTTCCAGGATCTCTCCTTGTGAAACGGGTTGCGGATTCGAATCCGCAACCCGTTTTTCATTAGTTCACTACGCGCGTCGTCGCGTAGCATCGACCCTCGGCGGCAAGCCGCGAGGCCCGGCTCTTCGAGATAGCACCCAATCCCCGGGATTCCAGCCCCTCGTCGACCGAGCGGGTCGACACGCCCTCCTGCCGTAAGCCGCCGCCGTCGGTTTCTCCGCCGATCCACCGGGGCCAGAAAGGCGCTATGCGCTCTTCGTAGGATTATCGGAATGACTAGCTACGGCGGGGCTTGTAAGATGGGTGGACGTTAGCCTGCCCGAGAACGAGCAGCCAAGCTATATGCGCCAGGATGCCCTCGAGAGGATCGCCGCCGCATACGACTCGCCGCCGTGGTGGTACGACGTGCGGGGGTTCTTCATCCTGACATTTGCCTACCGAAGCACGCTCGGAAGGCAGCTGAGGCTGTTCGGCCGGAACATGGGACCGCAGCACCTGGAGGTCGCGGTCGGCACGGCTACCCTCCTCGATCTCGTTCTGCGTTGGCGGAGATGGAAGGGCCTGCCGACCGTCCACATTGTAGCCTTCGACTATGCCGAGCCGATGCTTGCGGGCGCCATACGGCGCTTCCGGGGAGTCCCAGAGGTGGAACTCTTGCAGGCGGACGTTGGCGCGTTGAACATGCCCGACGAGACCTTCGACACCGCTAATATCGCCAACGCGATTCACTGCTTCCCGGATATCTCGGCCGGCCTCCGGGAGGTGTTCCGCGTACTCAAGCCCGGCGGGACCCTCGCCGCGAACGTTCTGCTCTTCCCACGAGGCCCCGAGCCATTGCGGTGGATCGCCGACAGGATCAACCGCTGGGGTATGCGCAAGGGCATTCTGCATAGCCCCTATCAGCAGCACGATATTCGCGAGCGCGTTGGAGGCGCAGGTTTCGAAATAATTGAGGAAGAGGTCGCGGGGAATACCTACAACTTTGTGGCCCGCAGACCGCTCAGCGGAAGATAGAGTGCGCTACGCGCGCCTTCTCAACTGACGCTTGGCCAGGGCGATCGCGAGCAGCTGCGCCGGATGCCGATTGCCGAGGGGACGCCACGTGCGCGCGACCCGGTTGCGATACGCGTCGAAGTGGACACCACGCGGTGCTGCAATGACCTTACCGCGACCAAGCAAGATCTTCAGCACCTCGGTCCCCGCGACTCCCGCGCAGAGCTCGCAAGCCATCGCGGTCGAGGGTCCGCGGCGCGCAGCAAGGTCCACCCGGCTCCGGTCGGCGAGATAGGACCGCTGAAGAAGCGCCGGCGAGAGACCGACGAGGAAACGGACGGCCATCTCTTCCTCTGAGCAGCCCTCCCAGCGAAAGTACTCTTCGAAAGTCATTCCGCCGGGAAGAAAGTTAAGCAGCGCCGCTCCCATACCGAGTGGCGCCACCGTGACGGCCGGAATTCGCCTGACTGCACAGGCGGCAAACAGCGCCTTGCGCGCTGCAAACGCGAAGAAGTCGAGCCCGTCGAGGTAGACACCGACACCGTCTAGGAAGCCGGAGAGATTTTCCTCGGTCACGCCTTTCGAGAAAACTCTCAAATCAAGCTCTGGATTGATGTCGCGCGCACTTCGCGCGAGCACGTCAGCCTTTGGACGTCCGAGAGAGCTTAGAGTCGCACCTGCTTGCCGATTGAAATTTGCCAATTCGAACGCGTCGAAGTCCGCGATATTGAACGCGCCGATCCCGAGCCTGGTTAGCGTCAATAGATGCGAGCCGCCTACGCCGCCGAGCCCGGCGATCGCAACGCGCTTCCTGCGGAGGGTCTGCTGCTCCTCGGCGGTAACCCACCCAAGGTTCCGGGCAAACGCCTCATCGTAGGAAAATGTCGGCGCGTCGACAGCGTCCACCATTCGGTTGCCTGTGCGAGGACGTGGCGAACTTTAGCAGCACCGGCCGTGGCCGACGAGGATCATGCTAAGTTTGCTGGACTCCCGGCGTCAGAGGCTGATCGTGAACCAAGTCGCGCTGCACCTGCTGCTCGCGCTACGCAATATCTTGCGGCACCGCCGACGCTCGGCGATGGCACTTGCAGCAATCGCTTCGGGCGTAGCTGCCTTGATCCTGGCCGGCGGGTTGATCGACTGGAACTTCTATCAGTACCGCGAGATCGCGATCAGGTCACAGTTCGGCCACATCCGTGTCCATCGCGCCGGTTATCTAGAATCGGGCATTGCCGACCCGTTCGCTTACCTGCTGCCGGACAACGCGCCGGAGCGGAGCGCGATCAGCTCCAGCCCCCGGGTCCGCCTGCTGGCCCCGCGGCTCTCGTTCAGCGGGCTGGTGAGCCACGGCGACTCGACGATCTCGTTCATCGGCGAGGGCGTCGTCCCGGAGCGGGAGTCCGCGATCCACCGCTCGCTCGGGGGCGCCGCCGGTGAGCATCGTCGACGGGGAGGATCTCGCGACCGGCGACCCGCACGGGCTGATCCTCGGGAAGGGCTCGCGGCGAACCTCGGCGTGAAGGTCGGCGACCAGGTCGTCCTGCTCGCAGCGCCGAGGCGGGCGGCATCAACGCCGTGGAGGTCCGCGTCCGCGGGCTGTTCCACGATCACCAAGGCGTACGACGACTCCGCCCTGCGAGTGACGCTCGCGACCGCGCAAGACGCTGCTGCGCGTCACCGGCGATCACGGCCTGGTGCTTGCTGCTCGCCGGACACGTGCGACACGCGCGCGGCACCTCGACGCAGCTGGCGCGCAGAGTTCGCGCGAAGCGCGTTCGAGTTCACGCCGTGGTACGAGCTCGCCGACTTCTACAACAAGACGCGCGGCGCTCTCTCGCAGCGCAGGCGGCGGTCGTGAAGGTCATCATCGCGATCATCATCGTGCTCAGCATCTCGAACACGCTCATGATGAGCGTGATGGAGCGCACCGGCGAGATCGGCACCGAGCATGGCGCTCGGCGTGACGCGCGCGCAGCGTCCTGCGACAGTTCCTCGTCGAGGGCGTGCTGCTCGGCATCCTCGGCGGGGTGGCCGGCGTGGTGCGTCGGTGTCGCGCTCGCGCTCGTCATCTCGGCGATCGGCATCCCGATGCCGCCGCCGCCGGGCATGGCTCGGGGCTTCGCCGCCGAGATCCGCGTGACGCCTCGCGCATCGTCGAGGACGCGTTCGTGCTGGCGGTCGTCACGACGCTCGCCGCGAGCGTCTATCCGGCCTGGAAGGCCTCGCGGCTGGGATCGTCGACGCGCTGCGCTTCAACCGCTGAGCGGATGCTCGACCGACGATCACCGACTCGCCCGCGCAACATCTTCCGGCACCGCGTGCGGACCGCGATCACGCTCGCGGCGATCGTGTTCGGCGTCGTCGGCCTGATCCTGAGCGGCGGATTCGTCCACGACATGTTCTTCCGGCTCGGCGAGGCGATCATCCACTCGCAGACCGGGCCACCTGCAGATCGCGAAGAGCGGGCTTCTTCTCCTACGGCTCGCGCTCGCCCGAGCGAGTACATGATCGACGCGCCGGAGGAGCTCAAGGCGCTCGCATGGCGCAGCGGGCGAGGTGGCCGACGTCCTCGGCCGCGTGCAGTTCTCCGGGCTGCTGAACAACGGCCGGACCGACCTTGCGATCGTCGGCGAGGGGATCGAGCCCGACAAGGAAGCCAAGCTCGGCAGCTATCTGGTGGTCAGCGCCGGCCGGCAGCTCACCGACAAGGATCGCTTCGGCATCCTGGTCGGCCAGGGCGTCGCGGACGCGCTCAAGCTCGCGCCCGGCGATCCGGTCACGGTCGTCGTCGAACACCGCCGAGGGCGCGATGAACACGCTCGACTTCGAGGTCGTCGGGCGTGTTCCAGAGCTTCTCGAAGGACTACGACGCGCGCGCGGTCAAGATCCCGCTCGCGGCCGCCCAGGAGCTGCTCGACACCCGCGGCGTGAACCTGCTCGTCGTGTCGCTCGGAGCGTTCGCGCGACACCGCGCCGCCGTCGCCGCAGGCGCGCGAGGCGCTCGCGGCGCGCGGCCTCGAGGTGAAGGCCTGGACCGAGCTCAACGACTTCTACGACAAGACGGTCGAGCTCTACGACCGGCAGTTCGGCGTGCTGCGGCTGATCATCCTCGTCATGGTGCTGCTCAGCGTGGTGAACAGCGTGAACATGAGCCTCTTCGAGCGCATCGGCGAGTTCGGCACGATGCGGGCGGTGGGCGACCGCGGCCGCAAGATCTTCGCGCTCGGTGATGGTCGAGAGCGCGCTGCTCGGCCTGATCGGCGCGGTACTCGGCGTGCATCGTCGGCGCGGCGCTGGCGTTCGCGATCTCCGCGATCGGCATCCCGATGCCGCCGCCGCCGAACTCCAACCTCGGCTACACCGCCGCGATCCGGCTCGTGCCCTCGGTGGTCGCGGTCCGCGTTCGTCATCGGCGTGGATCGCGACGGTGCTCGCGTCGATTCCGCCCGCGTGGCGCGTGTCGCGCATCCCGGTCGTCGACGCGCTCCGCCAGAACGTCTGATCGCGCCGTCGCCTCGACACGACAGCGCGCACGCGCTGTCGCTGCGCAGAGACAGTTGAATCCTGCGCGCTCTGGCATGTCGGCGCGCGGCATGCGATCGCGCCGCGAATCACCTACAACGACACACACGATTGGCTTGCAGTGGAGCAACGTAGGGAGTCTTTCGCCCGACGTGCCCCGTCCGAGCGGGCTGGCGGACGATCCGATCGCCGTCGAGCGTGGCGCGCATCGAGTCCGAGTCTACGCGCCGCGGTGGAACTGCTCAACTCGCGCTACGCGTGGCGCGGCTATCTCCTGTCGCGCAGCGCCCCGCGACCTCGGACCTCACGCTCATCGCCACGGAGCGCGGATCGGTGGTCGGCACGCTCACGTTGCGCTTCGACGGTCCCGCCCGCCTGCGCGCCGACGAGAGTTACGGCGAGGAGATCGACGCCGCCCGCTCGCAGGGCCGCGGCGTGTGCGAGCTCGGCCGGTTCGCGGTGGCGCCGCACGCGCACTCCAAGGCGGTGATCGCGGCGCTCTTCGGCCGCGTGCGCGCCATCGTGCGCGGGCGACGCGACGGTCACCGACGTGTTCGTCGAGGTCAACCCCCGGCACGTCGCGTTCTACCGTCGGCGGTTCGGGTTCGCGGTCGCTGCGGAGGGGCGGCTCTGCCCGCGCGTGCTCGCGCCGTCGGTGCTGCTGCGGCTGGAGGTCGCCGCGTTCGAACGGCGCATGCGGGAGCGGAACGAGCGTGCGACGGCGTGGGCGCACCGGGCGCTCAGGTGCGCGCCTGCCGGATCTCCGCCGAGGCATTTCACGAGGCTCTCGTCCCACGCCGGCATGACGATGCCGGCTGCCTCGCGCAGCCGGGCGTTGTCGAGCACCGAGTTCGCGGGCCGACGGGCGGCGGTCTTGTACTCGTCCGAGCGGATGCGGTGGACCGCCGGGCGTCAAGCCCGCCTGCCGCATGATCTCGCACGCGAAGCCGTGCCAGGTCGTCGCTCCCGCGGCAGTCAGGTGGAACAGCCCGTTCGGCGGATTCGCGAGCGAGCTCGCATCGTCGCTGCCGCGATGTCGCGCGCCCACGTCGGCGCGCCGCGCTGATCGTCGACGACCCTCAGCTCCGGACGCTCGGCGCCGAGCCGGAGCATCGTCAGCAGGAAGTTGTGTCCCCGGCCCGGCGTACACCCAGCTCGTGCGCAGGATCAGATGACGGCACGCCGCTCGCCTGGATGGCGCGCTCCCCTTCCAGCTTGCTTCGGCCGTACACGCTCAGCGGGTTGGGCGGGTCGTCCTCCGTGTACGGCGCGGCCTTGGTGCCGTCGAACACGTAGTCGGTCGAGTAGTGAACGAGCAGCGCGCCGAGGCGCTTCGCTTCCTCGGCGAGCACGCCGGGCGCGGTGCCGTTGATCGCGGTTGCGAGGTCGGGCTCGCTCTCGGCGCGGTCGACTGCAGTGTAGGCCGCGGCGTTCACGATGACGTCGGCGTCGCAGCGTCGCGCACCCGCGCGCGGATCGCCGCCGCATCGGCGAGGTCAAGTCCAGCTCCGGTCGAGCGCGACGACCTCGCCGAGCGAGCGCGAGCAGCGGCGCGAGCTCCCACCCGACCTGTCCGGTCGGGCCGGTGAGCAGGATCTTCACGGGTAGACCTCGGCGTCCCGTAGACGCGTGCCGGCCGCGTCCTTGGCCGAGAGCACCGGCGGGCCGGTGAGCGGCCACGCGATCGCGAGCTCGGGGTCGTTCCAGGCGATCGTGCGCTCGTGCTCGGGCGCGTAGTAGTCGGTGGCCTTGTAGAGCACCTCGGCGGCGTCCGAGACGACCAGGAAGCCGTGCGCGAAACCCGGCGGGACCCAGATCATTCGCCGGTTCTCGGCGGACAGCGCGAGTCCCGACCCAGCGCCCGAAGGTCGGCGAGCTTCGGCGGATGTCGACCGCGACGTCGTAGATCTCGCCGGCGATCACGCGCACGAGCTTCCCCTGCGCCTGCCGAAGCTGATAGTGCAGGCCGCGGAGAACGTTGCGCGCCGAGCGCGAGTGGTTGTCCTGCACGAAGCGGCGCAGGGATGCCCGCGGCCGCGAACGCGCGCTCGTTCCAGCTCTCGAGGAAGAAGCCGCGCGAGTCGCCGAAGACCTTCGGCTCGATCACGAGCACGCTCGGGGATGGCGGTCGGCGTGACGTTCACGTCAGCGTCTTCTCCCGCAGCACCTGCAGGAGGTACTGGCCGTAGCCGCTCTTCGCGAGCGGCGCGGCCAGGCGCTTCGAGCTCGGCGGCGGAGATGTAGCCCATCCGGAACGCGATCTCCTCGAGGCACGCGATCTTGAGCCCCTGCCGGCGCTCGATCGTCTCGATGAAGTGCGACGCCTCGAGCAGCGACTCGTGCGTGCCGGTGTCGAGCCAGGCGTAGCCGCGGCCCATCACCGCGACCTCGAGCTGCCCGCGCTCGAGATAGACGCGGTTCACGTCGGTGATCTCCAGCTCGCCCGCGCGCCGAGGGCTTGAGCGACGCGGCGATGTCGAGGACCTGGTTGTCGTAGAAGTAGAGCCCGGTGACGGCGTAGTGGGACTTCGGCGCCTTCGGCTTCTCCTCGATGCTGACCGCCCGTCCGGCAGCGTCGAACTCGACCACGCCGTAGCGCTCCGGGTCGGACACCGGGTAGGCGAAGACCGTCGCGCCGGCCGTCGCGCTTCGCCGCCGCCTGGACGTCGCTCGAGAGACCGTGGCCGTAGAAGATGTTGTCGCCGAGGATCAGGCAGGAGCTCGACTTGCCGACGAACGTCCGCCCGATGATGAACGCCTGCGCGAGCCCGTCGGGCGCCGGCTGCACCGCGTACGAGAGCGAGAGGCCCCAGCGCGAGCCGTCGCCGAGCAGCTGCTCGAAGCGCGGCGTGTCCTGCGGCGTGGAGATGACGAGGATGTCGCGGATCCCCGCGAGCATCAGCGTGCTCAGCGGGTAGTAGATCATCGGCTTGTCGTAGACCGGCAGCAGCTGCTTCGACACGACCTGCGTCACCGGGTACAGCCGCGTGCCGGCGCCGCCGGCGAGGATGATGCCTTTCATCGGTCAGCGTCCGCCGTAGTTGGTCTCGACCCAGGTGCGGTACGCGCCGGTCTGCACCGATGCGATCCAGTCGCCGTTGTCCAGGTACCAGTGCACGGTCTTGCGCAGGCCGGTCTCGAAGCTCTCCGCCGGCGCCAGCCGAGCTCGCGCTTCGATCTTCGCCGTGTCGATCGCGTAGCGGCGATCGTGGCCGGGGCGGTCCTTCACGAACGTGACGAGGTCATGGTATCGGCCGGCCGGCGCGCGGGCGCAGCTCGCCGAGGATGGCGCAGATCATCTCGCACGACGTCGAGATTGCTTCCGCTCGGCGCTGCCGCCGATGTTGTACATCTCGCCGGGCGCCCGCGCTCGAGGACGCGCCGGATCGCCGCGCAGTGGTCGTCGACGTAGAGCCAGTCGCGCACGTTGCCGCCGTCGCCGTACACCGGCAGCGGCTTGCCCGCGAGCGCGTTGAGGATCATGAGCGGGATCAGCTTCTCGGGAAACTGGCACGGCCCGTAGTTGTTCGAGCAGTTCGTCGTGACGACCGGCAGGCCGTAGGTGTGATGGTAGGCGCGCACGAGGTGATCGGACGCGGCCTTCGATGCCGAGTAGGGCTGTTCGGTGCGTACGGCGTCGTCTCGCTGAACGCCGGGTCGTCGGGCCCGAGCGAGCCGAAGACCTCGTCGGTGGAGACGTGGAGGAAGCGGAACGCCCGCTTCCCGCCGTCGTCAAGTGCTAGCCAGTGGGCGCGCGCCGCTTCGAGCAGGTTGAACGTGCCGACGACGTTCGTCTGGATGAAATCGGCCGGGCGCGTGGATCGAGCGGTCGACGTGGCTCTCCGCGGCGAAGTGCACGATGGCGCGGGGCCGGTGCTCCGCGAAGACGCGGTCGACGAGCGCGCGGTCGCAGATGTCGGCCCGCGACGAAGCGGTAACGCGCGTCGCCGTCGAGCGCGGCGAGGTTGCGGAGGTTGCCCGCGTAGGTCAGCTTGTCGAGGTTGACGACCGGCTCGCCGCCCTGCGCGAGCCAGTCCAGAATGAAGTTCGAGCCGATGAAGCCGGCGCCGCCGGTGACGAGGATCATTGCGAAAGGATACCGTGGCGACGGTGGCTTGACGCGCCACGCTGCGTGACGTATAGCGACGGTTCGCCGCTACGACCGGGCGCGCCGGTCGGAACGCGCGATCGACACCCGCGCACCTTCGAGCAACGCCTCCGTCGCCGGGCGATCGCCGGCGGACCGGCCGCTTACCCGCGAGCCGTCGTGCGGGACGCCTGGCCCGGACGGCCAGCTTAGAAGCTCGAGTCCTCGATACCAAATCGACTTTCGTTCGTCCCCACTCCACGAACACGCGAAAACTCGCCGAGTTCCTGCGTTTTCCTTGGAGGTCGAATGCCGTCGGAATGCACTGACGCAGCGTCACAAGTCGCCGAAGAAGCGCGCTCACGCGCGCGCGCGATGTCATAGGCCTGCTCGACGCTCGGCACGATCTGCACGATCGGGACCTGACCGGTCAGGAAGTAGCTGCCCTCGTTGCCAAACGGGTCGCTAACGACGATGGGCACCATCAGGCGGTCGAAGGCGTGCTGGGCACCGCTGTACTCCACCACCTCGACCGAGTTGGCCGGGTTCACTGCCTGAGCCAGCGTGACGCAATGGGCGGCGCCGTTGTCGTAGCCATCCTGGCTACCCAACTGGATCAGCACTGGCGCCCCGGTCAGATTCTGGAACTGCGTGCCCAGCTGCGCCGGCGGCGGCAAGCCTGGAATCGCCGCGTTGAAGGCATAACACACCGGGTAGTGGGCGACGTGGGCCTTGAACTCCCGCCCACCGCCGAACATGCGAGCGTAGAGCAGCTCGGCTGTTGCCAAGCTGTTCACGCCGCCCCACGAGAATCCGAGCACGCCGATGCGGGCGGCGTTGATCTCGGGGCGGGCGGCCAAGAAGGCCAGCGCCGAGTAGGCATCAGGTAGGGTTAGGATCGGCGCCGCCGGCCGGCCGGCGCCACCGCCGAGTCCACGCGCCTCCCACATGTCGATCTGCAGCGTGGCGATGCCGGCCGCGTTGAGCGCCGCCTCGTGGAAATCGCCGCGCGAATCGACGCCAGCCGAGCCATGAAGGATCACCACCGCCGGCACCTTGCGCCCGTTGGCGCCGCTGCAACCGCTGCGATGGTCGCGCTGCTGCGGCAAGCGTGAGCTTGCCCTTGATCGTCAATTGCGAGGGCCGGCCGAGGCGGCGATGTTGGGTGACTCGTGAACTGCACGAAGGAGATAGCCGCGGGGCCGATGCGGCGGCAGTCTGCGTCGCCCGCATGTGCCGGGCCGATGCCCATCAGGGCACCGATGAGAGCCAGTCCCCGCGAGCCGTGCGCGACTGCTCCGGACCTCGATCGGTTCTCCGTCCGATGTGCCATTTCGTCCTCCTCGGTGCACATGTGACGCGAATGATGCGCAGATCCGAGGGGTTGCTCAAGCGAATCGGCGATGGTCGACCACTATTGCAGCGGCGCGGATCGAGGGGAGGCGCAGCAAAATCGTCATTGATTTACACGAATCCCCTACGTTCTACTTCAGCGCGGTACCGAGCAACTCGCAAATCCCTGAACGGCTGCGTAGGGCGTGCAGGACACACCTGCGACCACGAATCAGAAGTCGAACCGAACCTCGGTATAGACGCGGTCGCGGTTGTTGTACCGGCCGAAGAACCCGTCGTCGGGCCCGGTGAAGATGTCGACGCCGAGCGCGAGCGTCGTGTTCTTGAAGGCGTTCCAGTTGACCCGCGGCCGCACCAGCCCGCCGCCGCCGCCGAAGGTCTGGATCCAGAGCATCTGCGGCTCGACGGTGCGGGGTGACCTTCGCTGGCGAGCAGCACGCTTCCGCCCCATTGGCCGTACTGGAGCGCGAGCGAGCTGTCGGACTGCGAATAGATGCGCTGGAACGCCTGCACGTTCAGCCGCACGTCGTGCGGGAGCGTGAAGTCCGCGCTGACGACCCAGTCGTAGGTGTTGCGCGCAAGCACGCCTTGCGGGGCGGTCGGGTCCGTGGACGCGAAGTTCCGGCCCGTCCGTGTAGACCAGCTCGGCGCGGCCGACGAACGCGCCGAAATCCTTGCTCGCCGTGCCGCCCACCTGCCAGATGTGGTCGTAGCTGCGGCTGGAAGACGAACGGGTCTGCGCCGCGACGGGCCGGGGAGCCGGTAGAAGGTCGGGCGACGTTGGAGACTCCGGTAGTAGAACGCAGCGAGGTCCCAGCCGGCGACGAGCGTGTTGGCGCGAATCCCGTAGGCGGAGTTGGACAGCGTCTTGCGCGGGCGTCACCGGGTTCAGGAACGCCGAGGCCACGGTCTGCGAGGTCGGGCGAGGGCAGCCGGCACCGGGTAGAAATCGGTCCCGGCTTGCCGATGTCGTCGAAGGTCTGGAACGGGATCCAGACGAGCTCGACGTGCGAGTCGCCCTTGAAGTACTCGGCGCGCGCCGCCCACTGCGGCTTGCGGATGATGTCGAAGCTCGGCAGCAGGAACTCGCGCAGGTCGAGCGCCGACACGACGTCGGCGAAGAACAGCCCCACGACCTCGCCCCAGACGATGTTCTGGGCGCCGACGCGGAAATCGAGGCCGCCGGCGGAGAAGTCGAGGTACGTCTCGCGCCAGAACGCGCTCGTCCGCTGGTTCTTCTTCACTTCGTCGAGGTAGAAGTCCGACCAGTAATACACCGGGTCGATGTCGAACCGGCCGCCGATCTTCCACTTGACGTCCGCGCCCCCGCCCTGCGCCGAGAGCTGGAGGCGGTTCACCGCACGCGACCAGTGGGTCGGATCGGAGTAGGTGTAGGCGCCGAGGAAGTCGTAGAAGCCGCTCACCGAGAACGGCAGTTCTTCTCCTCGCGACAGGCGCGCCCGGGGCGGCTTCAGACCGAACAGCTCGTCGCGCGACGACGGCGCGTCCGCGCGCCGGGCTTGCCGCCCCTGGCCGAGCACGTTGTCGGCCGGCGAGGCGCGAGGATCGCGCGAAGAACGCGATCGAGCAGGCGGCGAGGAACCACGGGCGATGCGTGACATCGCAGGTCAGCGGCGGGTCCGCCCTTCGCCGCGCCGCGCGCTCCGAGCGCGCCGGCGGCGTTCGTCGACGACCAGCCACCGCGCCTCGGCGCGGATGCCGAGCATCCGGATCCGCCCGTCCTCGATCCGCACCAGGCGATCGGCTTGCGACATCACCTTCTTGTCGTGGGTGGAGAAGATGAAGGTGGTCTTGATCGATGCGGTTGATTTCCTTCATCAGCGCGAGGATGCCTTCGCCCGTCTTGTGATCGAGGTTCGCGGTCGGCTCGTCGGCGAGCACGATCTTCGGCTTGGTCGCGAGCGCCCGCGCGATCGCGACGCGCTGGCGCTGGCCGCCGCTCAGCTGGTTCGGCCGGTGGTGCGCGTACTTCGTCAGCTGCACGACCTTCAGGTAGTAGGCGACCCGCTCGCGCCGCTCGCCCTTCGTGAGCTCCGGGAGCTGCAGCAGCGGGTACTCGACGTTCTCCTCCGCCGACAGCACCGGCAGCAGGTTGAAGGTCTGGAAGACGAAGCCGATCGTGCGCGCGCGTAGGTCCGCCAGCTGGTCCGGCGTCTGGCCGCTCACGTCCTGGCCGTCGATCAGGATGCGGCCGCTCGACGGGCGTATCGATGCAGCCGATCAGGTTGAGCAGCGTCGACTTGCCGCTGCCCGAGGGGCCGGCGATCGCCAGAAAGACGCCCTCCTCGATGCTGAGCGTGACGTCCTTCAGCGCGTCGACGCGCTGCAGGCCGAGCATGATAGTCCTTGGAGACGTTCTCGACCTGCACCAGGCTCATCGCCGCTCCGCTCAGCGTTAATCGCGCTGACTATACTAGCGGCCTCTTCCCACGAGCTTCGATTCGCCATGGCGCATCGTTGTTGCCCTCAGCCTCGGCTGCTGCCGGCATTCCTTCTCCGGGTGCTGGGGATTCTGGCTGGTTTCGCGTTGTTCTCAATAGTTTAGCACAAGATACTGTTTCAAAAGAAGAAAAGCAAGCGAGAGAGATCGTCGAGAAGGCCGATCTCGATCCGCTTTCCCGGCGGAGGGTTTCCAGGTCGACGTCGCGATCGCCAACTCGAACGCCGGGCAGGTGACCGATAGCGCGGCAGTACCGGATCCTCTCGAAGGGCAACGAGAACACGATCGTGATGGTGACCGAGCCTGCCGCCGACCGCGGCCAGATCATCCTGATGAAGGGGCGCGACCTCTGGGTGTTCCTGCCGAACGTCTCCCAACCAGTGCGCCTTTCGCTTTCGCAACGCCTCACCGGCCAGGTCGCGAACGGCGATCTCGCGCGCGCGAACTTCGCCGGGGACTACACGCCGAAGCTCGTGCGCACCGAGAAGATCGACGGCGAGGACCACTTCGTGCTCGAGCTGACCGCCGTCGATCGGACCGTCGCCTACCACCGGGTCATGTACTGGGTGAAGCAGAAGAACTACTTCCCCGCCAAGGCGGAGTTCTACTCGCTCTCGGACCGGCTGCTGAAGACCTGCCGGTACGAGAATTTCCAGCAGATGGTCGGCAAGCTCCGCCCGACGCGGCTCGTCATGCAGGACGCCCTGCGCAAGGGCGAGGAGTCGGTGCTCGAGTATTCCGGGATGGCCCTGAAGGACCTGCCGGACAAGATCTTCACGCGGGATTACCTGAAGCGGCTCTGACGCCGAGCGCCTCTGACTCGGCCGCGCGCTTCAGGAGCTATTCCGACTTCTTCGCCTCCAGCGCCTTCAGCCGCTCGAGGATCCCGGCCTCCTCATTCGGCGAGAACCCCCACGGGAAGAGCGAGCGTTCCGTCGCGGCGAGCTCGTGCTGGCCGCCGAACTTCTTGAGCCCTTCGGCAATCGCGTCGAACGAAGCGCAGAGGAGCACCGCAGGAGCCTCCACCCGCTTGTTGGTCCGCTCCGGCCCGATCGGCTCGAACTTGAGCGCGCGCCGGTAGAACGGGACGTGCCGCGGATTCACCTCGATCACGACGAACGTGCAGGCGTGCACTTCCCCGGCGTAGAGATAAGCGGTGTGGAACAGGCCGGCGAGGACCGGCTTGCTGACGTTCACCACGTCCACCGCGAGGCGCGTGAACTCGCACAGCTTGCACCCGCCCTGCCGCAGAACGTCGAGCTCGTCCTTGTACAGCTCGTCGGCGGACAATCCCTGCTCGGAATCGATGCGGATGCTGACGGTGCCGACGAGCTCGCCTTCGTCGTAGGCGACGAAGGTGAAGAGGTGCGGGTCGGGTTCGGCGGCCTTCGTCTGATAGCCCCGGTCGGTGTAGCGGCGATCGACGAGCGTGCTCGCCTCGCGCCGGAATCCTTCGCGCTTCGCGACACGGATCTTGAACGCGCCCTGGAGCGCGCCCGGATCGTCGAGCGTTTCCTCGATCCCGCTCGCGAGGGTGAGGCTGCGGAAGCGCAGCGCGCGGTCGTCGAACACCGTGAGCCCGCTCTTCGCAAGCTGCGTGCTGAAGTGCGGGAGCGAATCGGTCTGCGGCGGCGGCTGCGGCGGTGGGCTGTTGCTCGAACGACGGCCGCGCAATCGCTCGACGAGCTTGCGGACCGACTCCTTCAAACAGCCTCCCCTGAGGACGACTACGGGTCGCAAACCGCGACCCGACGAACGCAGTGTACACCTCGCTATCGGCGTGCAGCACACTGAACCGGCTGCTTATTTTTTGATCAATGGCCGAGCGCGACGAATGTCACAGCTTTGTGAAAAGATCCGCCTGATGCGTCCGGAAGGGGTCCAATCGCCGCCTTCCGGGCGAGCCAGGTCGACCGTCTGCGGCCCTAGGCGTTTCCCCCGCGCCTTGGGGTATCGTACCGGCCGGCCACCCGAGGTCCGCCCCGTGTCCGGCCACTCCACGCCAGCCGCCCGTCAGCATCCCTGCAGCTCAATGCGCCCCCTGTTTCTCGTCCGCCTGCGCCTCCCGCTTCTCCTCTGCTCGCTCGCGTTCGCCCTCCCGGCCGCGTTCGCCCTTTCGGCGGCCGCCCAGCAACTCCCTGGCCTGAACCTGGGCAGCGGCGCGACCCAAAAGACCCCCGCGGCACCCGACCCGGCGCCATCGCCCGACCTCAAGGCGAAGCTCGCCGCCGCGCAGTCCGAGCTCGACCGCTTCGTCGCCGAGGGCACGTCGAAGGCGCCGCCGGGGACGCCGCCGGAGGAGGTCATCGAACGGCGTTCGCTGCTCGAGATGATGCTGCGGAGCCTCGAACGGCAGATCGACACGCGCGACGAGCTGGCAATCGTGCAGCGCGAGCGCGCCACGCTTTCCGCCAAGGCGGAGGCCTGGCCGGGGCTCGGTCCGGGACCGCATTCCCTTTCGCTCGCCGACGGTTTGCGCGAGTCCGCCCAGACCGCGGCCGAGCGCCTGAAGGCCGCCGAGTCGAAGGTCGCGCTGTTCGAGGGCGAGGTCGAGACGTTCCGGAAGCGCCTCAAGGAGGCCGAGGCGAAGGCGCGGCTCGCCGACGAGCGCGCGAGCGGGGCGACCGATCCCGCCGAAGCCGCGCGGCGTGTGTGGGCACGCGATCTCGCCGCACTCCGCGTCCGCGCGCTCGGCGTCGTGCTCGCCGGGCTCGACCGCCGCCTCGAGGTCGCGCGCGAGGAGGTCGGGGAGCATCGCGATGCGCTCGACTTCGCGCAGCGGCAGGTGGACGAGGCGTCGAAGTCGATCGCGTTCACGCACGCGGACTACGATCGCGTGCTCGCCAAGATCGACAAGGAGAAAGAGGCGCTCGAAAGCGAGCTCGTGGACGCACAGGCGCAGGCCTTCGCGCGGCGCGACGCCCTCACCAAGGCGCAAGCCGATCTCGCCGCCGCCCGCGACGCGCCGCTGCGCCCGGGCGAGTCGCCCGAAGCGGCCGCGCGCCGGCGGGTGGAGCTCGAGCGCGCAGTGGCGCTCGCGCGCGTCCAGGCCGAGAACGCGAATCTCGCCTACGACGTGCTGCGCGCGCTCGTCGACAACGTCGGGTCCGAGCGCGCCGTCTGGGACTACCGCTACCAGCTCGCGAACGAGAAGGACGGGGCGAAGCTCCGCCAGACTTACGAGCGCGTCGACGGGATGCTCGCCCTGATGACGCCGTGGCGCCAGTTCGCTCAGCGCGAGGTGACGCTCGCGCGGAGCAACGTGCGCGAGCAGGAAGCGCGCCTCATCGACGCGGTCCGCGCCGACGAGCGCAAGACGGCGCGCGATCTCCTCGCCGCCTACCGCGATCGCGTCGCGATCTACGATCGCGCGCTGCGCGCGATCGAGCGGCAGCAGGGTTCGCTCGAGCGCTGGAAGGCCGAGTTCCACGAAGGCCGGCACGTGCGCCCCGTGCTCGCCTATCTGGGCGACGCCTACTACGGCGCGCGCGACGTCGCACGCGAAGTCTGGAACTTCGAGCTCTTCACCGCCGAGGACACGGTCGAAGTCGACGGCCGCAAGATCACCACCACGCGCAGCGTCACCGTCGGCAAGAGCGTGGGCGCAGTCGTGCTGCTCGCGCTCGGCTATCTCGTCACCTCGTGGTTCGTGCGCCGGCTCGAGCGCCAGCTCGTGACCCGCTTCAAGGCCGACCCGAACGTCGCGCGCATCGCCCGCCGCTGGCTGCAGGTGATGCTGATCGCGGTGCTGTTCGTGCTCGCGCTCGACCTCGTCAAGATCCCGCTCACCGTCTTCGCCTTCCTCGGCGGCGCGCTCGCGATCGCGTTCGGCTTCGGCGCACAGAATCTCCTGAAGAACCTGATGAGCGGGATCATGCTGCTCATCGAGCGACCGCTGAAGATCGGCGACCTGGTACAGATCGGCGAGCACTCGTCGGCACCGTGACGAACATCAGCATCCGTTCCTCGACGATCCGCACCGGCGACGGGATCGAGACGCTGGTGCCGAACTCGGTGCTGGTCGAGCACAACGTGACCAACTGGACCCACAGCTCGAGCGAGGTGCGGCGAACGGTGAAGGTCGGTGTCGCCTACGGCTCGGACACGCGCAAGGTCTCCGATACGCTGCTCGCCCAGGCCGACCGGCACGGGCAGGTGCTGAAGACGCCGCCGCCGCGCGTGCTGTTCGAGGACTTCGGCGCGGACGCGCTCCAGTTCGCGCTCGAGTACTGGATCGACTACGGCAAGGGCGCCGACGGCCGGCAGATCGCGAGCGATCTGCGCTTCATGATCGAGAAGGCGCTCGGCGAGGCGGGCATCGCCGTGCCGTACCCGCAGCGCGACGTGCATCTCGACGCCGCGGGGCCGCTGAAGGTCGAAGTGGTCGTCGCGCGCCGAGCCGCAGGCGCTGCGCCGCGACGCGCGCGGCTGACGCCGGCCGGCGCCCGCCGCGGACCGGTGAGCGCGCCCTTCTTCGTCGCCCTGATCGCGCTTTTCGCAGACCGGATGACGGTTTTCGCAGTATCCTTCGCGGTTCCTTAAAGGGGAGAAACACCAATGAAACGCCTCGCTGTTGCCGTCGCGCTGCTCGTCCTGCCCGCACTCGTCCACGCCCAGGCGCTCGACGGCGCCCTCCGCAAGATCCGCGACTCGAAGGCGATCACCGTCGCCTACCGCACCGACGCCCTGCCATTCTCGTTCAACGACGAGAAGAACCAGCCCGCCGGCTACACGGTCGACATCTGCAAGCGCGTGGTCACGAGCATCGAGCAGCAGCTGAAGATCCAGGGTCTCAAGGTCAACTGGATGCCGGCCACGGCCCAGAACCGGTTCGAGCTGATCGCGAAGAAGCAGGCCGACATGGAGTGCGGCGCGTCGACCGCCACGCTCTCGCGCATGGAGATCGTCGATTTCTCGAACTACGTGTTCGTGGACTCGACCGGCGTCCTGGTGCGCAACGAGTCCGGAGTGAAGGCTTTCAACGATCTCGCCGGCAAGAAGATCGCCGCGATCGCCGGCACGACGAACGAGCGCGCGCTGAACGCGGCGCTCAAGGCGCGGCTGGTGAGCGGCACCGTCGTCATCGTGAAGAGCCGCGATGAGGGCCTGGCTGAGCTCGAGAAGGGGACGGTTGACGGGTTCGCAAGCGACAAGATCCTGATCGCCGGGCTCTCGATGAAAGTGAAGGACCCCAACAAGTACACGATGCTCCCCGACGATCTTTCCGTCGAACCGTACGGGATCGCGCTTCCGCGCGGCGACGCCGGCATGCGCCTCGCCGTCAATCGCGGCCTCGCACAGGTCTACAGCACGCCGCAGATCGTCGAGATCTTCAACAAGTGGTTCGGTGCGCTCGGCAAGCCGACCCCGCTTCTGGAGGCGGTTTACTTCCTCGGCGCCGTCCCGGAGTGAGACCGAGCGGCCAGCCGCCTCGTCGTATGGCGCGGCCGGCCCCCTCTCCCCCGATTCCGGGGGTGAGGACGGGGTGAGGGGGCAGCGCGCCGATAGGTGCGGTGCGAGGCGCGCGGTCCTCCGAGATAATCGCCAAAGTTCACCCGAACGGCGGCCTCCTTGGCGGCAGCACTCGCCCTCCAGCCCGAAGCCGGCGGCTTCGCGACCATCGCGCTGTCGGGGCGGCTCGACGCGTATTCGGTCGGGCCGCTCTGGGCGGAAGCGCACGCCGCGCTCCGGGCGAACCCCCGCGCGCGGGTCGTGGTCGACTGCAGCCGCGTGGACTATTGCGACGGCGCGGGCGTCGCCCTCCTCGTCGACCTCCTGCGCCAGGCGCGTCCCGCGGGGGCGGAGGTCGAGATCCGCGGCCTCGCCGACCGGTTCCGGAAGCTCCTCGACCAGTTCGACCCGAAAGCGCTCGCGGCGCGGCCCGGCCCTGGCGCCGCGCGCGCCGCTCCTCGAGCGCGTGGGACGCGCCGGGGCCCGCCTCTACGACGATCTCTACGCGCTCGTCGCATTCCTCGGCGAGGCCGCCGCCGCGCTCGCCTACGCCGTCCGCCACCCCCGGGGGATCCGGTGGCGCGACGCGCTCCGCATCGCCGAGGAGGCCGGCGTCAACGCGCTGCCGATCGTCGCCCTGATCGGCTTCCTGATGGGCGTGATCCTCGCGTTCCAGTCCGCGGTCGCGATGAAGCCTTTCGGCGCCGAGCTGTTCGTCGCGAACCTGCTGTCGCTCGCGCTGCTGCGGGAGCTGGGGCCGCTGATGACCGCGATCCTGCTCGCCGGGCGCTCCGGCGCCGCGTTCGCCGCCGAGATCGGCACGATGAAGGTGAACCAGGAAGTGGACGCGCTGACGACGATGGGCCTCGACCCGGTACGCTTCCTCGTCGTGACGCGGGTCCTCGCCGCGACCGCGATGACGGTGCCGCTCGTCGTGTTCGCCGACCTGATCGGGTTGATCGGCGGCGCCCTCGTCATGCTGACGTTCGACATCCCGCTCCTCGCGTACTACAAGCAGGCGGTCAGCTTCACCCAGGTGGGGGACTTCGTCGGCGGCCTTGCGAAGTCGGTCGTGTTCGGCCTGCTGATCGCCGGGGTCGGCTGCCTGCGCGGCCTCCAGACCGAGACCGGCGCGGCGGCGGTCGGCATCTCGGCGACGAGCGCGGTGGTGAGCGGGATCGTGCTGATCGTGTTCGTCGACGGCATCTTCGCCGTGCTCTTCTTCTATCTCAATATATGAGCGAACCGATCATCCGCGTCGAGAACCTGCGGACCGGCTTCGGCGACTTCGTCCTGCACGAGAGCGTCTCGTTCGAGGTCGGGAAGGGCGAGGTGTTCGCGATCCTCGGCGGCTCGGGCTGCGGCAAGACCGTGCTGCTGAAGAACATCATCGGGCTCTACACGCCGCTCGCCGGCCGCGCGCTGATCGCGGGGAAGGACATCGCGCAGGCGACCGGCGCCGAGCGGCTCGAGATCCTGAAGCGGATCGGCGTCATGTACCAGCTCGGCGCGCTGTTCGGCTCGATGACGCTCGCCGAGAACATCCGCCTCCCGCTCGAGGAGTACACCGAGCTGCCCGACGAGGCGATGGAGCTCGTCGCGCGGATGAAGCTCGAGCTGGTGCAGCTCCACGGCACGGAAAGCCTGGTCCCGGCGGAGATCAGCGGCGGCATGATGAAGCGCGCGGCGATCGCGCGCGCGATGGCGCTCGACCCGGACATCGTGTTCCTCGACGAGCCCTCCGGCGGGCTCGACCCGATCACCTCGGCGGAGCTCGACCAGCTGATCCTTCGCCTCCGCGACAGCCTGGGTATCACCTTCGTCGTGATCACGCACGAGCTGCCGAGCATCTTCACGATCGCCGACCGCTGCATCATGCTCGACAAGGAGGCGAAGGGCATCATCGCGGAGGGCAAGCCCGCGGATCTGCGCGACCACAGCCCGAACCCGCGGGTGCGGCAGTTCTTCAACCGGAAGGCCGAGCCGGAGGCGGTCGCGGCGTGACGACCGGATCGCGAGGCGGGCGGTGCCATGAGCCAGAAGGCGAACTACTTCCGGCTGGGGATCTTCATCCTCGCCGCCGCGGCGATCCTCGTCGCGATCGTGCTCGCGCTCGGCGCCGGCAACATCTTCAAGCGGACGGTCACGATCGAGACCTATTTCGACGAGTCGGTGCAGGGGCTCGACGTCGGCTCGGCGGTGAAGTACCGCGGGGTGCAGATCGGGCGGGTCACGCGGATCGGTTTCACGGGCAGCACCTACCAGCGCGACGTGTCGATGAAGGACCGCCGGCAGTACGTGCTCGTCGAGGCCGAGCTGCAGCCGGAGCTGATCGGCGCGCGGGACGGCGACGCCGACTACCTGAAGGAGATGATCGTCTCGGGCCTCCGCGCGCGGCTGGCGCCGGTCGGCATCACCGGCACGGCCTACCTGGAGATCGACTTCGTGGACCCAAAGGCGAATCCGCCGCTCGCGATCAGCTGGACGCCGCAGCACATCTACATCCCGTCGGCGCCGAGCACCTACAACCAGATCGTGAGCGGGGCGCAGAAGTTCCTCGCGACGCTCGACAACGCCGACATCGAGGGGGCGATCCGCTCGATCGCGGTGCTGGCGCGGACCGCGAACGACAAGCTGGGCGAGCTGCCGGTCGGCGCGATCGCGCACGATGCGAGCGCCGCGATGAAGGAGATGCGGACGCTGATCGCCCGGCTCGATAGAACGATCGCCGCGCCCGAGGTCGCGCAGGGCCTGAAGGATCTCGCCGCGGCAAGCACGCGGCTGCGCGAAGTCCTCGCCAACCCGGGCTGGGCTACGGCACCCGCCCAGGCGGCGGAGGCCTTCGCGAAGGTCCGCGAAGTGGCGGAGAACCCGAACCTGCAGAACGCGCTCGTGCGCCTGGACCGCATCCTCACGCGGCTCGATACGCTTACCGCCGGCGCCGATTCCGATTTCAGCACCGCGCTCTACAACCTGCGGCGGGTGAGCGAGAACCTGCGCGACCTCACCGAGACGGTCAAGCGCTACCCGGGCAGCGTTCTCGCCGAACCGCCGCGGCCGGTGACGACCCCATGACCAGGCGACGCCGGCTGACCGTCCTCCCCAGGGCCGCCGCGCTGATCGCGGCTGCTGCGCTCGCGGCGTGCAGCTTCTCGCGCCCGCCGGTGGAGCGCACGGCCTATGTCCTCACCGCCACGCGCGAAGCGCCCGCCGCGCCGGCGGCCAAGCCGGTCGCAGTCAAGGTGCGTCCGATGCGCGCGGTGCCGCTCTACGAGCGCAAGGAGTTCCTATACCGGGTCGACGGCGAACGCGTCCAGTCGGACTTCTACAACGAGTTCGCCGAGGCGCCGGAGTCGATGCTGACCGCCGCGGTGACCGGCTGGCTGAAGAACGCAGGGGTGTTCGCATCGGTGGTCGAGCCGGGCGTGCCGGTCGATGCGCCGTACGTGCTCGACGGATCGATCGTGGCGCTCTATGGCGACCTGCGCGACCCGGCGAAGCCGGCGAGCGAGATGGCGGTGCAGTTCTATCTCGTGAGGCACAGCGGCTCGGGGCCCGAACTCGTCTACGACCGCGTGCTGCGGAGCCGCGTGGACGTTGCGTCCGGAGATGCGCGAGCGCTTGCCGCCGGCTACAACAAGGCGCTCGCGCAGATCCTCGCCCAGCTCGAGCGGGACTTGGCGGCGCTCGAGCTGAAGTAGGGATTCCGGTTTCGGCCTCCGTGCTTGGTCTAGAATGGGCCGGCATGCACCCTCGGATCGCCGCCGTCGAACAGCAGCTTCGCGAGCTTTGCCAGCGCTTCCACGTGAAGCGCCTGGACTTGTTCGGCTCGGCCGCTGCGGGCGCGCACGATCCTGCCCGGAGCGATTTCGACTTCCTGGTGGAGTTCGACCTTTCGCGCGAGGTCCGGGCCTTCGACGCCTATTTCGGGCTCAAGGAAGCGCTCGAGGGCGTCCTCGGCGCCCGAGTGGACCTCGTGATGCCGACCGGTCTGCGAAACCCGTACCTCCGCGCGAGCGTCGAGCGGCAGCGTCAGCCGATCTATGGCGCGTGATCCCAAGGCCTACCTCTGGGATGCGAAGACAGCAGCCGATGCGATCGCTGATTTCGTCGCCGGCCGGACCCTCGAGCAATACAAGGCCGATCTGCTCCTTCGCTCCGCGGTCGAGCGGCAGTTCGAGATCGTCGGCGAGGCGTTGAATCAGCTCTCCCGGGTCGCGCCCGGGCTGGCTTTGCAGGTGCCCGATATCGGCCGGATCATCGCGTTCCGCAACATCCTGATCCACGGATACGCGATCGTGGACGATGAGATTGTCTGGCGCGCAACCGGTGAGAACCTGCCGGGCCTACGCGCAAAGCTGGAATCCCTCTTGCGCGATACGCCTGCTGCAGGCTCAACGCCTACTCGACGGTGACCGACTTCGCCAGGTTGCGCGGCTTGTCCACGTCGGTGCCGCGCGCGATGGCGCAGTTGTAGGCGAGCAGCTGCACCGGGATCGCGTGCACGACCGGCGAGAGGACGCCCGCGTGCCGCGGCGTGCGGATGACGTGCACGCCCTCGCTCGCGGTGAAGTGGCTGTCGAGGTCGGCGAAGACGTAGAGCTCCCCGCCGCGCGCCCGCACCTCCTGCATGTTCGACTTCACTTTCTCGAGCAGCGCGTCGTTCGGGGCGATCACGACCACCGGCATCGCCTCGTCGACGAGCGCGAGCGGCCCGTGCTTCAGCTCGCCTGCGGGGTACGCCTCGGCGTGGATGTACGAGATCTCCTTCAGCTTGAGCGCGCCCTCGAGCGCGATCGGGTAGTGGATGCCGCGGCCGAGAAAGAGCGCGTGCGCCTTGTGCGCGAACTGCTCCGACCAGGCGCGGATCTGCGGCTCGAGGTTGAGCGCGTGCTGGACGCTCCCCGGCAGGTGCCGCAGCGCCTCGAGGTGCCGCGCCTCGTCGGCCGGCGCGAGCCGGCCATTCAGCTTCGCGAGCACGAGGGTCAGCGTGAATAGCGCCGCCAGCTGGGTCGTGAACGCCTTGGTCGAAGCGACGCCGATCTCGGCGCCGGCGCGGGTGTAGAACACGAGCCGCGACGCGCGCGGGATCGCGCTCTCGCGCACGTTGCAGATCGCGAGCGTGCGCGCCTGACCGAGCTCCTGCGCGCGCTTCAGCGCCTCCATCGTGTCGAGGGTCTCGCCCGACTGCGAGATCGTGACGACGAGGCTCCGTGGGTTCGGAACCGAGTCGCGGTAGCGGTACTCGCTCGCGATCTCGACGGAGGTGGGGATCTTCGCGATCGACTCGAGCCAGTAGCGCGCGACCGAGCCGGCGTAGTAGCTGGTGCCGCAAGCGAGGATCTGCACCGCGTCCACGTCGCGCAGCACCTCTTCCGCGCCATCGCCGAACAGGACCGGCTTGACGCCGTCGTCGAGGATCGGCTCGAGCGAGTCGGCGAGCGCCTTCGGCTGCTCGTGGATCTCCTTCTGCATGAAGTGGCGGTAGGGGCCGAGCTCGAGGGAGGCGAGCGAGACGTCGGAGACATGGACCTTGCGCTCGGCGGGGCGACCGTCCCGGTCGAAGATCCGCACGCCGGCGCGGCTCACGCCGGCCACGTCGCCCTCCTCCAGGTAAATCACGCGTCGCGTCGCGGCGAGCACTGCGGACACGTCGGACGCGACGAAGTTCTCGCCTTCGCCCAGACCGATGAGCAGCGGGCAGCCCACGCGCGCGCAGGTAAAGGACTCGGGCGAGGCGGCCGACACGACCGCGATCGCGTACGCACCGACGAGATCGCGCACCGCGCGCTGCGTGGCGGCGAGGAGGTCGCGGGTCTCGCGGTAGTAGTAGTGGATGAGGTGCGCGACGACCTCGGTGTCGGTCTGCGACTCGAAGGCGTAACCGAGCTTCTTCAGCCGCTCGCGCTGCTCCTCGTGGTTCTCGACGATGCCGTTGTGGACGACCGCGACCTCGCCCTGCGACACGTGCGGATGCGCGTTGGGCTCCGTGACGCCGCCGTGGGTCGCCCAACGGGTGTGCCCGATGCCGAGCCGGCCGGCGAGCCCTTCGCTCCGCGCCGCCGTCTCCATCTCGGCCACCCGACCGACGCGCCGGACGCGCTTGATGGCGCCGTCGAGCACCGCGACGCCGGACGAGTCGTACCCGCGGTACTCGAGCCGCTTCAGCCCCTCGACGAGGAGCGGCACGACGTCGCGGTCGGCGATGGCACCTACGATTCCGCACATGGTTCTACTCGCACTCCCTGGTTCTTCCTCTTACGCCGTCGCCCGTTCGCCTCGCCGGCCTACTTCTTCTTCGTCTTCACGGGCCGCTTCCAGTTCGGGATCGTCATCTGCCGCGCGCGCGAGATGGTCAGCTCGCCCGGCGGCGCGTCCTCGGTGAGCGTCGTGCCGGCGCCGAGCGTCGCGCCGCGCCCGACGCGCACCGGCGCGACGAGCTGGGTGTCCGAGCCGATGAAAACGTCGTCCTCGATCACCGTCCGGTGCTTGTTCGCGCCGTCGTAGTTGCAGGTGATCGTGCCCGCGCCGACATTGACGTTGCGGCCGACCTCGCTGTCGCCGATGTAGGCGAGGTGGTTCGCCTTCGAGCCGGCGCCGATCGTGCTCGCCTTCACCTCGACGAAATTGCCGATGTGGACGTCCTCGGCGAGCTGCGCCCCGGGACGGAGGCGCGCGTACGGACCGATGCGGCAGTTGCGGCCGATGTCCGCCTCCTCGAGATGGCAGAACGGCTCGACCCGGGTGCCCGCGTCGATGCGCACGTTGCGGAGCACGCAGTTCGCGCCCAGCGACACGCGATCGCCCAGGACCACGTCGCCCTCGAAGACGCAGTTGACGTCGATCGCGACGTCGCGCCCGCACTCGAGCTTTCCGCGGACGTCGATGCGGGCGGGATCCGCGAGCGTGACGCCTGCCGCGAGCAGCCGCCCGGCGACGTCCTGCCGGTACACCCGCTCGAGCTCGGCGAGCTGCGCCTTGCTGTTGACGCCGAGGGTTTCCCACGCGGACGCGGGCTGCACCGCGCGCACGGGGACGCGCTCGCCCGCCGCGGCGGCGATCACGTCGGTCAGGTAGTACTCGCGCTGCGCGTTGTCGTCGCGCAGCCCGTTGAGCCAGCGCGCGAGATTGCGCGTGGGCAGGACCATGATGCCGGTGTTCACCTCGCGCAACGCGCGCTCGGCTGCAGTGGCGTCCTTCTCCTCGACGATGCGCTTGACCGCACCACCCTCGCGCACGATGCGCCCGTAGCCTGTCGGGTCGTCGAGCGTGACGGTGAGGAGCGCTACGCCGTCGCCGGCGGCGGTCCCGAGCGCGCGCAGCGTTTCGGCGCGCGTCAGCGGGACGTCGCCGTACAGGACGAGCGTCTGCGCGTCCGGACCGAGCGCCGGGAGCGCCTGCTGGAGCGCGTGCCCCGTGCCGAGCTGGGGTTCCTGACGTACCCACGCGATCCCGTCGTCGCCGATCGTCTCGCGGACGCGCTCGCCGCCGTGTCCGTACACGACGCACACGCAGGACGGCCCGAGCGACCGGGCGGTGTCGAGGACGTGCGCAAGGAGCGGCCGGCCGGCCAGCGGATGCAGCACCTTGGGCAGGTCCGAGTGCATCCGCTTGCCCTGGCCCGCGGCCAGGATGACGACGTTCACTTGACTGAAACTCCCTTATCGATCCGGATGTTAGCAAGGAACGGGGCGTCCGTGACCGAGCCGTTGCGGAGATCTGCACGGATGCCACGATTCGTGACAATCGGGCCGCCCCGCGGTCGCCGGCGCGGGCCGCGAAGCGCCCTACTTTGGGCTAGACTCGTTCGAAGTGCACTGCTCGGCCCGTGACAGCATCGCTGTCATCCGAGGAACCAGGTGGTGCGTAATTCGTTCATGACCATTCGCCACGCTGCGCTCATCGCCTTGGGGATCGTGACGACGTTCCCCCTGGTAGCGCTTGCCCAGGTCTATAAGTGGACCGACGATAGGGGCATCACCAACTATTCCAGCACCCCGCCCGACAACCGCAAGAGCCAGAGGCTCGACGAGGACAAGGGACGGGTGAGCACGATCGAGGCGTACGACGCCGCGAAAGGCGACGCCGCGCGTCGGGAACAGGCGTTGAAGGATCGCGTGGACCGGCTCGAACAGGACGCGCAGCGGAATCGCCAGGCCGCCGCAGGACAGGACATCGCGTCGGCCGAAGCCTATCGCCAGTGGCGCGAGCGCTGCATCGCCGACCGTCGGACCGATTGCGACAACCCCGCCGGGGTATACGACCCGGGTTACTACACGCCCTATGGTCGGCCCGGCGTGCAGCCGCTGCCGCAGCGGACGGTTCCCGGCCAGTTCCGCCCGACGCCGGACGTCGCGGTCGGTGGCGGCGGGGTCGTCGGTCCGTACCTCAAGCCGCCGCCGAGCGGCGTCGTGGTCGGGCCGGGTCCCGGGGGTGTCGGCGCTGCGTATGGACCTGCGCCGCCCGGGGGTGTCGTGGTGATCCCTGGCACGGGGGGAGTAGGCGCGCAGTACCGAACGGTGCCCGAGGAGCAGGGGTTCCCCGCGCCGGCGCCGCCGCGGCCGACGCCACGGCGGTAGAAAGCGAGAACGGCGCCCGAGGGCGCCGTTCCCGTTTCGAACCGGCCGGTCGCCTAGCGGGGCAGCTCGGAGCTCCCCATCAGGAACTCGTCGACCGCGCGCGCGCACTGCCGGCCCTCGCGGATCCCCCAGACGACGAGCGACTGCCCGCGGCGCATGTCCCCCGCGGCGAACACTTTCGGCGCCGAGGTCGTGTAGCAACCCCCACCGTCGGTCGTCGCGCGCGCGTTGCCGCGCGCGTCCTTCGCCACGCCGAATGCGTCGAGCACGCTCTGGACCGGCGAGACGAACCCCATCGCGAGGAGCACGAGGTCGGCGGGCAGCTCGAACTCCGTGCCCGGGACCTCGACCATCTTCATCTGGCCGCTCGCCGGATCCTTCTGCCACTCCACGCGCACGGCGACCAGCGCCTTGACCGCGCCGCTCTCGCCCCGGAAGTGCTTGGTCGCAACCGCCCAGTCGCGCTCACAGCCTTCCTCGTGGGACGACGAGGTGCGCAGCCGCGACGGCCAGTACGGCCACACCGGGTTCCGGTCGAGATCCGGCGGCATCGGCAGCAGCTCGAACTGGGTGACCGATTTCGCGCCGTGCCGGTTGGAGGTGCCGACGCAGTCGGAGCCGGTGTCGCCGCCGCCGATGACGACCACGTGCTTGTCCGTCGCCCACAGGTCGCGGATGCCCTTGTCGCCCGCGACGCGACGGTTCTGCAGCGGCAGGAACTCCATCGCGTAGTGCACGCCGGCGAGCTCGCGACCGGGCACCGGCAGGTCGCGCGGCTGCTCGGCGCCGCCCGCGAGGACGACCGCGTCGAACTCGGCGAGGATCTGGTCCGGCGCGATCGTCGATTTCGAGTCGTTGGCGATTCCGCTCCCCGGTGCCTGCGTGCCGACGAGCACGCCCGGGCGGAACTCCACGCCCTCGGCACGCATCTGCTCGACGCGGCGATCGATCAGCCACTTCTCCATCTTGAAGTCGGGGATGCCGTAGCGGAGCAGACCGCCGATGCGGTCGTTCTTCTCGAACACGGTGACCGCGTGCCCCGCGCGTGCGAGCTGCTGCGCGCACGCGAGGCCGGCCGGCCCCGAGCCGACGACCGCGACCTTCTTGCCGGTCCGGTGCGAGGCGGGCTGCGGCTTGACCCAGCCCTCGTGCCACGCCTTGTCGATGATCGCGTGCTCGATCGACTTGATGCCCACCGCGTCGTTGTTGATCCGCAGCGTGCAGGCTTCCTCGCACGGTGCGGGACAGACGCGGCCGGTGAACTCGGGGAAGTTGTTGGTCGAGTGCAGCGTCTCGATCGCCCGCTTCCAGTCCTCGCGGTAAACGAGGTCGTTGAAGTCGGGGATGATGTTGTTGACCGGGCACCCGCTCATGCAGAAGGGGATGCCGCAGTCCATGCAGCGCGCGCCCTGGATCTTCGCTTCCGCATCGCCGAGGGCGCCGACGAACTCGCGCCAGTGCTGCTTGCGCGCCTCGGGCGCTTCGTACGCCTCCTGCAGGCGCTGGTACTCGAGGAAGCCCGTGATCTTGCCCATCAGGCAACCGCCTTCCGCGCCGCGGCAGCGTTCTCGGTGAGCGCGCGCCGGTATTCCTTCGGAAACACCTTGACGAACCTCGTCCGGTACTTCGACCAGTCGGCGAGGATCTCCTTCGCGCGCGCGCTGTCGGTGTACTTCGCCTGGCGCTCGATCAGCCCCTTGAGGATCACCTCGTCGGCCGTGCCGAGGTGCCAGAGATCGTGCGCGACCTTGCCCTGCTGCTCGGACTCGGTCAGCACCGGCTCGAGATCGACCATTGCGGGGTTGCAACGCTTCGCGAACTGCCCGTCGATGTCGAGCACGTAGGCGATCCCGCCCGACATCCCGGCAGCGAAGTTGCGCCCGGTGGTGCCGAGGACGACGACCGTGCCGCCGGTCATGTACTCGCAGCCGTGATCGCCGACGCCCTCGATGACGGCCTGCGCCCCGGAGTTGCGCACGGCGAACCGCTCGCCGGCCACGCCGCGGAAGTACGCCTCGCCGCAGATCGCCCCGTAGAGCACGACGTTCCCGGTGATGATGTTCTCGGTCGGCTCGCCGCGGAACTTCGGGCTCGGCTGCACGCTGATCCGCCCGCCGGAGAGGCCCTTGCCGCAGTAGTCGTTGGTGTCGCCGATGTGATCGAGCCACACGCCCTGCGCAAGGAACGCGCCGAAGCTCTGCCCGGCCGACCCCGCGAACCGCACGTGGATCGTCTCGTCCGGCAGCCCGTCGTGACCGTAGCGTCGCGCGATCTCGTGCGACAGCATCGTGCCGACCGTGCGGTTGATGTTGCGGATCGGCATCTCGATCGTGACCTTCTCGCCGCGCTCGAGCGCCGGTTCGGCGAGCTCGATCAGGCGGTTGTCGAGCGCCTTCTCCAGGCCGTGATCCTGCCGCTCGCTGTTGTAGACGGCGACCTCGGGCGGCATCTTCGGCATGTAGAAGATCTTCGAGAAATCGAGTCCGCGCGCCTTCCAGTGCGCGATGCCGTCGCGCATGTCGAGGAAATCGGTGCGGCCGATGAGCTCGTCGAGCTTCCGCACCCCGAGCTTCGCCATGATCTCGCGGAGCTCCTCGGCGACGAAGAAGAAGTAGTTGATGACGTGCTCGGGCTGGCCGCGGAACTTGCGGCGCAGCACCGGATCCTGCGTGGCCACGCCCACCGGACAGGTGTTGAGGTGGCACTTGCGCATCATGATGCAGCCCGATACCACCAGCGGCGCGGTGGCGAAGCCGAACTCGTCGGCGCCGAGGATCGCGCCGATCGCGACGTCGCGGCCGGTCTTCATCTGACCGTCGACCTGAACGGCGATCCGACCGCGCAGGCGGTTGAGCACCAGCGTCTGCTGGGTCTCGGCGAGGCCGAGCTCCCACGGCGTCCCGGCGTGCTTGATCGACGACCACGGGCTCGCCCCGGTGCCGCCGTCGTGGCCGGCGATCGTGACGTGGTCGGACTTCGCCTTCGACACGCCGGCGGCGATCGTGCCCACGCCGATCTCGGAGACGAGCTTCACGCTGATCGACGCGTGCCGGTTCGCGTTCTTGAGGTCGTGGATCAGCTGCGCGAGATCCTCGATCGAGTAGATGTCGTGATGCGGCGGCGGGCTGATCAGCTCCACGCCGGGGGTCGCAAAGCGCAGCTCGGCGATGTACTCCGAGACCTTGCGGCCCGGCAGCTGCCCGCCCTCGCCGGGCTTCGCACCCTGCGCGATCTTGATCTGCAGCTGCTCGGCGGAGGCGAGGTACTCGGTGGTCACGCCGAAACGCCCCGAGGCGACCTGCTTGATCTTCGACTTGAGGAGATCGCCCTCCTTGAGCGCGACGTCGCGCTCGACCCTGCTCTTGCCGAGACGCGACTGCAGCGTCTCCCCCGCCTTGACCGGGGCGTAGCGCTTGCGGTCTTCGCCGCCCTCCCCGGTGTTCGACTTGCCGCCGATGCGGTTCATCGCGATCGCGAGGTTGGTGTGCGCCTCGGTCGAGATCGACCCGAGCGACATCGCGCCGGTCGAGAAGCGCTTCACGATCGCCGCCGCGGGCTCGACCTCCTCGATCGGGACCGGTTTCGCGTGGTCGAACTTGAACGTGAACAACCCGCGCAGCGTCATGTGCCGCCGCGACTGGTCGTTGATGATCTCCGCGTACTCCTTGTAGGTCGAGTAGGAGTTCGTGCGGGTCGAGTGCTGCAGCTTCGCGATCGCGTCCGGCGTCCACATGTGCTCCTCGCCGCGGACGCGCCAGGCGTACTCGCCGCCGGCGTCGAGCGCGCTCTTGAGCACCGGGTCCTGCTCGTCGAACGCCGCGCGGTGGATGCGGATCGCCTCCTCGGCCACCTCGAACACGCCGATGCCCTCGACGTTGGAGGCGGTGCCGGTGAAGTACTTCTCGACGAAGCCCTTGCGGAGGCCCACCGCCTCGAAGAGCTGGGCGCCGGTGTAGGACATGTACGTCGAGACGCCCATCTTCGACATGACCTTCTTCAGGCCCTTGCCGATCGCCTTGATGTAGTTCTTGACCGCCTTCTTGCCGTCGAGCTCGCTCGGCAGGACGCCCTTCAGATCGAGCAGCGTTTCGAACGCGAGGTAGGGGTGCACGGCCTCGGCGCCGTAGCCGCCGAGCAGCGCGAAGTGATGCGTCTCCCGCGCCGAGCCGGTCTCCACGACCAGGCCGGTCGAGGTCCGCAGACCCTTGCCCGTGAGGTGCTGGTGGATCGCCGAGAGCGCGAGCAGCGCCGGGATCGCGACCCGCGAGCGGTCCTGCTTGCGGTCGGACAGGATGAGGATCGAGTAGCCCGAGCGCACCGCGTCCTCGGCCTGCGCGCACAGGCTCGCGAGCCGCGCCTCGATCGCCTCCTTGCCCCAGGCGACCGGGTAGGTGATGTCGAGCTCGAAGCTCTCGAACTTGCCGTCGGTGTACTTCCCGATGTGGCGGATCGTCTCCATCTGATCGAAGTCGAGCACCGGCTGGCTCACCTCGAGACGGAGCGGGGGGTTGCGCTCGTCGATGCCGAGCAGGTTCGGCTTCGGGCCGATGAACGACACCACCGACATCACCAGCTCCTCGCGGATCGGGTCGATCGCGGGGTTGGTGACCTGCGCGAAGAGCTGCTTGAAGTACTGGTAGAGCGTCTTGTTCTTGCTCGACAGCACGGCGAGCGGCGAGTCGTTGCCCATCGAGCCGACGGGCTCCTCGCCGTTGATCGCCATCGGCGACATGATGAACTTGACGTCTTCCTGCGTGTAGCCGAACGCCTGCTGGCGGTCGAGCAGGCGCTCGCGCGAGGGCTCGCGCTTCTCCGCCGGCGCGGGGATGTCGTCGAGCTTGACGCGGATGCGCTCGATCCACTCGGCGTACGGCTTCTGCGAGGCGAGCGTGTCCTTCAGCTCCTTGTCGTCGATGATGCGGCCCTTCTCGAGGTCGACCAGGAACATCTTGCCCGGCTGGAGCCGCCACTTCTTGACGATCTTCTCCTCGGGGATCGGCAGGCAGCCGCACTCCGAGCCCATGACGACGAGGTCGTCGTCGGTGACGATGTACCGCGAGGGGCGGAGCCCGTTGCGGTCGAGGGTGGCGCCGATCTGGCGGCCGTCGGTGAAAGCGATCGACGCCGGGCCGTCCCAGGGCTCCTCCATCGCGGCGTGGTACTCGTAGAACGCGCGCCGGTTGGCGTCCATCCCGGTGTTGTTCTCCCACGCCTCGGGGATCATCATCATCACCGCGTGGGCGATCGAGTAGCCGCCCATCACGAGCATCTCGAGCGCGTTGTCGAACGAGGCCGAGTCGGACTGGCCGGGGTAGATGAGCGGCCAGATCTTGGCAAGGTCGTCGCGCAGGATCGGGCTCGAGATCGCGCCCTGGCGGGCGCGGATCCAGTTGACGTTGCCGCGCACGGTGTTGATCTCGCCGTTGTGGGCGATCATCCGGAACGGGTGCGCGAGGTCCCAGGTCGGGAAGGTGTTGGTCGAGAACCGCTGGTGGACGAGCGCGAGCGCGGACACGACGCGCGGGTCCTGCAGGTCCTTGTAGTACGGCCCGACCTGGTAGGCCATCAGCATGCCCTTGTAGACGATCGTGCGCGCCGACATCGACGGCACGTAGAACTCCTTGCCGTGGGCGAGCTTGAGCGCCTGGATGGCGTGGCCGGACGACTTGCGGATGATGTAGAGCTTGCGCTCGAGCGCGTCGGTGACCGTGACCTCGGGGCCGCGCCCGACGAACACCTGCCGGATGACCGGCTCGATCTTCCGCGCCGGCGCGGCGAGGTCCGAGCTGTCGACCGGCACGTCGCGCCAGCCGAGCAGCACCTGGCCCTCGTCCTTGATCGCGCGCTCGATCTCGTACTCGCAGGCGAGGCGCGAGGCCGGTTCCCGCGGGAGGAACACCATGCCGACGCCGTACTGGCCGAAGGGGGGCAGCGTGACGCCCTGCCGCGCGAGCTCCTCGCGGAAGAACTTGTCCGGGATCTGGATCAGCAGCCCCGAGCCGTCCGAGAGCTTGGGGTCATAGCCGACCGCGCCCCGGTGGGTCAGGTTCTTGAGGATCAGCAGGCCCTGCTGGACGATCTCGTGGCTCTTCTTGCCCTTGATGTGCGCGATGAAGCCGACGCCGCAGGCGTCGTGCTCGTTGGCAGGGTCGTAGAGGCCCTGGGGGGCGGGCAGGCCAGGATGGCTCACTTGGCACCTCGTCTCGCGCGCCACCGGTCAAAACCGGCGTTATTTCACGGGGAACCGTGGAATATACCTGCGATACCTAGGTGCTTCAAGCGGTTACCGCAGTGCGGCAAACCCGGCGCGCAAACCTTCGGCAGCGCGCGAAATCAGGCGGTTACGGCGGCGTCGAGCGTCGCGCGCAGCGCGTCGGGTCCGACGTCGCCGCGAATTACGGCCGACCCGAGCCGCTCGAGCAAGATGAAGCGAAGGCGGCCACCTTCGGCCTTCTTGTCGACCGACATCAGCTCCAGGTAGCGGTCGGTGGAAAGCTCCGGCCCGGTCGCGGGCAACCCGGCCCGCTCGATCAGGCGGCGCAGGCGCTCCGCCGAGGGCGGATCGAGCATCCCGAGGCGCACCGAGAGCCCCGCCGCCATCACCATGCCGGCGGCAACCGCCTCGCCGTGCAGCCAGGTCCCGTAGCCGAGCCCGGTCTCGATCGCGTGACCGAAGGTGTGGCCGAAGTTGAGCAGCGCGCGCTCGGCGGTTTCGCGCTCGTCGCGCGCAACGATCTCGGCCTTGATCTCGACCGAACGCTTCACCACGTGCGCGAGCGCCTCGGCGTCGCGCGCGGCGAGCCGCTCGATGTTCGCCTCGAGCCACGCAAAAAGCGCCGCGTCGCGGATCGCGCCGTGCTTGATCACCTCGGCGAGCCCCGCGCGCAACTCCCGCTCCGGAAGCGTCGCGAGCGTGTCCATGTCGGCGAGCACGAGCCGCGGCTGGTAGAACGCGCCGACCATGTTCTTGCCGCGCGGGTGGTTGATCGCGGTCTTGCCGCCCACCGAGGAATCGACCTGCGCGAGGAGCGTCGTCGGCACCTGCACGAACGGCACGCCGCGCTGATAGGTCGCGGCGGCGAACCCGGCAAGGTCGCCGACCACGCCGCCGCCGAGCGCGACGATCGCCGTGTGGCGGTCGCAGCGGTGCGCGAGCAGCTCGTCGATCACCCGGTCGAGCGTCGCCCAGTCCTTGTGGTCCTCGCCGTCGGGAACGACGATCCGGACGCAGGCGACGCCCGCGGCCTCGAGCGGTGCCGCCAGGCGCTCGAGATAGATCGGCGCGACGGTGTCGTTGGTGACGACCGCCACGCGCCGCTGCGGGATCGCGCCCGCGATCAGATCGGCGCGCGCGAGCAGACCGCGGCCGATGTGGATCGGGTAGGTGCGGCTGGCGGCCGCTACGCGGACAGTTTGCATGTCTCGGGGAGGCGCTTCAGCAGCTGGTCGACCAGCGCGCCCACGCTCTGGCGCCCGGTGTCGACGATCAGGTCGGCCACCTCGCGGTACAGCGGGTCGCGCACGCGCTGCAGCTCCTCCAGCTTCGCGAGCGGATCGTCGGTCGCGAGCAGCGGCCGCGACTTGTCGTGGCGAGTGCGCTGGTAGAGGTCGCGCGGCTGGGCGCGAAGGTAGATCACGAACCCGCGGGCCTTGAGCAGGGCCCGGTTGTCGGCGTTGAGCACGACGCCGCCGCCGGTGCCGAGCACGACGTCCTGCAATCCGGTGAGGCTGTCGAGCATTTGCGCCTCACGCGCGCGGAAACCCGGCTCCCCCTCGATCTCGAAGATGACCTGCACGCGGACGCCGGTCCGCCGCTCGATCTCGTGGTCGGTGTCGTAGAAGGTCTTCCCGAGCCGGCGCGCGAGCTGGCGCGCGACCGTCGTCTTGCCGGCGCCCATGAGCCCGACCAGGAAGATGTTGCGGCTGTCGTGCATGCTGCCATTCTATGCGGGCCGTTGGTCGGGCGGGCTGCCGGCGCATCGGCGCGCAACGTGCGAAAGAGCTCTTGGCAGCCCGCCGCAAGGGTGCTTGCGCGGCGGGCGGTCCATCATGCAGGACCGTCCACCCCCGGGGGCCACAAAGCAAAAGGCCGGGCAGTGCCCGGCCTTCCGCTGTCCGATCCGCCGTCAGCGGACGCTCAGCCGGTCGTCGACGATCCGCGGCGTGAGGAAGACCAGGAGCTCGGTCTTGTCGTCCTGCCGGTAGTAGTTGCGGAAGAGCGGTCCCACGGCCGGCAGGTCGCCGAAGAACGGCACCTTGTTCACCTGGTTCCGGTCCTCCTGGGTGTAGATCCCGCCGATCACCACCGTCCCGCCGTTCTCCACCAGCACCGAGGTCTTCACGTGCTTGGTGTCGATCGCGAAACCCGCCGTGGTCTGCACGCCCACCGCGTCCTTGTTGATGTCCACGTCCATGATGACGTTGCCGTCGGGCGTGATCTGCGGCTTGACGCGCAGCGAGAGCGTCGCCTTCCGGAACGCGATGCTCGTCGCGCCGCTCGAGGTCGCCTGCTGGTACGGCAGCTCGGTTCCCTGCTCGATCAGCGCCTCGACCTGGTTCGCCGTGACGACGCGCGGGCTCGAGATGATCTTGCCCTTGCCGTCGCTCTCGAGCGCCTGGATCTCGAGGTTCAGGAACTTGGTGGCCGCGCTGTTGAACAGCACGATCGAGAACTGGCCGGCCTGTGCTCCCGTCGGCGTGGGCGTCGCCGGCAGATTGATGTTGTTGGCCGCCGGGAACGCCGGTATCGGCAAGACGCCGGTGCTGGTGTTCGTGGTGCCGGTGACGTTCGCGAGGCCGCCGGTGGTGCCGAACTGGGAGGTGTACGGCGCGGCCTGGTTGATCGAGCCGGCGGAGACCCACTTCGTGTTCGAGCCGAACAGCTGGTTGCTGGCGAGGTTGTTATAGCCGAGCCGCACGCCGAGCGTCCGGCTGAACTTGTCCGTCGCCTCGACGATCCGCGCCTCGATCATCACCTGCCGCACCGGGATGTCGGTGGTGGCGATGATCTTGCGTACCGTCTCGAGCCGCGACGGGATGTCCTGCACGAAGAGCGTGTTGGTCCGGGGATCGGACACGACGCTGCCGCGCTTGGAGAGGATCGGGATGTTGACGCCCCCGCCCCCGCCGATCGGCGCGCCGCCGCGCAGCAGGACCGCGAGCTCCGCGGCCTTCGTGTAGTTGAGCTGGAACGTCTCGGTGCGCAGCGGCTCGAGCTCCGAGATCTGCTGCGCCGCCTCGAGCTCGAGCTTCTCCTTGGTCGCCAGCTCGTCCCGCGGCGCGATCCAGACCACGTTGCCGTTCTTGCGCATGTCGAGGCCGCGCGTCTGCAGGATGATGTCGAGCGCCTGGTCCCAGGGAACGTCCTTGAGCCGCAGCGTGAGGTTCCCCTGCACCGTGTCGCTCGTGATGATGTTCAGGTCGGTGAAGTCGGCGATCACGTTGAGGACGCTGCGGACTTCCACGTTCTGGAAGTTGAGCGAAAGCTTCTCGCCCCGGTAGCCGCCCCGCGTGCCCTGCACGAGCTTGTTGGGGTCGTACTGGATCGGCTTCACCTCGACCACGAACTGCGTGTCGGTCTGGTAGGCGTTGTGCTCCCACAGGCCCTTCGGCTCGATCACCATGCGCACGTTCTCCCCCTGCTGGAACGTGCTGATCGTCGAGACCGGGGTCGCGAAGTCACCGACGTCGAGGCGCTTGCGGAGGTTGTCCGGCAGCGCGGTGCGCAGGAAGTCGACGATGAGCTGCTGGCCCTGCTGGCGGATGTCGATCCCGGTGCTGGCGTCGGCGAGCTCGATCACGACGCGCCCCTCGCCGGTCCGGCCGCGGCGGAAGTCGATGTCGCGGATCGAGTGCTTCTGGTCGGGCGCGCCTTCGGCGAAGCGCTCCGCCCGCGGCGTCGGCCGCGTCTGCGAGACCGTTACCGGTGTGAGCACGATGTTCACGGTGTTGCCGTCGATCTGCGTCTCGTAGGTCACCATGTTGCGCAGGTTGAGCACCATCCGCGTGCGGTCGCCGACCTGCACGACGTTCATCCCGCGCAGCTCGCCCTCGTTGATCTCCTGCGTCGTGCGCCCGAGCCCGTTCGCGGTGCTCGGAAAGTCGAGCGCGATCCGCGCCGGCTGTGTCACCGTGAAGCTCGCCGGGGGTGCCGCCAGCGGCTGCTTGGTCGTGATCCGCACGATCACGCGCCCGCCCTGGGTGGCGACGTTGAACGCCTCGATCGAGTTTTGCTGGGCCGAGACGGCGCCCGCGAAGAGCCACGCGCCAAGCGCGACGACGAAGGTCAGGTATTTGTTTGGTCTCATCATTTCCTCGCCTCTTTGGCGTCCGCCTCCTGAAGCAGGAGGGTGCTTTCGCGCTCCGCCCAGTCGCCCCCGGCGTCCTGGAAAAGCTCGCGCAGCGTGATCTCGGCTTCCGAGATCTTCGTGATCACGCCGAAATTCTGTCCCATGTAGTTCCCCACCCGGACGCGATACAGCCCGGCGTCCGCCCGCACGAGCCCGAACGTCTGCTTGGCGCGCTCGAGCGTTCCGACCATCCGGAGCGACTCGAGCGGGTACGCCTCGAGCGGCTCTTTCGGCCGGTTGAGATCGGGCTTGAGCCCGCCCCCGGTTCCCGGCCCGGTGCCCTTTGCCGCCAGCTGGATCTTCGCCGGGCCGAACGGATCGGGGAGGTCGTAGGCGGTGTAGGGCACCGGCTCGTACGGCTTCACGACCGGCAGCGGCTGGACCTTGCCGCGCAGGTCCTTGGTCAGGGCCGTGAGCTCGGACCTCAGCTCCTGCTGCTCGCCGCTCTCGCAGCCCGCGACGAGCAGGGCCGCAGCAATGATCAGGACGGGGCGCTTCATTTCTTCGCCGCCTTCGCCGCTTTCGCCGCCGAGCGTTGCGCCGAGAGCTCTTCCTCGTCGAGGTAGCGGAAGGTCTTCGCGGTGGTGTCCATGGTGAGCGTGCCGTCCTTGCCCACGTTGAGCGCGATGTCGTTCAGCGTCACGATCCGCGGCAGCTGCCCGATGTCGCTCGCGAACGCGCCCATGTCGTGGTAGTTGCCGGTCAGCTTGATCGCGATCGGCAGCTCGGCGTAGAACTCGCGCGTCGTCTCGCTTGGGGCCGGGCGGAAGAGCTCGAACTGGAGCCCGCGCCCGAGGCCGGCCTGGTTGATGTCGACGAGCAGCGCCTCCATCTGCGACTTGTTCGGGAGCTGCTTCAGCAGCGTGCCGAAGGAGGTCTCGATCTCGCGCAGCTGGGCGCGGAGGAGATCGAGGTTCACCGCCTGGCGCTTCTTGTCCACGTACTCCTGCTTGAGCTTCGCCTCCTGCTGACGGCCCGCCTCGAGCTCATCGAGCTGGCCCTGCCAGTCGATGAAGTAGGCGATGCCGAGCACACCGGCGAGGATCGCCACGAGCAGCAGCAGCTTGGGCAGCGGCGGCCAGCTGCCCGGATCGCGGGTGTTGAGATTCCTGAACTGGTCAACGACGCCGGCCATGGCTCATCCCTTCTTCGCGGCGCTGCCGGCCTTGCCGGCCTTGCCCGGCTCTTCGACCACCGGTCGCTTGATGTTGAAGTTCATGTTGAACTCCGACAGGCGCCGCTTGTTCACCTCGCTCGCCTTGATCTCGACGAGCTGGGGGGAGGTCGGCGTGATGTCGACGATCGGCGAGCTCTGCAGATTGCGCATCAGGGTCGACACCCGCGCATTCGACTGCGCGTAGCCGCTGATGTTGACCTTCAGACCGTCCTGCTTGACCGATTTGATGTAGACGCCGTCGGGCGTCTGCCGCACCAGCTGGTCGAGGAGCTCGACCGCGCGGGCGCGGTCGGTCTGCAGCGCCTCGATGATCTGCTTGCGGGCGAGAAGCGCGTTGATCTCGTCGCGGAGCTTGCGGATCTCCTCGATCTCCTTGTCGAGCTTCGCGTTCTCCTTCTTGAGGAAGTCGTTGCGGTCGGCCTGCGCGGACACGTACCCGGCGATGATCCCGTGCACGGCGAGCCAGACGGCGCCGCCGAGCGCGGCGAAAACGATTGCCATCACCCCGAGCTGGCGGCGCTGGCGTTTGCGGCGCTCCTCGCGGTGCGCCAGCAGGTTGACGCGGATCATTCGTCGAACCTCCGCATCGCGAGCCCGCAGGCGATCATGAGCGCCGGCGCGTCGGAGATGAGCTTCTTCAGCTGGATCCGGGGCGAGATCGACATGTTGGCGAAGGGATTCGCCACCATGGCGTTCACGCGAACGCGCGAGCTGACCATGTCCTCGAGCCCGGGCAGGGTCGAGGTCCCGCCGGTGAGCAGGATGTGATCGATCGCGTTGAACTGGGTGGAGGTGAAGAAGAACTGCATGGCGCGCTGGATCTCCAGCGCGGCGTTCTCCATGAACGGCCGCAGCACCTCGGCTTCGAAGCTGTCGGGGAGCCCGCCGGAGCGCTTGGCGTTCTCGGCCTCCTCGCTCGAGAGCCCGTAGTGCCGCGCGATGTCCTGGGTAAGCTGGTTGCCGCCGAACGCCTGTTCGCGGGTATAGACCGCCTGGTCGTTGCGGAGGACCGTGATGTTCATGATGCTCGCGCCGAGGTCGACGACGGCGACGTTCTGGTCCCGCCCCTCACTCGGCAGCTGCTGGCGGATCAGCTCGAAGGCGGTCTGCATCGCGTAGGACTCGACGTCCATGACCAGAGCCTTGAGCCCCGCGGCCTCGGCGACCGCGACGCGGTCCTCGACCTTTTCCTTCCGGGAGGCGGCGATCAGGACCTCGACCTCCTCCGGCCCCGAGGGCGCCGGTCCGAGCACCTGGAAGTCGAGGTTCACCTCGTCGAGGGCGAACGGGATGTACTGGTTTGCCTCGCCCTCGACCTGGACCTCGAGGTCTTCCTCGCGCAGGCCCGCCGGGCAGACGATCTTCTTGGTGATCACCGCCGCCGTCGGCAGCGCCATGGCGACGTTCTTGGTGCGGGTGCCGAGCTTCTTCCACGCGCGGCGGACCGCTTCGGCGACCGACTCGAGGTTGGCGATGTTGCCGTCGAGAACCGAATCCTTCGCGAGCGACTCTATGGCATAGCGCTCGACGCGCTGCGCGCCCTTGCCAGCGTCGGCGAGCTCCACCATCTTGACGGCGGAGGAACTGATGTCCATCCCAAAGAGCGGCGGCGCTTTGGGCTTGAAAATGTCGAGTTGCAACTGCGAATCCTCCCCCCGAAACCCCAAATTCCCCTTTGGTTCCGAACGTTTAGGCGCCTGCTTAAGAATTTAGTTTAAAGCCTAGCAACAAGTACAAGGCTCGTCTAGTCAATTTTTCACGATTGTGTTGGCAAGGGGGGTCCCTATAATGACGCCACCAACTCCCAGAAAGACTCCGCCTTTGAAGTGGTTACGCTGGTTCGCCTTCCCCGTCGCCCTGCTCGCCGGGCTGGCGGTCCTGGGGGCGCTCGCCGGGGCCTTCGTGCTCCTGGTCGCCTACCCCAAAGTCCCGCCGATTGACGCGCTGACCGACTACCAGCCGAAGATCCCGTTGCGCGTTTACACCGCCGACGGGGCCCTGATCGGGGAGTTCGGCGAGGAGCGCCGCGCGGTGGTCCGCATCGCCGAGGTGCCCCCGGTACTGAAGCAGGCGGTGCTCGCCGCCGAGGACGAGCGCTTCTACCAGCACCAGGGCGTCGATTATGTCGGCGTCATAAGGGCAGCCTACTCCAACCTCGTTGCCGGAGGCAAGCGCCAGGGGGCGAGCCACGATAACAATGCAACTCGCCCGCAACTTTTTCCTCTCGAGCGAGAAAACCCTCACCCGCAAGCTCTACGAGGCGCTCCTCGCCTTCAAGATCGAATCGAGCCTGTCCAAGGACCAGATCCTCGAGATCTACCTGAACCAGATCTACCTCGGCCAGCGGGCATACGGGTTCGCGGCCGCGTCCCAGATCTACTTCGGCAAGCCGCTCGCCGACGTGACCGCGGCCGAGGCGGCGATGCTGGCCGGATTGCCCAAGGCGCCGTCGAGCTTCAACCCCGTCGTGAACCCGAAGCGCGCGAAACAGCGGCAGCTGTACGTTCTGCGCCGGATGCACGAACTCGAGTACCTCAACGACGCGCAGTTCGCTGCGGCGCAGAAGGAACCGTTGGTCGTGCGCCGCGACATCGATGGCTTCGCCGTGCACGCCGAGCACGTCGCCGAGATGGTCCGGCAGGTCCTCTACGAGCGCTACCCGGACGACGTGTATACGCCACGGGTTCCGCGTCTACACGACGATCACGAAGCGCGACCAGGAGGCGGCGTATCAATCGCTGCGGCGCGGCGTGCTCGAGTACGACCGCCGGCACGGCTATCGGGGTCCGAGGGCTACGTAGACCTGCCCAAGGACGCGCGCCGAGGAGCCGCTGGAGGAGGTCTTGCAGGAGTTCCCCGACAGCGAGGATCTGCTCGCGGCGGTAGTGCTCGAGGCGGGCCCGAAGGAGGTCAAGGCCTACCGCCGCGGCGGCGAGATCGTGACGATCGCCGAAGCCGGCTTGCGCTTCGCGGCGTCGTCGCTCGCCGAGAAGACGCCCCCGAACCGCCGCATCCGTCGCGGCGCGGTCATCCGCATCCAGAAGGACGAGAAGCTCGGCTGGCAGATCCTCCAGCTCCCCGACGTCGAGGCGGCGTTCGTCGCGCTGGATCCCCAGACCGGCGCGGTGCAGGCGCTCGTGGGCGGTTTCGATTTCTCCCGCAACAAGTACAACCACGTCACCCAGGCGTGGCGCCAGCCGGGCTCGTCGTTCAAACCCTTCATCTACTCGGCCGCGCTCGAGAAGGGATTCACCGGCGGCGACGATCGTCAACGACGCGCCCGTCGTCGTGGACGCCGCGCTGACCGGCGGCCAGGTGTGGGAGCCGAAGAACTACGACGGCAAGT